>NZ_JBVHNL010000004.1:0-976718 GCF_055556635.1 Pseudomonas sp. PME37.24/006
CCTGATTAACAAGGAGTTTTCAGATCAGGCTGCGCCGGAAGTGGTGCGCATTATAGGCAGCCAGAATCTCAGGTCAATGGTTTATTTCAGATTTATTCGGATTTTAGTGAAACCCGAGCAAAGGCCTTCTTCCCGGCCTGACAAACATGGGTCGCGCCCAGCTTGAATACGAAAGCACGGTCAACTACCTCGCCATCTACCCGCACACCGCCGGATCCCAGTAAATCGCGAGCGACTGCAGCATTCTTTACCAACCCTACCTTATTAAGAAGAGCTGCAATCGGCATGTCCTCGGCAGAGGCAAGCTCGAGCTCAGGCAGATCCTCCGGCAACTCACCATCCTTCATTCGGTTACCGGCAGAACGGTGCGCACTGGCAGCAGCCTCCTCACCATGGAAACGCGCCACGATCTCTTCGGCCAATTTGATCTTGATGTCGCGAGGGTTGGCGCCGCTCTCGACATCCTTCTTGAACTGCTCGATCTCATCCATGGAACGGAAGCTCAGCAATTCGAAGTAACGCCACATCAGCGCATCCGGCATAGACACCAGCTTGTTGTACATGACGCCGGGCGCTTCCTGGATACCTATATAGTTGCCCAGAGACTTGGACATCTTTTTCACACCATCCAGACCTTCGAGCAGCGGCATGGTGACCACGCACTGAGACGCCTGACCATAAGCGCGCTGCAGCTCACGCCCCATCAGCAGGTTGAATTTCTGATCGGTGCCGCCCAACTCGACATCGGCACGCAACGCAACGGAGTCATAGCCCTGCACCAGCGGGTAAAGGAACTCATGGATGGCGATAGGCTGATTGCCGGAGTAGCGTTTGTCGAAGTCATCGCGCTCGAGCATCCGCGCCACGGTGTACTGGGAAGCCAGGCGAATGAAGTCGGCAGGCGTCAGCTCATTGATCCAAGTGGAGTTGAAGGCAACCTCGGTCTTTGCAGGGTCGAGGATCTTGAACACCTGCTGCTTATAGGTTTCGGCGTTATCCAGAACCTGCTCGCGAGTAAGCGGCGGACGGGTAGCGCTCTTGCCGCTAGGATCGCCGATCATTCCGGTGAAGTCGCCAATCAGGAAGATCACCTGGTGCCCCAGCTCCTGAAACTGGCGCAGCTTATTAATAAGCACGGTATGGCCCAGATGCAGATCTGGCGCAGTCGGGTCGAAGCCAGCCTTGATACGCAGCGGCTCGCCACGCTTGAGCTTCTCAATCAGCTCTGCTTCAACCAGGACTTCTTCCGCACCGCGCTTGATCAGCGCGAGCTGCTCTTCAACCGACTTCATAGGGACTCACAATCACCGAATTCAAAAGGGAACCAACCATACAAGATCACGGACAAATGACAAGTTTTGCCCAGAGTAAAACCAGAGGCGTGCCAGCCATCACTTTCAGGGTTGCCTCAAGGTGGATTTGGTTATATTTTATACAGTTACTGCATATTCATCAGTTTCTTCTTTTTCCTCTTCATCTTTTCACTTCAAAAAGCAGCCCTATGACCTCGACAACTAAAGCGCCGCCGCTCTACCCCAAAACCCACATCATCGCAGCGAGCGGCGTAGCCGCGCTGCTCAGCCTAGCTCTCTTGGTCTTCCCTTCCCGGGAAGTAGAAGCGAAAAAGACCTTTCTCAATCTCGACATGGACAACGGCTCGGAGCAGGTTCAGCAAAACCTGCCGACGCCTCCGGCGGACGTGGCACAAGAGCAACCCGCCGATGAGTCGCCTTTCGCACAAATTGAAGGTAGCGAAGACACCCAGAACGCCGAGCTGGAGGCCGAGCCTCAGGTAGCCGAACAGCCACCCGAGGATCCGCTCAGCAAAACCGTTGCAGTGGCCAATGGCGATACGCTTTCCACGGTATTCAGCAAGGTCGGCTTGTCCGCAAACACCCTGCATGACGTGATCAACAGCAGCAAGGAAGCCAAGCAACTGAGCCGCCTTAAGGTCGGCCAGGAGTTGCAGTTCAAACTCACCGAAGACGGCCAGCTGGAAAGCCTGCACAGCAAGCTCAGCGACCTGGAAAGCGTCAGCCTGAGCAAGACGGAAAAGGGCTATGACTTCAAGCGCGAGCTGGTCAAGCCGGATGTTCGTGACGCTTACGCTCACGGCGTGATCAACAGTTCGCTGTTCGTATCCGCGAAGCGCGCCGGTCTGTCGCACAACCTGACCATGGATCTGGCCAACATCTTTGGCTATGACATCGACTTCGCTATGGATATTCGCCAAGGCGACGAGTTTGAAGTCATCTACCAAGATAAGGTCGTTGCCGACAAGTCGGTCGGTACAGGTAACATTCTCTCAGCACGCTTCACCAACCGGGGCAAGACCTATACCGCCGTGCGTTATACCGACAAGCAGGGCAACGTCAGCTATTACGATGCCGACGGCAACAGCATGCGCAAGGCCTTCATCCGTACCCCAGTAGACTTCGCCCGCATCAGCTCGCGTTTCTCCAACGGTCGCAAGCATCCGATCCTCAACAAGATTCGCGCCCATAAAGGTGTGGATTACGCGGCGCCACGCGGCACGCCTATCAAGGCGGCAGGTGATGGCAAGGTCATTCTGGCCGGGCGTAAAGGCGGTTATGGCAATACCATCGTGCTGCAACACGGCAGCCGCTATCGCACGCTCTACGCTCATATGCAGGGCTTCGCCAAAGGCGTACGCACAGGCGGTAGCGTCAAGCAGGGCCAAATCATCGGTTATATCGGGACTACCGGTTTGTCCACAGGGCCACACCTGCACTACGAGTTCCAGGTCAACGGCACTCACGTAGATCCGCTGAGCCAAAAACTCCCAATGTCCGATCCGATCGCCCGTCAGGACAAACAGCGCTTCCTGCAGATGAGCAAGCCACTGATGGCACGCATGGATCAGGAAAAAGCCACAACGCTCGCGCTGAACAAGCGTTAAGCCGATGCTCTACCTTGGCGTGATGTCCGGCACCAGTCTCGACGGGCTGGACATCGCCCTTATCGAGCAAGGCGAGCACACCAAGCTGCTCGCCCATCATTACCAGCCCCTCCCCGACTCGCTCCGTGAACAGTTGCTGGCACTCTGCAGCTCTGGCCCGGACGAGCTCGCGCGCGCGGCCATCGCCGAACAGCAATGGGCACAGCTGGTCGCCGAAGGCGTGCATAGCCTGCTGGCCAAACAGAACCTCCAACCACAGACCATCCGCGCCATTGGCAGCCATGGCCAGACCGTGCGCCACGAGCCAGCGCGGGGTTTCACCATCCAGATCAGCAATGCCGCCCTGCTTGCCGAACTCACTGGCATCAGCGTGGTTGCCGATTTCCGTCGCCGTGATGTCGCGGCGGGCGGCCAGGGTGCACCACTGGTGCCGGCATTTCACGAGGCACTGTTCGCCAGCCCCGATTCGGCACGGGCAATCCTGAATGTGGGCGGCTTCAGCAACCTGAGCCTACTCGAAGAAGGCAAGCCGGCACTGGGTTTCGATTGTGGCCCAGGCAACGTATTGATGGACGCCTGGATTCACCATCATCAAGGGCACGCCTACGACCGCGATGGGTCCTGGGCTGCGAGCGGACAGGTACAGGACGCGCTGCTCAGGGCACTTCTCAGCGATCCCTTCTTCCAGGCAACCGGCCCGAAAAGCACCGGTCGCGAATTGTTCAACCTGCCATGGCTGATGGAGCAGTTGGAAAAGCAGCCGGGGTACAAGGCGACAGATGTGCAGGCCACGCTGCTCGAGCTGACGGCAACCAGCATCGTCTTCTCGCTACAACAGGCCCAACCGCATTGCAGCGAATTGCTGGTCTGTGGCGGCGGTGCGCACAACAAGACATTGATCGCCCGCTTGCAGGTGCTACTACCTAGCGCGAAGGTCAGCAGCACGGACGATCATGGCGTACCGGCCGACTGGGTGGAGGCCATGGCATTTGCCTGGCTTGCCCACTGCTGCCTCAATGGCATTCCCGGTAACCGTCCGGAAGTTACCGGGGCACGCGGGTTACGAGTACTAGGTGCGATCTACCCAGCCTGATTACAGCAAACAGAACGAAAAACGCCGCGCAAATGCGCGGCGTTTTTATGAATGGCAAACTCAAATCGAGAACGATGAACCGCAACCACAGGTGGTGGTGGCGTTAGGGTTTTTGATCACGAAACGCGACCCCTCCAGGCCCTCCTGATAATCCACCTCGGAGCCCACCAGATACTGGAAACTCATCGGGTCGACCACCAGAGCGACACCTTCACGCTCAATGATGGTGTCATCATCGGCAACGTCTTCATCGAAGGTAAAACCGTATTGGAAACCGGAGCAGCCGCCGCCGGTGACGAACACGCGCAGCTTCAGACGCGGGTTGCCTTCTTCATCAACCAGGTTCTTAACCTTGCTTGCCGCCCCTTGCGTGAACTGCATCGCTGCGGTGGGGGTGAAGGTTTCGACGCTCATGTTTCTCTCCCGGCGCCAGGCGCCATACTGCGTTGTAGCGCTACATTATCCGCTTACCCGAGAAAAGCGGTCAACTATTCTACGTCGTCCACGCTCTCGGGTAGCTCCAACGGTCTGCCCTGCTCCTTGATAGGCCGCAAACCACCCTCGACCTGCGCACCCATGGCCATTTCCATCAGCCCGTAATAAAGGTTGCCGCGCACCCGAGCCCGCGGCCCTAGCTCAACGTGCTGGCTGGCGTAGACATCACCGATGATCTCGCCATCGATCACTATATGGGGGGCCCGCACCTCACCTTCAACCTGCCCGTCAACGCTGACCCGCACCAGCCCTTCCTCGGTGCGGATATCGCCGAGCACCTTGCCATCGATCTGCACGGCGCCCTGAAACTCTAGGTCACCGCGAAATGCCGCGCCCGCTGCAATCAGGCTGGTTTTACCAGTGAAGCGCTGCATGTCTGCCTTGCCTTTGCCTTTATTCCACATCGCGAACCATCACTTATCAGTCAGTCCATTCGATTTGACGTTCGACGGGCTTGCTACCCTCGACATCCGCCTTGATACGTATCTGCTGCGGTTCGAACCCTTCGGGGAGCTGCAGCTCCCCGAGGCGCCCGCCTTCCGGAATCGCTTGCAGGTGCTTGAAGGCGAACGGAATCGACTGTTCGGTCGAACCGTCCGGCAAATCACCACTCAATTGCGCCAGTTGCAGGCTTTTCGCCTTGCCGGCCTGGCGCCCCTCCACCTGCACATGCAAACGCCCCTGCATGGGTTTGTCATCCTTGCCTACCCGACTGAGCATGATCTTGAAACGGAACAGACCCGGCTGCTCGGTGGGGTGGATGTCAAAGCTGCGGATAAGCAGCCCATCGACCCGGCTATCTGGAGCCAAGACACCCTTATAGAAGGCTAGCTCCTGCTGCTGCTTGAAGTTCTGTTCTTCCAACAGCTTGATGGTCTGGCGACTCTGCTCGTTGGACTGCTGGGCCAATTGCTCGCCACTGCTGAGTACCGCCATGCGCTGACGCAGCTCGTCCAACTCCCGCACCTGCTCGTCGAGTCGAGCCTGCATTGCCTGTGATTCGACGCCCTGATCCTGCATAGCTCGGGTCTGCCACCAACTTCCCAGATAGAAAGCGCTGGGTACGGCCATCAACAGAAGGATCAGCGCAACACGAAGGCGCCGCTCATGGGCGCGATTGCTGGGGCGGACTTCCCAACCCGACATCAGACCAGCCACCCGCGCGCGCGGTGACAGCGAGCAGGCAGTGGTGACGACGTGACGGCGGATGCGGGCATCGGGTGCCTCAAGGCTGGTAAGAAACGACGATCATAAAGGCGCATCCGCCTGCGGCCAACCGTCTTGATGACTATTGAGACCATGGGCACTAGTATCGAGGCACATATCATCGAGAGGAATGGCAATGCTCTACCTGTGGATCAAAGCTCTGCATATCGTCGCCATGGTCTGCTGGTTTGCCGGGCTGTTCTATCTGCCACGCCTGTTCGTGTATCACGCAATGAGCGAGGACGCGCCAAGCCGCGAGCGCTTCAGCGTCATGCAGCGCAAGCTGTACCGCGGCATCATGACCCCGGCCATGATAGCCACTCTGGTATTCGGCATTGGCTTGTTGGTGATGGTACCGGGCTGGATGAGTCAGGGCTGGATGCACGCCAAGCTGACACTGGTGTTGCTGCTGGTGGGCTACCACCATGTCTGCGGCGCCATGTACAAGCGCCTGGCCCGAGGCGAGAACAAACGTAGCCACGTGTTCTATCGCTGGTTCAATGAAGTACCGGTATTGCTACTGATCGCCATCGTCATTCTGGTGGTGGTCAAACCGTTCTGACCAAGATCTGCCAAGGAGCCATCCATGTCCCTGCCTGCTCTGCTGGAAAACCGTCTGCGCCTTCCGCTGGTCGCCGCGCCGATGTTCCTGGTCTCCAACCCTGCACTGGTAACCGCCTGTTGCAACAACGGCATCGTTGGCAGTTTCCCCGCCCTGAACCAGCGTGACAGCACAGGCTTCGAGACCTGGCTCGATGAAATCGAAGCAGGCCTGCAAGAAGGCAGCGCGCCCTACGCCGTCAACCTGATCGTGCATGCCAGTAACCCGCGCCTGGAGCAGGATCTGGCCATCTGCGCAGCCCACCGGGTGCCGATCATCATCACCAGCCTTGGTGCAGTGAAGGAAGTCGTCGACGCCGTGCATGCCTACGGTGGCTTGGTGTTCCATGACGTCACCACTCGCCGGCATTCGGAAAAGGCCGCCGAGGCGGGTGTCGACGGGCTGATCGCCGTAGCAGCGGGCGCCGGGGGCCATGCGGGAACCTGGAGCCCGTTCGCGCTGATCGCGGAGATCCGCCAGTTCTTCGACAAGACCGTACTGCTGGCAGGTGCTCTCAACAGCGGCCATGAAATGCTTGCAGCACAAATACTTGGAGCCGACCTGGCGTACATGGGCACTCGTTTCGTCGCCACTCAGGAGAGTACTGCGGGCCAGGACTACAAGCAGATGATCATCGAGGCCCGTGCCAGCGACATCATCCACACACCAGCGGTCTCCGGCGTCCCTGCCAGCTTCATGCGCCAGAGCCTGGAACGAGCAGGTTTCGACATGCAGACCCTACAAGGCGCTCACCCTGGCGCCAAGCTCAAGCCACTCGATGAGGAAGCCAAGGCTTGGAAGAACGTCTGGTCGGCGGGTCAGGGCGTAGGCGGAATTGCTGATGTGCCCTCGGTCAGCGAGCTGATTACCCGCCTGGATCGCGAGTATCAGTTGGCCCTAACGTCGAAGCTGCCAGCAAGCTGAGAACCAACACTCAGCCGTGTTCGAAAGTCTCCCATGGTCACTTGTCGAAGGCATGATGGAACGATAGGGTCTGCCAACTCTCTCCCGTGCAGACAAGGACGCGCGCATGAGCCAGCTCCGCTACAAAATCGTCTTCGATGGCAGCCTGATGCCCGACACCTCGATGGACACAGTCAAGGCCAATCTGGCCAGCCTGTTCAAGAGTGACCGCGCGCGCATCGACACTCTGTTCGGTCGGGGGCCCATCGCCCTGAAGCGCGACCTGGCAGAAGACGAAGCCAACCAGTATCTGACCGTGCTGCAGCGTGCCGGCGCCCAAGCACGCAAGGAGCCCGACCTTTCAGCTGCGCTGAGTCTCGTGGAAACGGACGAGGAGAAGACCGTCAGCGCTGCGCCTACCGAACAATCTCAACAGACGATGGACTGCCCGAAATGCGGTCATCAGCAAACGATCGCGGCTGAATGCTCGGCCTGTGGCGTGATCATCGAGAAGTATCTGGCCCGTCAGGCGGTGCTCGCTGAAAGCCACCTGCCGCAGCCGGCTCCGACTGCCTCGCCAGTACAGCACACGCCCTACACCCCACCCCGTGCCAATATCGACACTCAGGCCGGCCAAGTCGGCGAACTGAAAGTCGCCTCGTTCAATGGCCGTATCGGCCGCATGCGCTACCTGGCGTGGTCGCTGGTACTGATGTTCGCCTTCGCCATGGTCGTTGCCGCACTGTCTGCCGTGGCGCTGCTCTCGGAAACCCTGAGCGGCATTCTCGTCATCGGCGCCAGTATCGGCATGCTGGTAATCAGTGTGCAGATCGGCGTGCAGCGGCTGCACGACATGGGCTGGACGGGCTGGCTGTGGCTGCTCAACCTGGTGCCGATCGTCAACAGTGTGTTCTGGATCATCATGCTGGTAGTACCAGGCACCGTCGGCAGCAATCGCTTCGGCCCGGAACCGCCGCCCAACAGCCTGGCAGTCAACCTGCTGGCCGGCCTGTTTATCGTTCTGATGGTCGGCGGGTTGCTGACGCTGTTCCTCAGCGGTTTTGCCATCCTGGCCGTGCTCAGCATGTTCTTCGACCAGATGGTGAGCGGATCCTGATCGATCCCGCTGCATTTATTTTCCCTATCGGCGTTGCCACTGCAGCGCTGACAGGCCTGTTGCGGATAGGCTATACGCCCGTCACGGACAGCATCAGGAGAACGCCATGCCCCGCTATGCCCTGGTCACCGGTGCTTCCAGTGGTATCGGCCTTGCCCTGGCCGAAGCATTGGCACGCCGCGGGCGTAACCTGATCCTCATCGCACGCCATCGTGACGCACTGGAAAGCATCGCCTACGAGCTGACGCAGCGCTTTTCCGTCGAAGTCCTGTTCCGTGTTTGCGACCTCAGTGAACCCCTGCAGTTATCCGGACTGATGCACGAGCTCGAGCAGAACGGTCTGGTCATCGAGCTGCTGGTAAACAATGCGGGGCTCGGCAGCGCCGGCGCATTCGTTGCCCAGGACTGGAGCCGTGAACAGGAGTTGCTGGAAGTCAACGTGCTGGCCCTGGCGCGCCTGTGCCACTCCATCGGCACGGTAATGGCCGGGCGTGGCAGCGGGCAGATCCTCAACGTGGCGTCGATAGCTGCTTTCCAGCCAGGGCCATGGATGAGCAATTACTACGCGAGCAAGGCTTACGTCCTGCATTTCTCCGAAGGCCTGCGCGAAGAGCTGCGACCTTACGGCGTCAAGGTGTCGGTGCTCTGCCCCGGGCCGACGCGCAGCGCGTTCTTCCGCAACGCCCAACTCGATGCCAGCGCGCTGGAGAAAGGCAAACTGATGCTCAGCGCCGAGGAAGTTGCACTGATCGCGGTGCGTGGTCTGGACAAGAACCGCGCGATCATCATTCCCGGCTGGCGTAATCGCCTGCTGAGCCTGGCGCCACGGTTCTTCCCACGGCTGTTGGTGCGCCGATTCGCGGCGCGGCTCAACCGGCGTTTTGGCCGGGCTTGATCGACCACTTCAATTTGCGCTGACCGTCCGCCCCCGCGCCCAATCCCGCAACTCGGCCAGTGGCTCAGCCATGATCACCGACAAAGGCGACGTGGCCTGGATACCACGCAGCAGCATGCCATGGTCGACGGACTGCTGCTGCGCCTGAGAGGCGTACAGCGCGCTGACCACCACCTGCTCGATCTCGGCACCGGAAAAACCGCTGCTTGCCGCCGCCAACTGCGGCAGGTCGTAGGCCGTGGCATCCAGCTCGCGGCGTTGCAGATGGATACGGAAGATCTCGGCGCGGGTTTCCACGTCCGGCAGGTCGACGAAGAACAACTCGTCGAAGCGACCCTTGCGCACCAGCTCGGGCGGCAGGCGACCAATGACGTTGGCCGTGGCGACCATGAACACCGATGATTTTCGCTCGGCCATCCAGGTCAGCAGCGTACCGAGCACGCGCTGGCTAACGCCGCCGTCCTGATCGCCGCTTGCCAGGCCCTTCTCGATCTCGTCGACCCACAGCACGCAGGGCGACATCTGCTCGGCCAGCTTCAGTGCCTCGCGCAGGTTGCGTTCGGTTTCCCCGAAGAACTTGTTGTACAGGCAGGCGAAATCCAGGCGCAGCAGCGGCAAGCCCCACAGCCCGGCTACCGCCTTGGCCGCCAAGCTCTTGCCCGAGCCTTGTACGCCGACCAGCAGCACGCCCTTTGGCAGGTCGACACCTGTGCCGTCGAAGAAGATTCGTTGGCGCTCGCCGAGCCAGCGCTTGAGGTTGCTCAGGCCACCGACATCGGCGAAACGCGCAGTGTCGTACTCGTAACTGAGTACGCCATCGAGGTCGAGCAGCTCGAACTTGGCCTTGTTGAGCTCAGGCAGATCTTCCTGGGTGATAGCACCGTCGTCGCAGATCAGGTTGCGCGCCAGCAGCCGTGCTTCTGCGTGGCTCATACCACGCAAGTTCTTCACCACCTGCTGCAAGGTGCGGTTGTCGGTGCGGACACGGCGATTGCGGTTGCGCTCGCTCCAGCGCGTGGCCTCATCGCGGACGATCCCCAGCAGTTCGTCCTCCCCAGGCAACGCCAGGTTGAAACGCGCCGCATAGCGCTGCACTTCAGGCGGTAACTTGCAGGCGTGGGACACCAGCACCACCGTAGGCGCCTGGCTGCCATCAGCCATGGCGATCTCCTTGAGCAGGCGCACCAGCTTAGGGTTATCGACCATAAAGGGATGCAGGTCGCACAACACGTAGAGGTTTGCCTGAGGGTCGGCCTTGATCAGCCGCAACGCAGCTTCCGGTTCGCTGCTGCCGCTTTCGGCAAACGCCTCTCCGGCAAAGCCGGCACGCTGCAGCCCTTCGGTGACCGACCAAGTGAGCAGACCCAGGCCACGGCGTACCGCCAAACCGGTAAGCGTCTCCAGTACCCGCCGTTCATCCCATGATTCGATGAGCACCAGCTTGACCTTGGAATCGAGTACCAATCCCAGGTCGTGAATATCGTTCTTCACAGCAACTCCTTATGCCCTAGAGGCAGCGCCATACTCCCGCCAACCGACAGCGCCGGGCAAGTGCCGAATGCACAACTGGAGAGGCAGCACACGTTTGCGGCTCAATGCCGCTGCCGCCCGCCGAACACGGCAGACCTTTTGCGGTAAACTGCCCGCTCATGTCCTCGCCGGAGAACCCTCATGGCCAACGACCGCCATTATTCGCCCGTCGACCGCCTGCTGCTGCAAGCCGACATGGCGCTGCGCACGCTGCTACCTTTCAGTGGCCAGCCGAGCCGTCCATCGCCAGCCATAGTCGAACCCGAGGCGCAGCTCGACGCGAAACAGACTCGCCACATCGCTGGTCTGATGCGCATCAATCACACTGGGGAAGTCTGCGCGCAGGCGCTGTATCAGGGTCAGGCACTGACCGCCAAGCTGCCACGCGTGCGTGCGGCGATGGAGCATGCGGCAGATGAAGAAATCGATCACCTGGCGTGGTGCGAACAACGCATTCGCCAGCTGGGCAGCCACCCGAGCGTGCTGAATCCGCTGTTCTATGGATTGTCGTTCGGTGTTGGCGCCGTAGCCGGCCTGGTCAGCGACCGAGTCAGCCTGGGTTTCGTCGCGGCAACGGAAGACCAGGTGGTCAAGCACCTGGATGAACACCTCGAACAGATTCCCGAAGAAGATGGCAAATCCAGAGCCATCCTCGAACAGATGCGCCGCGACGAGCAGGAACACGCCAACAGCGCGCTGGATGCCGGCGGTGCGCGCTTCCCGGCACCAGTCAAACTGGGCATGACGCTACTCTCGAAGTTCATGACCAAGACCACCTACCGGATCTGACCAATAGAAGAAGGGCGATCAATGGATCGCCCTTTTGCTTCAAGCACCCAGTTCGACGATTTCGTAATCGTGGGTGATTTCCACACCGGCACGGCCGAGCATGATCGAGGCGGAGCAGTATTTCTCGGCAGACAGCTCAACCGCACGCTTGACCTGGGCCTCTTTCAAACCACGGCCTTTCACCACGAAATGCAGATGGATCTTGGTGAAAACCTTGGGATCCTCAGTGGCGCGCTCGGCTTCAAGAAAGGCTTCGCAGCTTTCAACTGGCTGGCGGGATTTCTTGAGGATGCTCACCACATCGAAATTGCTGCAGCCACCCAGGCCGATCAGCAACATCTCCATCGGGCGCACGCCCAGATTGCGGCCGCCATTTTCCGGCGGGCCGTCCATCACCACCGCATGGCCACTACCCGACTCGCCTAGAAACAGCGCTTCGCCTGCCCATTGAACGCGAGCTTTCATCGTTGCGGCCCCTCCTTTTAAAAGACCAAAAGCTTATCACAGGGCGACTTTTACGACGGGTGCCACAGATGCTGCTAGAGTTCACAAGCGGAACGTGCAATACCTCACAAAACAGTTCCTCTGGAAGTATCACTGTTCATGATGATGCCGTTTTAGTGGCACAATCACTGATATCGAAGCGCGACACATCGTTATCAGTCGATAAGAACAAGATATCCGCCAGGGCGCTATCGATCACAACGCATTGCATGCAACGTCATATTCCGCTGCAAAAATGTGGGCATCTGCTGTGTTAAAGGCGCTTTCAGATATCGCTATACACACCAGAGAGCCGGCATCTGCCTTGCGAGATAGTCAAGCACTTGGGTCTAGGCGGCGTCACTTACCGCGTCTGTCAGGCTTATCTTTCTATATTCGGGACTCAGGCATGGTCGCAATCACCCTTACACCGAAAGTCAAAAACTTCGACAAACTCCTCGCGAATTGTCATCGCCGTCGCTATACAGCCAAAAGCACCATCATTTATGCAGGCGATCGCAGCGAAACGCTGTATTTCATCGTCAAGGGCTCAGTCACCATCCTGATCGAAGACGATGATGGCCGTGAGATGATCATTGCCTACCTCAATCCCGGGGATTTCTTCGGCGAGATGGGGCTATTTGGCAAGGAAGGTGTAGAGAAAGAGCGTAGCGCCTGGGTTCGTGCGAAGACTGAATGTGAAGTCGGCGAACTGAGCTACACCAAGTTCCGCGAACTGACTCAGCAAGATCCGGACATCCTCTTCGCGCTGGGCACACAGATGGCCGAGCGACTGCGCAACACGACTCGCAAGGTAGGCGACCTGGCGTTTCTCGACGTTACCGGTCGCGTTGCCCGCACCCTCCTCGACCTCTGCAAACAGCCGGATGCGATGACTCATCCGGATGGCATGCAGATCAAGATCACCCGTCAGGAAATCGGTCGTATTGTCGGTTGTTCTCGGGAGATGGTCGGGCGCGTACTCAAGGCTCTGGAAGAACAGGGCCTGGTGCACGTCAAAGGCAAGACCATGGTGGTCTTCGGCACTCGCTGAACCACTGGCAGGGCATCCGTGGATGCCCTGCCCTACTTTCAAGCCTTGGCAGCGACCGTCAGGGCTTCGACTTCAGGGCGCTTGATCAGCGCATAGACCACGCCGGTCACCAGACTGCCCGCCACGATTGCCAGCAGATACAGCAACGCATGGTTGATCGCGTTGGGGATCAGCAGCACGAACAAGCCACCGTGCGGCGCCATCAGCTTGCAGCCGAAGTACATCGACAGCGCACCCGTCAGCGCGCCACCGGCGATGCTGGCTGGAATGACCCGCAGCGGATCCTTCGCGGCGAAGGGAATCGCCCCTTCGGAAATGAAGCACAACCCCAGCACACCCGCCGCCTTGCCAGCTTCGCGCTCTGTCTGGCTGAACTTGCGGCGCGCCAGCACAGTGGCGATGGCCATGCCGATGGGCGGCACCATCCCGGCGGCCATGGTCGCGGCCATCGGTGCGTAACTCTGCGATGCCAGCAGGCCAACGGAAAACGCGTAGGCTGCCTTGTTGATCGGCCCACCGAGATCCACACACATCATGCCGCCGAGCAGCAGCCCGAGCAGAATTGCATTGGTAGTGCCCATGTTCTGCAGGAACACTTCCAGCGCCGCCATGATCCCGGCGACTGGCGTACCGATCACGTAGATCATCGCCAGGCCGGTGACCAGGCTGGCCAGCAGCGGTATCAGCAGGATCGGTTTCAACGCCTCAATGCTCTGCGGCAGGCGCAACCAGCGATTCAGCGCCAAGGCTAGATAACCCGCAAGGAAGCCGGCGATGATGCCCCCCAGGAAACCGGTACCCAGGGCACTGGCCAACATGCCACCAATCATCCCTGGCGCCAGCCCCGGGCGGTCCGCGATCGAATAGGCGATGTAACCTGCCAACACGGGAATCATCAGCGCGAAGGCTGCTTCGCCACCGATCTTCATCAGCGCGGCAGGCAACGTGCCCTCCTGCTTGAACGCCTCGATACCGAACACGAAGGACAGGGCGATCAACAGACCACCCGCCACCACCATCGGCAACATGAACGACACGCCGGTCAGCAGATGCTTGTATGGGCCGCTCTTGCTGCCCGACTTGCCGGCATCGGCGCTCTGCGACTGCCCAGCCCCCTGCTGCGCAACGCCCTCGGCCAGCGCCTTCTGCAGCGTTTGCTTGGGCTGTTTCAAGGCAACGCCGGTGCCGCAGCGATAGACTTTCTTGCCGGCAAAACGCTCGGTCTCGACCTCAATATCCGTGGCCAGCAGCACCACATCAGCGGCGGCGATGCTGGCGTCGTCGAGCAGATTGCGCGCACCAACCGAACCGCGGGTTTCAACTTTCAGCTCAAAGCCCAACTGTTCGGCAGCCTGTTGCAGCGCTTCGGCAGCCATGAAGGTGTGGGCGACACCGGTTGGGCAGGCGGTAATCGCCACCAGCTTCGGCTTGCCACCAGACGAGGCAGCCGCCACCGGCGCGGCCTTTTCAAGCACCTGCGCCTGCTCGGCAGCGACCAGCAGAAACTGCTTCGGGTCGGCCAGCGCTTCGGACGGCGTGGATTGCACCACGCGCTTGCCAACGAAGCGTTGCAGATCCAGCTCGCCGGTTTTCACCACCAGCACCAGTTCGGCCGCGGCGATATCGGTTTCGCTCAAGGGCGAGCCGATCGCCTTGGGATCATGCACTTCGACCTGAGTGAACCAACCCAGACGCTCGGCGGCGGCCTGCAACAGGCGCGAACACAGAACGCTGGTGACCTGGCCGTTGGGGCAGGCGGTAATGATCAGCACATTCATTGCAACGACCTCTTGTTATTGTTTCGACGTCACAGCCACCGCCGCTTCCAGGCGGGCCAGCTGTTGCCGATCGTGAATTCCGAATCCGATTTGCGTGACCGCCTGGGCGGCCACCGCCGTCGCCAGGCGCAGCGTGCGCTCGGCAGGCCAGTCACTGAGCAGGCCATGCAAGGTAGCGGCGAGCAGCGAGTCGCCAGCACCAACGGTGCTGACCACCTCGACCTGTGGCGGCTGCGCGTGGAGCACGCCATGGGGGCCGAACCAGTCAGCGCCCTGTGCACCGCGCGACAGCAGCACATGCTTGATGCCGGCTTGCTGCAACTGGCGGATGGCGTCATCCAGGCGCTCGGGAGATGCCGACGCCAGGTCGCAAGCCTCGGCCAGTTCCTCTTCATTGGGTTTGATCAGCCAGGGTTCCGCCGTCAAGCCGGCACGCAAGGCTGCACCACTGGTGTCCAGCGCCAGCGGCAAGCCGAGGCTAACCAGGCGACGCAGCAGTGCGCCGAACCACTCGATCGTCACACCGCGCGGCAGACTGCCGGCGACGACGACAGCATCATGCCCCACGGCGATCTGTTCCAGCTGATCCAGCAGTTGCTGTTGATGCGCCGCATCGACTTCCGGCCCGGGGCCGTTGAGATCGGTGACGCAGCCGTCACGCTCGGCGAGTTTGATGTTGCTGCGGGTCTCGCCTGGCACTCGGACGAACGCGTCGATAAAGCCACGACGCTGGAACAACTGCTCGAACGGCGCGGCATTGGCCTGGCCGAGAAAGCCGCTGACGGTGACTTTGTGGCCGAGATCGGCGAGCACCTGGGAGACGTTGAGACCCTTGCCCGCGGCATGACTGGTCATCCCCAGGCTGCGGTTGACCGCCCCGGGCTGCAGGGTATCGAGGCTGACGGTGAGATCCAGCGCCGGGTTCAAGGTCAGGGTGAGAATGCGCGCCATCAGTGTGTCTCCTCGACCAGCGCCCGCACCGCAGCGGCGCTGCCCAAGGTCAGCGCCTGCTGCGCCTGCACCTGGCTGTGATGAAGATCTAGCTCGCGGACTCGCGCCTTGACCAGCGGGATGCTGCGCGCGGCGACACTCAGTTCGTCGACACCCAGCCCGACCAACAGCGGGATGGCGAGCATGTCGGCCGCCAGCTCACCGCAGACGCCGACCCACTTACCTTCGGCATGGGCAGCCTCGACGGTCATGCCGATCAGGCGCAGCACCGATGGGTGCAAGCCGTCCGCCTGGGCCGACAGGGTGGGATGGCCGCGGTCGATGGCCAGGGTGTACTGGGTCAGGTCGTTGGTGCCGATACTGAAGAAGTCCACCTCGCGCGCCAGCACCGGCGCCATCAGGGCGGCGGATGGCACTTCGATCATGATCCCCAGTTGCAGGTCGTCCAGCGGAATTTCCTGACGCAGCTTCTCGACCATCGCGCGCGCTGCGCGCCATTCTTCGATCTGTCCGACCATCGGGAACATGATGCGCAAGGGACGACCATCGGCTGCCTGCAGCAAGGCACGCAGCTGGGTTTCCATGATGTCCGGGCGTTGCAGGGTCAGGCGTATGCCGCGCACACCGAGGAAGGGGTTTTCCTCCTCCGGCATCGGCCAGTAGGGCAAGGGCTTGTCGCCCCCCACATCCAGCGTGCGCACTACCAGCGGCCGGCCTTGCAGGGCATCGAGCACACGTCGGTACTCGGCCTCCTGAGTCGCTACGTCCGGCGCCTGGGAGTGATCCATGAACACCAGCTCGGTACGCAGCAGGCCCACAGCCTCGGCGCCCAGCTCGACCGCAGCGGCAGCTTCACCGCTGGCGCCAATGTTCACGGCGACTTCGACTGCATGCCCATCACGGGTACGCGCCGGATGCATGCGCTCGCCATGGGCACGTTCGCGACGCTGCTCGCTGGCCTGCCGTTCACGCTCGGCCTGAGCCAGGGTGGCATCGTCCGGCGCGACCCAGACCTGACCGCGGTCACCGTCGAGCAGCAGTCGAGTGCCCTGCTGCAAGGCCAGCAGGCCTTCGCCGGCGCCGACCACACTGGGAATCCCCAGAGCGCGGGCGATGATCGCGCTGTGCGCGGTGGCACCACCACGAGCGGTGACGATACCGGCGACCCGTTGACGGTCGAGGCTGGCGACGTCCGAAGGGCCGACCTCGCCCATCACCAGAATGTAGGGTTCTGCGGGTTCCTGAGGCGCCTCGACGCCACAGAGATGCGCCAGCACACGGCGACCGATATCACGCAGGTCGGCGGCGCGCTCGGCCAACAATGCATCGTGGAGCGATTCCTGCTGAGTCGCGGCAGCCTCGATCTCGCCGATCCACGCGGCCTGCGCACTGGCGCCCGCAGCCAGGCGCGCATCGACGTCTTCACGCAGGGCAGGATCGCGCAGCATCGCCTGGTGGGTGACGAAAATGTCGCGCACGCTGGCTTCCTGGCTACGCTCGACCAGCCGGTGAATCTCGCCATCGATATGCTGCAGAGCGGCATCCAGGCGCTCCCGTTCTACGCCGACGCCCTCACCCTCGGCGGGATAATCAAGGCGCGGCACACGGCGTACGAAGGCCGGGCCGCTGGCAATACCCGGCGATGCGGCGACTGCCTGCAAACGGGTGCCGGCAGATGGCGCGCTGGGCGCTGCGTCCACTTCAGGCGGGGGCGGCGAATCGACTACCTGCTCGGCTGACTCCGGCGGCAGCGGCTCGACCTCTTCACCCAGACCGGCACGAACAGCCGCTTCGATAGCCGGCAATGCGTCGTCAGCGATCGTGGGCTCGGCACTGAACTCCAGTACCTGACCACGTCGTGCGCCCAGCGCCAGCAGCTTGCTCAAGCTCTTCGCCGAAACGCCGGCCGCAGCCCCCTCGGCCAGACGCACGCGGATGTCACCACTGAAACTTTGCGCGAGCTCGCTCAGTGTTTTGGCCGGACGGGCGTGCAGCCCGTGAGCATTGGCCAGAGTGATGCGCAACGCTGGCCAATCAGGAGGCAGCTCGGCGCCCAGGGCTTCGAGCACGCCGCGGCTGGTGGTGGCGTGTGCCAGGGCGTCACCCTGCCCGGCGATCAGCAGATCGCAGAGACGCTCGAGCACTTTACGATGCCCTTCCCCCAGACAGGCGAGGCAGAACAGCCCGGCAACCGGCTGACCAGCCTGCTGCAGCGGCTGCGACGGGGTCACGAAAGCAAGGCCCGGGCGTTCGACGCCCTGCTCGCTGCTCAGCCACCACAGCCCGTTACCCAACGGCAACGGCTCGCCCTGAACCAGGCTGCCGGAAAAGCCGGAGGCTGTGCAGCCGGCCTTCTTCAGCAGGCGGGCGCCTTGCCAGGCCAGTTCGTCCAGATCCTCAGCGTTGACGCTCAGCCCCACCAGTTGGCTATCCAGAGCCAACTCCTGAGGTGCGCCCTGCAGCAGAGCAAGAATGGCATCTGCATCCTGAGCCTCGCGCAACGCCTGACTCAGGTCACCTTCGCCAAGCGCACGAGTGAGCAGTTGCAGCAAACGCAGATGTTCGTCGGAGCGTGCGGCAATCGCGATGGCCAGGTACACACGCTGGCCGTCGCCCCAGTCCACACCCTGCGGGTACTGGATCAGGCGCATGCCGGTCTGGAACACCTGATCGCGGGTTTCCGGCGTGCCATGCGGAATGGCGATGCCCTGCCCCAGGTAGGTCGAGCCCTGCCGTT
Source organism: Pseudomonas sp. PME37.24/006 (assembly GCF_055556635.1). Classification (NCBI taxonomy): domain Bacteria; kingdom Pseudomonadati; phylum Pseudomonadota; class Gammaproteobacteria; order Pseudomonadales; family Pseudomonadaceae; genus Pseudomonas; species Pseudomonas sp. PME37.24/006. Next base: position 18,553 of record NZ_JBVHNL010000004.1, read on the forward strand.
CGCGGGCCTGCATGCCATCCAGATAGCCGGACGCGACCAGGCCGTCGGCGACCAGGCTGTCGGCCAGATCGGCCAGCGCCTGCTGCTTGTCCGCGGCCTGTCGGCCCATCTGGATCTGCGAAGGGTGTAGTTCGAGCATGACGTTTCTCCTCGAGCAAGACCGGCGCGTTGCACGGACTTGGCGGACATTCTTGTTAGCTTAGTCGACTCGTTTGCTGAATCGTTTCATCTAGCGCTGGCACGTTACCTGATAATCGGTAATCCTTGAAGTACGCCAGAGGAGACGCACCTTGAAACTGACCGACATCGCCCGCCTGGCTGGCGTATCGCTGACCACCGCCAGCTATGTGATCAACGGCCAGGCTGCCAAGCGCCGGATCAGTGCGGCTACCGTGCAGCGGGTACTGGAAGTGGTGGAGAAGCACGACTACCGCCCCAACTCACAGGCCGCCGGCCTGCGACGTGGAGAAAGCCGCTGCCTCGGCTTCATCCTCCCGGATCTGGAAAACCCCAGTTACGCGCGCCTGGCCAAGCTGCTCGAACAGCGCGCCAGGGAAGCGGGTTATCAGTTACTGATCGCCAGTTCCGATGACCGGCCGGACAGCGAGCGGCAACTGCTCGAGCTGTTCCGCTCGCGCCGCTGCGATGCGCTGATCGTCGCCAGTTGCTTGCCTCAGGACGCCCCCGAATACCGTCAACTGATTGCGGCCGGCACTCCGGTGATCGCGGTGGACCGCGCCCTGGATCCCAGCCACCTGTACTCGGTGATCAGCGATGATCGCCAGGCCGGCGAGTTGCTGACCAGAAGCCTGCTGCAGCCGCTGCCACGCCAGGCCGCCCTGATCGGCGCCCGCCCGGAACTGCCGATCAGCCAGGCTCGCGAACAGGGCTTTCGCGACGCCCTGGCGGATTTCGATGGCCTGATCAGCGTCAGTCATGGTGAACAGTTCAGCCGTCAATGGGGCCATCGGCAGATGCGTGAGCTGATGGCTCAGGGCAGCTTACCTGACGTACTGGTGACCACCGCGTACGTGCTGCTCGAGGGTGTATTGGATGCGCTGTACGAGCACCCGGAAATGGATACCAGCCGCCTGCGCCTCGGCACTTTCGGGGATGCCCAGCTACTGGATTTCCTGCCCATGCGCGTCAACGCCATTTCACAGCAGCATGAGCGCATCGCCGATAGGGTGTTCCAGCGCCTGCTCGATGCCCTGGATGGAACCTACCAGCCCGGCCTGGACGCCATCGAGCGGCACCTGAAAATCCGTTTCAACGATTAGCGCCCTGGCGCATCTGTTCCAATAGCGGCGCGCATTCATTCGGTTGGTCGCCGCTCGGCGCGACCAGCGCGACCAGTCCCGCAGCGGGCGCCACCAGCGCGCCCAGCGCCAGCATGCCGGCGCCACGCAGCAGCAGAGGGCCGGCCTTCACGCCCGGGCGAGGCTCCTTAAAGGTACCGCGCACGTACAGCGGCGAGCGCAGCGAGAAGACCCGGAAGCCCTTGGACTCGGGGGTGATGGTCAGGTCGAGCTGCTCGTTAGCGAAATTCACCGTGCCATCGATGCCGATCAATGCATTTTCGGTGTCGATCACCATCAACTCCGGCTTCAACACGCCTTGCCTGATATTCAGGTTGGCGGCTGCGCAGTTGATCTCCACATCGTCGTCACCGAACAGGCGACCGACCACATAGTTACCGACGTTCAGGCCGGCGATCTCCATCAGGTTGCGACTGACCCGGCCATCGTTGATCAGCAGTTTGATGCGGCCATTGGAGCTGCCCAGCAGGGTCGCCACCGAATTGCCGGTGCCACTGATCGTCGCGTCGCCATTAAGAGCTCCCAGGCTGCTCTGCATCACTTCCACACTGGGGAACAACTGGCGCAGGCGGAAATTGCGGGCGCGCAACTGCGCCTCCGCCTTGAGCGGCGTACCGCGGCCATCCAGGCGCAGGGTTGAATCCAGACGCCCACCGGCCACGCCGAAACGCAGGGGCTCGAGACTGAGCATGCCTTCGTTGAGTACCACGTGGGTAAATAGGTCGGTGAATGGCAACTCCTCGCTGTGTACGATGCGTTTACCGGTGAAGCTGACGTCGGCATCCATGTCGCGCCAGCGCTCGGTCTGGAACTCTTCGACCGGCAATACCTTATTGCCCGGCTGAACGCTGGCGGCGCCGCGCTCTTTTTTATCGGCATTCGAGTCGGCACCGATCAGTGGCGCCAGATCGGTGAAACGCAGCTGATTGGAGACCAACGCACCGGACAGCTTGGGACGCGGCTCGCGGGCCACGAACGTCAGGTCACCATGGATGTCGCTGTCGCCGATACGTCCATTGAATTTCTCGTAGCGGAACAGCGGCCCGTCGGCGTCCTGCAACTGCGCGATCAAGCGGCCATCGGTGGAATAGGCTGGAGTGTCCGGCAGCGTCACGCCGGTCAGCGGGTAGAGATTACCAAGGCTGGCGCCCGAGAGCCGCAAGCGCAGATCGAGAGCTCCGAGGTTCTTCGGATCGGTCAAGGTGCCGGCGACCTGCACGCGGGTGGTTCCAGCCCGCACATCAGCCTGCACCGGGAATGGCTGGCGAGCATCCTGCAGGGCCAGCAGGCCGCCGATCTTACCGTTGCCGGTCAGCGCCTGGCCCTTGTAACGGCCCTTGGCCTGCCAGGCGAAGGCGTAATCCTGCGGCGTCACTGCGGTGTCGTCTTGTTGACTGGCGGTCTTGCCGACGATTTCGTTGAAGGCGATAGGTGCGCCAAGCGGCTCCACCAGTAGACTCACGCTGGCTTGCAGGGTCTGGTCATCGTAGCGCACCTGCGCCTTGTCGAAACCGATGGTGCCGATATCCATCACCCAGGGTGCTGCCGGCTCCTCGTCCGGCTGCTCCTGTGCACCGAGATCGAAGGTCCAGTTGTCACGGCCATCGGCGAGCCGCTCCAGCGCCGCGTCGGCGCCGGTCAGGTGAATGCGCGGGATGGAAACGGTTTTCCACAAAAGCGGCAGCGGTGACAGACTGGCCTCGACACGTTGCAGGCTGACGAAGTGATCGCCCTTGGCCCACTCGGGATTACCCAGGCTAAGCTGCTCGGCAGACACATGCGGCCAGGGTATCCAGGCACTCAGACCGGGCTCTTCGCGTTCGCGCTGCCAGGTCACGGCCAAGTTGCCTTCGATGGCGAAGGGACGGTTGAGCGCTTCGGACACTCGCGAATTGATCGTTGGCTTGAGCAGGTTCCAGTCGAACAGCACCAGAAACAACATCAGCGCTGCGATCAACAACAACAGACTGGCAAGGCACCAGCCAAGTATCTTGCGAAGACGCATCATGCGGCCGCCCTTTGTTTTCGACGATCCCCACAACCGCCGTCCCTTTGAGGTTCGACTGGCCAACGGCGGGAATGACTCACAGAATGTTGCACCCCATTTGTACGCAGGCACTGCTCAACCCACTCTTCACCTGCCCGGCAGAACACTATGCAACTGATCGACACCCACACCCATCTCGACTTTCCCGACTTCGATAACGACCGCAACGAGGTACTGGCGCAAGCCCGCACGCTCGGCGTAGAGCGGCTCGTGGTACTGGGTGTCGAGCACGGTAACTGGCAACGCCTGTGGGATCAGGTGCAGGTGCACGAGGGACTGTACGCGGCTTTCGGCCTGCATCCGGTTTACCTGAATGAGCACCGTGCCGAAGATCTTCAGTTGCTGCAGGACTGGCTGGAGCGCCTACACGGTCACAAGAAACTCTGCGCCATCGGCGAGTTCGGCCTGGATTACTACTTGGAAGAACTCGATCGAGACCGCCAACAACCACTCTTCGAGGCGCAACTGGCGCTGGCGGAACGCTTCGAGTTGCCGGCTCTGCTGCACGTGCGCCGAGCCCATGCGCCGGTGATCGCCGCATTAAAGCGCTTCAAATTGCCGCGCGCCGGCATCATCCACGCCTTTGCTGGCAGCTACGAGGAAGCCAGAGAATACCTGAAGCTAGGGTTCAAGCTCGGACTCGGCGGGGCACCGACCTGGCCCCAGGCCAAACGCCTGCGGCAAGTGATTGCAAAGCTACCGCTGGATGCCATCGTGCTTGAGACCGACTCACCGGACATGGCGCCGGCCATGCATCCTAATCTGCGCAACAGCCCCGCTCACCTGCCAGACATCTGCCGTGCACTGGCACCGCTGCTCGGGGTTGCCCCAGAAGCGCTGGCGGCGGCCAGCAGCCGCAACGCCATGCAGCTGTTCGGCTGGCAGGACTAGAACAACAGCGTCCACAGGGCAATGGCGGCGAACCAGAGGATGGCAGTGCGCACCAGCAATTGCCACAGGCTGTCCAGCGTGGCCACGCCGGCTTCGCCTAGCAGCGGCTCCGGTGTCTCGGCTGCGGCGCGGGCGGCCCCGGAGGCCAGTTGGGCAGCAGAAATGTCCCAGCTGAGGGCTTCGTGGAGCAGAGCACGACTCACAGCGATGAAATTGCCGACCAGCGCAAAGCTGGCAGCCAGCACACGCACCGGCAACCAGTCGAAGGCATGACGCAACTGACCAGCACGCTCACGCAGGGCATCGGACTGAGTGTGCTCGACGAGCAACGCCAGCAACCGATAAGCCAGCGCAGCCAGAGGCCCGAGCAGGACATACCAGAAGATCACCGCGAAAAAGCTCTGGTACGCCTGCCAGACCATGAAGGTCTGTACGTTGGGCAGCAGCGTCGCTTCACCCTCGCCGTCGACACCCAGATCACGCTGCGCCACCAGGTAGGCCGCCTCGCCATCACCGCGCCGCCAGCTGTCACGAAAAGGCCCGAGGGCGGCCAGCAGGTCGCCACGGCCAAGGCTGTAGGTCACCACCAGCAGGTGTAACGGCAAAAGCAGCCAGCCATAGGCCAGCGGCGCGAGCAGCTTCAGGATCAACGCCAGTATCAACAGCGGCACACCAACCAGCAGGATGATCGCCAGCCACGGCGAATCGCTGGTCGTGCCGCTACGCTCCAGGCGCCCGAGCGCACGCAGCCAGGGCTCGTCATGTTGAACACGCTGGCGCCAGGAGGAGAACTTTTCGATCCACAGCACCAGCAGCAACACCAGGAAACTCATGATGCCTCCTTATCAGTCATCAATGCGCGGCGCAGCCGCGTCCAGTCGAATGCAGGCCCCGGATCGGTCTTGCGCCCAGGCGCGATATCGCTATGCCCGCAGATACGTTCGACGCTAATCGCCGGATACGCGCTCTGCAGCACGCGGGTCAATTCGGTCAACGCAGCGTACTGCGCGTCCGTGAACGGCAGGTGATCGGTTCCTTCGAGCTCGATTCCCAGAGAGAAGTCGTTGCAGTTCTCCCTGCCATCAAAACAGGAAACACCGGCATGCCAGGCACGATCCAGGCACGATACGAACTGGATAACGGTACCGTCACGCTCGATCAGAAAGTGCGCTGACACCGTCATGCTGGCGATACCGGCAAAGTACGGATGCGCATCAGCTTGCAGACAGTTACTGAAGAACGCCTGCACCTGTCCGGTGCCGAACTGGCCAGGCGGCAGGCTGATGTTATGAATCACCAGCAAGGAAATCTCAGTCTGCGGGCGCTCATTGAAATTGGGCGAAGGACAGTGCTGAATCCCTTGATACCAGCCGTCTTCGAGTTGCTTGTGCATACTTGCTCCCCGAACGAGCGCACACTCTAGGTGCTGTTCAGGCTGCAGCGCAAGTTGCGGCGAGGTGAAAGCGTTTACAGGCGGCTGAAACGACTTGCGGCCTAATTAGGCCGCAAGGGGAGGAACGGGTTGCGCAGAGAGCGGGCTCAGGCGTTCTTTAGACGGCGCAAATTGCCGATTACCGACTCCAACGCACGGTCGAACAGCAACGCATCGTCCAGCAGGCGCACGGCATTGCGATGAAACTCGATTGCCAGGCCAGCGCGGGACTTCTCCAATACCTTCATCCCCGTACGATTGACGAAGATGAATTTACCGGTTGGCTTGATGATCGCGGCCAATTTACAGCGCAACTTGTGTTCTTCGTCTTCCTGAAACTCTACCCAGCTACCGACGCGCAGTGCATCTACATGCTGCAGCGCCTCGTCATCGCTGGCGAGTACCGGCTCTTCTTCTTCGACACGCGTCTGCCCTGGCGCCAGCAAGACGATCTCTTCGAGCACCTCGACCATGGCCGAAACGCTCTCTTCATCTTCAGGAGGCAATTCAAGCAAAGGCAACTCAATGCCGACGGCAGAGAGCGCCGTACGCTGAACATCATCCGACTCGATTGGAGAACTGCGCTCGACATCAGGCATGGATCGCTTGAAGCGCTGGAATGCCTGCACGTGTAAAGCTTCGAGCTGTGCAAAGAATTCACTGGTGGAGAAAGGATCGAACGCCGCACTGGCCATACCTTCACGCAGTGCCTTGAGCAACCCGGGCACCAGTTCAAGCAGATGCAGGCGCGCCTCGGGGTTCTCATGGAGCTCCACACTCCAGATCAACTCGTCCATGGTGGCCAGCGATGCCTGCCATTGTTCGGAATCGGTGCCGTGCTTGAGGCACGTCAGCATCATCACCTTGCTCCACGCCTCACGCAGCAGGCGCACGACCACTTCCGGCATTGTCTTGCCCAGCAGCCGCTCGTTCAGCGCCTGCTCAACTTCCCGGCGCGCCAACTCGGCACGGGCACTGCCCTCTTCTGCATCGCGGGTACGCTGTTCGAGCAGTTCGCTGCGCCGACGCTCATCGCCAGTGAAGGCCAGGAAATCCGCCAACAACTCGGAGAAGATCGCAGGATCGTCGGTAAAGTCGTTGAGCAACCGCTGCACCACCTGTTCGATCTTCTGATACAGGCTGTCGCGCTGGCTGTGGTCATGCTCGCCCCAACCCAACGCCGCAGTCGCGATTTCATTGAGCAAGCGGCGCGCTGGGTGGCTACCACGACTGAAAAAGGTCTTGTCGAGAACGGCGACCTTGAGCATGGGAATCTGTAGACGCGCGATCAGCGCTTTCAGCGAATCCGGCAGGCTGCGATCATCAAGAATGAATTCGAACAGCATCGACACCAAGTTGATGACATCTTCATCGACTTCGCCAACCACCCGCACCCGACCACTCTTGGCACTGGCGCGGGTCAGCAGATGTTCCAGTTGCCCGCGCAGATCGACATCCATTGAAGCCTGAATGGGCGCACGCTGTTGCATGTGCGACAGCAAACGCATCAGGTCGTTGGTGGAAATCGGCATCGCATTGGCCGGGGCCTGGCGCCGCGCGAATTCGCCATCACGGGACTGCGAAAGCAGCTCCTGCAATGCACTGAAGACCTCACGCACCTCGTCATCCCCATAGCCGGCGGAGGACAAGTCGACGCTTTCTGCCTGCTCATGGCGAGCCGGACGATTGGAGTTCGTACTACGGCGAGCCGGCGCGGACTTCAACTCGGGTAGCACTCCAGCCTCGACCAGAATGCTGTTGGCATCGCCATACAACTGCTCGAGACCACTCAGTACGTATTTCTCGAACAACTTGAGGATGATCAGTTTGACTTTGATCTCGACGCCCAAACCGCTGCACGAATCGAGGAACAGCTCGCTAAGCGAAACCGGCCCAAGCGGGTTGGATTTGTCATCGAGTTTCTTGCTGACCACGGCATTGAGGCGAGTGGTCAAGTGGGTGAGCGCCACTTGGTCGCGGCTCATCACCTTGGCAATCATGGAATCCAGTGCGACGGTTTCTTCAAGCTCATCATTCTGCACAAGCGACAGACTGTCGAAGGAAACCGCATCGAGTGTCGGCGCTTTGCCAACCACATATTGATTCAGACTGGCGAAGGACTCGAAAACCTTCTGCAGAAAGCCACGCTCAATACCTTTGCGTTTGAGGCGCAGGTCGCGCATGGCTTCGAAAAACGCATTCTGCTCGGCGTTGCTCGTGGCGCGATCGGCCATGTCGAACAGGGTGTCATCAGCATTGTCGAATAATGCTTGCAGAGCCTGCTTGAGCTGCGTGGCAGCCCGATCGCGAACCAGAACGATAGACGCAGGTAGCCTTACAGCCGCCGTATGAGCCGTGTCAGAAACCATTTTGTTCAGATGCACCACGTTGGCATCGGTTTTCATCACGATCTCCTGCGCACGGCGCTGACGGAGCAAGCTGGATCAGGAAGGCAAAAGTCATCTTAACGTCAACGATGTGACGTCAATACTTCCATAGCAGAACAATATAGGAATGCTGCTGGAGATACCAAAGCAAATACTTACAGATATGACCTGCGTCACAGGTGCCTGGGGCTGTCTTCACCAAGTACGCGCATGTGACCGAGTGTTACCGCCAGGGTTCATTTTTAGCCGATGAACGTAGCACCGCTGGCGACTCCCTCTATAATTGCCGCCTCAGCCAATCGGAGGCCACATGCCGAATCTACTGCTCACCGAGCTCCGCGCCGAAATCGAGGCCAACGTCCGTCGCAGCTTGCGCGAAGATATTGGCAGTGGCGACATCACCGCTCAACTGATCCCCGAATCACGCCTGGCCCATGCCACGGTGATCACCCGGGAAGATGCCGTGGTCTGCGGCACTGCCTGGGTGGACGAAGTATTCCGTCAGCTCGACCCGCGCGTAGCGGTGCACTGGCAGGTGCAGGATGGCCAGCGGGTAACGCCGAACCAGGCGCTGTTCCACCTCGAAGGCCCGGCACGGGCGCTGCTTAGCGGCGAACGCAGCGCGCTGAACTTCCTACAGACCCTGTCGGCCGTGGCGACCCGCTGCCAACATTACGCCGCGCTGGTGCAAGGCACCGAGGTCAAACTGCTCGATACCCGCAAGACCCTGCCCGGCCTGCGCCTGGCGCAGAAGTATGCAGTGACCCAGGGCGGCTGCCACAACCACCGCATCGGGCTGTTCGACGCCTTCCTTATAAAGGAGAACCACATCGCCGCGTGTGGAGGTATCGAAGCCGCAGTGGCTGCTGCACGCCACATCGCACCCGGCAAACCGGTCGAAGTGGAAGTGGAAAGCCTGGAAGAACTCGAACAGGCCCTGGCTGCTGGCGCCGATATCGTCATGCTTGATGAGCTGTCGCTCGAGGATATGCGCCGCGCCGTGAGTATCAATGCCGGCCGCGCCAAACTCGAAGCCTCTGGCGGCGTGAACGAAAGCACGTTGCGCAGCATTGCCGAGACGGGCGTGGATTACGTATCCATCGGCACCCTGACCAAGGACGTCAAGGCGGTAGACCTGTCCATGCGCCTGTCGCTCTAAGCGGCCGCCAGATACGACAACGGCGCCCTCGGGCGCCGTTGTCGTATTCAGTCAGTCAACATCAGGACTGACGATAAAGCGCTTACGCTCGGGGAAGAACAAACGCTCAAGTTCAGCACCCGGATTATCCGCACGCATGAACGCTTCACCGACCAGGAAGGCATACACGTCGCTGATTTCCATCAGCTCCACGTCGGCACGGTTGAGGATGCCGCTTTCGGTAACCACCAGGCGGTCGCGGGGAATGCGCGGCAGCAGATCCAGGGTGGTTTCCAGGTTGACCTCGAAGGTATGCAGGTTACGGTTGTTGACACCGACCAGCGGCGTATCCAGCACGTTCAGTGCGCGCTCGAGCTCGTCGCCGTCATGCACCTCCACCAGCACATCAAGATCGAAGGCCTTGGCCGTTGCAGCCAGCTCGCCCATCTGCGCATCGGACAGTGCCGAGACGATCAGCAGCACGCAGTCGGCACCCAATGCCCGCGCCTCGACGATCTGGTACGGGTCGATCATGAAATCCTTGCGGATCACCGGCAGCGAACACGCCGCACGACCTTCCAGCAGGTAGCGGTCAGCGCCCTGGAAGAAGTCGATATCGGTGAGGATCGACAGGCAGGTCGCGCCGCCATCCTGATAGCTCAGGGCAATTTCCGCCGGCACGAAGTTTTCACGGAGCACACCCTTGCTGGGCGATGCCTTCTTGATCTCGGCGATCACCGCCGGCTGCCTGCTTTTGGCCTTTTCGATCAATGCGGCGGCAAAGCCACGTGGTGCATCGGCCGCGCGGGCTTCGCGCTCGACCTCGGCCAAGCTGACGATCGCACGTCGGGCCGCGACTTCCTCGGCTTTGCGGGCGAGGATCTTCTCCAGAACGGTGGGAATGCTCACCCTTCATTCTCCTGTTTGAATACCGCGGTAAAGGACACCAATTCTTCCATTTTCTCTCGGGCCAGGCCGGTGTGCAGCGCGTCATGGGCCAGGCTCATTCCATCGCTCAGGTTGTCGGCATGGTCTGCAGCATAGAGTGCAGCACCAGCATTGAGCACGATGATGTCGGCAGCCTTCTGGCCGACTTCGCTCTTGCGGCGGCCCAGCGCATCGCGGATCAGTTCCAGCGACTGCCCGGCGCCGTCGACGGTCAGGCCGATCAGACTCTGGCTCTTGATACCAAAATCCTCGGGCTGGATGCGGTATTCGCTGACCACACCGTTCTTCAGTTCGGCAACGAAGGTCGGAGCGGCCAGGCTGATCTCATCGAGGCCATCCTGAGCATGCACCACCAGTACGTGCTCACTGCCAAGCCGTTGCAGCACTTCAGCCATCGGCCGGCACAGCGCCTGACTGAATACGCCAACCACCTGGTGCTTGGCGCCAGCCGGATTGGTCATCGGGCCAAGCATGTTGAACAGCGTGCGCAGACCGAGCTCACGCCGCGGGCCGATGGCGTGCTTCATCGCGCCATGGTGCGAGGGGGCAAACATGAAGCCAACGCCGACGGTCTCGACGCAGCGCGCCACTTGCACCGGCGTGAGACCCAGGTAAATGCCAGCGGCCTCGAGCAGGTCGGCACTTCCGCTTTTGCCCGAGACTGCGCGGTTGCCGTGCTTGGCCACCTTGCCGCCCGCCGCTGCGACGACGAAGGCTGCCGCGGTGGAGACGTTGAAGATGTTCATGCCGTCGCCACCAGTGCCGCAGGTGTCGACCAGCCGTTCGGCGGCGATCTCCACTGGCGCGGCCAGCTCACGCATCACGCTGGCGGCACCGACGATCTCATCGATGGTCTCGCTCTTCATGCGCATGCCCATGAGAAAAGCGCCGATCTGCGCGTCGGTGCACTGCCCGGTCATGATCTCGCGCATCACGTCGCGCATTTCTTCGGTGGATAGATCCAGCTGGGTGACGATGCGGTTGAGGGCTTCCTTGATGTTCATGCGCGCATGCCTCCGGTCTGCTTGAGGAAGTTGGCGAACAGTTCGTGGCCCTGCTCGGTAAGAATCGACTCGGGGTGAAACTGCACGCCCTCAACGTTCAGGGTCTTGTGGCGCAGGCCCATGATCTCGTCGACGGAGCCGTCTTCATTGGCCGTCCAGGCGGTGATTTCCAGGCAGTCCGGCAGGCTGTCGCGCTTGACCACCAGGGAGTGATAGCGGGTCACGGTGAGCGGATTGTTGAGGCCGGCGAACACGCCTTTGTCCTCATGGAACACCGGGCTGGTCTTGCCGTGCATCACCTGACGGGCGCGCACCACATCACCGCCGTAGGCCTGACCAATGCTCTGGTGGCCCAGGCAGACGCCGAGAATCGGCAGCTTGCCAGCGAAATGCAAAATGGCCTCGATGGACACTCCAGCTTCGGTGGGCGTACACGGGCCCGGAGAAACGACGATGCGCTCGGGCTGCAGGGCCTCGATCTGGGCAATGCTCAGTTCGTCGTTACGGATAACGTGGACATCGGCACCCAGCTCGCCCAGGTACTGCACCACGTTGTAGGTAAAGGAATCGTAGTTGTCGATCATCAGCAGCATTTTAGATTTAACCCTTTGATTTACTGCTCTTCAGCCAATCGCCTTGTTATCAACACCCTCATTGGCACCCGCATTATTTCATGCTGGGAACACTGACTGTCTGGGGCTGGAGCAAGGCAGAGAGAATCTTCCGGCATGGCCGGAGAAAAAGAGATCAGGCGCGCCAACGCCAACGGGCGTGGGCTTTGATGATTTGCATCAGAAGGGTGCTGCTGGCATTCACGGGGAAGGTCTCGCGTTTATCTGCCCGCACAGTAGCCCAGCGCGTTACAGCGTGCAATATCACACTGCTCGTCATGCAACGGAGCTAGGGCCACTGTAAAGTTCGGTGAGCGGTAAAAGCGACTGCTGTACTCTGTGCTCTTTGCAATCGGAACGGCCAAAATGTCGACGATAAATTTTGGCCCCGACCTTCGCGCCGTTGCGAAGATCGAGGCAATTCCGATGATCCTGCGCATGGTCAAGCATGTGACCGGCCTGCGCTTCGCGGCCGTTGCCCGGGTCACCGACAAACAGTGGGTCACCTGCGCGGTCGATGACTCGATCGAATTCGGGCTCCAGCCCGGCGACGAGCTCGCACTGGAAACCACCATCTGCGACGAGATCCGCCAACACCGTACGCCGGTGCTGTTCGGTCACGCCAGTGAACATCCCGTGTTCTCCCTGCACCACACGCCCAAATTCTATGGGCTGGAGAGCTACGTCTCGATCCCGATCATCCGCGCCAATGGAGAGTTTTTCGGCACGCTCTGCGCTATCGACCCGGCGCCAGCCAACCTTGATATAGATGTGATTACCGAAACGCTCACGCTTTTCGCACAGCTGATCGCGGCTAATCTGGATATGCAGGCCTCCGTGGAGCGAAGCCAGCGAGAGCTGGAGGTCGAGAAAGAGACCGGGCATCTGCGTGAACAGTTGATCGCAGTGCTCGGCCACGACCTGCGTACGCCATTGAGCGCGGTCAGGATGGGTGCCGACATTCTCGAATCCAAGCTGTTGGATCGCCCAGAACGTCGACTCGCCACGGCGATTCAAAGCAGTGCCAAACGTATGGGCTCGCTGATCGAGAACATCCTCGACTTCGCTCGCGGGCGGCTTGGCAGCGGTATTCCGGTCGAGCCCAAAATGGTTGCCAACCTGCAGGACGACTTCGAGCGCGTCATCAACGAAATTGCTGAGGCCTATCCTGCCGCGGTCATCGAGCACTCGGTGAACGTGCCACGGGCGAACCTGTGCGATCCGGTGCGCCTCTGCCAGTTGCTTTCCAACCTGCTGGCCAACGCCGTCACCCACGGTCGCCACGGCACCCCGATCAAGGTGAATGTCGGCGTGGAAGACGGCCATCTGGTGCTCTGTGTGTGGAATGAGGGCGTGCCGATCGATCCCGAATTGATGCCCAAGCTTTTTCAGCCCTACACACGCTCGGAACTGGGGCAGCGCGAAGGCTTGGGATTGGGTCTGTATATCGCCGCAGAGATCATCAGGGGCCACAACGGCACGGTTTGCGTCGTCTCGAATGAAGCGGACGGCACCTCCTTCACCGCCCGGCTGCCCACTCTGGTCGCCGGCGATCAGCAGACGCTGCTGGCCAAGGCCGAGCCGCCCTCGACGGATCTCCACCCATAGCGAGCGGCTGGCAGCGCTAGTGATCCAGGCTTATCGCTCGCGCATAGGCCTGACACATTCCTAGGGCGATGATCGCCCGGTCTCCTCGCTCGACGATGCCGACAATTCGTTGAGCAGATCCTGCGTCAATGTCGGCTCGGTGGATTCCATCCACCAAACGTCCGGCAGCGGCGGTGGAAGACATTGCGTCACCACCGGCATCGGTGGCGTCAGAACTGGCGAGGAGGACTGACAACCGTAGCTCAGCAGTAGCGAGACGATCACGCAGGCGCGCAGCAGTTTTTCCGGCATCGGTAAGTCTCCTGTGTTGGTTCTGGGATATGGCCTGCAGCTGCTGTTCCAGCGTCAGGCGTTTTTCATGCCCGCGTCGGGCCTCGCTGGCTGCGGCGCTCTGGGCCATGGCCAGCGTGTCGGCATGCCATTTGTCGAGTGCGGCGATCTGCTGTTCGAACTCGCGGCCCTGCTCGGCCATCCGTTCACCCAGTCTCCAGCCCTGGGCAAGCCAGCCAAGGCCGGCGGCGCCAACCAGCAGCGTCAAAGCCAGACATGCGCTCGCGAGTACGCGATAGTTGAGCGGGATCAGCGATAGCCAGCTCATGCGGCCACCTGTCCGCCGCATGCGCTGTACCTGGCCAGCAGTTCGTGCTGGTCGCAGGCCTCAGCAGCGCGCTCTTGTTCGTAGTTGCACAACAGAGCACTCAACTTATGTTCACGCTGACCGTAGCCCGCGCCAGGCAGGCTGGCCCAGATTGGCGCGGCAGCGGTGATGGCGCGCTCGATGCGCCCGCCGCGGATATGTGCAAGCGCGCCGCACTCATCGAGCAGTTTCACCGCAGCCAGGTCTTGAGCCTCTGGCGTGAAACGGCCATGGAAGTGGTAAAGGCTGACGATCGAGTCCCAGGTGCGGGCCAGAAACTGGTAGCGCCCGGCCGCCGTGGACTTGATGCGATAGCGCGGCAGGTCGATCAGCTTTCGCGGGTGCGCGCGGTAATCACCGAACAGCGTACCGCCCACGAGCACGTTGTAACCGTCATCACTGTGGGTAATGGTCGAGGTGCCTTCGCTCCAGGCGAGCATGTCGAGAAATGCGAGCACGTTGGTGCCGCCCGCCTGGGCAGCAGTAATACGAGCCATGAGAATTCTCCTATCAGGAAAGGCCCGCCGAAGCGGGCCATGTCGATGGGTTTAACGAGGCCCGTAGGCGGTGGTGGTGTTGCCGATGCGCGCCATCAGCGAGCGCGTGTTCGGCTTCAGGGTGCCGTCGTTGCGATCCATGCCATTGGGCGCGTCGTCGGCATCACCCGGGCCTGCCAGCCATTGGAAGCGCAAGATGTGGTTGGCATCGAAGTACTTGTGCAGCTCGGTGAAGTAGCTACGCATGCCAGGCACATGATCCGGCCCACCGAACTCCCCGGCGATACCCCGCTTGCCGTTGGCCTTGAGCCAATCGACATACGGACGCCAGTCCGCAACACGATCGCGATAGCTGATCGACTCGCTGGCAGTCGTCCACTTACCGCCGCCGGCACCGTCCTTGTCCGGGTACTGGTGCGCCTCGTAAAGCAGGCGACCAGCAGGGTCAGTGAGGTTCTTGAGCACATCCGAGCGAGCCGGCCAGTGCAGTGCCGAACTGAAGGCATTGCCCGCCACGGTGATGAAATGCCGCGAGTCCTCGGCACGAACCGCGCTGATGAGGCGCTGTGCATTGGCACTCCACAAGGCTTCGACGTTCACCCCGCCATCGGCTTGAGTGCCCGCATTGTGCGGCTCGTTCATCAGCCCGTAGCCGAGCATGCCGGGCTCGTCCTTGAACGTCTGCGCAATGGCCGCCCAGATGCGTGCCAGCAGTGGGTAATCAACCGGGCAGTCAGACGCGCCGATCGATGTCCACAGCGCATAGCCGCCGCCCCAGGACTGTACCGTTCGCCCGGCTACCGGGCCGGAGGCACGGACATACCAGCGAGCGTAGTTGTGCATGTCGAGCAGGCAATACCCGCCCCAGCTATGCACATGGCGGATGGCCTTGCGAATTTCCTCGATGTAGCCCTGGCGCAAGGTGAAATTCCCCCCAGCGCCGAGAATCGCGATTCGTTCACCAGCGAATGGCAGGCGAACGGCGAATGGCTTGCCATTCAAACCGCCCGCATAGGACTTGATGTAGTCGGGTTGATGGCCTCGCGGTGCGATGGTGCGGTAGTGCGTGTCGAGGGAAGCCGTGGTGATGGGATCCACGTAGGGGTTGTTACCCAACCCTGCAGCGTTGAAACCGATAAGCGGAAACTCACCGGCTGCGGCCATTTGATCAAAGGTTTTAATGCTCATGGTATTTCCTCCAGACGAAAAAAAGCCCGCATGCTGCGGGCTTGATGAAGTGGAACGGTTGAATGAAAGGGCCAGCCAGCGGCCCCAAGGGGTGATGCCACGCAATCGCAGACAGGCTGCGCCGCATGCTCGTTACAGGCCGACGTCAGCGCAGCAACGCGCCAGCCTGGTAAATCTTTACGTCCGATCCTCGGCGGGCGCGTCCGAACAGCCGGGGTGGCTTTCACGGATGACGCCTGCCAGGTTGCCGCCCGAGCGAAACACCGCCACGGCGAACACCGCCAGTAACAGCACCAGCGACCATGCCTGGGCCGGCAACCACAGGTCGCCCAGGGCGATCTGCAACATTGCCGATCCCGAGCTGCCCATCAGCAACATCGCCATGCAACTCATACCGCGTCTGAAACGTGCCCCCTGCCGGCGGTAGGTGAACAAGCGCACGAATACAGCGCCACACAGGCAGAACGTCGCATGCGTGAGTACGAGACTAATCATCGTTGCCTCCTCGCGCCTCGGCTCCAGGCGGAGCCCCTCGACGCTTGATTGCCGCCAGCATGATCGTTACCACCAGTCCCGCACCGGCAAAACCTGCCGGTCCGGAATAGGCGAAAGGACGCATCCCGTAGAATTCGAAATCGACGATCGCCGGGGTGAACAGATACCCCATCACGAACGACGTCATGAAGAACGTCAGGCGATTCCATAACGGCAGCTCTTGTGTCGTGGTGAAGTAAACCAGTGCTCCAAACAAGGCCCCGACCGCAGCCTCTCCGTTGATGCTATTCAAGATCGCGGGCAGATTGACTCCCAAGGTGCCAGCCATTAACACGCTACCGGGCTCGCTCACTTTCAAAATCCTCCCCGTGGCCAGCGGCCACGACGATGTCCCCCTATGCTGCGGAGGTTGTTATTAGAGGCCGCAGCAACGAGCGGCGGCTTGCCTGGTAGCGAGCCCCTGCGCCTCGTTGAGCGGCGGACATAAAAAAGCCCCGCACGTCTGCAGGGCCCTTGGTCATCGCTTGCCAGGCGACGACAGAAACAAAAAGCCCGGCGCTGACAGGCCGGGCTTTACGAGGCTGCCTACTGGCCCACCTCGTTGACGTTGATCAATTTATATCCCCCGATTCCCAGGGTCACAAGGCACCTGCGGCCATCAGCGGAAACGCGTTGAGAAAAAGCGGATACGACCAGGTTTGGTACACGCAACGCCTCGATAAATCAGACGCGCACGCCTCCACCGACACGCTGATCGAAACCGTGTCGGTGAAGAGTCGGGCGTATTGGAAGGATTTGACGCAAGCCGAGCCTGGGGTTTCCAGCGGTCAAACTCGCTAGGGAGGGATGTGAAAAGCGCGCTCAGGCGGCGCGCTTCAGGAGGTGCAACTGGATGGCCTTATGCGCCTGCCCAAGGCGCCGATAGAACTGTGAGCGACTGCAACCGCACGCCACCCATTTTTCGCTCTGTGAATTGGCCTGGCCACAGTATTGCTCGTTGACGACCAGCCGCTGTTCGGATGACAGGTGCTTGCTGACGATCCATTCGATCTCGGCGGTTCTGTCTAGCAACACCCGGCTCCCCCGCTCGCCGCGAATCAACACGCCTTGTGTAGCCATCAGCGAAGCGATGACATTGCCCCCGAAGCCGGAAGAAAGATCGCGCGCCATGCCCAGCCTTTTGTCAGCCCAGATCTGTAGCGCGTCGTCGATATAGGAAATCATGATACTCCTCCTGCCGCCCTACTGACGGCGATAGCGGGTAAGCCCCTCGCGCTCGCTGCGCATGCCAGGCCAAAACTCGTCGAGCCCTACCGGAGATCGACAAAACAAAAATAATCACGAAACGTGTTTTATTCAAGGCGCAAATTGCGCTATAAATATTTCACACCGTGATTAATGGAGCGTCATCATGGAAACCCTCGGCAAACGCATCAAGCGCCTACGCAAGAGCAGAGGCTTTAGTCAACAGTTGCTGGCCGAGGCCTGTGGCTGGTCGTCCCAATCGCGAATCGGTAATTACGAAAGTGATTTGCGCGAGCCCAGCCTGGCCGATCTGCTGCTGCTTGCACCGGCGCTTGGCGTCAGCATCGCCGAGCTCGCTGGCAGCGAGGCACTGCCCGAGCCTGCCAATGCGGCAAATGACACGCTGGATGTGGGCCATGCCCGCGGCGGCGCAGTGCCGGTGGTCGGGCATGCGCAGCTGGGCACCCATGGGTATTTCGAAGAAATCGACTTTCCCGTCGGCCATGGAGACGGCTACCTGCGCATCCACAGTGACGACCCGAACGCCTACGGCCTGCGGGTGAGTGGCGACAGCATGCATCCACGGATCAAGAACGGTGAGTACGTGCTGATCGAACCGAACAAGGCCTTCCATGCCGGCGATGAAGTGATGGTGCGCACCCTCGATGGCCAGGCGATGATCAAGGAATACATCTACCTGCGTGATGGCATGTACCGCTTCGACAGCGTCAACCAGAACCATCCGCCCATTCACATCACGCAGGATAACGTCAGCAAAATTCACCTGGTGGGCGGCATCCTCAAATCGTCGCGCTTTGCCGAAGATTGACCACACCTATCAACCGGGAGTCACCCGATACCGAGCCCTTGCCATGAACACTCAGCCTGAGCCGCCTCTGCCGCTCCAGACGCTGGAGCTACTTTTCCGCACCCACGGCGACGTGCTGGTGCCCATCGACCGAGTGCGTACGGTGTACTTTCGTCACCTGAGCCCGGACAACTTCATTCGCGCCATCGCGTCCGGGCGCCTGAACCTGCCGATCACCACCCTGGACAGCAGCGCCAAGGCGCCCAAATTCATCGAATTGCATCACCTGGCTGCCTACATCGACAGCCGAGCCAGCACAGCTGGCAACACTGACAGGCTATGCGCCGAGGAGCCAGGCGCTTACGCGCTTAGCGACGCTCAGCCGCGCCGCGCATAAGCCGCCAGGATGGTGCGTTCGGATTGCACCAGGTAGGCATCCAGCGCTTTGGCCGCCTCGTCCGGGCGCCCAGCTTCCAGATGTTCGAGAATCGCCGCGTTCATGTCGATGTACGGCGCGTGCAGGAACTCAGGGTCGTTGAGCAGCCCGAACACCAGGCGCAGCTCTGCAGACAGGTGCCCATAAAAGGTGTTCAGTCGCTGGCTGTCGGCGAGTTCAACGATGGCGGCATGGAAGGCCATGTTGGCCGTACCCACAGCGCCCCAGTGCGCCTGCTCAGCGCTAAGTTGCGCCGCGCTTACCGCTTCGCGCATGCGCTTGACCGCAGGGTGCTTGGGATAAGCCTGCACCAGCGCCTGGCACTCGACGAAACGCCGCGCCCGGTAAATTTCGATGATCGACGCCATGTCAGGCACCGCGACGAACACCCCGCGATTGGGCTCGTGCTTGAGCAGGCCTTCCTGGGTCAGCACTCGAAAGGCCTCGCGCAGGGTATTGCGGGAAATATCCAGGCTTTCACTCAACGCCGCCTCGGACAACCGCTGCCCAGGTACCAACTCGCCGTCGACCAGCTTGCGGCGGATTTCCGCAGTCACGGTCTCGCCAAGGGTTCGTGGGCTGTCAGGCACGTCTTTGTTCATCACCAATCCACCAAGCAAACGCTGGGCTCCGCACACACGGGCAAGAGCCGAAGGGGGCTGATGGTCTCCGAGCCGGCCGCTGCAAGCAAGCGCCATGCATTGTCACCGCGCGCACCATACTGCAACACAGCTGAGTAACGAGGTAACAAAACGGTGCAAATAGATCATCAATACAAATGGTATTGTTGAACAATAAAGCCACGTAAAATCAACAACTGAGCGTTATTCCTGGGCAGATGGCACGGTGCTTGCCTTACACCCTGCACACGTTACCCAGCCCTCAGGAGTGTTCCATGCAGGCCAAGACCACCGGCGAATTCGCCCGCTCACGTCGTTCCTCCTTGCTTGCAGCCGTCTTTTTGATGGCGACCTCGGCCATCGGCCCGGGCTTCATCACCCAAACTGCGACCTTCACGGCGAACATGGGCGCGGCGTTCGCGTTCGGCATCCTGGCGTCGATCCTCATCGACTTCGTGGTGCAACTGAACGTCTGGCGCATCGTCACCCTGACTCGCATGCGCGCCTCGGAGGTCGCCAACGCGGCGATTCCCGGCAGCGGCTACCTGCTCGCCTTACTGGTGATCTTCGGCGGCCTGGTCTTCAACGTCGGCAACATCGCCGGGGCTGGTTTAGGCCTCAATGCACTGATGGGCCTTGATCCGAAATGGGGCGGTGCACTGAGCGCCCTGGTGGCGATTGGCATCTTCATGTCGCATCGCGCGGGCCTGGCCATCGACCGCATGATCGTCGTGCTCGGCGTGGTGATGATTCTCCTGACCCTGTTCGTCGCCTTCGCCTCCAACCCACCGTTGGGCGAAGCACTGCGCCAGACGGTGTGGCCGGACACCATCAACTTCGCCACCATCACCACCATCGTCGGCGGTACGGTGGGCGGTTACATCACCTACGCCGGCGCTCATCGCCTGCTCGATCGTGGCCTGACCGGCGTGGAAAACATCAAGGAGGTCACGCGCGCAGCCTTGAGCGGCATTCTGGTCACCGGAGTGATGCGTTACGTGCTGTTCCTGGCCATCCTCGGCGTGGTCGCCAGCGGCGTGGTCATCGACACCTCAGGCCAGGGCGCCAACCCTGCCGCACAGGCCTTCCAGGCGGCCGCGGGAAATATTGGTTTGCGCGCCTTCGGGTTGATCATGTGGGCGGCCGCCATCACCAGCGTGATCGGCGCGGCCTACACTTCGATGTCGTTCATTACCGTGTTCCGCGACTCCATCGACGAGCGCGGCCGTAACCGCGCGACGGTGGTGTTCATCGCCATTTCGTTAACGATTTACCTGATGCTGGGCACCGCGCCAGCCGCCCTGCTGCTGTTCGCAGGCGGCTTCAACGGCCTGATTCTGCCCATCGGCCTGAGCATTTTCACCTACGTGGGCTGGCGCCGAAGCGACCTCATGGGTGATTACCACTACCCACGCTGGCTGCTGGTGCTCGGCGCCATCGTCTGCGCACTGACCTGGTACATGGCCGCCAAATCGGTCGGCCCGATCTTCGCCTTCATCAACGTGACCTGATTCAGGAGACCCACCATGCCGAACATCGACCTCAACAGCGACCTGGGCGAAAGCTTTGGCCAGTGGCGCATGGGCGACGATGCCGCCATGCTCGACATCGTGACCAGTGCTAACGTCGCCTGCGGCTTCCACGCCGGCGACCCGGCTGGCATCCTGCGCACCCTGAAAGCTGCCACAGCCAAGGGCGTGACCATCGGCGCCCACGTTGCCTACCCGGATCTGGTCGGCTTTGGCCGCCGCAACATGGACGTGGCCAGCGACGAACTAACCGCCGACGTGATCTACCAGATCGGTGCGCTGCAGGCGCTGGCCCATACGGCCGGCACGTCGGTGCGCTACGTCAAACCCCACGGCGCGCTGTACAACACCATTGCCCACGACAAGCGCCAAGCCCTGGCGGTGATCGAGGCCATTCGCGCCGTCGATCCGAGCCTGGTGCTGGTCGCCCTGGCCGGCTCCAGCCTGATCGAACTGGCCCGCGGCGAAGGCCTAAGCTGCGTGGCCGAAGCCTTCGCCGACCGTGCCTACACCCCGCAAGGCACCCTGGTGTCACGCCGTGAGCCAGGCGCCGTGCTGCACGACGCCGAGCAGGTCGCGCAACGCATGCTGCGCCTGGTGGAGAGCGGCACGCTAGAAGCCATCGACGGCAGCCTGACGCGCATCAATGCAGATTCGATCTGCGTGCACGGCGACAGCCCCGGCGCCATCGAGATGGCCCGCCAGGTGCGCCAGCTACTGGAACAAGCCGGCGTGTCCCTGCAATCCTTTGCCGGTGCGGCCCGATGAACGCCCTGCAGCGTGCCCAACAAGCCGCCATTGCCGCCGCGCGCGACGCCCGTGCGCAATACCGTAACGGCCTGGTCGCCCCGTCCGCCGGCATCGCGCCAGGCATGACCCAGGCCAACCTGATCGCCCTGCCCCGCGACTGGGCCTACGATTTTTTGCTCTACGCGCAACGCAACCCGAAGGCCTGCCCAGTGCTGGACGTCAGCGACGCCGGCAGCCCACACACGGTATTGGCCCAAGGCGCCGACCTGCGTAGCGACCTGCCGCTGTACCGCATCTGGCGCGACGGCAAACTGGCCGAGGAAGTCAGCGATGCGAGTGCGGCCTGGGCTGAACACCCGGATCTGGTGGCCTTTCTGATCGGCTGCAGCTTCACCTTCGAGACCGGGCTGCAGGAAGCCGGCATCGACGTGCGACACATCACCGATGGCTGCAACGTACCGATGTACCGCAGCAACCGCGCCTGCCGCCCGGCGGGCCGTCTGCATGGTGAGATGGTCGTATCGATGCGGCCGATTCCTGCGGATCGCGTCGCCGAAGCAGCGGGGATTTCCGCGCGCTACCCGTCGGTGCATGGCGCCCCGGTGCATATCGGCGAGCCGCAACGCCTGGGCATCGCCGACCTGCAGCGCCCCGATTTCGGCGACGCGGTGCGCATCGAGCCTGGTGAAATCCCGGTGTTCTGGGCCTGCGGCGTGACCCCCCAGGCAGCCGTCATGGCCTCCGGTGTGCCCTTCGCCATCACCCATTCGCCGGGCCATATGTTCATCACCGACGTGCCTGACAGCACGTACCATGTGTAGGAGCTTCCAGTGCGTTTTCTCCCCGTCAATCTGGATGCGCTGCTGGTGGAACTGGCCGATCTGGACGAAACACTGGCGTTGTTTGACTCGCTGCAAGCCGAGCCCATCGCCGGCATCGATGAAATCATCCCCGCTGCACGTACCCTGCTGATCCAGTACCGTCCCAGCACTATCGACCGGCAGGTGCTGATCAACGGCATAGCCCGCCGCGACCTGAGCAAGCGCAGCACGCGGGACAGCCGCAGGGTCGAGATCCCCGTGCATTACAACGGCGAGGATCTAGACGAGGTCGCCGGTTTGCTGGGCATCAGCCGTGAAGAAGTAATCAGCCGCCATACCAGCGCGGACTACGAGGTCGCCTTCTGCGGCTTCGCACCGGGCTTCGGCTATCTCAACGGCGGCGCGGGCTTTCAGGTGCCGCGCCGACAAACCCCACGCACGCGCATCCCGGCTGGAGCCGTGGCGCTGGCGGGCAACTTCAGCGGCATCTACCCCAAGGCCAGCCCCGGCGGCTGGCAGATCATCGGCGTCACGCCGCTGCAGATGTGGGATCTGAGCCGCGACGAACCGGCCCTGCTCCGCCCTGGCTACAAAGTGCGTTTCAAGGATGCCGGGCCATTGCCAGCCGGCGGTCTTCCTGCCCACGAACAGCCTGCAGCCCGCGAAGCGCCCAGTGGCGCCCATCTGGAAATTCTCACCCCCGGCCTGCAAAGCGTGCTGCAGGACCTCGGCCGTGCCGGCCATACCGATCAGGGTGTATCGATGTCCGGCGCACTGGACCGTGGCGCGCTGCGAGCGGCCAACCGTGCAGTGGGAAACCCGTCGTCCAGCGCGTGCCTGGAGGTGGTGCTCGGCGGCCTGAGCTTCGTTTGCCATGGCCGTACGTTGATCGCCGTCACCGGCGCGCAGACACCACTTACCGTGACCACCACCAGCGGCCTGCAATGGCAGCCCGGCAATTACCAGCCCATCGAATTGGAAGACGGCGACCAGGTCAGCCTCGGCGCCCCTAAAGCCGGGCTGCGCAGCTACCTGGCAATTCGCGGCGGCTTCGCTGTTGCGCCCGTATTGGGCAGCCTGGCCACCGACACCTTGGCCCAGGTTGGCCCACCGGCTCTGGCAGCAGGCGACCAGCTGGGCTTCAACGAAACCATCGGTGGCAGCAGCGTATCGGTGAGCGAAACACCAGCCTTTGCCCTGCCCAGCGCCACCGATATCGTCACCCTCGATGTGGTGATGGGCCCGCGCAGCGACTGGTTTACCAGCGCCGCCATCGAACGGCTGAGCAGCCAGCTGTGGCGCGTCACTGCGCAATCCAATCGGGTAGGCATTCGCCTGGCCGGTGAGGTGCCTCTGGAGCGCTGCAATCATGACGAGTTGCCCAGCGAAGGCACCTCACTCGGCGCCATTCAGGTGCCTGCCAGTGGCCAGCCGGTGCTGTTCCTTGCCGACCACCCGCTGACTGGCGGCTACCCGGTGATTGCCGCCGTGGCCAGCCATCACCTGGACCTGGCCGGGCAAATACCGATCAATGCGCAGATCCGCTTCAACCCGATCGATGCGTTCGCCGAGCTGCAGGCCGACGCCCTCCTTTCCACTGCCGACGCGAAAGAGATCCCATGAAAAAAGTACTGATCGCCAACCGTGGTGAAATCGCCGTGCGCATCGCCCGTGCCTGCCGCGACCATGGCGTTGGCTCGGTGGCCGTGTACGCCAACGCCGACATCGACGCCCTGCACGTCCGCCAGGCCGACGAAGCTTACGCCCTGGACGGCGAGCGCCCCGCCGACACCTACCTCGACATCGGCAAACTGCTGGCCATCGCCAAGCGCGCCGGTGCCGATGCTGTACACCCCGGCTACGGTTTTCTCTCCGAGCGTGCCGACTTCGCCCGTGCCGTGCAGGATGCGGGTCTGATCTGGATCGGCCCCAATCCGGAAACCATCGACGTGCTCGGCGACAAGGTCGAGGCCCGCAAGCTCGCCCAGCAGGTCGGCGCGCCTCTGGTGGCCGGTACTCCCGGCCCGGTACAAAGCGCTGCCGAAGTGGTGGCCTTCGCCGAGCAGCATGGTCTGCCAATCGCCATCAAGGCCGCATTCGGCGGCGGCGGTCGCGGCATGAAAGTCGCCTGGCGCATGGACGAAGTCGCCGAGCTGTACGCCTCGGCGGTACGCGAAGCCGAGGCGGCGTTCGGCCGCGGTGAGTGCTTCGTCGAACAGTTCCTCGACCGCCCACGGCACATCGAGGCACAAATTCTCGGCGACACCCACGGCAACGTGGTGGTGGTCGGCACCCGCGATTGCTCACTGCAACGCCGTAACCAGAAGTTGGTGGAAGAAGCGCCAGCGCCGTTCATCAGCGACGAACAGCGCCAGCGCATTCACCAGGCCGCCCACGACATTTGCGCCAAGGCTGGCTACGTCGGCGCCGGTACCGTGGAGTTTCTGCTCAGCGGCGACGGCACCCTGTCGTTCCTGGAAGTGAACACCCGCCTGCAGGTCGAGCACCCGGTGACCGAAGAAACCAGCGGCGTCGACCTGGTGATCGAGCAACTGCGCATTGCCGACGGCTTGCCGCTGTCATTCAGCGAAACGCCGACACCTCGTGGCCACAGCTTCGAATTCCGCATCAATGCCGAAGATGCAGGCAAGGGCTTCCTGCCCACCCCTGGGCAGATCGATGCATTCCGCCCCCCGAGCGGCCCCGGCGTGCGCCTGGACAGCGGCGTGGAAAGCGGCTCGAAAGTGCCCGGCACTTTCGACTCGATGATGGCCAAGCTGATCGTCACCGGCGCCACCCGCGAACAGGCCATCGCTCGCGCCCGCCGAGCACTGGCTGAATTCCAAATCGAAGGCATCGCTTCGGTTCTGCCGTTCCACCAGGCGGTCATGGCCCACGACGACTTCACCGGCCCCGAGCGCTTCGCCGTGCACACGCGCTGGATCGAGACCGACTTCGCCGAGCAGATCACCCTGGCGCCGCGCACCCTGCCGGACGCTGGCGCAGCGGTGCTGCGCACCTTTATCGAGATCGATGGCAAACGCCATGAGCTGGGCCTGCCCAGCGCCTTGCTACAAGGCCTAGCGCCGCTGGCCGGTGGCACGCAAGCGGCGCCCCAGGCAGCGCCCCCCGCAGCGGAAGAAGGCCTGGTGACCGCGCCGATTTCCGGCAACCTGCATGCCTGGCTTGTCGAGGACGGTGCCCAGATAGCCGCCGGCGAGGTGATCGCGGTGATGGAGGCGATGAAGATGGAAACGCAAATCACCGCACCCGCCAGCGGCAAGCTGGCCATCCGCGAACAGGCCGGCGCGTACCTGGATGCAGGCGCCGCGCTGGCCAAGCTGGAGGGCTGAGATCGGCCCTGGGTATCGCTGCGCTCAACGCCAGGCTACGCAGACCGAAATGTAGCCCGGCGTCGAGCGCAGCGACACCCGGGAACCGTCCTCGTGACCCATAAAAAAACGGGTAGCCTAGGCCACCCGTTTTTTATGGGCATCGGCTTAAAGCGAGCCTTGCTCCGCCAAAGCAACGGCCTTGAACATGGCGCGGCGTTTGTTGAGGGTTTCTTCCCACTCCAGCGCAGGAACCGAGTCGGCGACAATGCCGGCACCGGCCTGGACGTGCAGTTCGCCGTCCTTGATTACCGCGGTGCGGATGGCGATGGCGGTGTCCATGTTGCCGTTCCAGGCGTAGTAACCGACTGCACCTCCGTAAATACCACGCTTGACCGGTTCGAGTTCGTCGATGATTTCCATGGCGCGGATCTTAGGTGCGCCAGACAGGGTGCCGGCCGGCAGGATGGCGCGCAGGGCATCCATCGACGTCAGCCCCTTTTTCAGCTCGCCGGTGACGTTGGAGACGATGTGCATGACGTTGGAATAACGCTCGATGACCATCTTCTCGGTCAGCTTCACCGAGCCGATTTCGGAGACGCGCCCAGTGTCGTTGCGGCCCAGGTCGATCAGCATCAGGTGCTCGGCGACTTCCTTGGCATCGGAGAGCAGATCCTCTTCCAGCGCCAGATCTGCCTCTTCGGTGGCGCCCCGCGGACGAGTACCGGCGATGGGGCGCACGGTGACCAGGTTGTCTTCCACGCGCACCAGCACTTCCGGCGACGAGCCGACGACGTGGAAGTCGCCGAAATTGAAGAAGTACATGTACGGCGTCGGGTTGATGCAACGCAGCGCCCGGTACAGATCGATAGGGGCCGCCTTGAACGGAATCGACATGCGCTGGGAGATCACCACCTGCATGCAGTCACCGGCGAGGATGTAATCCTTGATGGTATTCACCGAGCGCTCGTAGTCGTCGCGGCTGAAGCTGGAGCGGAAAGACGGTTCCTCACCCGACGCCTTGTTCAGATCCACACCGAGACGGGGGGTGAACGGCTGCCGCAGTTTGTGCAGGATGGCCTGCAGTTGCTCCTGGCCACGGGCGAAGGCGTCGGGCTCGGCTGGGTCGACCAGCACGATGGCGTGCATCTTGCCGGCCAGGTTGTCGAACACCACCACCGCGTCGGAGACCATCAGCAAGATGTCCGGGGTACCCAGTGCATCAGGGTTGGCGCCGCCGGCCAACTTCGGTTCCACGTAGCGCACGCTGTCGTAAGCGAAGTAGCCGACTAGGCCGCCGTTGAAGCGCGGCAGACCGGCAATGGTCGGTACGTTGTAGCGCGCCTTGAAGGTCTCGACGAAATCCAGCGGGTCAGCGCATTGGTGGCGCTCGACTTCGATGCCATCGGTGCTGACCACCACCTCGTGGTCGTGCACACGCATCACGGTACGCGCCGGCAGGCCGATGATCGAATAACGGCCCCATTTCTCGCCGCCCTGCACCGACTCGAGCAGGTAGGAATTGGGCGCGTCGGCCAGCTTCAGGTAGATCGACAGTGGCGTGTCGAAGTCGGCGATGGTTTCGCAGGCAAGCGGAATGCGGTTGTAGCCTTCAGCGGCTAAACGCAGGAATTCTTCATGGATCATGATCAGCCTCGTGGCTTGGAAAATCGGTCGGAGCGAACGGGCCGCCTGTCGCGGCAGATGAATGTCAGGCGCGCCAGCGCCAACGGGCCAGAGCCTTGATGACTTTCATCCAGAGTTTGCCGGTGACCACCACAGGAGCATCTCGAAGAGGGGGAATAACGAGCGGCCAAGGTAGCGCAGCCGCTCGGTTCAGGCAACTACATGCCGTTAGAGCAGTTCGGCGAGGCTATCGACGACCACTGTTGGCTCTTCTTCGGCCACCGGCCGACCGTGGTTGTAGCCGTAGCTCACCGCCACACAGGGCACACCAGCGGCGCGGGCAGCCAACACATCGCTGCGCGAATCACCGACGAACAGCGACTGTGCGGCCGTGACACCGGCCAGGTGCATCACCTGCAGCAACGCAGCCGGGTCGGGCTTCTGCTGTGGCAGGGTGTCGCCGCCGATGATCCAGCGGAAATAACCGCCCAGGCCAACCTGCTCGAGCAGCGGCGCGACGAAACGCTCCGGTTTGTTGGTGACCACGGCCAGCTCGACGGCCTCAGTGCTCAGGGCCTCCAGCAGTTCGTGGACACCTGGATAGAGGGTAATCAGCTCATGGCAATCGGTATAGATATCGAGAAAGCGCGCCAGGGCGACATCCGTCTCGGCATCGCTGACAGCAGCGTGCTCGATGCCGCCGGCCAGGGCGCGGCGAACCAGCACCCGCACACCATTGCCGACCCATGTGCGCACCTGTTCGACGCCAGCCGGCTCACGACCCAGCTCGGTCAGCATGCGGTCGACGGCGGTGGCCAGATCCGGCACCGAATCGACCAGCGTACCGTCCAGGTCGAACATCACCAGACGCGGCAGCTCACCGGCGCACAGCGCGCGCAGCGGTTTCATCCACGCACCTGGGCCAGCTCGGCACGCATGGCGTCGATCACGGTTTTGTAGTTCGGCTGATTGAAGATCGCCGAGCCGGCGACGAAGGTATCGGCGCCAGCTTCGGCTATCTCGCGGATGTTCTTGGCGCTGACACCACCATCGATTTCCAGGCGGATATCACGGCCGCTGGCATCGATCAGGGCGCGGGCTTCACGCAGCTTGTCGAGGGTGCCGGGAATGAACTTCTGACCACCAAAACCGGGGTTGACGCTCATCAGCAGGATCATGTCGACCTTGTCCATCACGTACTTCAGTGATTCCAGCGAGGTCGCCGGGTTGAACACCAGGCCGCACTTGGCGCCGCCGTCCTTGATCAACTGCAGGGAACGGTCGATGTGCAGAGTGGCTTCGGGGTGGAAGGTGATGTAGCTGGCACCGGCTTCGAGGAAGTCACCGATGATGCGATCGACCGGGCTGACCATCAGGTGCACGTCGATCGGCGCAGTCACGCCGTGTTTGCGCAGCGCCGTGCAGACCATCGGGCCAATGGTCAGGTTGGGCACGTAGTGGTTGTCCATCACATCGAAGTGAACGATATCGGCGCCGGCAGCGAGCACGTTATCCACTTCCTCACCCAGGCGGGCGAAGTTGGCGGAAAGGATCGACGGGGCGATGGCGAAGGGTTGCATGGCGCACCTCTTGGGGGGCATGGGTCACGGTGGCGCGCATTGTAACGACTGGCACGCCGTTGATCGACAGGCACACGGCTGGCGGCTGGATCGCACGTAGCCTGTGGTTGAGCGCAGCGATACCCAGGGGCGTTCCCGGATTGTCAGCGCGCTCGATCCATGCTGGCTTTCCTAGTAACGCCTCGGCAGAGCCGCTCAGATACCGATGCAGAGGTACTTGATCTCCAGATACTCATCGAGGCCGTACTTGGAGCCCTCGCGGCCCAGGCCGGAAGCTTTCATGCCGCCGAACGGCGCCACTTCGTTGGAGATCAGCCCGGTATTGATGCCAACCATGCCGTACTCCAGCGCCTCGGCCACCCGGAAGGTGCGGCCCAGGTCGCGGGTGTAGAAGTAACAGGCCAGGCCGAACTCGGTGTCGTTGGCCTGGCGTACCACGTCCGCTTCGTCGCTGAAGCGGAACAGCGGCGCCAGCGGGCCGAAGGTCTCCTCGCGAGCCACGCGCATCTCGGTGGTTACGTCTGCCAGCACGGTCGGCTCGAAAAAGTTGCCGCCCAGCGCCTTGCCGCCCTGCACGACCCTGGCACCCTTCTCCAGCGCATCGGCCAGGTGCGCTTGCACCTTGGCCACGGCGTTGCCGTCGATCAGCGGACCGGTGGTCACACCCGCCTCGGAGCCCTGACCGACCTTGAGCTTGCCAACCGCTGCCGCGAGCTTCTCGGCGAAGGCGTCGTACACCGCATCGTGGACATAGATGCGATTGGCGCAGACGCAGGTCTGCCCGGCGTTGCGGTACTTGGCGACCATGGCGCCCTCGACCGCAGCATCCAGATCGGCATCGGCGAAGACGATGAAGGGCGCGTTGCCGCCCAGTTCCAGGGACAGCTTCTTGAGCGTCGGCGCGCACTGCTCCATGAGTTTGATGCCGACACCGGTAGAGCCGGTGAACGACAGCTTGCGCACGATGGGGTTGGCACACAGCTCAAAGCCCACTTCACGGGAGCGCTCGGCGTCGGCCGGTATTACGCTGAACAGCCCGGCCGGGATGCCGGCACGCTCCGCCAGCACGGCCAGAGCCAGGGCACTGAACGGCGTTTGCGGCGCAGGCTTGAGCACCATGGCGCAGCCGGCCGCCAGGGCCGGGCCAGCCTTGCGGGTGATCATCGCCGCCGGGAAATTCCAGGGCGTGATCGCAGCGGTCACGCCGACCGGCTCCTTGGTCACCAGCAGACGCTTGTCGGCCTGATGACCAGGAATGGTATCGCCATAGACACGCTTGGCTTCTTCGGCGAACCACTCGATGAACGAGGCGGCGTAGAGCACTTCGCCGCGCGCTTCGCTCAGTGGCTTGCCCTGCTCGGCCGTCATGATCTGCGCCAGGTCTTCCTGGTTGGCGAGCATCAGCTCGTACCAGTTGCGCAGCCGCGCAGCGCGTTCTTTGGCAGTCAGCGCGCGCCAGGCCGGCTGGGCATCACGGGCCGCCTCAATGGCGGCGCGGGTCTGGGCGGCGCTCAGATTCGGCACACGGCCCAGGGATTCACCGTTGGCCGGGTTGAAGATTTCCGTGGTGGCGCCATCGCTGGCATCGCTCCACTGACCATTGATGTAGGCCTGGTGGCGCAGCAGTTGGGGGGCATTCAGTTGCATGCAATCTCTCCTGTACAGCGGGAGCAGCAGCTCCCGCCACTATGGTTTCAGTCTGGCTGAGTGGCCTTGGCGGCTGGCTCGGCAGGTGGAAGATCCTTGCTGAAGGTCTGGTCATTCTCGCCGCGGAAGAAGCGCGCGCCATAGATCAGCAGGCACAGGCCAAGACCGATGGCGAAGGCCCAGCCGGCGCCCTTGATTGCCAATATCGCGCCGATCACCCCGGCAATACCCAGGTCGCGCTGACTGCGTGCTTCCATGATGCCCAGGCGCACGCTGACATAGCCCTGAATCAGCAGGGTCAACGCCAGGGCCACACCAAGAATTGGCTGCACCAGGGTCACCACCGGCAACAGCAGCAGCCCGGTGTTGGTGCCCCAGCGGAACGAACCAACGCCGCCGTAGATGGATTTCATCGCCTTGGGGCCGCCTTTGAAGCGCTCGGTGATCACCACCTGCATGGCCGACCACTGCGGCCCGCACATGGCGACATCCGGCCCGAAGAAACTCATGAAGGCATTGCGCCCGCCAAAGATCAGGTGGGAACGGTTGGGATCGAAATCGACTTTCTCGTCTCGGCGAATGTCGTCCGCCTCGGAGAGAATCGCCTTGGCACCCAGCACATCGCCGAACACCACCAGGTAAGCGGCAAACACCGTAGGCAGCGCGGTAACGAACATCATCGGTGGTGGCATGCCCAGACCGAAGACCGTGTACTCGTTCCACAGGGTGACGAAGTCCGGCTTGCTGAACCCCCACTCGATGCTCGGCCAGGCCGCTTCACCGAACAGCGGTGCGACGATCACCGCCAGCAGGATGATCGGAAAAATGCCCAGTTTGGCGAAATTCCACCAGAAGCGATTGCGCTGCTTCAGCTCTTGGAAATGGATGGAAAACACCAGGTAGAAGGCGATGCCGATGGCAATCGAGATCGTCCAGGGGAAGGCGTCGAAGCGACCGCCTTCCTTGAATACGGTGACCACCGCACTGAGGCCCGCCCCCATGATGATCCCGGCCTTGAGCGCCGAGGGCACCAGCGACACCACCTTGCGCGCCATGCCGGTCATGCCCAGGCCGATGGAAAACACCCCCAGCATCAACTGGAAGGCGATCAGCGCATGCACCCGCTCCGGGCCCTCCGGGAACTGACTGCAGTACGCCATCAACAAAGGAATCGCCGGAGTGATCCAGCCCGGCACCACCGGATCGCCCAACAGATGATGGGTCAGGTACAACAGGCCGTTGAGCATGACCACCGCCAGCGCCACCTCGAACGGCATGCCGAGAAATTCGGTCATCAGCGGGATCGCCGCCAGATCCACCGCACACATCAGCAGGCCCTGCATGTAGTCGGAGACTTCGAAGCGGTAATGGATGAAAGGCAGTCGCACCTTGAATGGCCCCACCGGCCAGTAGGGGGCTTCTACACCAAGTTCGTGTTGATGCAGTTCGGACATTTGAGTTACCCATTTTATTAGACTTGTAAGCAGCAAGCCCCGGCGCTGCCGGGGCTTTTCATCGGTTGTTGCAGATGACTCAGTAGGCGGCGCGGTAGATCTGCTCGATATCGCCGGCAGTCAGGCGACGCGGGTTGTTGCGCATCAGGCGGTCGATCTTGCTGGCCTCCTCGGCCATGGCCGGGATGGCGTCTTCCGGCACGCCGAAACTGCGCATGCCCTTGGGGATATCGACGCTGGCGCACAGCTCGGCCATGGCCTCGACCGCTAGGTCGGCAGCGGCCTTGTCGCTCAGACCAAAGGTCTGCACGCCCATGGCGGTAGCGATCTCGGCCATGCGCTCGACGCAGGCCAGCTTGTTCCACGCCATCACGTAGGGCAGCAACAGCGCGTTGCTGACGCCATGGGCGATGTTGAAACGCCCGCCCAACGGATAGGCCAGGGCATGCACCGCACCGACGCCAGCGTTGCCGAATGCCATGCCGGCCATCAGGCTGGCGGTGGCCATGTCTTCACGCGCGGCGAGGTCGGCCGGGTTGGCGTAGGCCTTGGGCAGCGCCTTAGTGATCAGCTTGATCGCGCCAATGGCCAGCGCATCGGTGATCGGCGAGGCATTCACCGAAAGGTACGACTCCACGGCATGCACCAGAGCATCGACGCCACTGGCCGCCGTCACGCTGCGCGGGCAGGTCAGGGTCATCAGCGGGCTGACGAGGGCGACGTCGGGCAACAGGTAGTCACTGACGATGCCTTTTTTCAGTTGCGCCTTCTTGTCCGACAGGATGGACACGTTGGTCACTTCCGAACCGGTACCGGCCGTGGTTGGGATGGCGATCAGCGGAGGGCCCTTGCGCTTGACCTGATCGACACCGAACAGCTCCTCCAGCGCGCCGTCATGACCGACGTAACCAGCTACCGCCTTGGCGATATCGATGGCGCTGCCGCCACCAACGCCGATCAGGCCATCATGGCCACCCGCGCGGTACACCTTGGCGCAGGCCTCGACGATGGCAATCTCCGGTTCCGGCTCGACGCCATCGAAGATGCCGTAGGCGCGCTCGCCCAGTTGCTTGAGGACGTGCTCGACGGTGCCTGACTTGATCAGGATGGCGTCGGTAACGATCAGCGGGTTCTCTATTTTCAGACGGGGCAGTTCGCTCGCCAGTTGCTCGACAGCACCCTGGCCAGTCAGCAGCTTATTGGCGATCTTGAATGCGGCAATACTCATCATCAGGCCCTTTTGTATGGTGTTCAGCTGTACGGGTTCGGGCCTGTCATAGCGATTCCTGTGCCAGCCTGACGAAACCCCTGCCGTAGACGGGTTGCGTCGATTTGCCACAGGCTATCTGGGTGCCGAAGCGATCAGAAAATGGATCAGAAATGTGTCACTTGATCCATTTCTCAATCAACCTTGCTCCCAGCGCTTCATCTTCTGCACCAGGGTGGCCTGGCTCAGGCCGAGCACACGGGCTGCTTCACGGGTGGTCTTGTGCTGCACCAGGGCCTTGCGAATCAAGCGCCGCTCGAGCTGTTCGACCTGCTTGCGCAACGGCAGCAGGCTGTCGTCACCGGCGTCTCGATCACTGCTGCGCATCTCTTCGGGCAGATCGAAGAGTTCGACGGCAGCCCCGCTGCAGGTGACCACCTGGCGTTCGACCAGATTGATCAGTTCGCGAATGTTGCCCGGCCAGGAATAGTCGGTCAGCGCATCCAGAGCCTCCAGCCCCCACTCGAGCTCGCGCCCGTAGCGCTGATTGAATTCGGCCAGGTAGAAGTCGAGCAGCGGCTGGATTTCCTCGGGCCGCTCACGCAGTGCCGGAATGTGGATCGGTACCACGTTGAGCCGATAATAGAGATCGGCGCGGAAACGCCCTTCACCGACCATGGCGCGCAGGTCATGGTGGGTGGCGGTGATGATGCGCACGTCCACTTCCTTCAGCTCCAGGCCGCCGACCGGAATGAAGCGGCTTTCCTCGATGACCTTGAGCAACTTCACCTGCAACGCCAGCGGCAGGTCACCGATCTCGTCGAGAAACACCGTGCCATGGTGCGCCAGCTCCAGCAGACCACGCTTGCCCTTGCTGCCGGCGCCGGTGAAAGCACCCGCGACGTAACCGAACAGCTCGGCTTCGATCAGGTTTTCCGGCAAGGCGCCGCAATTCAGCGCCAGAAAGGGCTGCGCGGCCCGCGGGCTGCTCTTGTGGATGTACTGGGCGATCAGCGTCTTGCCGACACCGGTCTCGCCCTGCAGCAGCACCTTCACATCACTGGCAGCGACCTGGCGGGCCTGAGCGAACACCCGCCCGGAAGCCGGGTGATCGGCCACCGGTGAGGCGTCGAGCAGATCGTCACGCTGGCCGGCATGCAGCCGCGCGGTGCTGTTGCGCAGCTGCTTGAGCTGTTGCAACTCGTCGCGCTCGTGCTTCATGCGCAGCAGCTCGGTCATGTCGCGCACGGTGCTTACCACGTAACACACCTGGCCTTCGGCGGTGAAAATCGGCGTGCCACTGACCAGCAACCGCTTGCCCTGGCTGACGCTCTGCATCAGCGACAGCGCCCTGCCCTCCTTGAGCACCCGCAGCGACACGGACTGGGAAATCACCCCCTGCTCGACCAGCGCCTGCATGTGCTGACCGACCACATCCTCGCTGCGCAGCCCGGTGAGGCGCTCGTAGGCGCTGTTGACCTTGAGGGTGATGCCATCGGCATCGGTGATATAGACGCCATCGTGCAGCGCATCGAGCAGCTCGCGAAAACTGGGATCGTCGAAATCCATGGGGTTTTCCGGGAAACGCGGGAGAGCGCAGCAGTTTACCCGCATGCACTCACCAGGCATAAAAAATGGCCGGGAGCCATTTTTAACGTCGCGTGCGATGGGCCATAAAAAACCGCCGCAACTGAGGGGGTGCGGCGGTTACGGCTGGGCCGTGAAGACTTATTCGGCTTGAGTGCGCAACTTCTCGCTACGCCCGCGCAGCCACTCCAGAGTCAGCAATAGCAGGATCGAGAAGCCGATAAGCAGGGTCGCCGCAGCGGCGATGGTCGGGCTGAGGTTTTCGCGGATGCCGCTGAACATCTGCCGTGGCAGAGTGACCTGCTCAGGGCCGGCGAGGAACAGGGTCACCACCACTTCATCGAAGGAGGTGGCAAAGGCGAACAGGGCACCACTGATCACGCCTGGGGCGATCAACGGTAGGGTCACCCGGCGGAACGCGGTGATCGGCGATGCGCCGAGGCTGGCCGCGGCACGCACCAGATTGTAGTTGAACCCCTGCAACGTGGCCGACACGGTGATGATCACGAACGGTACGCCAAGCACCGCATGCACTACGATCAGCGACAAGTAGCCGTTGGCCAGGCCGAGCGGCGCGAAGAACAGGTAGCTGGCGACACCGACGATCACCACCGGCACCACCATCGGCGAAATCAGCAAGCTCATCACCAACGCTTTGCCGCGGAACTCCGAGCGGGTCAGGCCAATGGCTGCCAGGGTACCCAGAACCATGGCCAGCACGGTCGCCGCGGGGGCGATGATCATGCTGTTCTTCAGCGCACGCATCCAGCCAGCCGAGCCGAAGAAGTCCTCGTACCAGCGCATAGAGAACCCCTGCATCGGATAGATCAGGAAGGTGCCGGAGTTGAACGACAGCGGCACGATCACCAGGATCGGCAGTACCAGGAACAACAGCACCAGACCGCAGAGCAGGCGCAGGCCGTAGTACCAGGCGCGCTCGACGGGAGACATGTAGGGGCTCAGCATTTTCTATTCTCCATTCCATAAGCAGGTCGCTGAAAAACTACCTGCGTTGCCGCTACTTCGTTAAAACATCCTCAAAATGCTCATGTACAAAAGTACACTCCGCTTTTTCGTCTGTTTTGCCTAATAGCGGCTGCCTCGCTAACGTTTTTCAACAGACTGCTAACCCAGACGCAGACGACCAGCGCCCACCAGCCAGCTGTACACCACATAAAGCAGCAGCGTGGCGACCAGCAGCAAGCCGCCCAACGCGGTGGCCATGCCCCAGTTGATGGTGGTGTTGGTGTAGAAGGCGACGAAGTAGCTGACCATCTGATCGCTCGGACTGCCGAGCAGCGCCGGGGTGATGTAGTAGCCGATGGACAGGATGAACACCAGCAAACAGCCCGCGCCGACACCGGCCAGGGTCTGCGGGAAATACACCCGCCAGAAGCTGGCGAACGGATGACAGCCGAGGGAGATCGCCGCACGCATGTAGCTGGGCGAGATGCCCTTCATCACGCTGTAGATCGGCAGAATCATGAACGGCAACATGATGTGCACCATGGAGATGTACACTCCGGCGCGGTTGAACACCAGTTCAAGGGGCTGGTCGATAATGCCGATTTTTATAAGCGCGGAGTTGATCAAACCGCCGGACTGCAACAGCACGATCCAGGCGGCGACGCGCACCAGAATCGACGTCCAGAACGGCAGCAGCACCATGATCATCAGCAGATTGCCCTGGCGAGTCGGCAGGTTGGCCAGCAGGTAAGCCAGCGGATAGGCCAATGCCAGGCAAATGGCGGTGATCACCGCACCCATCCAGAAGGTACGGACGAAGATGTCCAGGTAGATGGCCTGATCCGGGGTGGTCTTGACCACGGCGCCGCTGTCGTCGACGCGATGATCAAGCGAGGCCAGCAGGTAGTAAGGTGTCCAGGAGCTGGTATTGCGACGGATCACCTGCCAGTAGGCGGGGTCACCCCAGCGCTCATCGAAGGACTCCAGCGCATCCTTGTAGGATGCCGGCTCGACCTCAAACGGCAAGGCACGTCCCGTCTTGGCCAGCAGGCTGCGATAGCCAGCCAGCTCCATGTTCAGGCGCTTGGACAGATCACCAATGCTCTGCTTCTCGCGGGCCTCGGCCAGATCCAGCGCCAGTGCCTGGTAGACCGGTTCGGCGGGCAGACCACGACCGTCCCACGACTCAATGGCGGTAACGGTTCTCGGCATCGAGCCGATCACGTCCGGGTTATCCACACTGCGGTTGAGCAGTGCCACGATAGGCACCAGAAAGGTGAAGACGAGAAACAGCACCAGCGGCAGGATCAGCGCCTGGGACTTGAGGCGATTCATCCGCTCGGCGCGCGCCAGACGCTGCTTGAGCGAGGGGCCGGCGACCTCGGCATGGGGCACTGCTAGGGCCATGGGGCTAACTCCGGTGAAGCGAATAATGAATTCAGGGGTGAAGCCAGAGCGCCTGCATGCAGGCGCTCCTCACAACCTTGCTCGTGTAACGACTTACTCAGGCGTTACTTCGCAGCCCAGGAGTTGAACCGCTGCTCCAGCACTTCACCGAAGTCAGCCCAAAAGGTCACGTCCATGGCGACCTGATTGGCGATGTTCTGCGGTGCGGTCGGCAGGTCGGCAGCGACCTTGGCGTCCAGCAGATCGACCGCTTTCGGGTTGACCGGCCCGTAGGCGATGTTTTCCGAATAGGTCTTCTGATTTTCCGCCTGCAGGGTGTAGGCGATGAACTTCAGGGCTTCGTCCTTGTTCTTCGCACCTTTCGGAATGGCCCAGGCGTCGAAGTCATAGATGCCACCGTCCCACACCACTTTCAGGCTGCTGCCCTCTTTCTGGGTGGCGGCGATGCGCCCGTTGTAGGCCGAGCTCATGACCACGTCACCGGAAGCGAGATACTGCGGCGGCTGAGCGCCAGCTTCCCACCACTGGATATAGGGTTTGAGCTCGTCCAGTTTCTTGAACGCGCGCTCTTGGCCGTCCTTGCTCGCCAGCACCTTGTAGACGTCTTTCGGCGCGACGCCGTCGGCCATCAGAGCGAACTCGAGGGTGTACTTGGCCCCCTTGCGCAGGCCACGCTTGCCCGGGAATTTCTTCACGTCCCAGAAGTCGGCCCAACTGGTCGGTGCGGTGGTCAGCTTGTCGGCGTTGTAGGCCATGACGGTCGACCAGACGAAGAAACCGACACCACACAGCGATGCTGCGCCAGGTACCAGGGCGTTCTTGTCGCCGACCACCGAGTAGTCGATCTCTTCGAACAAATCTTCGTCGCAACCGCGAGCCAGCTCAGGCGACTCCACTTCGACCAGATCCCACGACACGCTGTTGGTGTCGACCATGGCTTTGACCTTGGCCATTTCACCGTTGTACTCACCGGCAATGATCTTGCCGTTACCCGCCGCTTCCCATGGCTGGTAGTAGGCCTTGACCTGGGCGTCCTTGTTGGCGCCACCGAAGTTGATGACGGTGAGGTCTGCAGCGTGAACCTGTGCAGCGCAGACCAGGCCCAGTGTCAGCGCGGAAAGGGAGAATAGCTTCGACATTTTTATGTTGGCTCCAAGTGCTGTGGTAAAGCGCAAAACGCCGATCATTCCGCCGACAGCGGATCGAGGGCGCGAACGTGCTCGACCTGCCAGCCGAGCGGGATCACGTCACCGACGGCAAGCGCAGAATCGAGCTCGGCAATCGGCTGTTTGACGAAGAAATCGGTCTTGCCGCACACCTCGAGGCGCACCCTTACATGGTCGCCGAGGTAGATGAATTCGGACACACGACCGGAAAAACGGTTGTCGCAGTTCTGCGCAGCTGCATTCAGGCGAACGCGCTCCGGGCGGATCGACAGGCTCACCGCGTCGCCAGGCTGGCCGACGTTGACCGCCAAGGCCTGCACCTTCTCGCCACGGCTCAGCTGCACCGTGCAGTTGTCGCCATTGCGCTCGACCAGTTGGCCAGCGAAACGGTTGTTTTCACCGATGAATTGCGCGACGAAGGTGTTGCTTGGTGACTCATAGAGATCCCGCGGCGCGGCGATCTGCTGAATCTCGCCCTGGTGGAACACCGCCACGCGGTCGGACATGGTCAATGCTTCGCTCTGGTCGTGGGTCACGTACACCACAGTCACGCCCAGACGCTGGTGGATGTGCTTGATCTCCATCTGCATGTGCTCGCGCAACTGCTTGTCCAGCGCCCCGAGCGGTTCGTCCATCAGCACCAGTTGTGGTTCGAACACCAAGGCACGGGCCAGCGCCACGCGCTGCTGCTGACCGCCGGACAACTGCGCCGGATAACGGCTGGCGAAAGCATCGAGCTGTACCATCGACAGGGCACGTTTGACCCGCTCACTGACGTCGGCCTTGCTCATGCCGCGCACAGTCAGAGGAAATGCCAGGTTTTCCAGCACGGTCATGTGCGGGAACAACGCGTAATTCTGGAACACCATGCCGATGTCGCGCTTGTGCGGCGGCACGTTGTTCAAACGCTTGCCGGCCAGGGTGATCTCACCAGCCGTGGGCGTTTCGAAACCGGCCAGCATCATCAGGCTGGTGGTCTTGCCGGAGCCGGATGGCCCGAGCAGAGTCAGGAACTCGCCTTTGCGAATTTCCAGGTTGAGGTCTTTGACGATCAGGTTCTCGCCGTCGTAGCTCTTTTGCACGCCACGAAAGCTGACCAGGATGTCGCTCGAAGAAGTGTCGCCCATCACCGCACCTGCCTGTTGTTCTACCGTGGCTCAAGACTAGAACCGGCACTAGAACCTGCAAATCGGGCGTAATGACTCTTTGCTATAAGGCAGACGGAAAGGCAATTGTAGGGCGAACCCTACAGCGATGTCGCAAATGGATAAGTCGACGACCGGCAGACCTCAATCAACGGGGCGTAAACCTTAGAGAGCGTGTCGCTGATAGATAACCCGGTCTTTTAGACCAGCTTGTGCTCGACCGCGTAGCGCACCAGATCAGCGACTGAATGCAGGTTGAGCTTCTGCATCAGGCGCGCCTTGTGGGTGCTGATGGTCTTGCTGCTGAGTGCCAGGTGGGCGGCGATCTCGTTGACGCCCTCACCTTGTACCAGGCGCTCGAACACCGAAAACTCGCGCTCGGAAAGTCGCGCGTGGGGCGGCCGTGCATCAGTCAGGCCAACCTCGAAGACCATACGATCAGCCAGATCAGGGTCGATGTAGCGACCGCCACCAGCAACCTTGCGAATCGCGGTGAGCAGCAGGGCCGGATCGCTGTCCTTGGTAGCGTAACCGGCAGCGCCGACCTTCAGCGCACGGGCCGCCATCTGTGCTTCGTTGTGCATCGACAGCACCAGGATCGCCGGAGCTTGGGGCAATGCGCGAATCCGCGGAATCGCCTCCAGACCGTTGACGCCAGGCATGGAGATATCCAGCAGTACCACCTCACAGGGCGTGTGACGCAGGGTTTCCAGCAGTTGCTCACCGTTACTCGCCTCGCCGACCACTTGCAGGTCGCGGGCCATGCCGATCAGTTGCTTGATGCCTTCGCGGACGATGGTGTGGTCTTCGGCCACCAGTACTCGGATCACGTGCTCAACCTCTGCTCAGTCATTGGGCACACACTCATGCAGCGGCACCCTGACCCGCAACAGAGTACCTTCGCCGGGACGGCTGTCGAGGGTCAATTGTCCGCCGAGCATCAGCACGCGCTCGCGCATGCCCACCAGTCCAAAGGAATCGGTACGTACCGCAGCTGGATTGAAACCACGGCCGTCGTCACTGATCGACAGGCGCAAGCTGTCGCCCAGCAGCTCCAGGCGCACTGTCACCGTATGCGCATCGGCATGGCGCATAACGTTGGTCAGCGACTCCTGCAGGATGCGAAATAACCCGGTCGCCTTGGCATCGCTAAGCGGCGGTACGTTCTCCGGCACTTCGACCAGGCAGGGAATCTGCGTACGCGCTTCGAAGCGCCGCGCCTGCCACTCGATGGCCGAGGCGATGCCCGCGTCCAGAATTGGCGGGCGCAGCGCGGTGGCCACATCGCGCACCAACTGGAACAACTGGGCGATCAGCTTCTTCATGTTGTTCAGGCGATCACGCAGGCCGGGGTCAAGATCGGCGTAACCCAGTTCGCACATCGAGGTTTCCAGCTTGAGTACGGTCAGCACCTGGCCCAGCTCGTCGTGCACTTCGCGGGCGATGCGTGCTTTCTCCTCCTCACGCACGCTCTCCAGGTGCGCCGACAGATCGCGCAGACGCACCTGCGATTCGGCCAGCGCCAGCTCGTTGCGTTTGTTCTCGCTGATGTCCCAGACCACCCCGTCCCAGATTAGCCGACCATCGGCCATGCGCCGGGCCATGGCCTTGATGTCAACCCAGCGCGACTCGCCGAGGTGGGTGAGCATGCGTCCCTGCCAGTGCCAGTCGCTGTCGCTGTCGAAGGCGCGATCCTGGACGCGGTGGTAATCGGCCTTGTCGTCCGGATGCACCAGGCTGCGTAAGCCATGATCGGGCGCCAGCAATGTCGATGCCCGATAGCCGACCAGGCTTTCGCTGCCCTCGCCGATGAAGGCGAATAGCGCCAAATCACCCGGACGCGCGCGCTCCAGGCGAAATACCACGCCGGGCACGTTGGCAGCGATGCCCTGCAGCCGCGCCTCGCTCTCCTGCAGCGCGGCCAGGGCACGGCGGCGCTCGGTGACATCAGTGATAAACACCACCAGGTATTCGGTATCGCGGTACTGCAGAAAACTCAGCGATACGTCCACCGGCAAACGGCTGCCATCGACCCGCAGGCATTCGGTCTCGAAGCTCGGCGGCCGCTCGTCACCACTGCGCGCCAACCGCCACAGGTTGAGCCAGCGATCCATGTTCAGGTTCGGCTCGAAATCACTCAATGGCCGGTCGACCACGCCGCCGCTGCGGCAGCCCAGCATCGCCTCCGCCGCACGATTGGCGTAACGCACATGGCTGTCCCAATTGACCCAGAGAATGCCCACCGTGCTGTTGTCGATGGAAAATTGCGACAGCCGCAGTGCATCGCGGGCGACCTCACGCAGTTCGATCTCGTGACGCGCGGCGAGCAGACGAAACTCCAGGGTGTCGCGTTGACGCCTCATCAACAGCGCCAGCAATAGTGCGAAGATCAGCAGCAGGCCAAGCAGCAGGCTGATACCACGCCAGAAGCTCGATGAGCCTTCCTGCTGCAGGTAGCTCGGCGGCAGCCAGCGGTTGTGCAGATCATCCAGCTCGCGGGCGGACACGCTGCGCAGCGCAACATCGACGATGGCCGAGAGCTCCGGCCAGTCACGCCGGGTGGCGACGCGCAGCAGCTGTGGAAAACCGATATCGCCGACGATCGCCAGACCAAGAAACTCCGGCTCACGGGATAGACGGCCTAGTTGCGCTTCATCGAGCACCGCGTAGTTGGCCTGCTGATTGAGCACCCGCTGCAGGGCCTGACGCGGTGAACTGACGGTATCCAACTTGAGTTTCGGGTAGCTGCTGCGCAGGTAATCGAGCACCGCCTCCGACACTTTCAAGGCAATGGGCGAGCGTCCGTCGAGCTGCTCCAGATCGACCGCCCCACTGCTGTCCCGCTCGCCAATCAGCAAATGCGACACGCGCAGGAAAGGGTCGGAAAATACCCAGCGACGCAGCCCTGCGGGCGTCTGGCCAAGGCCACTGGCGAGGTCGATCTGATCGTTGTGCAACGCCTGTTCCAGCTCTTCCTGAGTCTGGAAGGTTCGCCAACGCAGTTGCACACCCATCAGCGCGGCCAGCGTATTCATCATCTCGACATTGGCGCCCGTGAGACGGTGCACGCGACGGTCGAGCTGGGCATAGGGCGCCTGCAATACCACCCCAGCTCGCAATATGGGGTGGCTGGCGAGCCACTGCTGCTGCTCGACATCGAAGATCGGCGCGCGCGCAGGCGGCGACTCATCCGCCCACAGCACGGTCGGCAAGCTCAGCAGCAGGAGAAACAGCCAGCGGTGGATCATGCTCGGGCACCGAAAAAGCAAGGAGACAGTGGGGGGCGAACGCCCGCCGCAAAGGCAGCATTAGGCTACATCAGGATCCGATAAATCCACGACAAGTTGGCGAGCACCATGCTTTCGACAAGGCCGCGCCTTGCACTGAAACGCCAACAGACCCTAGTCTCTAAGCGCTATCCACATGCGAGCCATACGATGACGCGCTTTCGACACTCGCCACGCTACGTGCTGTGCCTTGCGCTCCTGTCAGGCTGCATGCCTGCCCTGGGCGATCAGAGCCCACCGGCCGAAGCCGGCGAAAAAACTGAAGCCAAGCCCGAGCAACGCGCGCCCTTGGCAGAACGCAGTGACCTCGAAGCACTGGCCCTTGAGCGTCAGCTGGCCGCCAGTGAACAACAACAGCTCGACGCCGCCGGTACGCCGTTTCTCGCGCTCTGGCTGCCAGCCAATGATCCAGCCCCCAAGGGAGCAGTGGTTCTGCTGCCGGGTGATGAGGAGAGTGCCGATGCGCCAAGGGTCATCGGCCCTTTGCGGCAAAAGCTGCCGGATACCGGCTGGCACAGTTTGAGTCTGAGCCTACCGGATCCTCAGGGCGCCAACCTTCCGCTGCGCGTCGCCGAACCGCCCGCGGCGGCGGGCGAGGCGCCGGCCGAGAAATCTGCGGAGCCGGCCACGCCCGAGCCGACACCAGCACCAGCTACCGAGCCAGCCCAGAGCGCAGAGGCCGCGCGCACCGCGCATGTCGAGCGCGTGTTCGCCCGAATCGATGCAGGCATCGCCTTTGCCGCGCAACAACAAGCCAAGACGGTGGTACTGCTGGGCCACGGCAGCGGCGCCTATTGGGCCGCCCGCTATATCGCCGAACGTACACCCGCCAACATCACCAACCTGCTGTTGGTGGATATCCGCCAGCCAGAAGGCTTCGATTCGCCGATCAATGACCTGCTGGCGCAACTCAAGGCCAGTGTCGGTGACTTCTATTACCGCGACAGCCCTACCGCTCGACAGGCCGCGCTATTGCGCAAGCAGCTCAGTCAGCGACAGAAGCAACCCACTTACGTCCAGATTGGCCTGGACGCTCTACCGGGCAACCCTCGCGTAGCCGAAGAGCAATTGTTCAGACGCCTGCGCGGTTGGCTGGATAAGCAGGTGGGGGGCGGCAAGTAAGCAGTTCGCAGCGCCACCGTTGCGCTATCGCTGAGCCGGATGAGCGCCCGACTACGCGACAGGCTTGCTCAGCGGAATCCGCGGCGCTGGCGAATCAGCGCATAGGCATTGTGTAGTTCGCGGGTCGCTTCGGTTGCTTCACGCACCTTCTCAGGCGATGCGCCACTACCAGCGATTTTGTCCGGATGATGACGACTGAGTAGGCGGCGATAAGCTTTCTTGATCTGCAGAGCATCGCTGTCGGCATTTACACCGAGCAGCCTCAGCGCCTGCTGATAGCCATCGGGGGCCGCAGTTGGTGGGCCACGACGCGGCGAGCAGTCCGCACTCAACGCCTCCTGGACATCGGCTGAAACACCCAACCACTTCCCCCACAACAGAATCAGTTCGCGCTCGGCCTGCCCCACCTTGCCATCGGCCCAGGCCATGCGCCAACAGGCTCGCAATAGTGCATCCGCATCGGCGCGCTGGCGTTGTAGAGCGCCACGCAGATTATCCTGCCCCGTCTTGCCCCGGGAAAATGCCTCGATGGCTGCTGCC
Source organism: Pseudomonas sp. PME37.24/006 (assembly GCF_055556635.1). Lineage (NCBI taxonomy): Bacteria > Pseudomonadati > Pseudomonadota > Gammaproteobacteria > Pseudomonadales > Pseudomonadaceae > Pseudomonas > Pseudomonas sp. PME37.24/006. The sequence continues at coordinate 63,030 of NZ_JBVHNL010000004.1, forward strand.
TTGGCTGACTCGCCGACGGCCAGCCGCTGCATCTCGGCACGGGCCTGGCGGATATGCGCCTGCTGCACCACGCCATCACTTTTCGCCAAGCGGCCAAGCATGACGAACAGCAAGTGTTCATCACCCACGGTTGATGAGCTACGCAGTCGCTCCCCCAACACCTTCCAGCCACGCAGACCGAGGCGCCGGTCGAGTACCTGCCCCAGCAGCCCGCCGAGCAGCAGCCCGGGGATGCTCGCCAGTGCATAGCCCGCCACGGCACCTACCAGCGTCAGTGGCCAGTACATCTCAGCGCTCGCCCGTCAGCAGGCGTTCGACTTCGGCCAGCCGCTCGTGGGTACCGACATCGACCCAGCACCCGGAGAAACGCTCACCGCTCACCTCGCCTGCCAGCATGGCGTTGCGTAGCAACGGAGCGAGCTTGAAGGCTCCCGCCTGGCAATCAGCGAACAGCGCCGCACTGAGCACGGCGATACCGCTGTAGGTGAAGCTGTCGCGGCCTGCGACGGCATCTTCGACCTGGCCGCCCTGCAGCTGGAAGTCGCCTTTCGGGTGGTGAGGCGGGTTGTCCACCAGCACCAAATGCGCCTGCCCGCTCAGCGGACGGCGCAGATTGGCGAAATCGTAATCCGTGAAGATATCGCCATTGACCACCACGAAAGGCTCATCACCCAGCAGCGGCAGCGCCTTGAAGATCCCACCGCCGGTTTCCAGCGGCTCGCCCTCGGGCGAGTAGTGAATGCTTACGCCATAGCGCTCGCCATCACCAAGATAATCCTCGATCTGCTGGCCGAGCCAGGCGTGGTTGATCACCAGCTCGGTAAAACCGGCACGAGCCAGAGCCCGCACGTGGTATTCGATCAGCGGCACACCGGCGGCCTTAACCAGGGGCTTGGGCGTATGCAGCGTCAGCGGCCGCAGCCGCTCGCCCTTGCCGGCGGCGAGGATCATCGCCTTCATCGGGCAGCCCCCGCAGCTTGCTTGAGCTGGGAAATCAGTTCGCCAAGCTCTGCCAGTTCCGGCCGCCTGCCGAGTACCGCTTCTATATAGGCGAAGAAACGCGGCACATCCGCCAGGTAGCGCGGCTTGCCGTCCCGGTGGCAGATGCGCGCGAAGATACCGATCACCTTGAGGTGGCGCTGCACGCCCATCAGGTCGCTGGCCCTCAGAAAGTCCTGCACATCGTCCTGCACCGGTATGCCTGCTGCACGGGCCTGCTGCCAATAATCTTCCAACCAGGCCTGCACGCGCGCTTCCGGCCAACTGAGAAAGGCATCCTTGAACAAGCTGGTGATGTCGTAGGTGACGGGGCCATAGACGGCGTCCTGAAAGTCCAGCACGCCGGGGTTGGGCTCACTGATCATCAGGTTGCGCGGCATGTAGTCGCGGTGCACCAACACCTTGGGCTGGGCCAGGGCACTGTCGATCAGCAGCGTACAAATACGCCCCCAGGCGGCCTGCTGCGCGGCATCGAAGGTAATGCCCAGCTCTCGGGCAACATACCAATCCGGGAACAATTGCAGCTCGCGGCGCAGCAAGGCGTCATCGTAGTGCGGCAATGGTTCGTCCATCGGCAGCCGCTGATAGGCGAGCAATGCGTCGATTGCGGGGCTGAACAGACTGTCGGCGTTGTCGCTGTCGATCACATCCAGGTATGTCTGTCGGCCAAGATCGCTGAGCAGCAGAAAGCCCTGCTCGAGATCCGCGGCATGGATAAGCGGCACGTTGAGATCGGCGCGTGCCAGCAAGCTGGCGATATCGACGAACGGTCGGCAATTTTCCTGCGGCGGCGGCGCATCCATCACGATCAGGCTGCGGCCAGCGGCCTGCCAACGGAAATATCGGCGGAAGCTGGCGTCGCTACTGGCTGGCTGCAATGAGGCATGTGGCACCTCTCCCCAGTGTTTTGAAGCGAATAATTCCTGCAACTGGGGCGCCAGCCACTGTTGCAGACGCTGCAGACGTACATCTTGATCAGGCATTACAAGGGTCTCCGACGGCGCTAGCCGTTGCGCGGGTCATGCTTTATTATCCAGCATCTTTTTCAGCCCATCGAGAGGCGTGCGGCCCCTGGGGCCAAAAGCGCACAGGAAGCCCGGAAAACAAGATGGCAGTAAAATACCCCGCTTTTCGCAAGAAATTCCCGCTTCTGGTAACGGGCGGCCTGTTGGCCCTTCAGCCTTTCGCCAGCCCATTCGCCACAGCTGCCGAACAGTTCAACTGTCAGGCATCGCCTACCGGCGGCTGGGCCTGTGCGCCTAAAACCAGTACGGCCAATCTGCCTATTCGCCCGACGCACAGCACCAATGCGGTGAGCGCAGGCACGGCTACTGCGGCAGCTGCTAAGCCTGAGACCAAGGCCGCGCCAACGCAAGTCACCGAAAGTGGTGGCAGAGCGCTGGCTTCACGCAGCGCTGATTACAGTCACCTGGACTGGGTGCCGCGCGAGCAACTGACCAGCGCGCAGCTGGCCGAGATCGGCCCATCCTGCTCTGGCTCTTATATCGAGCCGAGCCGCCCAGGCATGAACGACACTACGCCGATGAGCGAAGCGCCGATGTTCGTGTCGGCCAAGGCTTCTCGCTATCAGCAGGAAGAGCAGGTCGCCACCCTCGCGGGTGACGTGGTCGTGCGCCAGGCTGGCATGCAGGTCGAGGCTGACGAAGCCAACCTGCATCAGGCAGAAAATCGTGGTGAGCTGGTCGGCAATGTGCGCCTGCGCGACAAAGGCGCCCTGGTCGTCGGTGACCGTGCCGAGCTGCAACTGGACAATGGTGAAGCGCAAATCGAAAACGCCGAATACGTGATGCATGCCGCTCACGTACGTGGCAGCGCGGCCTACGCCAAGCGCGAAGAAACCGCAATCATCCGCCTCAAGGATGGCACCTACACCAGCTGCGAGCCTGGCAGCAACGCGTGGCACCTGACGGGTAACAACATCACCCTGAACCCAGCCACGGGTTTCGGGACCGCGACCAACGTCACCCTGCGGGTCAAGGATTTCCCGGTGTTCTACACACCGTATATCTACTTCCCGATCGATGACCGTCGCCAGTCCGGCTTCCTGCCACCCAGTTTCGGTAGTTCAAGCGACAGCGGTCTGACCCTGCAGACGCCGTACTACTTCAACCTGGCGCCGAACTTCGACGCCACCCTGTATCCGACCTATATGGCCGACCGGGGCCTGCTGCTAGAAGGCGAGTTCCGCTACCTGACCCGCAACAGTGAAGGTCAGGTAGGTGCCGCTTATCTCGATGACAGCAATGACGACCGTAAACTGCAGTCGGACTACACAGATAAGCGCTGGATGTACAGCTGGCAGCACAAGCAGGGTTTGAATGACCGTTTGCTGGCCGAAGTTGATTACACCGATATCAGCGATCCTTACTATTTCCAGGATCTGAGCACTGACCTGGGTATCGATACCACCCGCTACGTCAACCAGCGCGGCACCCTGACCTGGCGCGGCAGTAGCTACACCGCGCGGCTCAATGCTCATGCCTATGAGCTGGCCACCATTACCGATCTGACCCCTTATAACCGTCTGCCGCAAATCACCCTCGATGGCAAACTTCCAGTTGAGCCGGGTGGCTTCAACTTTACCTACGGCACGGAACTGGTGCGCTTCGACCGTGATCTGCGCAGCGGCAACTTCATCAACGAAAATGGTGAGATCGAGGGGCTCTGGCACGATGCTCGACTCAGGGGTTTAGCCCGAGCGAACGGCACTCGTATGCATGTCGAGCCGGCGGTTAGCCTACCGCTGGACTGGAGCTGGGGCTTCCTCAAGCCACAGGTCAAATACATGCAGACCAGCTACGATCTGGATCTTGACCAACAAGGCAAAAACACCCTGCTTACAGAGCAGCAGTACAGCAGTAGCCAGAACCGCGGCGTCGGGCTGTTCAGCGTCGACAGTGGTCTGTATTTCGACCGCGACACCTCGCTGTTCGGTCGTGAAGCTCGCCAGACTCTCGAACCACGCCTGTTCTACCTCTATGTCCCCGAGGAAGATCAGACAGATATCCCGGTATTCGACACTGGCGAAAGCAGCTTCAGCTATGCATCGCTATGGCGCGAGAACCGTTTCAGCGGCAAGGATCGTATCGGCGACGAGAACAAGTTGTCTTTGGGCGTAACCAGTCGCTGGATCGAAGCGAACGGTTTTGAGCGTCAGCGCTTCAGTATCGGCCAGGCCTTCTATTTTGAAGATCGCAAAGTGACCATGCCTGATTCGTATCGGGGCCTTCCAAACACTCAGCGTCTGCGAGACCGCTCTGATTACACCTCAGACGTTTCGCCCTACGCCTTGGAATATATGTACCGCTACAACCAGGACTGGCGCTTCACCTCGGACTTCAACTGGGATCCGGATAGCCGCCGTACCCGCTCGGGCAGCGCCATGTTCCATTACCAGCCCGCAGACAATCCACGCAAGATCGTCAACGCCGGCTATCGCTACCGTAACGACACAATGCGCTTCGATCAGAGTACTGGCGAGTGGAGCTATGGTGGCGACTATGGCAGACCTACCCTGCCAAATGGCTCGGCGAACCCCAACTTCATCAAGGACTACTACAAGATCAGCCAGCACGACTTCTCCGTCATCTGGCCACTCGGCCCGCAGTGGAGCGTCATTTCCCGCTGGCAGTACGACTACGGCCGCAACCGTACCCTGGAAGCCTTCGGCGGCTTCGAGTACGACAGCTGCTGCTGGAAGCTGCGCGTCATCAACCGTTACTGGATCGACTACGACGAGGTCAGCCTCAATCCATCGCGTAACGATGAACCAGACACCGGCATCTTCCTGCAAATCGTCCTCAAAGGCCTGGGCGGCGTGACTGGCAGCAACGTTGAGACATTCCTCGACCAAGGCATTCAAGGTTATCGTGAACGTGAAGATCAAGCTTTCTGAGTGCGTGCGCCCGCTGCTGTTGGGCGCGCTGTTTCTGGGTACCGCGGCACACGCCGATGTACAGCCCCTCAACCGCGTGGTAGCGATCGTCGACAACGACGTGATCATGCAGACCCAACTCGACGCCCGTGTCCGCGAGGTTCAACAGACCATCGCCAAGCGCGGCGCCGAGGTGCCACCGGCCAATGTCCTGGCCCAGCAAGTACTGGATCGTCTGATCATCGAGAATATTCAGTTGCAGATGGGCGAGCGCTCCGGCATTCGCATCAGTGACGAAGAACTCAACCAGGCCATCACCACCATTGCCCAGCGCAATGGCATGAGCATCGAGCAATTCCGTGCTGCCTTGGCCCAGGACGGCTTGTCGTTCAATGAAGCACGTGATCAGGTTTCCCGTGAAATGGTCATCAGCCGCGTGCGCCAGCGCCGCGTGGCCGAGCGCATTCAGGTAACGGATCAGGAAGTGAAAAACTTCCTGGCTTCCGACCTGGGCAAGATGCAACTTTCCGAAGAGTTCCGCCTGGCCAACATCGTCATCCCGGTGCAGGAAGACGCTTCTTCCGATGCCCTGCAGACCGCCGAACGTCGCGCCCAGGACATCTACCAGCAAGCGCGTCAGGGCGCCGACTTCGGCCAACTGGCCATCGCCAACTCGGCCAGTGAAACGGCGCTGGAAGGCGGTGACATGGGCTGGCGCAAAGCGGCTCAACTGCCGCCGCCTTTCGATAGCATGCTTGGCGCAATGAGCGTTGGCGACGTGAGCGAGCCGATCCGCACACCGGGCGGTTTCATTCTGCTCAAGGTGCTCGAGAAGCGTGGTGGCGAGGCTGCAGCCGTACGTGACGAAGTCAACGTGCGCCATATCTTGATCAAACCCAGCGAGATCCGCAGCGAAGCCGAAGCTCAGGTTCTCGCGGAGCGTCTCTACCAGCGCATCCAGTCTGGGGAAGACTTCGCCGAACTGGCGAAAAGCTTCTCCGAAGACCCGGGCTCTGCACTCAACGGCGGCAGCCTCAGCTGGATTGACCCGAACGCCTTGGTGCCTGAGTTCCGCGAAGTGATGAACAACACCGCCAGCGGGGAAGTCTCCAAACCGTTCAAGAGCCAGTTCGGCTGGCATGTGCTGCAGGTCATGGGCCGGCGCGCCACCGACAGCAGCGAGCAGATGCGCGAGCAACAGGCGCTGAATCTGCTGCGCAACCGCAAGTACGAGGAAGAGCTGCAGACCTGGCTGCGCCAGATCCGCGATGAAGCCTACGTGGAGACCAAGCTGTAAGCTTGGTTGTATGCTGCACGACTAAGCCCGGCCCAGCGCCGGGCTTTTTCATTTCCGCCTGCGCTAGAATCGCTAGCGACCTGCCTTCGAGAATTGATCATGCCCAACTGCCTGCGCTTCGCCATCACTCCCGGAGAACCTGCAGGTATTGGCCCTGACTTATGCCTGCTGCTTGCCCGCGAGCCCCAGGCGCATGCTCTGATCTGTATCGCCAGCGCCGCGTTGCTACGTGAGCGCGCCATGGAGCTGGGCCTGGATATCGCACTGATCGAAACCGGCCCTGGTCAATGGCCACAGCAACCGGCCGCCGCCGGCAGCCTGTATGCATGGGACACCCCGCTGGCCGAGCCAGTCAGAACCGGCCACCTGGATAAAGCCAACGCTGCCTATGTGCTGCAAACCCTGACCCGCGCCGGGCAGGGCTGCATCAACAGCTACTTCGCAGGCTTGATCACGGCGCCCGTGCATAAAGGTGTGATCAACGATGCAGGCATCGCCTTTTCCGGCCATACCGAATTTCTCGCCGAGCTGACTCACACTGAACAGGTGGTGATGATGCTGGCGACGCGGGGATTACGCGTTGCCCTGGTGACGACGCATCTGCCGCTCAAAGACGTGGCAAGCGCGATTACCCATGAGCGTCTGCAGCGTGTGACACGCATCCTGCACGCCGATCTACGTGACAAGTTCGGCATTGCCGAGCCGCGCATCCTGGTCTGCGGCCTCAATCCACACGCAGGCGAAGGTGGCCACCTGGGCCGCGAAGAAATCGACGTGATCGAGCCGGCGCTGCAGCAATTGCGCGCAGAGGGCATGAACCTGATCGGCCCATTGCCCGCCGATACACTGTTTACCCCCAAACACCTGGATCACTGCGATGCGGTGCTGGCCATGTACCACGACCAAGGATTGCCGGTGCTCAAATACAAAGGTTTCGGGGCTTCGGTGAACGTGACCTTGGGCTTGCCGATCATCCGCACATCGGTCGATCACGGCACCGCGCTGGATCTGGCCGGCACTGGACGAATCGATTGCGGCAGCCTGCAGGTGGCACTGGAGACGGCCTATGAAATGGCCCAAAGCAGCGATACACGCAGCACCTGAAGCCTACAGAGTCCTTCAGCAAAGCGCTTGACGGTCGTTCCCTGCTAAACTGCGCGTTTTCGCCTGATCGCTTTACGCTCTTGCTTGACGCTTGCAGCTTGAAGCTTGGAGCTGCTTCTGATGTCCGAGCCCTACCAACACCGTGCGCGCAAACGTTTCGGTCAGAACTTTCTTCATGATGCAGGGGTGATTCATCGCATTCTGCGTGCCATCCATGCACGCGATAACGAACACCTGCTGGAGATCGGCCCAGGCCAGGGCGCCCTCACCGAAGGGCTGCTAAACAGCGGTGCACAACTCGACGTGATTGAGCTGGATCTCGACCTGATCCCCATCCTGGAGGCAAAATTCGGTGGAGAGCCACGCTTTCGCCTGAATCAGGGCGACGCCTTGAAGTTCGATTTCGCACGCCTGCAAGCCGAACCCAACAGCCTGCGCGTCGTCGGCAACCTGCCCTACAACATCTCCACCCCGCTGATTTTCCACCTGCTGGCCAATGCCCACCTGATCCGCGATATGCACTTCATGCTGCAGAAGGAAGTGGTCGAGCGCTTGGCTGCCGGCCCCGGCGGCGGTGACTGGGGGCGGTTGTCGATCATGGTGCAGTACCATTGTTCAGTGGAGCACCTATTCAACGTCGGCCCCGGCGCCTTCAATCCGCCCCCCAAGGTAGATTCGGCGATCGTCCGCCTGACACCACACAAACAGTTGCCCCACCCGGCCAAGGATCACCATCTGCTCGAACGTGTAGTGCGCGAGGCGTTCAATCAGCGCCGCAAGACCCTGCGCAACACGCTCAAGGCTCTACTTCCAGCCAGCGAGATCGAAGCGGCAGGCGTCGATGGCAGCTTGCGCCCGGAACAGCTGGATCTGGCCGCATTTGTGCGCCTGGCCGACCAGTTAGCCGAACAACCCGTTCCCTCGCTCACCTGACTTACCGAGTGCCCATGTCCGACTCTCGCTACCAGATCGACGTCAGCATCATCACCCGTTACCTGCCGGAGCAGTCACAGCCGCAGCAGAATCGCTTCGCTTTTGCTTACGACGTGACCATCGCCAACAACGGCGAACTGTCAGCGCAACTATTGTCGCGCCACTGGCTGATCACCGATGGCAATGGCCAGGTGCAGGAAGTACGCGGCGCGGGCGTGATTGGTGAGCAACCACTGATCGAGCCTGGCACCAGCCACAGCTATAGCAGCGGTACATTGATGGCGACCCAGGTTGGCACCATGCAGGGCAGTTACCAAATGATCGCCAATGACGGCAAGCGTTTCGATGCCCTCATCGCCCCCTTCCGCCTTGCAGTGCCGGGTGCCCTGCACTGATGGCAACCTATGCCGTTGGTGATCTACAAGGATGCCTGAAGCCGCTGCAATGCTTACTGGAGCGTGTCGCCTTCGACCCCCAGCGGGACCGGCTGTGGCTGGTCGGCGACCTGGTCAATCGCGGGCCCGAATCGCTGGAAACCTTACGGTTTCTGTACCGAATGCGTGATTCGCTGGTCTGTGTACTGGGCAATCACGACCTGCACCTGCTGGCCGCATCACGCAATATTGAACGGCTCAAGCGTGGCGACACCTTACGGGAAATTCTCGAGGCAGCCGATCGCGACGATTTACTCGACTGGCTGCGCAAACAGAAGCTGCTGCATTACGATGAGCAGCGCGATATAGCTCTAGTGCATGCTGGCATTCCCCCGCAGTGGAACATGGCCAAGGCGCTCAGGCGCTCTGAAGAAGTCGAGAACGCCCTGCGTGACGACGCCCTTTACCCAATGTTCCTCGATGGCATGTACGGCAACGAACCCGCGCGCTGGAACAAGGAGCTGCAAGGTGTGACGCGGCTGCGGGTGATCACCAACTACTTCACCCGCATGCGTTTCTGCAAGGCGGACGGCACCCTGGATCTGAAAAGCAAGGAAGGCCTCGGCACCGCGCCCGCCGGCTACCTTCCCTGGTTCAGCCACAAACAGCGCAAAACCCGTGGCCATAAGATCGTATTCGGCCACTGGGCCTCCCTGGAGGGACACTGCGATGAACCTGGAGTATTTGCCCTGGACTCGGGCTGTGTGTGGGGGGGTAGTTTGACCCTGATGAATATCGATAGCGGCGAATACCATCGCTGCGACTGTAGCGAGGAAACAGCATGAGCGAGTTCAAACGCATCCCCCCGGAGCAGGCCAAGGCCCTGCGTGAGAATGGTGCGGTAGTGGTCGACATCCGTGACCCGCAAAGTTTCGCTGCCGGGCATATCAGCGGCTCGCAGCACCTGGACAACTACTCCTTGGCCGATTTCATCGCCAAGGCCGATCTCGATGGGCCAGTGATCGTCGCCTGCTACCACGGCAACTCCAGCCAGAGCGCAGCCGCCTACCTGATCGGGCAAGGATTCTCTGACGTTTACAGCCTCGACGGCGGCTTCGAACTCTGGCGCAACACTTACCCACAGGAAACCGCATCCAGCCCGGCGGAATAAAATTTTTCATCTGCCGGGCCCGCGTCAGCACTGGGCTCGGCTCCCCCCAGAGTGCTGCAACAGCACTACTGCCCGCGATTGCGCCTTGACCTTGTCGATTCCGAACTATCCTTACCTTAGGCCATCCCAATTCAGGTAGCCGGCCAACCGGCCGAACGGGCCATCGGTAACCACCTTCAGCAGACAGTCAGGCCATGCAACGAATGGTCATGGCGGGAGAAGGCAGCCGATACGCCGGGCGGGTAATAGCTCGGCGGCTGTCCTTGACCTGCCACGCCACGGACAGGCCGACCACGAGGTTCTGACTAACTGCGGGGTGCTCGGGGGATTCATCTCGGTAGCGCAAGCACCGAGTCTGCATGCACCCGCTCGACCGATCCCGGCCGGCTCCAAGCATCGAGCGAGGTGAAGTCATGAGCATTTTCAGTCACTTCCAGCAACGATTCGAGGCGACCCGCCAGGAAGAGTACTCGCTGCAAGAGTACCTCGAACTGTGCAAACAGGATCGCAGCACCTACGCCAGTGCTTCCGAACGCCTGCTGATGGCAATCGGCGAGCCGGAGCTGCTCGATACGTCGCACAACTCGCGTTTATCACGCATATTTTCCAACAAGGTAATCCGCCGCTACCCCGCCTTCGCCGACTTCCATGGCATGGAAGAGTGCATCGAGCAGATCGTTTCCTACTTCCGCCATGCGGCTCAGGGCCTAGAGGAAAAGAAACAGATCCTCTATCTGCTGGGCCCCGTTGGCGGCGGTAAATCGTCCCTGGCAGAGAAACTCAAGCAACTGATGGAGAAGGTGCCCTTCTACGCCATCAAAGGCTCACCGGTATTCGAATCTCCGCTAGGACTGTTCAATGCAGACGAGGACGCCGCAATCCTCGAAGAGGATTACGGCATTGAACGACGCTATCTGGGCAGCATCATGTCGCCTTGGGCCAGCAAGCGTCTGGCCGAATTCGGTGGCGATATCAGCCAGTTCCGCGTGGTCAAGCTCTACCCCTCGATTCTCAACCAGATCGCCATTGCCAAGACCGAACCCGGCGACGAGAACAACCAGGATATCTCCGCCCTTGTCGGCAAGGTGGACATTCGCAAGCTTGAGGAATACCCGCAGAACGATGCCGATGCCTACAGCTACTCGGGCGCACTGTGCCGGGCAAACCAGGGCCTGATGGAGTTCGTCGAGATGTTCAAGGCGCCGATCAAGGTGCTGCATCCACTGCTCACTGCTACCCAGGAAGGCAACTACAACAGCACCGAAGGTTTGGGGGCTATTCCCTATAACGGCATCCTGCTGGCCCACTCCAACGAATCGGAATGGCACACCTTCCGCAACAACAAGAACAACGAAGCGTTCATCGACCGTATCTACATCGTCAAGGTGCCCTACTGCCTGCGCGTCAACGACGAGATCAAGATCTACGACAAGCTGTTGATCAGCAGCTCGCTGGCCAACGCCCACTGCGCGCCTGACACCCTGAAGATGCTCGCCCAGTTCTCTACCCTGTCGCGCCTCAAGGAACCGGACAACTCCAATATCTACTCGAAGATGCGCGTCTACGACGGCGAGAACCTCAAAGACACCGACCCCAAGGCCAAATCGATTCAGGAATACCGCGATGCCGCTGGCGTCGATGAAGGCATGAATGGTCTGTCGACCCGCTTCGCCTTCAAGATTCTCTCCAAGGTGTTCAACTTCGACCCCCATGAAATCGCCGCCAACCCGGTGCATCTGCTCTACGTGCTGGAACAGCAGATCGAGCAGGAACAGTTCCCGGGCGAAGTGCGCGAGCGTTACCTTCGCTTCATCAAGGAGTACCTGGCACCGCGCTACATCGAATTCATCGGCAAGGAGATTCAGACCGCCTATCTCGAGTCCTACAGCGAATATGGCCAGAACATCTTCGACCGTTACGTGCTGTACGCCGATTTCTGGATTCAGGATCAGGAGTACCGCGACCCGGAGACAGGTGAAATCCTCAACCGCGTAGCCCTCAACGAGGAGCTGGAGAAGATCGAGAAACCGGCCGGCATCAGCAACCCAAAAGACTTCCGCAACGAAATCGTCAACTTCGTGCTGCGCGCCCGCGCCAACAACAACGGCAAGAATCCGACCTGGCTGAGCTACGAGAAGCTGCGTGTGGTAATCGAGAAGAAGATGTTCTCCAACACCGAGGATCTGCTGCCCGTCATCAGTTTCAACGCCAAAGCCAGCAAAGAGGATCAGCAGAAGCACAACGACTTCGTCAACCGCATGGTCGAGCGCGGCTACACCGAGAAGCAGGTTCGCCTGCTGTCCGAATGGTATTTGCGCGTACGTAAATCGCAGTAAGCGGCCTCAGGCTTCAGGCCATGGCGGCTCAGCCGCCCGTGGCTTGAAGCCTGTAGCGCCCGGAGGGCTTGTATGAGCTACGTGATCGACCGTCGCCTGAATGGCAAGAACAAGAGCACGGTGAACCGTCAGCGGTTCATCCGTCGTTACCGTGATCACATCAAGAAGGCCGTGGAAGAAGCAGTCAGCCGCCGCTCCATCACCGACATGGAACACGGCGAGCAGATCAGCATTCCAGGGCGCGATATCGACGAACCGGTGTTGCACCATGGCCGGGGCGGCAAACAGACCGTCGTGCATCCCGGCAACAAGGATTTCATCGCTGGCGAACGCATCCCTCGGCCACAGGGCGGTGGTGGCGGCCAGGGTGCTGGCAAGGCCAGCAATTCCGGCGATGGCATGGATGAATTCGTCTTTCAGATCACTCAGGAAGAATTTCTCGATTTCATGTTCGAGGATCTGGAGCTGCCCAATCTGGTCAAACGCCATCTGACCGGCGCCGAGACCTTCAAGACCGTACGCGCCGGTATCAGCAGCGAGGGCAACCCGTCGCGGATCAACATCATCCGCACCCTGCGCTCGGCCCATGCCAGGCGCATCGCGCTGTCCGGCAGCAGCCGGGCAAAATTGCGTGAAGCCAAGGCAGAGCTGGAACGCCTGCGCCGTGAAGAGCCCGACAACTTCGGCGACATTCAGCTCCTGGAAGCCGAAATCGAACGGCTCAGCGCGCGCATTCACCGCGTTCCGTTTCTCGACACTTTCGACCTCAAGTACAACTTGCTGGTCAAACACCCCACTCCCAGCTCCAAGGCGGTGATGTTCTGCCTGATGGACGTATCCGGCTCCATGACCCAGGCGACCAAAGATGTCGCCAAGCGCTTCTTCATCCTTCTCTACCTGTTCCTCAAGCGCAATTACGACAAGATCGACGTGGTATTCATCCGCCACCACACCAGCGCCAAGGAAGTGGACGAGGAAGAGTTCTTCTACTCGCGGGAAACCGGCGGCACCATCGTATCCAGCGCCCTGAAAATGATGCAGGAGATCATGGCCGAGCGTTATCCGGTCAACGAATGGAACATCTACGGCGCCCAGGCTTCCGACGGCGACAACTGGAACGACGACTCACCGGTGTGCCGCGACATCCTGATCAAGCAGATCATGCCCTTCGTGCAGTACTTCACCTACGTGGAAATCACCCCGCGCGAACACCAGGCCCTGTGGTTCGAATACGAACGGGTCGCCGAAGCCTTCGACGAGACCTTCGCCCAGCAGCAACTGGTATCGGCGGGCGACATCTACCCGGTATTCCGCGAACTGTTCCAGCGGAGGCTTTCGACATGAGCAGCAACGCCAGCAGCAGGAAACGCCAGCCTCTATCCACTGGCTCGGAATGGACCTTCGAGCTGATCCGCGACTATGACCGGGAAATCAGCCGGCTCGCCGAACGCTACGCACTGGATACCTACCCGAACCAGATTGAGGTGATCACCGCCGAGCAGATGATGGATGCCTATGCCTCCGTGGGCATGCCGCTGGGCTATCACCACTGGTCGTACGGCAAGCAGTTTCTCAGCACCGAGAAATCCTACAGCCGTGGGCAGATGGGCCTGGCCTACGAAATCGTCATCAACTCCGACCCTTGCATCGCTTACCTGATGGAGGAAAACACCATCACCATGCAGGCGCTGGTGATCGCTCATGCCTGCTATGGACACAACAGCTTCTTCAAGGGTAATTACCTGTTCCGCACCTGGACGGACGCCAGTTCGATCATCGATTACCTGGTGTTCGCCAAGCAGTACATCACCCAGTGCGAAGAGCGCCATGGCATCGATGCGGTCGAGGATCTGATCGACTCCTGCCATGCGCTGATGAATTACGGCGTGGATCGCTACAAACGCCCTTACCCGATATCAGCCGAGGAAGAGCGCCGTCGTCAGAAAGATCGAGAAGAGCACCTGCAGCGCCAGATCAACGACCTGTGGCGTACCATCCCCAAGAGCGCCAGCAAGGCCGGCGATGAGGACAACAAGCGCTTTCCAGCAGAGCCTCAGGAAAACATCCTCTATTTTCTGGAAAAACATGCGCCGCTGCTCGAGCCCTGGCAGCGCGAAGTGATCCGCATCGTGCGCAAGATCGCCCAGTACTTCTACCCGCAGCGTCAGACCCAGGTCATGAACGAAGGCTGGGCAACGTTCTGGCACTACACCCTGATGAACGACCTCTACGACGAGGGCCTCGTTACCGAGGGCTTCATGATGGAGTTTTTGCAATCACACACCAGCGTGGTGCTTCAGCCGTCTTTCGACAGCCCTTACTACAGCGGCATCAACCCCTACGCCCTGGGGTTTGCCATGTACCGCGACATCCGCCGCATCTGCGAGGAGCCGACCGAGGAGGATCGCCACTGGTTCCCCGACATCGCCGGCAGCGACTGGCTGAGCACACTGAAATTCGCCATGACCAGCTTCAAGGACGAGAGCTTCATCCTCCAGTACCTGTCGCCCAAGGTAATCCGCGACCTCAAGTTATTCAGCATTCTCGACGACGACCAGAAAGACGAATTGAGCGTACCGGCCATCCACGATGAACCCGGCTACCAGGTCATTCGCGAAACCCTGGCTGCCCAGTACAACCTGGGCAATCGCGAACCCAACGTACAGATATGGAACATCGACCGACGTGGCGATCGCTCACTGACCTTGCGCCACTTCCAACACGATCGCAAACCACTGGGCAACTCCACCGAAGACGTGCTCAAACACCTGCACCGCTTGTGGGGTTTCGATATTCACCTGCAAACGCTGCAAGGTGAACAGATCGTCAATACTCACCACGTACCACCGAAGAACGCCGCCTCGGACGGCGACTTGCCACGTCTGGATCTGCACATTCCTCCCCTCTGAACACCGGGCCCAACCTGGGCCCAGTGATGCCTACGCGACGACAGGCTCCGACGCAGCGGTTATCCTCTGCCCATGATGGAGATCCCTATGCATATCTACAAAGTCGGCGGCGCGGTACGCGACCGCCTACTCGGGCGGCCAGTCACCGAGATCGACTGGGTCGTGGTTGGCAGCACTGCAGAGGCCATGCTGGAAGCGGGCTATCGCCCGGTCGGTGCAGATTTTCCGGTGTTTCTGCACCCGCAAACCGGTGAGGAATATGCGCTGGCGCGCACCGAGCGCAAGAGTGGCCGTGGCTACGGTGGTTTCACGTTCCACGCCAGTCCTGAAGTGACTCTGGAAGAAGATCTGATCCGCCGCGACCTGACCATCAACGCCATCGCCGAAGACCAATACGGCCAGCTTATTGACCCGTACGGCGGGCAACGTGACCTCGCCGCCAAACAGCTGCGCCATGTATCTCCAGCTTTTGCCGAAGATCCGCTGCGCGTTCTGCGCGTGGCCCGCTTCGCTGCCCGCTATGCACCGCTAGGCTTTAGCGTGGCAGCCGAGACGCTGACGCTGATGCGCCAGCTTGCCGAATCCGGTGAGTTGGACGCTCTCACGCCCGAGCGCAGCTGGAAGGAGATATCCCGCGCGCTGATGGAACCGAGGCCTGATGTTTTCATTCAGGTGCTGCGCGATTGCGGCGCCTTGGCGGCCATGCTGCCAGAGGTGGATGCCCTGTTTGGTGTGCCTCAGCCAGCGGCACACCACCCGGAGGTCGACACCGGTATTCATGTGCTGGCCGTGCTGCGCCAGTGCGCCGAGCACGGGCAACCTCTGCCGGTGCGCTGGGCCTGCCTGCTGCATGACGTGGGTAAGGGGCTGACCAAACCTGCCGATTGGCCCCGACACATAGCCCATGAGCACCGAGGTATCCCGCTGATAAAGGCGATCAACAGCCGCTGCAAGGTGCCTCGGGAGTGCCAGGAGTTGGCCGAGCTGGTCGGCGAGTTTCACACCCACGCTCACCGTGCCCTGGAATTGCGCGCATCGACCCTACTGGAGCTGATGCAGCGCTTTGACGTGTTCCGCCGCCCGCAACGCTTCGAAGCCTTTGTCGCGGCCAGCGAGATGGATGCCCGTGGCCGTCATGGGTTGGAACAGCGTGAATATCCGCAGGCCGCCTACCTGCTGGACGCCATGCAGGCGGTTCGCCAAGTGGCCGTGCAACCGTTACTGGAGCGCGGCTACAAGGGCGCGGAACTGGGCGAAGCGCTCAATCGCGAGCGCCTTGCCGCACTGAAGACATTCAAGGGAGCCTAGGGTCTGTTGCCGTTTCACGCACGGCCGCGCCGGAGCCCGTTTTACCGCGAGGCAAGGCACGAGCCGCGAAGTTTAGCTGGCTAAATGAGCCGGCGAGAAACGCAGCATCGCGGCAAAACGGGCCCGGCCCTGCGGGTTGCGCGGGAAATCTCGCCATGTGTCGTTGGAGGACTTGAAAAGGGAACGCCATTCCCTGCGTCCTCCGCCTAACCTGGCGAGATTTCTCGCGGCAACGCGGCTCGCGTTGAAACGGCAACAGACCCTAGGGCGACGGCAGCAACTCGGCAGGCGTCAGCTCGGCACCGCGCCACTGGAAGGAAACCGGCCACAGTTGCTGCTCGATCCGCGCCTCGCGCCACAACTGGGCGAAGCTGCGACCTACACCCGGATGCTCGACATCGGGCACCAGCAGGGCCAGCGGCCTGAGCACAAACGCATTTCTGAGAATTTCTGCGCGGGGCAACACCAAGCCATCGAAATTGCCGACCAGCTGGTCGTACATCAGCACGTCGATATCCAGTGGCAATCCGACTCGATCCGGGGCATAGCGACCGTTATCAGCCTCGATGAACTTCAGCCGGCGATCCAATTCGAGCAGCGGTAACTCGGTATATCCAGCAATCACCAGATTGAAGAACGGGCCACTCTTGATGCCAACCGCCAGGCTTTCGAAGACTGGCGAGCAGCGCATGTCGGTGATGATATCGGCCAGGGCATCGAGACCAGCGCGCAGGTGCACTTCGCGCTCCATATTGCTGCCCAGGCCCAGCAGTATCGGGGTTAGCGACATCCGCGCTCGATCTCCACGCCAACACCACCACGGGCAGCAGGCACAGCCCCTGGTTTGGTCAGGCGCAGGCGCACCCAGGGTATGCCGAACTCGCTCATCAGCAGCGCGACCAGACGCTCGGCGAAGGTTTCCACGAGGATGAACTGCGACTCGCTGGCGAAGGCCTGGATACGCGTGGACACCGAGGCGTAATCCAGCGCCTTGCTCAAGTCATCATCTTCGGCCGCCGGACGGTTGTCCCAGCCCAGCCACAGATCCAGCTGCAGGCATTGGCGGATGGTGCGCTCCCAGTCGTAGGCACCGATAACGGTGTCGACTTCCAGACCCGCGATAAACACTGTGTCCAAGCATGCTCTCCACGGCACGACAAGCTCGCCGTACCTCGTTAGAATCGGGCATCCCCCGGCGCGGAATGGATACCATGTTTTGGTTGCTGGCGATCCTCGCCTACCTGCTCGGCTCGCTGTCCTTCGCTATCCTACTCAGCCGCATGACCGGCCTGGCAGACCCGCGCGCCAGTGGTTCGGGCAATCCCGGCGCCACCAATATGCTACGGGTGGCCGGCAAACGCCTGGCCATTCTCACGCTGATTGGCGATCTGTTCAAAGGTTTGCTGCCGGTTCTGTTTGCTGCCCACCTTGGATTCGAGCTGCAACAGCAGGCTTGGCTGGGGCTGGCGGCCGTGGTCGGGCACCTTTACCCGATCTACTTCCGCTTTCGCGGTGGCAAAGGCGTCGCCACCGCAGCCGGCATGCTGCTGGGCCTGTATCCACCCGCGGCGCTGCTGGCGCTCTGCACCTGGCTGTTGACCTTCACACTGACCCGTACCAGCTCCCTCGCGGCACTGACCGCAGCGCCGCTGACCTTGCCCCTGCTCGCCTGGCAACAGCCGGCCGCGCTGCTGCCGATGTGCGTACTCAGCGGGCTGATCGTCTGGCGTCACCGCAGCAATCTACGCGATCTGTGGGCCGGCCGTGAGCGGCATTTCTAGATACTAGCCATGAGCGAACTTCATGCAGCCTGGGCGGAGTCACAACGCCGGTAACTGCTCCATCGGCCAGCGTGCCTGTACGCTGATCGCCAGATCCTGATGTTGCCCGGCGAGCAGTCGCTGACAACCGGCGTAAGCGATCATCGCGCCGTTGTCGGTACAGAATGCCGGACGGGCGTAAAAGACCTTGCCCTTCAGCGCTGCAAGCATGTCTTCCAGCGACAGGCGCAGTGCCTGATTGGCGCTTACGCCGCCGGCGATCACCAGGCTGTTGAGGCCCGTCTGTTTGAGCGCCCGCCGGCATTTGATGGTCAGCGTCTCGACCACTGCCTGCTGGAACGCCAAGGCCACGTCACAACGGGTCTGCTCGCTGTCGTCGCCATTGGCGCAGCATTGCTGCCAGGTATTGAGGGTGAAGGTCTTCAAGCCACTGAAGCTGAAATCCAGGCCAGGGCGATCGGTCATCGGCTTCGGGAACACGAAGCGCCCGGGCGTGCCGCGCTCGGCGAGCCGGGCGATCTCCGGGCCACCGGGATAACGCAGGCCCATCAGCTTGGCGGTCTTGTCGAACGCTTCGCCGGCAGCATCATCCAGCGACTCACCGAGCAACTGGTATTCACCGATTCCGTCGACCCGAACCAGCTGGGTATGCCCACCCGACACCAACAAAGCGACGAACGGAAAAGCCGGCGGGTTAGGCTCGAGCATGGGCGCCAGCAGGTGGCCTTCCATGTGGTGTACGCCAATGGCCGGTACATCCCAGGCAAACGCCAACGCCTGGGCGCAAGACGCCCCGACCAGCAGTGCGCCGACCAAGCCAGGGCCCGCCGTGTAGGCAATGGCGTCGATATCGGTTGCCACGCAGCCGGCCTCCTCCAGCACCTGGCGGATCAGCGGCAGCATGCGTTTGACGTGGTCGCGCGAAGCCAACTCCGGCACCACGCCGCCATAGGCGCGGTGCAGGTCGATCTGACTGAACAGCGCGTCTGCAAGCAGGCCGCGTTCGCTGTCGTAGAGCGCGACACCGGTCTCGTCGCATGAAGTTTCCAATCCCAGCACCAGCATGGTTTCGCCTTGATTTAACAGACCGCAGAGCGTGAAAGGCCGGCATAATAATCGTCGCCAAGCGGCACAGACCAGTGCTTTTCGATCAGAGGCTTTGCATTCCGCCTGACTAGGCGGTAACATCCGCAACCCTTAAAAACCTGTGATCTTTCCGTGCTATTGCCAGGAAGACACAAACCTCCGGTAATAAAGAAGGTAGCTCTGGATGCCAGCCGTCAAAGTTAAAGAGAACGAACCCTTCGACGTAGCTCTGCGTCGTTTCAAGCGCTCCTGCGAAAAAGCCGGTGTTCTGGCCGAAGTTCGTAGCCGCGAATTCTACGAAAAACCGACTTCCGAGCGTAAGCGTAAAGCCGCCGCCGCGGTCAAGCGTCACGCGAAGAAAGTGCAGCGCGAGCAGCGCCGCAGCGTTCGCCTGTACTAATACAGTACTCGCAACGCCTGAATGCCCGGCGCAAGCCGGGCATTATCGCCAAAAACTCCGCATAGCCCACGGGCGAATGTTCGGAGTTTTTGCGTTTTTGCCGCTATTGTTCCCTACAGCGCTGCAGCAGTACTGAGCACCTATGGCCGGCCTGATCCCGCAATCCTTTATTGATGACCTACTTAACCGCACCGACATCGTCGACGTGGTGAGTTCGCGCATCCAACTGAAGAAGACCGGTAAGAACTACAGCGCCTGCTGCCCTTTCCATAAGGAAAAATCGCCCTCCTTCACCGTCAGCCCCGACAAGCAGTTCTATTACTGCTTCGGCTGTGGCGCCGGTGGTAACGCCCTGGGCTTCGTGATGGATCACGACCAGATGGAGTTTCCCCAGGCGGTCGAGGAACTGGCCAAACGCGCCGGCATGGATGTACCGCGCGAGGACGGCGGGCGCGGCGGCAAACCCCGCCAACCCAGCGACTCGCCACTCTATGCGCTGCTCAAGGCCGCCGCGGACTTCTACCGCCAGGCACTGAAGAGCCATCCGCAGCGCCGCGCCGCGGTCGACTACCTGAAAGGCCGCGGGCTGTCCGGCGAGATCGCCCGGGACTTCGGCCTTGGCTTCGCACCTCCGGGCTGGGACAACCTGCTCAAGCACCTGGCTGGCGATAGCCTGCAGCACAAGGCAATGATCGATGCCGGCCTGCTGGTGGAAAACCCCGACAGCGGCAAACGCTACGACCGCTTCCGTGATCGGGTGATATTCCCCATTCACGACAGCCGTGGCCGCGTCATCGCCTTTGGCGGCCGGGTACTGGGCGACGACAAGCCCAAATACCTGAACTCGCCAGAAACCCCGGTATTCCACAAGGGCCAGGAACTCTACGGCCTGTACGAGGCGCGCAAGCACAACCGCAATCTTGACGAAGTCATGGTGGTCGAGGGCTACATGGATGTCATCGCCCTTGCCCAGCAAGGCCTGCGCAACGCCGTGGCAACCCTGGGCACCGCCACCAGCGAGGAACACCTCAAGCGCCTGTTTCGCCTGGTACCAAGCGTATTGTTCTGCTTCGACGGCGACCAGGCCGGCCGCAATGCAGCCTGGCGGGCACTGGAAGCCGCCCTGCCAAACCTGCAGGATGGCCGTCGAGCCCGCTTCCTTTTCCTGCCTGAAGGCGAAGATCCGGACACCCTGGTACGTAGCGAGGGCACCGATGCATTCCGCGCACGCATTCAACAGCACGCCCAACCCCTGGCTGATTATTTCTTCCAGCAACTGAGTGAAGAAGCCGACCCACGCTCGCTGGAAGGCAAAGCACACCTGGTGACGCTGGCCGCACCGCTGATCGAAAAGATCCCCGGCAACACGCTGCGCGCCCTGATGCGTCAACGCCTGACCCAGATTACCGGCCTCAGCAGCGACGCCCTGAGCCAGATATCCACGCCGCCCGTCCGACAAGCTTCAGCGCCCCCTCAGCAAGAGGGCAATAGCCCTGCACCGCACTTCGAAGCCATCCCCGACAGCGCCTACTATGACGCAGCGCCTGGCCATGAGGAGCACCCAGTTGCCCCAGCATTCGAGCTTCCAGCCAGAAAACAGGGTAAGGGCGACTGGAAAAAAGAGGGCGGCAAGTGGAGCAAGAAAGGCCGTGATGACTACCACCCACCGCGCACCGTAGTGAGCGTCGAGTCGCCCCACCTGAGCGCTCTGCGCAGCTTGCTGCACCATCCAGAACTTGCACAGAAGGTCGATGATGTCAGCAACTTCGCTGCCGAAGGCGACACGTATGCTCAATTATTGGTGGCACTGGTAGGTACGCTACAGAAGCAGCCTGGCCTGCGCTCGCTGCAACTGATCGCCCGCTGGCACGGCACCGAACAAGGTCGACTACTCAAGGTACTGGCCGAAAAAGAATGGTTAATCGATCACGACAACCTTGAACGGCAGTTTTTCGACACCATAACTACACTTGTCCATAGTCAGTCATTACGACGCCGCGAAACCGCTCTGCGTAGCATCATGCAGAAAGGCCCTAGCGAACTCACCGACGAGGAAAAGGCTCTGCTGCGTGAGCATTACAGCAGTCTTTCCTCGCCCAGCAAGACCCCAACTGGCGCCTGAGCGCCGAGCTGAGGTATAATCCTCGGCTTGTTTTTAGCCCGCCAAGACCTTCAGTGGATAGGGTGTTATGTCCGGAAAAGCGCAACAGCAATCTCGTATCAAAGAGTTGATCACCCTGGGTCGTGAGCAGAAGTATCTGACTTACGCAGAGGTCAACGACCACCTGCCTGAGGATATTTCAGATCCTGAGCAGGTGGAAGACATCATCCGCATGATCAATGACATGGGGATCCCGGTACACGAGAGTGCTCCGGATGCAGACGCCCTGATGCTGGCCGATGCCGACACCGACGAAGCCGCCGCTGAAGAAGCTGCTGCTGCGTTGGCTGCGGTTGAAACCGATATCGGTCGCACCACCGACCCGGTGCGCATGTACATGCGCGAAATGGGTACTGTGGAGCTGCTGACCCGTGAAGGCGAGATCGAAATCGCCAAGCGGATCGAGGAAGGCATCCGTGAAGTAATGGGTTCAATTGCCCACTTCCCAGGTACCGTCGACAGCATTCTCGCCGAATACACCCGCGTCACCACCGAGGGCGGCCGCTTGGTCGAAGTCCTCAGTGGCTACATCGACCCGGATGACGGCATCGTTCCTGCTGAAGCTGCTGCTCCCGTGCCTGCGGCCGGCGATGCCGCTGCCGAAGAAAAGGGCGACGATGAAGAAGACGGCGATAGCGACGACGAGGAAGAAGAAGGCGACGGTGGACCGGATCCTGAAGAGGCTCTGCGCCGCTTCACCGCAGTCTCCGATCAGCTGGAAATCGCCAAGAAAGCGCTGAAGAAGCATGGCCGCAGCAGCAAACAGGCCATCGCAGAGCTCAAGGCATTGGCCGAGCTGTTCATGCCGATCAAGCTGGTGCCCAAGCAGTACGAAGCCCTGGTGGTTCGCGTACGTGAAGCGCTGGATCGTCTGCGTGGCCAGGAACGCGCCATCATGCAGCTGTGCGTACGTGATGCACGTATGCCGCGCGCCGACTTCTTGCGCCTGTTCCCGGGTAATGAAGTTGATCTGGACTGGGCTGCTGGCCTGGCCAAAGGCAAATCCAAGTATGCGGAAGCCATCGGCAACCTGCAGGCCGACATTCAGCGCTGCCAGCAGAAGCTGATTGCCCTGCAGACCGAAAGCGACCTGACGCTGGCCGAGATCAAGGACATCAACCGTCGCATGTCGATCGGTGAGGCGAAAGCCCGCCGCGCGAAGAAAGAGATGGTCGAAGCCAACCTGCGTCTGGTGATTTCGATCGCCAAGAAGTACACCAACCGTGGCTTGCAATTCCTCGATCTGATCCAGGAAGGCAACATCGGCCTGATGAAGGCGGTGGACAAGTTCGAATACCGTCGCGGCTACAAGTTCTCGACCTATGCAACCTGGTGGATCCGTCAGGCGATCACTCGCTCGATCGCCGACCAAGCACGCACCATCCGTATTCCGGTGCACATGATCGAGACGATCAACAAGCTCAACCGCATCTCCCGTCAGATGCTTCAGGAGATGGGCCGCGAGCCTACTCCGGAAGAGCTGGGTGAGCGCATGGAAATGCCTGAGGACAAGATCCGCAAGGTATTGAAGATCGCCAAAGAGCCGATCTCCATGGAAACCCCGATCGGCGACGACGAAGACTCGCACCTGGGCGACTTCATCGAGGACAGCACCATGCAGTCCCCGATCGACGTAGCCACCGTGGAAAGCCTCAAGGAAGCCACTCGCGAAGTGCTTTCCGGCCTGACTGCCCGCGAAGCCAAGGTGCTGCGCATGCGCTTCGGGATCGACATGAACACTGACCACACCCTCGAGGAAGTGGGCAAGCAGTTCGATGTTACCCGTGAGCGTATTCGTCAGATCGAAGCCAAGGCCCTGCGTAAGCTGCGTCACCCTACCCGTAGCGAACACCTGCGCTCGTTCCTCGACGAGTAAGGTTTCACGGGAATAAAAGATGCCGGACAGCGCGAGCTGACCGGCATTTTTTTGTCTGCGATAAAGCTAGGCGCTGAGCGCGGCGAAGCCCTGACGGATCGCCTCTTCAGGCAGGTTATCGCCGATGAAGACGATCACGCTCTCACGCTTCTCGTCAGCACCCCACTCGCTGTCCCAATCGAAACCATAGAGCCGCAACACGCCCTGGAACACCATGCGACGGTCTTCCTCGGTAATGCTCAGCACGCCTTTGTAACGCAGCAGTGAATTGCCGTGCTCTTCCAGCAGGTCTTCCATGAAACCGGAAAGCCGATCCAGATCCAGCGGCGTATCGCTGGTAAGCACCAGCGTGGAAATACGGTCACTGTTCTTGCTAGGTGCAACCGGGCGCAGGCTCGGTGCGATATCGGCGTTGAGGTTGAAGCCACGCACGTCGAGCAGTTCGCCCAGGTCAATGCGGCCGTGCTCGACCACCCGGATGGGCGCCCTTCTGTTGATGCGCTGCAAGCGCGCGATCAACGCCTCACGGCTGGCTTCATCGACCAGATCGGTCTTGCTCAGCAGGATGCGGTCAGCGAAGCCGACCTGAGCCTGGGCGATGGTTTCCTGCAGGTGGCGCTCGGCGTTGGCGGCATCCACCAGGGTGATGATGCCATCCAGCACGTAGCGCTCGCACAACTCCTCCGTAGCGAAGAAGGTCTGCGCTACCGGCGCTGGGTCAGCGAGGCCGGTGCATTCGATCACCAGCCGGTCGAAGGCCAGTTCGCCGCTGTCGAGCTTTTCCAGCAGCAGGAACAGCGCCTTTTCCAGCTCGACATGAATGGAGCAGCAGACGCAGCCATTGGCCAAGGTCATCACCTGCACCGGCTCGCTGCCGAGCAACTGGCTGTCGATCGGCACTTCGCTGTATTCGTTTTCGATGACCGCAATCTTCAGGCCGTGCTCGGCCTTCAGCACATGGCGCAATAGGGTGGTCTTACCAGCCCCGAGAAAACCGCTGAGCACGGTTACCGGAATGGGGGAAAAGGACATAAAACACGTTCCTCTGAATGACACACGCCACGACTAGGCGTGGCGTGTGGTTCTTGAACCGGGCAGTAAACCCGGCAGATGGAATCAACAGCAGCGGATAGGCCGCCCCTTGCCGCCACCATAACGCGCTTCCTGGCGCTCGCGGAAGAAGGCTTCGTAGCTCATCACCGGCTTGTCCGGATGCTTCTTGGCCATGTGCTCGACATAGGTGTCGTAGTCAGGCATGCCCACCAGCATCCGCGCGGCCTGGCCGAGGTACTTGCCCATGCGGCTGAGGTCATTGAACACGGGCTACCTCCGGTGCGTCGGCAGGAATGGCCTGATACGGCGCCTCATTATCGCTGCGCGAATCCTTGCGCCAGGCGGCACGGCCAACTTTGACGGCATAGAACAGCACACTGACCACCACGAACAGGAACAGCACAGTGAGCGTGGCGTTAGTGTAGGCGTTGAAGATCACGTGCTGCATCTGACCAAGATCCTTGGCCGGTGCGAGGATCTGACCGGCATCCACAGCAGCCTGATATTTCTTGGCCAGAGCCAGGAAGCCGACTGCCGGGTTCGGATCGAGCAGTTTGATCAGCCCTGCGGTGGTGGTGCAGATCAGCAGCCAGGTGGCCGGAATCAGCGTCACCCACACATAGCGCTCACGCTTCATCTTGATCAGCACCACGGTACCGAGCATCAGCGCGATGCCGGCAAGCATCTGGTTGGAGATGCCGAACAGCGGCCACAGGGTGTTGATCCCGCCCAGCGGATCGATCACGCCTTGATAGAGCAGCCAACCCCACAGCGCCACGCAGCCAGCGGTGGCGATGACGTTGGCGAACCAGGACTCGGTCTTCTTCAGCGAAGGCACGAAATTGCCCAGCAGATCCTGCAGCATGAAGCGCCCGGCACGGGTACCGGCATCGACCGCGGTGAGGATGAACAGCGCCTCGAACAGGATCGCGAAGTGGTACCAGAAAGCCATGGTGTTCTCACCCGGCAGCAGATTGTGGAGGATCTGCGCGATCCCCACAGCCAGGGTCGGCGCACCACCGGCACGCGCCAGGATGGTGTTCTCGCCGATATCCCGAGCGACCGCTTCCAACTCTTCGGGGGTAATCAAGAAACCCCAGCTGCTGACCGCGGCGGCAACCGACTGCACATCCGAGCCGACCAGCGCCGCAGGGCTGTTCATGGCGAAGTACACACCCGGCTCGATCACCGAAGCGGCGACCATCGCCATGATGGCCACGAAGGACTCCATCAGCATGCCGCCATAACCGATGTAACGGGCATGGGACTCGTTGGCGAGCAGCTTGGGCGTGGTGCCTGAGCTGATCAGGGCGTGGAAGCCGGAGACCGCACCGCAGGCGATGGTGATGAACAGGAAGGGGAACAGCGTGCCCTTCCACACCGGCCCGGTGCCATCGGTGAACTGGGTCAGCGCCGGCATTTTCAGCTCGGGCATGACCACCAGAATGCCGATAGCCAGAGCGATGATGGTGCCGATTTTCAGGAAGGTCGACAGGTAGTCACGTGGTGCCAGTATCAACCATACCGGCAATACCGCGGCGACGAAGCCGTAACCGATCAGCATCCAGGTGATCTGCACACCGGTGAAGGTGAAGGCCGGGCCCCACACAGGATCGGCAGCGATCACGCCACCCAGCCAGATCGAACCGAGCAGCAGGATCACCCCGATCAGGGAAATCTCACCAATGCGGCCGGGCCGGATATAGCGCATGTAAATGCCCATGAACATGGCGATGGGAATGGTCGCCATTACCGTGAACATGCCCCACGGGCTTTCCGCCAACGCCTTGACCACAATCAGCGACAGCACCGCAAGGATGATGATCATGATCATGAAAGCGCCGAACAGCGCGATGGTGCCTGGCACCTGGCCCATTTCCTCGCGCACCAGCTCGCCCAAGGAGCGGCCGTTACGGCGCGTGGAAATGAACAGCACCATGAAGTCCTGCACCGCACCGGCCAGAACCACACCGGCAATCAGCCAGAGCGTGCCGGGCAGATAGCCCATTTGCGCGGCGAGCACCGGGCCGACCAACGGACCGGCGCCAGCAATGGCGGCGAAGTGGTGACCGAAGAGGATGTGCTTGTTGGTGGGAACGTAGTCCAGGCCGTCGTTGTTGAGTACGGCGGGGGTCGCGCGACTGGGGTCGAGTTGCATCACCTTGGTGGCGATGAACAGGCTGTAGTAGCGATAGACGACGAGATAGATCGCCACGGCAGCGACGACAATCCACAAGGCATTGATCGACTCACCACGATTCAGCGCCACGGTACCTAGCGCGAAGGCGCCCAGTAAGGCGACGGCAAACCAGGCGAGATGGCTAGCCATTCTGGTCATTTGGCCTCTCCTGCCGCAGACCTTGGCCCACGGCGTTCATTGTTATTGTTGTGCCCCGCAAATCAGAGCCCAGCAACTATCTCTCTAAGTTCCCTTGCCGGTAATTCGCAAAACTACCCACGGCCCTCTACGTAGAACTACGCAGCTCGGCACCAAGCCTACCGACCGGTCACCGCCAGCTTTTGTGTATGCTCTGCCGGCCGCAGCCCCAGGGATGATCAATGCACCCTGCTCTACCCCGCCGGCGAACCTCCCCTCCGGAGTGAATCGATGCAACTCAAACACAAGATCGTCGCCCTGAGCCTGTTGCCCATGCTGTTAGCAGTGGCCGTGGTCTGCCTGCTGGTACTGGTGCAAAACCAGCGCCTGGGCAATCAGCAGGCGCAACTCATCGAGCGCAGCATCCTTAGCAGCAAGCAGGCCGAGCTCAAGCACTATGTGGAAATGGCCCTGAGCACCATCGAGCCGCTGTACGAGAATGGCCTCGACGACGACGAAACCAAACGTCAGGTGCTTGCCCTGCTGGCTCGGATCAATTTCGGCAGCGACGGTTACTTCTTCGTCTACGACCGCAACGGCAAAAGCCTGATGCACCCGCGCCAGGGCGCTCTGGTGGGTAAAGACCTGTGGAACATGACTGACTCCAAAGGCTTGCTGGTGATCCAGGCGCTGATCCGCAGCGCCCAACAGGGCGATGGCTTTCAGCGCTACGGCTGGCAGAAACCCTCCACCGGACAGATGGCGGACAAGCTCGCCTACGTGACCCTGCTCGATCGTTGGGGCTGGATGCTCGGCACCGGTATCTATCTGGAGGACGTCGACAACGCCATCGCCCAGGTTCGCCATGACGTTGGCAGCGGTATTCGTACCACCATGCTGGCCATCGCGGTGGTCGCCCTGATCGCCGTGCTAGTGGTGTTCGCCAGTGGGCTGACGCTCAACGTCAGCGAACATCGCCTCGCCGACCGCAAACTGCAGCAACTTACCCAACGCATCATCACCTCTCAGGAAGATGAGCGATCCCGGCTGTCCCGCGAGCTGCACGACGGCATCAGCCAGTTGCTGGTATCGATCAAATTCAAGTTCGAACTGGCAGGCCACGAACTGGAGGCCGGCAAGGCCAGCGCCGCGCAAACACTGCACCAAGGAATCGAGCGCCTGGCGGGAGCGATTGGCGAAGTCCGGCGCATCTCCCACGACTTGCACCCATCACTACTCGACACCCTCGGTCTCGCCTCGGCCATCGGCCAACTGGCCAGCGAATTCGAGCAGCGCAGCGGGCTCAGCGTGAACTATCACAACAGCCTGGGTGATACCCGGCTGAGCGATGACATGAACGTGGCGCTGTTCCGGATCTTGCAGGAGGCGCTAACCAACATCGAACGGCATGCCCACGCCAGCCGGGTGGCAATCAGCCTGACGGGCAACAGCCGAAGTGTAAACCTGCGGATCAGTGATGACGGTGCCGGCTTCAGCCCACGCAAGGCCGAACAGCACAGCGGCGGCATCGGCCTGCGCAATATCCGCGAGCGGGTCGAACATTTCGGCGGGGACTTCAACGTCACCTCGACGTCATCCGGCACCAAGCTCGACGTTGCCCTGTTACTCTCCGCCGCCACGCCACCTACTCAGGATCAGCCGCTATGAAGACGATCCGTATCGCGCTCGTCGACGACCACGTGCTGGTGCGCGACGGCATACGTACGCTGCTGTCGATGGTCGAGCACTTCGACATCGTCGGCGAAGCCGGCAGTGGCAGCGAAGCACTGGAACTGGTGGCCCGTGAGCAGCCCGACATTCTGCTGATGGACATCGGCCTCAAGGACATCAACGGCCTGGAACTGACCGGCATCATCAAAAAGCGCCACCCGGCCATCAAGGTGCTGATTCTGAGCATGTACGACAACCAGGAATACGTCAGCAGTTCGCTGCGCATGGGCGCATCGGGTTATGTGCTGAAAGAGGCGCCGTCGCAGGAAATCATCTCCGCTATCGATGTGCTGGCGGTTGGCGGTCGGTTCTACAGCGGCGATGTCGCGCAGAAGCTGTCTCAGGAAGAAACCGAAGAAGGCGAACTCACGCCGCGCGAGCGCCAGGTTCTGCTGATGATGGCGCAAGGGCTCAACAATAAGGCCATGGCCGGAGAACTGCAGATCAGCGTGCGTACCGTAGAAACCTACCGCCTGAACATTCGTCGCAAGCTCGATATCGAAAAGCCAGCCGATCTGGTCAAGCACGCCATCCAATACGGATGGGCGCCGGAAACCTGACAACAAACCGCGGAATGTTTGCTTACCGCGGTGATCATATGCAGATGCGCGATCACTCCCACATACGACAGTGATCTACCGATTGGCGGCGGCGATAAGCTCGCTTGGCTATAGTGGACAAAACAAATAGAGGATGCCCCCATGAGCAACACCCATGAACGCCGACGCTTCCAGCGCATCGACTTCGATGCCCCTGCGGAGATCGTCCAGGGCGAACGAGTCTGGCAAGTGGAGCTTCACGACATCTCGTTCAAGGGCGTTCTGGTACGTCGCCCATGGAACTGGGATGGCGGTACCGGTGAAGATTATCTGGTGCGCGTCACCCTCGACGACAAGCTACAGGTGGCGATGCAGGTCGAGCTGGTGCATCTCGAGGAGCGTGTACTGGGCTTTCAGTGCCACCACATCGACCTTGATTCCATGAGCCATCTGCGGCGTCTGGTCGAGCTCAATCTGGGTGATGAGCAACTGCTCGAACGGGAGCTGGCTGCGCTTTGCGAGGAAGACTGAACGCCATGCGGCGTCCTGTCGCGCACGTGCGCCGGCAATGATTGACCTTGATCAAGGTTCTCCGAAGGGGCGAATCGCAGGATAGAGACGAACCCAACAGGGGAACATTCCCCACGGAGGCATCGTCATGATCAGCGCCCCTATCGCCAAGGCAATCGACTTCCCCTCGCAACGTCAGGCACAGCGCCCGGCTCGCCCGAATGCCTGGCTGGCACGCATCGGCCAGCGCCTGCAGCGCCGCCAATACGCGGATGCCGTCTGCCCAATACACTGAGCAAAGCAGCTGACCGAGGACGCGCTTACTCGAAGAGCGCGTCCAACGCCTGCTCCAGACGGGTAACGGCGACTATCTGCAGGCCCGGCGGCGCTTCTTTCGGCGCGTTGCCTTTGGGCACGATGGCGCGCTTGAAGCCATGCTTGGCGGCCTCTTTGAGACGTTCCTGGCCACTCGGCACCGGCCGTATCTCACCTGATAAACCAACCTCGCCAAACACCAGCAGATCGTGAGGCAACGGCCGATTGCGCAAGCTGGATATGACGGCCGCCATCAACGCCAGGTCGGATGCCGTTTCCAGCACCTTCACCCCGCCGACCACGTTGAGAAACACGTCCTGATCATAGGTAGGAATGCCGCCGTGACGGTGCAGCACCGCCAGCAGCATGGCCAGGCGATTCTGATCCAGCCCCAGGGTGACCCGGCGCGGATTGCCCATATGGCTGGTGTCGACCAGCGCCTGCACCTCCACCAGCATCGGCCGAGTGCCTTCCCAGGTCGCCATGACCACGCTGCCCGGTACTTCTTCCTGAGCACGGGTCAGGAAGATCGCTGATGGGTTGCTCACTTCCTTGAGGCCCTTGTCGGTCATGCCGAACACGCCCAACTCGTTGATCGCGCCAAAACGATTCTTCACCGCCCGCAGCAGACGTAATCGGCCATCCGGGTCGCCTTCGAAATACAGCACGGTATCGACCATGTGCTCCAGCACCCGCGGCCCGGCTAGCGAGCCTTCCTTGGTGACGTGGCCGACAAGGAAGATCGCCGTCCCACTTTGTTTAGCGAAACGCACCAGCAGCGCCGCGCTCTCGCGCACCTGAGCAACACCACCAGGTGCCGACTGCAGCTGCTCGGTGAAGATGGTCTGAATCGAGTCGATCACCATCACCTTGGGCTTTTCCTGGCGGGCGGTGGCGATGATGCTTTCGATGCAGGTTTCGGTCATCACCTTGAGCTTGTCTTCAGGCAGCCCCAAGCGCCGGGCACGCATCGCCACCTGCTGCTGGGATTCCTCGCCAGTGACGTAAAGCGCCGGGAAACGCTGAGCCACATTGCACAACGTCTGCAGGAGGATGGTCGACTTACCGATGCCAGGGTCGCCACCAATCAGCACCACAGAGCCGTCCACCAGGCCGCCACCGAGCACCCGGTCGAGCTCCGCCGAGGCGGTGGAAAAGCGCGGCATTTCCTCGACGCTGACTTCGGCCAGGGTCTTGAGCTGAGCCTGCGCGCCCGTCCAACCCGTTCGCCCGCTGGGCGCCGCCGCGCCGGCTTCGATCATGGTTTCGGTCAGCGTGTTCCACGCACCGCACTCACCGCACTGCCCGGCCCACTTGGGAAAGGTCGCGCCGCACTCGGTGCAGCCATACAAGCGTTTGGCCTTGGCCATGAGAGTCGTCCTGCTGGAAAGCGAAGCCCGAAACGATACCGAACAACTGGATAAATTTACAGACATTCGGCACGCAGGCTATCAGCGGCCGGCGCAGGGGCCGATAATGTGCCGCTCATCCGCGAGATACCTGCCATGTCCATCGAACTCGTTCCCGCCAGCGCCGAGCAGCTACCGCTGATCCGCAACCTCTATCAGTTCTACGCCTACGAGTCGTCGGACTGGGAGCAGGAGGACGTTGAAATCGACGGGCGTTTTTATGTTCATGAGCCGCATCTGCAGCGCTACTGGCAGGACGAAGGCTGGAGCGCGCTGCTGATTCTGGTCGATGGTTTCATCGCGGGTTTTCTATTGCTCGAACGATGCGACGACCCGAGCGTGGCCGAGATGGAATTCGCCGACCTGTTCGTTCTACGCAAATACCGCCGCCTGGGCATCGGGCGGGCGGTGTTGCAGCAGGTGGTAAGCGACGGGCGCACCTGGCTGACCTGCTGTTACGAGCAGGACGAACTGGCGAGCGCCTTCTGCAAGCAGGTGCTGAGCGAGCTACCGCAGAACGTGAGAGAACTGGACGCCACCGAGGCCGAACCCGGTCTGCGCCGCTTCGTGCTGCACCCGTAGCCTGCGGTTGAGCGATACCCGGGGATGGTGACAAAGCCGAGATCGCTTCCTGGGTATCGCTTCGCTCAACGCAAGGCTACGTCGATTTACGAGTTCCGCACTGCTTGCCACAGTTGCAGCATCCACCATCGGCCTTGCGGATCTGCCGAGCCAGATCCTCGCGCAGACCGGAGCGCCGCAGCTTGAGTGCGGAAAGCGGCACACCATCAGGCCGCTCGATGCCGTTTTCGATGCGCGCGATACGCCGGTCGGCATCGTCGTGTTGTTCGGCCAACGCGGCGTAGGCAGGATTGCGGCGCTGCAGCATCTGCGACTGCGTTTCGGGGTGAGCGGAGTAATCGATATGCATGGCTGGGCTCCCGCCAAATGAATTAGCACCACTGTAGCCCGGTAGCACGTGATGGTTTTTGATCCTCGTCAACGCCCCTCAAGCAACGGATCAACCTCCCGTCGACTAGCCAGGAGAAGCGAAGCAGAGCGGCCCTTACGAGCCCCCCGAGTAATTGGCCGGTAATAAATTCGGACAATATCCCGACACTGGGGTCACAACCGATACACGCGGCCTGGAGGCGGTGTATGGCAGATAAGCGGGAGTGATTTACACTTCACTGCACGAATCAGACTAATGGGGGTTGTACATGGGCATCATCAACGAATTCAAGGCGTTCGCCGTCAAAGGCAATGTCGTCGATATGGCGGTCGGTATCATCATCGGCGCCGCCTTCGGCAAGATCGTATCGTCGTTCGTTGGCGATGTGATCATGCCGCCGCTGGGCTTGTTGATCGGTGGGGTGGACTTCTCCGATCTGGCGATCACCCTGAAGGCCGCCGAAGGCGATCTGCCCGCCGTAATGCTGGCTTATGGCAAGTTCATCCAGACAGTCATCGATTTCGTCATCGTCGCCTTCGCCATCTTCATGGGCGTCAAGGCGATCAACCGCCTCAAGCGCGAAGAAGCGGTGGCGCCCTCGGTACCGCCAGCGCCGACTCCTCAAGAGCTGCTGCTGGGCGAGATCCGCGATCTGCTCAAGGATCAGCAGCGCAAGGATTGACCCGAACACCGCAAACAATAACGGCGCCTCGAGGGCGCCGTTATTGTTTATGCCAACCGGTTACACGGCCAGTTCGGTGCTACCAGGCTTCAGCAGCACCCGCGTTATACGACGCTCCTTGACCTCGATCACGGTCAGCTCCCAGCCCAGATAATCGACTTTGTCACCGATCAGCGGCAGGCGGTCGAGCAGGCTCATGGCTAGGCCGGCAAGGGTCTGATAGTCGTCCGTAGGGCGCGCAGCGAAATCCAGCCGGTCGCGCAATACCGCCAGGTTTACCGCACCGTTGACGCGATAACCGCCCTCCACTTCCTCGACATCCGGGCCATCCACTTCGCTGGCATCCGGCAGCTCACCGGCAATTGCTTCAAGAATGTCGGTCAGCGTCAGCAAGCCTTCGAAACCACCGAACTCGTTGACCACGAAGGCCACGTGAGTGGAGCCCTGGCGCATCTGCTCCAGGGCGCTGAGCACGCTGGAGCTGTCCGGCAGGTTGATCGGCGCACGCACAAGGTTCTCGATATCCGGTTGCTGGCCCTTGAGCAGCTCCTTGAACAGCTCCTTCTTGTGGATGTAACCCAGCGGCTCATCACGGGAGTCGTTGCGGGTAACCACAAGGCGCGAGTGCGGTGAGTCGAGCAGCGCCTGGTGGATCTTCTCAGGGGCGTCGTCGAGGTTGATGCGGTCGACTTCCATGCGGTCGGTCATGACCTTCTGGATCGACATTTCCGCCATGTTCAGCACGCCACTGATCATCACCCGCTCGCGGCGGTCGAACAGCGCGGTTTCGCCCTGCTCGCCGTCGAGCATGTCGGCGATGTCCTCACCCACTTCGTCGGCCTGCACCTTGCCGCCCAGCATGCGCATCACCGCATGGGCCGTGCGGTCACGCAGACCACGCTGGCCTTGCAGGCTGCGCTTGCGGCGCGAACGAGCGATCTGGTTGAACAGCTCGATGAGAATCGAGAAACCGATAGCCGCGTATAGGTAGCCTTTCGGAATGTGGAAGCCCAGACCTTCGGCAGTCAAGCTGAAGCCGATCATCATCAGGAAGCCCAGACACAGCATGATCACCGTCGGGCGTGCGTTGACGAACGCGGTCAGTGGCTTGCTGGCGACGATCATCAAGCCCATGGAGATCACCACGGCGATCATCATCACTTGCAGGTGCTCGACCATGCCCACGGCGGTGATGACCGCGTCCAGAGAGAACACTGCGTCGAGCACGATGATCTGCGCCACAACCGGCCAGAACCGCGCATAGACCTTGCTGCCACCATGTTGGTGGGTACGCCCTTCGAGACGTTCGTGCAGCTCCATGGTGGCCTTGAACAACAGGAACACACCACCGAACAGCATGATCAGGTCACGGCCGGAGAAGGTCTTGCCGAACACGTCGATCAGCGGCTCGGTCAAGGTGACCAGCCACGCGATGCTGGCCAGCAAGCCCAGGCGCATGATCATCGCCAGGCTCAGGCCGATCAGGCGGGCACGGTCACGCTGCTCGGGCGGCAGCTTGTCGGCGAGGATGGCAATGAACACCAGGTTGTCGATGCCCAGGACGATTTCCAGGACGATCAGGGTCAACAGGCCTAACCAGGCCGTCGGATCAGCGATCCATTCCATTTAGTGTGTAGCTCTCTCTAGGGGAAAACAAAGGCAGCCGAAAGCGCCACGCATGCACAGGGCAGGCACGGGAAATCTCGGCTGACGGGAAGAATGCGCAACGTTCGGCTGCACGGAAGGCTTGCACCGAGCGGCGCTGCCTTTGGGAAGTACCGCCCTCGTCCATAACGGCGAGGGCGATCGTCTACTGTCGCTGTCCATGAAGACCGGATAGTGGAAAACAGACCACGCAATCTACTGGAGCGCGAGTCACACTGAAAGCGCTGAGTTTGTAACGGCGCTTTACCAGTAGTTTTCCACGGCCACTTGGCCAGGACGGCGGGTCAGGCTCAAGTTGAGGCCCCGCGCCTTCAGGCGCTGGCGGATGTCGTCGATCATCTGCGGGTTGCCACAGATCATTAGCCGCGAATGCTCAGGCGCCAGTTCCAGACCAGCGGCACGCTCCAACTCGCCGCTGTCGAGCAGCTCGGTGATGCGGGCATTCAGGCAACCCGGCGCCTGCTCGCGGGTAACTACCGGCAGGTAGGTGAGCTTATGGGTGTACTCAGCCAGGTGCTCGAGCTCGGCAAAACCGTGGATCATCGGCTGGTAAGCCAGTTCGTCGAGCGACCTTGCGCTGTATACCAGCACGATGCGCTCGAAACGCTCCCAGATTTCGAAATCCTGCAGCATCGACAGGAACGGCGCGATGCCGGTGCCGCTGCCAAGCAACCACAGATCGCGACCATCGATGAAACGGTCGAGGGTCAGGTAACCCGTCGCCATCTTCTCCACCAACAACGTATCGCCCACGCGCAAACGACTCAGTTCACTGGTGAACTCACCACCTGGCACGACGATGGAAAAGAACTCCAGATGCTCGTCGTGGGGCGCCGAGACCAGCGAGTAGGCACGCCAGACCACGGTGCCGTCAGCCTTTTCCACCCCGAGACGGACGAACTGCCCGGCGCGGAAACGAAACCCCGCATCCCGGGTGGTACGCAGGGTGAACAGGCTCGGGGTCAGGGTCTGCACCTCGAGCAAGGTCTGGCGGGTGAACTTGTCTTCGCTGCTCATCGACGGCTCCATCGGGACTCATGCCCCTAGTGTCGCGCAAAGCCACGCGGCTAAACACCGGCAAAGATCAGGGACAACGGCACCCAAAACCACGCAACCAACTTTGTAGGAGCGTCGACCCCGGCGCGATGCGAGGGTGGCCGTCCAACAGAATCTGCTGCGCGCCTTCCATTCGCCGCGAGGTCGCGGCTCCTACAGACCGGTAGCCTGGGGTGAGCGAAGCGATACCCGGGAAAGGCCTTGCCTTACAACGCCAATCAATCCTGGCACACGAAAAAGCCGACCCTGAGGTCGGCTTTCTCTTTACCGCTTAGAGCGGGCTGGCGCCGTGTCGGTGAGCCGTTTCTTACAGCGCGTCGCGGCTGCTGGCGCCATCCACAAGACGGGCGATACCCAGCGGGTTGGCATTCTTCAGTGCGTCGGGCAGCAGAGTGTCCGGGCAGTTCTGGTAGCACACCGGACGCAGAAAGCGGTCGATGGCCAGGGTGCCGACCGACGTACCACGGGCATCGGACGTCGCCGGGTACGGGCCGCCGTGCACCATGGAGTCGCAGACTTCCACGCCGGTCGGGTAGCCATTGAACAACACGCGACCGACTTTCTGCTCGAGCAGCGCGAACAGCTCTTCGCTACCGGCGAGATCGCCCGGCTCGGTGATCAGCGTAGCGGTCAATTGACCGTGCAGCCCCTTGATGGCGGTCAGCAGCTCGGCCTTGTCGGCCACTTCGACGACGACAGTAGTCGGGCCGAAGACTTCTTCCTGCAGTCGTTCGTCGCCGTTCAGCAGCAGGCTGACGTCGGCCTTGAACAGTTGCGGGCGAGCCTGGCTGCCTTCTTGTTTAGCGCCGCTCAGATGGCTGATGCCGGGGTGTGCAGCGAGTGCTGCAACGCCCTTGCCGTAACTCTCTAGGCCGACAGGATTGAGCAGGGTCTGCGCCGGCTGTTCGGCCATTTGGGCGGTCAGGCTCTGCAGAAAGGCGTCGAACTCTGGCGAGCGGATACCAATCACCAGGCCGGGATTGGTGCAGAACTGGCCAGCTCCCAGCACTACCGAAGCGGCCAGCTCGCCAGCGACCTGTTTGCCGCGCGCCTTGAGGGCTTCGGGCAGCAGGATGACCGGGTTGATGCTGCTCATCTCGGCGAACACCGGGATCGGCTGCGGGCGGGCTGCTGCCATATCGCACAGGGCACGGCCACCACGCAGCGAGCCGGTGAAGCCGACAGCCTGAATGGCCGGGTGCTTGACCAGCGCGGCACCGACGATGCCCCCGTAGATCATGTTGAACACGCCTTTCGGCATGCCGGTTTTCTCAGCGGCGCGCAGCAGTGCCGCGCCAACCAGTGCGGTGGTAGCCATATGGCCGGGGTGAGCCTTGAACACCACCGGGCAGCCAGCGGCCAGCGCGGAAGCGGTGTCACCACCCGCTGTGGAGAAGGCCAGCGGGAAGTTGCTGGCGCCAAACACGGCCACCGGGCCGAGGCCGATGCGGTACTGGCGAATGTCCGGGCGCGGCAGCGGCTGACGATCCGGCAACGCACGGTCGATGCGCGCGCCGAAGAAATCGCCACGGCGCAGCACCTTGGCGAACAGGCGCATCTGGCCGCTGGTACGGCCACGCTCGCCCTGGATACGACCAGCGGGCAGCGCGGTTTCCTTGCACACGGTGGCGACGAAATCGTCACCCAGGGCATCCAACTCGTCGGCGATTGCATCGAGGAAATCGGCGCGCTTGGCCGCCGGCAAGCTGCGGTAAGTCGGGTAGGCGGCGGCTGCAGCTTTGGCAGCGGCGTCGACTTCTTCGGCGGTGGCCTCGACGAATTCATACGGCAGCGTTTCGCCGCTGGTGGCGTCGACGCTCTGCAGCTTCACGGAGCCGCGGGCACTGTAGGCGCCGCCGATGATGTTATGGCCGTTAACGGACATGAAATATTCCTCCTGGTCAGAACCGGGTCGGGGCCCTGAGGCCCCGCGGTGAATGACGGCTGGTGGTTACAGGGCAGTCACGCCGCCCGGCTCGAGCGGCTCGTCGGCCGCCACCAGCCCATTGCGCAAAGGTGCGCCAAACTCGTTCATTTCGATCTCGAAGGTATCACCCGGCTGGGCCTTGATACCGTCGGCATAGGACAGCGTAGCGGTTCCGAAATAATGCACATGCACATCACCCGGACGCAGGAACTGCTGGTACTTGAAGTGGTGGAACTCCAGGTTCTCCAGACTGTGGCACATGTTCTCCTCGCCACTGAGGAACTCCTTCTCCCACAACACCTCGTTGCCACGGTGAATGCGGCTGGT
Source organism: Pseudomonas sp. PME37.24/006 (assembly GCF_055556635.1). Taxonomy (NCBI): domain Bacteria; kingdom Pseudomonadati; phylum Pseudomonadota; class Gammaproteobacteria; order Pseudomonadales; family Pseudomonadaceae; genus Pseudomonas; species Pseudomonas sp. PME37.24/006. Next base: position 101,143 of record NZ_JBVHNL010000004.1, read on the forward strand.
GCCGGACAGATGGGCCGGCAGCTGGCCTACGCGCAGCTCAGGGCCATAGGCGCAGAAACGCAGCTTGGAGTGAGCCAGGTACAGGTAGCTGCGGCGTTCCAGCACGTGGTCGGAAAACTCGTTGCCCAGTGCGTAACCGAGGCGGTAGGGCTTGCCGTCATCACCGATGACGTACAGACCGACCAGCTCGGGCTCTTCGCCGCCGTCCTCGGCGAACACCGGCACCGGCAGATCGGCGCCCGGGCGCACGACGATGCTGCCATCGCCCTTGTAGAACCACTCTGGCTGGGCGCCAATCTTGCCAGCGCCAGGCTTGCCGCCTTCGAGCCCCCAGCGAAACATGCGCATGGTGTCGGTCAGGGTGGCTTCGTCCTGGGCCTTGTGCTGGTGCATCTTGTCACGGGTCGAGGCGCTGCCGAGGTGGGTCAGGCCGGTACCGGTGACCAGGCAATGGGCCGGGTCCTCATGATCCAGCGGCGGCAGGATGCGCCCGCCTTTCTGCAGATCGGCATACGCCGGGCCAGCCTCGGTACCTAGGCCGTTCACTTCATCCTGCAGGCTGTGCCCGGCACGGATCGCCGCCAGCGCCAACTCACGGGTGCTGCTGATGCCGCGAACGGTGCGGATGGTATCGCCTTCGACAACACCAACCTGACGCTGGCCTTCGGTGGATTCGAACTGGATCAGTCGCATGGCTTATCTCTCTTATTGGTCGCTTGCCCGAAAGGGTACAGAGCAGACTTTACGAACTGCGCGCCAGCCTGCCTAATGACAGCCTCTGATCAAGCAATAACTATTGGTTATCCCCATGATCGCTTCGCTACCCGCTTTGGTTTCCCGGCTGCGCCTGAAACAGCTGCGCCTGCTGATCGCCCTCGACGAACAGGGCTCGCTGCACAAGGCCGCGGACGCCGTGGCGATCAGCCAGCCCGGCGCGACGAAAGCCCTCAACGAAATAGAGTCGGCTTTCGGCATGCGCCTGTTCACGCGCACCAGCCAGGGGCTGGAAGCCAATGACCTGGGGCGTTGCGCGATTCGCTACGCACGGCTGATCCACAGTGACCTGGCTCACCTGCGCGAAGAAATGCTGGGCATTCTGCAGGGCCAGGGCGGCCGCCTGGTGGTAGGCGTGATCATGGGCGCGGTGCCCCAGCTGACCCGCGCCTTGTCGCGGCTGCGGGCGCGCCAACCGGAGCTATCGGTGGAAATCGTCGAAGACACCAGCGCACGCCTGCTCAGCCTGATCGACCAGGGCCGTCTGGATCTGGCGATCTGCCGCACCAGCGTCAGCCGCAGGCCGGACGACTACGATTGCCTGAGCCTGCATCAGGAACAGCTGAAAGTGGTCGCCAACCCCGCGCACCCGCTAGCAGCCACTCCGGGCTTGAGCCTGGAGCAGCTGGCAGCCTACAGCTGGGTGGTGTTCCCGGCGAACATGCCCATGCGCCTGGTGCTGGAGCGGGCGTTCAGCGATGCCCAGCTGGAATTCCCGCGCTACCCCCTGGAAACCGCCTCGACCTTCGCCACCCTGATGCTGCTGCAGGAAGACCCGAACCTGGTCGCGCTGATGCCGCGGGAAACGGCTCAATACGCGGCACGCTCAGGCCAGCTGGCATGCCTGGAGCTCTCCGAGGTGCTGCGCAGCGAGCCCTATGGCGTGATCAGCCGCCATGGCTCGCCTCTGTCGTCGCCTGCCCGCTTGCTGCTGGAGGAGTTGCGGGCTTCGTAAGATGGGTCGGGCCACGTGGGTGTAACCCATCACCATGGAGGAGCTGTGCACCCATCCTACGGCCGCGAATTCTAGTGAGAGCGGGCCATGCGCGCGGAAAAATCGCGGGCATGGACTAGGCGTCCCCGCCCGCTCCCACAGGAATACGCATTAAGCCGACGTAATCGATCAGCGACGATTGACCGTCTGCGCCGCGCGCAGCACGTCGGCACCGATCTCGGCTTCGGAGGCCTGCCAGACCGGGCGCATCGCTTCACGCCAAGCGCTGCGCTGCTCGGGGGTCAGCGGCAGGATCTGGCTGCGACCGCCAGCGACGATCTGCTCGCGGCTCTTGCGGTTCTGCTCTTCGGCGTCCTGATTCACCTTGAAGCTGACCTCTTCGATGATCGCTTCCAGCTGCACGCGCACCTGATACGGAATACCGACCCAGAACTTGGAATTGCTGATCAGCATGTAGTTGAGCGAGCCGTGATTGGTTTCGGTGATGAACGGCTGGGCGCTGTCGAGTTTCTGGCTCGCCAGGTTCGACCAGGGGTTTTCCGCGCCTTGCACGGTGCCCTTCTGCAACGCAGCCAGGGTTTCACTGAAGGCGATCTTGCTGGTGCTGGCGCCGATCTGCGCGAACTGCGCTTCCAGTACTGGCGACGGCTGAATGCGGAAGGTCAGGCCCTTGGCATCGGCAGGCAACTTCAACGCGCGGTTGGCGGAGAGCTGCTTCATGCCGTTGTTCCAGTAAGCCAGGCCGTAGATGTCGTAGCTGGCCATGGAGCGCAGCAGCTCGCGGCTCTTTTCGCGCTTCTGAAAGCGCTTGACCGCTTCCAGGTCATCGAACAGGAACGGAAGGTCGAACACCTGCAGTTGCTTGGTGTAGGCATCGAATTTCGACAGCGAAGGCGCCAGCAGTTGTACCTTGCCGTCGCGCAGGGCCTGCAACTCGTCGTCGTCACCGAACAGGCTGGAGTTGGGGTAGACCTCGACTTTCACCTGGGCACCGAGGCGCTCTTCCACCAGTTGTTTGAACAGCAGGGCGCCTCGGCCCTTGGGCGTATCGTCGGCAACCACGTGGGAGAACTTGATGACGATGGGTTCGGCGGCGGATACCGACGTGCAGACCAGCAGCAGAGCAGACAGGGCAATGGTGACAACGGACTTGAACATGCAACACCTTGGCAATGGCAGGCAAAGGCGCATGCGCGAGGCAGGCACCTGAAGGAAATGGATTATCGAGTGACCTCAACGAGGCATCGGCAAAGCGCTGTCGGCTACGCCCGGCGAATGGCGCGGGTGTGCGACTATTATTGGAAGGGCTGCGGCAAAGGGTCAGTGAGCTTGACCTTGTCGGCAGGGGCGCGATTCTTGTCGATCCCCCGCCGCGGAACAAGCGGCAATAACGCCAACTGCAGCACAGCTTGAAGATTCGCCGCCCGCGGCATGGCAGAATGCGCGCCGCCACACCCACCACGAGATCAGCATGTCGTCGTCTTTCGTCACCCCTTTCGCCACCCTGGAACTGCAGCGCCAGCCCGAGCAACCCGGCATGCCGCTGCAAGCCTTCGATGCCGCCGACGCCTACCTGCTCGAACAGGTGCAGACGCTTTCAGGCACCCTGCGCGTGCTGCTGCTCAACGACAGCTTCGGCGCCCTGGCCTGTGCGCTGGCCGGCCGCGCCCAGGTAACCAGCAGTGGCGACTCGCATCTGGGTCACCTGGCGCTGCGTCTCAACCTGACACGTAACGGTCTTGCCGAAGATACGGTGAACTTCGTGCCGGCCAGCGAGGGGGTGAGCGGCCCCTTCGATCTGGTGCTGATCCGCGTGCCGAAAACCCTGGCGCTGCTCGAGGAACAGCTGATCCGCCTACACGGCCAGCTAGCGCCTGAGGCCCAGGTGATCGCTGGCGGCATGATCAAGCATCTACCCCGTGCGGCTGGTGATCTGCTGGAGAAATACATAGGCCCGGTGCAGGCTTCGCTGGCGGTGAAAAAAGCCCGCCTGCTGCATGCCACGCCAGAAGCTAAAGCGACGCCGACGTCGCCCTACCCGACCCGCTATCGCCTCGACAAACCGGCACTCGAACTGAGCAACCACGCCAACCTGTTCTGCCGCGAAGGGCTAGATATCGGCACCCGCGCCTTTCTGCCTCACTTGCCAAAGCACCTGGACAACCGTCGAGTCGCCGACCTTGGCTGCGGCAACGGTGTGCTGGGCATCGCCTACGCATTGAGCAGCCCCAGCGCCGAGCTGACCCTGGTGGACGAGTCCTACATGGCCGTGCAATCGGCCGCGGAAAACTGGCGTGCCGCGCTGGGCGATCGCCCGGTGACCGTCCGCGCCGGTGACGGCCTGGCCGAGCAAGAAGCCGACTCGCTGGATCTGGTGTTGTGCAACCCGCCCTTCCATCAGCAGCAGGTGGTCGGCGACTTTCTCGCCTGGCGCATGTTCCAGCAAGCCCGCAACGCATTGGTCACCGGCGGTGAACTGTGGATCGTCGGCAACCGCCATCTGGGTTACCACACCAAACTGTCGCGCCTGTTCCGGGGTGTCGAGCAGGTGGCGGCAACGCCCAAGTTCGTGGTGCTCAAAGCGACCAAGTAATCGCCGCGGCCCCGGGTATCGCTACGCTCAACGCCGGGCTACCAGAGTCACTCGTAGCCTGCGGTTGAGCGCAGCGATACCCAGGAACGGGCAGCGCCGCGCTACAAGGTCAGGGTAAACCGCGACAGCAACGCGCCAGGCAAAGCCATCGAGCCGGTCTGCCGCGCGCCGTAAGTGCCGCCGGGCAACAGCAGTTCCGGCTCGCGGGTCAGGGCTTCCAGATTCGGGCCGAGGAAATCGAACAGCGAATCGTCGAAGCGCATGGTGTTGACCGGTGCCTGGATGCGGCCGTCTTCGACCCAGAAAGTGGCAAAGCGGGTCATTCCTGTCAGACGCCCGGCCGGCAGGTCGGAGAAGTTGCTGTACCACAAGTTGCCGATATACAGCCCGGTACCGAGCCGCTGCAGGGCCTCGCTGTCGTCCAGATCGCCGCCATGCATACGCAGCGACAATGGATATTCACCACTCCCTGCGCCGTTGGCCATCAAGCCATATTCGGCTGCGCTGCGTGAGCTGACCAGGCGCTCGCCGGGCTGCCCTTCGCTCAGCAGCCGCAGCGGCTGACGCGGGCCCTCGCGGGTAAACGCCGGTGCCAAACCGCCTTCGATACGCTCGTCGATGGTCACCTTGGCACTGAGGCTGGCGCTCCCGGCGAACAAGCGCTGCAAGGGGCTGCTGCCGGTGGCCAGCGCCTGGGCGGAAAAACCCCAGGCGAACAGGCCGAACAACTCTTCCAATGCAGCAGGCGTCAGGTAGGCGCGATAAGCCCCCGGTTTCAGTTCATGGGCGGGCTTGCCGAGATGCTGCAACTGCTCGCGGGCGAACGCCAGTTTGCGATTGAAGGCCTGAGCATCCCAGTGCTCCCCGGCGTAGTTGCTTTTCACCGCCTGACCATTTTCATGGAACAGGCTGAATTCGAAGTTGAAGCTGCTCGCCGCGTGCCAGCCGAAGGCGCCCCAGGAACTAGCGAAACCCTGATATTGCGGCCCGGCGGCATAGAAGCCGACCATATCCAGCCCGGCTGACGCCTCATTGATCTGGACGGTGGCGGCCTGGCTGTCCTGAATCCCCTGACCCGCAGCGGTTTCACAGCGCCAGGCTTCACGATTCAGGCGCAGGTAAGGATCGTCGGCCAGTGTCGGCAGTACCGCGCGCAGGCGCTGCAGGGCCTGATCGAGGCGCAGTTGGTCATCCGCGAACACCCCGCTCAGGGCCAGCTCGAAATTGCCATGCCGCTCACCCTGATACAGGGCCAGGGTGGCGTATGCCTGCTGCACCTGGCCAGCCTGGCGCACACGGGCATGGTTGAAGCGGATAAAGTCGGAGGCTTCGGCCTCGTAGGCCAGGGTGAACCCCTCGCCGGTCTGCAGGCGGGTATTCAGGTAAGCGAGCAGACGCTCGAAATGCTGACGCGCTTCCATCAGGCAGCCCCTCCAAAAACATCGATATCGGCGAACACGCACGCCGGCGTGGCGTGGCCGACGCGAATCACCTGATTCGGCTCGCCCTTGCCACAGTACGGCGTACCCAGCACCTCGAAGGTACTGGCATCGCCGACGGCCTTGAGGTTGCGCCAGAACCGCGCGGAGATACCGCGGTAGTTGGCGTTCTTCACCACGCCCTTGAGTTCGCCGTTCTCGATCAACTGCCCCCACTCGCAACCAAACTGGAATTTATTGCGCGCATCGTCGATCGACCAGGAGCGATTGTTGCTCATCAGGATGCCGTGCTCGATGCCGCCGATCATCTGCTCCAGGCGTTGCGTGCCGGGCTCGACATTGAGGTTGGCCATGCGGTCGAGGGTCGGCCGGTTCCAGCTGCAGGCACGGCTGTTGGCCACGCCCTCCAGCCCACTGCGCCACTGCGACAGCGCGCCGCCGAGCGGCCGTTGCAGAACGCCCTCGCGTATCAGGTATTCGCGCTGCGCCGGGGTGCCGTCATCGTCATGGCGATAGCTGGCCAACTCGCCCGCCACCGTCGGGTCGAAGGTCACGTTGAGCAGCGGCGAGCCGTATTGGTAACTGCCGAAATCCTCCTGGCGGATAAAACTGGTGCCGGCGAAATTGCGCTCGTCACCGAGGATGCGATCCAGCTCCAGCGGATGACCGATGGACTCGTGGATCTGCAGGATCATCTGATCCGGCATCAGCAACAAGTCACGGTGACCGCTCGGCGTGTTGGGCGCCAGCAGCAACTGCAGCGCCTCGTCGGCAATACGCGTAGCGGTGCCAACCAGACCCAGCTGATCGATCACCTCGACACCGCCCTGGCGAGCCAGGTGGCTGCCGCCAAAGCTGCGGCTCTGGCTGTCGGCGCCATCGCTGGTGGTCACCCCCAGTTGAGGGAACACATAGTGCTGGGCGCGCCGCAAACGGGCACCGACGCTGTTCAGGTAAATCTGCTCGGTGGCGGTGAAACTCAGGCCTGCGTACCAGTCCACTAGGCGCTCGTCACGCGGCACCCGCGCCGACTCGGCCGCCAGCAACTCGTACCAGTGCGCTGGGCTGGCCAGGGATCGTTCGTAGCCGGGCATCACGTCATCAGCCTGCTCATGGGGCACCGGTATCTCATGCATATCGAGCAGATTACGGCCCGCAAGCTGCCGAGCCAGTTGCTCGGCCTTGTCGAGCGCTGCCTGCAGCCCGGTCTGGCTGAGATCGCTGGTCGCCGCGTAGGCCTCCACGCCAGCGATACGCACACTGAGCATCGCGCCGGTATCGTCACCGAACGACGGCGCCAGCGCCACGTTGCGGCGCACCCAATAGCGCTCGGTGGTTTCCCGCACATGGCGCAACGACCAGAAGTCGGCGGTGGAGTGCAGCGCGGCAAAGCGGCGTTGCAGGGTTTCGCTGAAGGCGAACATCGGGGCTCCCTTTGGCTGGTGGCAAAGGGGGCAGTATGGGAACGATTGTCGGGATGGATCAACTCGGAATGAGTGGATCGTTCCCACGCTCCGCGTGGGAACGCCTCGGCAGGGTGCTCTGCGTCAGCGACATCGTCAGCTCAGCCTGCAGGGGCTGCATTTCAACGTGGCTAGTTGATGGACATACGTAGCGTGGACAACGCGAAGCTTGTCCACCATTTTCACAGCACGTTGTCCCGAATGAATTCGGGTTAGTCTGGGTCAGTGTCTCGCTCAGGGGCTTGGCTCCGTGGCACCTCATCCTTACTGTGTCTTGCAAGATTGCCCCTTCCTCCAACCGCGAGCATCGACTCATGATGAAAAACCTGAAACACAGCGCCATAGCCGCCTTGCTTATCGGCCTGTCGAGTTTTGCCCAGGCTCAGGAAACGCCATCGCATCTGGACAAGGTGCTGGAGAAGGGGCAACTGGCGGTGTGCACCACCGGCGATTACAAGCCCTATACCTTTCTGCGCCAGGACGGCGAGTACGAAGGCATCGATATCGAGATGGCCCAGTCCCTCGCGCAAAGTCTTGGGGTGAAGGTGCAGTGGGTGCCGACCACCTGGAAAACCCTGATGCCGGATATGGTGGCGGGCAAATGCGATATCGGCATGGGCGGTATCTCGGTGATGCTCGAGCGCCAGAAGAAGGCCTTTTTCAGCAGCACGCTGGATGTCGACGGCAAGATTCCTTTGGTTCGCTGCGAAGACGTTTCGCGTTACCAAACCGTCGAGCAGATCAACCAGCCTTCGGTGCGCCTGATCGAGCCGGCCGGCGGCACCAACGAAGCCTTTGCGCGGGCATATCTACCGAAGGCTCAGCTGAACTTCCACGACAACAAGACGATCTTTCAGGAGCTGCTGGATAAGCGCGCCGACGTGATGATCACCGACTCGTCCGAAGCCCTGTATCAGCAAAAACGCATGCCCGGCCTGTGCGCCGTCAACCCGACGGACTACATGCAATACGGCGAGAAAGCTTACCTGCTGCCTCGCGACGACATGACCTGGAAGAGCTATGTGGATCAGTGGCTGCACTTGAGCAAGGCCACCGGCGCGTATCAGAAGACGCTCGGTCACTGGCTGGCGGTGCCGGGGCAGTAACAGAATCGCGTCTGCGCAGAATGTGGGCCCGACCGGGATGGATAATGACTAAAGTGTCCTCCATTCCACGACTGCGTCCCTGAGCATCGTCAGCTCAGCCGGCACAGGCGGCGCGGAGCTCCACCGGATGCATTACCACGCAGAGTGCGGAGAACGATCTAATGTTTCACACGCACAGTGAGAATTGCACTTTGCAGAAATGGGGTCGGCACCAAGGAGAGGGTATTTCAGAAGGTAAAGACACCCAGTGCGCCAGCGTGGCGCACCGGGTTGATGAACAGCGAAGGATCAGAAGTTGTAAGCCACGGTACCGGTCACGGTGCGGCGGTTGCCAGTGAAGCAGTCGCCACGGGCCAGGCAGGTGGTGTAGTAGGTTTCGTCTTCGAGGTTGGTGGCGTTCACCGTGAAGTCCCAGTTCTGGTACTGGTAGCCGACCATGGCATCGAACAGGGTGGTGGACGGGGTTTTCAGGTCGTCTTGGCCATCCCAGCTCGCCCCCACGTAACGCACACCCGCACCGACACTGAAGCCCGAAATGCCTGCGACGCTGAAGCGGTGTTTGCTCCAGACCGAGGCCATGTTGTCCGGCACGCTCTCGATGCGCTTACCTTTGTTGACGGCCTCACCTTCCAGCGTCTCGGTATCGAGCTTGGTATAGGTGGCGATCAGATCCCAATTGGAGGTGACTTCAACCTGGGCTTCCAGCTCCAGGCCGCGCACGCGGGTTTCACCGCTTTGCAGGGTATTGAGCGGGTCGTTGGGGTCAGACATCTGGCGGTTCTTCTCACGCAGGTCGAATACCGCCGCGGTGTACAGGCTGTTGCTGCCCACCGGCTGGTACTTGATCCCCATCTCCCACTGCTCGCCTTCGAGCGGCTTGTAGGACGCCAAGGTGCGGCGGTTGAGACCGATCACCGGCTGGAATGACTCGCTGTAGCTGATGTACGGCGCAATGCCGTTGTCGAACAGGTAGGTTAGGCCAACGCGGCCGGTAGCGGCGTCATCCTTCTGCGCGCGGCTGCCCTCAGTCTTAGTGTCGGCCCAGTCCTTGCGCATGCCCAGAGTGAGCAACCAGTTCTCGTAGCGAATCTGATCCTGGACATACAGGCCCTGCTGCACCACGCGCTGTTCCGGGTCGTCACTCAGGGTGATGTCCGAACCGTCATAGGTGCCATAGATCGGGTCATACAGGTCCAGTGGCGTGGCGGTACCGTAGCCGGTCTTGCCGTTGGTTACCGCGTGCTGGTAGTCGGTACCGATCAACAGCGTGTGCTGCAACGCGCCCGTGTCGAAACGCGCTTCGCCCTGATGGTCGGCCGTCCACATTGTCACTTCAGGTTTGGAGATGGAAGACACGCGATTCACCGTGCGACCGTCTGCGCCAAATACCGGTGCCCAGCCGTAGACGGTCTGGTAGCTGGCTTTGCTCTTCTGCCAGCGCAGGTTCTGCCGCACGGTCCAGGTGTCATCCAGGCGCCAGGAGAAATTGGAGGTCAGTGCGGTCTGCTCGGTGTCGTACTCGTCGAAGCCCGGTTCACCGGCGAAGGTGCTGCTGCTCAGGCGGCCGGCGCGGCCTTTATAGAGCGTGCCCTCGTGGGGCAGAAACTGCGAGGAAGACACCGAATCGTCCTTCTGCACGTTGGCCATGACGGTCCATTCGATGTCGTCGCTCGGCTTCCAAGTCAGCGATGGCATCAACAGCGAGCGGTTGTCGTGCACGTGATCCACCTGCGAACCGGAATCGCGCTTGATCGCCACCACGCGGTACAGCAGGGTGCCGTCTTCATTCAGCGGGCCGGTGGTGTCGATGGCCAGCTGTTTGCGGTCGAAGGTGCCATATTGCGCCTGGATCTGAGTTTTCTGTTCCGCCTGCGGGCGCTTGCTGACCATATTCACCAGGCCACCCACCGGGCTCTGGCCATAGAGCATGGACGACGGGCCCTTGAGCACCTCGATGCGCTCCAGAGTGAACGGGTCAACACGCGTGTTGTTGTAGTAACCGACGCCCTGCTGCAGGCCATCCAGGAACATGGCCGGTGAGGTGCCGCGCACCATCACTGAGTCGACACGGCTGTCGAGACCGAAGGCCTCACCGCGCACGCCGGCGGTGTAGCGCAGGGCATCTTGTACGGTCAACGAACCCTGGTCGCGAATCCGGTCGGCGGTGACCACGCTGATCGACTGGGGGATTTCCGTGATCGGCACATCGGTCTTGGTGCCGCTGGCACTGCGGGCGGCCACGTAGCCCTGCACCGGATCACTGGCACGCTCGCCTTGAGGTGTAGCGATGATGCTTTGCGGCTGGAGCTCGATGGTTTCGGGAGGGTTTTCTTCAGCACCGACAACCAGGGAGACGGCGGCAACGGGAAAACCCAGCGCGGCAGCACGGATAGAGCGGACAAGGCATCGACGAACAGTAATAAAGGAGGCAGACATTGCGCATCTCGATTAAAAGCAGGCGAAATTGAATGCGCATGATATTGATAACAATTAATATTTAAAACCAAAAGAACACCCAAACAATCCCCGCGCTGCTCAACGGTCACTCACCCGTGCACCGCCAAAGCCGGAACTTGAGCCCATTGTTCAACCCGTTGACCAGCGCCCCCCCCGAATCAGAGCCACTGACTTCCCACCAGGTAACTAAGCTACAACTGTGCGTACTGGACAGAAACATAGATCGGTCGGGCCATTACGGCGTACTCAACCCCGCCGCATTCATGAATAGCCGCAATAGATACGACACCAGCCCGAGGCTCAGCACGCTGACCGTCCAGATGCCGGCCAGCCAGGCGATGCGTTGCCAGAGGGGTTTCTTCTCGGTCGATCTTTCCATCAGTGGTACCCCTGATCAGGCGTCACCTTGCCGCGGAATACGTAGTAGCTCCAGGCGGTGTAGACAAGGATGAACGGAATGATGAACAGTGCGCCGACCAGGGCGAAGCCCTGGCTTTGCGGGGGTGCGGCGGCCTGCCAGATGGTCAGCGAGCCGGGCACGATGTTCGGCCACAGGCTGATGCCCAGGCCGCTGTAGCCGAGGAAGATGAGCACCAGGGTCAGCACGAACGGCTTGCTGTTGTCGTGGTTGGCCACCGAGCGCAGCAGGTAGAAGAAGGTCGCCAGCACCAGCAGCGGCACGGGTGCGAACCAGAACAGGTTGGGCAGGCTGAACCAGCGCTCGGCAATGCTCGATTGAGACAGTGGCGTCCAGAGGCTGACGATGCCGATCACGGCCAGCATCAGCAACGCCAGGGGCCGGGCCATCCTGTGCATCTGTTGCTGCAGGCGCCCTTCGGTTTTCATGATCAGCCAGGTGCAGCCGAGCAGTGCATAGGCGGCGATCAGCCCCAGGCCGCTGAACAGCGGGAACGGCGCCAGCCAATCCAGCGAGCCGCCGGAAAACGCCCGGCCTTCGACCGGAATACCCTCGATGAACGCCCCCAGCGCCACGCCCTGAAAGAAGGTCGCGGCGATGGAGCCGCCGATGAACGCCTTGTCCCAGATATGCCGTTTGTGATCCCTGGCCTTGAAGCGGAACTCGAAGGCCACACCGCGAAACACCAGCCCCAGCAGCATGAACATCAACGGCAGATACAAGGCACTGAGCACCACCGAGTAGGCCAGCGGGAAGGCGGCGAACAGCCCGGCGCCGCCCATCACCAGCCAGGTTTCGTTGCCATCCCACACGGGCGCCACGGTGTTCATCATCACGTCGCGTTCGCCCTTGTCCGGCACGAACGGAAAGAGGATGCCGATGCCCAGGTCGAAGCCGTCCATGATCACGTACATCATCACGCCAAAGACGATGATCACCGCCCAGATGACGGAAAGATCGATACCCATGGTCATGCCCTCCCGCTCGCAGTGCTGGTGATCGAATCGCTGTCGTCCAGGCCTTCCTTCGCGGCGGACAAAGGCCGCGCCTGCGTATGTCGAGTGCCCGGCCCGCCGTCATCCTGATGGTCGCCTTCACCGCTGACCGGCCCTTTGCGCACCAGGCGCATCACGTAGCTCATGCCTGCACCGAACACCGCGAAGTAGACGACCACGAACAGCACCAGGGTGATCCCCAGCTGCGCGGCGCTGTGCATCGACACGCCATCGGCGGTACGCATCAGCCCGTAAACCACCCACGGCTGGCGGCCGATCTCGGTGGTAAACCAGCCGGCGAGGATCGCGATCAGGCCAGACGGCCCCATCCATAAGCAGAAGTACAGGAACGGGCGCGACTGATAGAGACTGCCGCGCCAGCGCAGCCACAGGCTCCAGAGCCCAGCCAGGATCATCAGCATGCCCATGGCGACCATCACCCGAAACGACCAGAACACGATGGTCGAGTTGGGCCGGTTCTCCTTGGCGAATTCCTTCAGAGCGGGCACCTGCTTGTCGAGGCTGTGGGTCAGGATCAGGCTGCCCAGGTACGGCACCTCGACCTTGAAGCGGGTTTCCTCGCGCTCCATGTCCGGCCAGCCGAACAGGATCAGCGGCGTCGGCTCACCGGAGCTGTTGTCCCAGTGGCCCTCGATGGCGGCGATCTTCGCAGGTTGATGCTCGAGGGTATTGAGGCCATGGAAGTCGCCGATCACCGCCTGTACCGGAGCGACCAGCAGGGCCATCCACAGCGCCATGGAGAACATCTTGCGCATCGCCGGGGTGTCGCGCCCACGCAGCAGGTGCCAGGCCGCCGACGCGCCGACGAAGAACGCGGTGGCGAGAAACGCGGCAGTGGCCATGTGCGCCAGGCGGTAGGGGAACGAGGGGTTGAATACCACGGCGAACCAATCCACGGGAATGACCCGGCCGTCGACGATCTCGAAGCCCTGGGGCGTTTGCATCCAGCTGTTGGAGGCGAGAATCCAGAAGGTCGAGATCAGCGTGCCGATCGCCACCATGATCGTCGAGAAGAAGTGCAGCCCCGGCCCGACGCGGCTCCAGCCAAATAGCATGACGCCGAGAAAACCCGCCTCGAGGAAGAATGCGGTCAGCACTTCGTAAGCCAGCAGCGGCCCGGTGACCGAACCGGCGAAATCCGAGAAGGCGCTCCAGTTGGTGCCGAACTGGTAGGCCATCACAAGGCCGGAGACAACGCCCATGCCGAAGTTGACGGCGAAGATCTTCGCCCAGAAATGGTAGAGGTCGCGGTACACCGTTTCGCCGGTCTTCAGCCAAAGCCCTTCGAGCACAGCCAGGTAACTGGCCAGGCCGATGGTGATGGCCGGAAAGATGATGTGGAAGGAAATGGTGAAGGCGAACTGGATGCGCGCGAGATCCAAAGCCTCTAGGCCGAACATGGACGTGCCCCTCGATCAAAGTTATTGGTTATCGAATTCTTGTAGTGATTGCAGACGCCAACAGCCAAGGCGAAAGGCGCCTTGATCTGGATCAATGGATCAGTTTCAGATTACGCCTTGCGGTGCCACTTACCAGCGTGGCCGGATGCCGCGCGACAGGCTGTCGCTGTGGCGTTGTGCCTTAGTCTGCTCGATTTCGGCGCTTTGCCTGCAAAGTGGCGATACCAACCCGTGGGAGAGGCTTTAGCCTCGAGCCTTGTAAGCCTATCCAGGCAAAATCGAGGCTAAAGCCTCTCCCACAAAAGTGTTCAACGAATGGCCGTTTTTACCTTTTAGCAGTCGCTTTATGTCGCCTAAAAAAGATCGTGAACAGGCTTTAAGTTCTTCAGTTATCGCGCACCGTGCGCGTGATCGGACGAGGTGCAGAAGTGGCCTGGCACACGCGGGCGCCGTCCTACCCCGCGCTATCCCAAATACCGCTCCACGGAGAACTTCCCGAATGCCTTGCCTGCCCCCCTTCGCCCTGCGCCCTCGCCACCTGCTGGCCGCCAGCCTGCTGACCTGCGCGGTACTTCCTGCCGCCCATGCCGAAACCAGGCCGGGCATCGTGCAACTGGAAGGCGTGCGGGTGACCGACCAGGTGCTGACCGAGCAGCAGGCGGCCGAAGAGCAGCTCAAGCAGGTACCGGGCGGCACCAACCTGGTGGACATGACGCGCGTCGAGCAGGGGCGCGTGGCCGGCAACCAGGATGTGCTGGCCTACCAGCCGGGCGTGTACGCGCAGTCGCCTGGCAACGAGGGCATCAAGATCGCCATCCGCGGCTCGGGCATCAATCGCGGCACCGGCTCTCACGCTTCCGGCAACCACATCATGCTCGACGGTTTGCCGCTGACCGGCTCGGGCGGCACGCCTTATGAGCTGCTGGAACCGCTGTGGATAAGCCGCGCCGAAGTGCTGCGCGGCGCCAATGGGTTCGACAAAGGCTCGCTGGCCCTGGGCGGCGCCATCGACTACATCACCCGCACCGGCCGCGACGCCGACACGCTGCAACTGCGCTACGAAGCCGGCAGCCACGGTTACCAGAAACGCAGCATCAGCTCCGGTCAGGTGCTGGGCGATTTCGATTACTACATCAACCTCACCGACAGCCAATACGACGGTTATCAGGATCATGCCTCGGGCAAAGGCAAGGGCGTGGCCGCGAACGTTGGTTATCGCCTCAACGACAACCTGGAAACGCGCTTCTACCTGCGCTATCGGGAAACAGAGCATGACGTCCCGGGACGCCTGAGCAAGGCGCAGATCAAGCACGACCCACGGGCTGCCGCCGCCAACAACCTGCGTATCGATGCGCACCGCGACCAACCCGGCAGCACCTGGCTGGCCAACAAGACCACCTGGCAGATCGACGACGATTCGACGCTGGTAGCCGGCCTGGCCTATCACCACTACCCGATGGATATCGTCGAGAACAGCTCGCCCAACGGCAACACCTACCGGGTGCGCGTGGACTACAGCGATGTCAGTGGCACCCTGAACTACAACCGCCGCCACACCCTGTTCGGGCTCGACAGCACCACCACAATCGGCTTTCGCAGCACCACCAATCTGCCAAGCAGCAAGTCCAAGGAAAATGCCGCCCTACCGATCAGCGTCGGTGGCACCGATTACCCGGCCGGCACCCTGATGCGCGCCTACGAACACCTCGGTTCGGACAACGTGCTGCACGCCAGCAACGAAACCGAGCTGGTGCCCGATCTGTGGCTGACCACCGGCCTGGCGCTGATCTATACCCGCCGTCAGGTCGAGGTGACCTGGCCGGCCACCGAGGACACGCTCAGCGAACACACCTGGGACTACGCACCGCGCATCGGCCTGCGCTATCAGCTCAACCCCGAGGTGCAGCTGTACGGCAATATCAGCCGCTCCGTCGAACCGCCCCACGCCTGGTCGATGCTCTGGAGTTCGCCGCTGCGTTTCCCGGCCAGCAACCAGCCGTACAGCGCTCGCCAGCGCGCGCCGATCTCGATGGACAACCAGACCGCCACCACCTTCGAAGTTGGCGGGCGCGGCGACTCCGTGCTTGGCCAATGGGACGCGGCCTATTACTACTCGGTAGTACGCCACGAGTTGCTGACCGTGCAGGTCGAGAACAACGTGTTCTCCGAATCCAACGCCAGCCCGACTATCCACCAGGGGATCGAGCTCGGCCTCGACAGCCCGCTGTGGCGAGGCGGCGCAGCCGGTGATCTGGCCTTGCGCCAGGCGTATACCTTCAGCGATTTCCACTACCGCGACGACGACACCTACGGCGATAACCGACTGCCCGGCCTGCCGCGCCATTACTACCAGGCCGAGCTGCGTTACAGCCACCCGAGCGGTTTCTACGCCGAGCTCAACACCCAGTACGCCTCGAAGGTTGCCGTGGATTACGCCAACTCCTACTACGCTGATGCCTACGCCATCTTCGGCGCGACCCTGGGTTACGCCTCGCCGAAAGATGACTGGCAGACCTGGCTGGACTTGCGCAACCTGACCGACAAGCGCTACGCCGCCACCGTCACGCCGGGCTACAACGACAACGGCGCAGACGCCGCTCGCTCCACGCCGGGCGACGGTTTTGGCGCCTTCGTCGGAGTGTCTTACAGCTTCAATTGACGCGAGTCGCCTGGCTGACTGCGCCGTGTATCGCGGCGAGTCAGCCAGGCAATGGCCGACCTCAAGACCAATCACGCTAACGCCCGCCACACCAATAGCAATAATTGTTATTTACGAATTATTGCCAATTGCCTATCCTCTGGCCGCTTCCAACACCCAGAGGGCTTATCGTGCCGATTGCCACGCTGCAGGCCAGCCAACCCGCGCTCCGCGACGCCGCCAAGGTCGACTGGCAAGGCATCGACCTTGGCTGGGCCTACAGCGATCTGCTGCTCAGCCTTAGCCGTCGCACCCGCTGCGTGCAACGCGCTTACGATGTGCTGCACGATGCCCTGCTGCGCTTTGCCCTGGCGCAACATCAGCGCCGTATCGAGCAGCCCAACGCCTACCTGCGCCGTGTCGCCCATTCGGTGCTGATCGATTTCTACCGCAGCGAGTGGCGCCTGGAATCACTGGAATCGCACAACCCGGAAGACCTGGCCCCCGATCAGGTGGCGCCGTCCTGCGAACATCTGCTCGATATCCAGCAGCGGCTCAAGGCGTTGCAGCGCATCCTCGACTGCCTGCCCGAGCGTTGCGCAGAAGTGTTCTGGATGGCCCGTATCGAGGGTTACACCCAGCCGGATATCGCCACGCGCCTGGGCATCAGCCTGAACATGGTCGAACGGCACATGATGCGCGCCCTGCTCGACCTGCGCCGCGCCCGCGACCTGCTGCAATCATGAGCGACCCGACCGAGCAGGCCGCCGCCTGGTTTCTGCGCCTGCGCGGCGATGCGCGACTGGCGGAGCAGGCGGAATTCCGCAGCTGGCTGGCAGCCGACCCGGCGAACGCCGAGGAATACCGTGCCTTCGAAGCGCTCTGGAACGACTTCGGCAGTACCCGCCAGACCGAAGCGCTGGCCATGGCCATGGAGCGCCAGCAACGCGGGCAGCCACGTTACCTGCGCCGCGGCGTCTATGCGCTGGTGCTGATGCTCGCCTCGGCTGCGGGCTGGCTCGGTTATCGGCAGAGCCCTCAGCAGCTCGCGTTGCACACGCCGATTGGCGAGCGCCAGCAGATCACCCTGCGCGATGGCAGCGAGTTGCAGTTGAACGCCGCCACCCGGATCGACGTCCGTTATGGCTGGCGCCAGCGCAACATTGACCTGCGGCAGGGCGAGGCGCTGTTCGATGTCGCACGCAACCCTCTGCGCCCCTTCGTGATCGATAGCGGCCTGGCGCAGATCACCGTGCTAGGCACCCGCTTCGTGGTCAACCGCCTGCCGGATCGGCTGCGGGTGAGCGTCGATCATGGCCGGGTCGAGGTGGCCAGCACACGCCACCCGAACGAAACCTGGCAGGTGGAGGCCGGCCAGGTCGTGGAAGTCGATGGTAATGGCCACCTGCGCAAGGTCGACCTGCCGGCCGACAATGCCCTGGCCTTCACCCGCGGCAACCTGGTGTTCGAAGACGCCGATCTTGGCGAGATCGCCGCCAGCTTGTCGCGCTATCGCGAACGGCCGCTGCAAGCCCACGCTGGCTACCGGAGCCCGCGCATCAGTGCCGTGCTGCAACTGAGTGACGTGGAAGACTTCATCCGCGCCCTGCCGACCATCGCCCCGGTGCGCGTGACCGAAGGCAGCCAAAGCACCGAACTGAGCGTGCGTTAGCGATTCGCCCCACATCGCCACGGCCACGAAGAGAACAGCACAACGGCGACCATTCGTCGCCGCTACATCAGGGGAAACGCCGGGCATTCCGTCCTTCAGGCAAATTCCCATGAGAAGGATGTCTCGATGCGTCATTCGTTCGCGCTACGCAACCTGCTGGCCGTTGCCAGTTTCGCCTTGGTTGCGCCCGCGCTGGCTGCCCCTGTCGATCTGAACCTGCCCGCCCAGCCCCTGAGCCTGTCGCTGCGCCAACTGGGCGAAGCCGCCGGTTTGAGCATCGCCGCCGACAGCAGCCTGACCGGGCATCTGCACGCACCCGCGGTAAGCGGCACGCTGGAACCCACAGTGGCGCTGCAGCGCCTCCTCGATGGCAGCGGCCTGACTTACCAGCGTGCGGGCAACACCCTGATCATCACCCGCCAGAGCGACACCGGCGCCTCGCTGGAACTGGGCGCCACCAGCATCACCGGCGCAGGCCTGGGTGACACCACCGACGGCACGGGCTCGTACACCACCGGCTCGACCAGCACAGCGACCAAGATGCCGCTGACCATCCGCGAAACGCCACAGTCGATCAGCGTCATGAGCCGCCAGCGCATGGATGACCAGAACCTCACGCAGCTGACCGATGCGGTGCGGCAGACCCCTGGCCTGAGCGTAAACCAGAGCGGCAACATGGGTTCGGACAGCAGCGCCATCTACTCCCGCGGCTTCCAGGTACAGAACTATCAGATCGATGGCGAACCGCTGCTCAACAGCAATTACAACTCGGTATTCCAGACCAACGACCTGGCGCTCTACGACCGTATCGAAGTGATCCGCGGCGCCACGGGGCTGACCAATGGCATTGGCACTCCAGGCGCCACCATCAACCTGGTGCGCAAGCGCCCGACCAGCGAATGGAAGAGCAGCATTGGTCTGCAGGCAGGTTCCTGGGATAACAACGCCATCGAACTGGACAGCGGCGGGCCACTCAATGAAAGCGGTAGCGTACGGGGCCGCATGGTCGCCGTTTATCGCGATGCCGGCTCGTATATCGACCGCCTGCAGGAACGTCACAAGGTGTTGTACGGCATCGTCGAGGCCGACCTGACACCAGACACCCTGCTCACCATCGGCGCAGACGCACAGCAGCACGACGCCAACAACCACGCCCGCGGCGGTCTGCCGCTGTACTTCAGCGATGGCTCGCGCACCGACTGGTCACGCTCGGCCTCGGCAGCCAGCACCTGGGCCTACTCCGAACGTCACTTCGCCTCCGGCTTTGCCTCCCTCGACCAACAATTGAACGATGACTGGAAAGCCAAGCTGACCCTCAGCAGGGGACGCTATGCGTTCGACGAAGTGCTCGGCTATGCCGGTGCACGGGTCTATCCGAATCGTGAAACCGGAAGCGGTGGCATGCTCTATGGCGGCCGCTGGGGGGCAAAGCCCGTGCAGGACAGCCTCGACATGCACCTGCGCGGCAGCTTCGAGCTGCTCGGCCAGCAGCATGACCTGGTGATCGGCCACTCCCGCCAACAGACCCGCTACAAAGCGGACAACTATGACCTCTGGCGTTTCGCCGGCTGGAGCAGCGACATTCCCAGCTATTACGGTTGGGATGGCAAGACTCCGGCAGAGCCCAATATTCCGGTTAACGGGCGCATGAATTACAACGAGAAGCAGCAGGCGACCTACACCAGCATGCGCCTACGCGCGACCGACAAACTGTCGGTATTCCTCGGCGGCCGCGTGACCGACTGGGAGAACGTGCAGAAGACCGACAACTACGGCGGCATCGACGATGAAACCACCCGACGTACCGAAACCGGTGTGTTCACGCCCTTCGCAGGTGTCGTCTATGAGCTGGACGACACCTGGTCGGCCTATGCCAGTTACACCAGCATCTTCAAGCCCCAGAGCAATCGTCTGCTAGACGGCAGCTTTATCGACCCGCTGGAAGGTGTCGGCTACGAGCTGGGCGTCAAGGCAGGCTTCTTCGAGGATCGCCTGAATTTCTCCACGGCGATCTACCAGATCGAGCAGGACAACCTTGCCGTCTCCATACCCGGTGAGTTCGCCCCTAATGGTGATCAGGCGTACCGCGCCGAATCCGGCACCAAAACCCGTGGCTTTGAGGTGGAGTTGAGCGGCGAACTCATGACGGATTGGCAACTGACGGCCAGTTATTCGCGCAATATCGTCCAGGACAGCAATGGCAGAGCGCTGAATACCGAGATCCCGCAGAATACCGCCAAGCTGTTCACCAGCTATCTGCTCGACAACCTGGGCAATGGCCTGACCGTGGGCGGCGGGGTGAACTGGCAGCACGCAATCTACAGCGATGCCATGGGGCCCAACAGCGTGCGCTTCACCCAAGGCAGCTACGCCGTGGTCGACCTGATGGCCCGCTACCCCATCACCGAGCAACTCAGCGCAACGCTCAACCTCAACAACCTGCTCGACAAGGAGTACTACACCAGCACGTCGTCGGCCTACTACGGCACGCCGCGTAACGCGTCGCTGGGCTTGCGCCTGACGTTCTGACCGGCACCAGCCCGACGTGGGAGTACGCCGGGCTGGTTAGCGTGATGCAGGGTCGTTATCTACGCTGCAATTTAGAAGTCCAGAGTGGCCGAAACCTTCAGGGTTCGCGGCTCGCCCTGGGTCAGGTAGCCGCCGTTGGTGGACGCCCAGTAGGCCTTGTCAGCGACGTTCTCCAGGCCGGCACGCAGGGTCAGCTTGCGCTCTTCATCGAGATTCATCCCATAACGGGCGCCAAGATCCACTCGCGTCCAGGCGGGGATGCTCAGGTCGTTGGCCGAGTCTATGTACTGGCCGCCAGTGCGCAACAACAGACTGTTGAGGCTCAGCCCAGGCACACCTGGCACATCCCAGTCGGCACCCACGTTGAACTGGAACTGCGGCACGCCAACAGCGCGGTTACCGTCATTGGCGCCATCTGCAGTGCCTCGCAACTCGGTGTCCATCCAGGTCGCCCCAGCCAGTACACGCAGCCCGGATACCGGCTCACCGAACAGGTTCAACTCGACGCCGCGGTTGCGCTGTTCAGCATCCACGCTGAACGTACCGCCCTGAGTAATTCCTTGCGGTTGCTCGATCCGATAGACACCCAGGCTACCACCGAAGGTGCCCCAATCCAGCTTGATGCCCGCCTCGATCTGTTTGGAACGATAAGGCGCGAATGTCTGCCCGGCGTTGTTGACCGCCGCGGTAGGCGCGGTCGGCCCCTGCTGCAGAGATTCGATGCGGTTGGCGTACAGCGACACGACGTCCGTGGCCTTGAACACCACGCCATAGGCCGGCGTGGTGATGCTCTCATCATAAGGCGTCCCACGAACTCCGCTGTTCGCGTTCCAGGAGTCAGAGGTCAGGCTCTGCCGACGCAAGCCCAGCGTCAGCAGCAGGCGGTCGTCCATGAAGCCCAGCGTGTCGGAAATGGCAGCACTGCGGGTCGTGAGTTTGGCCGTCTTGCGTGGATCATGGATATCACCACTGACACTGGGTATCGGCTCGGGGCTTGGGAAGGGATCGTACAGATTGCCCGGCAAGCGATTGGCTGCGATGGTCGACTCGAAGGCATTGCGCTTTACCTGCCACAAACCGTTGACCGCGAAGTTCAGTTGATGACTGATCGCACCGGTCTGCACACGACCACGCAAGCCGCCTACCGAGCTGAGGGTTTCCTGGTCGAGCGGCGAATAGAGACGACCGACCCGACCATCTCCATTCGACGAGGCGAGAAACAGCGAGGAATACACACCATTCTCGCGGGTGTACTTTCCGCCGCCGGCCAGGTAGGCCGTCCAGTTATCACTGAGGTCGTACTCGGCGTTGAACATGCCATAGGTATCCTCCAACTGCGACCAACTCCAAGGCTGCGCGTAGTTGGCGTCCGAGTCCGGTGCCTTGGGGAGCTTGCCGCCTAGCCCAGCGGTTGACGCAGCCAGGTTGATGACCGCTCGGCCTTCATTGATACGCTGCTTCTGGTAGCCGAAATCAGTCGAGACGCGCAGCCTGTCACCGCGGTAATCCACGCCGACAGCCGCCAGGCTGAAATGTGAATGCTCACCGTCCACCGCCGCTTCGCCATCACGCTTGGCCAGGTTGACGCGTAGCCCGAAGCGATTGTCCTCGCCGAAACGCTGGCCCAGGTCGATATGCCCGCCAACACGCGAATCACTGGCGTAATCGAGGGTAATGCTGCGATTGGGGGTATCCTCGGCGCGCTTGGAAATCACGTTGATCGTGCCGCCGACGCCGCTACCACCAGGTGCCACACCATTGAGAAAGGCATTGGCGCCTTTGAAAACCTCCACACGTTCCACGGCCTCGGTGGAAATGATCTGCCGCGGCAGGATGCCGTACAGACCGTTGAAGGCGATCTCGTCGCTGTACAGCTGGAAACCGCGCACCACGAACACCTGGGAGAAGTTGCCGAAGCCGTTGGACTGGCGAATCGCCGGATCACTGGCCAACACCTCACCAAGGCTGCGCGCTTGACGATTATCGATCAGTTCGTTGGTGTAGCTGGCCGCGCTGAACGGCACATCCTGCATGTCCTGATTGCCCAGCATACCGATGCGCGCACCTCGGGCAACCTGGCCACCGGCGTATTCCACGGGCAGATCGAGGCGGCCTTCGGCCTGGCCGCTGACGGTGGTGGCGCCGAGTTGCAGGGCGTCGTTGCCCTGGCTGAGCGGCACCAGGGTCACGGTGCCCTGCTGGTCGATCTGGTAGCTGAGGCCACTGCCCTGCAGCAGCAATTGCAGGCCTTCAGCGACCGAGTAATCGCCCTTCAAGGCCGGTGCCTGACGATCACTCTGGGTCAGGCTGGCGTCGTAGAGCAGACGCACATTGGCCTGTTCGGCGAAATCGGTCAGCGCAGCATCGAGGCGCTGGGCAGGCAGGTCGAACTCCAGCGCTGACGCGGTCGTGGCAACGAGCAGCAGGTGGGCGGCAGCCAGTGCCTGGAAAAGAGGAGAACGCGTCATGCGCATGCTGGGTTTCCTGTGTTCTGCCAAAGTTCATGCGAAAAAGTCGCATTTGCAGAAACGGAAGACGAAACGCCGATGCGTTTCTGAACCAGGAACGTAAGTATTTTTACGTCAGCCGCTAAATATCTATCGTGGCACCTGCAAGACCGGCCCGGCATCGCTGAAGACCGCGCTGCGAAAACCTTAGCTGCGGCTCACCAGCAGCAGCCCGGGCAGCCTTACCAGGCGCACGGGCAAGTTGCTTTCGATGGCGCGCAGCACCGCCTGCGGGTCGTCATGGGCGAAGACTCCGGTCACCTTCAGGTCACGCACGCTCTGGTCGAGAAAGATCACCCGCTGGCTCTGGCTGCGCTCTAGCTCGGCGAACACCTCGCTCAGAGGCTGTGCACGAAACACCAGTTTGCCGCGCTGCCAGGCCAGTTGCTGACGGGCATCGAGTGGCTGCACAGGCTCCAGTTGATCACCGCTCCAGCGCACCTGCTGGTTCGCACCTACTGGCAGCGGTTGCTCGCGGGCATCGCTGGCCTGCACCTGCCCTTCGGTCACAGCCAGTACCACCTGGCCACCGCTGTAGTCGACATCAAAGCGCGTACCGGTCACGCGAATACGCGCTGGCCCGGCCTCGACGAAGAACGGCCGGCTGGCATCCTTGGCCACCTGGAAGTCCGCTTCACCACGATACAGACGAATGCTCCGGCGCCCTTCGCTGATGCTCCAGTCCAGCGCGGTGGCGCCATTGAGCGTCAGCACCGTGCCATCTTCCAATTCGACGATGCGCACTTCGCCCGGAGCGGTCGCCAGGTCGGCGTACCAGCCCACCCAGGTGCCCTGGGGCAACCAGAGGGCCAGGAGCAGCATGGCGGCGCTGGCCAGTGGCACCGCCCAACGCAGCCGCCGGCCACGGCGTAGTGGCAGAACCAGCGCAGGCGCGGGCTGCTCGCCAAGCTGCCCCAACAAAGCCCACAACCGATCCACCTCACTGGCGGCCTGCTCATGGGCCGGCGAAGCACAGCGCCATGCATTAGCGGCGGCCCGGTCGGCAGCGCTGGCGCGGCCGGAATGCAGCAGTACCTGCCACTCTCGAGCCTGGGCGAGAAGCGAAGAATCGGTGGTCACGACATCAAGTCCATTTTCTGCTGACACTGCTCCAGGGCCTTGAGGATATAGCGCCCGGCCATGCTTTCGGAAACACCGAGGCGCTGGCCGATTTCCTTCTGGGTCAAGCCATCGAGGCGGTTCCACAGCAGCGCCTGGCTCAAATGTGGGGGCAGATCGTGAAGAATATCTTGCAGGCGGGCAAGCTGTTGACCATCACCGACGATCTGCTCGGGACCAGGCTGATCCGACTCCAGTTCCACCGACACGCTTTCCTGCACGGGCCGCGCCTGTTGCTGACGACGGTGATCGATGATCAGGTTACGGGCGATGCGATAAAGAAAGGCACGCAGATTCTCCACTTCTCCCGTGCCACGGCGCTGAAAGCGCAGCCAGGTTTCCTGACGCAGGTCGGCCGCCAGCTCGTCGCACTTCACCTGGCGGGTGAAGAAGCGCAGCAATTCGCCGGCATGGTGCTGGAACTGGCCTTCCTGGGCATCGAAGTCGTGGGGCGGGCGCACTCGGCAATCTCGTGCTGGAAACGGGTTGCGAACATATATCCGCTGATAATAATTTTCAATCAGCCAAGGCAACCCCTCGTCGGCCACCGGGCAGCACAAGCGCATTGCTCGACCAGCCCGGTTAACCTCTTGAGGGTTCACGCCAGCCGCCTACAACCCAGGCGCCAACCCTCAACCCCTCATCAATCCACCGCGTAGCCAAGTACCCGTGGCAGCCACAGGGCGATTTCTGGGAACACGGCAACCAGCACCAGTGCACAGCCCATCACCACGACGAATAACAGCGCCCAGCCGATGGTCTGCTCGAGGCGAATCTTCGCGACTTCGGCGGTGACCATCAGGTTGATCGCCACGGGCGGCGTGAACTGGCCAATGGCGATGTTCATGGCCAGCAGAATGCCGAACCACACCGGGTTCCAGCCGAAGTGCTGCATCACCGGAATCAGGATCGGCATGAGGATCAGGTAGATCGAAATGGCGTCCAGCAACATGCCCGCCAGCAGCACCGCGACCATCACCAAAATCAGCAAGACCGTGCCGTTATCGGACAGCGAGATCAGCCATTCGGCCATGTGCCGGAACGTGCCAAGCATGGTGCCGGCCCAGGCGAAGATGCCGGCCAGGGCGATGATCAGCATCACCACACCGGAAATTACCCCCGCCTCGCCACACAGGCGCCACAGGCTGCGCCAGTCCAACTCCCGGGTGACGAACAGCCCCACCGCCACGCCATAGGCAACCCCGACCACCGCCGCTTCCGTAGGGGTGAACAGGCCACTGCGCAAACCACCCAGAATCAGCACCGGCGCCAGCAGTGCCGGAATCGCCTGCTTAAAGCTTGGCCACAGCGGTGGCCGCTCAGCACCTTCGGGCGACTCCCAGCCGTAGTGACGCGCCAGCAGCCAGATCGGCAGCAACAACACCGCACCGGCCAGAATCCCGGGAAACAGACCGGCGGCGAACAGCGCACGCAGGTCGACACCGGGCACCACGATTGAATAGAGAATCAGCGCAATCGAGGGCGGAATCAGAATGGCCGTCGACGCCGATGCGGCGATCAGCGTCGCGGAAAAGGGCTTGGGGTAACCGGCTTTGGTCATGCTCGGCAGCATCACCATGGCCACCGCAGCGGCATCCGCCGGCCCGGAGCCACTCATGCCGCCCATGATCAGGCAGACCAGCACCGCGACCATCGCCAACCCGCCATGCCGCGGGCCGATCATCGCCTGGGCAAAGCGCACCAGACGCAATGCTACGCCGGCCTTTTCGAACACCAGGCCGGTGAGGATGAACAGCGGAATGGCGATCAGCGGGTACTTGGCCACACCGTTATAAGTGTTGGTGCCCAAGGTCGCGAGCATGTCCGGCGACAAGCCGGCAATGATGCCAATCGCACCGGACAGGCCGAGGGCGAAGGCCACTGGTACACCGATCAGCAATAGCAGCAGAAAACTGGCGATCAGCCAGAGATCAGGACTCATCGTGTTCGCTCCCACGCAAGCGATCCAGAGTCATCTGGCTCAGGCGCACGAACATCAACAGGCTCAGCAGCGGCAGCCAGACCACGTACCACCAGTTGGGCAGACCCAGGCCAGGGGACTCGGATTGCCATTGGTATTCCTCGAGGGCGAATTGCCCGCCGAACCACAGCACCAGTCCGAGCACCAGCGTGCAGGCCAGCCATTGCACGATGATCAGCGGCGTGCGCAGGGCCGGGCACAGGCGCTCGAGAAAGCCGATACGAATGTGCCGGTTGCGGCGCAGCGCCACCGAGGCACCGGCAAAGGTCAGCACCACCAGCAGAAAGACCGACAGTTCTTCGGTAAAGGCAAAGGATGCATTGGTGAAATAACGCACCACCACGTTGGCCAGGCTGATCAGGCTGATGATCAGCAGCGCCAGGGTGGCGAGTCCGCGCTCGAGCGGCGCGTCCGCTGGTTTGTTCATGACGTCCTCACAACGGGAGCCGGCGCCGGCTCCCTACAACGATCAGGGTTTGGCAATGGCGCTACGGGCCGCGTCGAGCAGTTTGTCACCGATCTTCGACGCCCACTTTTCGTGAACACTCTGGGTCGCGTCGACGAACGTCTGACGCTCGGCAGCGCTCAGCTCGACCACCTCGACACCCCGGCTGCGGATGTCTTCCAGGCGCTTGGCCTGCTGGCTGCGCGACAGCTCGACTTCCCACTTGCCGGCGTCGATTGCCGCCTGCTCGAGCAATTTGCGATCAGCCTCTGGCAGGGTTTTCCACACGCGCTGGTTGACCGCGAAGATCAGCGGGTCGGCCATGTAGTGCCACAGCGTCAGGTACTTCTGGCCAACCTGATCGACCCGCGCCACATCGAATACCGACAGCGGGTTTTCCTGGCCGTCCACCGCGCCGGTGGTCAGCGCCGGTTTGGCATCCGCCCAGCTCATCTGCGTAGGGTTGGCACCCAGTGCGCTGAAGGTGTCCTGGAACAACGGCGAGCCGACCACGCGGATCTTCATGCCAGCCAGATCGGCCGGTGCGCGCACCGGTTTTGATGAGTTGGAGACCTCACGAAAACCATTCTCGCCCCAGGCCAGGGGCACGATACCGCGCGCCTCGATAGCGGCGAACGACAGTTTGCCCGCCTCGCCCTGGGTGATGGCATCCAGATCAGCGTTGTCGCGCATCAAGAATGGCAGGGAAAACAGGTTCAGCTCAGGCACCTGCGGCGACCAGTTGATGGTCGAGCCCACGGCCATGTCGATCAGCCCGGAGCGCATCGCCGAGAACTCCTTGGTCTGATCACCGGCAACCAGTTGCGCGTTCGGGTAGACCCGCAAAGTGATGCGTCCTTCGGAGCGCTCATTGACCAGATCCGCCCACTTCTGCGCGGCCTGCCCCCAGGGGAACGCATCCGACAATACGGTGGACACGGAATATTCACGCGCCTGCGCAGAAAAGCCTGCAGTCAGTGCAGCAGTCGCGGCCACAGCCGCGAAAAAACCAGTGAGTTTCATGATGCGTCCTTTATTGGATCGTGGTTCTAGTTGTTTTAAGCGCTTACGCCTCGGCAGCAGCCAGGGACGCAGCAGATCCAGCGGCGAGTGGATGCCTCGCCTGGTAGTGCCGGATTGGCACGAAGAGAGCACCGACGGTGCCAGAGCGGCCGTTTTCGTCTTGTGAACGACTGGCCGCCGCCTTGCGGGTTGCGCTGAGCCTGGCAACTATCCCAGAAGCGCCGCACGCATGCCATCTCCACTGCCGCCGAAAAACGTTCAACGGCCACATCCCTAAAGCTGCCCGCTGTCATCGCACGCCGCTTTATACTGCGCAACCCCGATGGAGCCCCCGCATGTTTCGTGATGCCTGGCGCCACGCGCCGACCCACCGCAAGGTCTGGGCGCTGGCTGCACCGATGATTCTTTCCAACCTGTCCGTGCCACTGGTGGCGCTGGTCGATACAGCCGTGGTCGGTCACCTGCCCCACGCTCATCAATTGGGCGCCGTGGCGGTGGGCAGCAGCCTGTATATCCTGATCGTCGGGCTGCTCGGTTTTCTGCGCATGGGCACCACGGGCTTCGCCGCCCAGGCTTGTGGCCGGGGGGATGGCGGCGCATTGCGCCAGGTGCTGGTGCAGGGCCTGCTGCTCGCCGCATTGCTGGCACTGACCCTCGGTGCGCTGGCGGTTCCCTTCAGCGGTCTGGCCTTGGGGCTGATGAATCCGTCGGCCGAGCTGGATGCCCTGACCCGCGACTTTCTGCACACCCGCCTGCTCGGCCTGCCGGCCGCACTGGCCAACTTCGCCTTGATCGGCTGGCTGCTCGGCGCCCAGAACGCGCGCGCGCCCCTGGTGATGCTGCTAGTCACCAACCTGCTGAACATCGTGCTGTCGCTGTGGTTCGTGCTGGGCCTCGACTGGGAAGTCGTTGGCGCTGCCCGCGCGGCGGTGCTGGCTGAATGGGGTGGGCTGCTGGTGGGCCTGGCGCTGACCCGTGGCGCCCTGCGCCGTCATCCTGGCAGCACCCAATGGGCGGCGATGGGCAAGTGGCAGAGCTGGAGCGCGCTGCTGGGCGTCAATCGCGATATCTTCCTGCGCTCTCTGGCGCTGCAGGCGGTGTTTTTGCTGATCACCATTCAGGGGGCACGCCTGGGCGACGCCACCGTGGCAGCCAACGCGCTGCTGCTCAATGGTCTGCTGGTCACGGCCTATGCCTTGGATGGGCTGGCCCACGCGGTCGAGGCGCTGTGCGGTCACGCCATCGGCGCGCGCGACCGCCTGGCGCTCAGGCGTAGCCTGATCGTCGCCGGTTTCTGGTCGCTGCTGGCCAGCCTGCTTTTCGCGCTGGCGTTTGGCGCGGGCGGCCACCTGTTCGTCAACCTGCAGACGAACATCCCAGTGGTACGCGAAACGGCTGGGCACTACCTGCCCTACCTCGCCTTACTGCCGCTGTTCGCGGTGTGGAGTTATCTGCTCGACGGCCTGTTCATCGGCGCCACCCGTGCCCGGGAGATGCGCAACGCCATGCTCGTGGCCCTGGCCCTCGGCCTGCCAATCGCCCTGGCACTGCAGGGCTTTGGCAACCACGGCCTGTGGATGGCGTTCCTGGCCTTCATGGCCCTGCGCGGCCTGACGCTGGGCGCCCTGGCCTGGCACCTGGCGCGCCGCGACCTGTGGCTCGCAACTCCCAGCGGCCGGTAATGCCAGGCTACTATTGACTCGGTCTGAAGGCGCGCTCAGTGGAAGGTTGATGGGCTTCGGCCCAGTCATTTTCGTGGATCGGCCGCGAACCGCGTCAACATTCCTCGCTTTGCGCCCCAGCAAGCGCCCACAGGCTCGCGGCCTTATGCCGCAGCAACCGAGCGCAACGGCTGGTGACAGCCACCTGGCGCAACCACCACTTACAGCACACCCCATGGCGTAGCTCGCTGGCTCCGTTATCATGGCGCCATCAACGCCCCACGAGATGCCCATGCCACGTTTCCTCTGCCTGCTGCTGTTGCTCGTCGTCCTGCCTGCTGGCGCGGGTGTTTTCGATAGCCGCCCGAATGCGGCGCCGCTCGGCCAGGCGCTGAACAACAGCGCGGATTTCCTGCCGGTGCGCGAGGCGTTCAAGCTGAGCCTGGTGAACAGCACGCCCACTTCCGCGACCCTGCGTTTCGTCGCGGCCGAGGGCTATTACCTCTATCGTCACCAGTTCAAGTTCAAGGTCGAACCCGCTGCGCTGGCCGGCGCGCCCGTGGAAGTGCCGGAAGGCCTGCACAAGAACGACCAGTATTTTGGCGACGTGCAGGTGTTCTACGAGGTGCTGGATGTCGAGGTGCCGCTCGACAATCCGGACAATGGCCCACTCAACCTCGCTGTCACCTACCAGGGCTGCGCCGATAAAGGCCTGTGCTATCCACCGGAAACCGAGACACTGGCCATCAATGGCGGGGTTACCGCTTCGAGCGGCGAAGCGCTGCCGAGCAAAGCGGGCTGGAGCTGGACCGATCTGGCGCTGATGTTTGCTGCCGGTCTGACGCTGACCTTCACGCCATGCGTGCTGCCCATGCTGCCGATCCTCTCCGGCGTGGTGCTACGCGGCCGGCCGAGTCGCGGCCGTGGGCTGGCATTGTCGCTGGCCTACGTGCTGCCAATGGCCGCCTGCTACGCCGCACTGGGTGCATTGATGGGTCTGTTCGGCGCCAAGCTCAACCTGCAGGCGATGCTGCAATCGCCGTGGATTCTGGTGCCATTCGCGCTGTTCTTCGCACTGTTCGCAGTGGCCATGTTCGGCGTCTTCGAACTGCGCCTGCCGGCCTTCATCCGCGAGCGTCTCGATCGCAAGGCAGCGCAGACACAAGGTGGCACTCTGGCCGGCGCAGCGACCCTGGGCGTGCTTTCCAGCCTGATCGTTTCCCCCTGCATCACCGCGCCGTTCACCGCGCTACTGCTCTATATCAGTAGTACCGGCGATGCCGTTGGTGGCGCGCTGCAGCTGTTCGCGCTCGGTTTGGGCATGGGCACGCCGCTGGTGATCTTCGCAGCCGGCGGCGGCGCGCTGCTACCCAAATCGGGCACCTGGATGGTCGCTGTGCGCAACGCCTTTGGCGTGATGTTGCTGGCGGTATCGGTGTGGCTGCTCGAACGAGTCTTGCCCGGCAGTTTGTCGCTGGCGCTATGGGGCCTGCTGGCCGCTGGCGTCGCGCTGTTCCTGGGAGCGCTGGAGTTCACGCCGAAAAGCGCGCGGGACAAACTGGCCCAGCTCGCCGGCCTGGTTTTGCTGGTCTACGCCCTGGCAGCCTGGACGGGCGCCCTGCAAGGCCGCGACGACCCGCTGCGACCGCTGGGCAGTGGTTCGGCGGGCGCCGAGCAGAACACCACGACAGCCGGCAGTTGGCAAACCATCAGCACCCCTGCGGAACTGGACGCAGCCCTGGCGCAGGCCAAGGGCGCAGGCCAGCCACTGCTGCTCGACTGGTATGCCGACTGGTGCATCAGCTGCAAGAAAATCGAGCGCGAGGTGTTCAATTCACCACAGGTCGGCCCGCAGTTGGCTGACTATCATCTGCTGCGTTTCGACATGACAGACAGCACGGCAGCCCAACGCGCGCTGCTCGACCGCTATCAGCTGTTCGGTCCGCCGGCGATCCAGCTGTTCGATGGCCGCGGCCAGGAATTGCACGACCTGCGGGTGGTCGGCGAGATTGACGCTGCGGGCTTTTCCGAACGCCTGAATCAAGCACGAGAACGTTTTTAGGCAATTCGGTCACATCTTCGGCGAAAGATGCGGACATCGTGCCGACTACTCCCGAAAACTGGACATCCCTACGGCACTTCTGGCAGAGTCCGCGCAGCTAAAAAGAAGGAAGCCCGGATCATGTCGACCCTACTGGTTTTGCACGGCCCCAATTTGAACCTGCTCGGTACCCGAGAGCCCGGCACCTATGGCGCCACGACCCTCGAGCAGATCAATCTCGACCTGGAGCAACGTGCCCGCGAGGCCGGCCATCATCTGCTGTACCTGCAGAGCAATGCCGAGTATGAGTTGATCGACCGTATCCATGCTGCCAGAGGCGAAGGCGTCGACTTCATCATCATCAACCCTGCCGCCTTCACTCACACCAGCGTCGCATTACGTGACGCGTTGCTGGCGGTGAGCATCCCATTCATCGAAGTGCACCTCTCCAATGTGCACAAGCGCGAGCCTTTCCGGCATCACTCCTACTTTTCCGACGTGGCGGTAGGCGTGATCTGCGGTCTCGGCGCCAGCGGTTATCGGCTGGCCCTCGAGGCGGCCCTGGAAAACCTGGCGAGCCAAAACACCTGAAACCGGCGCCTTGAAGCGGCGGTTCATTCGCACAACTTGAACGACCCTGACCAGACTGGGAGTTGAACACCTATGGATATTCGCAAAGTCAAAAAACTGATCGAGCTGCTGGAAGAGTCCGGCATCGACGAACTGGAAATCAAGGAAGGCGAAGAGTCCGTACGCATCAGCCGTCACGGCAAACAACCGGCCTATGCCCAGCCTGTCTATGCACCGGCTCCGGCACCAGTTGCAGCAGCCGCTCCGGTTGCTGCCGAAGCCGCCGCACCAGTTGCTGCCAAGCTGAACGGCACCGTAGTGCGTTCGCCAATGGTCGGTACTTTCTACCGCGCTGCTTCGCCAACCTCGGGCAACTTCGTTGAAGTCGGTTCGACCGTGAAGAAAGGCGACATCCTCTGCATCGTTGAAGCGATGAAGATGATGAACCACATCGAGGCCGAAACCAGCGGCACGATCGAATCCATCCTGGGCGAAAACGGCCAGCCGGTGGAATACGATCAACCGCTGTTCACCATCGTCTGATGCACGGGGAACCCGTAATGCAGAAGCTGGAAAAAGTTCTGATCGCCAACCGCGGCGAGATTGCCCTGCGCATCCTGCGTGCCTGTAAAGAACTGGGCATCAAGACCGTAGCGGTGCACTCCACTGCCGACCGCGAACTGATGCACTTGGCCCTGGCCGATGAGTCGGTCTGCATCGGCCCGGCACCCGGTAACCTGTCGTACCTGAACATCCCGGCGATCATCAGTGCCGCGGAAGTCACCGGTGCGACCGCCATCCACCCCGGCTACGGCTTCCTCGCGGAAAATGCCGATTTCGCCGAGCAGGTGGAAAACTCCGGTTTTGCCTTCATCGGCCCGAAAGCCGACACCATTCGCCTGATGGGTGACAAAGTGTCGGCCAAGCAGGCCATGATCAAAGCTGGCGTACCCGTGGTGCCTGGCTCTGACGGCCCGCTGCCAGAAGACGAAGCAACCGCTCTGGCAATTGCCCGCGAAGTCGGCTACCCGGTGATCATCAAGGCCGCTGGCGGCGGCGGTGGTCGCGGCATGCGCGTGGTGTGGAAAGAAGAAGAGCTGATCAAGTCGGCTCGACTGACCCGCAGCGAAGCCGGTTCGGTGTTCGGTAACCCAATGGTCTACCTGGAGAAATTCCTCGGCAATCCACGTCACGTGGAAGTCCAGGTGCTCTCCGACGGCCAAGGCAACGCCATCCACCTCTATGACCGCGACTGCTCGCTGCAACGCCGTCACCAGAAGGTACTGGAAGAAGCCCCGGCTCCGATGATCGACGAGAAGGCCCGCGCCGAAGTGCTCAAGCGCTGCGTCGATGCCTGTATCGAAATCGGCTACCGCGGTGCCGGCACGTTCGAATTCCTCTATGAAGACGGTCGTTTCTACTTCATCGAGATGAACACCCGCGTACAGGTCGAGCACCCGGTCACCGAAATGGTCACCGGTATCGACATCGTCAAGGAAATGCTCAGCATCGCCGCGGGTAACAAACTGTCGTACAAGCAGGAAGATGTAAAGCTTCTGGGCCACGCTCTGGAGTGCCGCATCAACGCCGAAGACCCGGATACCTTCATGCCTTGCCCCGGCAAGGTGAAGCACTTCCACGCGCCAGGCGGTTTCGGCGTACGTGTCGACTCGCACCTGTATAGCGGCTACACCGTACCGCCGAACTACGACTCGCTGATCGGCAAGCTGATCACCTACGGCACCACCCGTGACGAGGCCCTGGCCCGCATGCGCAATGCCCTGGAAGAAATCGTCGTCGACGGCATCAAGACCAACGTGCCTCTGCACCGCAACCTGGTTGTGGACAAGGGCTTCTGCGAAGGCGGCGTGAATATCCACTACCTGGAAAAGAAACTGGGTATGGATAAGCACTAAGCAACGAGCAGTATGTTGTGTGCATGACAGGGAGCGGCTAAGGCCGCTCCCTTGTTTTTTCCGGTCGTATTATCATTGACCGCCTTTTTTCTGCAGCCCGAGCCTCCGCCTCGAGGCTGCCTGCACGGGAGCCATCCATGCCCTGGTTACAACTGCGCCTCGCCATCACCCCAGAACAGGCTGAAACCTACGAAGATGCCCTGCTCGAAGTTGGCGCGGTATCGGTTACCTTCATGGATGCCGAAGATCAGCCTATCTTCGAGCCGGATCTGGGCACCACGCCCCTGTGGAGCAACACCCATCTGCTCGCCCTGTTCGAAGCCGACACCGATGCCGAGGCCCTGAGCGCCCATTTGCAGCTGCTGACCGGCGGCGAATTGCCCGAGCATCACTTCGAGGCGATTGCCGACCAGGATTGGGAGCGCAGCTGGATGGACGGCTTCGCGCCGATGCGCTTCGGCCAACGCCTGTGGATCGTACCCAGCTGGCACGAAGCACCCGAGCCGGACGCAGTCAACCTGCTGCTCGACCCCGGCCTGGCGTTTGGCACCGGCACCCACCCAACCACCTCGCTGTGCCTGCAATGGCTCGATGGCCAGGAACTGGAAGGCTGCAGCGTGCTGGACTTCGGCTGCGGCTCGGGAATCCTGGCGATCGCCGCACTGCTGCTCGGCGCACCACGCGCAGTCGGTACCGATATCGACCCCCAGGCACTGGAAGCCTCCCGTGACAATGCCGGGCGCAATGGCATCGCCGAGGAACGCTTCCCGGTCTACCTGCCGGCCGACCTGCCCCAAGAAGCCGCAGATGTGGTGGTGGCCAACATTCTTGCCGGGCCACTGGTCAGCCTGGCACCGCAGATCACTCGCCTGGTGAAAAACGGCGGCCGTCTGGCACTGTCAGGCATTCTCGCCGAGCAGGCCGAGGAAGTGCGCGCTGCCTACGCGTCAGAGTTTCTGCTTGACCCAACCGCAACGCTGGATGGCTGGGTACGTATCAGCGGTGTACGCCGCTGATCAGAGCAAGTGACTGACTGGCCGCCCCCGGATTACGCCCTTGGCTAATCCAGGCTACGCAGGTCGCAATCGCCCGACGCCGCTGATGCCGAAGTGTTGGCTCGTCAGGCAGTTGAGTTAGACTAACCGACCGTTTTCGCCGCCACGCCGGCCGCCGGATTGCGCATGACCGAAAGTTTCATCACCCAATGCCCGAACTGCAGCACCAGCTTCCGCGTGAACTTGGCTCAGCTCGGTATTGCCCAGGGTTCAGTGCGCTGTGGCGCCTGCCTGCAGGTGTTCAACGCCGCTCGCCAGTTGCGCGAGCAGGGTCATAACATCCCGGACATGCGTGCGGCCGCGCCTACAGCACCCAAGGTACCTGCACCTGCACCTGCACCTGCACCTGCACCTGCACCTGCACCTGCACCTGCACCTGCACCTGCACCGAGTATTGCGCCAGAAGCGGCGGCGCCAGCCAAGCCTGCCAGCAAGCTCGATGACGAGACGCTGTGGATTCACGACGACCTCGATCTCGATGATCTGGATCTGGACGAAGAGCTGGCCAAGCTCGAAGCACAGGAACAGCAGCTCTCTCGCCAGTTCCTGGAGCTTGACCAGCTCTCGCGACAGACGCCACGTTTCGACCAACCGGAAGAAGATAACGAGCCCGCCGATGACGAGCGCTGGGCCGAGGCACTGCTGCGCGACGATCCGCCGGTCAGCAAACTGGAGCTCGAACCGCTGATCGAGCAGTCATTCGGCGACTCGCCGGACTTCGGTCAGCCGCCACCGCCCAGCACCAGCGTGCCTGACGATGTGCCACCGATTCCAAAGACACCCGGCATCCGCGACCTGATCGACGCCCCCCAAAAACGCAGCACGACGCGCGAAGATGCTGAACCGAGCTTCAGCCTCAGCGCGCAACGCGATAACGAACCTGCCACCATCGAGCCTGAACACCCGGACGACGATCTGGATGAACCGCAGCCACCCAAACAGAAGAGCGTCCCACGCACTCGCTCACGCAGCGAACCGAACCTGCGTGACGACGCGCTCTTCGAGCTTGAGGAAGAGCCGCTGCAGCTCGACTGGCAACCACCGCGCAAACCCTGGGGCCGCTGGCTGGGCTGGGGCCTGCTCAACCTACTCGCGATTAGCGCGCTGGCCGGCCAGTACGTGATTTATCACTACGCCGAACTGGCGCGCCAGGATCAATACCGCCCCTGGTTCGAACAAGCCTGCCCGGTGCTCGGCTGCAGCCTGCCATCCAAGGTCGATATCGACCAGATCAAGAGCAGCAACCTGGTAGTACGCAGCCACCCCGAATTCAGCGGGGCACTGGTAGTCGACGCGATCCTCTACAATCGCGCGCCCTTCTCCCAGCCATTCCCGCTATTGGAGATGCGCTTTGCCGACCTTAACGGCCAGTTGATCGCCAGTCGCCGCTTCAAACCCAGCGAATACTTGGCGGGCGAACTGGCCGGCCAGGCGGAGATGCCGCCGCAAACACCGATCCATATCGCCCTCGACATCCTCGACCCTGGCGCTCGGGCAGTGAACTACAGCCTCAACTTCCACTCGCCGGAGTAAGGCGCGCCTAGCCGATCAACGGCTTTCAGTAGAAAGCCGTCTGCAACAAGGCAATCGGGCAGCGCGACCGGAAGCCACAGGCCAACTGTTCAGATTTTGTTCAAAACGATCTTTATCCGGTCATTCAGAGCGGGTATGATCTCCACCCTTTTTCGCACTCTCCTACTGGCCTCAACAGCACGTCTCTTGAGCAGGGAAGCCCTATGTCGGCGCTAAGCATCGGCCCCTATACATTGCCCAATCGACTGATCCTGGCCCCAATGGCCGGCGTCACCGATCAGCCGTTCCGACAGCTTTGCCGCCGCCTTGGCGCCGGTATGGTGGTGTCGGAGATGGTTACCAGCGATGTGCGCCTGTGGAATACGCGTAAATCGAGCCTGCGCATGATCCACAGCGGCGATCCGGAGCCACGCTCCGTACAGATCGCCGGTGGCGACCCGCAGATGCTCGCAGAGGCAGCCCGAGCCAACGTGCAACTGGGCGCCCAGATCATCGACATCAACATGGGTTGCCCGGCCAAGAAGGTCTGCAACAAGGCTGCGGGCTCTGCCCTGCTCAAGGATCAGCCGCTGGTGCAGGCGATCCTCGAAGCGGTAGTGGCTGCGGTAGACGTCCCGGTCACGCTGAAGATCCGCACCGGCTGGGACAGACAGAACAAGAACGGTGTCGACGTGGCGCGTATCGCCGAACAATGCGGCATCGTTGCCCTGGCCGTACATGGCCGCACCCGCGCCGACCTGTACACCGGCGACGCCGAATACGACACCATCGCCGCGATCAAACAGGCGGTATCCATCCCGGTATTGGCCAATGGCGACATCGACTCACCGGAAAAGGCCGCTCATGTACTGGCAGCCACCGGAGCCGATGGTTTGCTGATCGGCAGGGCAGCCCAGGGCCGCCCATGGATTTTCAGAGAAATAGAGCATTACCTGCGCACCGGCGCCCACTGCCCCGCCCCTGCGCTGACCGAGATTGAACGCATTCTGCTCGAGCACTTGGCCGCCCTCCACGCCTTCTACGGCGATGTGATGGGTGTGCGCATCGCCCGCAAGCACGTCGGTTGGTACCTCTCGACGTTGCCCGGCGCCCGCGAATTCCGAGCTGAGTTCAATCGTCTGGATAGCCAGGAGGCGCAGTGTGCAAGCGTTCGCCAGTTCTTCGGTGAGCGCTATAACGATGAAGATGGGGTGGCCGCATGACCATGTTGAACGAGACCTTAGGAAGTGGGATTGCACCCGTGAGCGACAACACCAGTTTGAAACAACACCTCAACACGCCGAGCGAAGAAGGCCAGACCCTGCGCGGCAGCGTCGAAAAAGCCTTGCATAACTATTTCGCTCACCTTGAAGGTGCGGACGTTACCGACGTCTACAACCTGGTGCTCACCGAAGTGGAAGCCCCGCTGCTGGAAACCGTCATGAATTACGTGAAAGGTAACCAGACCAAAGCCTCCGAACTGCTTGGTCTGAACCGCGGCACCCTGCGCAAGAAGCTCAAGCAGTACGACCTTCTCTGATCCTGCATTCCGGAAAAAGGCGACTCGATGAAGTCGCCTTTTTTGCTAATACTCTGCTCTGATGGACTCTGAAATGACCGACCAGACCACCCGCCTCCCCGTCCGCCGCGCGCTGATCAGTGTCTCCGACAAGACCGGCATCCTCGAATTCGCCCGCGAACTCGTCGCCCTAAACGTGGAAATCCTCTCCACCGGCGGCACCTACAAGCTGCTCAAGGACAATGGTGTGGCAGCAGTGGAAGTGGCCGACTACACCGGCTTCCCGGAAATGATGGACGGCCGGGTGAAGACCCTGCACCCGAAAATCCATGGTGGCATCCTTGGCCGTCGCGCCCTCGACGGCGCGGTGATGGACGAGCACGGCATCAAGCCGATCGACCTGGTGGCAGTCAACCTGTATCCCTTCGCCGCCACCGTCGCCAAGCCGGGCTGTGACCTCGCCGACGCCATCGAGAACATTGATATCGGCGGGCCGACCATGGTGCGTTCGGCTGCGAAAAACCACAAAGACGTGGCCATCGTGGTCAATGCCGGCGACTACGCCGCGGTCATCGACTCCTTGAAAATCGGTGGCCTGTGCTACGCGCAGCGCTTCGACCTGGCCCTCAAAGCCTTCGAGCACACCGCGGCCTATGACGGCATGATCGCCAACTACCTGGGCACCATCGACCAGGGCCGCGACACACTGTCCACCGAAGACCGCAGTTTGTTCCCACGCACCTTCAGCGCTCAGTTCATCAAGGCGCAAGACATGCGCTACGGTGAAAATCCGCACCAGAAAGCCGCCTTCTACGTCGAGCATGCCAGCGAAGCCTGCGTGGCGACCGCGGTGCAGCTACAGGGCAAGGAACTGTCGTTCAACAACGTGGCCGACACCGACGCCGCACTGGAATGCGTGAAGAGCTTCGTCAAGCCGGCCTGCGTGATCGTCAAGCACGCCAACCCGTGCGGCGTGGCCGTGGCCCTGGACAGCGAAGGCGGCATCCGCCAGGCCTACGAACTGGCTTACGCCACCGACACCGAATCGGCGTTCGGCGG
Organism: Pseudomonas sp. PME37.24/006; assembly: GCF_055556635.1. Classification (NCBI taxonomy): domain Bacteria; kingdom Pseudomonadati; phylum Pseudomonadota; class Gammaproteobacteria; order Pseudomonadales; family Pseudomonadaceae; genus Pseudomonas; species Pseudomonas sp. PME37.24/006. The sequence continues at coordinate 140,011 of NZ_JBVHNL010000004.1, forward strand.
CATCATCGCCTTCAACCGCGAGTTGGATGGCGAAACCGCCAAAGCCATCGTCGAGCGCCAGTTCGTCGAAGTGATCATCGCCCCGAAAATCAGCGCCGCGGCTCGTGAAGTGGTCGCCACCAAAGCCAACGTGCGCCTGCTCGAGTGCGGCGAATGGCCGGCCGAACGCGCGGCGGGCTGGGACTACAAACGCGTCAACGGCGGTCTGCTACTGCAGAGCCGTGATATCGGAATGATTACCGCCGATGACCTGAAGATCGTCACCCAGCGCGCGCCAAGCGAGCAGGAAGTCCACGACCTGATCTTTGCCTGGAAAGTGGCCAAGTTCGTCAAATCCAATGCCATCGTCTACGCCAAGGGCCGCCAGACCATCGGCGTCGGCGCCGGCCAGATGAGCCGCGTCAACTCCGCGCGCATCGCCGCGATCAAAGCTGAGCATGCCGGCTTGCAAGTCGCTGGCTCGGTGATGGCATCCGATGCTTTCTTCCCGTTCCGCGATGGCCTGGATAACGCCGCCGCCAATGGCATCACTGCAGTGATTCAGCCAGGCGGTTCGATGCGCGATGCGGAAGTGATCGCTGCCGCCGACGAAGCCGGTATTGCCATGGTGTTTACCGGCATGCGCCACTTTAGGCACTAAATCGGCCTCACTCGGACAGGCATCTGCGGCGTTGCCTGGTACCTCCTCAATGCTCATTGCCAGTAGGCAACTCCGCTTGAGGAGGTACCAGGCGCCTTGCATCTACCAGCCCGATCGCGACCTCGATATTTGCAGGGTGAATAGTAAAAGCACTATCCACCGAACGGGCCCAAGGCCCGCCTCCATTGGGAGAAAGACATGAATGTATTGATCATCGGCAGCGGCGGTCGTGAACACGCCCTGGCCTGGAAAGTGGCGCAGGACAAGCGCATCGAGAAAGTCTTCATCGCCCCGGGTAACGCTGGCACCGCCACCGAAGCCAAGTGCGAAAACATCGCCATCGACGTCCTGGATATTCAGGCACTGGCCGATTTCGCCGAGAAGAACGTGCAACTGACCATCGTTGGTCCGGAAGCGCCACTGGTCAAAGGCGTGGTCGACCTGTTCCGCACCCGCAAGCTGGATATCTTCGGCCCCACCGCCGCGGCGGCTCAGCTGGAAGGCTCCAAGGCCTTCACCAAGGACTTCCTGGCGCGCCAGAATATCCCTACCGCCGATTACCAGAATTTCACCGAAGTGGAGCCAGCCCTGGCCTACCTGCGTGAGAAGGGCGCACCAATCGTCATCAAGGCCGACGGTTTGGCAGCAGGCAAAGGCGTGATCGTCGCCATGACGCTGCAGGAAGCCGAAGATGCCGTGCGTGACATGCTCGCCGGCAATGCCTTCGGTGAAGCCGGCTCACGGGTAGTGATCGAGGAATTCCTCGACGGCGAAGAAGCCAGCTTCATCGTCATGGTCGACGGCGAGAACGTGCTGCCGATGGCCACCAGCCAGGATCACAAGCGCGTTGGCGACGCCGACAGCGGCCCGAACACCGGCGGCATGGGCGCCTACTCGCCGGCCCCGGTGGTCACCGCTGAAGTGCATAAACGGGTGATGGACGAAGTCATCTACCCCACCGTGCGCGGCATGGCAGCCGAGGGCAATGTCTACACCGGTTTCCTGTACGCAGGCCTGATGATCGACAAAGCCGGCAAGCCCAAGGTCATCGAATTCAACTGCCGTTTCGGCGACCCGGAAACCCAGCCGATCATGGTGCGCCTCGAGTCGTCGCTGGTGCTGCTGGTCGAAGCCGCACTGGCCAAGGCACTGGACAAGGTCGAAGCACGCTGGGATCCACGCCCAACCGTCGGCGTCGTGCTGGCGGCTGGCGGCTACCCGGGCGACTACGGCAAAGGTGACGTAATCGAAGGCCTGGACGACGCCGCGACCCTCGAAGGCAAGGTGTTCCACGCCGGTACTGCGCTCAAAGACGGCAAGGTCGTCACTGCTGGCGGCCGCGTGCTCTGTGCCACAGCCATCGGTGCGAGCGTTGCCGACGCCCAGCAGCAGGCTTACCGCCTGGCCGAGAAGATTCGCTGGAACGGCATGTTCCACCGCAACGATATCGGCTACCGTGCTATCGCACGCGAGCGCGGCGAAAACTGATGTAACAAGACAGCGGCATCAATCGATGCCGCCCGTCCGCAATACTCGAGCACCACGGATCATCAGGGTGCTCAGGCTGTCAGGATAGCGTCTCAGTGTCATAGTTTGCGCCACCACGGCCGGCTATAATCCAGCCGTATCACCTCAAAGGGACTGCCTCGTGCGACGGCTCAGGATTGCCATAGGTTTACTCGTTAGCCTGCTATTGGCCGGCGCCTGCCTGTCGAGCATGGCAGCGCCATATCAAGCCTCGGCGCCTTATGCCAGCGGCTGGTCGGTCTTCGTCGACGACAGCGCCCAGATGACCCTGGATGACGTGCGCAACCGGCGTAACCAGTTCCTTGCGCTCGATAACCTCGCCTTTACTTACCCCCCCAGCCAGAAAGCCGTCTGGTTGCGTTTCGACGTGCCTGAACACCAAGCACCCTATTGGCTTTGGGTGTTCGCCCCTCGTGTGCAATTGCTTGATTACTACCTGCTGCAGGGCGCGCAGGTTGAGCAAAGCGTACACACCGGTGAATCGATGCCGCTGAGTTCGCGCCCGCTGCCCTCGCGTGCGTACCTGATGTCCCTCCCCAATGACGGGCAGGCGCGGGAGGTCTATGTACGGATGACCTCCAACCACCCGCTGATGGCCTGGTTCAAGGTCATCGACGAGAGCGAACTGGTCAGCCTGGAAAAACCGGCCTACCTGTTTGGCGCACTGCTCGGCGCCCTGCTGCTGGTGGTGGTCTACAACCTGATCCGCTTCGCCTACGCGCGCTCGGTCTGCAGCCTGTGGCTGGCAGGGCTGCACGCAGGCCTGGCAACCTGTGCAGCGGCCAACCTGGGCATGCTCGCGGCCTGGGTGCCAAGCCTCGGTTACAACCAATCACTGATCGCCGATATCAGCGCGTTGATCGCCGCGTTCTGCCTGTCATCGTTCGCCCTCGGTTTCTTCCGCAATACACCGATGCAGCGCAGCAAGCTCAACTGGCTGCTGCAGGGGCATGCGCTGCTGACCCTGGCGCTGGGCCTGACCATTCTGATCACCGGCCTGCTCTGGTACAGCTCGCTGGTGTACCTGACGGTATTCCTCGGCACCTTGTTCGTGCTGCTAGTCAGCGCTGTGCACTGGCATAACGGCTACCAGTCGGCACGGCTGATCGTCAGCGGCATGGTGGTGTTCAACGTTGGCTTCGGCCTCTTCATTCCGATTCTGCTCGGTTTCGATCAGCTCGATCCCGGCTGGCTGGTAACCGGGGTATTCACCATCGCCACCCTCAGCGGCGTGGTACTCAGCGCAGCATTGGCCGAACATCAGCGGCAGTTGCAGCGTGCTGCCTCACGAGCACGCACCGCACTGGCTGCCAATGACGCCGAGCTAAAAGCCAAGGCCGAGTTTCTGGCCAAGATCAGCCACGAGATCCGCACCCCCATGAATGGCGTACTGGGCATGACCGAGCTGCTGCTCGGTACGCCCCTGTCGGCGAAACAGCGCGACTATGTACAAACCATCCACAGTTCCGGCAACGAGCTGCTCAACCTGATCAACGAGATTCTCGACATTTCCAAACTGGAATCCGGGCAGATCGAACTGGATGACGTGCAATTCGACCTCAACGCTCTCACGGAAGACTGCCTGGATATCTTCCGTGCCAAGGCCGAATTGCAAAAAATCGAGCTGATCAGCTTTATTCAGCCACAGGTGCCACGGATCGTCAGCGGTGATCCCACACGCCTGCGCCAGACGTTGCTGAGCCTGCTCGACAATGCCTTCAAGCAGACCAGCGAAGGCGAGATTCTCCTGGTGGTGGCACTCGATACCAGTGGTGAGCAACCACGCCTGCGCTTCGCCGTGCAGGACAGCGGCCACCCACTCAATGCCAGCGAGCGCGACGCATTGCTCAATACCGAACTGCAGAGCAGTGACTTCCTGTCAGCTACCCGCCTGGGCGGTCGCCTGGGGCTGATCATCGCGCGCCAGTTGATTCGTCTGATGGGCGGGGAGTTCGGCATTCAGAATGGCGGTAACCAGGGGTCGACGCTGTGGTTGACCCTCCCCCTGGACAACGCCCGCCTGCAACAGCCAGGCACTGATATCGACGGTACGCTACAGGGCACCCGCCTACTGGTGGTAGACGACAACGACACCTGCCGCAAAGTGTTGCTGCAGCAGTGCAATGCCTGGGGTATGAACGTCAGCAGCGTGCCATCGGGCAAGGAAGCGCTGGCCCTGCTGCGCACCAAGGCGCACATGCGCGAATACTTCGACGCGGTGCTACTCGATCAGGACATGCCCGGCATGAGTGGCATGCAGTTGGCGGCGAAGATCAAGGAAGACCCAAGCCTCAACAACGATATCCTGATCATCATGCTCACCGGCATCAGCCATGCACCGAGCAAGGTCATTGCCCGCAATGCCGGCATCAAGCGCATCCTCGCCAAACCGGTGGCAGGCTACACCCTCAAGGCCACCCTGGCTGACGAACTGGCCCAGCGTCAGCGTGGGCAGAGTGTTCCCATGGCCCTCAGTACCACGCCGCTGAGGGTACCGGAAGATTTTCGCATCCTTGTCGCCGAAGACAACAGCATTTCCACCAAGGTGATTCGCGGCATGCTCGGCAAGCTCAACGTGCAGCCCGATACGGCCAGCAATGGTGAAGAAGCGCTGAGTGCGATGAAAGCGCAGCGCTACGACCTGGTGCTGATGGATTGCGAAATGCCGGTGCTTGATGGCTTCTCCGCAACCGAGCAACTGCGCGCCTGGGAAATTGCCGAACGCCGCCAACGTACTCCGGTGGTTGCATTGACCGCGCATATCCTCAACGAGCACAAGGAACGCGCGCGGCAGGTCGGCATGGACGGTCACATGGCCAAACCAGTAGAGATGTCACAACTGCGCGACCTGATCGAGCACTGGGTCGGCGAACGCCGGGATCAGCCCGAGGACGACACCGTGCCGAATTGAGTGGCCTGCTAGAATCGCGCTTGAACACTGCTGAGCAGGCGCGCCCTACGCGCCGCGACAGCGTCGCCACCGTCACGACGAAGCGCCCATGGATATCAAGCAGCTCAAGTTTCTGATCGCCCTCGACGAGACCCGTCACTTCGGCCAAGCGGCAGCACGCTGCCACATAACGCAGCCGACGTTGTCGATGCGTCTGCGCAAGCTGGAAGACGAGCTGGGTCTGGAACTGGTGCGGCGCGGGCAGCGCTTCGAAGGTTTCAGCACCGAAGGTGAACGCATCCTCGCCTGGGCCCGTAGCCTGATGGCCGCTCACGATGGCCTGTATGCAGAGGCAGCGGCCTGCCGCGGGCAACTGGTCGGCACTCTGCGCCTCGGCGTGGTGCCACTGTCGGGTTTCGATCCGATGGATCTGGTGCAGCTGTTCGCCGAACAGCATCCCGGGCTACGTTTCCAGCTATTCGCCTTGAGCAGCGACCAGATCCTCGAGCGCCTGGGCAGTAATCAACTCGACCTCGGGCTGTCGTACCTCGACCGTCTCGACCGTGAACATTTCGACAGCCTGGAACTGGCCGCGACACACATGGGGTTGCTGTATGACCGTCGTCATTTTCAGTTCACGGAAACAACCCTGCGCTGGGAAAACCTGATCGAACTGCCGCTGGGCCTACTGTCTGCCGGTATGCACTTTCGCCAGTCGATCGACCACAGCTTCCGCTCACGGGGCCTGACGCCACTGCCGAAGCTGGAAACCGATGCCGTTCACCAGTTGCTGCAGGCCGTCAGCGCCGGCCTGTGCTGCTCAATCATGCCGCTGCGCAATGGCCTTGCCGAATTCACCAACGACTTGGTGCTGACGCCCATCGAGGACGCCCATACCCTGGCGCCGCTGGGCCTGATCATGCGCCGCAGCGCACCTCGCTCGGCGCTGGCCGAAGCCTGCTTCGCCGAGGCACGCTCGCTAATCAGCGCATGAGCGGAGGCTCGCCGCTCTCGCTCGGTGGCTGTACGCCGGTTTCACCGCGATCGGCGCGACCGCCCAGGTACCAGCCGAGCAGCCCCCAGATGGCCGCACACAGCGCTCCGATCACCGCAATCAACGCCACGCCGTAACCGAGCATGTCGATCAGGCTCTTGGCCCAACCGCTGACCGCATCACCGCCGCGATAGACCACGGTGTCGATGAAGTTCTTGGCCTTGTACTTGCTCTCGGCATCCAGCGGCGCGAAGAGCATTTCCCGCCCCGGCCGTACGAATGCGTATTCACCGATGCGCCGCACGATCATCAGCCCCGCCAGCACGGCGAAGGTGGGTGCCATGGCCAGGGCGAGAAAGCCCACGCACATCAGCACCGGCACCGCCGCCAGCAGCGCGCGTACGCCCAGGCGCTGAGCGACCCGCCCGGTGATGAACAACTGGGCCAGTAGCGCTCCCGCCTGCACCACGAAGTCGATCAACCCGAACACGCGCACCTGCTCGTCACGATCAGGGAACAGCTCGGCCACCAGCCGCGCCTGCTCGAAGTACAGAAAGGTAGTGACGGTGGCGAGCAGGATGACGAAAGCGGATATCCCCAGCAGGTAGGACGACTGGAACACCCGAGTCATGCCGCTGAACGGATTGCCCGCCACCGGGCGCCGTGGATTTTCCGCCTGGCTGGCGCCCGGTCGCCCTGCTCCGGCACGCTCGCGCCAGCCCATCAGGTAATGTTTGAGCGCCAGGGCACCAGCCAGCAGCAATGCAGCCAGCAACGCCAGGCCACTGGCACCGACGGCGCCCACCAGCAGCGCACTGAGCGCCGGACCAGCCAGGCCACCGACGCTGGCACCGGCAGCGATGAAAGCGAACAGCCGCTTGGCCTGCGGTGAGTCGAAGACATCGGCCATCAGGCTCCAGGCCACAGACACCACGAACAGGTTGTAGACCGAGATCCACACGTAGAACACCCGTGCCATCCACAAGCTCTCGCTGGTGACACTGAATGCCACGGCGAAAGCCAGCAGGTTGAGGCAGAAGAAGCCGTAGACCCAGTCGATGAAATGAATGCGCGGCACTCTGGAGTTGAGCCAGGCGAACAGCGGCACGGCCAGCAACATGACCACGAAGGTCGCGGTAAACAGCCACTGCAGATTCTCCACACCGGCCTGGATACCCATGGACTCACGGATCGGCCGCAGCATGAAGTAGCCGCAGAACAGGCAGAAAAACAGCGCGAAGCCCGCCAGAGCGGCTGCCAGCTCTCCGGGCTGTGCATTGATCGCGCGGGCCACGCGCTGCGGCAGAGAAAGGGACATGGCAACGCTCTCGGAGTCGAAGCGTTGCAGTATGGCCTACTCGGGCGAGTGGTATTTCGACAGCCGGCTCAACCCGCGCTCAACCAGGCCCTGATCTCGCTGTACGGATAATCCTCCAACGCCGCGAAACCACTGATCTGCCGGGCCTTGAGGCGGGTGAACAGCGGCACGCTGATGCCGCACAAGAAGCGCGCCAGACATTCGTTACTAGGCAATTCACCACCGCGGGCGCCTTGGTACTTGCTGATGAACGCGCCACACAACTGATCACGATCAAGGCCCGCCAACGGCGCGAGCGAAGGCGGCTCCGGCAGGTGAGCGACCTGGCCGCGACAGACCGAGCAGTGCCCGCACTGCCGTGGCGCACGCTCGTCGCCGAAGTACACCGCCAGGCGATGGCTCAGGCACTGCTCACTGGCGAACAGCTCGAGCATGGCCTGGATACGACGGATCTCGCTGCCCTCCTGAGCCTGGAAGTAGCCGTGCAGTTCGCCCGCCAGGGTCTGAGTGTCGAAGCCTTGCAGCACGGCATAGACATCAGTCATCTGCTTGCTTTCCAGTTCGATCCAGCCGCGCTCCTGAAAGAAGTCCAGTGCCTTGACCACCCGCAAGCGTTCCGCCTGGTGATCGCGATACAACGCGTCGAAATCCACCGTGCACCAGGTCCGCGCCCGGGTCGAGGCATTGACGATGGCTTCGACGAACTGCCGGCGCTCCCCTTCGAAACGCGCCAGCAAGGCCTCGGGTTCGATCAGGTACTTGAAGCGGTATTCGGCGAAGTAGGCATAACGCGGCGCGATGATGCCGCGCAGCTCGAGTTGCACGAGCAGCGTCTTGAGCGGCAACTGGCGGATATTGCTGTGGTCGCTCAGCGCATTGATGGTCATTTCCCACTGGCCGCCGCTGGCGTTGTCGCGAATTTCCTCGAGCACCCTGGCGATACCGTCGAGCTCCGGCGTATCGCCGTAGACGAAGTTCTCCAGCACATTGAGGCTGTCGCGATTGGCCAGCACCAGGCAATCCGAGGGTTCGCCATCACGGCCGGCGCGGCCAATCTCCTGGCTGTAGTTCTCTACCGACTTGGGCAGGTCGAAATGCACCACGTTGCGGATATCACGCTTGTCGATGCCCATGCCGAAGGCGATGGTCGCGACGATGCAACCCAGCTCACCCGCCATGAAGCGGCGCTGGATCGCCTCACGGATCTCATGCCCCATGCCGGCGTGGTAGGCGCTGACGGAAAGGCCCTGCTGGCTGAGTTGCTCGGCCACCTGCTCCGCGGTCTTCTGCTGGGTGACATAGACGATGCTCGACTCGCCCCGCTTGGCGCCCAGCCACTGCTGCAGGCGCCGTTGCTTGTCACGGCCCGCCACGGGCTCGACCAGCAGGTTCAGGTTGGGCCGATAGAAACCGGTGGTGACCACGTCCTCGGCGGCGATGGCGAACTTCTTCTGCATGTCCGCGATCACCGGCGGCGTGGCCGTGGCGGTGAGCAGCAGCACCTGGGCGATAGCGAACTGACGCTGATAATCCGGCAGCTTCAGGTAGTCCGGTCGGAAGTTGTGGCCCCACTCGGAAATACAGTGAGCCTCGTCGACCACCAGCAGGGAAATCGGCACGCCGGCGATGAAGTTGCGAAACCGCTCGTTCTTCAGGCGCTCGACCGAAATCATCAGGATCTTCAGCTCACCAGACTTCGCCTTGGCCATGGTTTCGCTGACCTGCTCGCGGCTCTGCGCCGAATCGATGCTGGCCGCACTGATGCCATGTCGATGCAGAAAGGCGAGCTGATCCTGCATCAGTGCCAGCAGCGGCGAGACCACCACGGTCAGGTGCGGCAAATGCAATGCCGGCAACTGGTAGCACAGGGACTTGCCCGAGCCGGTGGGGAAGATCGCCGCAGCCGAGCGGCCGGCGAGTACGGCGCTGATGACCGTTTCCTGGCCGGGCCGCAGCTGATCGAAACCGAAGACACGTTTGAGGGTACTGGGCATATGCTGTCACTCCATTGACCGCCTGATGGCCAATAACCGTAGCGTGTATGGAAAGCGTTTTACAGGCCGCGATAGCCCATAAATGACAAAGCCGCCCGAAGGCGGCTCTGTCGAACACGTGGCGAGCTTACAGCTGCGGGCCGGCGCTCTTGATGGCATCGCTGACATCGAACTTGGTGAAGTTGTCGATGAACAGCTTGGCCAGGCCTTTGGCGGCCTCGTCGTAGGCATTCTGGTCAGCCCAGGTGTTGCGCGGGTTGAGCAGATTGGTCTCGACGCCCGGAACGGCCTTCGGCACGCTCAGGTTGATGATCGGCAGTTGCTCGGTTTCGGTACCGATCAGCGCACCGCTCTGGATGGCTGCAATCACGCCACGCGTGGTCGGGATGTTGAAACGCTTGCCGACGCCGTAGCCACCGCCAGTCCAGCCGGTGTTGACCAGATAGACTTTGGAGCCGAACGCCTGGATGCGCTTGATCAGCAGCTCGGCGTAAACGCCAGCCGGGCGCGGGAAGAACGGTGCGCCGAAGCAGGTGGAGAAGGTCGACTTGATGCCAGGACCCGAACCCATTTCGGTAGAACCGACCAGAGCGGTGTAACCGGACAGGAAGTGATAGGCCGCCTGCTCTTCGTTGAGGATCGACACCGGTGGCAGCACGCCAGTCAGGTCGCAGGTCAGGAAGATCACTGCATTCGGCTCGCCACCGAGGTTCTTCTCGCTGCGCTTCTCGACGAATTCCAGCGGGTAAGCGGCGCGGCTGTTCTGGGTCAGGCTGTCGTCGGTGTAGTCCGGCGCGCGCTGCTCGTCGAGCACCACGTTTTCCAGCACGGTACCGAACTTGATGGCTTTCCAGATGACTGGCTCGTTCTTCTCGGACAGGTCGATGCACTTGGCATAGCAACCGCCTTCGATGTTGAACACCACGCCGGTGCCCCAGCCATGCTCGTCGTCACCGATCAGGTAACGGCTTTCATCGGCGGACAGGGTGGTCTTGCCGGTGCCGGACAGACCGAAGAACAGGGTCACGTCGCCTTCTTCACCGATGTTGGCAGCGCAGTGCATCGGCAGCACGTCGGCGGCCGGCAGCAGGAAGTTCTGCACGCTGAACATGGCTTTCTTCATTTCACCGGCGTAACGCATACCGGCGATCAGCACCTTCTTCTGAGCGAAGTTGATGATCACGCAACCGTCGGAGTTGGTGCCATCACGCTCAGGCACGCATTCGAAGTTGGCAACGTTGAGTACTTGCCATTCCTGCCTGGCGGACGGGTTGTACTGCGCCGGCTCGATAAACAGCTGGCGGCCGAAGAGGTTCTGCCAGGCGGTGGCAGTGGTCATCTTGACAGGCAGGTAGTGAGCTTCGGCGGAACCTACATGAACGTGAGAAACGAAGCTGTCCTGAGCGTCGGAGAACGCCTGAACGCGATCCCACAGGGCATCGAACTTGTCAGCCGGGAACTTGCGGTTGATCGGCCCCCAGCCGATGTCAGCCGAAGTGCTCGGCTCATCGACGATGAAGCGATCGACCGGAGAACGCCCGGTACGGTGGCCGGTGCGTACAACCAGAGCACCGCTGGACGCCAGTTCGCCCTCACCGCGACGAAGGGCTTCTTCGACCAGTTGAGCGGTGCTGATGTCGGTGTACACAGCGTTATTGGCTTGCGTCATGTGAGTCCCCGTCGGCCAACGGCCGAGTCTTCCAAACGTTTTGTAGTCATGCACGGAGCAGGACTACAGCTAAAAAAGTGCGCGGATTATGCCAGAAAAGCGAACTGCGAGGGCAGCCCCCAAATCCGAACACGCTGCGCGTTGCTGGCGGCCCTCAATGACGCGTGTCAGAGGGCTGCTGACTGCCTCCACCGGCGAACAACTGGGCGATGTCAGTGGCATCAAACCCATAGCGCTCGTTGCAAAATTGGCAGTCGACTTCAACACGGCCGTGATGCTCGCTGAGCAACAGCTCGGCATCGGCCTGCCCTAAACTGACCAGCGCTTTGGCTGAGCGTTCACGAGAGCAGCTACAACGGAACTGCAAGAGGCGCGGATCGAACAGTCGAACCGACTCTTGATGGTAGAGACGATGCAACAGGGTTTCGTTATCCAACCCCAGCAATTCCTCGCTTTGCAGGGTGTCAGCGAGGATCACCAGTTGCTCCCAACTGGCAGCGCGCTCTTCGTCATCGGTAAGGCGATCGGCTGGCAGTTGCTGCAACAGGAACCCGCGGGCACGCAGGCCGTCGGCACACAACCAGAAGCGCGTGGCCAGCTGCTCGGAAGTGGCGAAATAGTTGGTCAGGCAGTCGGCCAGGGTGTCACCGTCCAGGGCGACAATGCCCTGATAACGCTGCCCCTGCTTCGGATCCACGGTCATGGCCATCACGCCTTCGGGCATCAGTTGCGTCAGGCCGTCAGCATCGGCAATGCGCTCAGCCTCGTAGCGGGCGATGCCACGCAGCTCGCCGTCGCTGGAGCACTCCACCATCAGCAGCGGCACCGGGCCCTCCGAACGTATCTGCAGCACCAGCAAACCGTCGAACTTCAGCGTACCGACCAGCAAAGACGCAGCGGCCAGCAATTCACCAAGCAATTGCGCCACTGGCCGTGGGTACTCGTGCTTGGCCAGCACCTGCTGGTAGCTGCCAGACAGCCCGACCAATTCACCGCGCACATCGGTATCGTCGAAAAGAAAGCGTTGGGTGAAGTCGGACATAACGGATCGCCTGCTCAAAGATGCGTAGCAGACCAGGGGACGGCGCCACTGGCCTGGAGGCCGGCAATTTTAGGCGCAAACGCGGCGCCGACCAAGCTGAATGCGAAGAACGGCTGAGGTGCGCCCCGCTGAACGAAGGCTGAACGAGAGCCTGAAAGGCACCAAGGCGGCGCCCAGGCTGCCTAGAATCGGCGGTTTTCCTCGAAAGTCCTTCCGCCATGCTCCTCAGTTTAAATGCCCAATGGCGCCCTCGCGCCCTGATCATCAGCCACCTGCTCATCGCCCTCCTGTTCGCCAGCTGGCTATGGCCGGTGACTCGTATTTACTGGAATCAGTTCGATCTGTGGCTGTTCCACCTGCTCAACGACCCGGTACATGCCGGCGGCCTGTGGGCGCACATCTGGGCCATCGGCAGCATGCGCCCGGTAGACGCGGGTGTGGGCCTGGTGATGCTAGCAATCATGCTGCGCGCCGGCCTGGTATTTCCGGCCGCCCAGGTACGCACTGGGCTGTATGCGTTTCTGGTGGCGCTGACTGTCATGCTGCTGATGCGTGTGCTGTTCGCCGATCTGGTCGAGTACATGGGCTGGCAGCACGCCAGCCCCTCGCTGCTGGTGGAAGGCAGCGCGCGACTCACCGAAATGTTCCCGGCCTGGGAAGAACGCTGGGATCTGAAGGACAGCGCCAGCCGCAGCTTCCCCGGTGATCACGCCTCGGTGCTGATGATCTGGGCAATATTCTGCAGCCTCTTCGTCAGCGGCTGGCGTCGGGCATTGGTCTGGGCGGTCGCGCTAATCGGCTCGATGCCGCGCCTGGTCGCCGGGGCCCACTGGGGTGCGGACGCCTTGGTCGGCGGCGTGCTGCTCAGCGTCCTGGGAATCGCCTGGAGTTGCTACACCCCGCTGGCCTTCCGCGCCAGCGCGGCAATAGAGCGTGTGACGCTGCCGCTGATGCGCAGCCTGGCAAGAGTGCCATTGCTGGGATCGTTCAGCGTGATCAGCGCGCGCTGACCCCGACTACTCCACCCAATCGCCGGAGCCGCCGCGCAGGTAGAAAAGCTGCCGGCGCTGCTTCTTGCTGGGCCGCCCATCGGTTTGCACGCCCAAGGCGCCAGCCTTGCGCTGCTCCGCGGCCAACTCGCGCCGCACGATGCTCTCGCCGGTCTCGGCATACAGCGTCTGGGCCTCTGGTGCGCCGCGGCGCACCACGGAGAGCGCCTGCACGGTCACCGTACGCTCCTCATAACCGGTGCGAATCACATACTCCTCGCCTACTTTCGGCTCCTTGCCCGGCTTGCAACGCTCGCCACGGCAATGCACCTTGCCGCCTTCGATCGCCGCCTTGGCCAGCGCACGCGTCTTGAAGAAGCGCGCGGCCCACAGCCACTTGTCCAAACGTACCTTGTCATCGGCATCCTGCTTTGCCACCATCACCTCACTGTAGATTGAATTGCCATCACAATTTTGCTGCCACATCAGCCTGTCCATATTGTCATACGGATACAAGCATTGATCGTGCAACCGCTATATCGGAGCAGCAGTGACCCATTTTCCCAGCGATCTCACCCATCCCGAAAAATGTCGCGGCTGCCAGAGTAGTCCGCAGCTGGATTTCGACTTCAACTTCGCCTTCCAGCCCATCGTCGACATCCGCACTCGGCAGGTGTTCGCCCATGAAGCACTGGTTCGCGGCACGGCAGGTGAAGGTGCGCTAAGCATTCTGGAACGCGTCAACGACGACAACCGCTACCGTTTCGACCAGCGCTGCCGTACCCAGGCGATTGCCGAAGCGACGCAATTAGGCATGGACACTTATCTGTCGATCAACTTCCTGCCCAATGCCGTGTACCGCCCCGAGTTATGCATCCGCAGCACTCTGGAAGCGGCTCGCCAACATAATTTCCCGCTGGATCGGCTGATTTTCGAGACGCTGGAAAGCGATCACATGCGCGACAGCAAGCACCTGACCCATATCCTGCGTCAGTATCAGGAGTTCGGTTTCAAGACCGCCATCGACGACTTCGGCGCCGGGCATTCAGGCCTTACCCTGCTTGCCGACTTTCAGCCTGATCTGATCAAGCTGGACATGGCGCTGATTCGCGGTGTCGATCAGGACAAGGCGCGCCAGGCCATCGTGCGCGGCATCATCGCCATTTGCCGTGACCTGAACATCCAGGTGATCGCCGAAGGGATAGAGACGCCAGGAGAGCGGGACTTCTTGGCCGCCAGCGGGATTGATCTGATGCAAGGTTACCTGTTCGCCAAGCCACTGTTCAAAGGCCTACCGGCAATCGCAGAGGCAGCCTGGCCGGCGACGGATTAGACTCGCTGACAGGCGCGCAAAGCGGCTCATTTCAGTACCATAAGCGCCTCATTGCCGACCTCAGCCGCTACGGAATTCCTGCTTGAAAACATTCGACCACCTCAACGTGATCGGCCTGCGCGAATGGGTCAACTTGCCGGAACTGGGCATCATCGGCCTGCGCGCCAAGATTGATACCGGCGCCAGCACCTCGAGCCTGCATGCCAGCGATATCCAGCCATTCGAACGCGACGGCGAACGCTGGGTGCGGTTCACTGCCTATATCGGCACTCAGGTGCAGCGTCGTCATCGTTGCGAAGCGCGTCTGGTCGCCTACAAGAGCATCAAAAGCTCCAATGGTCTGGCGCAGAGCCGTTACGTAATTCGCACTAGTTTGATGTTGGGCGATCTACAGTGGCCGGTGGAGTTCACCCTGGCCAGCCGCAAGACCATGCGCTACCGCATGTTGCTGGGCTCCAAAGCGCTGATCGAGGGCCAACTGGTGGTCAATCCGGCGCTCACTTATGTACAAGACAAACCCGTGCTTCCCGACCCGAGCGGTGCCCAATGAAAATCGCTGTGCTGTCGCGCAACCCGCGCCTGTATTCCACCCGCCGCCTGGTCGAAGCCGGGCAGCAGCGCGGCCATGAAATGGTGGTGATCGACACCCTTCGGGCCTACATGAACATCGCCAGCCACAAGCCGCAGATCCACTACCGCGGCAAGCCGCTGGAGGGCTTCGACGCGGTGATCCCGCGCATCGGCGCCTCGGTGACCTTCTACGGCTGCGCGGTACTGCGCCAGTTCGAGATGATGGGCGTGGTACCACTCAACGAATCGGTGGCCATCGCCCGCTCGCGAGACAAACTGCGCTCGTTGCAGCTACTGTCGCGCCGCGGCATCGGCTTGCCAGTGACCGGCTTCGCCCACTCGCCGGACGACATCCCCGACCTGATCGACATGGTCAACGGCGCACCGCTGGTGATCAAAGTGCTGGAAGGCACCCAGGGCATCGGCGTGGTGCTTTGCGAGACGGAGAAGGCGGCCGAGTCGGTGATCGAGGCCTTCATGGGCCTCAAACAGAACATCATGGTGCAGGAATACATCAAGGAAGCCGGCGGCGCTGACATCCGCTGTTTCGTGGTCGGAGACAAGGTCATCGCGGCGATGAAGCGTCAGGCCAAGCCCGGTGAATTCCGCTCCAACCTGCACCGCGGCGGCACCGCCAGCCTGATCAAGATCACCCCGGAAGAACGCATGACCGCCATCCGCGCCGCCAAGGTCATGGGGCTGTCGGTAGCGGGGGTCGATATCCTGCGCTCCAACCACGGCCCGCTGGTGATGGAGGTGAACTCCTCGCCCGGCCTGGAAGGTATCGAAGTGACCACCGGCAAGGACGTCGCCGGGATGATCATCCAGTTCCTGGAGAAGAACGGCGGCCCCAACCTGACGCGAACCAAGGGTAAAGGATGAGTAAACCATTCGCAGGCCGCCTGGCGCTGATCGCTCCCGCCTCGGCCATCGCCGACGACGTATTCGAAGCGACCTTGGCGCAGCTCGAGGTGCAGGGCATCGACTACCACCTGGGCCGCAATGCGCGCGCCCGCCATCGCTACCTGGCCGGCACGCCTGCGCAGCGTCTGGATGACCTTCACGAAGCGTTCAGCCTGCCGGATATCGACGCCGTATGGTGCCTGCGCGGCGGCTACGGCTGCGCGCAATTGCTGCCAGGGGTCGACTGGCCGCTGCTGCAGAAAGTCAGCCCGCGCCCGCTGATCGGCTATTCCGACCTGTCGCTGCTGCTCGATGCCTTCGGCAATAATGGGCTGCCCGCCATTCACGGCCCGGTCACTACTGCGTTTGGTCTGCAGACGCTATCCGCACCGAGCGGCCAGCGCGAGCGCCTGGCCTCCATGCGCTCGCTATGGGATCTGTTGCAAGGCCGTAGCCATTCACTGCCGGTGCGCCATATCAGCGGCCCGCAATCTGCCGTTGAAGGCTCGCTGGTTGGCGGCAACCTCACCGCACTGGCCAGCGGCTGTGGCACCGTCGCTGGCATGCAACTGCCCAAGGATGCCATCCTGATTCTCGAAGACGTCGGCGAGCCCTACTACCGCCTGGAGCGCAGTTTCTGGCAGCTGTTCGAAAGCTTCGGCGAGCGGCGCCCGGCAGCGATATGCCTGGGCAGCTTCACCGACTGCCCGCGACGCGGTGTGCAGCACAGCATCGAGGAAATCATCGGTGAGTACCTTGCGCCGTTCGATATTCCGCTATACGGCAACTTGCCCAGCGGCCACGGCGATCTCAATCTTGCCTGGCCCTACCGCCGCCAGGCGCGCCTGCAGGGCGCGAGCCTTGCCTGGTAACGCGGCCTAGGGAAGCACCCGCAACGGCGTGTCCAACCTGGCCAGAAAGTCCGCTTCGACCACTGGCCTGCCCAACAGGTAGCCCTGGCCGAACTCACAGCCCAGCGCCTTGAGGTGCTCAAGCTGCTCAGCCGTCTCGATGCCTTCGGCTACGCATTCCAGGTCGAGATTGCGGGCGATCATCAGGATGGTTTCGACTAGCAGCGTGTTGCTACCAACCTCGCCAGTACCAAGATCCTGGGTGAAGCTGCGGTCAATTTTCAGCCTGTCCAGCGGCAATCGCTTGAGGTACGTCAGGGAGGAATAACCGGTGCCGAAATCGTCGATGGAGAAGCGCACACCCAACACCTTGAGCGCCTGCATATTGGCGATGCACTGCTCGACATCCTCGAGCAGAACACCCTCGGTAAGCTCCAGTTCCAGCGCTGCGGCAGGCACTGCATAGCGTTGCAGGCAACCGCTGACCCGAGCAACACAACCTCGACTGCGCAGCTCACGCGGGCTGAGGTTAACCGCCAGCACCAATTGTGGTCGCTCCGGCAACCAGCGCTGCAGGGTTGCACAGGCCTGCTCCAGCACCCAGTTGCCGATGTCCTGAATCAGCCCGGTTTCCTCGGCCAGGGGGATGAACTGACCCGGCATTATCTCGCCACGTTCAGGGTGCGCCCAACGCACCAGCACTTCGGCGCCGATGACACTGCCATCGGTGAGTCGCAGCTGTGGTTGGAACGCCAGGTACAGCTGGTTGCGCGAGATCGCCTGGCGCAACTCACCCTGCAGCTGCAACCGCTGATCGATGGCAGCCTGCATTTCCGGTGCAAAGAAATGCAGGGCATTGCGGCCTGCCTGCTTGGCCCGATACATGGCGGTATCCGCCTGTTTCAGTACATCAGCGGCGTTCTGTGCGCCGAATGGATGCAGGGCAATACCGATACTGGCGCTGACCGACAATTCATGACCGTCGATCAGGCAGGGTGCCTCAAGGCTCTTGAGCAACCTCTCCGCCGTCAGGGCTGCCTGCTCACCTGCCAGTTGAGCATTGGCATCCAGTGCTTCGAGCAGCACGACGAACTCATCCCCTCCCATTCGCGCCAGCGTGTCTTCAGGGCGCAACTGGCTGGCCAAACGCGTCGTGACCTCACGCAACAGACTGTCCCCCACCAGATGGCCGAGGCTATCGTTGACGTTTTTGAAATGATCGAGATCGATAAACAACAAGGCGCCCAGGCTGCCCTCACGCATTTCACGATCCATGGCGTGCTGCAGGCGATCGAGCAGCAGACGGCGATTGGGTAACCCTGTCAGCTCATCACTGTAAGCCAGGCGTTCGATTTCCCGCTGATAGCGCTGGCGCTCCGATATATCAGAGATGCTACAGCGAATCAGCACCGGCTCGCCCGGCAGACGTACCAGGCGTACTTCACAAGGAAAATGGCGCCCACTGCTGTCGCGGTGCGTCCATTCAAACACCGGTGCATCACCCTGCAGGGCAGCCTCGACATACCCTTTGCCGGCCTGGGCCGACAGCGCCCCGCTAGGCTGCCGCAGGGGGCTCAATTCGAAGGGCAGGCGGCGGAGCAGATCTTCGCGGCGACAGGCGAACATGCGCAGGGCGTTCTCGTTGAAATCGACCATTCCACCATCCTCGGTGTACAGCAAGATGGCTTCTGGGGCATGTTCGACGATGGTGCGATAGCGCGCTTCGGCCTCGAAGCGCGCGCTGATGTCCTCGACCAGCAGCAGGAACATGCTGATGGCACCGTTGCCACGCCGCACGGCGCGCAAGTTGAGCCGCGTCTGTACTTCGCTGCCATCGGGGCGCAGGAAACGCCGGTCACGCTCGAAGCCTTCCCGGCTACATTGCAGCACATCATCGAGCAGCAATTGTTCGATCTCAAGATCATCAGCGACGCTGATACTTTCCCAGTTGCAGTCCAATAACTGCTCACGGCTGCGCCCGAGAATGCTGCACAGCTTGAGGTTGACCTCTTCCCAGCCAAACGTAGGAGTGATCAACGCCATGCCGATCAGAGGCGCCTCGAAGAACAACCGCAGGCGATCATCGCGCTCGCGCAACTGCTGCTCAGTACGGCGCCGCGCAGTGATGTCCTGAACGGCGCCATACAGACGAACCAATTGCGTACCATCTCTCTCAGCAGCACCACGCAGGCGAATCCAGCGTGTCTTGCCAAGAAAGGTGGTCACTCGTACTTCGAGGTCGAAACGCTCACCGCCCTCGATCATCTCCTGCAGGGTTCGATAAACCAACGCCTGCCCGGTGGCATCGAACCGGCTCACCGATTCGTCGAAGGTAAGCGCTGCCTTTCGCGGATCCAATTCATAGATCGTGAAGCAGCCAGCACTCCAGTACATGCTCATATCGTGCATGTTGAGCACCCAACCGCCGATATTGGCCAGGTCTTCTGTCTGGCTGAACAGGTGGCTCTGCTGAAGCAGCTCCTCACGCTGACGAGTTACCTCCTGGGCCAACTGCTCACGGGCACTGACATCCTGCTGCATGACGATGAAATGACTGAGCCCCGACTCATCATGCATCGGCGCCAGAATCACCTCACTCCAGAACGGCTGACCGTCCTTGCGCTGCAGGTGCAGCACCGCATTACCCGGGGTGCCACGGCGGATAGCCGTTTCCAACACCCGCATCTCGTCATGTCGCCGGTCATCGCGCAGCAACCGGCGCAGGCTTAGCCCCAGGCTGCCTTGCACATCACGACCAGTAATCCGCTCGAACGACGGGTTGCAGTAGATCAGCGGTAAATCTTCGCGCCTGGCATCGGCGATCACCACCCCGAGCGGGCTGGCGTCAAGCGCTAGGTTGGCCAACGCAAGCTGTTGCTGCATCGCTGCGCTACGGACGAGCGCCAGGCGCAGATCACTGAGGCTACGCCCCACCAACATGGCCGCCAGGGTAAACAGCAGAATGCTGAAGTGCAGCTCCAGCCGCTGCGGCTCGATCCAGCTGGAATTGGAAGCCACGCCATGAAACCAGGGCAGTGCGAGAATGCTCAGCACGCTCATCGCGGCACCGCACAAAGCACCGGCAAAGCCCCACACCAGCGCCAGGCTCAGCATGACCAAGCCAATCAACGGCAGCTTCAGGGGCAGCGGCAGAAACTCCAGAAGAACCGGCAAACAGATCAGCAAGACCACAAGCAGTGACTTGGATGGTACCAAGCGCAGCACCTCGGGCACGTGTAGCAGCGGCACCAGAATGCCTTCAACGTGCATCAACCAGCCACGGCGACGCAACCACGGGGTAACGTAGGTCAGCAGCGGAATCGAGATAACCAGCGCGGTCAGGCTATCGGCCAGCCACATAGTGAGTGCCACCTGCGGCGCCGCATAGGCGGATAGGCTGCCAAAAAGTAACAATGTGCCCAACAATGACAAGCACGTCAGCGCCGCAGGTAGCAATACGCCCAGCAGGATGAAGCGCAGCAAATGGCTGATATCTGGCAAGGCCGCATCGAATGGCCGCCAGCGCAACAGCAGATAACAGAACGCAACGCCCATTGTCTCCGGTAGTGCATGCACGGCAGCCCAGTGCCAATCGAGCCCCCATAGGGGCACACAGAGCATCGCATTGACGTAAAGCGCCAACAGCACACGTGGCCCCCACCAGAGCGTCAGCACCAAACCCAGGGCAAAAGGCAGATACAGGATTGCTATGCCACCCTCGAACTGGGTGGTTAGGGAAAGCAGAGTGGCCAGGTGGAGCGCCGGGAGCGGCAACCACCATGTCCAGAACGGCAGGCGCTCGGAAGTGGGGGGCATGCAGACCTCATATCGATACGCCAGTACAGCATAAATCAGCCAGCGTGCACTGGGCAGCTGCCTGCCTCGAAATAAAGCCTAGCCGAGAATCACGCTGCGTCGCGCGGCAGCAGCAGCCCCAATGGCAGGCATATCCGCGCCTCCAGGCCACCGCCAATGCGGTTGCGCAGCTCGACGCTCCCTCCATGTAATGAGGCAATGCGCTTGACGATAGCCAGACCAAGTCCAGCCCCTTGGCCACCGCGCGCACGGTCACCGCGTATGAACGGGTTGACGATGTTGCCAAGCTCGCTCGGGTCGATGCCGTTGCCGCGATCCATCACGCTGAGCACCACATAGGGTGCACTGTGGTCATCGGCCACCGAGAGAACGATTTCCACGGCACTGCCGCCATAGCGCAGGGCGTTTTCGATCAAGTTGACGATCAGCCGCTTGATCGAAACTCGGCGCAACGGGAATGCGGGCACCGCTTCCAGAAACAGGCTCACCTGCTCCTGTTTCTGGTTGTAAGGGGCCACCACTTCGCGGATAAGCTCGGGCAGATTCAACTCTTCCACCGGTTCGTCTCGACCATCGCGGATAAAGGCCAGGAACTGATCGAGGATGGCATCCATATCCTCGATATCACGCACCATGTCGTCGGTCAGTTCGGAGTCGTTATTGAGGAATTCCAACGACAGACGCAAGCGCGTCAAAGGCGTACGCAGATCATGGGAAACACCGGCCAACATCAGTTCCCGCTCGCGGGCCGCCTGTTCGACATCCTCGGCCATCTGATTGAAGGCCCGATAGACCTCGGTCATCTCGCTTGGCGTATCACTGACTGGCAAGCGCACACTGCGTCCCTGGCCAAACTGCCGGGCGGCGAATACCAGGCGCTTGAGTGGCGCGCTTAGCTGGCGCACGAAAATCCAGGCGGCCGCAGTAGAAAGCAAGCCGATACCGAGGAACCAACCCAGTACGCTCCAGATACGCTGACCGCGCAGCGGATGGGGATAGAGCGGCACGCGCAGCCAGTCATCGCCCAGCGTCGGCGCGTGCACCCACAAGGCAGGCGGGCTTTTGGCACGCACGCGGGTTTCAGTATCGGGGCCAAGCTCGGACTGCATCTGCCGCTGGAAGATCTCGCTGTAGGGCCAGTGCTCCTCGCTGGCTGGCACCTCGGTACGCGGCACCCGCTTGAGGCCAGCAGCCTCGGCAATATTGGCCCGATCCTCGGGATTAGCCGCCCAATAGGCGCGTAGCGTCAATGCGGCACCGTGGCTGTACTGACGGTCGACCAGCACGTCCTCGTTCATCATCAGATAAACCAGGGTCAGCGCTTTGGAAAACAGCACGACGATCAGCACCAACCAGAGGGTGCGCGAGAAGAAGCTTTGCGGGAACCACAGTGGGGCTTTCATGGAGAACACACAATCCGTAGGTGTCAGCTAACTGGCGATCAGGGTGCAAGGATCGCCAGCAAGCTGGCTCCTAGATAGGTTTTGCCGTACGAACTGTTACTTGTTGCCGTCCGGCACGAACACGTAGCCCACGCCCCAGACGGTCTGGATATACCGTGGTTTGGAAGGATCCGGCTCAATCAACCGGCGCAAACGGGAAATCTGCACGTCGATGGAACGCTCCAGCGCATCCCACTCACGACCGCGCGCCAGGTTCATCAACTTGTCACGGGTCAGCGGCTCGCGGGCATGTTGCACCAGCGCCTTGAGCACGGCGAACTCACCGGTGGTGAGCATGTGTACCTCTTCGCCCTTCTTCAACTCTCGGGTCGCCAGGGACAGTTCATAGTCACCGAAAGTGACGCTCTCGTCCTCGCTGCCCGGTGCGCCCGGTACCACCGGTGCCTGACGGCGCAGCACGGCCTTGATCCGCGCCAGCAGCTCACGCGGGTTGAATGGTTTGGCCAGGTAATCGTCGGCACCCAGTTCCAAGCCCTGGATACGGCTGCTCTCGTCGCCCTTGGCGGTGAGCATGATGATCGGCACCTGATTGTTCGAGGCGCGCAGGCGGCGGCAGGCGCTCAGGCCATCTTCGCCGGGTAGCATCAGGTCGAGAACCACCAGATTGAACAGTTCGCGCGACAGTAGTCGATCCATCTGCTCGACGTTCTCCACCGCACGTACGCGGTAGCCTTGCTCGTCGAAGAAACGCTCGAGCAAACGCCGCAGACGGGCATCGTCGTCGACAATCAGGATTTTCTCACCTTCGACCGGTTGTGCTGCAGTGCTGCTCATAGGGGCTCCTTGATCGAGAATCCGCGACGCGACGCGCCCGACTTCAACGCGGCATTATGGCTCAGAGGCCGTATAGACCACGTATTGTCCATTGTTAGCAGATTTTTCGCTGCCCTTGGCGCACTTAACTGACTTTCACGGTCTGACAGCAGCTTGTGGCGTGGCATGCGCGCCTTCATGCATGGCTATAATGCGCCGCTTTATCATCCGGCCAATCATGAGCGAGGCCGGTTTTCGTCGTTTCAGGGTGGATTCTTCTTTCTATGCTCAGCATCAACAACCGTATCGCCGAAGAACTGGGCGTACGCCCGCAACAGGTCGCCGCTGCCGTCGCACTGCTCGACGAAGGCTCCACCGTGCCGTTCATCGCACGCTACCGTAAGGAAATTACTGGCAGTCTCGACGATACCCAGTTGCGTAATCTGGAAGAACGGCTGCGCTACCTGCGCGAACTCGACGAGCGTCGCGCCAGCATCCTCGCCAGCATCGAGGAGCAGGGCAAGCTGACCCCCGAGCTGACCCGTGAAATCAACCTCGCCGATACCAAGACCCGCCTCGAAGACCTTTACCTGCCCTACAAGCAGAAACGTCGCACCAAGGGCCAGATCGCGCTGGAGGCTGGCCTCGGCGAGTTGGCAGACGCACTGTTCAATGACCAGAACCTGACCCCGGAAACCGAGGCGGTGCGTTTTATCGATGCCGAGAAAGGCTTCGCCGACACCAAGGCAGTGCTCGAGGGCGCCAAGTACATCCTCATGGAGCGTTTTGCCGAGGACGCCAGCCTGCTAACTAACCTGCGCGACTTCCTCAAGGACAACGCCACCCTCAGCGCCCGCGTGATTGCCGGCAAGGAAGCGGAAGGCGCCAAGTTCCGTGACTACTTCGAGCATGACGAGAAGCTCAAGGGCGCCCCTTCACACCGCGCTCTGGCGATTTTCCGTGGCCGCAACGAGGGCATCCTCAGCGCCAGCCTCAAAGTTGGCGAAGAACTACCAGGCACCCTGCATCCGTGCGAGGGCATGATCGCCGAGCGCTTTGGCATCTCCAACCAGGGCCGCGCCGCCGACAAATGGCTGGGCGAAGTGGTGCGCTGGACCTGGAAGGTCAAACTCTACACCCACCTGGAAACCGACCTGCTGGGCGAGCTACGAGAAGGCGCCGAGCACGAAGCCATCAGTGTTTTCGCCCGTAACCTGCATGACCTGCTGCTGGCCGCACCGGCCGGCCCGCGCGCCACCCTGGGCCTCGACCCGGGCCTGCGCACCGGCTGCAAAGTGGCCGTGGTCGACGCCACCGGCAAGGTGCTGGATACCGCCACCGTCTACCCCCACGCACCACGCAACGACTGGGACGGCACCCTCAACGTGCTGGCCAAACTGTGCGCCAAGCACGGTGTCGATCTGATCGCCATCGGCAACGGCACCGCCAGCCGCGAGACCGACAAACTGGCCATCGAGCTGATCAAGAAATATCCAGGCCTGAAGATGACCAAGATCATGGTCAGCGAAGCCGGCGCTTCGGTGTATTCGGCCTCGGAACTGGCCGCGAAGGAATTCCCAGATCTCGACGTGTCACTGCGTGGCGCCGTGTCTATCGCCCGTCGCCTGCAGGATCCACTGGCCGAGCTGGTGAAGATCGACCCGAAATCCATCGGTGTGGGCCAGTACCAGCATGACGTTTCCCAGCTCAAGCTGGCGCGCAGCCTGGACGCCGTGGTCGAGGACTGCGTGAACGCCGTTGGCGTAGACGTGAACACCGCCTCCAGCGCCCTACTTGCGCGCATCTCCGGCCTCAATGCGACCCTGGCCCAGAACATCGTTGCCCACCGCGATGCCCACGGCGCCTTCAAGACCCGTGACGCCCTGAAGAAGGTTCCACGCCTCGGCGACAAAACCTTCGAACAGGCCGCTGGTTTTCTGCGCGTGATGAACGGTGACAACCCGCTGGACGCCTCGGCAGTGCACCCGGAAACCTACCCGCTGGTGCAACGCATTGCCGTCGATACCGGCCGCGATATCCGCTCACTGATCGGTGATGGCGGGTTTCTCAAGCGCCTGGACGCGAAAAAATTCACCGACGAGACGTTCGGTCTGGTGACTGTCGGCGACATCCTCAGCGAACTGGAAAAACCCGGCCGCGATCCGCGTCCCGAGTTCAAGACTGCCGAGTTCCAGGAAGGCGTGGAAACCCTCAAGGATCTCGAGCTGGGCATGATCCTCGAAGGCGTGGTGACCAACGTGACCAACTTCGGCGCCTTCGTCGATATCGGTGTCCATCAGGACGGTTTGATACACATTTCGGCGCTGTCCGAGAAGTTCATCAAGGATCCGCACGAGGCGGTCAAGGCCGGCGACGTGGTCAAGGTCAAGGTCATGGAAGTGGACATCCCGCGCAACCGCATTGCTCTGTCGATGCGCATGGGCGACACCCCCGGCGAGAAAGTCGAGGGCCCACGTGGTGGCGCTCGCCAGGGTGGCGGCAAAGGCGGCCAGGCACCGCGCAGTGAGCGTCACTCCGGCCAGGAAAAGCCTGCACCGGCCAATGCCGCCATGGCCTCGCTATTCGCCAATGCCAAGCAACTGAGGAAGTGATCCGTGAACGAATCCTTGGAAGAAATCGGCAAGAGCAGCGCCTTCGGGCGCCTGCTTGGCCTGCAGATCGTCAAAGCCCAAGCCGGCGAAGCGGTGATCAAGCTGAACATGCACGACGGCCTGCGCAACCTGCACGGCAAGCTGCACGGTGGCGCTCTTTTCTCACTGATCGACACCGCCATGGGCCAGGCCAGCCACAGTCTCAGTGACGGCGAGCCGACCAGCGTCACTCTGGAGTGCAAGGTCAACTACATCCGTGGGGTTACCGAGGGTGAGCTGAGCTGCCGCGCCTGGGTGGTGCACGCGGGGCGCCGCACCCAGGTGATCGAGGCAGAGGTGCATCAGCACGACAAGCTGGTCGCCAAGGCTCAGGCCACCTTCGCCTGCCTGTAAGTGAGCCGCCGTTAAAGCTGGCTCTGCCTGCCAACAGCCTGCAGAACCGGCAGGTCGGCCCGAACCCCACGCCGGGCAGTAGCCCTTCGCCAGAGCGCCTTGCAGCGTTAGAATGCACACTCTATTTCGCCAGACGACCAACGTCAGCAATCCGCCCCTTGTAGAGTGCAGAATCCACCCCCATATTGGGGCGACCGCTGCGTGAAGGAATGCAATCTTGAGCGACCTGTTCTCCCGCCGTCTGGCACTGCTCGGTGAGCACGCCAACCTTTCCCTGCTTTCCCAGTGCCTGCACGGCATCGAGCGCGAGTGCCTGCGCGTCGATAGTGAAGGCGAGCTGGCGCTGAGCGAACATCCGGTCGCCCTGGGTTCGGCGCTCACCAACGCACAGATCACCACGGATTACTCCGAGTCGCTGCTCGAGTTCATTACCTCGACCGCCGTTGACCCGAGCGACACGCTGGACGAACTGGATCGCATCCACCGTTTCGTCTACAGCAAGCTCGACGGCGAGTACCTGTGGAGCCCGTCGATGCCGGGCCCGCTGCCGGACGAGGATACCATTCCGATCGCCCGCTATGGCCATTCCCACATCGGCCAGCTCAAGTACGTCTACCGCAAAGGGCTGGCCCTGCGTTACGGCAAAACCATGCAGTGCATCGCCGGCATTCACTACAACTTCTCCCTGCCGGAGCAGCTGTGGGCCGTGCTGCAGGAGGCCGAGAGCGACACGCGCAGTGCCCGCGACTATCAGTCGTCGCGCTACATCGCGCTGATCCGCAACTTCCGCCGCTACAGCTGGTTGCTGATGTACCTGTTTGGCGCCTCGCCGGCTCTGGACAAGAATTTCATGCGTGGCCGCCCCCACCAGTTGCAGGAACTCGATGCCGACACCCTGTATCTGCCCTATGCCACCAGCCTGCGCATGAGCGACCTGGGTTACCAGAGCGAAGCCCAGGCCGGGCTGACGCCCTGCTACAACGACCTGACCAGCTACACCGACAGCCTGCGCCAGGCGGTCGGCACGCCCTACCCGCCCTACGTCGATATCGGCACCAAGAAGGACGGTGACTGGCTGCAGCTCAACACCAATATTCTGCAGATCGAAAACGAGTACTACTCCAACATCCGCCCGAAACGCGTGACTTACAGCGGCGAGCGGCCGATCCAGGCACTCATGGCTCGCGGCGTTCAATACGTGGAAGCTCGCTGCCTGGACATCAACCCGTTCCTGCCGTTGGGCATCGACCTCGCCGAATCGCGTTTCCTCGACGCCTTCCTGCTGTTCTGCGCCCTGCAGGACAGCCCGCAGTTGAGCAATGGCGAGTGCGGCAACTGCTCGGACAACTTCCTCAAGGTGGTCAAGGAAGGTCGCCGTCCCGGCCTGCACCTGCATCGCCAAGGCGGGCCGGTGGTGCTGCAGAGCTGGGCTCATGAGCTGCTCGACGGTATCGAAGCGATTACCCGGCTGCTCGACAGCAGCCAGGGTGGCGAAGCCCACGCCAGCGCCCTGCAGGCGCAACGCGCGAAAATCGATGACGCGAGCCTGACGCCATCGGCACAGGTGCTGGCAGAACTGCAGAAAGGTGAAAGCTTTTCGGCCTTCTCCCTGCGCCAGAGCAAACGTCACGCCGAGTACTTCCGCGCACAGCCGCTGAGCGCCGAGCAACAGGCCGAATTCGAGCAGGCGGCGCAACGTTCGCTGCAAGAGCAGGCTGAGCTGGAGGTGCATGAGGATGGTAACTTCGACAGCTTCGCAGCTGCCTATCAGGCCAGCATTCTGGCGCTGGCGGTATGAGGAACTGACTGGCCGCTCACGCCAACCCCGTCACAAAAAAAGCCAACGGTCATAAATCCGAGACCAGCGGCCCGTTTCTATCGGATGGATTTGGCTAGCATTGATTGCAGGCACTCAATGCGAACCCATCTCATGACCCACAGCGAAAAAGACCAGCACTGGAGCCTGGAGAGCCTTACCAAGGCCTACCAACAAGGCTACATGGCTGGTCTGGCAGGCCACTCCTCAGACGCACAGCCCTTCGCTGACAGCGTCCCCGCTGCCGCCTGGGAAGCCGGCTGGGTCGACGGAGAGGGCCAACGCCGACTCAGCGCAGAGAAGATCAACCGCGCCGCACCCAACCCTTCCGCCACCAAAAAGCGCGCCTGATTCGCTTCGAACCCTCAAGCTGCCATTCCAGGGCAGCAGCAACAGCCTTATGCACCAGGATCGCCGGCGAGCTAGCGCATTTTGGAAATATGCTACGGACTGCCGAGCCTGGCTAGCTTGGTAAATCGAACCCTCGAATAGCGAAGAAGTTCTGCCCCGTAAACTGCGTCAAAGAACGCTGGGCTGTACCGACGGCGAGGCGATCATGAACGAAGTGACCAAATAGCCGGTGTACGGGTTCGCTTACGCCTTTCGAGGGCTCTTCAAACCATGCCAACAGAAGCACTACCCATAAATCTGCTTGCTCTCGCGTACCAGCGGCGCCCCAACCTCTAGCTGGATTGTTCAGTGCTGAGCGCATGCGTACCGCTTCTTCATTGACTTCCTCCAGCCAGCCGAGGTTGGTACGCAACTGCGCCTTTTCCTGTCTAATTGCCCTCAGGCTCTGTTCGCGTGCCTGGCGCTGCGCGGCGCTTTCCCGAGGGATACCCAGCATGCCAGCCATATTGCCAGTCGCGCTGGCGCGCAGCCGGTCTTCATCTTCGTTTAGTTGCTTGATGCGCGCGTGATAAGGCCCCCAGAGTGCGGCCATCCAACGGATGTAAACACGCATATGGGCGGCGAACTGCTGCTGCTCGTGGCGCATGGGTGCACCAGCGTAAACAGGTTTGAAAGCCTTGACTTCGGCAAGGCTGGCTTGCACTTCGCGTTCGTAGTGACGGCTTAGCCCTCTGGCACTGCTTTGTTCGAAGTGATCGTTGAAAACGAAAAGCTCAGCCGTATCTGCGTCTTTTTCATATAGTTCGTTCAGTTCTGGAAGTGGTGCACCTGCGCGGCGGGCGGCGTGGTACATCTCGTGCAGGCTTACCAATGCCAGCTCGGCGCTGGGTTTCTGCTCCCCTGGCAGCAGGCTGCCTCCTACATCCTCACTCACACCGGGCACCCATTTTTCTCTCCAGTTCGCTTGAGCTGCGCCCAGCAAGCGCGCGCGCCGGTAGAAGCGCCGTTCGTGGGCGGCCACCAGATGCAGCGCCTGTTTTACCCGCGCGGGTAAAGGGCCGCCGTCGTCCAACACGGTACGCAGTGGCAGGGGCAGATAGGGGAAATCGACATGGCTGCGATCGATGCCATCGAACAGGCCGGCAAAAAGAATGCTCAGCTCCTTGCCCTGGTAACGATAAGAACCCTCTGCAGTTTGTGGCTCACGGCTAAGCAACTCGTGCAGAAATGCGCGTGCCAGCGTGGCCCCGTAGTCGAAACCATAGACGGTCAGTTCGATATGCTTGAGCGGGGGCTGATCGCGCTGTGCCTCGACCTTGCGGATTGCTTCGTTAAGGAAATCGATTGCGCCCTGAATGCGGGTGTCCGCTCCAGTCTTTAGCAACTCGGCGGCAAATCGGCTATCACGCACGGGGGCCATCGCTTCGAGGCTGGCGTCGATCACCGCACCTTTGAGCAGGCCGGCGATCTTGAGCGGGTTATGCAGCAGCGGTTTCAGGTTGCGGCTGATACGCTCCCACCAATTTCGCTTGGAATCTAGAGCATCCTTGGCAGACTCTATGGCCTGCTCTTTGGCCATATCGGAGGGTACCTCGCTGGCCGTCTTGCCGAAGCTGCTCAGGGCACTATTGGAGGCGAGGTTCAGATCGGCAGAAAAGTCTTCACCCAGGCCGGATGCATAGAACTTTCTATATGAAAAAAGTGGATCCTGACCTTGATTTGGCTGATCAAACGTATGGACAAGGAATAGCTTCCCGATATTGCTGACCCGACCTGTTTGCATATCCCTAACAAGGTGACGACCGAATCCGTCGAAGAAAAATCCGATTTTCAACGTGCGTGCGCAGCTCGTTATATGTGGGCTGGCTAGTGAGGGGCGACAGCGCGCGGCCATGGCTGCCGCTTGCTCGCTAAGGTCATTACTCATGGCATTTGCATCTCTTTGTCTGGGGCTTCCGTAAAGCTTTCATAGCGGCTATCCAGATTGGGGCTCCAGAACAAACGCACCTGATCACCAGGGAAGAAATGCACATGCAGGTATTTGTCTTGCCGGGTGCGAGGCGGATTGGGTACTTCCTGCGTGATGGTCTCTTTTTGTATGCCCTGGCGAACTTGTTCTCCGGTACGGCCCTTGATCCATTCCACCTTGAGCACATCACCGTCTATACGCCAGCAGCACGTCGCCCCACCATTCCCCCCCCAGTTTTCGTTGACGAAATAACTGAACACAGGACGATCCGTATGATTGTGTCCATATAGGATTGCACCGGGCATCTGGGTATAAGCCCAAGCTACATAAGCAAGTACTAACAGACCTAAAAACACCAAACCAAGCAGGGATTTTGAAACCGCCGGCAGCGCTCTCCAGCGATTAATTAACGAGTTTATGGCGTTCACTGTCATATCTCCTTGTCCGGGACTGCCGTGAGGTTTTCATAACGGCTGTCCATATTAGGGCTCCAGAACAAACGCACCTGATCACCAGGAAAGAAGTGCACATGCAGGTATTTGTCTTGCCGGGTGCGCGGCGGATTGGGTACTTCTTGCTCAAGAGTTTCCTCTCGAACGCCTGCTTCGTACTGAGGTTGCGTCATGCTTTTGATCCATTCCACCGTAAGCACAGCTCCCTCGATACGTGAGCAACAAGTGACCTTTCCACCGCCATAAGCAGAGGTATTGCCGCCCCAAGCCTCGTTTACGGCATACCCAGATATGGGACGATCCGTATGGTTATGCACATAGAGCATCGCGCCTGGCGTTTGCATATAGGCCCAGGCGATATAGGCAGTGCGGAAGCGACTATGAATACTGCGCTTAAGGTGCCTCTGCTCCGCATGAGCTTGTGCCAACTCATCCCTGATTATCCAACTGTTCATCCTGTTCGAGCTGGAGGTCGGCCAGAGCGTGGCCGTCACGCTCGATTCTTTGCAGCATGGCGGGCCAATGTGGATTCTGGTCGATGGCTTTACCGCCCAGCAGGCTGTAAAGGGCGTAAAAGTATTGATCCGAGGGGCGCGACAGGCCTGCCTTGCGCGCCTGGGCTAACGCCTGACTGGCTTGGTTCAGCCGCTCACCATGGCATTCGCTGTTGAACACCTCGGGGGCGTTGCCCTGCAACTCGGCAACCAGCGTCTGGGCATGCGGGTCGACACCCAGTGCGCCCACCAGCGGTGGATCGAGTTCGATTGGGTAGTACGGCGGCAGGTCGTTTCGCGCTAGCCCTTCGACGCGCTGCCAACCTTGTGAAGTGGGCAACCACCAATAGACGATGGGGCCAAACAACCATGTGTGCCAAGGCTGCTCCTGACGTGCATGCAGGATTGGCACTACGTTGTGGGCATAACTGCGGATCAGCAGGGGCTCGCCATCGATATTGCGGCAGGCCAGGGCATCGCCAAGATGTTTCTGCAGTTCCCGGATATCAAGTTGGCTGCTTAGCCAACCATGCTGTGCTCCCTTATCGAGGCGCTCATCGAGCTGTGTGTACTTGGCGAACGGCTGAGCACTGAGCTCGATGAGCGCAGGGCCTTCGATACCTAAATGTGCCACCTCCGGCTGCTGCAGCAGAGGCAAAACCGAGTACTCTGTGAAAAGTGCCATACGCAGCTCGGACGATAGCAGGCCGAGCTCTACAACCATTGCCACCGTGTGCCCTGCCGCAATTGCCGCTTCCCAATCGGTACGCACCGCGTTTTGCTCACTCATACGAAGACTCCGGCAAGCGTCGCACTGCCTTCACGCATGGCCTTGCGAAGGCATTCGAGGCAAATGCCCTGCGGCGGTGCCAGCCTTGGCTCAGGTTGGGCTCTGTGCAACAGGTTACCGGCCTTATCCGCGTCAGCCTGTTTCAACGCCCCCGGCAATAACGGCACAGCCCCAGTGCTATTGCCCGGGCTGCCACCCGAGTTGATGTTGATTATCGCCCCGCTCAGGGTTACGCCGCCGCCGTCGATCTTGATGAAGCTGCCGCCAGCCTTGAGGGTCAGTTCACTGCCGGCTTCGAGCACCACTTTCAGGCCGCTGCTTAGGTGGATCTCCTGGCCGGCTTCGATGAACTGGCCGGTGCCGATCTGCACATGCTGGTTCACGCCCACGGTCAGGTGGTCATCGGCCCGCGCTCCGACTTTGCGGTCGGCGTGCACGGTGTGGTGTTCTTCGGCCTTGAATTCGCTGTAGCTGTTTTGCTCGACGGTGTCGTGGCGTTCGTTGCCAACGCGGATCTTCTGGTTGTTCTGGACGTTCTCGTCCCAGTCGCGCTGGGCGTGCAGGTAGATCTGCTCCTGGCCTTTCCTATCTTCGATGCGCAGTTCGTTGTAACCGCCCCCGCCGAGGGAACTCAGGGTCTTGAAGGTGCTGCGAGTCTTGTTGGCTGGCAGGTCATAGGGAACGACGTTTTCCTTGTGGAACAGGCAGCCGGTGATCAGCGGCTGATCCGGGTCGCCTTCCAGAAAGGTCACCAGCACCTCCATGCCGATTCGCGGGATGGCGATGCCGCCGTACTGGGCACCCGCCCAGGCTGATGAGACGCGCAGCCAGCAGCTGGTCTTGTCGTTGGCCTGGCCCTCGCGATCCCAGTGGAACTGCACCTTGACGCGGCCGTACTCATCGCAGTGGATTTCTTCACCGGGCGGCCCGGTGACGACAGCACTCTGGCTGCCAAGGATGCGTGGTTTACGGTGTAGCAGGGACGGACGGTTGGGTACGTCCCATGGGGTGGCCAGGAAGCGGTTGCGGTAGCCCTGGTGGAAGTCGTCTTTCAGGTCGGTGGTGTCGCTGCTGACCGACTCCTCCAGGACTTGGGGCTGCTTGCCTTCGTGGAGAATTTCGGTGAGCAGCCACAGATCATTCCATCTGGCTTTGGGGTGTTGGGTCAGGGCGAGAAAGTGGCCACTGACCAGCAGCGGCTGGTCGCTTTTGCCTTCTGCAAGCTGGTAGTCGCTGCGGTGACGTTCGAGGGCGCGTTTGGCCAGGTGCTTGCCCCGGTCACGGTCGATGAAGCGACCCGGGTAGTCGTAGTCTTCAAGGTCGGGCAGCGCGTCGCCGCGGTTCTCGCTTTCCAGCTTCAGGCGCGGTTTCTCGAAATCATAGTCGCGGCGGGTCGTGCGGCTGGTACGGGTTTCCAGGCGCAGATCGAAGCGCTTGATGACCGGGTCATTGGCGGCCATGCCGGAGTCTTGCTGGTAGGCTACCGGTGCCAGTTTGGGGAACACCGTCTGGTCATCGCCAAATACCAGTTTGTGGGCCTCGGCGCTGTGCTGGAAGTGGTAATGGATCCCTTCTTCCTCGCACAGGCGCTGGATGAACTGCAGATCCGATTCGTCGTACTGGACGCAGTAGATGCGCTCGGGATAGACCGAACCGGTTTTGAATTCGTAGGCATCGCTCTGAATGCCATGCTCTTCGAGCACCTGGCCGATAATGTTCGGCACCGTGAGGTTCTGGAAGATGCGTTGGTTGATACGGTGTGCGAGATAGGCCAGCTGTGGGCGTAAGGTCACTGCATAGCGGGTCAGGCGCTTGCCTGACTCACCTTGGGCGGCGCGGTAGATCTGCCCATGAATGCCACTGCCGTCAGACGATAGCTGCAGGAAAGCCTGCTTGTGAAGCAACGTTTCAAGCGCAAGGGAAGGTTGTTCACTGACCAGTTCCACATCGAACACAAACGGTTGGCTGATGGCCTCCCGGCCGCTGAGGGCGAATACCTGAAGGTCGTTCGTAAGCCCTTCTACGGTCAGGCTGAAATGGGTCTGATTGGCCGGCGCGAACATCCCTTGTTCCTCGTGCAATGCAGCGGCGACCGCAACACCCAGGCAGGGCGTTTGTGGACGCAACGTTCTTGAAGTACGCAAACAGCATCGGCCAGCAGAGCTGGCCGATGCTTGAACGGTCGGCGGGCTTAGCCTGCGACCGGGGAGCGCCAATCATCGGAGCCCGAAGTACCGGAGACTTCGTGGGTCCAGGTGATTTTGCGATAGGTGAAATGCACGTCTTCCAGATGAGTGAAGTGTGCGTTGGCCGGATCCTGGCAGTTATGCATGTAGTCCTTGATGTCGACGATGATCGCGTCTTCAAGTTTGGTGGTGTAGTAGTGCTCCTGAGTGCCTTGGGCAGAGGTGCGGTACCACTGAATTTCGATGCTGGTCATACGTTCACCAGAGGTCAGGGCTGCCAGCAGCAGTGGCGAAGCCTTGTCGAAAACCTTGGTGATGACGACGGGCTTGTGCACGCGCTGACCGGTCGGCTGGCCCGACTGTGGGTCACGCGGGATGATCACCTCGTGGTTGAAGCCCTGAACCATGACCTGGTCTTCGTGACCTTCCTGGTAGGTATTACCAACCGAGTCCGCGGTGAACGCGCCGGCGGTGATCAGGCCTTGTTTTTCGCCAGTGATGGATATGTACGCAGGTGTTGCCATGGATGCTCTCCTTGCAAGAAGTTAGGGTGCCCGGAGGCGAAATCGCCGCTGGGTTCCCGCTTGTAATCAAGCTTCATGCCAGATTTTGAAAAGTGTAAGTAAACCAACTGTTTCCATGCCGAATGAGTAAATTTCTTTCCGCATTGTTAAGGAATACTCCAGGAAAGTGCGCAAGAAGTTGCGCGCTACTGTGCAGGTTCTTGCGCACAAGGGTTCATCTCCACTAATGCCGGGGTGTTCAGGTGTATATCGACTGGATAATACTCTTCATCGTGTGCAACTTCTTGCGCAATGGGTTTCTGCATGGGAGGAGTCGTTAAAAGGCGAATGTAAGTTAATTTAAAAATTGCTTGAGCCAACTTATGCCGCTAGCGAACTCGACTTGGCAAACGAGCGGTTCATTGACATAACACTGGAACAGCACGCCCCAAGTAATCACTCGCTACCTTTGCCTGTTAAAGCGCTTTCTCGAAGATCTTCGAATTACGTTGGAAGTTGTATAGCGAAGCGCGCGCCGCCGGCATGCGCTCGACGCTGCTTGGCTCGAAACCGCGTTCGCGGAACCAGTGCGCCGTGCGGGTGGTGAGCACGAACAGGGTGTTGATACCTTTGGCCTTGGCCCGCTCCTCGATGCGTTCGAGCAGTTCGTCGCCGCGCCCGCCGTGGCGGTACTCGGGATTGACCGCCAGGCACGCAAGCTCACCACAGGTCGAGTCGGCGATTGGGTAGAGCGCGGCGCAAGCGATGATCATGCCGTCGCGTTCGACGATGCTGAATTGGCCGATCTCGCGCTCAAGCACTTCCCGGGAGCGGCGCACCAGAATGCCCTGCTCTTCCAGTGGGCTGATCAGCTCGATCAGGCCGCCAACGTCCCCGATATTCGCCTCGCGCAGCGATTCGAACTGCTCGGGGTCGACCAGGGTGCCGCCCCCATCGCGGGTGAACAACTCCGTCAGCAGCGAGCCGTCGCCGGTGTAGCTAACGATATGGCTGCGCTTGACGCCGCTGCGACAGGCCTGGGCCGCGGCATCCAGCAGCTCACCCTGATAGTCGCTCCCCAGGCGCGAAACATGGGCTGGAACCTGTTGCGGGCGTAGTTCACGGATCAGCTTGCCGTCGTCGTCGAGCAGACCCTGCTGGCTGCTGAACAGGATCAGCTTGTCGGCAGCCAGATCGATGGCCGCGCGCATGGCCACGTCCTCGCAGGCCAGGTTGAATATTTCGCCGGTTGGCGAATACCCGAGCGGCGACAGCAGCACGATATTGCGCTCGTCGAGCTGACGGTTGATGCCCTTGCGGTCGATACGCCGCACCTCGCCGGTGTGGTGATAGTCGACGCCATCCAGCACGCCGATGGGCCGCGCGGTGACGTAGTTACCGCTGCTCACCCGCAGGCGCGAGCCCTGCATCGGCGAGGCGGCGATATCCATGGACAGACGTGCTTCGATAGCGATGCGTAGTTGGCCGACCGCATCGATCACACACTCCAGGGTCGGGCTGTCGGTCACGCGCAGGTCGCGGTGGTAAACCGGTGTCAGCCCACGACTGGTCAGGCGTGCCTCGATCTGCGGGCGCGAGCCGTGCACCAGCACCAGACGCACACCGAGACTGTGCAGCAGCACCAGATCGTGGACGATATTGCCGAAATTCGGATGAGCGACCCCTTCGCCCGGCAGCATGACCACGAAGGTGCAGTCACGGTGAGCGTTGATATAGGGCGAAGCGTGGCGAAGCCAGTTGACGTAGTCGTGCATGTGCAGCGGAACCCTTGTGAAAACGAAGGAAGCATCAATGGGCGCGAAGCAAGACGCTTCGCTGGCGTACTCGGTGCGTTATCGTCGTCGCAACGGCATCAGGGGGACGCTCCTCGTATCAGTTCGGGGTCAGGCAATAGTGCTGGATCAGTTGGCGCAGCAACTGCACCGTCGGCACCAGGCGGTCAGTATCCAGATACTCACCGGGCTGGTGCGCGCAGTCGATATCACCGGGGCCAAGTATCAGCGTCTCGCAACCAAGCTGCTGAAAATACGGGGCTTCGGTACCAAAGGCTACCGCCGCTGCAGTATGCCCGGTCAAGCGTTCGGCAAGGCGCACCAGCTCGGCGTCGGCGACCTGCTCGAAAGGCGGCACGCTGGGGAACAACGGTGCGAAGTCGATGCTCACCTGATGTTGCTCGGCCAGGGGCTGCAGCTTCTGGCGAATCGCCGCGCGCAGCGCTTCCGGCTGCATGCCCGGCAACGGGCGCAGGTCGAACTCTAGGGAACATTGGCCGCAGATCCGGTTGGGGTTGTCGCCGCCATGGATGCAACCGAAGTTGAGGGTCGGTTGCGGTACGCTGAATTGCGGGTTGCGGTACTCCTGCTGCCATTGGCGGCGCAGTTGCATCAGCTCACCCATGACGTCGTGCATGGCATCCAGCGCGCTATGGCCCAGCGCCGGATTGGAGGAGTGCCCGCTCTGCCCGAGGATGTCGATGCGCTCCATCATCACACCCTTATGCAGGCGGATCGGTTTGAGCCCGGTCGGCTCACCGATCACCGCAGCGCGGCCAAGCGGCCGCCCGGCTTCGGCCAGGGCCCGCGCGCCCGACATCGAACTCTCTTCATCGCAAGTGGCGAGGATGATCAGCGGCTGCTTGAACGGCTGGTCGAGCAGCCCCTGAACGGCCTCGATGATCAGCGCGAAGAAGCCCTTCATGTCACACACGCCAAGGCCTACCCAACGATCACCCGTGTCGGTCAGCTTGAGCGGGTCGCTTTGCCACAAGGCTTCGTCGAAGGGAACGGTGTCGCTGTGCCCGGCCAGCACCAGACCACCAGGCCCGCTACCCAAGGTCGCGATCAGATTGAATTTGCCTGGCTCGATCTGCTGCTTCTCGCAGGCGAAGCCCAGGTCGCTCAGCCAGTTGGCCAGCAGATCGATGACCTGAAGGTTCGATTGATCCAGCGCAGGCTGCGTGCAACTGACCGATGGCGCGGCAATCAGCGCCGCGAAACGATCCTTGAGGGTAAATGACATGGCGGCTCTCTCGGGTCGGTCGCTTCATCATAAAGAGAAGCAACGCCCGCGAGAACCGCCAATGGGGAATTGCTGCTCCCTTACAGGAAGATCAGCATGAAGATCTCTAGGTAGATGATCGCAAGCGCAGCACCAATTGGCAGCGTCACGACCCAGGAGGTGAAGATCTTGCCGACCACTGCCAGGTTCAGTGCACCGATGCCACGGGCCATGCCGATACCCAATACCGCACCCACCAGCGTGTGCGTGGTAGAGATCGGCAAGCCAATACCGGAGGCAGCGACTACGGTGGCGGCAGTGGCCAGTTCGGCAGCGAAGCCACGGCTTGGCGTCAGCTCGGTGATCTTCTTGCCAATAGTGGCGATCACCTTCCAGCCATAGGTGGCCAGGCCGATGACGATACCCACGGCCCCCATCAGCAGCACCCAGCCTGGCACCGACGACTGGCCACCGATGACCATGTCGCCACCGGCTTCGATCACCCCGACCACAGCAGCCAGCGGGCCGACTGCGTTGGAAACGTCACTGGCGCCGTGAGCGAAGGCCATGGAGCAGGCGGTGAAGATCATCAGCACCGCGAAGACTTTCTCGACGCTGGCGAAGTGGAAATCCTTGTCGGCTTCCTCGTCCAACTTGATGCGGCGCAGCAACAGGATGCCCAGGCCGGCCACCAGCAGGCCGACACCGGCAGACAGCAGAATGCTTTGGCCGGTGGTGAAGTTCAGACCAACATGCTTGAGGCCTTTGGTGAAGGTCATCAGCGCCAGCATGAAGCCGGTCAGGAACATATACACCGGCACCCAACGCTTGGCATTGCGGAACGGGTCTTCGGTATCGAAGATCAACCACTGAACGCTCATGAACAGGCCGAAAGCGAGCAGCCCGGAAATGAACGGCGTGACCACCCAGCTCGACACAATAGGTACCAGGCCGCCCCAATTCACCGCATCGACCGACACGCTGACCGAAGCGAAACCGATAATCGCGCCAACGATGGAGTGCGTGGTCGACACCGGCCAGCCGCGCAACGAGGCGATCAGCAACCAGGTACCGGCCGACAACAACGACGCCATCATGCCCAGCACGAACATGTCGGCGGGAATCACCGATGCATCGACGATGCCGTTCTTGATGGTTTCGGTCACCTGGCCACCAGCCAGGTAGGCACCGCAGAATTCGAAGACCATGGCGATGAGAATCGCCTGCTTGATGGTCAGTGCCTTCGCACCCACCGAAGTGCCCATGGCATTGGACACATCATTAGCACCGACACCCCACGCCATGAACAAACCAAAGCAGCAGGCCATCACGAGGAGTACGAAACCGTAGTCCGCGACAAGAGACATAGAGATTTACCTGTAAACCCAGAAAGGATGCTGGCGGCTTAGCGCGCCAGCAGTTGTTCCAGCCGGTTGCCCACGCGCTCGGCGCGATCGGCAATGTCTCCGACCCAGTCGATGATCCGATAGAGGAACATCACATCGACTGCGGGAAGATCCTTTTCCAGTTTGAACAAGGTGCGGCGCACCTCGATCTGCTGGCGGTCGGTCTCGCGCTCGATTTCTTCGAGCTCCTCGACCATACGCTCGACCAGAGTGGCCTCACGACCGGCGAAACCCGCCTCGAGCAGCGAATCCAGCTCCTTCATTGCCTTCAGCGCCTGGGCGCTGGCATCCACGCAACGACGCACGTACGCCAGCATCAGCGGTTGCAGGTCGACGGGAATGGTCATGGAGCGGCCCAGCATCAGCCCGGCGATGTCCTTGGCCCGGTTGGCCACTTTGTCCTGAGTGCTGAGCAACTCCAGCAGATCGGAACGTGGCACGGGCAGGAACAAGCTCTTGGGCAGGTGCATGCGCACATTCTTCTTGAGTTTGTCCGCTTCGTTCTCGAGGCGAACCATCTCTTGCTGCACCTGCTCGACGCGCGCCCAGTCTTCGGCCATTACCGCCTCGAAGAATGGCACCAGATTGGCGGCGCACTCATGAGCCTTGGCGATATGCTGCTGCATCGGCCCGATCGGCGAGCGGCCAAAAAGGCTGCTGATGAACGGATTGCTTGGCATGGGGGTGACCCCTGTCTGTCAAAGAGGCGGCAAGTATACGGATGACATCCGAGGCAAGCCAGCACGTGTCATCGTTCCGTCACAATGTCGCATTTCCTCACGGATTTTCAGCGAACACCGGGGAAATATCAGCGAAACTATAACCATGCATAGCTTAGCCAAGCCGTTATCGACAGCCAGTACCGTTCGCCGACCTGCATCCGCCGCACTTTTCCACTACCCTGTACGCCCTAACGTGCCGGGCAGCGTCCAGCACCGTGCAACCCCCGCCGCCGTCGCCGTTTCACCGAGCCCTCGCAATGAATAAAGAAACCGAAATCAAACTGCGCGCCAGTCGCGAAACCCTGGCTGCCCTGCAAACCCACCCACTGCTGAAGAAACGCAGCAAGGCTGGCTGGGAGACAAGCGAGCTGTTCAACCAGTACTTTGACACCGAAGCGCGTGACCTCGCTGGCGCCAAGGTCGCCCTGCGCATTCGCAAGGATGGCGATCAGGTAATCCAGACCCTGAAGAGCCGTGGCCAGAGCGTGGCCGGGTTGTCCGAGCGTAACGAGTGGGACTGGAACCTGGCCAAGGCCAAGCTGGATCTGAAAAAACTCGACGACAGCTGCTGGCCAGCCAGCCTGACGGAGCTGGACAAAAAACAACTGAAGCCGCTCTTCACTACTGATTTCGTTCGCCAACGCACGGAGATCGCCTGGGGCCGCGGCAAGGCCCGAGTGATCATCGAGGCCGCTCTGGATCTGGGCAAGGTGGTCGCTGGCAAGCAACAGGAAGAAATCTGCGAGCTGGAACTCGAGCTGCGCCAGGGTGAACCCGAAGCACTGCTGGAGCTGGCCGCCGAACTGGCCGCCGACCTGCCATTGATGCCCTGTGACATCAGCAAGGCCGAGCGTGGTTACCGGCTGTTCGACGAAGGTAGCTACAACCTGCACTTCCCTACACCGGAACTGCCGTCCGAGCAGAGTCTGGACGACAGCGTCGCCGCCATCGGCTGGTTCCTGCTCGGCAGCAGCCAGCGCCTCGCCGAGCAGTATCGTCACAACGGCCACTGGCGCCTGCTGGTTGAGTGGCAGCAGTGCCTGATCGACCTGCGTGCCCTGCTCGGCAGCCTCGGCCAAGCGGCACCGCGTGCCAGCAGCAGCGAGCTGCGCAAACTGCTCGACGCGCTTCTGGAAGACTGGCGCCCACGAGTGCTCGCCGGCCAGGAAGACGACGCGGCACGCCAGGATGCGCCTGCACAATTCACTGCCGAACTGGCACAAACCCGCTGGGGCCTGTTCTCGCTGAACGCCTCGCGCTGGTTGCTGAGCCGTGCCTGGACGGCCTCGCGCAACAAGCGTGGTGACCGCCAGGGCGCTGCCGCCCTGCAAAGCTGGTTGCCGACCTTCATCGCTGAAGAAGGCCGTGATCTGCAGCTCAAGCGCTACCAACAGCAGCCTGAGGATCTCGCCGAGCAACTGCCACGTCTTGAGCGCCTGTTGCTTTGGCTGCATCTGGCACGTGGCGTGCTCGAGGTTGCCGAGACCGACCGACTGTTTGGTGAGCTGAACAAACTGGCTGAACTGGCCAAGCGTCCGCTGAGTCCAGAAGAGCTGGAGCCGCGCATGACTCAGACCCAGATCATCATGAGTCTGAAACCCTGGAAAACGCTGCTGAAAAACGGCTGATAGCGGGTGACAAAAACAGGCAGGTAGCCCCCTACCTGCCTCGCTTCGACGACAGGATTCTCCCTCGATGTTCAAACTCAGCCTGAAATCCATCATCGCAACCTGGCTCACCGGCCTGCTGGCCTTGCTGCCACTGGCGCTGACCATGGTGGTGTTGGCCTGGATCGTCAGCCTCCTGAACAACCTGATCGGCCCGTCCACCGCCATCGGCAGGCTATTCGCCGCCCTCGGTACACCGTTCGCCAGCAACCCCTTTCTGGCCTACCTGCTCGGCAGCCTGGTGTTGCTGATCAGTCTCTATCCACTGGGACTGGCGGTAAAACTGGGCTTACGCCGCCCCCTCGGCTGGCTGATCGACGTGACCTTGCGCCGTACACCACTGATCGGCAATTTCTACAACCTGGCCGACCGCTTCGTCGGCCTGCTGGACAAGAAGAACACCGACATCACCAGTATGCGCCCCGTGTGGTGCTTCTTCGGCGGTGATGGCGTAGCGGTTCTAGCGCTGCAACCCAGCTCGCAACCGGTGATACTGGAAGGCCGCCCGCACTTCGCGATTCTGGTGCCCACCGCGCCGATCCCCATCGGCGGCGGCTTGCTGTATGTCCCGGTTGAGTGGGTGAAATCAGCCAATATGGGCGTCGACGCACTGACCAGCATTTACGTGTCCATGGGACTGACGCCACCGCCAGCGCTTCCCGTACAGGGCCTGGAAGACGACAGCGCCAAGGACAGAACAGAAGATCGCCCCCCCTCGCAAGAGCAGTTGCCCCTCAACAACGAGCAGCCACCCGCGCCGAGGGTATGACACGACCCGCAGGGCCTGCTCGATAGCCTGACCCACTTCGGGCCGCGCGAGACAACCAGTAGCCTGCTAGATGTGTTTCACCGTGCGGGGCCGACAGCAGCAAACCTTGAACAGGCGCTTAGTCAGCACAACGACAATCAGGCATGCTGGCACCCCGCACGGAGCACCCCACTCAACGGATATCCAGGAGCCCGCATGTCCAGCCTCTCGCCTTCCGCCCCCGACCGCCTGCTGGATCTCAACGAGCTGTTGCGCGAGCTGGTTGCCCAAGGGCGGGTCTCCCAGGAGAATGCCGAGCAATGCCTGGCAATCCGCCGTAGTGGTGCCAACAACGACCTGCATCCGCTGGAGTTTATGGCTGCTCAGCAACTCGACGATCTGTCGAGACCGGGACGCAAGCACGATCTGGAAGGTCTGACCCTGTGGTTGGCAGAGCTTGCGGGCCAGCCTTATCTGCGTATCGACCCACTGAAGATCGACGCCGCAGCGGTCACGCCGCTGATGTCCTACGCCTTCGCCCAGCGGCACAAGATCCTGGCCGTCGCGGTGAACGCCGAATCGGTGACCATCGCCAGCGCCCAGCCCTTCATGCACGGTTGGGAAGCCAACCTCACCCACGTACTGAAGCGCTCGATCAAGCGTGTGGTAGCCAACCCGGCGGACATCCAACGTTTCACCGTGGAGTTCTATCGCCTGGCCCGCTCGGTCAGCGGCGCGACGAACAGCGATGCGAAGATCAGCAACGTCGGCAACTTCGAGCAACTGCTCAACCTCGGCGCACAGGATCAGGAACCGGACGCCAACGACGCCCACGTGGTGAACATCGTCGACTGGCTGTT
Source organism: Pseudomonas sp. PME37.24/006 (assembly GCF_055556635.1). NCBI lineage: Bacteria > Pseudomonadati > Pseudomonadota > Gammaproteobacteria > Pseudomonadales > Pseudomonadaceae > Pseudomonas > Pseudomonas sp. PME37.24/006. The sequence goes on from NZ_JBVHNL010000004.1 coordinate 182,750, forward strand.
CCAGTACGCTTTCCAGCAGCGCGCCAGTGACATCCACATCGAGCCGCGACGGGAACAAGGCAGCGTGCGCTTTCGCATCGACGGCGTGCTGCACACCGTCTACCAGTTCCCGGCCCAGGTCACCATGGCTATCGTCAGCCGTCTGAAGACGCTGGGGCGGATGAACGTCGCCGAAAAGCGCAAGCCCCAGGACGGCCGGGTGAAAACCAAAACGCCCGCCGGTAACGAGGTCGAGCTGCGCCTGTCGACCCTGCCGACCGCCTTCGGCGAGAAGATGGTGATGCGGATCTTCGACCCGGACGTGCTGCTGCGCGGCTTCGACCAGTTGGGCTTCAGCCCGGACGACCTCAAACGTTGGGAGAGCATGACCCGCCAGCCCAACGGCATCATTCTGGTTACCGGCCCCACCGGCTCGGGCAAGACCACCACGCTGTACACCACACTCAAGCAGCTGGCGACCGACGAGGTGAACGTGTGCACCATCGAAGACCCCATCGAGATGATCGAGGGCGCCTTCAACCAGATGCAGGTGCAACACAACATCGACCTGACCTTCGCCAGCGGCGTGCGAGCGCTGATGCGCCAGGACCCGGATATCATCATGGTCGGCGAGATCCGCGACCTGGAAACCGCCGAGATGGCCATCCAGGCAGCACTGACCGGCCACCTGGTGCTGTCGACCTTGCACACCAACGACGCGCCAAGCGCCATCACGCGCCTGCTCGAACTGGGCGTGCCGCACTACCTGCTCAAGGCCACCTTGCTCGGCGTCATGGCCCAGCGTCTGGTGCGTACGCTGTGCCCACACTGCAAGGCGCCTCTCGAGCTCGAAGAAGCAGACTGGCAGGAGTTGACCCGGCCCTGGAACGCACCGCTGCCAACCGGCGCGCACCGCGCCGTGGGCTGCGTGGAGTGCCGGGAAACCGGTTACCGCGGACGCGCTGGGGTGTATGAAATCATGGTACTAAACGACAGCCTCAAGCCATTGATCAGTGCCGACACTGACCTCACCCCACTGCGCCGCCAGGCCTTCAAGGACGGTATGCGCAGCCTTCGCCTGTCCGGCGCGCAGAAGATCGCCGCTGGCCAGACCACCATTGAGGAAGTGTTGCGCGTGACACCGCAAAGCGAGCAGCGTTAATCTCCGCTAAACGGGCTCACCGGGCCCGATTCAGCCAGGAGCGGCGCCATGAATATCCGCCAGAAGATGCTTGCCTGCGGGGCTGTCAGCATCATTGCCACACTTCTGGTGGGAGGCATCGGCCTCTGGGGCCAGGCACTGCTGGGAAATGCCCTGGCCGCCAACGAAGTGAATGCCAACGCACTGCGCAATCACATGGACGGCGACATGATGCACGACGCCTTGCGCGCCGATGTGCTGGGAGCATTCCTCACCGTACCCGGTGACAGCGCTGCGGCCACTCAGGTGCGCGATGACCTGAAAGAACACAGCGATCGCTTTCGTCAGGCCATGGCAGAAAACAGCAAGCTGCCGCTGGCTGCCAACACTCGCAAGGCCATCGATGAGCTCGGCCCGGCGCTGGAAAACTACATCCAATCAGCGACCCGCATCGTCGAGCAAGCCCTCGTTGATCCCACAACAGCACGCACGCTGATGCCCGAGTTCTCGCGCAGCTTCAGCGAGCTGGAAGAGCGCAATGAAACCGTCAGCGCGCTGATAGAAGCCAGCGTGGCACAGACCCGAACGGACAGCGAGGCCATGGTGCGCAAGGCATCATGGTGGCAATGGATCGGCCTGGGTCTGGCGTGCCTACTGATCCTGTGGATTACCCGGCGCCTGCTGCAGTCGGTACTGCAGCCCTTGGCGAAAGTCATCCACGCTGCGCGTACCATGGCCCAGGGTAACCTGAGCACGAGCATCAGCGTCGATAGCAATGACGAAGCCGGCCAACTGCAACAGGCCCTGGCGGATATGCAGATCAGCCTGCGCAAGATGATCGAGACGATTCGTAGCGAGAGTGAAGAGCTGCGCAAGACGTCCCAGAATATCAGTCGAACCTCCAGCTCGGTGGCCAGAGGCGCCAGCGAGCAAGCCGACAGCGCGACCAGCATGGCCGCCGCCATGGAGCAGATGATCGGTAATATCGCGCAGATCGCCGAACACGCACGCAGCGCCCGCGACATCTCCGAACAGTCGGAGCACCTGACCAACAGTGGCGGGCAGGTCATTCTCGGCGTGGTAGAGGGCATGAATCACATTGCCGATGCGGTCAATCAGTCCTCGCAGACCATTACCGCACTGGGCCAGTCATCCGAGGAAATCAACTCGATCATCCAGGTGATCCGAGGCATCGCCGAGCAGACCAACCTGCTCGCACTCAATGCTGCCATCGAGGCGGCACGTGCCGGTGAGGCCGGGCGGGGCTTTGCCGTGGTGGCCGACGAAGTGCGCAGCCTGGCAGCGCGTACCGCGCAGTCGACCCAGGAAATTACCGGGATGATCCAGCGCATTCGCGAATCCACCGCGCAGGCCGTCAAGAGCATGGATTCGGGTGTCAGCCGGGTGAACGACGGCGTCGGCATGGCGCAGCAGGCCAACACCTCGATCAGCGATATTCGCCAGGGCGTGCAGCGCTCGGCGCAGATGGTCGATGAGATTTCCCACACCATCAGCGAACAATCCAAGGCTAGCAACGAAGTCGCCAAACGTGTGGAGATGATCAGTGAGGTGGCCCAACATAACAATCTGGCCATGCAGGATCTGGCCACCATGTTGGTGCACATGAATAACTCGGCCGAAGCGGTGCAGGCCTCGGTGAAACGTTTCGAACTCTAAGTCCGCATCATTGCAACGCAATCTCCAGTACGCTTGCAGCCCATTCGAATAGACATTCAACAGGGATCTTCTTTTTATGGAAATCGGTACTGCAGTCGTCTTCCTCTTCGTTGGCTTGGCATTCGCCATTGTCTTCATGGGCTTCAAGGTCGTCCCGCAAGGGTCGGAATGGACAGTCGAGCGCTTTGGACGCTACACCACCACACTCAAACCCGGCCTGAATATCATCGTGCCGGTGATGGATCGCGTCGGCCGCAAACTCAATGTAATGGAAAGCGTGCTCGACATTCCGCCTCAGGAAGTCATCACAGCGGACAACGCCACCGTGCAGATCGATGCGGTGTGCTTCTTTCAGGTGATCAATTCAGCCCAGGCCGCCTACGAGGTGAACAACCTCGAACACGCCATTCGCAACCTGCTGCAGACCAACATCCGTACCGTGCTCGGTTCCATGGAGCTGGACGCCATGCTCAGCCAGCGTGACGGCATCAACGAGAAGTTGCTGAGAACCGTTGACGAGGCTACCGCGCCCTGGGGCATCAAAATCACCCGGATCGAGATCAAGGACATCAGCCCGCCTGCCGACTTGATGGCGGCGATGTCCGGCCAGATGAAGGCCGAACGCATCAAACGTGCGCAAATTCTCGAGGCTGAAGGCCTGCGTGCCGCCGCCATCCTCACTGCGGAAGGCAAGAAGCAAGCGCAGATCCTCGAGGCAGAGGGCGAGCGCCAGGCGGCGTTTCTCGAGGCAGAAGCGCGTGAACGGGCTGCCGCTGCAGAGGCCGAGGCGACGCGCGTGGTCTCGGTGGCAATTGCCGAGGGTAATGTGCAGGCGGTCAATTACTTCGTTGCCCAGAAGTACATCGACGCCCTCGGTAAACTGGCCAGCGCCAACAACAGCAAGGTTATCCTGATGCCACTGGAAGCCAGCCAGATGATCGGCTCGATCGGTGGTATTGGCGAGATCGTCAAAGCTACATTTTCCGACAAGAAGGCCTGAGTCATGCTGGCTTATCTGCAGAACCTGACGTTCTGGGACTGGCTGGCACTCGGCACCGTGCTGCTGATTCTCGAGGTGTTCGGTGCGGGCGGTTACTTGCTGTGGATAGGCATCGCCGCGGCCAGTATCGGTGTATTGACCTACGTGATCCCCGACACGCCATGGGCGCTGCAATTCATCCTGTTTGGCAGCCTGTCCGTGCTGACGGCGGTGTTCTGGTGGCGGCGCCAGCGCAGTTCTGGTCAAACCTCCGAGCAGCCGGGCCTGAACCGCCGCGGCCAGGAACTGCAGGGACGACGCTTCGTGCTGCACGAAGCTATCGCTGGGGGGCGCGGCAAGATCAAGGCAGGAGACTCACTGTGGCTGGTGGTTGGTCCGGACATGCCGGCCGGCACCCTGATAGAAGTGATTGGCCAGGACGGTGTCTTGCTGAAGGTTCGTGCGGCAGACACCTGAAACGACTCACTCGCGATACCAGCACTGCACGCAGACCGCTATCCGAGAATACGGTGGAACCAGTCGCAGCGCTGCACACTCCTAAGCAATAGGAAAATCAACAGGAGTTACTGCTATGCGCCGTTTAAGTTCGTTGTTGTTCGCCGGCCTGTTCTTGGCCGCATCCTCCCAGGCATTCTCCGCCAACCTGCGCGATATCCTCTCGTCGGGTGCGACCACTGCGTCGACCTACCTGACGTTCAAGGACAACAAGATGATCATCCCTGCGCAGGATGACGCCAGCAGTTATGTCGCCACTAATGGCGAGATCCGCGGGCCGTACCTGGAAGCCGCACTGCAGAAAATCCGTGCGGATCATCCTGATCTGCAAGCCAGCGACCTGGAGCTGGCTACTGCGATCCTCACTGCCCAGCAGTGATAAAAAAGCCGGCTCGAAACAGGCCGTGTGAAAACGTAGCGAGCGAAGGTCAGGCAAGGCAAAAACCGGCGAAAAAGCGCAGTTTACGAGTTGTAAATGAGCATTTTGAGCCGGTTTTTAACGCCGCATGACCGAGCGCAGTAGTTTTCACACAGCCTGGATAGCCGGCTTTTTCTATACAGCCTCGAAGACTCAGCCGTCGATGCTCGCCTCATAACCAGCGCTGTCGAGCAGCTTCTCCAGTTGCGCGGCGTCGCTAGGCTGCAGTTTGAAGAACCAGCTGCCGTACGGATCATTGTTGACGCTTTCCGGGCTGTCAGTGAGTGTCTCGTTGATTGCGATCACTTCACCACCGACCGGCGAATAAATGTCGGATGCGGCCTTCACCGATTCCACCACACCAGCGTCCTGGCCAGCTTCCAGCACCTTGCCGACTTCCGGCAATTCGATGAACACCACATCGCCCAGAGCTTCCTGAGCATGATCGGAGATGCCCACGGTTACGCTGCCGTCGGCCTCCAGTCGCGCCCACTCGTGGCTGGTGGCGTAACGCAGATCGGCGGGGATAGAGCTCATGTTGTCGTTCCTCATCAGACAGGACGGCGACCGCGCCGTCAGGGAAATTTAGCAGGTGCGCACAGGTTGCATCCAGCCGCTCGCATGCAGCGACCGTAACGAGTCGACCGTATCAGATCAACACTTTACCGTGGCGTACGAAATTCGGCTGCACAACGCGTAGCGGGTACCACTTACCGCGGATTTCCACCTCAGCGCGATCCCCCGTCTTGGCCGGCACACGAGCCAGGGCGATGGACTTGCCCAGTGTGGGCGAAAAGCTGCCGCTGGTGATCTCACCCTCGCCCACGCCATCGACCCGAACCACCTGCTGAGCTCGCAGCACGCCACGCTCCTCGAGCACCACGCCAACCAGACGCGAGTGCGAACCGTCCTGATACTGACGCAATAACGCCTCACGGCCGATGAAAGCGCGCTCGGCTGGCTCCCAGGCCAACGTCCAGGCCAAGTTGGCAGCCAGCGGGGAAACCTGCTCGTCCATGTCCTGGCCATAGAGATTCATGCCGGCTTCCAGGCGCAACGTATCGCGTGCACCCAGGCCGATCGGTGAAATACCCGCGCCGACCAGGTCATTGAAAAAGGTCACCGCTTCGCCAGCCGGCAACATGATTTCCAGACCATCTTCACCGGTGTAGCCGGTACGCGCGATGAACCATTCACCATCGGGCAACCCCTGGAACGGCTTGAGCTCGTGGATCAGGCTGGCACGGGCCTGGCTCACCAGCTCGCTGGTCTTGGGGCGTGCCTTGGGCCCCTGGATGGCGAACATCGCCAGATCGCTGCGCTCGCGCAGTTCGACAGCGAAGTCGGTGCTCTGCGCACGCATCCAGGCCAGATCCTTGTCGCGGGTCGCGGCATTGACTACCAACCGGTAGGTCGGCGCACTCGAGGCCTCGAGCAGATAGACGATCAGGTCATCGATCACGCCGCCTTCTTCGTTGAGCATGGCGCTGTACAGCGCCTTGCCCGGCGCTTGCAGACGCGCCACATCGTTGGCCAGCAGGTGCTGCAGGTAGACTTGGGCTTCGCCCCCCAGCACATCGACGACGGTCATGTGCGAGACGTCGAAAACCCCGCAGTCACGACGCACCTGGTGGTGCTCCTCGACCTGCGAGCCATAGTGCAGCGGCATGTCCCAGCCGCCGAAGTCGACCATCTTCGCGCCGAGCGCGAGGTGCAGGTCGTAAAGAGGTGTGCGCTGTCCCATGGGATCTCCTTCCGGGCGTTGCAAGGCCGTGGCGCGCACTGATCGGGCCATTCCAGATGATTTTGGAAATGGCTGCATGACGGGCCGCAGCGAATGGCGCGCATTGTAGCCGCATGGTCGGGGCCGGTCATCTTGGACATTGGCAAGCCTTGTAACAAAGCCCGCCAGGCGGGCCATGGAGCGGCTCTGCGCCTGCCTGGAGACCGTTTATCCGAATCGCCGGGCAGAGCGGCGGATGAGCAGAATCACCGGTAGCAGGCCCACCAGCACCAGCGTCAGCGCCGGCAATGCGGCCCGCGCCCACTCACCTTCACTGGTCATTTCGAAGATGCGTACGGCCAGGGTGTCCCAGCCGAACGGGCGCATCAACAGCGTGGCGGGCATTTCCTTGAGCACATCGACGAACACCAGCAGCGCCGCGGCCAAAGCGCCGGGCATCAGCAGTGGCAGATACACACGCAAAAACAGCGGCACACCGCCGACGCCCAAGCTGCGCGATGCTTGCGGCAGCGAAGGACGAATCCGCGCCAGGCTGTTTTCCAGCGGCCCGTAGGCCACTGCCAGAAAGCGGATCAGATAAGCCAGCAACAACGCGCCAAGGCTGCCGAGCAGCAGGGCTTTGCCGGCGCCACCCAGCCATGTCGACAGCGGGATGACCACCCCGTTGTCCAGGCCGCTGAAGGCCAGCATGATCGCCACGGCCAGCATCGAACCAGGTAGCGCATAGCCGAGGTTGGCCAGACCGACGGTGGCGCCCATCAGCCGCGTAGGTGCCAGACGCCGGGCGAACGCCAGCAGCAACGCCACAGACACCGTGATCAGTGCCGCCATTACGCCCAGGTACAGGGTGTGCAGGATCAGCGCCAGGTAACGCTCATCCAGATCGAAGCGCCCGCGCTGCCAGAACCACACCAGCAGTTGCAGCACCGGGATGACGAACCCGCAGGCGAACACCAGCAGGCACCCGCCACTGGCTGCGAACGCGCGCCATCCACGAAGATGGTACAGCGCCCCGCTACGCGCTCGCTCGGCGCAAGGCCGCACCGCACCACGTGCGCGACGCTCGCCGTAAAGCACCAGCATCACCGCGAACAGCAGCAGGCAAGCCAGCTGCGCGGCGCTGCCCAGACTATAGAAGCCGTACCAGGTCTTGTAGATGGCCGTGGTGAAGGTATCGAAATTGAAGACCGACACGGCGCCGAAGTCGGCCAGGGTCTCCATCAGCGCCAGCGCCAGCCCGGCACCAATGGCGGGTCGTGCCACGGGCAGGGCGACCCGCCAGAAAGCTTGCCAAGGCGAATGACCGAGGGTGCGTGCCGCCTCCATCAGCCCCCGGCCCTGGGCCAGGAATGCATTGCGCGCGAGCAGGTAAACGTAGGGGTAGAACACCAGCACCAGAACGATGATCACCCCGCCGGTGGAACGCACTCGCGGAAACCGCACGCCACTGCCGAACCATTCACGCGCCAGGGTTTGTACCGGCCCGGAGAAATCCAGCAGGCCGACGAACACGAACGCCAGTACATACGCGGGAATGGCGAATGGCAGCATCAGCGCCCAATCGAGCCAGCGCCGCCCGGGGAATTCGCAAAGGCTGGTCAGCCAGGCCAGGCTCACGCCCAGCACCGTTACGCCAACGCCCACGCCAAGCACCAGGGTCAGGGTGTTGCCGATCAGCCGTGGCAGTTGCGTCTCCCACAGGTGCGACCAGATCTGCCGATCCACCTCGTGCCAGCTGGCCAGCAGAACCAGCAGGGGCATGAGCACCAACAGGGCCACGGCAAAGGCGATGGGATACCAGCGGCGCTGGGCGGGATGAGCCACGCAAACTCCTAGAAAGCGCAAAGCACGACGCCCCGGACAGGCCGGGGCGTCGAATTACCAGTGTCTGACGAGTGGGTTTAGGGCCCGTTCAGGCACAGCAGTCAGTGATCAGTTCCAGCCAGCACGATCCATCAGGCGGATAGCTTCGGCCTGGCGCTTACCTGCCACTTCCACGGCGATGCTGTCGGCCTTGAACTCACCCCAAGAGGCGACTTCGGAAGATGGCTTGACCTTTGGATTGGCCGGAAACTCCTTGTTGGCGTCGGCAAAGATGTTTTGCGCCTCGGCACTGGTCATCCACTCGACCAGTTTCTGAGCGGCTTCGGGGTTCGGCGCATTCTTGGTCAGGCCGACACCAGACAGGTTGACGTGCACCCCGCGATCATTCTGATTCGGCCAGAACAGCTTGGCTTTGAGATCAGGCTTCTGCTCGTGCAGACGACCGAAGTAGTAGGTATTGACGATGCCCACGTCGCACTGGCCAGCGGCAACGGCGTTGATCACCGAGTTGTCATCGGGGAATACGTCCGTGGCCAGGTTGTTGACCCAACCCTTGATGATCTCTTCGGTCTTGGCCTCGCCATGGGTTTCGATCAGCGTGGCGGTGAGCGACTGGTTGTAGACCTTCTTGCTTGTACGCAGGCACAGGCGGCCTTCCCAGTTCTTGTCGGCCAGCGCTTCGTAGGTGGTCAGCTCGCCATCTTTCACACGCTCAGGCGAAAACACGATGGTGCGCGCACGCAGCGACAGGCCAGTCCAGGCACCGCTGCTGGCGCGGTACTGAGCAGGAATGTTGGCGTCGACAACGCTGGACTTCATCGGTTGCAGAATGCCCATCTGTTCGGCTTGCCAGAGGTTGCCGGCATCTACGGTGAGCAGCAGATCCGCTGGCGTGTTCTCGCCTTCGGCCTTGATGCGCTCCATCAGCGGCGCTTCCTTGTCGGTGATGAACTTCACCGCAACCCCGGTCTTGGCGGTGTAGGCATCGAACACCGGTTTGATCAGCTCGTCGATACGCGAGGAGTAGACGACCACTTCATCGGCCGCCTGCACAGCGCTGGCAAGCGTACTGAGGGTGAAAACAGCGAGAAGCGCGCGGCGTACCGACATGGTGAAGACCTATTGGAGTTGGAAGAGCGAGGATGATAGTGACTCGCATCTACAACGCACACCGTTAGGTCATTGCCAGATATTACCGCTGTCCCTGAACAGCGAGCGCCCACATCCGTGTGGGCACTCGACGCCTGATCAGTAGTTGTACTGCAGGCTGGTCATGACGTTGCGCGGCGCGCCATACAAACCTGCCGCCGTGGTGGTGAGGTACTCCTTGTCGAACAGGTTGTTGAGGTTCACCGATGCCGACAGCGCCGGTGTGACCTGGTACTTCGCCATCAGGTTGACCAGCGCATAACTGCTCTGCGTGGTCGCATAACTGAGGTCGTAGCCACTCTCGCTCTGCCAGTTCACGCCGCCGCCGACGGTCAGCTTGTCCAGAGCACCCGGCAGCCGATAGCTGGTGAAAAGCTTGACGCTGTTGCGCGGGATCTCGGTGACGATGCGTTTGTCGTCATCATTGAAACTGACGCTGTAGGAGTAGCCACCCGTGAGCTGCCAACCGTCGGCCAGCTCACCATTGACCTCCAGCTCCACACCTTCGCTGGTGGTGCCATTTTCCGCCTTGTAGGCCTGGAAGCCGTTGGGCTGCAGCAAGCTGCCGTTAGCCACCGCGAGGTTGTCCTGCTCGACACGAAACACCGCCACGCTGCCATTGAGGCGCCCGTCGTAGAAGTCGGCCTTCAGCCCGAGCTCGTAGCCAGTGCCTTCCTGAGGGTCCAGAGGTGTGCCATTGACGTCGCGGATGTTGGCGTTCTGCGGGTTGAAGATTTGCGTGTAGCTCGCATAGGCCGTCCAGGTGTCGCTGAGGTCGTAGACGAAGCCGGCATAGGGAATGACGATGCCGGTTTCGGTGCGCTCCGTTTTGCTGGTGGCGCCTCCATACAAGCGGCTTTTGCTTTCGCGATTCCAGTCCACCACACGCGTACCAAGGATCAGGCTGGCCGCATCGGTCAGGTGCCAGCGCGACGTCAGGTAGGCGGCGTACTGGGTTTCGGTCAGGTCGCTTTCACCGATCTTGTTGAATACCGGCTTCGGCGCCTGGCCGTTCCAGCCGTAGATGTTGTCGATGCTGCCGGCATAGCCGGAGCCCGGACGCTGCCAGCCGCCATAGTTGGAGGTTCCCCGCTCCTCGAGGCGCGACAGGGTCACCCCGCCGATAAGCTCATGCTCGCGGCCCAGCAGTGGGAAGAAGCCAGTGAGATAGGCGTCGAGATTGTCCTGTTCGGGCGTCGCCTGCCAGCGGGTCGGCATGATGTAGGCACCCGAGCCGGTGGCCGGGTTGATGAGGCCATCCATGTAGCTGACCACGGTGTCGTAATCGTTGCGCGCGTGGCTGTACTCCACCTTGCCGCTCCAGCCATTGGCAAACTGCTGCTCGACGGAGGTGAACAGCGTGCTCTGCTGGCGATCGTAGTACGTCCAGTCAGGCGAGCTGTTGAACGAGCGCTTGATGTCGGTTCTTTCGCCGCTGGTAGTGAACAGCGGAAAACCAGTACGCATTGGTGCGTTGCTGTTGGTCGTCTGATGGCTGAAACCCAGGGTCAGCAAGGTGGATTCGCTCAGATCCAGCTCGGTAATCCCGTACAAGGTACTCACCTCCTGGCTGAAGCGGTCGATCCAAGCGTGCTGATCCTTGTGATCGACGACGAAACGCCCGCGTACGTTGCCACTCTCGGTCAACGCGCCGCCGACATCCACACCCAGGCCATAACGATCCCAGCTACCGGCTTCTGCCGACAACTGCACCTGAGGCTCAATGCCCGGGCGCTTGCGGATCAGGTTGATGGTCGCGGAAGGATTGCCCAGGCCGCTAACCAACCCCGTGGCGCCACGCACCACCTCTATCCGGTCGTACATGGCGGTGTTCTGGGTGTAGTTGTCCATCCCCGCCGACGTCGGCACGCCGTCGATGGCGAAGTTGCGGATGGCGAAGCCGCGCGACAGATAGGTGGTGCTGTCAGCGCCCAGGCTTTCGCGAATCACGGTGATGCCGGCGGTGGCATCCAGGGCATCGGTCAGGCTGTCGAGGTTCTGGTCATCCAGGCGCTGGCGGGTCAGCACGGTGACCGATTGTGGCGTCTCCTTGAGGGACAGGTTCAGGCGCGTCGAGCTGCTGGACGATTCGGTGGTGTAAGAGCCCGTGCCCTCGGTGGTCGACCCCGGCGCCTTGCCGGAAATGCTCAGTGCAGACAGCTCCAACCCCTTTCCCTGAACCTGACGGGTCGGCACCAGTACATAGCTGCCATTGCCCTGACGCTGGGCCTGCAAACCGCTACCCTGCAGCAGGCGAGCGAGCCCTTCGTCCACGCCGTAATCGCCCTGCAGGCCTGGCGAGTCGAGCCCGTCGGTTTGTACGGCAGCGAATGAAAGCGTTACTCCGGCTACCGTCGCGAGCTGGCTCAGCGCGGTGCCCAGCGAGCCTGGGGCAATGCGGTAGCTCTGTACCGCCGCCTCCTGCGCCAGAACCTGGCCTGGCATTGCAAAGAGAAGAGGTATCGACGCGCAGGTCAACCCGAACAGGGCCAGGTGAACGGCGCGGGCCATCGGCTTGGCCGACGAGAGAAAGCGGGGCATGGTCATTTCCTTGTCATGAGCTGGGCAGATCCGCGGTGATGCAAAACCGCTTCATGTGCTTGGCCGAATGAGAATGAAAATCGGCAACCCCCAATAGCTATTTTTTTGCAAAACCGTTCAGGCAGGCTCGATACGCGCCCAATAGCGACTCAGGTAACGCACCCGAATGGGCAACGAGGCGCCCAGGTTTTCCAGAATGATGTCCGTGTCGTCGATCCGAAAAGCGCCAGACAGGCGCAGACCAGCCACCGCATCGGCACACTTCAGATAACCGGGACGGTAGCGCGCCAACTCGGCGATGAAGGCATCTAGACGCCAGTCGATCACCGTCAGCATGCCCTGGGCCCAGGCACCCGCTCCCGGCGGCAATGTGTCGGGCGTACCGACCGCAGCGGCCTCGACAGCGACCCGTTGATTGGCGCCGATGCGCACCGCCCGATTGGGCTGCCGGGCGGCACGTACCTCGACCGCATCCTCCAGCACCGCAACCTGAGTGCTGTCGCCCTCGCAGCGCACGCTGAAACACGTGCCCAACGCTCGTACGCTGCCCTGCGCGGTATGTACCACGAAGGGCCGTCCGGCCGGATCGGCAGCGGTACGCACGAGAATCTCACCGCGGTGCAGTTGCAATTGACGAAGGCTGGTGTCGAAACGGATATCCACTGCCGTCGCGGTATTCAGATCGAGCACGCTGCCATCGCTCAGTTGCAGGTGGCGGCGCTCGCCGGTAGCCGTGCGCTGATCGGCAAGCCAGCCCTGCTTCGGCGCCAGGTCAAAGGACGCCCAGCCCGCCGCCCCGGAGGCGAGCAGCAGGCCTAGTGTTTTCAGCACCACCCGTCGCCGCGCCCGCACACCGTCCAACGCGGGTAGCGCGACATCGGCAGGCAAGCCGCCGAGCTGATGCTGCAAGCGCTCCACCCGCGCCCAGGCCTGGCGATGCCGGGGGTGCTGCGCCAGCCACTCACGGTGCGCCTTGCACTCGGCTTCGCTCGGCGGCGTGGCGTTGAGCTGCACGTACCAGGTGGCGGCCGCTTCCAGGGTCTGGCGATCCATGGCTCAGTCGTCCATCAGCAACAGGCAGTGGGTCATTGCGCGGATCATGTGCTTCTTCACCGTGGTCACCGACACGCCGAGGCGCTCACCAGTGGCGACATAGCTGAGCCCTTCCAACTGCACCGTCAGAAAGATCCGCCGTGTGCGCTCACCAAGACCGTCGAGCATGGCATCGACCGCCGTGAGGGTTTCGAGGATCAGCAGACGGGTCTCCGGCGAAATGTCCATGGGCTCGGGACGCAGCGCCAGTACATCGAGATAGGCCTGCTCGACGGCCTGGCGACGGAACTTGTCGATCATCAGCGCGCGGGCAATGGCGCTCAAGTAGGTGCGCGGCTCGCGAATGGCCTGCACGTCACGGGCGCTGAGCACCCGCAGGAAGGTGTCCTGGGCGAGGTCAGCAGCATCGCTGGTATTGCCCAGGCGTGCCCGCAGCCAGCTTTTGAGCCAGCCGTTGTGTTCGCTGTAGAGAAGATGCAACGCGGAATGATCCGTGCCGGACATGGCAGCACCAGGGCGAAAGATGATAATGCATCGCATTGTCTTCCAGCCACAGGTATGACGCAAGGCCTGAACGCCCCGTGCAGCGCTTAGCGGGCCCTGGCCAGATCCGGCAGATCGCCGCTCAGGCCCAGTGCCTGGCGCACGAACAGCGCTTTGGCCTCGTCCAGGCCATCGACCACTCCCAAGCCAGTATTGCGCAGCAAGCGCAGCGTCAGCGAGTCGCTCTGGAACAGCCGCTGGAAGCCTTCCATCGCCGCCATCATCGCCAGGTTGTGGGGCATGCGGCGGCGCTCGTAGCGGCTCAGCACGCGCTCGTCGGCAAGTCGTTCACCACGCCCGGCTGCCTGCGCCAGCACCTCGGCGAGCACCGCGGCGTCGAGAAAGCCCAGGTTGACGCCTTGGCCGGCCAGCGGGTGGATGGTGTGGGCGGCATCGCCGATCAGCGCTAGCCCAGGTTCGACATAACGCTTGGCGTGGCGCTGGCGCAGCGGGATGCACAGCCGTCGATCCACGTGCAGCACCTCGCCAAGGCGATATTCGAACGCCTGGCCCAGGGCTGTGGAAAACTCATCGTCAGCCAGCGCCATCAAATCAGCAGCCTGCTCCGGGGTGGTCGACCAGACGATCGAGCACCAGTGCTCGCCATCGCGCTCGCCCAGGGGCAGAAAGGCCAGCGGGCCCTCGTCGGTGAAACGCTGCCAGGCGGTGGCCTGGTGCGCATTGGCACAGCGCACGCTGGTGACGATGGCGTGGTGCAGGTAATCCCACTCGCGGGTTTCACAGCCCGCCAGGCGGCGCACCGCCGAATTGGCGCCGTCTGCCGCGACCACCAACGGTGTACGCAATTCGCGGCCGTCGGCCAGGGTCAGCAGCCAGTCGTCACCGGAGTGGCGCAGGCGCTCCAGTCGCGCATCGGCAAGCAGGCGCACGTCGCTGGCGTGCAGGCGCTCGAGCAGAGCGTCCTGCACCACGCGGTTCTCGACGATATGGCCGAGGATATTGGCATGCACACTGGCGGCGCTGAAATGGATGCTGCCGGTGCCGCTGCCATCCCACACGCGCATATCGCGGTACGGGCAACTGCGCCGTGCCAGCACGCCAGGCCAGGCGCCAAGGCGCTCGAGGATGCGCTGGCTGGCCATCGACAGTGCGCTGACCCGCGGTTCGTAAGCCGCGCGGCCATCGAACGGCTCGACCTGCAGCGACCCGCCGTCCAGAACCAGGCAATCCAGCCCCTGCTCGCGCAGCGCCAGAGCCAGGGCGCTGCCGACCATTCCAGCGCCGACGATGATCAGATCTGCATGCATTTGGTCCATTCCTCAGGCTGCCTGCCGCAGGCGCGGCTTGAGCCGCACGTAAAGCGTCTTATGTACCCGTGCGACCAGGGTGCCATCGCCATCACGGACTTCCACCTGCAACTCGGGCAGGTACTTCTCACCCGCAGCGGTGTGCTGACGCACCTCGTCGACGAATGCCTGGTCGATGGCGAACGAGGCGAATACCGGGCCTCTGCCGGGTGCGATGAAATCGATGCTGGCGGCCTTGTCCCAGACCACGTAATCGCGGCCCAGGTTCTCCATCAGCATCAACATGTAGAAAGGATCGGTCATCGAATATAGGCTGCCGCCGAACTGGGTGCCCACGTAATTGCGGTTGTACCAGCCCAGGCGCATCTTCACGTCGACCTGACGAAAATCCGCGGCGATGCGCCGAATCCATACCCCAGCGCCCAGATAGGGCGGGTAGCAATTCATGACCCAGCGCAGCAGGCGAGCCTTGCGCGCCAGCCGGCGGGCGTTCATCGCTGGGTACCGCGAGTACCCATGCCCATGGCCTGACGTGCGAACCAGCGCTTGGCCGGCGGCAGCAATTCAAGACCGAGCAGGCCAAGGTTGCGCCCCGCGGCGAGCAGCGGCTGGTCGGTGCTGAACAGCCGGGTGACCTGATCCGAGAAGCCAACGGTGAAGGCCTGATCGCCAGCCTGAGCACTGGCGTAGCGCTGCAGAGTGGCCAGGTCGCCAAGCGGTGCGGAGCCCGACAGCACGGTATCAGCCAGGGCCCGCACATCACGCAACGACAGGTTGAAGCCCTGCCCGGCAATCGGGTGCAGGCTGTGGGCAGCATTGCCCAGCACCACCAGATTGGCGCGTACCTGCTCGGCCGCCTCGACCAGCACCAGCGGATAAGGCAGCCGCGCGCCGACCTGACGCAACGCACCGAGGCGATAACCGAAGGCCTCCTGCAGCTCGGCGAGGAAGGCGCGCTCGTCCAGCTTGAGCAGACGCTCGACATCGCCGCTCGGGTGCGTCCACACCAGCGCACAGCGATTCTCGGACAGCGGCAGCAGCGCCAGTGGCCCGGACTCGGTGAAGCGTTCGAAGGCTTCGCCAGCGTGCGGGCGGGAAGGCGTGATATTGGCGATCACCGCGGTCTGGTCGTAAGGCCGCTGATTCACGGTGATGCCCAACTGCTCACGCAGCGAGGAGCGTCCACCATCGGCAAGCACCGCCAGGGAGCAGTCGATCAGGCTTTCGTCATCGAGGGTCAGGCGATAGCCATCCGGCAGCGCCTCCATCCGCTCGACCTGGGCCGGGCAGCGCCACTGGATCACTTCGGCGTCGAGCGCCTGCCACAGGCAGTGGCCAAGCCAGGCGTTTTCCACCACATAGCCCAGGGCCGGAACACCTTCCTCCTCGGCATTCAGCCGCGCGGCGGCGAAGCGGCCGCGATCCGATACGTGTATCTGCTCGATGGGAGTGGCATGCTCGGCGATCGCCGGCCACAGGCCAAGATCTTCGTAGATCAGCCGCGAGCCGTAGGACAGTGCCGTGGAGCGGGCATCGTAGCTTGGCTGGTAGCCTTCGCCGGGAGCGAATGGCTCGATCAAAGCGATTTTCCAGCCGCGCTTGCGTGCCTCGCCCTGCAGTGCCAGCGCCAGGCTGGCACCGACCAGACCACCGCCAATGATCGCCAGATCGACCCGCAGCATGGCCTCAGGCCACCTGCGCGCGAGCGGCGGCCATCAGTGCCTCGATCTCGTCGACGGTCTTGGGGACGTCGCCGGTGAGAATCTCGCAACCGGTCTTGGTCACGACGACATCGTCCTCGATGCGCACGCCGATGCCACGCCATTTCTTGGCGACATTCTGGTTATCCACGGCAATGTAAATACCCGGTTCGACGGTCATGGCCATGCCCACTTCGAGCACACGCCATTCGCCGCCGACCTTGTACTCGCCGACGTCATGCACGTCCATGCCCAGCCAGTGGCCGGCGCGGTGCATGTAGAACGGTTTGTAGGCTTCCGCGGCGATCAGCTCATCGACATTGCCCTTGAGCAGACCCAACTCGACCAGGCCGGCGGTGATCACCCGCACCGTGGCCTCATGCGCCTCGTTCCAGTGACGACCCGGCGCGATGTGTTTGAAGGCTTCCATGTTGGCCGCCAGCACAATCTCGTAGATGGCCTTCTGCTCGGGCGTGAAGGTACCGCTGACCGGAAAGGTGCGGGTGATGTCGCTGGCATAGCAGTCGATCTCGCAGCCGGCGTCGATCAGCACCACGTCACCGTCCTTCAGCAGAGCGTCGTTCTCGCGGTAATGCAGAATGCAGGCGTTTTTGCCCGCCGCGACGATGGAGCCGTAGGCCGGCATCTTCGAGCCGCCCTTGCGGAACTCGTAATCCAGCTCTGCTTCCAGATGGTATTCATACAGCCCAGCGCGGCTGGCCTGCATCGCCTTGATATGGGCACGGGCGGAAATCTGCGCCGCTTCGCGCATCACCTTCACCTCCCCGGCCGACTTGTACAAACGCAGGTCGTGGAGGAAGTGGTTGAGGGCGACGAATTCTTTCGGCGGCGTGGCGCCCTGGCGGGCCTTGGAGCGGATCACGTTGACCCACTCCATCAGGTGGCGATCGAACTCCGGGTTGGTACCCACGGCGTAATAGACACGCTCACGACCTTCGATCAGCCCCGGCAGGATGTCGTCGATATCGCCGATGGGAAAGGCATCGTCCGCTCCGTAGCGGCTGATGGCGCCTTCCTGACCGGCACGCAGGCCATCCCACAGCTCACGCTCAGGATCACGCTCGCGGCAGAACAGCACGTATTCACCGTGCTCGCGGCCGGGAATCAACGCGATCACCGCATCGGGCTCAGGAAAGCCGGACAGGTACTGGAAGTCACTGTCCTGGCGATACACATGTTCAACATCACGGTTGCGGATGAACACAGGCGCCGCCGGCAGAATGGCGATGCTGTTGGGTTCCATCAACGCCATCAGCGCCTTGCGTCGACGGGCGTATTCCGCTTTGGAGATGCTGGTCATGGGCAGGCTAGGTTCCGATCAGTCGAATAAAGGGCGGGATCAGTGCAGCGAAGGCTTCGGCGCTGGGGCAGCCGGCTTGTTGCACTCGGCGAACAGCAGTAACGGCGCCACACGCAGGTACTCGGTGACCTCCATGTAATCGTTCTCGCCGTCCTCGGACTCATCCAAGGCATTTTGCACTTGAGCGATGGCAGACAAATCCTGCAGCACTTCCATGGCTTCGCCGCTCAGCGCTGCATCGCCAGAGGTCAGACCGAAACCACCGAGGAAGCCCTGGCACCATTGGCCTAGAGCGGCGGCACGTTCGGCCAGCGGGGCTTCGTCGGAGGGCAGCAGCAAAACCACGGTGACATCGTCACCGGTCAACTCGCCACGAACCATCTCCTGCAGGCCAATCAGCGCCTGGCGGACGTTGTCCGGCGGCTCGCTGCCGAGCAATTCGATGGCGTCGACCAGCCAGGGGCCGGCCTCGAAGCCGGCACCCGCACAACTGCGGCCCAGCAACAGGCCATGCAATTCGGCAGGAGAAACAGAGGAACCACCACTGGCGAGCAAGGTGGCGAATGCAGCGTAGGGAGAACTGGAAGTCGGCATCGATCACTAGGCGCCAAGAGGCGCAATCACTAGAATGGAGGGCTTGTATCCTAGCATCGGCAGACGCGCCAAGACCATCAACGGGTTTTTACTCCGCTGCCGACGCGCCTATACACTCTGAACATGCCAAAGCGAGAGCCAATGGAAGACGCCGATTTACAAGCCCTGACGGCCAAGTTGGAGTTGCTTATCCAGCGCGTCGAGCGCCTCAAGGCTCAAAACCGTCTCTTGCTGGAGAGTGAACAGGCTTGGCGTGAAGAGCGCGCTCATCTGATCGAAAAGAACGAAATGGCTCGGCACAAGGTCGAATCGATGATTTCGCGCCTTAAGGCCCTGGAGCAGGACTCATGACCCAATCGAATACCGTTACCGTTCAGATCTTGGACAAAGAATATTGCATCACCTGCCCTGCAGATGAGCGCAGCAACCTGCAGAGTGCCGCCCGCTACCTGGACGGCAAGATGCGTGAGATCCGCAGCGGCGGCAAAGTGATCGGCGCCGACCGCGTGGCCGTGATGGCCGCACTGAATATCACCCACGACTTGCTGCACAAACAGCAACACCTGGATCAGCAGGCCACTGCGAGCCGCGATCACGTACGTGACCTGCTTGGGCGGGTCGACAATGCCTTGGTCGATGATGCCGATGGCCGTGGCGTCTGACCAACGGTCGTCACTTTGCGTTATACTCGCCGCAGCTCCCTGGAGTGTGCGCCAGTTGGTGATGTCCCTGAGCCGATACGCACAACCCTGGGGGTTGTCAGTTGATGCCGGTGTGCATGTCCGCTCGACGGAAAGCCTTAAGGTTTCCTGCAACCTCCACCTTGAACTTTCGGGTTCAAGGGCCAAACCGACAGCGGCACGCTGGGGAGTCACAATTTATAGCCTGTTGCTGGCTCACGCTGGCAGCGGGCTTTTTGTTGCCTGCCTTTTGTCGCAGCAACGCTGCGGGCCGTCGCCCGTGACGTTAAAAATCGCTCCCCGCGATATGTTCATCTGCGCATGATCGAAACCGATAAGCTCACTCGCGCCCAACTGCGCCGCAAACTGCGCCAGCAACGCCGTGCGCTGAGCCCAGCAGCTCAACGAAACGCCGCCCTGGCGCTGTATCGTCAGCTGGCCCAACACCCGCTGTTTCGCCGCTCCCGGCATATTGCGCTGTACCTGGCTAACGACGGGGAAATCGATCCGCACCTGCTCATCGCGGCAGCTCATGCCCGCGGCAAGCAGGTCTATCTGCCCGTACTGAAATCCTGGCCGCGCACCAGCATGGTGTTTCAGCGCATCGATGCGCACGAGAAATTGGCAGGCAATCGCTTCGGCATCCTCGAACCCCGGCGCAACAATCAGCGCCAGCGTAAAACCTGGGCACTGGACCTGATTCTGCTGCCACTGGTTGGCTTCGACCAGCATGGCGGCCGGCTAGGCATGGGCGGTGGCTTCTACGACCGCAGCCTGGCCTATCGCACACGGCGCAAAAATTGGCACAAACCGACGCTACTTGGGCTGGCTCACACTTGCCAGCAAGTGGACAGCCTGTCCATGGCAAGTTGGGACATACCGCTAAATGCCACCGTTACCGATGAAGGCTGGCACTAACGCTTGATGAAGCCTGACTGAGCACCGACCGGCAGCATGGAGTCTTGCTGCCACTGGCTTTGCGTATACCCGGTCGTCATCACGCCCAGGCTGAACACCACAACCAACACCCACAATAAATCCGGTTTTCTCTTCACCACCACCGCCCCTCCGGATCAATCGCCCGGGACTAAAAAGGTATATTTGCCGAAATCCCTTCGCACACTCACCGCCCTGATACCCCGAGAGCAAAGTTCATGCCCTACTGGCTGATGAAATCCGAACCCGACGAACTGTCCATTCACGACCTGCAGCGCTTGGGCGAAACGCGCTGGGATGGCGTACGCAATTATCAGGCGCGCAACTTCATTCGCAGCATGCAGGAAGGCGATCAGTTTCTGTTCTATCACTCGAGCTGCCCGCAGCCGGGGGTAGCCGGCATTGCCCGCATAGCAGGCAGTCCCTATGCAGACCCAGCGGCGCTGGACTCGAAAAGTCACTACTTTGATGCCAAGGCCAGCGCGGATAAGAACCCCTGGACGGCCATCGACGTGGCATTCGTCGAAGCCTTCCCACGGGTCATCCCACTAGCCGAACTGAAGGCTCAGGGCGCGCTGGAGGAGTTGGCGCTGGTACAAAAAGGCAGCCGCCTGTCGGTGATGCCGGTTACCGAAGCTCAGTGGACGGCGATCCTGCTGCTGCGTTGATCAGCCCTGCAGAATCAGGTTGTTGAACAGCAGGTCTTCGACCAGTGGCTGGCCTTCCTCGTCGCTGAGCACCTGCTGCACCTGCTTGAGGGCTTCCTGACGGAGCTTTTCCTTGGCGTCGGGCGTGGCCAGGCTTTCCTCGGTCTGCTGGGAGAACAGCATCACCAGTTGGTTGCGAATCAGTGGCTCATGGTGCGTGACCTTGGCTTCGGCCTCCGCGCCAGTAACGCGTAGTGCGACGTCAGCCTTGTAGTACTTGAGCTTCGGGCCGGCGCCGAAGTTACCGACCAACGCAGGCGTCAGGCTGTGGTAGATGACCTGCGGCGCGGCGCCCTCGCCTTCCTTCTTTTCCTCATTGGCGAAAGCCGGGATCGACAGCGCGCAGGCAAGCAGAAGCGTGATGAGGGTTTTCACAGGGCGATCTCCATTGAGTTGCCCGCAAGCATAGCAACGCCTGCGGCGGATCCCAACGCTTATACCGAGCCATCAGACCAAGCCATGCTCGTTGACCCGCACAGCAGCCTACCTAAACTGCAGGGCCAACCGGCTAAAGAGTGGACTGCGATGAAAGCGCTGCTGTGCAAAGCCTTCGGTACCGCCGAAACCCTGGTACTCGAAGACCTCGAGAGCCCACGCCCCAAGGCCAACGAAGTGTTGATCGATATTCAGGCCGCCGGCGTGAATTTCCCCGACACGCTGATCATCGAAGGCAAATACCAGTTCAAGCCGCCCTTCCCCTTTGCGCCCGGTGGCGAGGTGGCTGGCGTGATCAGCGCGGTGGGCGACAAGGTTACCCACCTGCAGGTCGGCGCCCGGGTCATGGCGCTGACTGGCTGGGGCGGCTTCGCCGAGCAGGTCGCAGTGCCTGCCTACAACGTCCTGCCGATGCCCGACAGCATGGACTTCATCAGCGCCGCCGCCTTCGGCATGACCTACGGCACCTCCATGCACGCCCTCAAGCAGCGCGCAGCCTTGCAGCCAGGTGAAATCCTACTGGTGCTCGGCGCGTCCGGCGGCGTCGGCCTGGCGGCGGTGGAGATCGGCAAGGCAATGGGCGCCCGAGTGATCGCCGCAGCGAGCAGTGCCGCCAAGCTGGAAGTCGCCAAACAGGCGGGTGCCGATGAGCTGATCGACTACAGCACGCAGAACCTCAAGGAGGAAGTGAAGCGCCTGACCAACGGCCAGGGTGCCGACGTGATCTACGACCCGGTGGGTGGCGACCTGTTCGACCAGGCAGCACGCAGCATCGCCTGGAACGGCCGGCTGCTGGTGGTCGGTTTCGCCAGCGGGCGTATCCCGGAACTGCCGGTGAACCTGATGCTGCTCAAGGGCGCTGCAGTGGTCGGCGTGTTCTGGGGTGCCTTCGCCCAACGTCAGCCCGCCGACAACGCCGCCAATTTCGGCCAGCTGTTCGTCTGGCATGCCGAGGGCAAGCTCAAGCCACTGGTATCACAGACCTATGCGCTGGCCGACGGCGGCGCGGCCATCAATGCCCTCGCGCAGCGCAAGGCGGTCGGCAAACTGGTGGTCACAGTGCGCTGAGGATATCGGCACAAAGCGATCATGCTATGCAAATAAGAACCATTGCTATATAAAGCGCGCTTTATTTCTCCGGATATTGCGCGCATGTCGACTTTGTCCAGCCTGCACGAAAGCCCTACCGCTGCGCATCACCTCTACAGCGAGCACCACAGCTGGCTGCGCCTGCGCCTGCAACAGCGCCTGGGTTGCGCCTTCGATGCGGCCGACCTGGCCCATGACACCTTCCTGCGCATTCTTGCCCGCCGCGATCTTGCCGATATCCGCGAACCGCGCCCCTATCTGGCCACCGTCGCCAAAGGCCTGATGGTCAATCACCTGCGTCGCAAGGCGCTGGAGCGCGCGTATCTGGAGAGCCTGGCAAACCTCCCCGAAGACCTGCTGCCAGGCCCGGAAGCGCGTTATCTACTGTTGGAAACGCTGCTGGAAATCGATGCCCTGCTCGATGGTCTGCCCACCAAGGTGCGTCAGGCCTTTCTGCTATCGCAACTCGACGGCCTGACTTACCAGCAGATCGCCGAGCACCTGGGCGTGTCGCTCAGTTCGGTGAAGCAGTACATGTTCAAGGCAATCCGCCACTGCATGCAGCCAGGCCTCTGAGCATGAGCTCCCGAGCACCCTATCAACCGCTGTCCGAGACCGCGCTCGACCAGGCCGCACACTGGTTCGTCACCCTGCATGCCGGCGATGCCAGCGAACAGGATCAGCAGCATTGGCGGCTATGGCTCGAAGCCTCACCCGAGAATGCCCGCGCCTGGGCCTGCGCCAATGGCGTCGGCGGCCACTTCAAGGGGCTGCCGGCCGATCTGGCCAGAGCCACGCTGAACGTCCCGGCGGGTATCGGCCGTCGACGTGCGATCAAGAACCTGGCAGTGCTGATCGGCGTTGCCGGCAGCGGCTGGTTCGCCCTGCGCGAGCAGCCCTGGCAGCCCTGGCAGCGTTGGACTGCCGACTATCAGACAGGCCTGGCCGAGCAGGGTGAATGGCGCCTGGCCGACGGTAGCTTGCTGAACCTCAACAGCAGCAGCGCAGTGCGTGTCGAATTCAGCCGCGCAGAGCGCATCCTGCATCTGCTCGATGGCGAACTGCTGCTGGAAACCGGCCGCGATCCCCGTCCGCTAAGGGTGATCACCGCCGAAGGCAGCGTACGCCCTATCGGCACACGCTTCTCCGTCACCCAGCAAGCCGGGCACACACGGGTCGCGGTATTCAGCGGCCGCGTAGAGCTCACGCCGAGTGCCGCCCCGGCCAGCAAGCGCCAGCTCGACAGTGGACAGACGTCACGCCTGTATCGCACCGGCAGCGAAATCCCGACCGCCGCCAGCGATGACCTGCTCGCCTGGCTGCACGGCATGCTGATCGCCGACGACATGCCCCTCGGCGAATTCGCCAACGCCTTCGACCGCCAGCGCCGTGGCAGGGTGACCTGCGCCGCTGCGGTGGCCGACCTGCGCATATCCGGTGCATTCCCGCTGAACGACAGTGACCGCGCCCTCGACTCCCTGGCCGCCAACCTGCCGGTGCGCATCCGCCGCTTCACCCGCTACTGGGTGCATATCGAGCCACGCTGAAAAAACGTCTGCGCGGCCTGTACCTTTTCGAATCTCGACTGGCCCTTCAATACACCACCCATTGGAGGGCAACATGGTCTCGCTCACGTCCTTTACCGCACGTCACCCGCTCACCCTCGCCATAGGCCTGACCCTTGGCACCCTGAGCGCACTTCCCGCCAACCTGGCCGTGGCCGCCGAAAGCCCGGCGACCAGCATGGCAACTCGCAACTATGACGTGCCCGCCGGCCCGCTGGGTGCGGCACTGTCGCGCTTCGCCGCGCAGAGTGGCGTGCTGCTGTCCTTCGATCCCGCGCTGACTGCCCACAAGAGCAGCGCCGGCCTGAAGGGCAGCTACGGGATCGACGAAGGCTTCGCCCAGCTACTGCAAAGCAGTGACCTGAGCACCGAGCGGGACGCCGACGGCGGTTACCGTCTGCAGGCGCTGAGCAGCGTTGCCAGTGGCGAACCCTTGCAGTTGCAGGCCTCCAGCGTGGTGGGTGACTGGCTGGGCAGCGCCGATGCGCTGGACGTATACAACCACCCGGGCGCCCGCGACGTGATCCGCCGCGAAACCTTCGAGCAGGTGGGAGCCAGCAGTGCCCGGGAAGTACTCAACCGCATTCCCGGCGTCAACGCGCCGGAAAACAATGGCACCGGCAGCCATGACCTGGCGCTCAACTTCGGTATCCGCGGCCTCAATCCGCGCCTGGCTTCGCGCTCCACGGTACTAATGGATGGAATTCCGGTGCCCTTCGCGCCTTATGGCCAGCCACAGCTATCCCTGGCCCCGATCTCCCTGGGCAACATGGACGCCATCGACGTGGTTCGCGGCGGCGGCGCGGTGCGTTACGGCCCACAGAACGTCGGCGGCATCGTCAACTTCGTGACCCGCGCTATCCCTGACCAGCCGACCATCAAGGGCGGTCTGCAGACCGAAGTCAGCCCTTCCAGCAGCCAGGACGGCTTCAAGAAGACCGGCAATCTGCTGATCGGCGGCACCCACGAAAATGGCCTGGGCGGCGCCCTGCTCTACTCGGGCACCCGCGGCAGCGACTGGCGCCAGCACAGCGACACGCAGATCGACGACCTGATCCTCAAGGGCAAATACAGCGCCGACGATGTGCACACCTTCTCGGCCATGGGTCAGTACTACGAAGGTGAAGCCGACATGCCTGGCGGCCTCAGTACCGCGGCCTTCGCTGCCGACCCGTACCAGTCCACCCGCCCCTACGACAGCTTCTGGGGCCGCCGCACCCTGGCCAGCGCCAGCTACTCCTACACACCGGACGCCGATCGCGAGTTCACCGTGACCAGCTTCTTCACCAAGACCCTGCGCAGTGGTTTCCTCGAGCAGGGCAACTTCCTCTCCCTGTCGCCGCGCGAGTACTGGGTGCGCGGTATCGAGACCCGCTACTCACAGGCCTTCGAGACGGGCGCCCTGAACCACGAGGTGGGCGTGGGCTATCGCTATGTCAGCGAAGAAAGTCACGAAGAGCGCTTCCGCAATCCGACCAGCACCGGTGTGCTGCCCAGCACGGCCAGCCTGCGTGATCGCAACAGCCGCGGCGAAACCGAAGCCAGCGCGGTGTATATCGATGACCGTATCGATATCGGCAACTGGACCATTACCCCTGGCGTGCGCTACGAGAAGATCGCCTCGCGCCAGGACAACAAGCTCAACGGCACCCGTGCCGCCGGGCGCTACAACACCGCCCTGCCGGCGCTGAACGTGCTGTACCGGGTCAATGATCGGGTCAACCTGTACGCCAACACCGAGGGCTCGTTCGGCGCCGTGCAGTACAGCCAGATGGGCAAGGCGCTGGCCAGCGGCGACGTCGAGCCGGAGAAAGCACGTACCTGGGAACTCGGCACCCGCTATGACGATGGCCTGCTGCAGGCAGAAATCGGCGCCTTCCTGATCAACTTCGACAACCAGTACGAGAGCAACCAGCAGACCAACGACGTGACCGCACGGGGCGAGACCCGCCATCGCGGCGTGGAAAGCAGCCTCAACTACGCCCTGGAGGCACTGAACCCGGCACTCAGCGGCCTGTCGGTGTACGCCACCTACACCTTCGTCGATGCCGAGATCCGCGAGAACGGCGCCAACAAGGGCAATCAGGTGCCCTTCTCGTCGCGTCACAAGGGCGTGGTGGGCGCTCGCTATGAAACCGGCCCGTGGCAGTGGGGCGTGGATGGCAGCTACCAGAGCAGCCAGTTCGCCGACAACGCCAATACCAAGGCGGAAAACGCGGCAGGCAACAACGGCGAGATTCCCGGCTACATGGTATGGGGGCTGCGCGGCGCGTACGACTTCGGCCCGCAGCTGTCCGACCTGACGGTCGCGGCGGGGGTCAAGAACGTGTTCGGTCGTGAGTACTACACCCGCTCGTTCGACGACAACAACAGCGGCAAGTACCTCGGCCAGCCGCGCACCGTCTATCTGCAGACGTCGATGGCATTCTGATCGGTGGCGGTGAACGCCTGACCGTAGCCCGTCACTGAGCGAAGCGATGTGCAGGAGCGTTCGTCAGGCATGCACCTTTGTCATGACGAACACGTCCCTGGGTTTCGCTGCGCTCTACGCCAGGCTACGCGGCGTTGCGCGGGTCAACGTGGCGCGTAGGCGAATACGTCGGCGCGCATCTGGTGGGCGTCCATGCCGGCTTCGACCAGCGCATCCAGCGTGGCGTAGACCATGCTCGGAGAGCCGCTGGCGTAGACGTGCAGCGCGCCAAGGTCGTCGAAGTCCTCGCGGATCGCTTCGTGCAGCAGGCCGCAACGGCCCTGCCAGCCACACTGGTCGCTGACCACCTGGTGCAGGAACAGATTGGGCAGCGCCAGCCATTCGTCCCAGTGCGGCAAACTGTAGAAATCCTCTGGCTGCCGCGCACCCCAGTACAGATGAACCGGATGCTCGAAGCCGCGCGAGCGACATTCCTCAATCAGGCTGTGCATCTGCGCCATGCCAGTACCGGCGGCGATCAGCACCAGCGGGCCGTCCGGCAACTCGGCCAGATGGGCATCGCCGAACGGCAGTTGCACACGCGCCACACCGTCCTCGCGCAGTTGCTGCAGCAGGTTCAGGGCGCTCGCTTCGCGGCCAAGGATATGCAGCTCCAGATCGCGACCTTCCTGGGGCGCCGAAGCCAGGGAAAACGCCGACTTCTCGCCATCCTGACGCTCGATCAGCAGGTACTGGCCAGCGTGGTAGCGCGGCGGTTTGCCGGCCGGTGCACGCAGGCGCACGCGCCAGACGTCGCCACCGGCATCGATGCACGCCAGCAACTGACAGCCCAGGCTGCGTACCGCGAGTTCACCAGGCGCCAGCACACCATCCCAGTGCAGCACGCAGTCTTCCAACGGTTCGGCGATGCAGGTGTACAGCTCGCCGTGGTCGAGTTCGGCATCGCCTTGGCGCACGCGCCCTTCGACCAGCAGCGCCATACACACGTGACAATTGCCATTACGGCAGCTCTGCGGGCAGGTGTAGCCGAGGCGCCGGGCAGCATCGAGGATGCGTTCGCCGGCGTCGACATCGAGAACCGCACCGGAGGGTTGCAGGGTGACCTTCATCAATCGATTCCCAACTGGCTCCAGATTTCATCCACACGACGCGTGACCGCGTCGTCCTTGACGATCGCCCGGCCCCACTCGCGATTGGTCTCGCCCGGCCACTTGTGGGTGGCGTCGAGGCCCATCTTCGAGCCCAGACCGGAGATCGGCGAAGCGAAATCCAGGTAGTCGATCGGCGTGTTCTCGATCATCACTGTGTCGCGCTTGGGATCCATGCGCGTGGTGATGGCCCAGATTACGTCGTTCCAGTCCCGGGCGTTGATGTCGTCGTCGGTGACGATAACGAACTTGGTGTACATGAACTGTCGCAGGAACGACCACACACCGAGCATCACGCGCTTGGCATGGCCGGGGTACTGCTTCTTGATGGTCACCACCGCCATGCGGTAGGAACAGCCTTCCGGCGGCAGGTAGAAGTCAGTAATTTCGGGGAATTGCTTCTGCAGAATCGGCACAAACACTTCGTTCAGCGCCACGCCGAGAATCGCCGGCTCATCCGGCGGCCGACCGGTGTAGGTCGAGTGATAGATCGGGTCGCGACGCCGGGTGATGCGCTCGATGGTGAACACCGGGAAGGTATCGACTTCGTTGTAGTAGCCGGTGTGATCGCCGTATGGTCCCTCTGGTGCGGTCTCGCCCGGATGGATAACGCCCTCGAGGACGATTTCGGCACTGGCTGGTACCTGCAGATCACTGCCAATGGCTTTGACCAGCTCGGTGCGGTGGCCACGCAGCAGGCCGGCGAACGCATATTCGGACAAACTATCGGGCACCGGCGTCACCGCGCCGAGAATGGTCGCCGGGTCAGCGCCCAGGGCCACACAGACGGGATAAGGCTTGCCTGGATGCTTCTCGCACCACTCACGGTAATCCAGCGCGCCACCACGGTGGCTGAGCCAGCGCATGATCACCTTGTTGCGACCGATGACCTGCTGGCGGTAGATGCCGAGGTTCTGGCGTTCCTTGTTCGGCCCCTTGGTGATCGTCAGACCCCAGGTGATCAGCGGTGCCACATCGCCCGGCCAGCAATGCTGGATTGGCAGTTTGCCGAGGTCGACATCATCGCCCTCCTCGATCACTTCGTGGCACGGCGCATCCTTGAGCACCTTGGGCGCCATGCTGATGATTTTTCTGAATATCGGCAGCTTGCTCCAGGCATCCTTGAGCCCCTTCGGCGGCTCAGGTTCCTTGAGAAATGCCAGCAGCTTGCCGATTTCGCGCAGCTCCGACACCTCTTCCGCGCCCATGCCCAGCGCCACGCGCTTCGGCGTGCCAAACAGGTTGCCGAGTACCGGCACGTTATGGCCAGTAGGGTTCTCGAACAGCAATGCCGGACCGCCCTTGCGCAGGGTACGGTCGCAAATCTCGGTCATTTCCAGGATTGGCGACACCGGCGCCTGAATGCGCTTGAGCTCGCCGCGCTGTTCCAGGCCGCGGATAAAGTCGCGCAGGTCGCGATACTGCATGCTGGAGCCTCTCGAATCGGGGCGCAAAGTTTAGCGCCGAAGTCGGTATTGCAGAAGAATAGCGATACTACAGACAGACAAAAGCCGGGTTTCCCCGGCTTTGTCATGCCACCAGACGTTACTTGCGCTTCATGGACATGAAGAACTCGTCGTTAGTCTTAGTGGCCTTGAGCTTGTCGATCAGGAACTCGATGGCGGCGATCTCGTCCATCGGGTGCAGCAGCTTGCGCAGAATCCACATGCGCTGCAGCTCGTCTTCGGCGGTCAGCAACTCTTCGCGACGGGTACCGGCGCGGTTGATGTTGATGGCCGGGAACACGCGCTTCTCGGCGATACGACGATCCAGGGGCAGCTCCATGTTGCCGGTACCCTTGAATTCTTCGTAGATCACTTCGTCCATCTTCGAGCCGGTTTCGACCAGCGCGGTAGCGATGATGGTCAGCGAGCCGCCTTCTTCGATGTTACGCGCGGCACCGAAGAAGCGCTTCGGCTTCTCGAGAGCGTGTGCGTCGACACCACCGGTCAGCACCTTGCCGGAGCTCGGGATCACGGTGTTGTAGGCACGTGCCAGACGGGTGATGGAGTCGAGCAGGATGACTACATCCTTCTTGTGCTCGACCAGGCGCTTGGCCTTCTCGATCACCATCTCGGCAACCTGCACGTGACGGGTTGGCGGCTCGTCGAAGGTCGACGCAACCACTTCGCCGCGCACGGTGCGCTGCATCTCGGTCACTTCTTCCGGGCGCTCGTCGATCAGCAGAACGATCAGGTGGCACTCAGGATTGTTACGCGCAATGTTCGCTGCGATGTTCTGCAGCATGATGGTCTTACCGGCTTTTGGCGGTGCGACGATCAAGCCACGCTGGCCCTTGCCAATCGGCGCGCAGAGGTCGATCACACGGCCGGTGATGTCCTCGGTGGAGCCGTTGCCGGCTTCCATGGTCAGGCGCTTGTTGGGGAACAGCGGTGTCAGGTTTTCGAACAGAATCTTGTTTTTCGCGTTCTCGGGACGATCAAAGTTGATCGTGTCGACCTTGAGCAGCGCGAAATAACGCTCGCCTTCCTTTGGAGGGCGGATCTTGCCAACGATGGTGTCACCGGTGCGCAAGTTGAAGCGACGGATCTGGCTCGGCGAGACGTAGATATCGTCTGGGCCGGCGAGATAGGAAGCGTCTGCAGAGCGGAGGAAGCCGAAGCCGTCCTGGAGAATCTCCAGCACGCCATCACCAGAGATTTCCTCGCCGCTTTTCGCGTGCTTTTTCAGCAGGGAGAAAATCACGTCCTGCTTGCGCGAACGGGCCATATTTTCTATGCCCATCTGTTCGGCCAATTCGAGCAGTTCGGTAATCGGCTTTTGCTTGAGTTCAGTCAGATTCATATAGGAATGACGTAATCATATAAGGAGGGGATGGTAAGCATTGAGCTTGAGAGGCCGCAGCGCAGAGAGGCGACAGGCGCCCGCTTTATTGTCGAATGTTCGATTAGGAATGCGTCGGCAGCGGCGTGCAGGGGGTCACTTAGGAAAAGCAACGGCCCCGAATGTAACATCGGTTTTACGAATGCGTCTAGCCTTTACACAGAAAAAAGCCCCGCTATCTACGGGGCTTTTCGCGGAAGCTTAGAGGTTGGCATCGATGAAAGCCGCCAGCTGCGACTTCGACAAGGCACCAACCTTGGTGGCTTCGACACTGCCGTTCTTGAACAGCATCAGGGTCGGGATACCACGCACGCCGTACTTCGGCGGGGTGTCCTGGTTTTCGTCGATATTCAGTTTGCAGATCTTCAGCTTGCCCTGGTATTCCTTGGAAATTTCGTCCAGAACCGGTGCGATCATCTTGCACGGGCCGCACCACTCAGCCCAGTAGTCGACCAGTACCGGGCCATCTGCCTGGATGACATCCTGGTCGAAGCTGGCATCGCTGACGTTGGTGATGAATTCACTCATGGGAAGTCTCCGTGTTCGCAGGCAATAACGATAAAGTGACGGCCATCATAGCCCGGCTAGGCTGACACAGGAAGGCGCGCGCCATTGAGCGTAACCATGTCACCTATCAACAATAACGATGGGAAATACCCCAGGCAGGCCACACCGCACAACGTATCAACCGCACAATCCACCCTCCCACAGCCGCAGTATGCGTTGGCGCGCGCGCCCTATCGTGGCACGATGACGGGGTTCTGCCTCGAGATAAACTGATCATGCCGCACACCCATGCCGAGTCCTTTCCCCTGGTCGCAGCCATCGACCTGGGCTCCAACAGTTTCCACATGGTGCTGGCCAAGGCCGACCATGGCGAAATCCGTATTCTCGAGCGGCTCGGTGACAAAGTGCAGTTGGCGGCGGGTATCGATGAACAGCGCCTGCTCAGCGAAGAGGCCATGCAGCGCGGTCTCGACTGCCTGCGTCGCTTCGCCCAACTGACCAACAGCCTGCCCCAGGGCGCAGTGCGTATCGTCGGCACCAACGCGCTGCGCGAAGCTCGCAACCGAGCCGAGTTCATTCGTCGCGCGGAAGCCCTACTGGGTCATCAGGTGGAAGTCATCTCCGGGCGCGAAGAAGCGCGCCTGATCTATCTCGGCGTATCGCACAGCATTGCCGACACACCTGGCAAACGTCTGGTGGCCGACATCGGCGGCGGCAGCACCGAATTCATCATTGGCCAGCGCTTCGAACCGCTGCTGCGCGAGAGCCTGCAGATGGGCTGCGTGAGCTACACCCAGCGCTACTTCAAGGACGGCAAGATCACACCTGCCCGCTATGCACAGGCGTACACCGCTGCGCGCCTGGAAATAATGGGCATCGAGCACGGCCTGACCCGCCTCGGCTGGCAAGACGCAGTGGGCGCTTCAGGCACCATCAAGGCCATCGGCCTGGCGATCCAGTCTGCCGGGCTGAGCAATAATGGCGAAGTGACCAGCGAAGGCCTGGCCTGGCTCAAGCGCAAAGTGTTCAAGTGCGGTGACGTCGAACGCCTCGATCTGGACGGCCTGAAGCCGGATCGCCGGCCAATATTCCCGGCGGGGCTGGCGATTCTCGAGGCCATCTTCGATGCCTGTGAACTGAACCGCATGAGCCACTCCGAGGGCGCACTGCGCGAGGGCGTACTCTATGACCTGCTTGGCCGCCACCAGCATGAAGACGTGCGCGAGCGAACCCTGTCGGCCTTTATGGAGCGCTACCACGTCGACCAGGAACAGGCCGTCCGTGTCGAGGCCAAAGCACTTTCTGCGCTGGATAAAGTCGCCGCGGATTGGCAACTGACCGAAGACTGGCATCGCGAGTTGCTCAGCTGGGCCGCCAAGGTGCATGAGGTGGGCCTGGACATCGCCCACTATCAGTACCACAAGCATGGCGCCTACCTGATCGAGCACTCGGATCTGTCCGGCTTCTCGCGCCAGGATCAGCAGATGCTCGCGCTGCTGGTGCGCGGCCACCGACGCAATATTCCCAAGGACAAACTCAGCGAGCTCGGTGAGGACGGCGTGAAGCTGGTTCGCCTGTGCGTGCTGCTGCGTTTCGCCATTTTGTTTCACCACATTCGCGGCAGCCAGAACATGCCAAGCGTGCGCTTGAAAGCGGGCCCCTCAAGCCTGGCAATTCAATTTCCCGATGGCTGGCTGGCCGCCAATCCGCTGACCCAGGCGGACTTCGAAAGCGAAGCCGAGTGGCTCAAGCGTATCGATATCACGCTGACCGTTCGCTGACGCCGTATACGGGCACCGTATCCGCGCTGCCCGCTCATCCCGACCGAGCTCAGGCATTTTGCGGCGGTAGCCTGCAGTGCTCCCGCCGCGCAAAACGCAGCAGATGGTCAAAAACCACGGCACGCATTCTGGCGGCAACCTCGTCGGCCAGTGCCTGACGCCGAAGCCGGTTCGCTCACGGCTGTCGACACGCTCTTGGTAATGCCCCGCAACCACCTATTTTTGACAGTTCCAATATCCATCAGGATAGAATCGGGATTGACTTCGCACCTTACTAAGAGAGATGACGTTGGATAGCACCACAGTTAACAGCCTATTTCTAATCGGGGCCTTAATGGTGGGTGCAAGCATCGCCGTCAGTTCCCTCTCCACACGCTTAGGCGTTCCAATCCTCGTCATCTTTCTTGCAGTGGGCATGCTGGCCGGCGTCGACGGCATCGGCGGTATTGCATTCAACGACTACTCGCTCGCCTACCTGATCAGTAACCTGGCCCTGGCCGTGATCCTGCTCGATGGCGGCATGCGTACGCGCAAGGCGACATTCCGTGTAGCGCTGTGGCCCGCACTCTCGCTGGCGACCGTAGGCGTCGCCATCACGGCCGGGCTGACGGGCCTGGCGGCGGCGTGGCTGTTCAACCTGACGCTCATCGAAGGTTTGCTGATCGGTGCAATCGTCGGCTCCACCGACGCAGCCGTGGTCTTCAACCTGCTCAATGGCAAAGGTCTTAACGAACGCGTCGGCTCCACACTGGAAATCGAATCGGGCAGCAACGACCCGATGGCGATGTTCCTGACCGTCTCACTGATCGCCATGCTGGCCAGCGGACAAACCAGCTTCAGCTGGGGGCTGCTGACCGACCTCATCTGGCAGTTCGGCATCGGTATCCTGCTTGGCGCGGCAGGCGGCTGGCTGTTGCTGCAACTGATCAACCGCCTGACCATTGCCGACGGCCTCTATCCGTTGCTGGCCGTCAGTGGCGGCATCCTCATCTATGCACTATCCGGCACACTGGGCGGCAGCGGCATCCTCGCCGTGTATGTCTGCGGCCTGCTGCTCGGCAACCAGCCGATCCAAAACCGCAACGGCATTCTGCACATGTTCGATGGCCTGGCCTGGCTGAGCCAGATCGGCATGTTCCTGGTGCTCGGCCTGCTGCTCACACCGAGCGATCTGCTGCCTATCGCGATACCGGCCCTGGCCTTGTCGCTGTGGATGATCCTGTTCGCACGACCGCTGTCGGTATTCATCGGCCTGCTGCCCTTCAAGGTGTTCCACCTGCGCGAGCGCCTGTTCATTTCCTGGATTGGCCTGCGCGGCGCCGTGCCGGTCATTCTCGCGGTCTTTCCGCTCATGGCAGGCCTGGAAAACGCCCAGTTGTTCTTCAACGTAGCGTTCTTCATCGTGCTGGTTTCATTGCTGCTGCAAGGCACGTCCCTCGGCTGGGCCGCTCGCAAGGCCAAGGTGGAAGTTCCGCCGTCGCCCTCGCCGATTTCGCGTAGTGGCCTGATGATTCACCCCACCAGCCAGTGGGAAATGTTCATCTATCGCCTGGGCGCGGAGAAATGGTGCATCGGCGCACCGCTGCGTGAGCTGAACATGCCCAAGGACACGCGCATCGCCGCTCTGTTTCGCGACCATCAACTGCTCCACCCGTCAGGTAGTACCCGCCTGGAGGCCGACGATCTGCTCTGCGTGATCGGCCACGAGCACAACCTGACGGCGCTCGGCAATCTGTTCAGCCAGGCACCGAAGCGCGCCAAGGATCTGCGTTTCTTTGGCGACTTCGTGCTCGAAGGCGACGCCGAGCTCGATGCAGTGGCCGCCCTCTACGGTTTGACCCTGGAAGAGCAGGATCGTGGCCAGTCGCTGGCCCAGTTCATCGGCCACCTGATCGACAGCGAAACCGTCGTCGGCGATCAGGTCGAGTGGCAGGGGCTGACCTGGACGGTCGCCGAGATGGAAGGGAACAAGATCCGCAAAGTCGGCGTCAGATTCCCCGAAGGTGCCCGCCCGGGCCCCGGTCTGTCGTTCTGACCTGAATGAGATTGCGTCAACCAGCGCCCTGCCACTCAGCAGCAGGGCCGGCGTACTGCAGATCATGAAAGGGGCCTGACAGATCGCCGCGCGGGACTCCTCACCAGTCTGTAGACTCACCAGGACTCCACCCCCGCGATCATGATCATGCTCTCATTCCGTCGTTTTTTTGCCGCTACCTTGTTGGGCCTCTGCCTGGCTCAATCGCCCGCCTGGGCCGATGCCAGGCCCACCAGTGCTGACGTGCAGCGCAGCCTGGATACCCTGGCCGAGCGCAAATTGGTCGAGCCTGAGCAGTCGCTGGTACGCCAGACACTGGAAAAGACCCTGGCGTCGCTCAACGCCCAGGCGGAAAGCCAACAGAAGCTGGTCGCCCTCGACAAGCAGCTGGCGCAAGCGCCGCGTCAGACCCAGGACGCCCACCGCGAGCTGGAAAAGCTCAAGGCAACCAAAGTGGTGCCCGTGCCCCAGCGTTACGCCGGCAGCAGCGTTGCCCAACTGGAGCAGATTCTCAGCCAGCGCAGCGCCCAACTGAGCGACTGGCAGAAGCAGCTCAACGATGCCAACACCCTGATCATCACTGCCCAGACTCGCCCGGAGCGGGCCCAGGCGGAGATCGGCAGCAGCCAGACACGTACTCAGCAGATCAACACCCTGCTCAAGGCCGGTCGGGAAAATGGCAAACCGCTGACCAAGGAGCGCAACAATCAGCTCACCGCGGAACTAGCCCAGCTCAGTGTCCAGACCCAGCTGCGCCGGCAGGAGATGGCCGGTAATAGTGTGCTGCAGGATCTGGGCACCGCTCAGCGCGACTTGCTCGATGAACAGATCAAGCGCCTCGACATCGAGTTGCAGGACCTGCAGACGCTGATCAACGAGAAGCGCCGCGACCAGTCCGAGCGCACCGTTGCCGAGCAGTCCATGGAGGCCCAGAAGGTGGGCGGCTCCGACACCGTGCTGTCGCGTGAAAGCGCGCTCAACGTCAAGCTATCCGACTACCTGCTGCGCGGCACCGATCGCCTCAACGAACTGACCCAGCTGAACCTGCGCACGCAACAGCAGTTGGACAGCCTGAACCAGACGGATCAGGCCCTCGACGAGCAGATCAGCGTGCTACAGGGCAGCCTGCTGCTGTCGAAGATTCTCTATAAGCAGAAACAGGCACTCCCCAAGCTCAAACTCGACAAAGGCCTGGCCGACGAAATTGCCGACATCCGCCTCTACCAGTTCGAGCTCAACCAGCAACGCGAGCAAATCGCCAACCCCAGCGCCTATGTCGACAAACTGCTGGCCGCCGAGCCGCCAGAGAACGTCACGCCGAAGCTGCGCGAAGACCTGCTGGATCTGCTCGACACCCGCCGCGCGCTGCACGACAGCCTGAACCGCGAACTCAACGCGCTGCTCAACGAGTCAATCACCCTGCAGTTGAACCAGAAACAGTTGCAGGACACCGCCACAGCGCTGCGCGCCACCCTCGATGAGCAGATGTTCTGGATACCCAGTAACAACCCGCTCAACCTAGACTGGTTCAAGAGCGTGCCCACCCAGTTGCAGCGGCAAATCGCCGAACTGCCCTGGCTCGATAACCTGAGCCAGCTCGGCGCCGGCCTGATCGAACGACCGCTGCTGTTTCTGCCGTTGCTGCTGGTCATCGGCCTGGTGCTCTACAGCCGCCGTTACCTGAGCAACAAGCTCACGGCTCTGCACAAAGACATCGGCCACTTCAAACGTGACAGCCAGTTGCACACACCCGTAGCGATTTTCCTCAACGTGCTGCTGGCGCTGCCCGGCACCTTGTTCCTGGCACTGTGCGGCTTCGCCCTGCAGATGGACGCCCGCGGGCTCAACGTCAACCTCGGTTCGGCGTTCCTGGGCATGGCTCAGGCGTGGCTGGTGTTCTACACCATGTACCGCATCTTCACCCCAGGCGGTGTGGCCGAACTGCACTTCCACTGGGCGCGCTCCCACGTTGCTTACCTGCACCGGCAGATTCGCGGGCTCGGTATTGTGGTCATGGCGCTGGTGGCGGTGGTCACCGTGGCCGAACACCAACCATCGAGCCTCTCCGATGATGTGATCGGTATCGCCGTGGTGCTGACCTGCTACGGCCTGATGATCTGGCTGCTGCAGAAGCTGCTGCTGCGCGGCCCGGCGCGCGAGAACGCTTCGTCCTTCCGCATGTTCATCGGCGTGCTGTTCAGCATGCTGCCACTGGGCCTGTTCCTCGCGGTGTGCTTTGGCTACTACTACACCGCGCTGAAACTCAGCGACCGGTTGATCGATACGCTGTATCTGCTGCTCATCTGGCTGGTGGTCGAAGCGGTGTTCGTCCGCGGCCTGGCCGTTGCTGCGCGGCGCCTGGCTTACCAACGCGCCACCGCCAAGCGCGAAGCGCAGACGGCGGAAAACAGCGAAGGCACGGAGATTCAGCTCGAAGCGCCGACCCTGGATATCGAGCAGGTCAACCAGCAGTCCCTGCGCCTGATCCGCCTGGCCCTGCTTGGCACCTTCATCGCCGCCATGTACTGGGTCTGGGCTGATCTGATCTCGGTCTTCGCCTACCTCGACAACATCACCCTCTACGAATACAACAGCAGCAGCGTGATTGGCAGCGCCGCGTCGCTGATTCCGATCAGCCTGCTCGACGTGCTGTATGCGCTGATCATCGCCTCCATCACCCTGGCACTGGGCCGCAACCTGCCTGGCCTGCTCGAGGTACTGGTGCTGTCACGCCTGCGCCTGGCCCAGGGCAGCGCCTACGCCACCACCACGCTGCTGTCCTACGTGATTTTCGGCACTGGCATCGTTCTCACCCTGTCGACCCTGGGGGTGAGCTGGAACAAGTTGCAATGGCTGGTCGCGGCACTATCGCTGGGTATCGGTTTCGGCATGCAGGAGATCTTCGCCAACTTCATCTCCGGCCTGATCATCCTCTTCGAGCGCCCGGTGCGCATCGGCGACCTGGTGACTATCGGCGGCGTGACCGGCACGGTGAAACGCATCCACATTCGCGCCACGCACATCATCGACAGCGATCGCAAAGAGGTGATCGTGCCGAACAAGACCTTCGTCACCAGTCAGTTGATCAACTGGACGCTGACCGACACCGTGACCCGCATCGTGCTGACCTTCGTGGTCAACCGCGGTTGCGATCTGGAGGAGGTACGCACCCTGCTGCTGCAAGCCGCCCAGGAAAACTCACGGGTGATGCGCGACCCGGCGCCGACCGCTCAGTTGAGCCTGTATACGCCGACCGGCCTGACCCACGAGCTGAAATTCTACGTCAAGGAACTCAGCGACCGCGGCGCAGCGACCGACGAACTCAACCGCCGTGTTGACCAACTGTTCGCCGACAACGACATCAACCTGTCCGGCACACCGAAAATGGACATCGTACTGAGCCGCGCCTCAGCGCCCCATGACACGCTGAAACTGGACGAAACCCAGGCCGCGCTGATTGAAAAAGACAGCGAGGCCAAGCCATGAAAACCCTCGACACCCTGACCTTCGATAATCGCTTCGCCGGCCTCGGCGATAGCTTCTCAACTCATGTACTGCCCGAGCCCATCGCCGAGCCGCGCCTGGTGGTGGTCAGCGAAAGCGCCATGGCGCTGCTCGATCTCGACCCGCAGGAGGCGCAGCGCGAGGTGTTCGCCGAACTGTTCTCCGGCAACCAGTTGTGGAGCGATGCCGAGCCGCGGGCCATGGTCTATTCCGGCCACCAGTTCGGCGGCTACAGCCCGCGCCTCGGCGATGGCCGCGGTCTGCTGCTGGGCGAAGTACTCAACCACGCGGGCGAACACTGGGACTTGCACCTCAAGGGGGCCGGCCTGACGCCCTACTCGCGCATGGGCGACGGCCGCGCCGTGCTGCGCAGTTCGATCCGCGAATTCCTCGCCAGCGAAGCCCTGCATGCACTCGGCATCCCCAGCTCGCGCGCGTTGTGCGTCACCGGTTCGAGCACGCCGGTATGGCGCGAGAAGCAGGAAACCGCCGCCATGCTGGTGCGCCTGGCGCAGAGCCACATCCGCTTCGGCAGCTTCGAGTACTTCTATTACACCCGCCAGCACGACCAGCTCAGGCAACTCGCCGATCACGTGCTGGCCAACCATTACCCGCAGTGCCTGGAACAACCGCAGCCCTACGAAGCACTGTTGCGTACCGTGCTGGAGCGCAATGCCGAGTTGATCGCCCGCTGGCAGGCCTACGGTTTCTGCCACGGCGTGATGAACACCGACAACATGTCGATTCTCGGCATCACCTTCGACTTCGGCCCGTACGCCTTCCTCGACGACTTCGATGCCCAGCACATCTGCAACCATTCCGACGACACTGGCCGCTACAGCTTCAGCAATCAGGTGCCCATCGCCCACTGGAACCTCTCGGCACTGGCTCAGGCGCTGACCCCGTTGGTGGAAGTCGATACGCTGCGATCAATCCTCGACCTGTTCCTGCCGCTGTACCAGGCCCACTACAACGACCTGATGCGCAAGCGCCTGGGCTTCACCACGGCCGAGGACGGCGACGAAGAACTGATCCAGCGCCTGCTGACACTCATGCAGGCAGGCAAATCAACGGACTACCACCTGTTCTTCCGCCACCTCGGCGAGCAGGCGCCAGCCGAGGCACTGCAGGTGGTGCGCAACGACTTCGTCGACCTCCAGGGCTTCGACGCCTGGGGCGCCGACTACCTGGCCCGCAGCAACCGCGAAGGCAGCGATCAGGCAGCCCGCCAGGCGCGCATGCACGCCGTCAACCCGCTCTACGTGCTACGCAACTACCTCGCCCAGGAAGCCATCGCCGCCGCCGAACAGGGCGACTACGCGCCGGTTCGAGAACTGCACGAAGTGCTGAGCCGCCCCTTCGAGAAGCAAGCTGGCAAAGAGCGCTATGCCCAGCGGCCACCGGATTGGGGCAAGCATCTGGAAATCAGCTGTTCATCGTGAGGCCGTGATAATGCTATTCCCCTACTTTAGAGACCCCGACAACTTCGCCTATCGCCTCGCCGAAGCCGCGCCCTGCTCGCTGTGCAGTGCGCCTGGGCTGTGGTTCTCGGCCGGAGGCTTCTACGGCCGCGAGACGATCGACTGCATCTGCGACACCTGCCTGGCTTCCGGCAAACTCAAGGCACTGGGGATCGAAACCAATGACGCAATGGAAGGTTCGCAGGAAGAGATAGACATCATCGTCTACGCCACACCGGCACTACCGACCTGGCAAGACCGTGTCTGGCCACGGATCGACGGCCGTTTCTGCGTCTTCGAGCGCTTCGCTTCCCGGGAAGACTTCATCGACAAGGCCGAATTCATCGCATCCTTCGGCGACCGCTACCCAGGCTCCGACCTGGACTGGCTCTGGGAAATTCTCCCGACGAAGCGCCTGACCCATCACCGCCAGGGCGGCGACGTAACTGTCTACCTGTTCACCAGCAACGGAACCAAGCACTGCACCTGGGACGCCAACTGACAACTACGTAGGGCGTATTAGTCGAAGTCGTAATCCGCCAGCATGCCTGCACCGTCCCGCAACGCAACGTGCAGCATATCGCTCGGCAAGCACTTGCCGTTTGTCGGGCAACCTCTTATCGTCAAAACCCTCTGCGGGTGGATGCCTGCACGCGTAAACCATTGCCAAAAGGAACTTGCAGTGCACCTCGCCCCTCTTCGCCCCACCGCACCGATTTCGCAGCCTGCACCGTCGGTGCAAAATACTGCACAGAACACAAGTCGCGCGAATACGCGGGGCACTGCATACCCACATGTCAACTTATTGTTTTCTATGGAAATTCAGGCTGAATCTTTAATGAAGCGGCGACGTTATGCAGAATTCCGCCATAACGCGTTAATGAAGAATTCCATCTAATCACTGTTATGTATCAAAGCTCCTGCGTGAGCATTCGGGTAATGATGAATACAATTTTCAAAAGCTTGCTTAGAAACGAGCTAATCCATATAAGCGAGCACGTGAGCGCTCTCTTAGAACCCCAGTCATCATCTGCGAAAACCATCTATGAAAATTATCAAAACTCTATAAGCCAAGATGAAATACACAATCAAAATATCAGCACGTTATCTATTGGCGAAATACAGAAATACAAACTTGAAGAAAAAGAAATATTATCTTTCA
The DNA here is from genome assembly GCF_055556635.1 of Pseudomonas sp. PME37.24/006. Lineage (NCBI taxonomy): Bacteria > Pseudomonadati > Pseudomonadota > Gammaproteobacteria > Pseudomonadales > Pseudomonadaceae > Pseudomonas > Pseudomonas sp. PME37.24/006. The sequence continues at coordinate 223,481 of NZ_JBVHNL010000004.1, forward strand.
ATCAATATATTGTAAAAATAATCACTGCATCCGGCTATAACAGCAATCGATTTGAGCAACTAATAATCAATAGCAAAGGTCAGATTGAGAAATATCAGCACACCGCTGAGGCGCATAAATTTCTCACTGATTTAAAAGATATTTGCAGTTCCTCTCAAACCATTGCTCGACTCATTAGTAAAAACAACTACCAACAGGCCAAGAGCGAGTTGGATTTTTTATTGGGTCGTTATCCCGAGTTTTTTCCAAGATATGAAGGCTTAATTGAGGCAAAGCCTGGAGCCTTCGGATTTTCGATAGACCTAATCAAGCTGGCTAAATTAGTAAACAGCATGAAGAAATCCTTACTGTCGAGATTCAAAAAAACATAACAATTGGTTCAAACCGTTCGCTTCGCTCACTGGGACGGGCTAAAGCCCGCCCCTTAACCAAACGTTAGGCAATAACCCATGAAGTCCAAAATCAAATATATATTCGCTATTCTGGTTGCTTTGCAGATGCAGCACCTGGCCGCCGCCCAAGATGCTGAACGGGTAAAAATAGGGGAAAAACTGTCAGATTGCGGCGCTTTGTTCGGTCTTCTATCCCAAGCCAATACAAAACAAGCAGAATTTTCTAAGAACCTATCAACGGCATCAGTCGCATATGCTCAAGTAGCTTTTAATGATGACAATAAATTTACTCAAGAAACAGGTCGATCCATGCAAAAAGCATCTGCCTTTATTAATGAGCTAAAAAAAACAAATAACAAGCAGAGATTCGAGGACGAATTTAAAACATGCATGTCGACACTTGAGATCGCCGAAAATAACCTACGAAAAGAAATGTCTGAAACCAGCAAGGCAATAGTTCCAGAGCTATTCAAGTAAGCGCAACGCCTAACAACTGGTTCAAATCGTTCGCTTCGCTCTCTGGGACGGGCTAAAGCCCGCCCCTTAACCAAACGTTAGCGGTCTAAAGAAGTTATGCGCATTCTCTTAGCACTAATATTCGCATTCGGAGCATCTTGTATGGCATTTGCTGAAGACACTTGGTCAGTTGGAGAGGCTAAAATCCAAGGCAAACCGGTTGTTTATAAATTTACCAACACTGCTCCGCCTGTAAGCATCCGTCAAAAATTACCTTGGCTCACCGTTATATCCTGGAAATATGATGGCTCAGAAAATAACGGCATGCCTCCAAAAAGAATCAATGAGGCAATGATCAAGCTCGAAGATGCTCTCGAAACAATAGAAGGGAGAGAAATACTTTACCTTGATGTCTACTCTGCGACAGGAAACAATCTGAAGGAGTTCGCTTTTTACATAGCTGATCGCGAACACTTTATGGTCAACTTCAATCACGCCTTGCATGACCATCCGGCTTACCCCATCGAAATAAACTTCTACGAAGATAACGAATGGAGTGACCTTGCCAAGCTTCATCAAGACTTTGGTGTAGACCGCTAACAATGCGCTCAAATCGCTCACTTCGTTCGCTGGGACGGGCTAAAGCCCGCCCCTTAGCTTAATCGTTAGGTGCAAACCGTGGCTAGAGTTACTGACCTTCAGTTGGAGCTTACCGAAAATGCCCAAGGCATATTCGTGGCACTAAAAAATCATGATGACCGATTCGAAATAACTGACAGAAATCCGAGAAAAATAAGAGTAAATGGCTTTGATAAAGAGCCAATTTCCGAAGAATATCTTTATATGCGAGCAAAGGAAGAGGCTCACATATTTTCAGAAGGGGAGATTGGCTTTCTTAACAAGTTTATCAGCAGTCAGGACACGCGAATATCTGAACAAATTATCGAAATACGACGAGCCATCAGAAAGGCAAATAATTTTATTCAAGCCAAAAATATAGCTGAGAAATTGTTAAATGAAATCAACCGCACCTAACTAGTGGTTCAAACCGTTCGCTTCGCTCACTGGGACGGGCTAAAGCCCGCCCCTTAACCAAACGTTAGCAAATACATCGGGAGATAATGTGCTAGAAACAATTAGGCAAGAAATCATATTGGCTGCGCATACAAAGCAAAAACTTGCAATGTTTAACTATCAAGTTTTAATAAATGCAAATGCACTAACCACTACAGACCCAGTGGAATTTTGCATTGCAGTAGGTGTTCCTCAAAGCTATGCCGCTGAGTTTAGGAAAATGCTTAGCTTAGCCACTGTAATGCAAGAGTCTGGAGCCAGAATTACAATCAGTTAAATCAATATTATAAGGAATATTTTTTATGAAGCCAGAAAGCTACAATCCTAAAGCACGTCAAAAATTCGGAGAAACTCTAGTAGAAATTGGTGTTTCTATTTTTAAGGGCATCATGCTTTTATTCACAACAGTCCCTCTAACTTTTATGTTAAGCAATGTTTCGTCAGAAGGCCAAGTAGAGACATCAATATCTGGTCTATTTGAATTCATGTCTAGCTCAACCTATTTGCTTTTTATATTGGTTTTATCATTGGCATTTTTTGCAGGGCACTATTTTAGAAAAGAAGGTCTGCGTCATATTCATGAAAGTGAAAATTGCTAACAAATCGCTGAAGCACCGCGCACTTCGTGCGCTGGACAGTTTTTAAGCCGCAGTTTTGTGGTTTTGCTGCGCAAAAGTATTCCACAAAACCACAACTTAAAAACTGCCGCTTAGCTCGGCGTTATGCGAGGACACATGATTAGCGCTTACTTCATGGATGTACCAGTCTACCGAATTGAGCGCGAGCGCTATTATGAGCAAATGGAAAAGTTCATAAACAAAGGATTGTACTCAAACCCAGAGCGCACTGAGCTGCAAAAAGAATTCTATAAACAAAATCCAGACCACGAAACAATGTTCCGCGAACACTTACAAAACAAGTACGGTGGCGCTTGGAATTACAACGAAATAATAGGTTATATTCAATTGCATTTTCTAGGCTCTCAAATCCGAGGAGAGTACTGGGGGCAGGCAGCCAAAAGAATTATCCGCACACGAAAGAAAAGCTTCGAATGGGAAACTCATAAACTAGCTCCAGAGCTAGAAATCCCTAGAGACTCTTCAAATTCAAAAATTTACGAAGTAATACTTAACTACCTATCACGCTGCCAAAAAGAGCTGAAAGGCAGATACATTGATGAAGCGCATATAATAGCTATTGGGCCATACGTTGACTGGAACTCTCTACGGCGTAACGCATAACAACTGGTTCAAACCGTTCGCTTCGCTCACTGGGACGGGCTAAAGCCCGCCCCTTAACCAAACGTTAGGTAGCTTATTCGTGCAATTCATTCGCACCACTAAAGCAACAGGCTGGAAGCAGCCACCCCCTTCAAGCCTTGAGCGCTTAGCAAGAGCACTTTTTAGTTTTATCCCAAAGGCCAATCCTGACTATGAATCAAAACTTCATCTAGTACATGAATGGCTAATAGAGTTTGACGACAAAGGCTTACCTAATCGTGAAATTGGTATAACCCAAAATGGCACACCCGTCATTGCAGCACCAAACAAAGAAAATTATGGTTTCTGGCTTGATACCAATATGAGCATTGCTGATTTTTGCAACACCCCACTTACCAGGGATGAATTTGAAACGACCTGGAGAAAAGCAGTAGAGAAGCTAAAGTTTTGAGCGCCACCTAACTAGTGGTTCAAGCCGTTCGCTTCGCTCACTCGGGACGGGCTAAAGCCCGCCCCTTAACCAAACGTTAGAGGCTTGGCATGGAAATTCGTGACGCTTTAAACCTTATTCATCGAATCGAAAACCTTCCTGAAATATATAATAAAATTGAGATGACAGTATGCGCAGTCATACACAGCTACTTTGATGAGATGTTTGAAGTTGAAAGAAAAGAATCTGCCATCATGGAAAAAGGAGATCACAAACCTGACGAATTAAATTTATTAATTGATCAAAAAATATTAATACATGAAAAGTATTGGTCTAACCAATCCATATATTACCGCCCGTGCTCATCCAGCAGCGAACCCAAGCATGTTTGGTCACACCTCTGCGACATTGAAGTGCTCCAGAATGGTGATGATGAGAATTCACTATTCATCTTCAAAGCGAACTATAAAAAATCAGAGACCAGCACAAAAATAATTAAAGCGTTTATCCTAAAGATATCAGGCTCATCACTTAAAATTGAACATGAATTCTTTGGGTAATCCTCTAAAAATTGGTTCAAACCGCTCGCTTCGCTCACTGGGACGGACTGAAGCCAATCGATAGGATCATAGTCTTTGATTGCGTGTCCAAGAATCAATCACTCTGACCCTACCGATTGTTGACCACAGCCCCATCAGGATTTCTTATGCCCTCACAAGCCCTCAAACTCTTCGCCGACTACCACCAGTTCTATCTGCAGGATGAGCCGGTCGAGGGTGACCTATCCCAGTCTTGGAGCACTGAAGCCGTCGAGCGGATGCTCGCGGTAGCCGAGGGTGTGGTGGGCATCGGCACGCTGCGCAATATGGAGGTTTCTGTGACGCTCGAACTCCTCGACGCGGAACCAACCGTCGAACCGGCGAGTTTCGATCATATTGCCGAGGCCTCGCTCGTTGTTCGCAGTGGCACGCTGGTGATCGCCGGCTGCACGGACTATTTCCCGGATGCGGCGCGCTTCAGTCTGGCGACAGGGTGCTACAGGGTGCGGCTATCCATTTCCGGTTTCGACACGCTCTCCGAGGACGGCCTCGATGGAAAGGATCAGTACTTGGTGCAGCTGTGGCAGGCGCCGTTGATCGAGCCGGTGGTACTCAAGCAGGGTGAGTTCTAGCTCCATCGTCTAGCAGGTACGAGTGTCCGAACGCGGTAAGACGGAAAATAACTCGTAGATGGATCGGGGCGCGTAGCCTAGCCAAAGGCGTAACCCGTCGTTTACCGCGAACCGCTTTGTCGAATTACGCCTGCGGCTAATACGCCCTACACCTCGGACAAAGTTGCTCAAATACCGGTAATGAGCAGATCAAGCGCCGCGATGATTTCATCACGCTGCACCGCTAAATCCGCAACCTTGGCACCCAGCTGCTTTTTGGCAATACCGGCCATTTGCGGCGTCATCATCACGTAGGGCTCACCCTCAATATCAAACCGCGGGGTGAGGGTTCTCAGCATTTTTCCCTGCATGGCGCTGGCTGTATACAGCGGCACGACAACCCGCGTACCGAGCTCCGCGAGCAGGTCGCTCTGTACATTGAGCAGCAAGGGCACGGCGGCCTTGGTGGCAGGATTGATGTTTTCGTAAACGGCAAATTGCGTCATTAGAAGCTCCGCAATTCATCACTGAACACGCCATTTGACTCTACATGCTCATTGTATGCAGTGATGGCCTGTCGGTTGTCTGCCAACCATTGCTCACGCTGCTTTTCCTTTAGCGCCTGGGCCAATGCCTTCTCCAGAGTGGCAGAGAGGTTGATGTCGAGAGACTTGGCCTTGTTGAGTAGATCCTCGTTGACACGAAGGTTGGCGGCTCGTTTCGGGGCGTTCAGATCGTACGAAGACAGCATGAGAATTTCCTTGCCAAGTAATGCGCACAATTTATGCGCATAAAAGATCTTGGTAAAGCGGCTTTCCGATGCATTCAGCTAACGGGCCACCACTTAGCCGCCAACCCCGCCACGCACAAGACTTCCTGGCGAAAACCCGGATAATGCCGGCCATTCGTTTTACTCGCTGGTGCCCGCTCATGGAAATCAAGGTCAATTTTCTCGACAACCTTCGCCTCGAAGCCAAGTTCGATGACTTCACGGTGATCGCCGATCAGCCCATCCGCTACAAAGGCGATGGCTCGGCGCCGGGGCCGTTCGACTATTTCCTGGCTTCGTCGGCCTTGTGTGCGGCCTACTTCGTCAAGCTGTACTGCCAGACGCGGGACATTCCCACCGAGAACATTCGCCTGTCGCAGAACAACATCGTCGACCCAGAGAACCGCTACGCGCAGATTTTCAAGATTCAGGTCGAGTTGCCGGCGGATATATCGGACAAGGATCGCCTGGGCATCCTGCGTTCCATTGATCGCTGCACAGTCAAGAAGGTGGTGCAGCAGGGCCCCGAATTCATCATCGAGGAAGTCGAAAACCTCGACGCCGATGCCCAGGCGCTGTTGATGCCAGTATCCGATACCACCACCTACATTGCGGGCAAGGATCTGCCGCTCGAGCAGACCATCGCCAATATGTCGGGCATCCTCGCCGACCTGGGGATGAAGATCGAGATCGCTTCCTGGCGCAACATCGTGCCCAACGTCTGGTCGCTGCATATCCGTGATGCGCAGTCGCCGATGTGCTTCACCAACGGCAAGGGTTCGACCAAGGAAAGCGCCCTGGCCTCGGCGCTGGGCGAGTTCATCGAGCGGCTGAACTGCAACTTCTTCTATAACGACCAGTTCTGGGGCGAGGATATCGCCAATGCCGAGTTCGTCCATTACCCCAACGAGAGCTGGTTCAAGCCGGGCCCGAAAGATGCGTTGCCCGAAGAGATCCTCGACGCGCATTGCCTGCCCATCTACAACCCGGACGGTGAGCTGCGCGGCTCGCACCTGTACGACACCAACTCGGGTAACACGCTGCGCGGCATCTGCTCACTGCCCTTCGTGCGCCAGAGCGACGGCGAAACGGTGTATTTCCCCTCCAACCTGATCGAGAACCTGTACCTCTCCAACGGCATGAGCGCCGGCAACACGCTGGCCGAAGCGCAGGTGCAGTGCTTGTCGGAGATTTTCGAGCGGGCGGTGAAACGCGAGATTCTCGAAGGCGAGCTGTGCCTGCCGGATGTGCCGCAGGACGTGCTGGCCAAATACCCGGGCATCGTCGCTGGCATCCAGGGCCTGGAAGAGCAAGGCTTCCCGGTGCTGGTCAAGGACGCTTCGCTGGGCGGTGAATTTCCGGTGATGTGCGTGACCCTGATGAACCCGCGTACCGGCGGTGTGTTCGCCTCCTTCGGCGCGCACCCCAGCCTTGAGGTGGCGGTGGAGCGCAGCCTCACCGAACTGCTGCAAGGCCGCAGCTTCGAGGGCCTCAACGACCTGCCGCAGCCAACGTTCGACAGCCTGGCGCTGACCGAGCCTAACAACTTCGTCGAACACTTCATCGACTCCAGCGGCGTGGTGTCCTGGCGCTTCTTCGGCGCCAAGGCCGACTTCGAATTCGTCGAGTGGGATTTCTCCGGGCAAGGCGCCGACTCCAACGAGCAGGAGGCCGCCACCCTGTTCGGCATCCTCGAAGACCTCGGCAAGGAGGTATACGTAGCGACCTACGACGACCTCGGCGCCAACGCCTGCCGCATCCTCGTGCCGGGTTACTCGGAGATCTATCCGGTCGAAGACCTGATCTGGGACAACACCAACAAGGCGCTGCTGTTCCGCAAGGACATCCTCAACCTGCATGCACTGAGCGACCGCGAACTCAAGTCGCTGCTGCGCAACCTGAACAACACCGAGGTCGACGACTACACCGATATCAGCACATTGATCGGCATCGAATTCGACGACAACACGGTGTGGGGCCAGCTGACGATTCTCGAGCTGAAGCTGATGATTCACCTGGCGCTGAAGAAATACGACGATGCCAAGGAGCTGGTCGAGGCCTTCCTGCAGTACAACGACAACACCGTCGAGCGCGGGCTGTTCTATCAGGCGGTTAACGCGGTGCTGGAAATCCAGTTGGAGGACGATCTCGAGCTGAGCAACTTCGAACACAACCTGCGGCGCATGTTCGGCGGCGAGCGCATGGACGCGGCAATCGGCTCCGTGGACGGCAGCGTGCGCTTCCATGGCCTGACGCCGACCAGCATGAAGCTCGAAGGCCTCGACCGGCATCTGCGCCTGATCGACAGCTACAAGAAGCTGCATGCGGCACGGGCCAAGGCAGTGGCCTGATTCGGCTTACAGCGTTAACCGAAAGAGCCTTCTGATCAATAGCGACCAGAGGGCTCTCAAGGAACAGTGCCTCTACAGAAGAGCGGTAAACGCCGCACGCGTAGGAGCGTCGACCTCGGCGCGAACAAGTACGGTCATACCGCGCCTTTCGCGCTGGCCAGACAATTCGCCCCAGGGTCGCGGATCCTACAGGGCCCGCCTTGCACTCACCAACCCGAACTACTGTCTGGCCGCCTCGAACCCGGCATGCTCCGCCAGCCGCTCAACCATATATGGATAGAACGGATTGGACGTCACCCGCTGCAGTGCCTCCATGCTGACCAGCAGCACGCCCCGCTCACCACGCACGGACAACGCACCAAGGTGCACGCCGTAATCCTCCGGCTCGTCAGGCTGCAAGCCGTACAACGAATCGCTCAGCGGAAATGGCAGGGCGACGTGGGACAGGGAGAACACTTCACGGGGAAATGCCAGGCCGAGCGGTGTCACCTGTTCCTCAGTGGCACCGGCTGCGGTGATGCGGGCAGCGGCATCCAGCGTTTGCGGCGAGGCGTTACCGATCAGCGTGGTGCGGTAATGGCGCGGTGTGGGGGGCAGCAGGTCGGTAGGTGATTTGGCGTGAGCGCCGAGCAACGGCCCGAAGTCGACGAATCGATTGAGGTCGAACAGCACCAGCTCGCTGCCATTGGCGGGCAACTGCGCGTACAGGGCGTTGACCACAGCGGGCGTGCTGACCGTGTAATCGACCAGCGACTGGAACGTCAGCAGCGGCGGCAGCTCCTGCAACGCACCGCGCTCGTTCAGCGTGGCGATCTGCTCCTGCAGCGCCGAGGTGAACAGGTAGGACTGGCGTGCGGCGTTGAGGGCAAAAGAGTTGTACTTGAACGGGTTGTACTCGGGCAGTACATCCAGCCAGGCGGCCTTGGCGAAAGCCGGGAATATGGCTGGCAGCCCCGCCAGCCCGGCGAAGCGGGCATAGCCGGCCACGCCGATCATCGGCGAGATCAGGGTCAGGCGATCTGGCCGCACCAAGTCATCGTTACCGAGGGCATCGAGGGCGTACTTGAGGGCCAGACCACCGCCTGCCGAATAGCCGACCAGATGCAATTGTGCGTCCGCGCCGCTCAGCCGCCTGGCCTCGCGAACGGCCAGGCGTGTGGCGGCCAGCCAGTCCTGCCAGGTCACGTCGGTGAGCGCGCCGGGTGTGGTGCCGTGCCCCGGCAGACGCAGGCCGACGACGATAAAACCGGCGTCGCGATACAGCTTGGCGATATGCCGCAGGCTGTAGGGTGAATCGGTCAGGCCATGAAGCATCACGGCGGCGCCTTTCGGCTCGCCATCGGGCTCCAGCACGTAGGATCGGTTCCAGTCCCATTCGAAGCGCGAGGCGTTCAGCGGGCTGTCGGCGAAGTAGCGGTTGTCGGGCACGCGCTCGGCATCGTCGAGGCGCTGGTAGACCCTGTCTGGCAGCGAGGCGAACAGCGCCTGTTCGGCCAGCAGGTAATCCTGCCAACTGGCGGAGTCCAGTTCATCTGCACCCAGCTCGTGAGGCACGAAGGTATGCCAGGGGCTCAGATCAGGCTTGCTCTGGGCGTCGTAAATCCGCAGGGCGAAGAAGGTCATGGCAGTCACAGCGACTACCAGCCCAGTCAGGCGCACCCACTTTTTCACCACTGCCTTCATGCCTCAACCTCTCAACCGCAAACGATCCATGATAACCCTCGCCGCACACGAACGCGGGTGCGCAGTCTTGGTATAGCCGACTGGTGAACATTTGCTTATCTATTAAACCGAATAGGCATATAGACCTTTCCAAAGATTCTTAGACCTGCAGGCAAAAGCCGTTTATCGTCGCGCCGCTTCAACTCGCCTGTTCTACCACCCGCTGTCAGGCCTTTGCACCGCATGAAAATTCGCAATCTCGATCTCAGCAACAGCCCGGTCAACGACGAACACCAGGCACTGGGATTACCCCCTCTGGAAGACCACGTCTCCCACCCGGACAACCACCCGATCCTGCGCGCGGCCATGTGGTTCGCCATCCTCACCCTGGCTGGCCTGCTGCTGTTCCTTGCCTGGCGCCTGTTCTTCGGCAACCATGAAAGCACCGGCCTGGAGATCATCGAAGATGCCCTGACCAGCCGCGCCTTCTGGAGCGCCGTGGCAGTCGGTTTCTTCGCTCAGGTCATCGACGGTGCGCTGGGCATGGCCTATGGCATCACGGCCACGACCTTCCTGCTCAGTACCGGCGCCACGCCGGCTGCAGCCAGCGCTAGCGTGCATATCGCCGAAGTGTTCACCACCGGGCTGTCGGGGATTTCCCACGCCAAGCTGGGCAACGTCAACAAGGCGCTTTTTCTGCGCCTGCTGCTGCCGGGCATGATCGGTGCGATTCTCGGCGCGGTGCTGATCACCACCTTCGACGGCGACGTGATGAAGCCCTTCATCTCGGCCTACCTGCTGCTGATGGGCCTGTACATCCTGCACAAGGCCTATCGCCACGTGCGACTGGTGAAGAAGGAGCCCAAGCACGTCGGCAAGCTGGCGCTGTTCGGTGGTTTCGTCGACGCCGCTGGCGGTGGTGGCTGGGGCCCGGTGGTCACCAGCAGCCTGCTCGGCTCGGGCAGCGACCCGCGCACCACCATCGGTTCGGTCAACTTCGCCGAGTTCTTCCTGACCATCACCAGCGCCACATCCTTCATTCTCCTGGCGGGTCAGCCTGATACCTGGCTGATGGTCGCCGGTCTGGTGTTCGGTGGCATGTTCGCTGCGCCGCTGGCCGCTCTGCTGTGCAAGAAGCTGTCCGCACGCACTCTGCTGACCATCGTCGGCTGCCTGATTACCTGCATCAGTGCCTATAACATCTACGCCAGCCTGGCCTGAGGCCGCCTGATCCTTGCGAAGGCTCACCACAGCCCATAGGCTTCGGGCAGATTAACCTCTGTTCGGAGCCTGTCATGAGCGATTCACCGATCATCCCCTGCCCCAGCTGCAGCAGCCTCAACCGTATCCCTGCCGCCCGCCTGAGTGAGACGCCGCGTTGCGGCCACTGCAAGGCCGAGGTGCTGCCGGGTGCGCCGTTCGACGTGAACCAGGGCAACTTCGCCGCGCAGCTAAAGGGCGATCTGCCGCTGCTGGTCGATGTGTGGGCCTCGTGGTGCGGCCCTTGCCGCAGTTTCGCGCCGACGTTCACGCAAGCGGCCAGCGAACTGCGCACCCGCTGCCGACTGGGAAAACTGGACAGCGAAGCCAACCCGCAGCTATCTACCCAGCTGGCTATCCGCTCGATTCCCAGCCTGATTCTGTTTCGTGACGGTAAGGAAGTGGCCCGGATGAGCGGCGCGCTGCCCTTGCCGCAACTGCTGGCCTGGCTGAACGCTCAGGGCGTTTGACGGGCAGCGCGCCGGGCTACCAGAGCAACATCACCGTAGCCTGCGGTTGAGCGCAGCGATACCCAGGTAGGCCATGGGCTTCGCCGCGATCAGCGTTGCTGCAGCAAGTCGTGCAGCGCGACGTATTGCTGGGTGAGTTTGTGCCGCGGGTCGAGATAGATCAGCGGCGTACACGCCTGATGCGACTCACGCATCTTCACCGAGCTCATCAGGTTCACCGGCAGCACCGGCAGGCCTTCGGCGATCAGCTCGTCGAGCAGTTGCTGCGGCAGCGTCGCGCGTGGCTGGAACTGGTTGACCACGATGCCTTCCACTTGCAGCGTTTCGTTGTGATCCTCCTTCAATTCTTCGATCTCGCGCAGCAGACCGAACAGGGCGTTGCGCGAGAAGGTATCGCAATCGAAGGGGATCAGCACACGGTCGGCGGCGATCAACGCGGAAACCGTATAGAAGTTCAGCGCTGGCGGGGTATCCAGGTAGATCTGCTCGTAGTCCTCGGAAAGTTCCTCGAGCAGTTTGCGCAGCTTGTTGATCTTGTGCTTCTGCTCCAGCTTGGGCTGCAGCTCCGCCAGTTCGGCGGTAGCGGTGATCACATGCAGGTTGTCGAAAGGCGTCTCGTAGATATCGACCTTGCCCTTCTTGGAAAACGGACCGCTGGACAACGTCTGCTTGAAGAAGTCGGCGATGCCCATGGGGATGTCATCACCGGTCAGCCCCGTCAGGTAATGGGACGAGTTGGCCTGAGCATCCAGATCGACCAGCAGTGTCCGATAGCCTTGGGACGCACTCACCGCAGCCAGGTTGCAAGCAATGCTGGATTTGCCTACGCCACCCTTCTGATTGAAAACTACGCGCCGCATCTGCACTTCCTCCTGTCTAGTACATTGATACTAGGCATATGTTCTTGACAGTAGCGAGAACGAGGAGAAACGCGTCACGCATCAGAAAATCGCTACTTAATGTTTGCGAGGCCAAGTTATCACCCGGATAATGCCAACGCAGCATCGCTCTCCACGACAGGCTCTTGTCGCACAGGACAGTCTTTCAGACAAGGAATTGCCCGGCGGGCCAAGCAGAGTTTCATCTAGACATGCATTTCAGGATCGATCAATGGCGTGCCTGGGCTCCCGGCCTGGACAGTACGGATAACTGGCTCGCCTGGAGCAAGGCGCCCGAACGCCTGCACGATAGTGGCGAACAGCCCGATGTCAGCTTCCTCCCCGCCTTGCAACGCCGCCGCTTGAGCCGTCTCGCTCGCATGGTTTTCCAGGTCGCCTGGCCGCTTGCCGAAGGTCACTCGGCGCTGCCGCTGGTGTTCGCTTCGCGCCATGGCGAAACGCCGCGAAGTCTGGCCATTCTTCAAGACCTTGCAGTAGCAGAGCCGCTGTCGCCGACTCAGTTCAGTCTTTCGGTACACAACGCGATCATCGGCCAGTGGTCGATTATGCGCGGCGACACCAGTGAGATGACCGCGCTGGCCGGAGAAGGTGATGGCCTCGAAATGGCCATGCTGGAAGCCGCTACGCTGCTCACCGAGGGCGCTCCCGCGGTGTTGCTGGTGATTGGCGAGGAAGCGCAACCGGAGCTTTACGCCCCATTCATCGATGATGTCCCGTTCCCTTACGCCCTGGCTTTACTACTGGTGCCGGGCGACGACTGGGACTTGCAGCTACGCACGGGCAGCGGCCCGCGCACGCAGTGGCCGCATCCACTGAGCCTGATACAAGCCCTGTGCAATGGCTGCGCAACCCTCGAACACACCTGGAAAGAGCGCCAATGGATCTGGTCACACAAAAGCCTGTGAAGCGCTACAGCGCGCCTTACTGGTGGCGGCTGATCGCCACGGCGGCGAGCTTTACCCTGTTCGGTATAGGCGGCGTGATGCTGCGCGTGCTGTTGTTTCCCGCGCTGTCGCTGCTTCCCGGCGATGCCGCGGCTCATCAACGCCGCGCCCGCCAGGTGGTGAGCTGGAATTTCCGCACTTTCGTCAAGTTCATGCACCGCAGCGGCGTGCTCACCTATGAAGTCGAGAATGCTGAACGCCTGGGCCGACCCGGGCAAATGATCATTGCCAACCACCCCTCACTGATCGATGTGGTGGTGACCATCGCCTTTACCCGCAACGCCAACTGCGTGGTGAAGCAGAGCCTGTGGAATAACCCCTGTATGCGTGGGCCGATCCGCTCAGCGGGTTACATCAGCAACAGCGGCAGCATGGACATGCTCGACGAAGCGGCCGGCGTGCTGCAGCAAGGCCAGACTCTGGTGATTTTTCCGGAAGGCACACGCACCACGCCCGGCCGGCCGCCGGAGTTCCACCGCGGCGCCGCGGCCATCGCCTTGCGTGGCGCCCGTGTGATTACCCCGGTGGTGATCAGCGTCTCACCTACCACGCTGACCAAGGCGGAGCCCTGGTACCGGATTCCAGCGCGGCGTTTTCATATTCATTTGCGTGTGGGCGAGGACATCGACCCGGCGCAATTTACAGCCATGGGCGCTGCCCCAGTAGCGTCGCGCAAACTCAACGACCATTTGCATCAGCATTTCATTAAGGAGCTCGCAAGCGATGAGCGCTCTACAGCTTGAGATCAAACACCTGATCATCGATTCCCTGGGACTCGAAGACATCACGCCCCAGGATATCGGTGACGACCTCACCCTATTCGGTGAAGGCCTCGGCCTGGACTCGGTCGACGCCCTGGAACTGGGCCTGGCAATCCAGAAGCGTTTCGGTATCAAGATCGACGCCGAAGCCAAGGACACCCGCACCCATTTCGCCAACGTGGCCAGCCTGGCAGCCTTCGTTGCCAGCCGCCAGGCAATCTGAGGACAACCACCATGCAAACCCGTGACGAAATCTTCGCCACCTTGCGCGACGCTCTGGTGGAGCTGTTCGAGCTGAGCCCCGAGCGGATCAGCCTGGACGCCAACCTTTACGAAGACCTGGAAATCGACAGCATCGACGCCGTCGACCTGATCGACCATATCAAACGCCAGACCGGCAAGAAGATTGCCGCCGAGGCGTTCAAGTCGGTGCGCACCGTCGGTGACGTGGTCGAAGCGGTGCATCAATTGGTCAACGCGGACCCCGCATGAGCCGTTTGCTCGGCCTGTTGGTAGCGCTGGTCAGCGTGGCCTATCCGTTCGCCGTGTATTTCGGCGCGGGCCACCTTTCGCCGGCGTTGTTCGCCGGGCTGCTGGGCGGCCTGTGGCTGGCCCGACTGCTCGCCAACCCGAGTGACCGCAACAGCCGCAGGATGACCGGTGCGGTGCTGGTGTTCTGTCTGCTGCTGGCCCTGGCCGACGAGCCGGCGCTACTGCGCTGGTATCCGGTGCTGGTCAGCGCACTGTTGATGGCGCTGTTCGCCAGCAGCCTGAAGATCGGCATGCCCATGGTCGAGCGCCTGGCACGCCTGCGCGAGCCCGAACTACCTGAAGTGGCCGTGCGTTACACGCGTCGGGTCACCGAGGTGTGGGCGCTGTTTATGCTGGCCAACGGCCTGGTGGTGGTCGCCCTGAACCTGTGGGCACCACTGTCCTGGTGGGCGCTCTACACCGGGCTGATTTCTTACCTGCTGATGGGCCTGCTATTCGCCGGCGAATGGCTGGTGCGTCAACGTGTAAGGAGATTCGAATGAACTGGCTAAGCCTCGAGAACCTACTGCTGGAGGCAGATGCCAGCCGTCAGGTTACCCCGGCGCTCGATCACGCACAGCTGTGCCTGCGCGCACTGAGCCTGGCGGCGCACTGGCAGGCCGCGGGCGTGAAACGCATCGCCCTGCACCTGGAAGACGCCTCCGAGCTGGCCATCGCCTTGCTCGCTGCCTGGCAGGCTGACATTCACGTGCTGCTGCCTGCCGATGCCCAATCGCAAACCCGCCAGCGCCTGGGTGCCCAGGTCGACCTCTGGCTGGAGCGCCTCGATGACTCGATGGCCGCAACATCGCTGACGGCTCGTACGCTCGATCGTGAACGCTGCCGCCTGACCCTGTGCACATCAGGCTCCAGTGGCGAGCCCAAGCTGATCGACAAGAGCCTCGGCCAACTGGCCAACGAAGTGCAGGCATTGGAAGACCTGTGGGGCGAACGCCTCGGCGATGCGCTGATCATCGGCAGCGTGGCTGCCCAGCATATCTACGGGCTGTTGTTCCGCGTGCTCTGGCCGCTGTGCGCCGGACGGGTATTTCTGCCCAAAGCAATGCCCTTCCCCGAAGACCTGCAACTGGCCAGCCTGCCTCATCCGGCTTTCGCCTGGATCACCAGCCCGGCGCTGCTCAAGCGCATGGGCGACAACCTCGACTGGGCGGCACTGAGCCGCGTACGTCAGGTGTTTTCTTCCGGAGGTGCATTGCCTGCCGAAGCGGCCGCCTCCGTGCAGCAGCGTCTGGGCCAGTGGCCGACGGAAATCTACGGCAGCTCGGAAACAGGTGGCATCGCCTGGCGTCAGGGTGGCGAACACTGGCTGCCTTTCGCTGACGTAAGGCTCGAGCTGAACAACGAAGGCGCACTGCGCCTGAGCTCGCCTTATCTGCCTGCCGGGCACTGGGAGCAGATGGCCGACGCCGCGCAAATCGACGCCGATGGCCGCTTCATTCTCGGTGCGCGCCTGGATCGCATCGTCAAGCTGGAAGAAAAACGCATTTCCCTGCCCCTACTGGAACAGGCCCTGGCGCTGCATGACTGGGTCAGCGAGGCGCGCCTCGGCGTAGTGCAGCAGGGGCGTGCCTTTCTCGGTGCGCTGGTGGCGCTGTCTCCCGAAGGCCTGCATGTGCTGCGCAACCAAGGTCGTCGCCATCTGACCGAGGGCCTGCGCCAGCACCTGGCCGGCCACTGCGAGACCATCGCCCTGCCGCGCCGCTGGCGCCTGCTGCCCCATCTGCCGTACAGCAGCCAGGGCAAGCTGGGTCAGGTGCAGGTCAATGACCTGCTGGCCGCCGACCGCCCCACGCGGGTCGAGCCAATCAGCGCGCGGGAAGAGCAAGGCGAATGGCACCTGGAGCTGGACGTACCTCTAGATCTGGCGCATTTCAGCGGCCACTTCCCAGGCACGCCCGTGTTGCCAGGTGTGGTGCAGATCGACTGGGCGCAGCAGCTCGCGCGCACCCTGATCAGCGACCTACCACCGCTGTTCGGCGGTATGGAAGTGCTCAAGTTCCAGCAACTGGTACGCCCTGGCGACCGCCTGCAACTGACCCTGCGTTTCGACGGCGAACGCAACAAGCTGTACTTCACCTTCCGCAACGGCGAGGCCAACTGCTCCTCCGGGCGCATCCTGCTCAAGGCCGCGCCATGACTGCGCTTGCAGCCATTCATCGCCCCTGCGCGCTGATCCCGGTGTACAACCATGAAGGGCCGCTGCCCGGCGTGGTGGCCGCACTGCTCGACGCCGACCTACCTTGCGTATTGGTCGACGATGCATCCAGCCCGAGCTGCGCGGCGGTGATGGACGAGCTGGCCAAGCAGGCCGATGTTCACCTCTTGCGCCTGGCGGACAACCAAGGCAAAGGCGGTGCCGTAATGGCTGGCCTGCGTGAAGCCCAGCGCCTGGGTTTCAGCCATGCGCTGCAGGTAGACGCTGACGGCCAGCACGACCTGCAGGCGGTACAGGCCTTTCTCGACGAATCCCGCGCCCACCCCGAGGCGATCATCTGTGGCTACCCGCAGTACGACGCCAGCGTACCCAAGGGCCGCCTTTACGCCCGCTACCTGACCCACGTCTGGGTGTGGATCAACAGCCTGTCGCTGCAGATCCGCGATTCCATGTGCGGCTTTCGTGTCTACCCGCTGGCCGCCAGCGTGGCGCTGATCGACTCGGCGAAGCTCGGCACGCGCATGGATTTCGACTCGGAGATTCTCGTACGCCTGTCATGGCGCAGGCAGCCCATGCAGTGGCTGCCGACCCGCGTGCATTACCCGGCGGACGGCGTGTCGCATTTCCGTCTGTGGCAGGACAACGTGCTGATCTCGAAAATGCATGCGCGACTGTTCTTCGGCATGCTCTGCCGGGCGCCCATGCTGCTCTACCGGCGGTGGCGCTGATGGACCGCAGCAGACACTGGGCCGGCCAGCGCGAGCGCGGCAGCTTCGCCCTGATGAAGTTCACCGCCCTGGCCTCCCGCTACCTGGGCCGCCGAGCGCTGAGCCCGTTGCTGCACCTGATCGTCGCTTACTTCTTTCTGTTCGGTGCCAAGGCGCGGCGTAGCGTTCGCCAGTATCAAGACAACCTCGCAAGCTGGAGCGCCCGCCCTGAGCTGCGCCCGACCCGACGCTCGGTATTCGCCCAGTTCATGGCTTTCGCCGACAGCCTGCTGGACAAGCTGGACGTATGGAGCGGCCGCCTGAATTTCAGCGACATCGAGCTGATCGACCCACACGGTCTACACGGCCAGATGAGCGGAACACGCGGCCAGCTGCTGGTCGGTGCCCACCTCGGCAACCTCGAAGTGTGCCGTGCCCTGGCCGAGCTGAGCGCCCAGGTGCGCATGAACGTGCTCGTTCACACGCGGCATGCCGAGCAGTTCAATCGCCTGCTCAAGGAAACCGGCGCCAACAACCTGCGGCTGATTCAGGTCAGCGAACTGGATCCGGCGGTGATGATGCGTCTGGCCGACCACCTGGAGCGCGGCGAATGGCTGGCGATTGCCGGCGACCGCGTGCCGCTGCACGGCGAGCGCACCGTGAACGTGGACTTCCTCGGCGAGTCGGCGCCACTGCCCCAGGGCCCCTGGCTACTCGCCGGGCTGTTGCAGTGCCCGGTCAACCTGATCGACTGCCTGAAGATCGATGGCCGCTACAAGGTCATGCTGCAGCCCTTTACCGATGCCGTGCAGTGGAAGCGCAGCGAGCGCGACGCGGTCATTCAGGGCTGGGCACAACGCTACGCCGACCACCTGGCCCAACGCTGCCTGCAAGCCCCGCGGCAGTGGTTCAATTTCTATCCGTTCTGGAACGACCATGACAACCCATCAGTCTGAAACGGTGACCTTCGGCGCTCAGCCGCTGCGTCTTGAACAGATCGTCGGCCTGGCCCAGCGCACTGCGCGCGGCGAGCTGGACAGCAGTGCCGAATGGCGCGATCGCATCGGCCGCGGCGCGCGCTTCGTCGACAGCCTGCTCGACCGCGAAGGCATGATCTACGGCATCACCACCGGCTACGGCGACTCCTGCGTGGTGGCGGTACCGCTGCATCAGGTCGAGGCGCTGCCGCGTCATCTGTACACCTTCCACGGCTGCGGCCTGGGCAAGCTGCTCGACGAGCAGGCCACCCGTGCGGTGCTGGCTGCTCGTTTGCAGTCGCTGTGCCAGGGCATGTCCGGGGTGCGCCTGGAGCTGCTGGAGCGCCTGCAGGCGTTCATCGAACACGACGTGCTGCCGCTGATCCCGGAAGAGGGCTCGGTGGGCGCCAGTGGCGATCTGACGCCGCTGTCCTACATCGCTGCGACCCTGTGTGGCGAGCGCGAAGTGATGTACCGCGGCGAGCGCCGCAGCGCCGCTGACGTGCACGCCGAGCTGGGCTGGACGCCGCTGGTGCTGCGCCCCAAGGAAGCCTTGGCGCTGATGAACGGCACTGCGGTGATGACCGCTCTGGCCTGCCAGGCCTATTCCCGCGCCGATTACCTGCTCAAGCTGGCGACACGCATTACCGCACTCAACGTGATCGCCCTGCAGGGCAACCCGGAACACTTCGACGAACGCCTGTTCGCCGCCAAACCGCACCCGGGCCAGAATCAGGTCGCCGCTTGGATTCGACAGGATCTGGCCATCGATGCGCCGACCGCGCCGCTGCACCGCCTGCAGGATCGCTACTCGATCCGCTGCGCACCGCACGTGCTGGGCGTGCTGGCCGACAGCCTGGGGCTGCTGCGCCAGTTCATCGAAACCGAGCTGAACAGCGCCAACGACAACCCGCTGATCGATCCCGATGAAGAGCGCGTGCTGCATGGCGGGCACTTCTATGGCGGGCATATCGCCTTCGCCATGGACAGCCTGAAGAACCTGATCGGCAACCTCGCCGACCTGCTCGACCGGCAGCTCGCTCTGCTGGTCGACACCCGCTACAACCACGGCCTGCCGAGCAACCTGTCCGGTGCCCCGGCGGAAACTGCGATGATCAACCATGGCTTCAAGGCAGTGCAGATCGGCGCCAGCGCCTGGACGGCCGAAGCCCTGAAGAACACCATGCCGGCGAGCGTGTTCTCGCGCTCCACCGAATGCCACAACCAGGACAAGGTGAGCATGGGCACCATCGCCGCCCGCGACGCCCTGCGCAGCCTGGAGCTGGCCGAACAGGTCGCCGCGGCCACGCTGCTGGCAGCCAACCAGGGCGTGTGGTTGCGCCAGCGCGCCGAATCCACCGTCTTGCCAGCAGCCCTAGCGGACATGCACGTGACACTGGGCGAAGACTTCCCGCCGCTGATCGAAGATCGTGCTCTGGAAGGCGAACTGCGCCTGTGCCTGCTACGCATCCGTGCCCAGCACTGGAGCCTGTATGCGTAACACATGCTGTGCAGGAGCCATGCTGGCGATAACGCGGTTGAAATCTGCTTCGGTGTTGCCGCGTAAATCGCATTCGCTGGCAAGCCAGCTCCTACCGAGCGCGCAACACGACCGCGTAACTCAGGTATCCGTAGGAGCCGGCTTGCCGGCGATAACGATGCTGAGATCTGCCTCGGTGTTGCCGCGTAAACCGCTTTCGCTGGCAAGCCAGCTCCTACAGGGACGCAGCAGTTATGCGTAGCAAGGGCGTACTTCAGGCCGAGGTGGAAATCCTCGTGCCGTTCTTCGACGTGGACATGATGGAAATCGTCTGGCACGGCCACTACGTCAAATACTTCGAACAGGCGCGCTGTGCGCTGCTCGACCGCCTCGACCACGGCTACCCGCAGATGCGCGACAGCGGTTATGCCTGGCCGGTGATCGATCTGCAGCTGCGCTATATCCGCGGTGCCCAGTTCGGCCAGCGCATTACCGTGTGCGCCGATCTGGTGGAGTGGGAAAACCGCCTGAAGATCCATTACCTGATCAGCGACACCGCCACCGGCGAACGCATGACTCGTGGTAGCAGCGTGCAGGTGGCGGTGGAAATCGCCAGCAAGGAAATGCTGCTGGCCTCACCTCAGGTATTCATCGATGCCGTACAACGGGTGATCGGATGAGTCGCATGACGCGCGCCACCTTGCTGTTCAGCCTGATGCTGACGGCCCTGAGCAGCCAGGCCGAGCCTTTCACCCTCGATGGGCTCAGCGAGCAACTGGCGCAACACACAGTGGTGCGTGGCCCCTTTATCCAGGAAAAACACTTGCGCGCCTTGCCCCAGCCGCTGACCAGCAGTGGCACCTTCATGCTGGCTGCCGATGCCGGTCTGCTGTGGAAGCTGGAAAAACCGCTCAAACAGGATTACCGCATCGATGCCAACGGCATCGCCAAGCGCACCGCTGATGGCTGGCAAATGCAGCCAGGGCGCGATGTCGCGGCCCAACAGAGCAAGCTTTTTCTCGATGTGCTCAAGGGCAACCACAGCGGCCTGGCGCGGGATTTCGACCTGCAACTGAGTGGCGACGCCAAGGCCTGGACACTGAACCTGCTGCCGACCTCGATGCTGCTCAAGCAGGTGTTCAGCCGTATCGAGATCAGCGGTGGCGAGCTGGTCGAGCGCATCGAGCTGCACGAAACCCAGGGTGATCGCACGCTGATGCGCATGCCCGCCAGTGTTTCGGCCGATGCCCTGAGCGAGCAGGAGCGCAGCGATTTTGCCCGCTGAAGCCGGAAAATCACTTATAGAACGCCGCCTGCCGCGGCTGTTCGCCGTGCTGCTGCTGGCGCTGCTCGCGCTGACTGCCTGGCAGTGGCGCAGCGGCCCGCCAGTGGCCGCCAGCATGCTCGCCCTGCTACCCAGCGGTGCGGGCGATGCGCGGCTGCAACAGGCCGAGGCGCGTATGCAGGAGCCTATTCAGCGCGACCTACTGGTATTGGTCGGTCATCCACAGCGCGAACGGGCCGTCGTTCTAGCCGCGACCCTGGGCCAGCAATGGCGCGACGGTGGTAATTTCCAACAGGTGCGCTGGCAACTCGACAGCGATCTCGATGCCCTGCGTCAGCACTTGCGCGACAGCCGCCTGAACCTGCTGCCTGCGGCTGACCGTCAGTTGCTCAGTGAGCAGCCGGAAACCTTTATTCAGCAACGCGCTGCCGAACTGTTCGATCCGTTTGCGTCTTTCAGCCTACTGCCGCCGGAACAGGACTGGCTAGGCCTGGGCGGACGCGCACAGCAGGCACTCAATTTTGGCGGCCGAGTACAGCCCGATCTGGCCAGCGGCACTCTGCTGGTTCAGGAGACCGGCATGAGCTGGGCCGTGCTGCACTTGCGCAGCCGTGGCGATGCCTTCGACATGCAGGCGCCGTTAGACATCGCGCAGAGTATCGACGCTGCGCGCGCCACCACCGAAGCGGCAGGCGGTCAGTTGCTTGCCACTGGCGGCGTGCTGTACGCCGCGGCAGGCCAGAACAAGGCCATGAGCGAGATGACCCTGATCGGCGGTGCCGCCAGCCTCGGCATGCTGTTGCTGTTGCTGCTGGCCTTCCGTCGAGTACGCGTGCTGCTCAGCCTGCTGCCGATCGCCGTGGCCCTGCTCGCCGGTAGCGCCGCCTGCGTACTGATATTTGGCCAGATCAACGCCCTGACTCTGGTACTCGGCGCCAGCCTGATCGGCGTCGCGGCCGACTACCCGCTGCATTACCTGAGCAAGAGCTGGGGCCATAACCAATGGCGCAGCTGGAGCGCATTACACAGCACCCTACCGGGCCTGAGCCTAAGCCTGGGTACCAACCTGATCGGCTACCTGGCACTGGCCTTCACGCCGTTCCCGGCCCTCACACAGATCGCGGCGTTCTCCGCCGCAGGCCTGATTGGTGCCTATCTCTGCTCGGTCTGCCTGCTCCCCGCCTGGCTGGATGGCATGCAACTGCGCCCAGCGCCGCGTCTGGTGGCGGTTGCCACACGCCTGCTGAGCTGGCATTCCCGTGTACAGAGAGGCAACGGCAATTTCTGGCTGCTCGGCGCGTTCCTGCTGTTCTGCGCCGGCGGCATCTGGCAGTTGCACAGCCAGAACGATCTGCGCCAATGGCTGGGCAAAGACCCAGCGCTGTTCGCCCAGTCACAACGCATCGTCGAACTCACCGGGCAGCAGCCTACCAGCCAGTTCTTCCTGGTGCGCGCCAACGACGAGGCGCAACTGCTGCAGCGCCAGCAAACGCTGGGCGCACGCCTGGATACGCTGGTGCAGAACCAACAGTTACGCAGCTACCTGTCGCTCAATCAACTGGTAGCGCCTGACGCCCAACTGCAGTCGTTGCGTACGGCTCTGACAGAGCTGCCGAAACACTGGCAGGCACTGCTCGATCTGGGCGTGCCAGCAAGCGCACTGCAAGCCGAGCTGCAGCAACTGTTGGAACAGCCGCAAACCAATCTGGATGAAGCCCTCGCCAGCCCACTCGGCGAGCCGTGGCGCACCCTGTGGCTCGGCCGCGATGACAGTGGCGTGGCGGCCATCGTCAGCCTGCAAGGGCAGACCGACAGTGCACTGCTGCAAACCGCCGCAGATGGCCTAGACGGCGTGCAACTGGTCGACCGCCTGGGCGAGTTGAACAACCTGTTCGCCGCCACCCAGATCAGCGCCGCAGAACTCAAGCTGATCTCCTGCCTGGCGATCGTGCTGCTGTTGTGCATCCCGTTCGGCATCGGCGGCGCGCTGCGGGTGGTCTGCCTGCCGTTGCTGGCCGCCCTCGCCGCGCTGGCCTGCCTGGGCTGGCTGGGCCAGCCACTGACCCTGTTCAGTCTTTTCGGCCTGCTGTTGATCACCGCCATCGGCGTCGATTACGCCATCCTGATGCGCGAAAACATCGGCGGCCCCGCCGTCAGCCTGCTCGGTACGCTGCTCTCGGCCATCTCCAGCTGGCTGTCGTTCGGCCTGCTGCTGATCAGCCAGACGCCCGCCATCGCCAACTTCGGCCTGGCCATCAGCCTCGGCCTGATGTTCTGTTTCCTGCTGTCGCCTTGGGCCGCAACGCGGTCTGACAAGGAGGTCGCAGCGTGACCGTGCTCGGTTTCTGGCTGCTGGCCCTGGCGATCTACGCGCTGGTCGGCATCCTTGGCGGTCGTCGCCTGATTCCCATCGTCGGCCAGTTGCTGGTCGCCAGTCTCGCGGTTCCCGCGCTGCTGCTCGGCTGGGTCGAGCCGCACCTGCAGCTCAGCGCCGCCGACCTGCTCGCGCCCATCTGGATAGACCTGCTGTACGGCCTGTGCTTCGCCCTGCTGCTGGGTTATATCCTCAGCGATGTGATCGATCTGGAGCTGAGCCCGGCATGCCTGAAGATCGCCCTGCCAAGCTTTCTGATTCCGCTGCTGGCCGGCCTGGCCTGCGCGCTGTGGGTGCTGCCCGGTGATTACGGCTGGCTGAGCGCGGTGGGCATCGGCCTGCTGTTCTCGATCACCGCTATTCCGGTGCTCTATCTGTTCCTGCAGAGCATCGACTATCCGCCTGCGGCGACCAAGCGCCTGCTGCACGCGGCGATCCTGATGGATTTCATGTGCTGGAGCCTGTTTGGTCTGGCCCAGGGCAGCAGCCACCCAATCAGCCTGCTGTGGCCGTTGCTGGCTGCCGCCCTGCCGCTGCTGTTGCACGTACTGAAGCTGCGCCATCCGCTGTTCTACAGCCTGCCGTTCTTCGCGCTGATGGTGCTGCTGCACAACCTCAAGCTCAACGCGCTGGTATTCGGCATCGCCTACATGCTGTGCCTCGCCGCGATCCGCGTACCGTTCCGCCTGCCGCTGCCAGAGCGCCAGTGGAAGCTGCTGATGAATGGCCTGGCCGTTCCGCTGATTCTTACCTGCGGCGTCCTGCGCGTGGACTTCCACGGCATTGACGCCACGGACTCCTGGTTCGCCGTCAGCGTGCTGCTGGTGGCGCCGGTGGTCAGCAAGGTCGTGGGCAGCTGGCTTGGCCTGCACTGGGCCGACCCGGCCGCATCGGCGCAGATCAAGTGGCGCGAAAGCATGCTGCTGAATATTCGTGGCCTGACCGAAATCGTGTTCCTCAACCTGCTCCTGCAATTACAGCTGATCGATGCAATGGTCTATTTCGGCCTGCTGCTGATGAGCCTGTTCTCTACCCTGCTGCCGGCCCTGTTGGGCCGGCGTGCGTACACACGCGAGGCGAAAAGCCGCTATGAAGTCTCCTGAAGTCCAACACCATCAGATCGTCGTAGTCGGTGCAGGCCCATCCGGCGCCATCGCTGCCGCCATCCTCAAGCGCAAGGGCCACGAGGTGCTGATCCTCGAGCGCCAGCGTTTCCCGCGCTTCTCGATTGGCGAGAGCCTGCTGTCCCATTGCCTGGACTTCGTCGAAGAAGCCGGGATGATCGACGCCGTGCGTGCTGCCGGCTTCCAGACCAAGCACGGTGCAGCCTTTGCCTGGGACGATCGGTATACCGACTTCGACTTTCGCGAGACCTTCACGAAAAGCTTCGGCTCGACTTTCCAGGTGCAGCGCGCCACGTTCGACAAGGTGCTGGCCGACGACGCCGAGCGCCAGGGCGTGACCATCCGCTACGAAGAGGAAATCGTCGCCGTGGACTTCAGCGGCGAGCAACCGCTGCTGTCGGTGCGTCGCCTGGCCGACGGCTACGAGTACCAGGTGAGCTGCACCTTCGTGCTCGACGCCAGTGGCTATGGCCGCCTGCTGCCGCGCCTGCTCGACCTCGAACTGCCGTCCAACCTGCCGATGCGCAAGGCGCTGTTCACCCATATCGAAGACCGTATCGATCACCCGGCCTTCGACCGCGAGAAAATCCTCATCACCACCCATCCGACCCTGCGCGATGTGTGGTTCTGGACCATTCCGTTCAGCAACGGTCGCTGCTCCCTGGGCGTGGTCGGCCTGGCCGAGCGCTTCGACGGTTACCCGCAAGACAAGGACGCGGCACTCAAGCAGTTCGTCGCCGAAACGCCGAGCCTGACCAAGGTGCTGGGCAACGCCGTCTGGGATACCCCGGTGGGCGAGATCAAGGGCTACTCGGCCAACGTCAAAACCCTGCACGGCCCTGGCTTCGCGCTGCTCGGCAACGCCGCCGAGTTCCTCGACCCAGTGTTTTCTTCCGGCGTGACCATCGCCATGCGTTCGGCGAGCATGGCCGCCAACCTGCTGCACCGTCAGTTGAGCGGGGAAAGCGTGGATTGGGAACTGGACTTCGCCGTGCCGCTCAAACGCGGCGTCGATACCTTCCGCGTCTACGTGGAAGGCTGGTACGACGGCAGCTTCCAAGACGTGATCTATTACCCCAATGCCTCACCCGAAATCCGCGCCATGATCAGTTCCATCCTCGCCGGCTATGCCTGGGACGAACGCAACCCGTACGTTGCCGAGCCACGTCGCCGCCTGCGGGTTCTCGCCGAGTTGTGCGCCAGTGCCTGAGGAGATTGCGATGGATCGCGCCGCATCCAACTACGTCGAGGAAACCGGTTTCGGTTTCTGGTTTCTGCAAAGCCACGTGTGGCAGCACCATGTGCTGCGCGTGGCCATCGATGATCTGCACACGCTGATCAGTGGCCCGCTGCCGAGCGCTCCAGTGCTGCTGGACGCCGGCTGTGGCCAAGGCAAATCGTTCGCCCTGCTGCAGCGCGCCTTTCAGCCAGCCAGCATCATCGGCCTGGATGCCGACCCGCACAGCCTCGACTGCTCGCGCACCGAAGCACAGCGCCTGGGCCTGGACGTACAGCTCATCGCCAGTGACTGCGCGGCGATCCAGCTGCCCGATGCCAGTGTCGACATCCTCTTCTGTCACCAGACGTTCCACCATCTTGTCGAGCAGGAACAAGCCCTCGCCGAGTTCTGGCGAGTGCTCAAGCCGGGCGGCCTGCTGCTGTTCGCCGAGTCGACCAAGTACTACATCGATACCTGGGTGATTCGCTGGCTGTTCCGCCACCCGATGGAGGTGCAGAAGAGCGCCGACGAATACCTGAGCATGCTGCATGACCAAGGCTTCGAGTTCAGCGAGCGCAATGTCTCCTACCCCTACCTGTGGTGGAGTCGCTCCCAGGACTTCGGTCTGCTCGAACGCTGGGGCATTCGTCGGCCGAAGGCCTTTGGCCAGCGCAATGAAACCCTGGTCAATGCGGCGGTGCGCAAACCCTTCGAGCAGACGCCGACATGAACAAACTGTTGCTGCTCGCTTGCGTGCTGTTGCTGACGGCCTGTGCCGCCCGCACGCCGCTGCCCGAGTCGTCACCAGCGCTGGTAGCGCCCTTGCCGATATCGCTGCAAGTAAGCACAGCCGATGGCCAGGACTGGCTGCTGGTGATTCAGGCGGAAGGCAGCAGCCTGCGCTGGTCGCTGTTCGACCCACTCGGCGTGCCCCTGGCTCGCCAGTCCCTGATCGCCGGCGCCTGGCACAATGACGGCCTGCTGCCGCCCAACGGGGACGCCCGCGAACTGTTCGCCGCGCTGCTGTTCGCCCTCACGCCTGCCGATCAACTGGCCCGTACCTACCATCAAGCCGATTGGCAGCAGCAAGGCGCCGACAGCCGTCAGCTGGCGCCCAACTGGCGCATCCAGTACACGGCGCCGCTGGCCATGCGCCTGGATAACGGCAAGCAGCGCTATCAGGTGAGCCCACTGGAGACACAACCATGATCGCTCGACTCGACGCCCTCGGCGTGGTCTGCGCCCTTGGCCAGGGCAAGCAAGCAGTGGCTGATGCCCTGTTCGCCGGCGATACCAGCGGCATGCGCCGCCAGGCCGGCTGGATAGCGGAGCGCAGCGTGACCGTTGGCGCGGTCGAGACGCCGTTGCCGGACATGCCCGCCGACCAGGAACACGCCTCGACCCGCAACAACCGGCTGCTGCTGGCCGCGGCGCTGGAAATCCACGACGAGATTCAGGCCGCCATCGCCCGTCATGGTGCCGGGCGCATCGCCGTGATGCTCGGCACCAGCACCTCGGGCATCGCCGAAGCGGGCGAGCATATCGCGGCCTACGTGAACGACGGCGTGCTGCCTGCCGAGTACCACTACAGCCACCAGGAAATCGCCGCACCGGCCACCTTCCTCGCCGACTGGCTGGGGCTGAGCGGGCCGATTTACTGCCAGTCCACCGCCTGCACCTCCAGCGCTCGCGCCCTGCTCAGTGCCCAGCGCCTGCTGCAACTGGGCGTGTGCGATGCCGTACTGTGCGGCGGTGTCGACAGCCTCTGCAAGCTCACCCTGAACGGTTTCGCCAGCCTGGAGGCGGTATCCGACGAGCGCTGCAACCCGTTCTCGATCAACCGCCACGGGATTAATATCGGTGAAGCCGCAGCCCTGTTCCTGATGACCCGCGCGAGCGACGACGATCACGCACCAGGTATCGCCCTGCTCGGCGGCGGCGCCAGCTCTGACGCCCACCATATTTCCGCACCGCACCCCCAAGGTATCGGCGCACAGCAGGCCATGCACAAAGCATTGAGCGCTGCGGGCCTGGCGGCCGAGCAGATCAGTTATCTGAACTTGCATGGCACCGCCACCACCCACAACGACGCCATGGAAAGCATCGCCGTGCAGGCGCTGTTCCCGGCGGGCGTGGCCTGCTCATCGAGCAAATCACTGACCGGCCATACCCTCGGCGCTGCCGGGGCACTGGAGGCTGCGTTCTGCTGGCTGACCCTGAGCGATTACAACGCTGCCAATCGGCTGCCGCCTCATGTCTGGGATGGCCAGGCCGATACGCAACTGCCGCGCCTGAACCTGGTCGATGCGACCGCCCCTGCACTATTGCCAACGGATGGGCGACGTTACCTGATGAGCAACTCGTTTGCCTTTGGCGGCAACAACCTGTCCTTGATTTTAGGAGACCTGCCGTGAGTGTCTGGCCCGTCGCAGAGCTGGTGCCCCACGCTGGCGACATGATTCTGATCGACGAAGTGCTGGCGTTTGGCGCCGAGCATATCGAGACCCGCCTGGTGGTACGCCCGGGCGGGCTGTTCAGTCATTCGGACGGCAGCCTGCCCGCGTCGGTCGGCATCGAGCTGATGGCCCAGAGCGTTGCGGCCTTCGCGGGTTGCCACGCGCGCCAGGAAGGCCGCCCGGTGGAGCTCGGCTTCCTGCTCGGCACCCGTAATTTCACCTGCAACGTGGATCGTTTTCCGGCCGGCAGTACACTGCACATCACCGCCACCCGCTCGCTGCAGGATGACAACGGCATGTGCGTATTCGAATGCCGCCTGCAAGGCCCGGACATTCTCGTCGAGGCCAGGCTGAACGTGTTTCAGCCCCGCGATGTGGCCACCTATATTCAGGAACCCCCCCTTTCTCAGGAGCCGTCTGCATGAGCGAGACCATTCTGGTCACCGGATCGAGCCGCGGTATCGGCCGTGCCATTGCATTGCGCCTGGCGCGCGCCGGTTACGACCTGGTGCTGCATTGCCGTTCGCGCCGCGATGAGGCCGAAGCGGTGCAGGCGCAGATCGAAGCCCTCGGCCAGAGCGCCCGCATCCTGCAATTCGACGTCGCCGACCGCGCCGCTTGCCGCGACGCCCTGGAAGCAGACGTGGAAGCCCACGGCGCCTATTACGGCGTCGTGTGCAACGCCGGCCTGACCCGTGACGGCGCCTTCCCGGCGCTCAGCGAAGAGGACTGGGATGTGGTGCTACGCACAAACCTGGACGGTTTCTACAATGTCCTGCATCCATTGACGATGCCCATGGTGCGCCGCCGCAAACCTGGGCGTATCGTCTGTATCACCTCGGTTTCCGGGCTGATCGGCAATCGCGGCCAGGTCAATTACAGTGCCTCCAAAGCCGGTATCATCGGTGCGGCCAAGGCGCTGGCCATCGAGCTGGGCAAACGCAAGATCACCGTCAACTGCGTGGCACCGGGGCTGATCGATACCGAGATTCTCGACGAGCACGTACCGCTGGAGGAGATTCTCAAGATGATCCCGGCGGCGCGCATGGGCACTCCGGAAGAAGTGGCCGGCACGGTGAATTTTCTGATGTCCGAAGAGGCGGCGTACATCACCCGCCAGGTAATCGCCGTGAATGGCGGTCTGTGTTGATCAAGAGTGAAGTTGCACGATGAAGCGCGTAGTCGTTACCGGCATGGCCGGCATTACCTCCCTGGGCGATAGCTGGGACAGTATCTCGGCGAATTTTCGCGCCAACCGCAACGGCATTCGTGTCATGCACGAGTGGGATCGCTTCAGCGAAATGAACACCCGCCTGGGCGGCCCGGTGGATGACTTCGTCGTGCCCAGCCATTGGACGCGCAAGCAGCTGCGCAGCATGGGCCGCGTATCGAAGCTGTCTGTCTATGCCGCCGAACGCGCACTGGCCCACGCTGGCCTGCTCGGCGACCCGCTGATCGGTGACGGCCGCATGGGCGTGGCCTGCGGCTCGTCCACCGGCAGTACCGACGAGATCAAGGCGTTCGGCAACATGCTGCTCAACTCGATCGCCGACGGCCTCAACGCTAACTCCTACATCCGCATGATGCCGCACACCACGGCAGCCAATATCAGCATCTTCTTCGGCCTTACCGGCCGGCTGATTCCGACCTCCAGCGCCTGCACCAGCGGTAGCCAGGGCATTGGCTATGCCTACGAAGCGATCAAGTTCGGCCGCTTGCCGCTGATGCTTGCCGGCGGTGCCGAGGAGCTTTGCCCGACCGAAGCCATGGTCTTCGACGCGCTCTACGCCACCAGCCTGAAGAACGATGCGCCGCACACCAGCCCGCGCCCCTACGACCAGGGTCGCGATGGCCTGGTGATCGGTGAGGGCGCCGGCATGCTGGTACTTGAAGAGCTCGAACATGCGCTCGCCCGCGGCGCCACTATCTACGCCGAAATCGTCGGTTTCGGCTGCAACGCCGACGGCCAGCACGCCACCAAACCGGTGCAGGCCACCATGCGCCGGGCCATGGAACTGGCGCTGGAAGACGCCGCGCTGGCGCCGGATGCCATCGGCTACGTCAACGGCCATGGCACCGCCACCGAGCAGGGCGACGTAGCGGAAACCCAGGCCACCAGCAGCCTGTTCGGCACGCGCATGCCGATCAGCTCGCAGAAGAGTTACCTCGGCCACACCCTGGGCGCCTGCGGCTCGCTGGAATCCTGGTTCAGCATCGAAATGCTCAACAGCGACAGCTACGTGCACACGCTCAATCTGGATCAGATCGACCCACGCTGCGGCGAACTGGACTATCTGCGCGGTGAATTCCGCGAGATGAACAATGAATACGTGATGAACAACAATTTCGCCTTTGGCGGTGTCAATACGTCGTTGATCTTCCGACGCTGGCACTGAAAAACCGTAACTTCTTCACTGACAAGGAACATGGATGATGTCTCGTTTCAACCGCATTGCCCTGCTCGCCCTGCTGGTACTGGGCATCACCGCCTGCACCTCAAAGCCGGTGGTAAACATCGAAAACAGCGCACCACCTGCCGCGGTCAAGGGCCAGGATGACATGCGCCGGGCGATTCTCACCGCCCTGCAACGCCGTCAATGGACGGTCGAGAGCGCGGATCAGGGGCAGATCCTGGCGTCGGTCACGCGCCGCAGCCACCAGGCGAAAGTCACCATTCCCTATACCGCATCGACTTACTCGATCCGCTACCGCGACAGTCGCAACCTCGACTACCGCAACGGCAAGATCCACCGAACCTACAACACGTGGACACAGAATCTGGATCGCAGCATTCAGCAGGAATTGAGCAGCCCTTCCCTTTACATGCCCCAGTAAACACTCAAGGAGTTACCCATGAACGCAAAAACCTGGACCGCTGCTGCACTTATCACCGCCGCCCTGCTGCCTGCCGTCAGCCAGGCTCGTGACACCGCCCACTTCCTGGATTTCCAGTCGGTGGTCAACGAAGCCACCCAGGCTGGCCGCCTCGATGGTTCGGTTAAGTTCTACCTGAACAAGACCCCGGCTGGCGCCAAGATCATCAACGCCAACGTCACCACCAGCCAGAAGACCAACGCCTTCAACAAGACCGACGAAGCTGCCTGCAGCTGGGCGCTGCAATCGGCGCTGATCAAACTGCAGAATTCGGCCAAAGCCGCCGGTGCCAACGCAGTGGTCGACCTGGCCAGCAACTACAAGAACAAGGAATACCGCGACAACAGCAAATACGAATGCCATGCCGGCGCCATCATGGCCGGCGTCGCGCTGAAGGCCAAGTACGCTCGCGTCAAGTAAGCGAACCGTGCGCCGAGAGCTTTAACTCTCGGCGCATAGGCTTATCGCTGACGAGCTAGAAAATGAACGGCACGAACATCCGACTGCGCGCCATATAGTCGCGATAGGCATCGCCGAAGTAGGCCTGGCACTCGCGCTCTTCGCACCTGGCGGCGAGCCATAGCGCCACACTCGACAGTAATGCCAGTACCAGCGTCAGCGCAGTCGGCTGCTTCCAGGCAATGCCCCAGGCGAGCAGCAGCAGCGAGCAGTACATCGGATGGCGGATATAGCGAAAGATGCCGCTGGTGACCAGCTTCGACGTGCGCTCGAAGGCGAACAACTCATCATCCTGGCGACGCTCGTCGGCACGCCCGAAGCGACGCATCTGGTATATGCCGGCGAACAGCACCAGCAGTGAAACCGTCAGTAATACCCAGGAAACCTGTTGATGGGTCGCATCGCGGTTCTCGAACCAGAACGGCGCATTGAGCACTAACAACACCAGCATCAGTTCCCAGGCGATAAAGCGATAAAATCCATGACTACGCGGGTTACCCAGCGAGCGCCAGGAAATGCCCGTCAGAACGATGCTCAGTACCACGAAAACCAGTAATTGCCAGACCCCCACCACATTCCTCCCCAATCGCCCTCTGTTACACTGCTGCGCTCGCACGCCCAGACGCTCGCCATGGATCGCACCCAACTGCACACACTGCTGCCACACCAGGGCAAAGCACTCTGGTTGGACGCGCTGCTCGAACACGATGCGAGCAGCATCCAAGGTCTGAGCGGCTGGCACCACCTCGACAGCCTGGGCGAAAACGCTTCGCCTTGCCTGCTGTTCGAAGCTGCCGCCCAATTGTGTGCCGCGCATGGTGCCTTATACGGCAACGACAGCGCCATCAAAATGGCCCTGGTCGGCAAACTCTCGCAGCTGCAATTGCATGATCACCCCGCGCAACGTCAAGGCGATCTGCTGGTCAGCGCCACCCAAGAAGCAATGAGCCCGGCGGGCGCCCTGTATGGCTTCAGTGTGCACGCTGAACAACGTTTACTGCTCGATGGCAAACTCCTGCTGGTGCTCGTCCGTGCTTGAACTCAAGAACCTCGGCTATCGCTACCCGGAAGCCCAACAACCTGCACTGCAGAATATCGACCTGCATCTGCAAGCCGGGCAATGCCTGGGGCTGCTCGGCAGCAACGGCGCCGGCAAAACGACCCTGCTGTCACTGCTCAGCGGAGTGCTGCAGCCGCTGAGTGGCGAAATCGTTTGGCATGGCGAACGGCGCCTGGGCCTGGTGCCGCAGCAACTGGCGTTCTATGCCGGGCTGAAGGTGAAGGAAAACCTCGAGCTGTTCGCCGATCTCTATGAGCTGCGCGGCCCAGAGCGTCGTCAACGCCTCGAGCGCTGCATCGCCAGTACGGCGCTGGAAGACAAGCTCGATCGCCGCGCTGAACGCCTGTCTGGCGGTGAGCAGCGACGCCTGAACTTCGCCATCGGCCTGCTGCAACCGGCAGAGCTGTATCTGTTCGACGAAGCCACCGTGGGCGTCGATGCCGCCAGCCGGCAGATGCTCCTTGAAGCCGTCCAGCTGCTGACTGCCGAGGGCAAGGCGGTGATTTACACCAGTCATTATCTCGACGAGGTGGAGCGGGTGGCGGATCGCATCCTGCTGCTCCACGAAGGTCGCGTGCAGCTGGATATCGACAAGCATCAGTTGCTCGGTGATCAGCCGGGGCTGTTTCTGCAGTGGCCCGAGCGCCAGCCTGAAGCCTTGCTGCCGCTGCTCGATAGCCTGGGCCTGAGTGTCGAACAACTGGCCAATGGCGTGCGCATCGCGGAACTGGATGTGGCGCAGTTGCTGGCGATCACCGGTTTCATCGCCGAACAGCCGCAAGCCCCCAGCCTGCTGCGCTTTGGCCGCCCATCACTGGAGCAGCTCTACCTGCGCCTCAATGGAGGCCGGCTATGAGGCTGCGCGCCCTGGTTCGCAAGGAAATCCTCCTGCTGCTGCGTGACCCGCACGCACTGGCCGTGCTGTTCATCATGCCGACGCTGTTTCTAGTGATCATGGCCGGGGCCATGTCCAGCTACCTGCAAGATCGCCTGCCGCCCCTGCAGTTGGTAATCGATGCGCCGCAGCAAAGCGATTCCAGCCGTTTTTTCCACAGTGCACTGCAGGCGCAACTGCCTGACAGCCAGTTGCTGGCCAGCGGCCCGCCCGAGATGACGCACATCAGCCTGGCCGCTGACTTCGACGGCAGGCTGCTGGATACCCCCCACCAGGGCCCGACCCTGAGTTTTCCCGCGCAGTTCGACCGTCTCTCGCGCCAGCGCCTGCATGGCGCCGTCACCATCGCCCTGGCGCAGACCCGACTGCTCGCCTACCTGCAGGACAGCGGTGCGCTGGATGAGGGGCTCACCCAGGCCGAACAGCTCGAACTGATCCAGCAACGTACCGAGAGCCAGATCAATGAGCAGGAGCGCCTGGCCAGCGGCGACCTGAGCAACCAGGCCAACGCCACGCAGATGAGCGTCCCGGCGTGGCTGATCTTCGGCATGTTCTTCGTCGTGCTGCCGATGGCCGGCAGCTTTCAGCGCGAGCAGCAGAGTGGCGCGCTGCTGCGCTTCCGCTGCCTGGGCCTGGGGCTCGGCACCCTGGCACTGAGCAAGATGCTGCCTTACCTGGCCATCAACCTATTGCAGTTCGTGCTGCTGCTGAGCATTGGCATGCATGGCCTACCACTGGTCGGTCTGCCAGCGCTGGAGCTCAATGGCAGCCTGCCCGCTTACGCCCTGCTGGCGGCGAGTATCGCACTGGCCACCAGCAGCCTGGGTCTGCTGCTGGCGGCATTGGCACGCAGTAGTGAACAAGCCCTATTGCTTGGCGGCGGGATCAATATCATCCTCGCCGCCATCGGCGGCATCATGGTGCCCAAGAGCGTGATGCCGGAGGCCATGCGCCAACTGGCGGAAGTTTCCCCGATGAGTTGGGCGCTCGACGCCTTTCTCACCCTGCTGGTGGGCCATGGCTCACTGAACGACATAGCCCCCTGGTGCGTACGCCTGCTGCTGTTCGCAGCACTGGCCGGCGCCAGCGGCTTGTTCCTGTTCCACAAACGAGTACAGCAAACGCAATGGACCACACACTACTAGAAGAAAAGCTCAAGCAATTGCTGATTCGCGAGTGCGACAAGGAAGATGACATCGACTGGCAAAGCATCGACGACGACGAGCCGCTGTTCGGCCAGCAGAGCCGCATCCAGATGGACAGCCTGGACGCGCTGCAAGTCTCGCTCGCGTTGCAGCAGCACTACGGCGTGCGCATCGAAGGCGCCAAGGACGGTCGGCGCATTCTCAATAGCATCGCCAGCATCGCGGCCTTCATCAGGCAGAAACAGTGACGCCCATCTACCTCCAGCGAGGCGCTCTGCACAGTGCACTTGGCGCGAACCTACGCGCGGCTGGTGAGGCGCTGCAGCGCGGCGTGCTGCCTGAGGCGGACACCTTCGTACTGCATGAACTGCGGCAGCCACGCCCTTACCTGGCCGTAGCGGCAGGCGAGAGCCGAGACCAGCACTTCGACCGACTGATCCGCGAGACCCTTGGCGACGACAGTGCGCTGGAGGATTGCCTGTTGATCGTGGCCAGTACCAGCCTGGACATCAATGAACTGGAAGACTTGGCGAAACAGGACGGCGGCTTTCGCCCCGATCATTCGACCTCCCTCGACCTGATCGCCGAGCAGCTGCGCGAGCGCTGGGGCTTCGCCGACGCCTTCACCCTCAATACCGCCTGTACCAGCGCCGCTAACGGGCTGCTGTACGGCGCCCGACTGCTCGGCGCGAACCTTTATCGCCGCGCTCTGGTGCTGGCTTTCGAAACGCCCAGCGCGATAGCCCAGCAAGGCTTCGGCGCACTGGATCTGATTTCGCCCAGTGGCCTCTACCGACCCTTTCACCCGCAGCGTGATGGCCTGGTGCTCGGTGAAGCCTACGTGGCCACGCTGCTGGCACTGGAACCTGGCCCGGCACCGCTGGCCAGGCTGCTTGGCGGTTTCAGCGCCTGCGACACCAGCAACCTGACCACCACCCGCGAAGACGGCAGCCACATCGACTGGGTGATGCGCGAGGCCTTGCGCAGCGCAGACACCAGCGTCGAGCAGATCGGCCTGGTGAAACTGCACGGCACCGCCACCGGCGCCAATGATCGCGCCGAGAGCAACGGTGTACGCCTGCTGTTTGGCGAGGCGCTGCCGCCGCTGTGCGTGCTCAAACCGTGGATTGGCCACACCCTGGGCGCCTGCGGCCTCGCTGAAACCCTGCTGCTGGTGCAGAACCTCGGGCACCTACCGGCTTGTGATTACGCCAGTGAAGCCCTGCTACCGCTACCAGGCGAGCCACTCGCCATTGCCGATGACAGCCTGCTGTTGGCCAACTTCTTCGGCTTTGGCGGCAACAACGCCAGCCTGGTGCTGCAGCGCTGCACGGGAGAAACACCATGAGCACAGTCATCGCCGCGTGCAGCGTCAGTGGTGACGCCAGCGCGTCCGACAAGGATCTGAAGGCTACCCTGAGCCAATGGCTGGCCAGCCCGCCTCGACGCATCGACCGGCTGATCCTCCAGGCGCTGCTGTGCACCGCTCCACTCAAAGCGAAGGTACGCAGTGACTGCGGGCTTTATCTGGCATCCCGTCACCCGGCAAGAGGGACAATGGGCTCGCTGCTCGACGCGGTATGCGTACATCAGTTGCAGCCCAAGCCCTTCGAATTCGTCAACAGTGTGAGCAACGCCGCGGGCTTCCACGTCGCAGCACAGCTGGGACTGGAGGGGCCGAACATGTTCATCGGTGCCGGGCCGCGTGCCTGGAAACAGCTGCAGGCATTGGCAGGGTTGGATCTGGCAGATGGCGTGGTCAGCCAGGCGCTGCTGGTGGTGATCGACGAGAACGGCGAGTTTCAGGCACAGGCTGTGCTGATCACCGGCCCATACCAGGCAGCAGATTTTGCCGAGCTGACGGCGGCGATCGATGTGCTGCAGTTGCAACTATAAAACAGCGGCGGCTGTGTGGCGGGAGCGGCCGGTGAGCAGAGCTTTTGTGGGAGAGGCTTTAGCCTCGATTTTGCCTAGCTAGGCGTAAAGAGCTCGCGGCTAAAGCCTCTCCTACAAAAAGAAAGCTCTGCATCCACCGTCCGCTTCTGCCTTTCTGCAGCCCTCGCTTACCCCTTGCCCTTGGCCCAGGCGCCAAGCTCTTTCATCAAGGCGCGCTCCTGACTGGCAATGCCGCGCAGCCTATCGGCGATCGGCCGGAAGTCCGGCGCTTCGCCCTTGCTACGGCTGGCCCGTACGCACGCTGAGGCGAACTGGCGCCAATCATCGCCCACTGCGGTCATGCGCACCGAAGCTTCCTGCAGCGTGGTATCGCCAATCTTCTCGCCGGCCTCCTGCAGGAAGCTCGCGTACATGAAGCGGAAGCCTGCACCACCGGTACCGATCTCCTCCTGCATGCGCACGATGTGGGTGAGGTAAAGGCGGTTGTACTTGGCCTGAGCCGGATCGAGTGCCTCGACGCGCTTGGCCAGGTGGCCAATGCCACGAATGCCGATCCACGGCAGCGGCATGCCATCGAGGATACGCGCGGTCGACAGCACGCTCTTGCGAATCAGCCGCTCCCAGTCCTGATCGGGCGGCACGTCGTCCAGGTAATACATCAGCCCCTTGGCCGCCAGAGCCCCCTTGGCGAAGCGTGCTTTCTGCAGATCCTCGGCGGCACAGCGTACCGGCGCCTCGAACACTGGGTCGCTGAGCAGGTATTCGTTACCCTCGCGACCATAGGCCAGCAGGTTGTGGGCGTTGAAGTGAAAGCGCATTTCTGGCGGAAAGTACGGCAGCCAGAAAACCGAGCTCTGCAGCCCAGCCAGGCGCCCACTGTCGAGTGCGGCATCGAGGGCGACACGTCCCTGCTCAGGATTGGAGAAGGTACGGCTAGTCAGGCGCACGCCCAGGCGCTTGCTCAGCGTCTTGATCAGGTGACGGGGTGGCATGCGGTAGGCAATCAGCGGCATACCGCCGAGCTTGACGATCGGCAGGTAGGCGAACGCCAGGCCAGATGCCAGCCCGAACGCCATCGGCTCGCTCATCGGCAGGCCGGCATGGGTCAGCAGACTGGCCATCACGCCGCTTTCGCAGTGGGCGCTCTGGCGGTGCTCGAACGCGCTCATAGCAGTTCCTTCTGATAGCGACGCAATTCGTCGACGGACAGGCCAAAGGCCTCGGCATAGCGGGCCAGCAGCGAATCGCTCAGGCGTCGGTAGATCTCGGGGCGAAAATGCCGGCGCACGCGCCATTGCCAGAGCCCGGAGATCTGCGCCAGCGCCGGCTCGTCCATGCGGTAGCGATACATCAGGCATTTCAGCGGCGACAGCTCCCCACGGCGCCAGGCTGCTTGGGCCTCGGCCTCCTGAGCCTCCAGCTCGGCGACCGCGAGCTGAGTGGAGTACGACTCGGGCTCCCAGCCATCGCTTTGGGTGCCCTGGTAATGGCCGCTGGCATCCACGGCGTAGACCAGCTTGCTGTGGCCACCGTAGGTGGAGCTGTGATCCTGAGGAACCTCGTCAAGCTTCATTGCCGACCACCGTGAGGTGCATGAATGCACTGGAGAAGCGCCCACTTTCCGGCACGTAGCACAGCAGCTTCTGGCCACTGCGCAGCTGCCCGCCATTGAACAGCTCTTCAAGGATGATGAAGATCGACGCTGCGCCAGTGTTGCCCTTGCTGGTCAGGTTGGTGAACCAGCGCTCCATCGGGATTGGCAGGTCGACATTGGCCAGCCCCACGGCCAGACGGTCGCGGAAGAACTCCGACGAGTAATGCGGCAGGAACCAGTCGATGTCCGCCACGCGCAGCTCACGGCGCGCCATGATGCGCCGCAACGCTTCTTCCACGGTGTATTTGACGATGTTCTCGTTGAGCAGTTTGACGTCCTGCTTGATCGCCATCACCGACTGACGGGCGCGCTCATCGGCGTCATAGCGGCTCCAGCCACGCAGGCTGCCGTCTTGCATCTCGGCGCCGGCATACATACAGGCGGGCATCTGGTCGGCGAACGAGAGAATATCCAGCCAGTCGACACGCAGGCTCAGCCCGCTAGCGTTGGGATGATCCTGCAGCAGCACGGCGCCAGCACCGTCGGAAAGCATCCATCGCAGGAAATCCTTCTCGAAAGCGATCTCCGGATGGTTCTCCAGCTCCTCGACGCGGCTCTCGTACTCGGCATTGAAGTTGCGCGCCTGCATCAGCGTCGAAGCCACTTCGGAGCCGCAGGCCACGGCATTGCGACTTTCACCGCTGGCCACGCTCATCCAGGCGTATTTCAGCGCGGTCATTCCGCACAGGCAGATACCCGCCGTGGTCGCGACCTCGCAAGGCGGATTGCCCAGCTCGCCATGCACCATCACCGCATGGCCTGGCATCACTTGGTCGGGAGACGAAGTGCTGGCGACCAGACAGTCCAGGCTGTCCAGCGCGAACCCCTCCCCTACCAGACCCCGGATCGCCTCGGCGCTCAGTTGCGCATTGCTCATGCTCGGCTCACCGGTCAGCGGGTCGATGACGTAGTGGCGCTGCTGAATGCCATTACGGCGCAAGACCAGCTTGCGGGCGCGCGATGGCTTGCCGCCAACCATACCGAGGCGAGCTTCCATCTGCTCGTTGTCGACTGGGTCATGGGGCAGGCTGGCACTGATGCGATTGATGAATACGGGTGTTACCACGGGATTACCTCGGGTCACTTCACTCGCCGGACGGACCGGCGAAGTAGGCCTTTTCACGCTGGATTCGCGCCTTGAACAGCGGGGCCAACAACTTTTTCAACAGGGCACTGATCGGCACCACGGTCAGAATCAGGCAGATCAGGAAGACGATGTACACCACCAGCCCGGCGCCGCGGCGCTTGCTTTGCTGCGGGCCGAGCGCGGTAAGCAGTCGGCTCCATAGCGTGAAGCTGCGATTGCCGACCTTTTCACTGGCGATCAGTTTTTCATCCACTTTGACTGCACCAAGGCCGCCGAGCATCGGCTGCTCGATGGGCTGCTCGTCTGCAAGCAGGCAGCGTGCCATGGCATCGCCGAAGCGGCCGGCATTGGCCATTTCCGTTTCGTCGATACCGGCGCGTGGCACCCAGCTGTAGGGCTTCTGCCGGCCGGTGAACATCCACAGTGGTGTGGCCAGGAAACTCGCCGCCGTACCACAAGCATCGGTGAGCACCACGTTGTCGACCAGCTTCGCGCCCAGTGCCTGCAGGCGTGCCTTGACCTTTTCCTGGGCCATCAGCCACATGTTGCGACAACCGATCAGGGTCACTACCGGCGTATCCTTCAACAACCGAGCGGCTTCAGGCGACGCGAGGAAACTGGTGAACGGCAGCGACGGCGACAGAAACCACACCTGATAGGCGAGAATGATCAGGTCGTAGCGTTTCTCGGGGTCGACCGTCAGCGGCAGCAACAGCTGCGGCTTCATCAACACGGTTTCCGGGAAGATCCGGAAGAAACCAAGAAAGGGCCACGGGAAGGGAAAAGGCTTGGCCGGTTGCAGCGCCAGGAAATCCACCTGAATGCCTTCACTCGCCTGCAACGGCGCACAGACCGATTGCACCAGGCGGTTCAATTGGCCAGTCTGTGAGAAGTGAACGACTAGAACCTGACGCATTTAAAGCGAATCCCTGCAAAATGGGCGGATTATGCCACAGAGAATTCTTCAAATCGTAACCAAACGCTGCACGGTCTGCGCAGTGGTTCTCCTGTTCGCCTCTTTGTCGGCGCAGGCAGGGGATCTGCTGATACGCGTGGAAGGCAACGAGAGTGCCGCCAAGCTTTACCTGGCACTGGTCGCTGCCGACCAGGAAAGCTGGGAACCGATGCTGCGCGAGCAGCAAGGTGAAGGCGAGCAACTGATCCTGAAAGACGTACCACCTGGGCAATACGCTCTGCAGTTGTTTCAGGACGCCAACGGCAACGGGCGTCTCGACCTCAGCCCGCGCGGCATTCCGCTCGAGCCCGTGGGCTTCTCCGGCAATCCGTCACTCCTGAAAGGCAAGCCCAAGCCCCAAGGCGCCAGATTCGAGCATGACGAAGACGACACCCTGATCGACATACGCCTGCGCCAACCTCGCGGAGGGCGCCAGGCGCAGTGATGCCGATCAGCGGTGATAGTCGGCAGACAGCTCGTGCACCGCTTCGAGGAAGGCCCCGGCATGAGCAGGATCGACTTCCGGGGTGATGCCGTGCCCCAGATTGAATACATGACCACTGCCAGTGCCGTAGCTGGCTAGGATACGCGCCACCTCGGCGCGAATCGCCGCAGGCTTGGCATACAGCACGGTAGGATCCATGTTGCCTTGCAAAGCCACTTGGCTACCGACACGGCGGCGCGCCTCGCCGATATCACAGCTCCAGTCCAACCCCAGCGCATCGGCGCCAGTGGCTGCCATCGACTCCAGCCACAGCCCGCCATTCTTGGTGAACAGGATCACCGGAATCTTGCGCCCGTCCTGCTCGCGGATCAGGCCGTCGACGATCTTCTGCATGTAAGCCAGGGAGAACGCCTGATAGGCAGCTGACGACAGGTTGCCGCCCCAGGTATCGAAGATCTGCACCGCCTGGGCGCCAGCGCGGATCTGCCCATTGAGATAGGCCGTGACCGACTGCGCCAGCTTGTCGAGCAGCGCGTGCATGGCCTCGGGCTGGTCGTAAAGCATCGCCTTGATCTTGCGGAAGTCCTTCGACGAGCTGCCCTCGACCATGTAGGTCGCCAGCGTCCACGGGCTGCCGGAAAAACCGATCAGCGGCACACGGCCATCCAACGCCGATTTGATGGTACGTACGGCATCCATCACATAGCCCAGATCCTTCTCTGGATCAGGAATCGGCAGCGCGTCGATATCGGCGGCGCTGCTGATGACCTTCTTGAAACGCGGCCCCTCACCGGTCTCGAAATACAGCCCCTGCCCCATAGCGTGGGGGATGGTGAGGATATCGGAGAAGAGGATGGCAGCGTCGAGTTGCGGATAACGATCCAGCGGCTGCAGGGTGACTTCGCAGGCAAACTCAGGGTTCATCATCAGCTTCATGAAATCCCCGGCCTTGGCCCGGCTGGCCCGATATTCCGGCAGGTAACGACCGGCCTGACGCATCATCCAAACCGGCGTAACGTCGACGGGTTGCTTGAGCAGGGCACGTAGGAAACGGTCGTTCTTCAAGGCGGTCATGGGTATTTCCCGAACAGAAGCGGTGAACAAAAAGTGTGCACATTGTCGCAGAGCAAGCCGTAAAAGGCACGGCATGGGACGCCGTGCCGCAGGTTCGGGAGCATAAGCGAGCGCGCTGAGCGGCGTATTGCCTCAGGTCAGCCAAGGGTCGGAAACGACGAGGCCGGCATTAAGCCGGCCTCGTCGGGAAGCGTGATGCTCAGACACCGAGGTAGTCGAGAATCCCTTCCGCCGCATTGCGGCCTTCGTAGATGGCGGTTACCACCAGGTCGGAACCACGCACCATGTCGCCGCCAGCGAACACCTTCGGGTTGCTGGTCTGGTGCTTGAAGGTAGACTTCTCCGGCGCAACCACACGACCCTGGGTATCGATACGGATATCGAACTCATCGAACCACGGCGCCGGGCTCGGACGGAAACCGAAGGCGATCAGCACGGCTTCCGCCGGGATGATTTCCTCTGAGCCTGGGATTGGCTCGGGGCTGCGGCGGCCACGGGCATCTGGCTCGCCGAGACGGGTCTCGACCACCTTGACGCCTTCGACCTTGTCTTCACCGACGATGGCGATCGGCTGGCGGTTGAAGA
This sequence comes from Pseudomonas sp. PME37.24/006, assembly GCF_055556635.1. NCBI lineage: Bacteria > Pseudomonadati > Pseudomonadota > Gammaproteobacteria > Pseudomonadales > Pseudomonadaceae > Pseudomonas > Pseudomonas sp. PME37.24/006. Next base: position 265,777 of record NZ_JBVHNL010000004.1, read on the forward strand.
GGAATTTCACGCCTTCTTCCTTGGCGTTCTTCACCTCTTTGCGCGAGCCAGGCATGTTCGCTTCGTCACGGCGATAGGCGCAGGTCACGGACTTGGCCGTCTGACGAATCGAGGTGCGGTTGCAATCCATCGCCGTGTCACCACCGCCAAGCACCACAACGCGCTTACCCTTCAGGTCAACGAAGTCTTCCGGCGCCTTCTCGAAACCGAGGTTGCGGTTGACGTTGGCGATCAGGAAATCCAGCGCATCGTGGACGCCCGGCAGGTCTTCGCCCGGGAAACCGCCCTTCATGTATGTGTAGGTGCCCATGCCCATGAACACGGCATCGTACTCTTCGAGCAGTTGCTCCATGGTGATGTCTTTGCCGATTTCGGTGTTCAGGCGGAACTCGATGCCCATGCCGGTGAACACTTCGCGACGGTTGCTCAGCACGCTCTTTTCCAGCTTGAACTCGGGAATACCGAAGGTCAGCAGACCGCCGATTTCCGGGTTCTTGTCGAACACCACCGGGGTCACGCCGCCACGCACCAGCACGTCGGCGCAGCCCAGACCTGCCGGGCCCGCACCGATGATCGCGACACGCTTGCCAGTCGGTTTGACCTTGGACATGTCAGGGCGCCAGCCCATGGCGAAGGCGGTGTCGGTGATGTATTTCTCTACCGAGCCGATGGTCACCGCGCCGAAACCGTCGTTAAGGGTGCAAGCCCCTTCGCAGAGACGATCCTGCGGGCAAACACGGCCGCAGACTTCCGGCAAGGTGTTGGTCTGGTGGCTGAGCTCGGCGGCGGCGAGGATGTTGCCTTCGGCGACCAGCTTCAACCAGTTGGGGATGAAGTTGTGTACCGGGCACTTCCATTCGCAATACGGGTTGCCACAACCCAGGCAGCGGTGCGCCTGATCACCGGCCTGGGCCGGTTTGAAGGTGTCGTAGATCTCGACGAATTCTTTCTTGCGCTGACGCAACAGCTTCTTCTTCGGGTCTTTGCGCCCGACGTCGATGAACTGGAAGTCGTTATTCAGACGTTCAGCCATGTCATAAACCTCTTAGCAGCAGCTACACGCCATAAGCCTGGAGCTGCAATACAATCACGTTGAGCTGCGAGCCCTTCACTGCCAGGCAGCTTGGGCTCGCAGCTTGAAGCTGCTTTATTGCGGGTTGGCGCGGATGCTGGAGAGCAGCGACTTGAGGTTCGCAGCCTTGGGTTTCACCAGCCAGAACTTGCGCAGGTAGTCGTCCAGGTTCTCCAGCAGATTGCGGCCCCACTCGCTCGACGTCTCTTCGACGTACTCGGCCAACACGCGCTCCAGGTGGCTACGGTAAGCCTCCATGGACTCGTTGTTGATCCGTTGAATCTCCACCAGCTCGTGGTTCACGCGGTCGTAGAAGCTGTTGTCCAGATCCAGCACGTAGGCGAAACCACCGGTCATGCCTGAACCGAAGTTGTAGCCGGTTTTGCCCAGCACGCAGACGAAACCGCCAGTCATGTACTCGCAGCAATGGTCACCCACGCCTTCTACCACGGAATGGGCGCCGGAGTTACGCACCGCGAAACGCTCACCTGCAGTACCCGCCGCGAACAGCTTGCCGCCAGTGGCACCGTACAGGCAGGTGTTGCCGATGATGGCGCTGTCCTGGGTTTTGAACGGGCTGCCTTTCGGCGGCACGATCACCAGCTTGCCAGCGGTCATGCCCTTGCCGACGTAATCGTTGGCGTCGCCTTCGAGGTAAAGGTTCAAGCCACCAGCGTTCCACACGCCGAAGCTCTGCCCGGCCGTACCCTTGAAGCGGAAGGTAATCGGCGCTTTGACCATACCGTGGTTGCCATGCACCCGAGCGATCTCGCCGGACAAACGGGCACCAATGGAACGGTCGCAGTTGCAGATGTCCAGTTCGTACTCGCCACCACTGGCGCTGTCGATCGCCGACTTGGCCATGGACAGCATCTCTTCAGCCAGCAAACCCTTGTCGAACGGCGGGTTGCGGTCGACCTCACAGAACTGCGGCTTATCCGCGGGGATGTAATCGCTGCCGAGCAGCGGCGTCAGATCCAGATTGTTCTGCTTGGCGCTTTCCCCCGGCAGGACTTCCAGCAAATCGGTACGCCCGATCAGCTCGCCCAGGCTGCGCACGCCGAGCTTGGCCAGCCATTCGCGGGTTTCTTCGGCGATGTAGGTGAAGAAATTCACCACCATGTCGACAGTACCGATGAAGTGATCCTTGCGCAGCTTGTCATTCTGCGTGGCTACGCCGGTGGCGCAGTTGTTCAGGTGACAGATACGCAGGTATTTGCAGCCCAGGGCAACCATCGGCGCGGTGCCGAAGCCGAAGCTCTCGGCGCCGAGGATTGCGGCCTTGATCACGTCCAGGCCAGTTTTCAGGCCGCCGTCGGTCTGTACCCGCACCTTGCCGCGCAGGTCGTTACCGCGCAGGGTCTGGTGGGTTTCAGCCAGGCCTAGTTCCCACGGCGAACCGGCATACTTGATCGAGCTCAGCGGCGAAGCGCCCGTGCCGCCGTCGTAACCGGAAATGGTGATCAGGTCGGCATAGGCCTTGGCCACACCAGCGGCGATGGTGCCGACGCCCGCTTCGGATACCAGTTTGACCGACACCAGTGCACTGGGGTTGACCTGCTTGAGGTCATAGATCAGCTGCGCCAGGTCTTCGATGGAATAGATATCGTGGTGCGGCGGCGGCGAAATCAGCGTAACGCCCGGTACGGCATAGCGCAGCTTGGCGATCAGGCCGTTGACCTTGCCACCCGGCAACTGACCACCTTCACCTGGCTTGGCACCCTGAGCCACCTTGATCTGCAGCACTTCGGCATTGACCAGGTATTCCGGGGTAACCCCGAAACGGCCAGTGGCGATCTGCTTGATCTTGGAGCTCTTGATGGTGCCGTAACGCGCCGGGTCTTCACCGCCTTCGCCGGAGTTGGAGCGCGCGCCCAGGCGGTTCATCGCCTCAGCTAGGGCTTCGTGGGCCTCTGGCGACAGCGCGCCCAGAGAGATACCGGCGGCGTCGAAACGCTTGAAGATCGACTCCAGCGGCTCGACTTCGTCCAGCGCCAGCGGCGTATCGGCCAGCGTGACCTGCAGCAGGTCACGCAGCATCGACACCGGGCGGGTATCCACCAGCTTGGTGTATTCCTTGAAGGTCTCGTAGCTGCCCTGCTTCACTGCTGCCTGCAGGGTGTTGACCACATCGGGGTTGTAGGCGTGGTACTCGCCGCCGTAGACGAACTTCAGCAGGCCGCCCTGCTGGATCGACTTGCGGTTGTTCCAGGCTTCGCCCGCCAGCGCCTTCTGCTCGGCTTCCAGGTCGACGAAACGCGCGCCCTTGAGGCGGCTCGGCACACCACGGAAGCACATGCCAGTGACTTCATCGGCCAGGCCAACCGCTTCGAACAGCTGGGCGCCGCGGTAGGAACCGACCGTGGAGATGCCCATCTTCGAGAGGATCTTCAGCAGGCCCTTGGAGATGCCCTTGCGGTAGTACTTGAAGACTTCGTACAGATCGCCCAGCACTTCGCCGGTACGGATCAGGTCGCCCAGCACTTCATAGGCCAGGAACGGGTAAACCGCCGAGGCGCCGAAGCCGATCAGCACCGCATAGTGGTGCGGGTCACGAGCGGTGGCGGTTTCGACCAGGATGTTGCAATCGCAACGCAGGCCGGTTTCGGTCAGACGATGGTGCACCGCGCCAGTGACCAGCGCAGCATGAGCCGGCAGCTTGCCCGGCGCAATGTGACGGTCAGTCAGCACCAGCAGCACTTTGCCGGAACGCACGGCTTCTTCAGCTTGGTCGGCCATGTTGCGCACGGCCGCTTCCAGGCCGATCGACTCGTCGTAGTTGAGGTCGATGACCTGCCGCTCGAAACCTGGCCTCTCCAGGTTCATCAGGGTGCGCCACTTGGCCGGGGAGATTACCGGCGAGCTGAGGATCACTCGCGATGCGTGCTCCGGCGACTCTTCGAAAATGTTGCGCTCGGCACCGAGGCAGATCTCCAACGACATGACGATGGCTTCGCGCAGCGGGTCGATCGGCGGGTTGGTGACCTGCGCGAACTGCTGGCGGAAGTAGTCGTACGGCGAGCGCACGCGCTGGCTCAGCACCGCCATCGGCGTGTCGTCACCCATGGAGCCGACCGCTTCCTGGCCCTGCTCGGCGAGCGGACGCAGCACCTGGTCACGTTCCTCGAAGGTGACCTGGAACATCTTCATGTACTGCTTGAGCTGATCAGCCTCGTAGAAGGCCGAACCATGGTCGTTGTCTTCCATGGTCGCGCGGATGCGCAGCGCGCTCTTGCGCAGCCACTGCTTGTACGGGTGACGCGACTTGAGGCGGTTGTCGATGTCGTCGGTGGTCAGCACCTGGCCGGTTTCGGTATCGACGGCAAGGATCTGGCCCGGGCCGACACGGCCTTTGGCGACCACGTCTTCGGGCTGGTAATTCCATACGCCGATTTCCGAGGCCAGGGTGATGTAGCCATTGGTGGTGGTCACCCAGCGCGCCGGGCGCAGACCATTACGGTCGAGCAGGCACACGGCGTGACGACCATCGGTCAGCACGACGCCGGCCGGGCCATCCCAGGGTTCCATGTGCATGGAGTTGTATTCGTAGAACGCCCGCAGGTCGGCGTCCATGGTTTCGACGTTCTGCCACGCTGGCGGAATGATCATGCGCACGCCGCGGAACAGGTCGATGCCGCCGGTGACCATCAGCTCGAGCATGTTGTCCATGCTCGAGGAGTCGGAGCCCACGCGGTTGACCAGCGGACCGAGCTCTTCGAGGGCAGGAATCTGACCATTCTCGAATTTGGTACGGCGCGCCTGTGCCCAGTTGCGGTTACCGGTGATGGTGTTGATCTCGCCGTTGTGGGCGAGGAAACGGAACGGCTGAGCCAGCGGCCACTTTGGCAGAGTGTTGGTGGAGAAGCGCTGGTGGAACACGCAGATCGCGGTCTGCAGGCGCTCGTCACCCAGATCCGGGTAGAACTGCTGCAGGTCGGCCGGCATCATCAGGCCTTTATAGATGATGGTCTTGTGCGAGAAGCTGCAGATGTAGTGCTCGCTGTCTGCGGCATTGGTCACCGATGAGCGGCGACGCGCGCAGAACAGCTTGATGGCGAAGTCCTGATCGCTCAGACCATCGGCGCTGATGAACACCTGCTCGATCTGCGGCAGGCGCTCCAGAGCCAGACGGCCGAGTACGCTGGTGTCGATCGGCACCTTGCGCCAGCCGACCAGGGTCAGGCCGGCAGCCTGGATCTCGCGGTTCATGTTGTCGCGGGCAGCGCTGGCCTTGGTCTCGTCCTGGTTGAGGAAGACCATGCCTACGGCATATTGCTTGGGCAGCTCGACGCCAAAGGTGTCCTTGGCGACGGCGCGCAGGAACAGATCGGGTTTTTGAATCAGCAAACCACAGCCATCACCCGTCTTGCCGTCGGCATTGATGCCGCCACGGTGGGTCATGCAGGTCAGTGCTTCTATCGCCGTCTGCAACAGGTGATGGCTTGCCTCACCTTGCATGTGGGCGATCAGGCCGAAGCCGCAGTTATCCTTGAACTCATCAGGATGGTACAGACCTGCTTTCATAGGGAACTCTCACCAGACTGCCTTACTCGGCATTTTTCTTTCTAATTTCAATCAATTACCCTGCGCGCAGGTCAATGCGCCCAGCTTTGCGCAGGCAAACGGAGGTCATTGTACATAGCGAGATAGACGTCACAAAGAACAATGTGACGAAAAACAGGAATAAAATGTCGCAAAAATGAAAGAGCCCGTTACGACAATTACACCGTAACGGGCACGTTTCTATCAGGGCGTCATTTCTTGGGTGACGCTGGCGAAGGTTTTCGGCCAGGGCTTACCGGCCTGAACCTTGGCTGGCAAAGTCTTCACGGCTGCCTGGGCGGCATCGCGGCTGGCAAAACTACCATAAGTGATGACGAAAAGCGGCTTACCCTGGTGCATCTTCTTGAAGTAGCGGTATTGCGCGCCGTTCTGACTCACGAATGAACGCGCACTGCTTTCCGAGCTAGTACCGAGAATCTGCAGGGTGTAATGGCTCTTGGTCTGCGTCGCATACCAGCCGCTGCCCTGCGTTGCGCCGGCTGTTGTAGGCGCCGGAGGTGCAGGAGCGGGCTTGGGTGCTGGCGCCGGGGTCGGCTTCGGCTGCTCAGCCGGCTTGGGTTGCTGCGCGACTGGCGGGGCTGCCTGAGGAGCAGGTGTAGTGGGTGGTGCAGTCGCGGGGGCTGGCTGGGACGCCACTGGAGGAACGGTCACCGGCGTACTCGTCACTGGCTCAGGCAATTCCACATTGGCCTCACCGTCCGTCTCACCTGCAGCTTGAGCAAGCGGCTGACGGATCACTGGTTGGGACTGGCCAACCAAAGGCAGCGGCAGCGGCTGATTGCTGCCAGCGAACTCAATGGCAGGCCGGCCATCCGCTCCCTGCTCGGCGCCTGGCTGAGTCGCCTGAGCTTCGGGCGGCTGTTGCGGCTGTTGCGTGGCATCGATAGGCAACTGCGCCTGAGTTTCCGGAGCATCCGAGGGGCCCGAACGGCCTTGCATCAGCAGGGCCGCTACGACACCGAGAGCGACCACACCCAAGGCGAGCAGATGCTTCCTCGGCAGATTGAAGGAGAAACCACCGGCCTTTGCAGCTCCGCGGCGCGACGCCATGGCATCGACCAAGACGTCACGGGCCACCCGATTGATCTCGCCCGGCCAGCCGCCGGAACGATCATGAATCAATTCGATCTGCTCCTCGGAAAGCAACTCTATACCCTGCGCGGCCCCCTCCAAACGTAGCGCCAGGTATTCACGCGTCTCATCCTCTGCATAAGGCTGCAGTTCGATGACGTGGAATGCCTCTTCTGCGCCTGCCAACGCCTCCAGGCGCGAGATTAGATCCGTATCGGCGAACAGAAAGACATGGGGGCGCCCATCAGAATTGCCTTGAGCGAGCACCAGCAACGCTTCCAGCGACGCTTCACTGAGCTCCTCGGCATCATCGATGAGCAGATAAACTTCCTGCCCGGTCAGCGACAGCTGGCCGACCTGAGCCAGCAACGACGCACGATCCGTCTGCTGAGTATTGAGACCCTGCGCGATATGGCGCATCAGTGTCGCCGGGTCGGCAGCGCCTTGGGCGGAAACCACCACATTGTGCACGGCCTGCTTGTTGGTGCTGGCGACCAACGCCTGCCGCAGCAAGGTCTTGCCACTGCCTTCCGGCCCCGTCACCACCAGCAGCAACTGGCTGTAGCGCGCCAGATGGTGCAACTGCCCAAGCACGGGCTTGCGCTGCGCCGGGAAGAACTTGAAGCCCGGCACCCGCGCCGCGAACGGGTCATGGGTGAACTGGTAGTGGTCGAGAAACGCTTCGTCGGCGTGCAAACTGGTCATTGAATACTCACTGATTGTTAAGCCGAGCCACCAGCGCCGAGTAATCGGCAGCCAGGGTGGCACTCAAGATGTCTCGCGGGTAATCGCTGGTCACTACCGCTTCGCCTAGCGAACGCAGCAGTACCAGGCGCAACTGGCCATCCAACACTTTCTTGTCGACTGCCATGTGCTCAAGAAAGTGCGCCGAGGTCATTTCTTGCGGCGGTACTACGGGCAGGCCGGCCGCCTGAAAGAGGCGAATACCACGGTCACGCTCATCGGCATTGATCCACCCCAGTCGATGAGACATCTCCAACGCCATCACCGTTCCGGCGGCTACCGCCTCACCGTGCAACCAGACGCCATAGCCCATATGAGTCTCGATGGCATGGCCAAAGGTGTGACCGAGATTCAACGTGGCGCGCACACCCGTTTCTCGCTCGTCGGCGCCAACCACTCGCGCCTTGGCCGCGCAGGAGCGCTCAATGGCTTGGGTCAATGCAACCTGATCCAACGCGCGCAATGCAGCCATATTGGCCTCGAGCCAACCAAGAAAGGGCTCATCGCAGATCAACCCATACTTGATCACTTCAGCCAGCCCTGCCGACAACTCACGCGGCGGCAGCGTATCCAAGCTACGCGTATCGATCAGCACCACCTGAGGCTGATAGAAAGCGCCGACCATGTTCTTGCCCATTGGGTGGTTGATACCGGTCTTGCCGCCTACGGAGGAGTCGACCTGGGACAGCAGTGTGGTAGGAATCTGGATGAAATTCACGCCACGTTGATAGCAGGCTGCCGCGAAGCCTGCCATGTCACCGATCACACCACCGCCCAGGGCAATGACCGTAGTACGACGATCATGACGAGCACTGAGCAGACCATCGAAGATAGTTTGCAGCGTTTGCCAATTCTTGAAACCTTCGCCATCAGGTAGCACGACCGAGGTGACACGATAATCTGCCAAGGTCGCCTCAAGCCCAGCCAAATAAAGCGGTGCAATGGTTTCATTGGTGACAATGGCAACTTGGCGTCCGACGATATGCGGCGCCAGCAAATCGGCACGACTCAACAAGCCAGCACCGATATGAATGGGGTAGCTGCGCTCAGCGAGATCGACATGAAGTGTTTGCATGGAGCCCCCAATTTAAAAAGGGCTCTAGGATAACGCAGTTCGCCCCAGTCATTAACGGGGTGCTAGCGCTTCCAGCCTCTCGAGAATTTCCTGAACCACCATACGCGGTGGGCGCTCATCGGTTTCAATGATCACATCGGCAATTTCCCGATACAGCGGATCACGAATAGCGAGCAGATCAGCCAACACCTTGCCAGGGTTGGGCGTGCGCAGTAATGGGCGATTTCGATCACGTGCCGTGCGGTCGATCTGCTGCTCGACCGAGGCATGCAGATAGACCACTCGCCCGCCAGCATGCAAGGCCTGGCGGTTCTGCGGTCGTAATACGGCGCCACCCCCGGTAGCCAAGACCAGACCATCAGATTCGCAAAGCGAGCAGATCACCGCTTGCTCGCGCTCACGAAAGCCCTGCTCACCCTCGACATCGAAAATCCAGGGAATGTCTGCACCGGTACGCTGTTCGATCTCCTTGTCGGAGTCCTTGAATGGCAACCGCAACTCTTTGGCAAGTAAGCGCCCGATGGTGCTTTTTCCAGCACCCATCGGGCCGACAAGGATCAGATTACGCACAAATTACCGACTCACGGCCACCGCGGAAGTGTTCATGATGCGCGGAGTGATGAAAACCAGCAACTCGGTCTTGTTGTCGGTGACAAAGTCACGACGGAACAAGCGCCCCAGATAAGGCACGTCACCCAAGAATGGAACCTTCTGTGTGCCCTTGCTTTGCGTATTTTCAAATACGCCACCGATAACAATGGTTTCTCCGTCGGATACCAGAACCTTGGCATTGACCTCATTCTTGTTAATCGGAGGCGCACCCTCGCCAATCCTGCGCTCATAGTCCGCCGAATCCTTGTTGACCTTAACTTCCATGATAATGCGATTGTCAGGGGTGATCTGTGGTGTTACTTCCAAAGACAGCGCGGCTTCTTTAAAGGATGTACTAGTCGCGCCGCTGGAGGCGGCTTCCTGATAAGGAATTTCCTGGCCTCGCAGGATTTTGGCGGTTTCCTTATCCGAGGTTACGACTTTAGGCTGGGAAACAATCTCACCATTCCCAGAACTTTCCATCGCAGAAAGCTGCAAGTCGATGATGGCGCTATCGGTGATGAAACCGATACCAATCCCTGAGGTGCTATTCAGCGCCCCCATATCCACGAACGGCACCGGTGAGCCTGTGTTACCAATAGTCGGACGTGTACAAGTCCCGCCAAACGGCCCGCAATTACCAGCCCCGTCTTCAACACCAGTACTACCATCCTTACCATAAGTACGCCATTTGGAGCCGGCACTGCCCAACGTACCACCCCAGCGAACCCCCAGATCCTTGCTGTAGTTAACGTTAGCCTCAACGATCCGAGCTTCAATTAGCACTTGGCGCACCGCGACATCCAGCTGAGCGACAATACGACGCAACTCATCCAGACGCTCCTGGGTCTGGTAAGCGATGATGCTATTGGTACGCTCATCGACCGTAATCGAGCCACGATCATCCTGCACGCCACCATCAGCACTGGTCACCGACTGGAACAACTTGGCCATATCGGCAGCCTTGGCGTAGTTAACCTGAATCAGCTCGCGGCGCAGCGGTGCCAGCTCGGCAATCTGCTTCTGCGACTCCAGCTCCTGACGCTCACGCGCGGCGATTTCTTCAGCAGGCGCAACCAGCAGCACGTTGCCAATCTGGCGCTTGTCCAATCCCTTGGTTTTCAGCACCAGATCCAGTGCCTGATCCCATGGCACGTTCTGCAGGCGCAGGGTGATATTGCCAGCCACCGTGTCACTGGCGACCAGATTAAGGTCAGTAAAGTCAGCAATCAGCTGCAGTACTGAGCGCACATCGATGTCCTGGAAGTTCAGCGACAGTTTTTCGCCGGTGTAGGCAAAGCGCTCGGCCTGACGCTTCTCGGCATCTTCCGGGGTCAGCGGCTTGACGCTCAGGGTCAGCTTGTTCTCGGTCTGATAGGCCAAGTAGTCGAAAGCGCCGACGGGTTCGATAACGATACTCGCATCATTTCCCGTGCCGCTGGCACTGACGAATTGCACCGGTGTCGCGAAGTCCTTCACGTCCAGGCGCACGCGCAGTGCTTCGGGCAATTGAGTACGGTTGAAATTGAGGATGATCTTGCCACCGCGCTCCTGAATATCAGGGCTCACAGAGGCATCGGACAAATCGATAACAATGTTGCCCTCACCCTGCTCGCCACGCTGGAAGTCGATATTGCTGATCGCCTTGTTCACCGCGCCGAACACCTTGGGGGCGGCCGGAGCGGCGACAGGTGTTGCCGGCTGGGCAGCGGCTGCCGTATTCACCGGGGCAGCAGCGGTCGTGGCAACACCCGCTCCGACCTGTACAAACAGGTTATTGCCTTCAGTACGGGTGTTATACGGCGACAGACTGGTCAAATTGATGATCAGGCGGGTGCGGTCTTTGGCTTCGACAACAGTCACGCTGCGGGCATTGCCCATCCCCAACTCGCGATTCTTGACGCCGAGTTTATTGGCAACCCCTGGCAGATCCAGCGCGATACGCGCGGGTTGCTCGATGGTATAGCCACGCGGAGCCGTGACCGGCTCATCGAAGGACAGCTTCAGCTCGACGCGGTCACCCGGCAGAGCAGCCACATCCAGCGCCTGCAGGTTGGCGGCCAGGACGGCAGGAGAGAGCATAGCCACCAGTAGCGAAATGCTTAGGCGAGAGAGAGAGCTGTTCATGCTTGGGTTCCGTTTGGCAGACCGGTTATTTCTATTCATGCTTCACCTCGCTCCTCAGGAGCGCTCCTTCAGAGTGAGGGTACGGGGGCGTTCGAGCCAGCCACCATCACCGTCAGGGACGATTTCGACCACGTCGATCTTGGCACTGTCGATGGATACGATTCGGCCATCATTGCGTCCCAGGTAATCCCCGACCTTGACACGATGAACGCCGCCCGCCCCGTTAACCAAGGCGAATGAACCGTTGTCGTTGGCAAGCGTACCCACCATTTCGAAGAGCTCGATATTGAACCCCTCGAGAAACTGCTTGACCCGTGTTTCGTCCGGCTTTACTTCCTTGTCGCCTTTCACCCGACTAACCAAATCAATTTTCACGGGCGGCTGGAATGGACTACGCATCGCTGCAGCGCTATAGGTGAAACTCTCGTAAGGCTGAGGCTGAGGGAGAGGCTCGATCTGACCTTTCGGCCGCGCTCTCACTTCGTCCATGTAAGCCTGAAGATCAGTAAAGTCACCGCCACCGCAGCCCCCCAGGCTAAGCAGTAGCATGCTCGACAAGAAGACGCGCTTCATGGCTGTGCTCCCTTGTCGTTGTAGCGATAGGTTTTCGCCAGGATACTCATGCGCAGCTTGGAGGTACTGCCCTGTTCCGCAGGAACGAGCTCGAAATTATGCAGCGTTACGATACGCGGCTGACTGGCAACACCACTGACGAAGGTAGCCAAGTCGTGATAGCCGCCAACCACCTTAATCTGGATGGGCAACTCGATGTAGAAAGGCTGAGTGACTTCCGGTAGCAACTTGATTTCCTCGAACTCCAGACCGCTGTCCAAGCCGGTTCGAGTGATGTCCTCCAGCAAGCCTGGCACTTCAGTGTCGCTAGGCAGCTGCTTGAGCAGAGCACCGAATGACACTTCCGCTTCCTTCATCTGCTCGCGATAGGCCTCAAGGTTGGCCGCTTGAAAGGCCTTGGTAGAGAACTGTTGCTTTAGCGTCCCCTCCTCAGCTTGCAAGCGCTCCAGATTGGCTTGCAAATCCTTCAAATGGAAGTTGTACCCGAGAGCCAGAACAAGCACCACAGTCAGAATGCCAGCAATAACTTTGACTGCTGCAGGCCAAGAGCCGATGTTGTTGAGATCAAGATCGTTGAAGTCGATCTTGCGCAAGCCGGCCAGTGAATCGTTCAGGCTCATGGCTTGACCTCCGTTTCTTGCTTGACTGGTTGCGCTTGCTGAACGGTCAACTGGAAGGTATTGGCCTGATCCACCGCACCAGCTGTAACGGCCTTGACCTCGGTCAGATTGGGCGATGCCAACCAATCGGAAGCGTCCATATCACGCATCAACTTGGAGACCCGACTGTTGGATTCGGCCGCACCGACGATCGCAATGGTCTTGTCGGTCATTTTCACACCAGTGAAATACACGCCGTCAGGCAGCGTTCGCACCATCTGATCAAACACACGGCCAATGATCGGACGATTGCCCTGTAAATCCTGAATAATTTTCATGCGTTCGAGCAACTGCTGGCGGCGCGTGCGCAGTTCACTGATTTCAGCAATGCGCGTATCCAACACAGCAATTTCCTTACGCACATAGTCGTTGCGCGCCTGCTGATTTTCGATTTCGCCATTAAGGTACTGGTCACCCAGGAAAATCAGCGCCGCAGAAGCAATCAGCAAGCCGCCCAGCGAAACCAGAAAGCGCTGCTTGCGCTCTTCGCGCAACTGCTCGCGCCAGGGAAGGAGGTTAATCCGCGCCATCAGTCGAAACTCCTCATCGCCAGGCCGCAGGCAATCATCAGTGCCGGCGCATCACTGGCCAGCGCACCCGCATTGACCTTGCCACTCAGGGCCATGTCCGCGAATGGGTTGGCGACCAACGTCTGGGTGCCGATTTTCTGCTGAATGAGCCGATCAAGATCCGGGATCGACGCCGTACCGCCCGCCAACAGGATGTAGTCGACATCGTTGTACTGGCCGGCGGCGAAGAAGAATTGCAGCGAACGGGAGACCTGCTGCACGAGGGCATCCTTGAACGGCTGGAGCACCTCGCTTTCATAATCGTCGGGCAGGCCACCCTGCTTTTTCGCGAGACCCGCTTCGTCGACGGAAAGGCCGTAGCGGCGCTGAATTTCTTCAGTCAATTGCCGACCACCGAACAGTTGTTCGCGAGTGTAGATGGTACGCCCGTTATGCAGCACGCTGAGCGTGGTCATGGTCGCGCCGATGTCGACCACCGCAACGGTCAGCTCATCATGGACACCACCCAGCTGCTCGGAGAGCAAGTTGTAGGCACGCTCCAAAGCGTAGGCTTCGACATCCACTACTTTGGCAGTCAGACCAGCCAGCGCAAGGGCGGCCTCGCGGACTTCGACGTTTTCCTTGCGGCAGGCGGCCAGCAGCACTTCGACCCGATCCGAGTTGCGCGGGGACGTACCCTGAACCTCGAAATCGATCGCCACCTCTTCCAGCGGATAAGGGATGTACTGGTCAGCTTCCAACTTCAGCTGATTTTCCAACTCGTCATCCGAAAGTCCGGACTCCATCTCAATGGTCTTGGTGATGACCGCAGAGCCGGCGACAGCGACTGCCACCGTGCGCACATTGGTCTTCGCCTTCGTCAGCAAGCGCGACAGCGCCTCACCGACCCCCTCGAGCTCGGCGATATTTTTTTCGACGACAGCATTGGCGGGGAGCGGCTCTACAGCATAAGCCTCTACCTTGTAGCGGCTTCCTGAGCGACTCAATTCGAGGAGCTTGACTGAGGTCGAACTTATATCGATCCCCAAAAGCGTATTCGCTTTCTTACTGAAGAGCCCTAGCACGACCGATTTCCTATTCACATCCATAACTTACGGACGATTTATGTTTTTCCACATTAAATAGCAGACTTGACAGAAGCGCAAATGGCTCCCCAGCAAAAAAAACGCTTATAATGTGATCCGTTTTTGCCTTTTCGCTTTGTCTTCCGCTTAACTCATTCTTTTATCTGGAAATCCAAAAATCTTGATGCGTTTGCTGAAGTTTTTCTGCTGGTCCGTTATCGCTGTTTTTTGTGCGCTATTACTCAGCCTCAGCGGTGCCTTTCTCTATCTGAGCCCGACTCTACCCTCTGTCGATGCCTTGCGCAGCATAGAGCTACAGATTCCGCTTCGGGTCTACAGCAGCGATGGAAAACTCATTGCCGAATTCGGGGAAATGCGCCGTTCACCCATCGCATTCGCCGACATACCGCCTGACTTCACCAGTGCCCTGCTCGCTGCAGAGGACGACAACTTCGCAAACCATTATGGCGTTGATCTTACAAGCCTGATGCGCGCTGCCACGCAATTATTGAAAACGGGGCAAATTCAATCGGGCGGCAGCACCATCACCATGCAGGTGGCGAAGAACTTCTTCCTCACCAGCGAGCGTAGCTTCTCACGCAAGATCACCGAAATCCTCCTGGCCCTGCAGATCGAACGCGAGCTGAGCAAGAACGAAATCCTCGAGCTCTACGTCAACAAGATCTACCTGGGTCACCGTGCCTATGGCATTGAGGCTGCTGCTCAAGTCTATTACGGCAAATCCATCAAAGACTTGAGCCTGTCGCAGCTTGCGACGATAGCCGGTCTGCCCAAGGCACCTTCGAGTTTCAACCCGCTGACTAACCCGACTCGCGCCAAAGAACGTCGAGACTGGATCCTCGGCCGTATGCTCCGGCTGGGCCGCATCGACCAGGCCCGCTACGAGACCGCGCTCGCCGAGCCGGTAGACGCCAGCTACCACGTGAAAACACCGGAAGTGCCTGCCCCTTATGTAGCCGAGATGGCACGTGCCGAGATGGTCGGCCGCTACGGCAGCGATGCGTACACCCAAGGTTTCAACGTCACCACCACGGTGCCCAGCGATCTGCAGATGATGGCCAACCAAGCGCTGCGTGACGGTCTCATCGATTACGACCAGCGCCACGGCTACCGTGGCCCGGAAAGCCGCCTCCCCGGAATGACTCGGGAGACCTGGCAGGCGGAACTGAGCAAACAGGGCACACGGGGCGGACTGGATCCCGCGATCGTTACTCAGGTCGAGAAAAGCGGCATTCTGGTGCTGACTCGTAGCGGCAGCGAAGAAGCCGTGTCCTGGGACAGCATGAAATGGGCTCGCCCCTTCCTCAACACCAACAGCCTTGGCCCACGACCACAGCAACCCGCTGACGTGGTACAGATCGGCGACCTGGTTCGTGTGCAGCGCCAAGACGATCAGAGCCTGCGCTTCGTGCAACTACCCAGCGCGCAGAGTGCCTTGGTTTCCCTAGACCCGCAGAATGGTGCGATTCGCGCCCTGGTCGGTGGTTTCTCCTTCGAGCAGAGCAACTACAACCGTGCCATCCAGGCTAAACGTCAGCCGGGGTCGAGCTTCAAGCCATTCATTTACAGCGCGGCACTGGACAACGGCTACACCGCGTCCAGCCTGCTCAACGATGCTCCTATCGTCTTTGTCGACGATTACATGGATCAAGTCTGGCGCCCGAAGAATGATAACAATACCTTCCTCGGCCCCATCCGCTTGCGTGAAGCGCTGTACAAGTCGCGCAACCTGGTGTCGATTCGCCTATTACAGGCGATGGGCATCGAGCAGACGCTGACCTACATCGAGCGGTTTGGCTTCAACCGCCAGGATCTGCCACGCAACCTGTCTTTGGCGCTAGGTACCGCAAACCTCACCCCCATGGAAATCGCTACCGGCTGGACGACGTTCGCCAACGGCGGGCACAAGGTTCAGCCTTACCTGATCCAACGCATCGACAACCGCCACGGTGATCCGCAGTTCATAGCCAACCCACCTACCGTACCCAACAGTACGCAAGTCGAAGTACCGCCCCCGGTGAATGAAGAAGGCGTAATGAGCACCACAGAGGCTGCTCCGACGCAGCTGCCGGAAGCGCCAGAGCCGCTGGCCGCCGAGCGCATTCTTGACGAGCGCACCGCCTACATCATGACCAGCATGCTGCAAGACGTGATCAAACGTGGCACCGGACGCCGCGCCATGGCACTGGGACGAACCGATCTGGCAGGCAAGACCGGTACCACCAACGAATCGAAAGATAGTTGGTTCTCCGGCTACAACGCCGACTACGTGACGACCGTGTGGGCTGGCTTCGACCAGCCGGAAAGCCTAGGCCGTAATGAGTACGGTGGCACCGTAGCGCTGCCAATCTGGATGGGCTACATGGGCGCCGCGCTCAAAGACAAGCCCAACCATACGCCGAGCGAGCCGGACGGCATCCTCACCCTGCGCGTCGATCCGCACAGCGGCCGTGCAGCAGCACCAGGTACACCGGACGCCTACTTCGAACTGTTCAAGAGCGAAGACTCGCCGCCACCGATGAACGAGCTCGACCCAGGCATGGGCGTGCCAGGCAGCCCACTGCCTGCCGACGAAGCCGCGCCGATCGACCTGTTCTGACGAGGCTCCGGCAACTGCAAGCTCACGCCTGCAGTTGCCGGATCAACGACCACTGCAGAGTCGCAGCGCTCTCACTTGTCTCCACCCACCCCGGCATCGGCAACCGCTGCAGGCCAAAGCCCACCGCATTACTGGCCAGACTATGACTCCTTGCCATAGGTACCTCGCCACTAAAACCGAGCCATGAAAAAACCCGCCGAAGCGGGTTTCTTATTTCACCAGCCGATCACTCAGCCGTTGAACACGTCGTTGACCGACTGCAGCGGGTAGTGCTTTGGATACGGCAGGGTCGCCACACCACTTTCGATAGCAGCCTTGGCCACGGCATCGCAAACCACCGTGATCAGACGGGCATCCATCGGTTTCGGAATGATGTACTCGCGACCGAACTCCAGGGAAATGCCGCCATAGGCGTCGCAGACTTCCTGTGGCACCGGCAGCTTGGCCAGTTCACGCAGGGCATTGGCAGCGGCGATTTTCATCTCTTCGTTGATGCGGGTGGCACGAACGTCCAGAGCACCACGGAAGATGAACGGGAAACCCAGTACGTTGTTGACCTGGTTCGGGTAGTCGGAACGACCGGTGGCCATGATCACATCATCGCGAGTGGCGTGTGCCAGTTCCGGCTTGATTTCCGGATCCGGATTGGAGCACGCGAACACGATCGGGTTGGGTGCCATCAGCTTGAGACCTTCGGCACTCAACAAATCCGGGCCGGACAGACCGACGAATACGTCAGCACCAGTCAGCGCGTCATCCAGAGTACGCTTGGTGGTTTCGGTAGCGAATACCGCCTTGTACTGGTTCAGATCATCACGGCCTGCATGGATCACACCGTTACGGTCGATCATGAAGATGTTCTCGACCTTGGCACCCATGCTCACCAGCAGCTTCATGCAGGAGATGGCTGCGGCGCCAGCACCCAGGCAGACGATCTTGGCTTCCGGCAGGGTCTTACCGGCGATTTCCAGTGCATTGAGCATGCCGGCCGCGGTCACGATCGCGGTACCGTGCTGGTCGTCGTGGAAAACCGGGATATCGCACTGCTCGATCAGGGCGCGCTCGATCTCGAAGCACTCGGGCGCCTTGATATCTTCCAGGTTGATGCCGCCGAAGGTGATGGAGATACGCTTGACGGTGTCGATGAAAGCCTGCGGGCTCTCGGCATCGACTTCGATGTCGAACACGTCGACACCGGCAAAACGCTTGAACAGCACGCCTTTGCCTTCCATGACAGGCTTCGAGGCCAATGGGCCGAGGTTACCTAGGCCAAGAATCGCGGTGCCGTCGGAAATGACTGCTACCAGGTTGCCTTTACCGGTGTAACGGTAGGCAAGCTCCGGATCGCGAGCGATCTCACGCACCGGCTCGGCGACGCCCGGGCTATAGGCCAGCGAGAGATCACGGGCAGTGGCGGTGGGCTTGGTGAGCTCGACGCTCAACTTACCCGGACGGGGCTTCTCATGGTATTCGAGAGCGGCAGTTTTCAGATCAGACATAGTGGCATTTCCGCTTTTTTGGGCTATTGACTGGCAGGCGGCCGAGGATACGCAAGTTGCAGGGACCTGCACAAGACTATGCAGTCAGCCTGCAAACGTGCCTCAACGAACCGTCTTGAACCATTCGCCTGGGCGTGGCTCGCCCTGTGGATAAAGATTATTGAGCAAGCGCAGCCGGCCTTCGCCATCGCCTGAAAGGCCGCTTTCGGCCGCCAGGGCCTTGAGCGTCTGGTCGTTACCCACACGCACCAACTGCAGCCTCAACGGCTCGGCCAGCTTGCGTTCGGCTGCCGGCAAGGATCGGAAACTTTTGATCGCAGCGATGAACTGCGCATCGTCCTCTGCTCGCACTGCGCGGCCCTTGACCGCACCGACGAACAGATACGCCTTGTCGCCTTTGAGGATAGCCGCAACCCGGCGCTGCGCACTACCATCGATCACGCCCATGTGTCCTTGCAGACCGGCCTGCTGCAAAGCCGCCTCGTCGCGCAGTCGATTGCCGCCGATACGCTGACGCAGCAGAGTCGCAGCATCGAGGCTGCCGGGGTTGTCTTCCAGGGTCATGGCAACGAAGACCTGCTCGTCAGGCGAATGACCAATCAACACCTGAGGCTGATTGACGATGCTCCAGCCTTTGGCAAAGGCCAGCGTGAAGTCGAGGTCACGGTGATAGAAGCGCTCACCGCGACGAATGCCGCTCTCGGCCGAATCGCCGAACGGCAGGTTCTGCAGGCGCTGCAGAAAAGCATCACGATTGACCTCCTGCTGCCCGGTCACCAATGCACGCGCCGGCCCGAGGACTTCCTGCAAGCGCCGGTCGTTATCCGGATGGGTATCGAACAAACCATGGTAACCACTGACCGGCTGTTCCTCGCCGCGCCTGGCAGCCTCATCACGGGCGAAATCCTCTTGCTGCTTGAGCACCTTCACCACTTCGATCATCGCCTGTGGGTCATAGCCGCCGCGCGCCAGGTATTGCGCACCCAGACCATCGGCCTCCAATTCCATGTCACGCCCATAACCGCGCACGAAAGCACTGCCCAGAGCGCCGGTCACATCGCCTGCTGCGCCCACGCCAGTTCCCATCGCCACGGCCTGACCGAGAATGCTCCAGGCTGTCGACTGACTTTGTTGGCGCACCCCGTGGCGCGCAGTGACGTGGCCGACCTCATGACCAAGTACCGCAGCCAACTCCGCTTCCGAACCCAGATACGCCAGCAGACCACGGTGGATATAGATGTAGCCGCCGGGCAGAGCGAACGCGTTGATGTCCGGACTGTCGATCACCGTGAAATGGTAGTCCAACTGACCACGGTGACTGTAGCGGGCCACTCGCTCGCCCACGCCTTGTACATAGGACTGCAGCGCCTCGTCGGCGTAGCGCGGGTATTGCTGAAGAATCTGCTGATGGGCATCGCGCCCCAGCGCCAGCTCCTGGGCCTCGCTCATCATCACAAAATCGCTGCGCCCGGTGGCGGGGTTCACCGCACACCCTACCAATGGCGCCAGCACCGATAGCATACAAAGCAGACGCAGCATCATGGCAACACCTCCAGCATGGCCCCGTGGGTCAGCGGCAACATCCAGCGTGCCTGGCCCGTTTTGAGGCCACCACCGCGGGAGCGATCAATCATCCAGCCGCGCCCCTCGATGCGCTTGCCCTGCAGATCACGCAACAGTGCAGGCTCAAAGGTGCCAAGTACCTGTGGCGCGATACGCAGCACCACAGAGTTGCCCAGCTCTATCCAGACGCCACCACGGTTTCGCTCAACCCGCTGCACCTGCCCCTCAAGCAACACAAAGCCGCCGTTGCGAACTGCACGGGCCGACAAGGGCCGCAACTGTGCCCAAAGCCCAGCCCGCGCACTACGAGCCTTGCGCTCGGCTTGGCGATGACAAGCGACCAGGGCCACATTCGGCGTAATCGCCACCAACTGGCCAAAACCCTCGGCCAGCATCTGTGCCTCCAGGTTATTGCCGGCTCTGTCGTAAAGATGGGCCAGGGTTCGGCCGTAACGATCCTGCTTCTGCTCGCCAGTCTTCACGCCCACACGCCCGCCATTGGCCGTGACCAGCTGGCTCAGGCGATCGCGCGCGGCTGCAGCAAACGGCTCCGCGGGCCGCCCCTTGCGCGCCAGTTCTGGGCTGTTGAGGCCAATCAGGCGAATACTGCGCCCATCCGCCAGGCGCACGGTGTCACCATCCACCACACGCTGCACCTTGATCTGCGCCAGCTTGCCTGGCGAGGGGCAGAGCGCGTATGCGGGTAGACAAAGCACAGAAATGAAAAAGGCGCCCACTAGGGACGCCTTCTTCAGTAGCGCGGCACAGCCCATAAGGCCTCCGTCGCTGCGCACAAGCTTACTGCTTGGCGCCGAACATGCCGAAACGCTGCTTGAAGCGATCAACACGGCCGCCAGTATCCAGCATTTTTTGCTTGCCGGTGTAGAACGGGTGGCACTCGGAACATACGTCCAGGCTCAATGGCTTGGCCAAAGTGGAACGCGTGTTGATGACGTTACCGCAGCTGCAGGTAGCGGCGATGGCGACGTATTCCGGATGGATATCGGCTTTCATGATTGTTTCCTCAGGTCTTGTGCCGCCACCAGACTGGATGCCCGGTACCGCACGTAGGTTGGTCGCGGATCATACCAGAGCGTACCGCCGATGCAACTCGGCAGCGGCTACCGGCCGTCGCACATGAGCATGCTAAGATCGCGCCTCGCCCGCCTGGAGCCCTCCGCGTGCCCGACGCCATCCTGCGACTCGCTCTGCCCTCGCCACTGCGCCGCCTGTTCGACTACCTCGCCCCGCCTGGCGTGTCGGCCCGCGACCTGCAGCCTGGCGCGCGGCTGCGCGTGCCGTTCGGCCGCCGCGAGATGATCGGCGTACTGATCGAGGTCAGCGACCACAGCGACGTACCGGCCGACAAGCTCAAGCCCGCCCTGCAACTGCTCGACCTGCAAGCGCCCATGCCACCAGCGTTGCTACGCCTCTGCCAGTGGACGGCGCAGTACTACCAGCACAGCCTGGGCGACACGCTGAGCTGGGCGCTGCCGGTACTATTGCGCCAGGGCGAGCCGGCCGAAGCGCGCCAGGAGCGCTTCTGGCTGATTGCCAAGGACGCGCAACTGGACGACCCACGCCTGACCAGGGCTCCACGTCAGCGTGAAGCGCTGAAGACCATCGCCCAGCACCCCCACGGCGTCGCCCATCAGTTGCTCAGCCAACTGCAGATTAACCGCGACAGCCTGCAATTACTGCAGGAGAAAGACCTGGTGCGCGTCGAAGTGCGCCGCCTGAGCAGCCCCGAGCGCCACGCCAACTGGCTGGCTCAACCGGAGCTGCCACTCAACCCCGAGCAGCGCGCCGCGGCCGAAGCGATACGCGCCGGGCTGGGCAGCTTCAACGCGTTTCTGCTTGCAGGGGTCACGGGTAGCGGCAAGACCGAGGTCTACCTGCAACTGATCCGCGAAACGCTGGAGGCCGGCAAGCAGGCGTTGGTGCTGATTCCCGAGATCAACCTCGGCCCACAGACCCTGGCGCGCTTCGAGCGCCGCTTCAACGCGCGTATCGCCCTGCTGCACTCGGCGGTCAACGACCGCGAGCGCCTTGATGCCTGGCTGGCCGCCCGCGACGGTGAGGCGGATATCATCATCGGCACCCGCTCAGCGCTGTTCACCCCGATGAAGCACCCAGGGCTGATCATCATCGACGAAGAGCACGACGCCTCCTATAAACAGCAGGAAGGTCTGCGTTACCACGCCCGTGACCTGGCCGTGGTACGCGCCCATCAGGAGAACGTACCGATCGTTCTCGGCTCGGCCACTCCCTCGTTGGAGAGCCTGCACAACGCCCATAGCGGCCGCTACGCCCTGCTGCGCATGAATCAGCGTGCCGGTGGTGCTCATCCGCCACGTTTCCTGCGCCTGGATATCAAGAGCCGTCCGCTCGACGCCGGCATGTCGCCACCGCTACAGCAAGCCATCGGCAAAACCCTGGCGGCCGGCCAACAAGTGCTGGTGTTTCTCAATCGCCGCGGCTTCGCGCCCACCTTGCTCTGTCACGAATGCGGCTGGCTCTCGCAGTGCCCACGCTGCGACGCGCGCATGACCGTGCACCAGCGCAGCCGCGAACTGCGCTGCCATCACTGCGGCCACGCCGAACGCCAGCCGAGCAACTGCCCGAGCTGCAACAATGTCGACCTGCGCCCGGTCGGCGCCGGCACCGAGCGCGCCGAGGAGCGCTTGGAAATTCTCTTCCCCGAGGTACCGGTGCTAAGAGTGGATCGCGACAGCACCTCGCGCAAGGAAGCGATGACCACCCTGTTCAACACCGTGCAACGCGGCGAGCCATGCATCCTGGTCGGCACCCAGATGCTCGCCAAGGGACACCACTTCCCGCGGGTGACCCTGGTGGCCATCCTCGACGCGGATGGCGGCCTGTTCTCCGCCGACTTCCGCGCCAGCGAGCGCATGGCCCAACTGATCGTCCAGGTGGCGGGGCGTGCCGGGCGCGCGGAGGAGCCGGGCAAGGTAATCATCCAGAGTCACCTGGCCGACCATCCCCTACTGGTGCAGTTGACCGAGCAAGGCTACTTCGCCTTCGCCGACCAGGCCCTCAGCGAGCGTCGTGCCGCCGGCCTACCGCCGTTCTGTCATCTGGCCCTATTGCGCGCCGAAGCGCACAAGCCTGGCCAGGCGGAAGGATTTCTCGACGAAGCGTGCAACGAAGCCGAGCGATTGCTGGCCGAGCTGGGCCTGACCGGGATCGAGCTGCTTGGCCCAGTGCCTGCACCCATGGAGCGCCGCGCTGGCCGCTACCGAGCCCAGCTGCTGCTGCAAGGCAACGCCCGCGCACCTCTGCACAAGCTGCTCGCCCATTGGCTGCTGGTGCTGGAAAGCCTGCCCAGCGGGCGCGCCGTACGCTGGTCGCTGGATGTCGATCCGATAGACCTTTTTTGAGCGGCAAGCCTCAAGCTGCAAGGCTTGAGGCAACACTGAGGCATGCTTTTACTTGTGGCTGGTGGCTTGCTGCTTGCGGCTGCTTTTATAATGCCCCGTTTTCCACCCACGCTTTCGAGCGGCGCCGCATCTCGCGGCCGAATGAGCAGACCATGAAAGACAGTATTCGCCACCTGATCCAGCAAGCCCTGACCCGCCTGACCGCCGAAGGCGTTCTGCCAGAAGGCCTGAGCCCGACGATCCAGGTGGAGAACACCCGCGACAAGACCCACGGTGACTTCGCCAGCAACATCGCCATGATGCTGGCCAAGCCCGCGGCGATGAAGCCACGCGACCTGGCTCAGAAGCTGATTGATGCGCTGCCTGCAGATCCGCAAGTCAGCAAGGTCGAAATCGCCGGCCCGGGCTTCCTCAACTTCTTCCAGAACAGCGACTCCCTGGCTGAGCGTCTGGAAGCCGCGCTGGCCGACGAGCGCCTTGGCGTACGCAAGGACGGCGCAGTGGAGCGTGTGATCGTCGACCTGTCCTCGCCGAACCTGGCCAAGGAAATGCACGTCGGCCACCTGCGTTCGACCATCATTGGCGACGCCGTGGCGAGAGTGCTGGAGTTTCTCGGCGACGAGGTGATTCGCCAGAACCACGTCGGCGATTGGGGCACCCAGTTCGGCATGCTGCTGGCCTTTATGGAAGAGAACCCGGCCGCCGCAGAAAGCGAACTGGCCGACCTCGAAGGTTTCTACCGTGCCGCCAAGAAGCGCTTCGATGACTCCGCAGAGTTCGCCGAACGCGCCCGCGCCCTGGTCGTACAACTACAGGCCGGTGAGCCGGAATGCATGCGCCTGTGGCACCGTTTCAACAGCATTTCCCTGAGCCATTGCCAGAAGGCCTACGACCGCCTGAACGTCAAACTGACCCCGGCCGACATCAAAGGCGAAAGCGCCTACAACGCCGAGCTACCCGGCGTGATCGAAGCCTTGCGCGAAAAAGGCCTGCTGACCGAGAACAACGGCGCCCAGTGCGTCTTCCTCGACGACTACAAGAACGCCGAAGGCAATCCGCTACCGGTAATCGTGCAGAAGGCTGGCGGCGGCTACCTGTACTCGACCACCGACCTGGCCGCCATGCGTTACCGCAGCCAGCAGCTCAATGCTGACCGCGCGCTGTATTTCGTCGACCAGCGCCAGGCCCTGCACTTCCAGATGGCCTTCGAAGTCGCGCGTCGTGCCGGCTTCGTGCATGAAGGCATGCAGCTCGAACACATGGGCTTCGGCACCATGAACGGTGCCGACGGACGCCCGTTCAAGACCCGCGATGGCGGCACGGTAAAACTCATCGACCTGCTCGACGAAGCTGAAACCCGCGCCTACGAGCTGGTCAAGGAGCGCAACGACCAGCGCGCGGCCAAGGGTGAGACGCCGTTCGACGAAGCCGAACTGCGCGAAATTGGCCGAGTTGTGGGCATTGCCTCGGTGAAGTACGCCGATCTGTCCAAGCACCGCACCAGCGACTACAGCTTCAACTTCGAGCTGATGCTTAGCTTCGAGGGCAATACCGCGCCCTATCTGCTTTACGCCTATACCCGCACGGCAAGCATTTTCCGCAAGCTGGGCAAGAGCGCCGATCAGCTCGACGGCCGCATCGAACTTCAAGCGCCCCAGGAAATCGAACTGGCCGGCAAGCTCGCGCAGTTCGGCGAAGTGCTGGGCGGCGTCGCGGACAAAGGCACACCGCACGTGCTTTGTACCTACCTGTACGATGTTGCCGGGCTGTTCTCCAGCTTCTACGAGCATTGCCCGGTGCTCAGCGCCGAGGACGAGAGCACACGACAGAGCCGCCTGCGCCTTGCCGCGCTGACCGGTCGCACCCTCAAGCAAGGCCTGCAACTGCTCGGCCTGGAAACCCTGGAGCGCATGTAAGTGGCAGCCCGCAAGAAGCCCGCACCGAAACGCGGCGCCAGCCGTTACAAGGCTCCGAGCAAACGCCCGGTACCGGGCTGGATCTGGCTGGCCTGCGGGCTGGTGGTTGGCGTGTTCGCCATGCTGCTGTTCAACCTGCAGCCGGGCAGCGATGCGATCAAGCGCGAGAAACCGCAGCCAGAGCGCGCCAGCACCACGCCCAAGGCGACGCCATCGGCGACCAGCCAGGAACCTGGCAAGCCCAAATACGACTTCTACACCCTACTGCCGGAGTCGGAAGTCATCGTGCCGCCGGACGCCGTACCACCGCCCGCCACGCCGACCCCGCCGCCAGTAACCCCCGAAGAAGCGGCGAAGATCGACGCGGCCCGCGCCCAGGCTGCGCTCAACGGCGAAACCCCGCCGCCAGCTCCGCCCGTTGCGGCACCGACTCCCGCCGTGCAAGCGCCTTTGGCCACGCAGTTCTTCCTGCAGGCTGGCTCATTCCGCCGCAAGGATGACGCCGAAGGCGTGCGCGCGCAGATCACCCTGCTCGGTCAGAACGTACGCGTCGAGTCCGGCACGGTGCGTGACGAAACCTGGCACCGCGTACTGGTCGGCCCGTTCGCCAACCGCGAGCAGCTGGCTCAGTCGCAGAAAGCCCTGGCGGCCAACGGCTTCAGTAACCTCCTGTTGCAACAGCGCCAGAGCCGCTAACGGCAAGGCCCGACACCTCAAGTCGGGCCATTTCCCCTACCGTTCATGCCGACCGGCTTGAAGCGCGCGCAAGCCATCCCCATATAACAGGTCAACCCCGGAGCTGCCGAAGGAGCAAGCCCTTGACCACTATCGTTTCAGTCCGCCGCCACGGCAAAGTCGTCATGGGTGGCGACGGCCAAGTTTCCCTCGGCAATACCGTGATGAAAGGCAACGCGAAAAAAGTCCGTCGCCTGTACCACGGTCAGGTCATCGCCGGTTTCGCCGGCGCCACCGCCGATGCCTTCACCCTGTTCGAACGTTTCGAGTCGCAGCTGGAAAGGCATCAGGGCCACCTGGTTCGTGCCGCCGTAGAGCTGGCCAAAGACTGGCGTACCGACCGTTCCCTGAGCCGCCTGGAAGCCATGCTGGCCGTGGCCAACAAAGATGCCTCGCTGATCATCACCGGTAACGGAGACGTGGTCGAACCCGAGCATGGCCTGATCGCCATGGGTTCTGGCGGTGGCTTCGCCCAGGCCGCAGCCATGGCTCTGCTGCAAAAAGGCAGTGAAGACCTCGACGCCCGCGAGATCGCCGAAACCGCGCTGAAAATCGCCGGTTCCATCTGCGTCTTCACCAATCAGAATCTGACCATCGAGGAGCTGGACTCGGCCATCTAAGCCAGTCCTGATCGGAGCCCGCTCATGTCCATGACACCCCGCGAGATCGTCCACGAACTCAACCGCCACATCATCGGCCAGGACGACGCCAAGCGCGCCGTGGCCATCGCCCTGCGCAACCGCTGGCGGCGCATGCAGCTGCCCGCCGAGTTGCGCGCCGAGGTCACCCCCAAGAACATCCTGATGATCGGCCCGACCGGCGTCGGCAAAACCGAAATCGCCCGGCGCCTGGCCAAGCTGGCCAACGCCCCATTCCTGAAGGTGGAAGCGACCAAGTTCACCGAGGTCGGTTATGTCGGCCGTGATGTCGAATCGATCATCCGCGACTTGGCCGATGCTGCACTCAAGCTGCTGCGCGAACAGGAAATCATCCGCGTACGCCACCGCGCCGAAGACGCTGCCGAGGATCGCATTCTCGACGCCCTGCTGCCACCGGCACGCAACGGTTTCGCCGAGGAAGCTGCGTCGAGCAATGATTCCAATACTCGCCAGCTGTTCCGCAAGCGCCTGCGCGAAGGCCAGCTGGATGACAAGGAAATCGAGATCGAAGTGGCCGACAGCCCTGCCGGTATCGAGATCATGACGCCGCCCGGCATGGAAGAAATGACCAGCCAGTTGCAGAACCTGTTCTCCAACATGGGCAAGGGCAAGAAGAAGAGCCGCAAGCTCAAGGTCAAGGATGCACTGAAGCTGGTACGCGAAGAGGAAGCCGGGCGCCTGGTCAACGAGGAAGAACTCAAGGCCAAGGCCCTGGAAGCCGTCGAGCAGCACGGTATCGTGTTCATCGACGAGATCGACAAAGTGGCCAAGCGCGCCAACGCCGGCGGTGCCGATGTTTCCCGCGAGGGCGTACAGCGTGATCTGCTGCCGCTGATCGAAGGCTGTACCGTCAACACCAAGCTGGGCATGGTCAAGACCGACCATATCCTGTTCATCGCATCCGGTGCCTTCCACCTCAGCAAGCCGAGCGATCTGGTGCCGGAGCTGCAGGGTCGCCTGCCGATCCGCGTCGAGCTCAAGGCGCTGTCGCCCGAAGACTTCGAGCGCATCCTCAGCGAGCCCCATGCATCGCTCACCGAGCAGTATGTGGCCCTGCTGCAGACCGAAGGCCTGGGCGTGGAGTTCGCCGCAGACGGCATCAAGCGCCTGGCCGAGATCGCCTGGCAGGTCAACGAGAAGACCGAGAACATCGGTGCCCGTCGCCTGCATACGCTGCTGGAGCGCCTGCTCGAGGAAGTGTCCTTCAGTGCCGGTGATCTGGCTGGCCAACAAAATGGCGAAGTCATCCGCATCGACACAGCCTACGTCAACAGCCACCTCGGCGAGCTGGCGGAAGACGAAGACCTGTCACGCTACATTCTCTAAGAGCAGCTGCAGGCTGCATGCTGCAAGTCAGAAGCACCCTGCTTCGGCTTTCCTTGCAGCTTGTAGCTTGCGGCTTGGAGCTTCCGCCATGCGCATCCCTTCCTCGATCAAGCTGCACAAGGCGTCGCGCACGCTGGAACTGCAATACGGCAACGATAGCTATAGGTTGCCGGCAGAATTCCTGCGCGTGCATTCGCCCTCGGCCGAGGTGCAGGGCCATGGCAAACCGATTCTGCAAACCGGCAAACTCAATGTCGCGCTGATCGGCATCGAGCCTGCCGGCAATTACGCGCTCAAACTGACCTTCGATGACGGTCACGACAGCGGGTTGTTCAGTTGGGATTACCTTCAGCAACTGGCACTGCGCCAGGACAACCTCTGGCGTGACTACCTGGCCGAACTCGCCGCAGCGGGCAAATCCCGCGACCCCGATGAATCGGTCGTGCGCCTGATGCTTTGACGCGCCGTCCGCGCAACTACTTAACGTGCAAAATGAAAACGCCCGGCACTAAGCCGGGCGTTGTCGTAACAGCACACGACGTCAGGATTGATTGCCGGAAACAGGCACATCGGCAGAGGCCGGCGATACGGCCGGTGCTGCTGTGTTGGCCGGCGCAGCGGTCGCCGGTTTAGCCGCCGCTGGCTTCTTCGCTGCAGGTTTGCTCACTGGCTTCGCCGCTGGCTTGGACGCCGCTTTCACTGCCGGCTTCGCAGCAGGTTTGGATGCTGCTTTCGCTGCCAGCTTGGCGACAGGTTTGGCAGCGCTCTTGCTGGTAGCCGCTGGCTTCGGCTTGGCGGCGACCGCTTTGCTCGCTGGCGCCTTCTTCGCAGTTGCAGGTTTGGCTGCTGCAGCCGTGCCGGCAAGCTTCGATGCCGCTGTCGCCGCAGGCTTGCTGGCGGCTTTATTGGCTGCCGCAGGCTTGGCTGCGGCTTTGCTGGCAACAGGTTTGCTTACCGGCTTGGCAGCAGCTTTCGCAACGGGCTTGGCAGCCTTGGCAGACACACTGGTAAGCGCCTCCAACTGCTTGGTCAGTTGCTCGACCTTGTCATTGAGCGACTTGACCTCATTGCGGCTCGGTACGCCCAAACGCGAGATGGCGCTGTTGAGACGCTTGTCGAAAGCCTCCTCAAACTCGCCCCACTTGCCGATCGCCCGCTCCTTGACTTCATCGACACGGGATTTGGCGCTACCACTCGCAGGCTTCGCTTCGCCAGCATTGCTCTTTGCAGCCTTTTCGGCTTTTTCGCCATCCTTGACCAGCGTGTCGAACAGCTTGGAGCCGTCCTTGCTGACCTTGGAGTATGCACCCAAGCCTGCTAGCCAGATCTGTCGCGAGTAATTTTCAACCTCGCCGATCCACGAGCCCGTCTGTTTCTCGGATTTCTTTTTAACAGCCATCCTGCTCTCCTTATTGGGTACGCGTGACGTGCTCGAGCAACGCGCTCAGCTCATCCAGCGTAGCAGACAGACCTGGGAGGCTTGTCGAGCAGGATGCCGAGCCGTTTAAGGGCGCCTGCCACGCGAGAATCGAAAGTCGGCCCGATCTGTTCGATGCGTGCGACGACCTTATTCTTCACGAAGGACACTCTGCTTCTGACTCCGTCGACTGGGCTGTTGGCCGCATCGACTCCTTCATTGACCCGCATCCCGACGTGCTGTTCCGCGTCACCACCAATCCTGGCCGATTCAGAATGAATTCGAAGCGCCCGCGAACGAGCCGATATGCACGACCCAATCGTGCCGCTGCACCTTGCACCGCTCGTGCGAACAATGAGATTTCAAGACCGCAGTGGGCACAACCGCAGGCACGGCTGAATGACAGTAAGAGGGGAAGTGAAAGCACAATGGTGCAATGAATCGATGCGAGCCGTGGGGTCGCGGGAGATAGCCCGCGAGCACTCCAACTGGGCGTGCTCGCGAGCTTCACGGCAGCTGAATCAGCTGGCGCTAGGCGGGGTTACACCATTGGTATTGCCCGCTGCCGGTGCTGGAGCCGGACTCGACTCGCTGACAGGTTTGCCGGCAGCTGGGGCCACGGCAGCCGGTTTGTCGGCTACGACTGGCTTGGGCACAGGTTTAGCTGCTGGTTTCGCCGGTGCTTTGGACGCGACTGGCTTGGCGGCAGCTGGTTTCGCGGCGGCTTTGGCAACTGGCTTGGCAGCAGCCGGTTTCGCGGCGGCTTTGGCAACTGGTTTGGCAGCAGCTGGCTTCGCGGCGGCTTTGGCAACTGGCTTGGCAGTAGTTGGTTTCGCAGCGGCTTTAGCGGCTGGCTTGGCAGCAGCTGGTTTCGCAGCGGCTTTAGCAACTGGCTTGGCAGCAGCCGGTTTCGCGGCGGCTTTGGCAACTGGTTTGGCAGCAGCTGGCTTCGCGGCGGTTTTGGCAACTGGCTTGGCAGCAGTTGGTTTCGCAGCGGCTTTAGCGGCTGGCTTGGCAGCAGTTGGTTTCGCAGCGGCTTTAGCGGCTGGCTTGGCAGCAGCTGGTTTCGCAGCAGCTTTAGCGGCTGGCTTGACGGCAGCTGGCTTCGCAGCGGCTTTAGCGGCGGGCTTGGCGGCAGCAGTCTTAGCTACAGTTTTAGCAACCGGCTTGGCAGCGGCAGGTTTGGCTGGGGCCTTGCTGCGAGTAGCCAGAACCTTACTGGCAGCTTCACGAACCTTGCCAACGCCCTGGGCCAGTTTCAGGCTTTCCTGAGCATCACGCTTGAGTTGCACGATGTACTGACGGGTTTCGCTCTGGCGGGCCTGCAGCCCATCCAATACGCCTTCCAGCTCGCCGACGGCAGACTTGGCCTTGGACTGAGCCTTGGCTTTGCCTGCAGCAACGGAAGCCTGCAGTTTGCCGCGAGCCTTGTGCAATTTTTCCTGTGCGGCACCGCGCTGTTTTTCCAGTTTGGCGAGCACTTTTTCAGCGTCGACCAAGGCTTGCGAGCAGGCACTTTCGAGATGCTCGAGCAAACTTCCGGAGAGCTGTTGCAGCAGGTGCAGCGGAGTGGTGACCGATTTCTTTTTCACGTTTTTCGTGGCCGACATGGCGCGCCTCCTGGCGGATGAGATGAAGCCATATTAGACCTGTGAATTTGCGCCCGCTAGCAGCGCTTTGCAAGCACATGCGTACAGCAAGCGGAGCGAGCACCCGCACACAAAATCAGAGGAGACGAAAACGCCGCGAACTCGCGCGGCGTTGGTCGTCATACAGCGGCAGCGGTGGCCTGCTGTTTGTGGGCAGTGTGCAACACTTCGATCAGGCAGTCTTCAAGCTCGAAACGCTCGTGCAGCATTTGACCGAGGCGCTTGAGCTCGGCACTCACCGCATCGATGTCACCGCAGTCGCCTCCATCGCAACGATCATTGAATGCAAGTGCAGCTTCAGTGATCACTTCGAGGCGCGGGTAGATCTGCTTGGCCAGCTCGAGACCGCGCTGGTCACCGAACGCTCGGGCCTCTTCGGTAAGTTGCTGGTAGACCTCGAAATGCCCGGCGGAAACGTAGTCAACGAGGATTTCGCAGAACCGCTGCATGACGGCCTTGTCACTGACATCGTCAATGGCTGCGTAGGCCTTGATCAGTTCAGCGCGCTCCTGCAACCAACGATCGATCAACAGGTTTACGCCGCCCCACCGTTCCTGTGCATTCTGGCAACTTTCGAGCATGGTGATCTCCCTCCCTTATCGGTATTTCCTGTAGGCATCCGGGCAACGATCATCGTTCAGCAAGTCGTCGTCGCCCCGAATCGGAAGTTGGCTGATCGCCCCTATCGGCAGCATTCACCTGCTGCCGCTTTGGTGTGAGCCCTGCTCGTGCACCGACAACGACGAAAGCGTCACGTACCGATCCCTGAACGTGCAGCCGAGTCTGGACACTAGCATGATTCGTATTGCAGTCCGAACACTCATTTCGGCTCAGGTTGTGGGCCCTCACCCAAGGCATCAAAGCGCCTCGTCATAAACGCCGGTGCAGGACCGGCAGGTCATCACGGGTCAACTTGCAGGGCGCACAGCGTGCGGCTCGACGGTAGCGACCGCGGGAACGCTGACGACCTGCCCACTGAGGCGGCGATCGAGCAGGCCGAGACCTTCCTGAAACAAGCGGTTACTACGTTCCACGTCGCCCAGTTGCGCGAGCAGCCGTGCAAGCTCGGCACAGGTTTCCGGATGACGCTCTAAGGTCAAGCTGCTCTCGAAATAATCGCGGGCCTTGCCCCACAGCTGGTTATGCAGGCTCAGACGACCAAGGGTCAGCAGCAAGCCGGCATCGTTGGGGTGCTGTTTCAGCCAGCCCTCGGCAGCCTGCAATTGGCGGGCAGGATCACGGCCATGCAGCAGGCCGTACAGACGCGCCAGGCGACTGTCGTATTCGCGATTCAGTGCCTTGCTGAGCAATTCCTCGGCCCCCGGTTCGGCCCCCAGCATACGCAGACGATCGGCATATACCGCAAGCAGTTCGGGCTCGCCGCGCAGGTTGGGCGACAGTCGCTCCCAGGCCTGCGCCAGCGAAGGCAAGGTGCTTTCATCGGCAGCGTTCAGGTCTATGGCAGTGAGGTATTCACGCCAGGCACGACGCTCCAGCATCATCAGCTCGGCAGGAGCCAGCGCTTTCTCCTTGCGCAACACCGGCAGCAGCTTGAGCAGTGCCTGCCAGTCGCCACGTCTCACGTACAGATCCTGCAATTGGCGCAGCACCTGCGGGTTTCGCGGATGGCGCTCCTGCATCACCAGCAGGGTTTCCTGAGCGGTCTCCACTTGCCCACGCGCCAGTTGCAGCTCGGCATGGGTCAGGGCGATGGCCAGCTCGGCATTCGGCTGACGCTCCAGCGCCTCGCCCAGTAGCGCATCACTTTCCTCGTAATGCTCGAGATTGTGGGCGGCACGCGCGGCGCCGAGGTAGTGAATCAGCGGCTGCGGCTCATTGCGCGCGATTCGACTCAGGTGCGTCTGGGCCTTGGCCCAGCGGCCCTCGATCAGCTCCTGAAAGCCATGTTCCGAGGCACTGCGCACACGGCGTTCACGGTGCAGGCGCGACCAGGGATTGACCAGCCCAAGCGATGTCAACAACGCACGAATGACCAGGCGCAGCAGCCACAGCGTCAGCCATACCGCCACGATCAGCAGCACGAATGCCCACAGCGTCGACTCGTAGCGGAAGCCCTGGTAGGCGAACAGCACATAGCCCTTGTGTTCGGAGATGGCCAGGCCAAGCAGCGCCAGGCCACCGATCACCACCAGGGCGAGCAGCAGCAGGTAAACGCGCTTCATGGGCGCTCCTCCTCGTTGCCAGCTGCCTCATCGGTCGGCGCATTCTTGAGACGCTCACGTGCCGATTGCTTGTGCTCGATGTAGGCCTGCACCGCGTTGAGTGACTGAGTCAGCTCGGGCACCTCGACTTCGATGGGCTTGTCGACCAGTTCGCCAACCCGCGTGCGCAGGGCACGGCTATCGGGATTGTCACGATTGAAGTTGGCGTCGAGTACCTCGCCAGCCTGCTGCAGCGCCTGACGATAGACCTGGGTCTCGCCGTGCAGCGCCGCCCACTGCGCCTGTTCGAGCGCAAGACTCAGTGCCAGGCGTACCTGGGTCAGGCTTTGCCCGGCAAGCAGCGGGCGAATGTTCTGATCGGCATTGAAATCGAGACGGAAGTACTGCGACAGCGTCTGCAGACCATTACTCCACCAGGTGCCTGGCGCGCTGTCCGCAGCCAGTTCACCGAGCACACCACCGTCTGCCACGAATTTCGGATTCAGCGAGTTCAATTGCGACGCCTGCTCGCGCAGGGCACCAAGTTGCAGGAATAGCCCTGTACGATCCGGGTTTTCGGTCGAGCGCAGCGCCTCCAGGCTCCTGGCCAGTTGCTCGCGAGCCGCGAACGCTGCCGGGTCATCCTGATCACGGACAATCTCGTCGGCCGCCTGCACCAGCGCCGTGGCGCTGTTGGTGTCCTGCAACGCCGACAAGCGCAGACTAGCCAGACGCAGCAGATGTTCGGCCTCGGCCAGGCGCCAGTCCTGACGGCTGGCGCCGAGAACGGTTTCCAGGCGCTGGTTGAGCAGTTGCTGATCCCCCTGCAACTGGGCCACCAGGCGACGGCGCTCTTCCAGCTCTTCAACTGTCGGCAGTTGCCCAAAGCGGTTGTCGAGGCTGTTGGTACGCTGCGACAGCGCCTGGGTCTGGCTACGCGCCTCCTCGAGCTGCCCTGACTGCTGCGCCGCGTCGGTCTGCAAGGCACGCAGTTGCCAGGCGCTCCAGCCACCGACACCGACGCCGATCGCGCCGATAAGCAGGGCCACGGCCGCCAACGCAGAGCCCCGCGAGGCGGGCCTGGCTTCGCCGGCAGCCGGAGAAGATTCGAGGGCGGGTTGTACAGGCTGCTCCTGCTCTTTCGGGGTAGTCGCTTCGCTCACGTATCCATCCTTTGCTTCACAAGTCGGGCGAAGCCTGCGCACGCAAGGCCGCCAACAACGCCGCGGTATCAGCACCACGGCAATCCACAACATTCAGCGCACCCATCTCGCCGGCCATGATGGCGACTCGCGGGCTGGGTACGAACAAGGGTAGTTGCGCCAGCTGCGGCCAGTCATCCGCTGCCAGTTGGCGCAGATGCATCAGACCCTGCCCACTGCTGACCGCCACACCATTCAAGCGTTCCACCTTAAATAGCCGCTGCAGGGTGCCAACAGGATAACCCGGCAGCACGCGACGATAGACCGGCAGGTAGTCGACTTCGACGCCCTGGCCTCGCAAACGCTCGGCCAGCAGGGTGCGCCCCTCCTCGCCACGAATGATCAACACCCGGGGAAACAACGCATCCTGCAGCGCCGTTTGCAGTGCTGGCAAGGCCAACAAGGCCTCGCTGTCGTCACCACCTTCTGGCCAGGCTACAGGCAGCCCGTAGTCGATGAGAATCTGCCCGGTTCCAGCACCGACACTGAACCAGGGTTGATCAGACAGCGGCTGCGGCCAATAGCGGTCAAGCAGATCGAGGCCGAAACGCGCAGCCGGCTTGCTGACCACGATGACCGCGGTATAGCGAGGCAGGTCACAGATGATTGCGCTCTGTTCCGGGGTTTCAGGCAGCGGTTCGATGCCCAGCAGCGGCAGGCAGGCGCCGTGGACGCCCTCGCCGGCGAGCGCCGCCGCCAGCGCCTGGCATTCCTGCTCGGGGCGCGTCAGCAGCAGGCGCCACGCACTCACTCGGCAGCAGCCTCGCCGTAAATGGCCTGCAGAATCTCGCCAGCCCCTTGGGCCAGCAGCGCTTCGGCCACCTCGATACCCAGGCGTTCGGCATCCTCCGCAGCACCGCGCTGCTCGGCACGCAACAAACTGCTGCCATCGGGCTCGCCGACCAGGCCGCGCAACCACAGCTGCTCGCCTTCGAGAATCGCGTAGCAGGCGATAGGCACCTGGCAACCGCCATTGAGGCGCTTGTTCATCGCTCGCTCGGCAGTGACCCGCAGCGCGGTCGCGGTGTGATTGAGCGGCGCCAGCAAGGCCTGCAGCTGGGCATCGCCAACTCGGCATTCGATGCCGACCGCACCCTGACCACCTGCGGGCAGACTGTGTTCGATAGCGATGGAATCGCGGATGCGTGCCTCGAAGCCGAGGCGAATCAGACCAGCCGCCGCGAGGATGATGGCGTCGTACTCACCGGCATCCAGCTTGGCCAGGCGAGTGTTGACGTTGCCGCGCAGGAAATGGATTTTCAGATCGGGACGACGCGCCAGCAACTGCGCCTGACGACGCAGGCTCGACGTGCCGACCACGCTGCCCTGGGGGAGTGCGTCGAGGCTGTCGAAATGGTTGGAGACGAAGGCATCGCGCGGATCTTCGCGCTCGCAGATGCAATACAGCCCAAGGCCTTCAGGGAAGTCCATCGGCACATCCTTCATCGAATGCACGGCGATGTCGGCCTGGTCCTCCAGCAGCGCGGTTTCCAACTCCTTGACGAACAGCCCCTTGCCACCAATCTTCGCAAGCGGCGCGTCGAGCAGTTTGTCGCCGCGACTGACCATCGGCACCAGGCTCACCAGCAGCCCCGGGTGGGCCTGCTCAAGACGAGTTTTGACGTATTCGGCCTGCCAAAGGGCCAGGGCACTCTTGCGCGTTGCGATGCGAATTTCGCGGGGCATGGGGCAATTCCAGAAAACCAATTGCCACCGATGATAACAGGCTCTCGGGTCGCCAGCCCGAAGCCTCCTGCGACCCGTCGCCCTAGTCGGTGCGCGTCCTAGATGTGATTCATCATTTTGCGCACACCCGCCACATGACGACGACTGACTACCAGCGCATCACCATTGAGGCCTTTCAGGAAGAGCTGAAAATGCCCCAGTGGCGTGCGTTGCAGTCGCTCGATGCGCTCACGAGCCACCAAGGCGTTACGGTGGATGCGCACGAAACGGTCACCGAATTCGTCTTCCAACGCTTTGAGCGGCTCGTCCAGCAGCACTTCACCGCCCTCATGACGGAGGGTCACGTACTTATGGTCAGCGATGAAATAGATCACATGATCCAACGGGATCAGCTCGATGCCCTTGCGGGTGCGGGCGCTGATATGGCTGCGCGGGCCAACGCCACTTTCTGCAGCGGGACGGGTGAGTGCAGCCAATTGCACGCGATTGAGACGCTCGGCTTTTTTCAGGGCCTCTTCGAGATGCTCGGGGCGTACTGGTTTAACCAGATAACCCACGGCACTGACCCGAAACGCCTCCAAGGCAAACTCATCATGAGCGGTGCAGAAGATCACCGCGGGTGGTGCTTCACGCTCGCAAAGCCGAGCAGCAGCCTGGAGACCATCAAGGCCTGGCATGCGGATATCGAGCAGCACCACATCGGGCTTGAGGCTCTCGACCAGAGCGAGTGCCTCTTCACCGTTGCTCGCAGAGGGCTCGACAACACGATAACCCTCCAGCGCGGCAACCATGCGGCTCAAGCGCTCTCGGGCAAGGGGTTCGTCATCGACGATCAAGACATTCATAATGATCTGGCTTCCTGCATGGGTCTTGCACATGGGTAGCGTAGACGGGTGTAGTGTCGGCCATCACGACGCTCCACGCTGAGACTGGCTTGCGAACCGAAAAGTGCCGCAAGACGCGCGTCGATATTGGCAAGCGCCTGGTGGGTACCGCGCGAGACCAAAGGCGTACCGCTGTCCTCGTATGGATTGCTGACGCTGAGATGGAACACACCGTCGATGTAATTGGCCGATATCTGCACCAGTCCCCCTTCGATACGTGGTTGGATACCATAGATCAAAGCATTCTCCAGCAGCGGCTGCAGAGTCAGCTGCGGAATGGGTAAATCCGCGGGAACCTCATCAATCTCCCATTGCAACTGTAGTCGCTCGCCGAGCCTATAGTGCTCGATCGACAAGTATCGCTGCGCCAGCTCCAATTCCTCACTCCAGCTTACGAGGGTACCGGGCCTGGCCAGACTTGCACGAAACAGGTCGGAAAGATCCAACACAGCCTGTTCCGCCCTGACAGAGTCTGTGACAACCAGGCTGGCGATGCTGTTCAAACTGTTGAACAGGAAATGCGGGCGGATCCTTGCCTGCAATGACTCGATGCGCGCGCGCAGCTCGGCCTGCTCCTGGCGCCGCCACTGGCTTTGCAGATAGAAATAGCGCAGCAGCAGTGCCGACATGATCAGGCTGATCAGGGCATGACGCAGGTACAGGTTCACCTCGCCCTCGTGGGGCAGCGGCCCGCCAAGGTCGTAGTAATCGGCGACCGCCGTACAGCCGAGCGTCAGGCCGACCACCAGGGCGCAGCACGCCGCCCCGGCCCACATGGCCTGCAGCCGGGCGAGCAGGGGCCGCAAGCGGCACAGCAGCGCCGAGGACAACAGTACGATCCACTGCACGAACAACGACGTCAGCGCCAGGCGCACCCAGTCGAAACCGGGCAGCATCGGCTCGGCGAGTACCAGCACGAGCACCAGCAGTTCGGCGAGCAGTACGGTGGTGAGCAGCGCCTCGGGCTGGCACAGCTCGGGCACGAAGAAATCATCGGGCGCGGAGGGGGTCGAGGTTTTTCGATTGGTGTTCATCGCCGCAGTGTCCGCGCGCGCCTCGAAGCGAGCAAGAGAGCCCACCGCAAGCGGGCGAAATAACCCACCGAAAT
This sequence comes from Pseudomonas sp. PME37.24/006, assembly GCF_055556635.1. Taxonomy (NCBI): domain Bacteria; kingdom Pseudomonadati; phylum Pseudomonadota; class Gammaproteobacteria; order Pseudomonadales; family Pseudomonadaceae; genus Pseudomonas; species Pseudomonas sp. PME37.24/006. Next base: position 303,673 of record NZ_JBVHNL010000004.1, read on the forward strand.
GCGTTACTGCTGATCAAATTGTGATCCAGCCAACACTCGCCCGAGCCGCTGCGCGGGCCGACGTGTCTGTTATCATCAGCAGACTTTTCCGTCGTGCCGGAAACTTCCGGCCCGTCCGCACCTGCATACAGCCGAGTCAGACCATGAGCAACGAAAAAACCAATCAGTCCTGGGGCGGCCGCTTCAGCGAGCCCGTCGACGCTTTCGTCGCCCGTTTCACCGCCTCGGTGGAGTTCGACAAGCGCCTGTATCGCCACGACATCATGGGCTCCATCGCCCACGCCACCATGCTGGCCAAGGCGGGCGTGCTGACCGATGCGGAGCGCGATGCGATCATCGACGGCCTGACCCAGATCAAGAGCGAAATCGAAGCTGGCCAGTTCGACTGGCGCGTCGACCTGGAAGACGTGCACATGAACATCGAGGCGCGCCTGACCGACCGCATTGGCGTGACCGGCAAGAAGCTGCACACCGGCCGCTCGCGCAACGACCAAGTGGCCACCGACATCCGCCTGTGGCTGCGTGACGAGATCGACCTGATCCTCGCCGAGATCACCCGCCTGCAACAGGGTCTGCTGGAGCAGGCCGAGCGTGAAGCCGAAACCATCATGCCTGGCTTCACACACCTGCAGACCGCCCAGCCGGTAACCTTCGGCCACCACCTGCTGGCCTGGTTCGAAATGCTCAGCCGTGACCACGAACGGCTGGTCGATTGCCGCAAGCGCACCAACCGCATGCCCCTGGGCAGCGCCGCACTGGCGGGTACCACCTACCCGATCCAGCGTGAAATTACCGCTGAACTGCTCGGCTTCGACGCCGTGGGTGGCAACTCACTGGACGGCGTGTCGGATCGCGATTTCGCCATCGAATTCTGCGCGGCCGCCTCCATCGCCATGATGCACCTGTCGCGCTTCTCGGAAGAGCTGGTGCTGTGGACCAGCGCCCAGTTTCAGTTCATCGATCTGCCGGATCGTTTCTGCACCGGCTCCTCGATCATGCCGCAGAAGAAGAACCCGGACGTACCCGAGTTGGTACGCGGCAAGACCGGCCGCGTGTTCGGCGCCCTGACCGGCCTGCTGACCCTGATGAAAGGCCAGCCGCTGGCCTACAACAAGGACAACCAGGAAGACAAGGAGCCGCTGTTCGACGCCGCCGATACCCTGCGCGACTCGCTACGCGCCTTCGCCGACATGATTCCGGCGATCAAGCCCAAGCACGCCATCATGCGCGAAGCGGCCCTGCGCGGCTTTTCCACCGCTACGGATCTCGCCGACTACCTGGTGCGCAAGGGCCTTCCGTTCCGTGACTGCCACGAAATCGTCGGCCATGCGGTGAAGTACGGTGTGGACAGTGGCAAGGATCTGGCCGAGATGAGCCTCGAAGAACTGCGCCGCTTCAGCGATCAGATCGAACAGGATGTGTTTGCCGTACTGACCCTGGAAGGTTCGGTGAACGCCCGTGACCATATCGGCGGCACCGCACCACGCCAGGTACGCCTGGCTGTGGAACGTGGTCGGGCCCTGCTCGCCTCGCGCTGATGATGGCCGGCCGACGCATTTCGGTGGTCGGCTGTTCGGGCGTGGGCAAGACCACGCTGTCGCGCCGCCTGGCACGGCAGCTTGGTTATCGCCATGTCGAGCTGGATGCGCTGTATCACCAGCCCGACTGGCAAACCCTGCCCACTGAGCAGTTTCAGGCACAGGTCGCCGAGGCGATAGAGGGCGATGGCTGGGTCGTGGAAGGCAACTACTCCTCGGCTCGCCCTCTGGTGCTGGAGCGCACGGACATGGTGATCTGGCTGGATTTACCGCGGCCAACCGTGATGCGCCAAGTGCTGTGGCGCACATTGCGACGGTTGTTCAGCCGCCAGGTACTGTGGAACGGCAACCGCGAGCGCTGGAGCAACCTGTTCAGCCTCAAGCCCGAACAGTCGATTCTCGTCTGGGCCTGGACGCGTCATGCCATTTACCGGCAGCGTTACGGCGAAGAAATGCGCAACGCCCCGGCTCATCGTCATTACCTGCGACTGGATTCACGCCAGGCAGTCGAACGTTTCCTGACCAGCCTGCTGACTGACGTAACCATTCGATAACACTATTCACTCTTTCAGGAAGAACGAGATGTCACTCAACATTCGCCCTGCGGTGCGCGAAGACGCCGCCCTGATCCTGCGTTTCATCACCGACCTGGCCATCTACGAAAAGGCCGAGCATGAGGTCAAGACCGACGTTGCCGGCATCGAGAGCAGTCTGTTCGCCGAGGGTGGCACGGCCCATGGCCTGATCTGCGAGCTGGACGGAGAGCCCATCGGTTACGCCGTGTACTTCTTCAATTACTCGACTTGGCTGGGCAAGCACGGCCTGTATCTGGAAGACCTCTACGTCACCCCGCAACAGCGCGGTGTTGGCGCAGGCAAGGCGCTGCTGCGCCACCTGGCCAAACTGGCGGTGGCGCGTGGTTGCGGGCGTTTCGAGTGGTCGGTACTGGACTGGAATCAGCCGGCCATCGACTTCTACGACTCCATCGGCGCGAAACCGCAGAACGAATGGATCGGCTACCGCCTCACTGGCGAAGCCCTGACGAGCTTCGCCGCCGGCTGATCAACCGGCCAGGCGTGCCTTCATGTGCGCCATGAACGGCCCAAATGCCGCCTCTTTGTCCACCGCTATGCGCTGTACATTGGGGTTCGTGGCAAAGCGCTCGAGCAGCGTACGGGCCTCGGGAAAATCGGCGAGCAGATCGATCTCGAATAGCTTGTGCGCCACGGCGGCGGCCAGGTCGAGGCTGTACAGGAAGTACAGGTCGGCCAGGCTCAGGTGTTCACCGGCCACATAAGGCGAGAACCTGCCCAGGCGCTTGAGCGAGGCGATACCGGCGAGCAACTCCTCGCGGCCCTTCTTGAGAATCGCCGGATCCAGCTGCATGCCGAAAAACGCCTGGGCGTAGCAGTATCGCGCCGGCAATTCGATATACAGTTCGATGTGCCTGGCCAGCTCGCGCACCCTGGCCTGCTCGAACGCGCACTGCGGCAACAACGCGGGGCCCTGCCCCTGCGTCTCGAGGTACTCGAGGATCGCCGAAGTCTCGCTGATAAAGCCCTCGTCGCACTGCAGCACCGGCACCTTGCCCCGCGGGCTGATGGCCAGGAAGGCTTCTTCGTGGGATGCGTACGCACGCACCTCTTCGAAGGGCAGCCCCTTTTCCAGCAGGGCGAGCTTGACCATGTTGTAGTAATTGCTGACGGCGAAACCGTGGAGCCTGAGCATGGATAGGTATCCTCTGATAGACAGCCGGGACGAGCACGCTAACCTCATTTCAGGCGCTTTACCACGAGTGCTCCAGGCCAACTGGCTGCGGCCGCTCTGGCCTGCTACTCTGCCGCCGCCTCGGGCTCGACGCTCGGGAATCCCTACCATGGACTGGAGTTACACCATGAAGAACCTGTTCTTCTTCGACGCGATGCTCACCCCGAAAATCATCACCTTCGTCTACTGGCTATTGCTGCTCAGCGTGGTGGTCAGTGGCCTGACGATGATGTTCAGCGGTTATGGCAGTTTTCTCGGTGGCCTCGGCACCCTGATCGGCGGTGCCATCGGCGCGCGTATCTGGTGCGAGCTGATGATCGTGCTGTTCAAGATCCACGAAAACCTGCAGAAGATCGCCAACCGCGCGTAATGTGAGCACGCCCGCGCACCTTGCATGCGCGGGCGCTGCAGCTACTCCAGCGCTGCGGCTCCTGCCAGCGCTACCTGCCCGTCCTGAGTCGGGTGCATCCCCGACACGCCAATGGCGCCGATGACCTTACCGTCCTGCACCAGCGGTACACCGCCCTCCAGCAGAATAGCGTTGTGCATCGACAACAGCCGCAGTGCCGCTCCACCGGTGGCCAGGGTCTCTTCGAAGCCCTTGGTAGAGCGCTTGAACAGCGCAGCGGTGGAAGCCTTCTTGATCGCCACCTCGACACTGCCCAGCGCCGCTTCATCGAGCTTGTGCAACAGCACCAGATGGCCACCGCTGTCGGCCACGGCAATCACCATCGGCCAGCCATTGGCGCGGGCCTCCCGCTCGGCAGCCGCTGCAATGTGCTGCGCTAGCGCCAGGCCGATAGGCATGCCATAGCTCAACACCCCAGGGGCGAACGCGACTGGCGCACTCATGGCATCGCCTGCCCGCCGTTAACGTCGAGCACCTGACCAGTGATGTAGCCACTGCAGGCGTGAGAGGCAAGGAACAGGTACGACGGTGCCATTTCTTCCGGAGTGCCGAAGCGGCCCATGGGAATGGTGGTGCTGACCGCAGCGCGTGCGGCGTCGTCCTTGTCGGCATGGAAGGCGGTGTCCACGGTGCCCGGAGAGACAATGTTGAAGCGGACATTGGCCGGGGTGAATTCACGCACCCAGTTGCGCTGAATATTGTGCAGCCAGGCTTTGGCTGCCGCATACAGGCTCGCACCCGGGCCGCCACCGCCATGCGCGGCGATCGAGCCGGTGGTGATCACCGCCGCGCTCTGCCCGCTGGCCTTGGCCGAAGCGCGCAGATGCGGAATAGCCTCACGGGTGACCATCAGTGCCGAGCGCAGGTTAACGTCGGTCATAGCGTCGAAGAACGCGTCGTCGATGTTCTCCAGACCACGGCGCTCCAGCAGCGCACCGGCGTTGTTGATCAGCACGTCGATGCCGCCGAAGCGTTCGACGAACGCCGCGACCGTGGCCACGCAGGCGTCGGTTTTACCGAGATCGCCGGCGAAAAACGCAGCCTGGCCGCCATCGGCCGACAGCTCGCTGAGCAGTGCATCAAGATCGGCCGGCGTGTTGCGCGCGGTGATGCCGACATGGGCGCCAAGCTTGGCGAAGGCACGCGCGGTAGCCAGGCCGATGCCCAGGGTGGAGCCGGTGATCAGTACGCGCTTGCCGCGCAGGTCATTGAAAGTCATTGGGTACATTCCTCTTTGCGATGAGCAGGTGGTTGCGGGGCGATGCCGGCACGGCGCTTGAGCACGCGCAGTAGCAGCGGCAACATCCACAGCGACAGGGTGATGATGGCCAGCACCAGGGAGACCGGACGTTCGAAGAACACCATCAGGTCGCCCTGGGCGCGCATCATCGAGGTGATAAAGGTTTCCTCGAGCATCGGCCCGAGAACGATGCCGAGAATCATCGGCGCCAACGGGAAGCCGTTCTCTTCCATCAGGAAGCCGACGATGCCGAAGGCGAGAATGGTGACGATGGCGAACAACGTGTTTTCCACGGCGAAGGCGCCGACGATAGAGAACGCCAGGATCACCGGCATGAGGATGCTCTGCGGCACCTGAAGCACACGCTTGAACAGCTTGATGGCGAGAAAACCGAAGGGAATCAGCAGGATGTTGGCGAGCAGGAAGGCCAGGAACACCGCGTTGATCATGTCGGCGTTCTCGGTGAAGATCGTCGGCCCCGGGTTCAGGCCCTTCATGAACAGCACGCCAATGACGATGGCGGTCAGCGAGTCGCCAGGAATGCCGAACACCGTGGCCGGGATGAAGCTCCCCCCCACCGCCGCGTTATTGGCTGCGGTAGCCGGGACGATCTTGGCCATGTTGACCTCATCCGGCGTGGTGCGTTTGGCCGCTGCGCGCTTGGACATGGCGTAGGAAATGTATGCCGCCACATCGGAGCCGGCGCCCGGCAGAATACCTACCAGCACACCGACGAATGAACCCTGAGCAACGCCCACCTTGTACTTGAAAATGTCGCGCAGCGCCTGCAGCAACATGGGCTTCTGCGGCACCAGCGCGGCCTGCCGGGAGTTGCCGGCGCGGCTGTTGCGGGTGCAGAAACGCAGAATCTCCGCCACCGCGAACAGACCGATGATCACCGGGATAAAACCCAGGCCGCCGAGCAGGTCGGCATTGCCGAAGGTGAAGCGCGCCTCGCCAGACACCGGATCCAACCCCACGCTGGCCACCAGCAAACCGAGCAGCAGCGATACTGCGCCCTTGACCGGCGAGCTGTCGGACACCGCAATGGCAGCGGTCAGGCCCATGCAGGCCAGCCAAAAATATTCGAACGAGCTGAAATTGAGGGCGAATTCGGCCAGAAACGGCGCACACAGAATCAGTGCCAGTACGCCGATGCTGCCGCCGATTGCCGAACTGATCGCGCTCATGCTCAGGGCGTATTCGCCCAGGCCACGTTGCGCCAGGCTATAGCAAGGCTCGGTGTAGGCCGCCGAAGCCGGTGTGCCGGGCATGCGCATGTACACCGCCGGCAGATCACCGGAAAAGATCGCCATGGCCGCCATGGTGACGATCGCGGCGATTGCTGGCACCGGATCCATGAAGAAGGTCACCGGCACCATCAGCGCCACGGCCATGGTAGCGGTGAGGCCAGGGATGGCACCGACGAACAGCCCGTAGATGGCAGCCACCACCATCACCGCCAGGACTTCGAACGTCATCACCATGCCGAAAGCATTGATTATCGCGTCCACACTCAGCCTCCTAGGTAGTCGGTTAGAAAGCCCATGGGCAACTGCACGCTCATCACCTGCTGAAAGAACAGGTAGAGGAATAGAGTGACCAGCACAGCGGTCACCCACGACAGCAGCGGCCGACCACTGAAACGCTGGCACAGCACACCGACCACTATCACGCTGCACAGCGGGAAACCGACGGTTTCGATGGTCGCCACCAAGGCCAGCACCAGCAAGGGCACCAACACAACGTTGATCAGTTGCTCGCGGTTACGAAACCAGGGCTCAGCCTGCACCAGCCAGAAACCATCACCCTCCGAACTGCGTGCCAGGCGTACACCTTTGACCAGCAAGATCACGCCACACAAGGCCAGCAAACCGCCGATGATGGACGGGAAGAACCCCGCCCCGTACTGAAAGAATGGGGACACTTTCATCTGCTGGCCATTGAGCAATACGCCCAGGCCAAGCAGGGTGAAGAGCACCCCGAGAGTGATGTCGCTGAGTTTCATGCTGCGCTCCTGTCGACCAACCGATGCACCGCACCTGCCCTCTACGAGCAGGCGGGTGGCACAGCGATTACGGATTGAGCTTGCTGATCAGGGCCTGGACGTCACGGGTGTGCTGCTCCAGGTACTCACCGAAGGCTTCGGCATTGCGCCACTGCGGACGGAAGCCACGGGCCTCCATTTCCTTGCGCCATTCGGGGTCGTTGTAGATTTTCTCCAGAGTGGCCTCAAGCTTGACCTTGATGTCGTCCGGCAGGCCGGCAGGTGCCACCAGCGCACGGAACGAACCCAGCTCCAGATCCAGACCGGTTTCCTCTTTCAGGGTCGGCACATCCGGGTAGGCAGCCTGGCGCTCGGAACCGAATACCGCGAGGCTGCGCACCTTGTTGGAACGCAGCAGCGCATCGGCCTCCGGCAGCGAGCACGGCACGAAGTCGACGCCTCCGGCAGCCAGGTCCTGCATCGCCGCAGCGGCGCCCTGGCCGGGAATCATGCGGATCTTCTGCAGATCGACCTGCCAGGCATCCAGCAGCCCGGCCACGGCCATCGGCCAGGAGCCGCCGCAACCGCCAGCACAGGCGATGGTGTACTTGGCGGGGTCGGCTTTCAGCGCATCGAGCGCCTGACGCAGGCTGGTGAAGGGTGAGTCGGTATTGACCTGGAAGCCGGCCAGGTCGAAGTTGTACTGGCCGATGGGCGTGAAGTCGCTGGCCTTGAAGTCGGCCTGGCCCATTTCCTTGTAGTGGGCATAGTTGAACAGGATGCCCAGGGTATAACCATCGGCCTTGGAGCTGATGATTTTCTGGATGCCGACCACGCCACCGCCCTGCCCCAGGTTGATGACGTTGAACTGCTGCCCCAGCTCCTGCTTGAGGTACTTGGACAGGATACGGGCAGTACCGTCGGAGCCTCCGCCCGCGCCGGCCGGCACGATAATGCTCACCGGGCGGCTCGGCCATTCGGCGGCCATCGCCGGCATAGCCAGGCCCAGCGCCAGGGTCAGTGCGGCCAGCTTGCAGCCGGCGCGGCTCAGCAGTTTGCCGAGGGTAGAAGACTGCGACATGCGAGGTGCATGGTTAACGAGCATAACGAGCTCTCCTTTTATTATTGTCGAGTACGGCTGTCATGTTGATCGGGTGCAGCGAATCTCAGTGCTGCGTCGTCCTCCAGGCCGCCACGAAGGCCTTGCCGTTTTCGCCCACTTCAGCAGCGCTCATGCCTGGCTTGTACAGCGCCGAACCGAGTCCAAAGCCGCTGGCACCGGCATCCACGTAGGCCGCCATGCCGGCAGGCGTGATACCGCCGACCGGCAGCAGGGCGATATCGCGCGAGAACACCGCACGCCAGGCCTTGACGATCGACGGGTTGAACTGCTCGGCGGGAAACAGCTTGAGTACTTGGGCGCCGGCTTCTAGCGCGGCAAAACCTTCACTGGGCGTGGCCACCCCAGGCGAGCTGAACAACCCGGCGCGGCGTGTGGCGCGAATCACCTCAGGGTTGCAATTGGGCGACACGATCAGCCGGCCACCGGCCTGCGCCACCTCCTCGACCTGCCCGGTACTGAGCACGGTGCCGGCCCCGATCAACGCGCGATCACCCAGTTCAGCGGCCAGCAAGCCGATGCTCTTCAAGGGTTGCGGCGAGTTGAGCGGAATCTCGATCAAGCGGAAGCCGGCCTCATATAGCGCTAGGCCGACCGGCACGATCTCCTCGGGCTTAACGCCACGCAGGATGGCGATCAGTGGCAATTGCTGCAGATAGGAATCAGACATGCAGAGCACTCCTCGAAACGACGGTGGGCGTTGCGGTGACAAGCGCGGCGGCGCAGGCCAGGTGCCAGAGCCCTGCGACCCCGGCGTTTTCCAGAGTACGCACAGAGTCGATGCCAAAGCGGGCCAGGGCCAGGCGATAGCGCTCGCACAAATGCGCATCGCCAATCAGTACCAGCGGCGGACAGGCACCGCCCTCAAGGCCGGCGAGCACGCTGCGCAGTTCCTCACCAATCAGCAGCCCAGAGAGGTAATCCAGGCTCTCACCTGCGGTCAGGCGTTCGGTCAGCAACAGGCTGCGGGTGCTGAACAGGCGCCCGGAAACGCCTTCGGCGGCACTCTGCCGGGCGGCGTCAAGGCCACGAAAGAATGCCTCATCGCTGCGCTCGCTACCCTGCTCACGGGCCGGGCGGCCAAGAATCGAATGATCACGCAAGACCGCGAACAGCTCGCCGGTCATATGGGTGGTGAAGTGGCTGATCGCGCCGTCGCGTACCGTCACCCATTTGCTGTGGGTGCCAGGCAACACCAGCAAGGCATTCTCACGCAGTTCCGGGGCCAGTTGCAGGGCGCCGAACACCTGGGTTTCCTCACCACGAATCACGTTGGGCAGTGCGCTGGCATCGAGCACACCGGGCAGCAGATGCAGCGTGCCGCAGGCGGTATCCAGCGCCAACAGCCCATCGACCAGATCACTCGCAGTGGCCGGGCAGCGTGCATAGGGAACCTCGCGCCAGCCCTGGCGGCTGCCAATCATGCCGCACGCCAGCGCAGGCAGGCCAGGCCATTGGCGGTACCAATCACCTACCAGTTCTTCATAGGCGCGGGCGAAGTCGCCATCCGGCGTGTGCTGGATGCCCCAGGGCCGGCTTTGCGTGGCCAGCACCCGGCCGCTCTCACCGAGCAGATAGGCGCGTAGCGACGAGGTGCCCCAGTCGAGGGCGATCAGCGTCGGCGTGAGGCGTTCGGTCATGAGGCACTCCAGCCCAGTTCTCGGGAAATGGCGACGGCACAGGCGATCACGTCCGGGCGCAACTCGTGCAAGCGCGCTTCGGGCATGTAAGGAATGGCACTGGCGACACTCAGCGCGGCGACGATCTGCCCGCTGGCATCGCGCACTGGCGCAGCGACACAACGCACGCCCAGCTCGTTCTCTTCCAGATCGAAGCTGAAGCCGCCTTCGGCATAGCGGCTCATGAGCCCGCGGAAATCGTCCCAGGGAGTGAACTCTTCACGCAGACCAGACTGCCCGGCGCGACGCTGCAGGCCCTGCTCATAGAACTCAAGCCATTGCGCTTCAGGCAGATCGAGCATCAGTGACTTGCCGATGCCAGTCAGCGCCAGCGGCATACGCAGGCCAATCCGCGAGCGCATTTCCAGGCCGCGGCTACTCGGCAGTTTCTCGATGTAGAGCACATCGCCGTCGTCTCGAATACCCAAGTGCACAGTGTCCTGTGTAAGGCGTGCCAGCGCTTCGAGATGGGGCCGCGCAACGTTTGCCAACGGCATTTGCGCACGGGCCTTGTAGCCCAGCTCGATGAGCTTGGGGCCGAGCTGATAGCCACCGGCACTGCCACCGATGGCACGCAGGTAACCGGCCTGTACCAAGGCGGCGATCAGACGATGGGTTGTACTACGCGTGCAGCCGATAGTCGCGCCGATGTCGACCAGGCTACTGGCGCCTTGGGCAACGGCGTCGATTACAGCCAGGCCTCTGAACAGCGCCTGGGCACCCGTAGGTGCTTGATTGTTGTTTTTATCGGGCATGGGGCTCTCCTGGCGATGGACTCTAATCGGCTTTTTCGCAATTCTCAATATGCGAAACAAACTCCCACATTATAGGAATAAATTGCACGCATGGTATTTCGCGTGGCCAGCCTGTGCGCGCCCTGTCTAAACTGGCAGCTTCTTCCAGCTACATGGATCTGCGACATGAGCACAGCCGACGAGCACGACGACGAAACCTTCACCGAGCACACCCTGATTCAGGCCATCGAGAATCAGTTGGAATCCGGTGAGCCGGCCTTCACTCAGTCAGTACTGAACAAGCTGACACTGGTGGGCTACGAGCGCGAAGAGATCGTGCAGATGATGGCCATGGTGCTCGCCCACGAAGTGGACGCCATGCTGCGCGAGGATCGTCCCTTCGATGCTGAAGGTTACGAGCAGGCGCTACGGGCCCTGCCGACGCTGCCCGAGGAAAGCTGAACCGGCAATGACCGCGAGCCACCTTTTCCACTGTCTGGCTCGCTGGTAAGGTGTTTCGATAGCCCATGTGGATTAGCTACGGATGCGCAATTCCACCTCTATCCGCTTTTGCCTTGCGCTGCTGCTGGTTGCAGCGAACAGCTCGGTGCGGAGCCAGGAAACCCTGCGCATCGGCGCCGAAGACGACTGGTATCCCTACACCGCGTACCGTGACGGCAAGATTCAGGGCATGTCAGTGGATATCGTCGAAGCGGCCTTCGGCGCCAGCGACATTCCCATCGAACTGGTGCCATACCCCTATTCGCGCTGCATGCAGATGGCTCACGACGGCCAACTGGCAGCATGCTTCAACACCTCGCCGGACAAGCGCATCGACAGTGACTTCCTGATCCCGCGCGAGCCATTATTCAGTGATGACATCCTGCTCTGGGCACCACGTAATAGCGCACCCGACGAAAAGCTCGAGCATCTGGACGGACGCAAGGTTGCCGTGACCATCGGCTACGAGTACGGCCCACGCCTGGATGACGATCCGCAGGTCATCCGCGTGCCGGTGCGCCGCGACCTGAGCGGTTTTCTGATGCTGCAACATGGCCGTGTCGACTTCGTCGCCGCCTACCGCGGCACTGCACAGGCGCTGTTTCGCGAAAACCCGGAGCTGCAAGGGCAGTTCGTGGCGGTGGCGACCCTGCATCGCCCCAAGCTGTACCTGAGTTTCTCGCGTCACCAACCCAACGCGGCGGAGCTGGTCAAGCGCTTCGAGCAGGGCATGCGCACCATCCATGACAATGGCCGCTACCAACAGATTCTCGATAGCTGGCAACACGCCCCAGCGAACTGACGCTGGCTTGACTACACTTGCCCTGCGGGGCGCCAGACACCCCCGGAGCCCACGGCAGACGCCGTGTACGACAACAACAGGCAGGAGTCACCATGGCATTTACCGCCGAACTGGTCGCCGAACTGGAAATCCTTTTGCTGTTCAATCTGGACAACGGTCAGGAGGGATTGAAGATCCACCATACTGCAGCACCCTCTGCCGTCGCCGCTGCCGGGCGCCTGCACGAGAAGGGGCTAATCAGCCTCAGCGATGGCGGCTACCTGACCCGTCTGGGTCACGAGGCAGCCGAGCATGCGCAAAGCTTGCGGGCCATTCTCACCGCACCACAACCCGCCTGATCGCTGACCAACGCCTGCTGCCCTGATGGCGGCAGGCACCTCCCCGCATAACGTTTCGACCAAGTACTCAGCATCTATCAGGGCGACTGCTCAGCCCTTCGCAACACAGCTTGCGCTGAAACGGAAACACACCCTAGTCTTGCTCACCATTCGGCCGAGCCTGAGCATGAAGCGCCACCCGCCCCTACGCCCAGATATTGACGACGGCATTGACCGCAAGGTGCTCACCCAGTTGCGCGCACGCTTCATGCGCATCAATCACGGGCGCCAAGAGCGGGCCATGCAGGCATTATCGAGCCGCCAGCAGCGGGTGCTCACACTTCTGCCACTGTTGTTTCACGTCAATCATCCGCTGCTGCCCGGTTACGTCTCCGCACAGACACCTGCCGGTCTTAGCGGCTTCGAGCCCAGTGCCGAGCTGCTCACCGAGGCACAGCGCCTGACTCGCTCCTTCGCCTATAAACCAGCCCACGGCCCAGCGCCCACGCCAATCCATGGCCTGTTTCTGATGGGCAGCCTTGGTACCGTGGCTCAGGCCGAGCAGAGCGACATGGATCTGTGGCTCTGCCATGCCAGCGACCTTACCGCTGCTGCCCGCGACGAGCTGCGCCGCAAGTGCGACCTGCTGCAAACCTGGGCCGCCAGCCAAGGCACCGAGGCGCATTTCTTCCTGATCGATCCGCAGCGTTTTCGTGCTGGAGAACGCGAAGAGCGACTCACGTCAGACGACTGCGGCACCACTCAACACTTTCTGCTGCTAGACGAGTTCTACCGAACAGCAATCTGGCTGGGTGGCCGCACACCGCTCTGGTGGCTTGTGCCCACTGTCGACGAGCATCGCTACGAGCTATTTACCGCAACCCTGCTGAGCAAGCGTTTCATCCGTGCCGAGGAGGTGCTCGACCTCGGTCACCTGGCCCATGTGCCGTCCGGGGAATTCATCGGCGCGGGCATGTGGCAACTGTTCAAGGGCATCGAATCACCATACAAATCGGCACTCAAACTACTGCTCACCGAGGTCTACGCCAGCGAGCACCCACGGGTGGAGTGTCTGTCGCTGCGCTTCAAACAGTCGGTATACGACGGCCAGCTGGATCTTGACGAGCTCGACCCTTACGTCCTGATCTACCGTCGGCTGGAGGAGTACCTCAAGGCTCGCAGCGAGCCAGAGCGCCTTGAACTAATGCGTCGCTGCCTGTACCTGAAGGTCAACAAAAAGCTCAGCAAACCGCCGCGTAGCCGCGCCAAGAGCTGGCAGCGGCTGTTGCTGGAACGCCTGACCGCCGAGTGGGGTTGGGGCGAACGCCAATTGGTAATACTCGACAGCCGCAGCCAATGGAAAGTCCGCCAGGTAAGCGCGGAGCGTCAGGCCTTGGTCAACGAACTCAATTACAGCTACCGCTTTCTATCCTTATTCGCACGCAACCATACCGGTGCTGCAGCACCTGATACCCGTGAACTAGCGGTACTTGGCCGGCGTCTGTATGCCGCGTTCGAACGTCGGGCCGGCAAGGTGGAGTTCATCAACCCGGGTATCGCTCCGGATCTGGGCGAAGACACCCTGACCCTGGTGTACTGCCCCGCGCCGAAGGGCAGCCACTGGGCGCTCTTCAATGGCAGCCTTGGCGCTCAAGAATGGCTGGACTTCGCACCACTGCGACAAGCCCGTAGCCTGATCGAACTGCTTGCCTGGGGCCACCGCAACGGCGTCATCGACAGCGGCACGCACCTGTCACTGCACCCAAACGACAGCGACCTCAGCGAATTCGAACTCAGCAACCTCCTCACCAGCCTGGCGCAGACACTGCCCATGCCGCTGGACAGCGTGCCGGAAAGCGCCCTGCTACGCGCGCGCCAGCCTAGAGAAGTGCTATTGCTGGTCAACGTCGGCGTCGACCCGCTAAAACAGCACAGTCAGATGAATGTGCACATGACCAGCGAGCGCACGGATCCGCTGGGTTACTCCGGCGTGCGTGAGAACCTGGTGTTGACCCTTGATCTGATCACCCTCAACAGCTGGAACGAGCTCTTGGTGGAGCGCTACGAAGGCCCCAATGCCCTGCTCGACTGCATCGCCGGCCTGCTCAACACGCTGCCTGCCAATGGCGATCGCCCCACCCTCCATGTGCGCTGTTTCTGCCGCAATCGCGCGGTGACCATCGCCGAGCGTGTAGAGGATCTGATGCGCGAGCTGATCGCCAGCGTCGACAGCGGCGAGCGACAGCGCTATCTGCTGCAAATCACCCGGCGTTATCACCTGCTCGAATTGACGCCTGGCCAGGTTCGTCACATCACACTGGACGACCTGCCAGCACTGCTCGAACACCTGGCCCAGGATCGTGTTGAGTACACCCGCCTGAGGCTCGACCGTAACGCCCTTGAAGGCGAGGATCTGGCGCTGATTCTCAGCGCCGGCCGGCCCACTTGCATTCAAGTGTTCTATCGTCTGTACGAAGCGGGTACCCAGGCGCAAATCACTGTGCTCGACGAGCATGGCGCGGTGTGGCGCACTCAGGCAACCTTCCATGACGAAGCCAGCCTGCTGGCCCCCCTGCAGCGTTTTCTGCAGTCGCTGCTGTACCGGCGCAACGCCACGCTCGCCCTGGAAAACCCACAAGCACCGCTAGAGATCATCTATCAGCAGTTGCAGCCTGCCGCACCACTGCGCGCCCAACGCCTCGAGCCGCGACCCGCGCCACTGACACAAGTGAGCCAGCCTTTTTACGACGTGCAGGCAATCGTCGAACCCGGCAGCGGCCAGCGCGCCTACATCAGCCTGTACTGCAACCACCGGGAATTCTCCGAACTCGAATACGGCGACAACCTGTTCAGCGCCGTCGCCCGGCATATCCTTGCCCTGCGCAGCGAGGCAGAGCGCTACCCCTGCTACATCACCGACCTGGATCTTTCCGCTCTGCTGGGCGACCGGCAGCCGTCGGTGGTGCACTACCTGCGCTACAAAGCCAGCCTGGAAGAGGCGCTGAACAATGCCCTGCGTGCTCTCTAACGCAGATCGGCGTCAGCCACCAGCCAGCGGTGCAGCGCCTGTTCGAGCGCAGCATTGATCTTCAGGAGTGTGGAGCGGCCTGCGAACCGATAGAGCTGGGACTTGCGCCCGCCTGAGCAGATTCCCGGGTCGCGGCACTCGACCCAGGCTACGGAGCACTGACTCGTTACGAGTCAGGCCGCCTTAACGGACGTACTCGCCTGCCGCTTCCGGCTGATATTCCACCGCCAGCAGGGTCAGTTTGAGTTGCTTACCACCCGGCGCCGGCCAATCGATATGCTGGCCAACGCTCAGGCCCAGCAAAGCCGTGCCGACCGGCGCAAGGATCGAGACTTTGCCTTCGCCGCCTGCGTCCTGCGGGTAAACCAGGGTCAGGTGATAGTCCTTGCCGCTGCCTTCTTCGCGACAATGCACGCGCGAATTCATGGTCACCACGCCCGCTGGCACCTGGTCATGGCTGACCACCTCAGCCCGATCCAATTCGGCCTGCAAAGCTTCGGCAGCCGGGCCGATATCATCGAGGCTGTCGAGCAATTGCTCCAAACGCTGCAGATCGAGGCGGGTAATGGTGATGGACGTTGTGCTGGCCATGGTGCGTGCATATCTCCTTTGCAGGACGCTAAAAAAGCAAAACCCCATCGAGACGACGGGGTTTTGTACAGGTTGAGCCGACCGTAACACAGCCACCCAAATAAACAAGAGCAGGCTTAGCTGGCCCCAAGGCGCTCTTTGGCCAGCGCTCGGATAACGCGCCGGCGCCCCTCATCGGCGTTACCCCACTCGAGAATTTCCGCCATCAGACGCCCACAACCCAGGCACCTGTCAGCCTCGTTCAAGCAGCAGCGCCGCACACAAGGAGACGCAATGGGCGAATCAGCCAAAGACCGATCAGCAGCAACGATTTCAGATTTCATCGAAATCAAGATTGGCGCCTGATTGTTCAGCAACGATGCGATCAAGCATCTCGCTCAAGAGCTCGTCACTGGTGTCGCATATCCAGCGCTGGTTGTCCTCTTCGTAATCGAAGTGGAAGCCACCAGAGCGGGCCGCCAACCAGAGCTGACGCAGCGCAGGCTGACGGCTGAAAATCAGCTGCGAGCCATTTTCGAAGCGCACCGTCAGCACGCCAGCGGAGTTTTCCAGATCGAGATCCAGATCGCTGTCGTCGAAGATGTCTTCCACCGCCTGCTGCACGGCATCGACCAGGTCGTGGAAACGGGCTTCGGTCAAACTCATTGCACTTACCTCAAGAAAGATTCAGCAACATCGTACGCAAAAGAAACAACTGTCGCGCGTCAGTGTGCCAGGACAAAGCCCCGCCGGACGGGAGCCCCACTGCATAGGCAACATGCCGGGGGGTCGGTATACTCCGGGGCAATTATGCTTTATTACAAGGATTTGACCATGAAGCGGCTGTTCACTGCCCTCATCGCGCTCGTCGCCGTCACCACCCTGCTCAGTGGCTGTGGCCAGAAAGGCCCACTGTACCTGCCGGATGATACCCAGTCCGCACCTGCGCAAGACAGATAAGGACGGCTCATGAACACCTTCGAATACCGCGACGGCTCGCTGTTCGCGGAAGGTGTGGCGTTGTCCGCCGTTGCCCAGCGCTTCGGCACGCCTACCTATGTCTACTCTCGCGCTCACATCGAGGCGCAGTACCGCGCCTACGCCGATGCGCTGGCCGGCATGCCACACTTGGTGTGTTTCGCCGTCAAGGCCAACTCCAACCTCGGCGTGCTGAACGTTCTGGCGCGCCTGGGCGCGGGCTTCGACATCGTCTCGCGCGGTGAGCTGGAACGCGTTCTGGCCGCTGGCGGCACTGCCGACAAGATCGTCTTCTCCGGCGTCGGCAAGAGCCGTGACGATATGCGCCGTGCCTTGGAAGTGGGCGTGCACTGTTTCAACGTCGAATCCACCGACGAGCTGGAGCGCCTGCAGCAGGTCGCAGCCGAGCTCGGCAAGACCGCGGCGGTCTCCCTGCGCGTCAACCCGGACGTGGACGCGGGCACTCACCCGTACATATCCACCGGCCTGAAAGAAAACAAGTTCGGTATCGCCATCGCCGATGCCGAGGCGGTTTACGCCCGCGCTGCCGCCCTGCCCAACCTGGTGGTGGTCGGCGTCGATTGCCATATCGGTTCGCAGCTGACCAGTCTGCCGCCATTTCTCGATGCGCTCGACCGCCTGCTGGTGCTGGTCGACCGCCTTGCCGAGCAGGGTATCCACCTTCGTCATATCGACCTGGGCGGCGGCCTCGGCGTGCAATACCGCGATGAGCAACCACCACTGGCCGGTGACTACATCCAGGCGGTGCGCCAGCGCATCGAAGGCCGCGATCTGGCACTGGTGTTCGAGCCGGGTCGCTTCATCGTCGCCAACGCCGGCGTGCTGCTGACCCGCGTGGAATACCTCAAGCATACCGAGCACAAGGATTTCGCCATCGTCGATGCGGCGATGAACGACCTGATCCGCCCGGCCCTGTATCAGGCCTGGATGGACGTGGTGCCGGTACAGCCGCGCGAAGGCGCCAGCCGTCAGTACGATATCGTTGGGCCGATCTGCGAAACCGGTGATTTCCTCGCCAAGGAACGCGACCTGACGCTGGCCGAAGGTGACCTGCTGGCCGTGCGCTCGGCGGGTGCCTATGGCTTCGTGATGAGCTCCAACTACAACACCCGCGGGCGCGCCGCCGAGGTGATGGTGGATGGCGAGCAGGTCTTCGAGGTGCGTCGGCGAGAAACTCTGGACGAACTCTTCGCGGGCGAAAGCCGCCTGCCGGAGTGATGCCGATGTTATTGCGATTTACCAAGATGCATGGCCTGGGTAACGACTTCATGGTTCTCGACCTGGTCAGCCAGCATGCCCATATCCAGCCCAAGCACGCCAAGCAGTGGGGCGATCGCCACACCGGCGTCGGCTTCGATCAGTTGCTGCTGGTCGAACCGCCGCAGCATCCGGACGTGGATTTCCGTTACCGCATCTTCAATTCCGACGGCAGCGAAGTGGAACAGTGCGGCAACGGCGCGCGCTGTTTCGCCCGCTTCGTACTGGACAAGCGTCTGACGGTGAAGAAAACCATCCGTGTGGAAACCAAGGGCGGCATCATCGAGCTGCAGGTTCGCGCTGACGGCCTGATCACCGTGGACATGGGGGCGCCGCGCCTGGTGCCCGAGCAGATCCCCTTCCAGGCCGACGCCGAAGCCCTGAGCTACGCCGTCGAGGTTGAAGGCAAAGCACACGAGCTGGCGGCAGTCTCCATGGGCAACCCCCATGCCGTGCTGCGTGTCGATGATGTCGACAGCGCGCCAGTGCACGAACTGGGGCCAAAGCTGGAGCATCACCCGCGTTTTCCACAGCGGGTAAACGTCGGTTTCCTGCAGGTTGTCGATCGCCAGCGCGGCCGCTTGCGCGTCTGGGAACGCGGCGCCGGGGAAACCCAGGCCTGTGGTACCGGGGCCTGCGCCGCAGCCGTCGCCGCGATCCGCCAGGGCTGGATGGACTCGCCCGTGCAACTGGAACTGCCAGGCGGCAAGCTGACCATCGAGTGGGCAGGCCCTGGCCAGCCGGTTATGATGACCGGCCCCACCGTGCGCGTGTACGAAGGACAGGTTCGCCTATGACAGACCAGCAGGATTCGCCCAAACCCCTGGACTCGGCAACCGTCGCCGCCTACCTGCGCCTGCACCCCGAGTTCTTCATCGACCACGATGAACTGATCCCTGAACTGCGTATTCCGCACCAGCGCGGCGATACCGTGTCGCTGGTCGAGCGTCAGGTCAAACTGCTACGCGAACGCAATATCGAGATGCGCCAGCGTCTGTCGCACCTGATGGACGTGGCCCGCGACAACGACCGGCTGTTCGACAAGACGCGCCGCCTGATACTCGATCTGATGGACGCCAGCAGCCTCGAAGAAGTGGTCAGTTGCGTCGAGGACAGCCTGCGCCGTGAGTTCCAGGTGCCCTTCGTGGGGTTGATCCTGTTCAGTGACACACCGCTGCCGGTCGGCCGCAGCGTCAGCAGCGCGGAGGCCCATCAGGCCATCGGTGGCCTGCTGGCGGGCGGCAAGACCATCTGCGGTGTGCTGCGCGAGCACGAGTTGAACTTTCTGTTCGGCGAGGCCGGCGCGGACGTCGGCTCGGCGGCCGTGGTTGGCCTGTCGTATCAGGGCCTGCATGGCGTGCTGGCAATCGGCAGTGCCGATTCGCAGCATTACAAGAGCTCTCTGGGCACGCTGTTTCTAGGCTATATCGCCGAAGTCCTGTCGCGAGTGTTGCCACGGTTCTCCACACCGCTGCGTTCGGTCAGGTAATACCCAGACATTCGGAGCACTCGAAGGTCGGGCGTAAGCCTCACGCCTGAGCACTCGATGGGTTAAGTCGCGCGCGAATGTCTGAAGACACCAAGGGCTTGTACCAGGCGCCGCTAACCCATCCAACGGAGTTTTTAGCGTGAAGCTTGCCGCCGACCTTGAGGCCTATCTCGAACACTTGCGTAGCGAGCGCCAGGTGTCTGTCCATACCCTGGATGGCTACCGCCGCGACCTCAACAAGCTGCTTGCCTACTGCGAGAAGGAACAACTCGCCGATTGGGGCGCCCTCGATACCTCACGTCTGCGTCGCCAGGTGGCTCGCCTGCACATGGAAGGCCAGTCGGCACGCAGCCTCGCGCGCCTGCTTTCGGCCACTCGTGGCCTGTATCGCTATCTGATCCGTGAAAACCATTGCCGCCACGACCCCGCCAGCGGCCTGACACCGCCCAAGGGCGAGCGCAGGCTGCCAAAGGTGCTGGATGTGGATCGCGCCAGCCAATTGCTCGATGGCGCTCAGGAAGACGACCTCATCGCCCGCCGCGATCACGCCATGCTCGAACTGTTCTATTCCTCGGGGCTGCGCCTGTCGGAGCTAGTCGCGCTCGACCTCGACGGCCTCGACCTGCCTGCTGGCCTGGTGCGAGTGGTCGGCAAGGGCAACAAGGTGCGTGAGCTGCCGGTCGGCAGCAAGGCCCGTGAAGCCCTGGAGCAATGGCTGCCACTGCGTGCCCTGGCCAACCCGGCGGATGGCGCGGTATTCATCAGCCGTCAGGGGCGACGCATCGGCGCCCGCGCCGTGCAGTTGCGAGTGCGCCAGGCGGGCATCAGCGAACTCGGTCAGCACATTCATCCGCACATGCTGCGTCACTCCTTCGCCAGTCATATGCTCGAATCCTCTCAGGATCTGCGCGCGGTGCAAGAGCTACTGGGGCATGCCGACATCGCCACCACGCAGATCTACACCCATCTGGACTTCCAGCACCTGAGCAAGGTCTACGACAGTGCTCATCCACGGGCCAAACGCCGCAAGGAACAGGACTCATGAGTATCCGCCTGGTCACCTTCGACCTCGACGACACCCTGTGGGACAACCGCCCGGTGATTTTGGGCGCCGAGACCGCTATGCGTGACTGGATCAGCGCCCACGCACCGCGCCTGGCAAGCCAGCCGGTGGATTACCTGGGGCAGACCCGCGGCCGCCTGCTGGAGGCCGAACCCAGCCTGAAATATCGCCTTAGCGAGCTACGCCGCCGAACCCTGCGTCACGCCCTGGAAGGCGTTGGTCATGCGCCTGACGAAGCCCAACACCTGGCCGAAGGCGCCTTCCAGGCCATGCTCGAGGCACGGCATGCGATCACCTTCTTTGCCGATACGGTTACCACACTAGAGCAGTTGGCCAACCAGTATCATCTCGGGGTAATCACCAACGGCAACGCCGACGTACGCCGCCTGGGCTTGGCCGACTACTTCAGCTTTATCCTCTGCGCCGAAGAGTTGGGCGTCGGTAAACCTGACCCCAAGCCGTTCCAGGAGGCGCTCAGCCGCTCCGGCATGCAGGCCGAACAGGCCGTGCATATTGGTGATCATCCCGGCGACGATATCGCCGGCGCACGCGCAGCGGGCTGGCGCGCGGTATGGTTCAACCCGGAAGGCAAAGCCTGGGCTGGTGACGACGAGGCCGACGCACAGATCCGCAGCCTCAGCGAGCTGCCAGCATTGCTGCAGCGCTGGGCGTAGCGCCCCACCGCCACTGCATTTTCGAACCCCTAAAACGCAAAAGCCCACCTTCTCAGGCGGGCTTTTGCGTGTGCAACCGGCTTTGCCTCAGATGGGGCGACTGCCGTATTTGCTGTCTGGCTTCTTGGGCGGATCGGACACCACATTGGGCTCCACCTCCTGCACCCTGCCGCCACGCGACAAGAACTCGTCCATGGCGCGAGCCAGGGCATCACGCTCCTTCTGCTTGGCTTCGACACTCGGCAGCTCTTCTACCTCTACCGCCTTCTTGGCCTTGCCCTTGGCAGGCGCTGCGCTGCTGGATTCGCTTTCGTCATCGCCATCATCGCTATCCGCGGCCGCCAGCTCCTCACCGTCGTCCTCGTCAGCACCTTCCAGCTCGTCTTGTTCCAGTTCTTCGTCGCTCATGTTCAGCCTCATGACTTGCGAAAAGCAGGTTAGTTATAGCCCAGTCGTCCGTCATTGCCGAACACCTGGAAAAAATTCAATTTGCCGTACCTTGCAAGGTCGCCAGCACTCGACGCGCACCACCCTGCTCACGGTGCTCGCCGAGATAAATCCCCTGCCAGGTACCCAGCGCCAGACGCCCATGACTCACGGGGATCTGCAACTGAACACCCAACAGGCTCGACTTGAAGTGCGCCGGTAGATCATCCGGGCCTTCGTCGCAGTGCTCGTAGCCCACCGCGTCCTCAGGGACGAGACGGCGAAAAAAGCGCTCGAAGTCGCGGCGTACCGCCGGGTCGGCATTCTCGTTGACAGTCAGAGACGCCGACGTGTGCTGCAGCCACAGGTGTAACAGACCCACCCTATAGCTCGCCAGTTCCGGTAACGCATCCTGCAATTCATCGGTTACGAGGTGAAAGCCTCGCGCCCGTGGACGCAGGGTGATCAGCCGTTGCTGCCACATGTTCGTCGTCCTCTTTTCAACGGGCGCATTCTAGCGCGCCGCAGAAAAAAACAAAGGGCGCCTGAGCGCCCTTTGCGATTGTTCGACCATCATTTTTCGTGATGAGGTGCTGGAAGGTCGAAACCTTCCGGCCCTGACGATTAGATCACTACTTGTTGGTGAACTCGGGATAGGCTTCCATCCCGCACTCGACCAGGTCGACACCGTCGTATTCCTCCTCCTCGGATACCCGCAGGCCAACCGTTGCCTTGATGATGCCCCAGACGATCAGGCTGGCAATGAACACCCAGGCGAAGATGCTGCCAATACCCAACAGTTGTGCGCCAAGGCTGGCGTCGCCATTAGTCAGGCAGACAGCCAGAGTGCCCCAGATACCGGCAGCGCCGTGTACGGAGATGGCACCGACCGGATCGTCGATCTTGATCTTGTCAAAGCCGAGGATGGCGAACACCACCAGCACGCCACCGACACCACCAATCAGCGTGGCCTGCAGTGCGGTCGGCGTCAGCGGCTCCGCGGTGATCGATACCAAACCAGCCAGAGCGCCGTTGATGGCCATGGTCAGGTCAGCCTTGCCGAACAGGATGCGTGCCACAATCAGTGCGGCGATCAGGCCACCGGCAGCGGCCATGTTGGTGTTGACGAACACCTGAGCCACGGCGTTGGCGTCCTCGATGGTGCTCATCTTCAGCTGCGAGCCACCGTTGAAGCCGAACCAGCCCATCCACAGGATGAACATGCCCAACGCTGCCAATGGCAGGTTGGATCCCGGAATGGCATTTATCTGCCCATTGACGCCGTATTTACCCTTGCGCGCACCGAGCAGGATCACCCCGGCCAGCGCAGCTGCAGCGCCAGCCATGTGCACGACACTGGAGCCGGCGAAATCGAGGAAACCGGCTGCATCGAGGAAACCACCGCCCCATTTCCAGAAGCCCTGAACCGGATAGATGATGGCGGTCATGACCACTGCGAAGGCGATGAACGCCCACAGCTTCATGCGCTCAGCTACGGCGCCAGACACGATGGACATACAGGTAGCGGCGAACACGACCTGGAAGAAGAAGTCAGAACGGGCGGCATAATAAGGAACGTCTTCGCCACCAGCCAGCACGGACTCGACGCTGTTCTCGTCGCCGATCAGAAAGCCGAAGCTCGGCAGGATGCCGCCTTCAGGGCTGGAATACATGATGAAGTAGCCGATCAGCAGATACATGACGCAGGCAATGGCGAACAGGGCCACGTTCTTGGTCAGGATTTCGGTGGTGTTCTTGGCGCGCACCAGGCCAGCTTCGAGCATGGCGAAACCAGCGGCCATCCACATCACCAGGGCGCCGCAAATCAGAAAGTAGAAAGTATCGAAACCGTACTGCAAAGCAGTCAGTGCTGTGTTGTCCATTTTTCACCTCTAGCCGTCGCGCTTGTCTGTGCGCTGTTCGGTCGAGGCGCCCGGGTTGGCTCCGGGCGCACTCCGTGTGCTTTGGGCCCGCCACACGCGGCGAGCCCCTGAGACTTACAGGATGTAACCGCGCTCGTTGTGCTGAGCCAGGTCGAGGCCGACCGACTCCTCTTCTTCAGTGACACGCAGCCCCATGACCACATCGATGACCTTGAGGATCACGAAGGTGACGATGGCGGTGTAGATCACGGTGAAGGCAACGCCTTTGAACTGGATCCACAGCTGCAGGCCGATGTTCTCGACTTCGCCGAAACCGCCCAGGGCAGGCGCTGCGAAGATACCGGTCAGCAGTGCACCGACGATGCCGCCCACGCCGTGTACGCCGAAGACGTCCAGGGAGTCGTCGTAACCCAGTTTGCGCTTGAGGCTGGTGGCGCAGAAGAAGCAGATCACGCCGGAAGCCAGACCGATGATCATCGCGCCCATCGGGCCGACGGTGCCGGCAGCAGGGGTGATGGCGACCAGGCCTGCAACCACGCCAGAGGCGATGCCCAGAGCGCTAGGTTTGCCGTGGGCGACCCACTCGGCGAACATCCAGCTCAGTGCAGCGGCGGCGGTGGCGATCTGGGTAACCAGCATGGCCATACCCGCGGTCTGGTCAGCGGCAGCAGCGGAGCCAGCGTTGAAGCCGAACCAGCCGACCCACAGCATCGCGGCACCGATCAGGGTGTAACCCAGGTTGTGCGGCGCCATGGCCACGCTCGGGAAGCCCTTGCGCTTGCCCAGCACGATGCACGCCACCAGGCCAGCGATACCGGCGTTGATGTGCACCACGGTGCCGCCAGCGAAGTCCAGCACGCCCCAATCCCACATCAGAGCACCGTCGCCACCCCAGACCATGTGCGCGATTGGCGCATAGACAAGGGTGAACCATACGGTCATGAACACCAGCATCGCCGAGAACTTCATGCGCTCGGCGAAGGCACCGACGATCAGTGCAGGGGTGATGATGGCGAAGGTCATCTGGAAGGTGACGAATACGCTTTCCGGGAAGGCCGCGGTCAGCGATTCTTTGGTCAGGTTGCCGAGGAACATGTTGCCCAAACCGCCCACGAAGGAGCTGAAGTTGGTCACGCCGGCTTCCATCCCGGTGGTGTCGAACGCCAGGCTGTAGCCGTAGGCGAACCACAGGAGGCTCATCAACGCGGTGATGGCGAAGCACTGCATCATGACCGACAGAACGTTCTTGGAACGCACCATACCTGCATAGAACAGCGCCAAGCCGGGAATGGTCATGAACAGCACCAGGGCAGTGGCGGTCAGCATCCAGGCGGTGTCACCGGAATTCAGCGTCGCTTCCTGCGCCATGGCCATGCCGGGGAAAAACAGGGACGAAAGGGCTCCGAGCCCTGCGACTTTTCGCAGAGTCATGATTTAACTCCTGGGACGATTTTGGGGGGTGGGGGCGGAGCTTAGATCGCGTCGGTATCGGTTTCGCCGGTACGGATGCGGATCGCCTGTTCCAGGTTTACAACGAAAATCTTGCCGTCACCGATCTTGCCGGTGTTGGCAGCTTTGGTAATGGCTTCGATGACACGATCCAACTGATCGTCGGCGATGGCCACGTCGATCTTCACCTTGGGCAGGAAATCGACGACATATTCGGCACCGCGGTACAGCTCGGTGTGACCCTTCTGACGGCCGAAGCCTTTCACTTCGGTCACGGTGATGCCTTGCACCCCGATTTCCGACAGCGACTCGCGGACGTCGTCCAGCTTGAACGGCTTGATGATGGCAGTGACTAGTTTCATGAAACTCTCTCCCGTGTAAGGTGGACTTGCCCCAGGAATTTTTACCCCGCTGCAAGTCTAAGCTCAGTGTCTGGCTTTTGTATGCATCGGTTGCCAAGACAGGCTGATCCGATACCACCAACTGCTCCCGGCGAAACATTCCCCGCCCGCACGATACAACCGAACCGCATCGGTGCATGGGTCAGTAGCGACTAAGCAGAAAGCTTGCCAATAACGGCAAAGCGCCTCCTTATCAGGATGTTACGGGCATACAGAGGTTTGCCTGGAAACATCCCGAGCGGATGACGCACCAGAACAGCGCCACACCCCCCCTCGACACGCACAGAGTTGGTGCACCCGCCTCAGGCAGCCCCCAAAAATGCCGTGCTACACTGCCGACACTCGTTTTCGGAAGGTTCTTATGCTGCCACCCAAAGCTCTGCTCGACGCCCTTAGCAGCCAGGCCACGCGCCTGCTCAGCGGCGATACTCCCTTGCCACGCAGCGAAATCGAGAGCCAGCTCAAGGCTCTATTGCAGAGCACATTCAGCAAGCTGGATCTAGTCAGCCGCGAAGAATTCGATAGCCAAATGGTAGTGCTGGCCCGCACTCGTGCACGCCTTGAAGCTCTGGAAGCCAAGGTCGCGGACATCGAGTCGCGCAACACGACAGCACAGCAAACATCGGCCGAGTAACGTACGCGGTAAATAAGTAGTATCTGTTGAAGCTTCAGTGCGCTCGCACAGCAGCGCCGGCAGCCCCAAAGATCAAGGAGTGATCGATGTCATTGGCCGTAGTCCACAGCCGCGCCCAAGTCGGCGTAGACGCCCCCGCTGTTACCGTCGAAGCCCATTTGGCCAACGGCCTGCCATCACTTGCGCTGGTCGGTTTGCCGGAAGCAGCTGTCAAGGAAAGTAAGGATCGCGTGCGCAGTGCCATCCTCAACTGCGCACTGGATTTCCCGCCACGCCGTATCACGCTGAACCTGGCCCCGGCTGATTTACCGAAGGACGGAGGCCGTTTCGACCTGGCCATTGCCTTGGGTATTCTGGCGGCCAGCGGACAATTGCCAGCAGACTCCCTGACCCCACTCGAATGCCTTGGGGAACTGGCGTTATCTGGCGCCATCCGCCCAGTACAAGGCGTGCTGCCTGCGGCTCTGGCGGCCCGGGGAGCCGGGCGCACCCTTGTGGTGCCCAAGGAAAACGCCGAAGAGGCCAGCCTTGCATCCGGGCTGACGGTGCTAGCGGCTGGGCATCTTCTGGAGCTGGTCGCGCACCTGAACGGCCAGACGCCATTGGCCGCTTATCAGGCGCAGGGCCTGCTACGCCACACTCAACCCTATCCAGACCTAGCCGAAGTGCAAGGGCAAACCGCTGCCAAGCGTGCCCTTCTGGTGGCCGCTGCCGGGGGCCACAATCTGCTACTGAGCGGGCCACCCGGCACGGGCAAAACTCTACTGGCGAGCCGCCTACCCGGCTTGCTACCACCACTGACAGAGGAAGAGGCCCTACATGTTGCAGCGATTCGCTCGGTGGCCAGCCACACCCCTTTACAGAGCTGGCCACAACGACCATTTAGACACCCTCATCACAGCGCATCGGGGCCGGCATTGGTGGGTGGCGGCAGTCGTCCTCAACCCGGAGAAATCACCCTCGCCCACCATGGTGTGCTTTTTTTGGATGAACTGCCGGAATTCGACAGACGCGTCCTTGAAGTGCTTAGAGAGCCACTCGAAAGCGGCCAGATCGTGATAGCCCGAGCTCGCGACAAAGTCAGCTTCCCCGCCCGCTTCCAGCTCGTCGCCGCCATGAATCCCTGCCCGTGTGGTTTCCTGGGCGACCCCAGCGGGCGCTGCCGCTGCAGCCCGGAACAGATTCAGCGCTACCGCGGCAAACTGTCTGGCCCACTACTCGACCGTATCGACTTGCATATCACCGTTGCGCGGGAAAGCACTGCGCTCAGCACACCGCCGGACAGTGGTGAAAGCAGCGCAACGGCGGCTGCCTGGGTCGCTACGGCGCGGGATATCCAACTGCAGCGCCAGGGCATGGCCAATGCCTTTCTCGACCTGCCAGGGCTGCGTGAGCACTGCGCACTGAGTGACATCGATCGGCAGTGGTTAGAGCACGCCTGCGAACGCCTGACCTTATCGCTGCGCTCGGCTCATCGTGTGCTCAAGGTCGCACGCACGCTGGCAGATCTGCAGGCGCAAAAGGCGATCAGCCGCCAGCACCTGGCAGAGGCCCTGCAGTACCGCACCAACCTGTGAAACACGCAGAAATAAGCTGAACGAATCCACATGCAAACCTATCGATAGCTGGCACATTCAAGAAACCGTCTATCGCGGTGGTACAATGCCCGGCCTTCCGCCTTTGGCGGCCATCCGATAAACCGAGTCGATTCTCCATCCGCCCGTCAGCCGATCTGGCCTATGCTCGATCAGGTAGGCGCGTACGTCATGGACTGACTCTGAACAAGGAGAGCTAGCTCGATGGAGGCACCACAGTCTTCCCGCTCCACCCTCAACCCGCCGGTCTTTTTCGGCTCTACGTTCCTGATCGCCTGCCTGGTGATCTACAGCACCGTGTTCAAGGACAATGCACAGAGCGTATTCAGCGCTACTCAGGCGTGGATCATCGAAAACGCCAGCTGGGTCTACATCCTCTCCGTTGCGCTGATTTTGCTCTTCGTGGTGTTTCTCGCGGTGAGTCGCTATGGCGATATCAAGCTAGGCCCTGACCACAGCGAGCCCGAATACAACAACACCACCTGGTTCTCCATGCTGTTCTGCGCCGGCATGGGCATCGGCCTGATGTTCTTCGGTGTCGCTGAGCCGGTGATGCACTTCATCGCACCACCGGTGGGCGACCCACAGACCGTCCAGGCAGCCAAGGAGGCAATGAAGCTAACCTTCTTCCACTGGGGTCTGCATGCCTGGGCAATCTATGCCGTCGTCGCACTGATCCTGGCGTACTTCGCCTACCGGCATAATTTGCCGCTGACCCTGCGTTCGGCGCTTTACCCGCTGATTGGTGACCGTATCTATGGCCCGATCGGACATGCGGTGGACATTTTCGCGGTGATCGGCACCGTTCTCGGCGTGGCGACTTCGCTGGGTTATGGCGTGCTACAGATCAACACAGGCCTGAACCACCTGTACGGCTTACCGACCACCACGACCGTGCAGATTGGCCTGCTGATTGGCACCATGGGGTTGGCGACCCTCTCTGTAGTGAGCGGGCTGGACAAGGGTATCCGTCGTCTCTCCGAGATGAACATGATCCTCGCCGTTATCCTGCTGTTGTTCGTGCTGGTACTCGGCCCCACCGTGTTCATTTTGCAGACATTCGTGCAGAACACTGGCGCCTACCTCTCGGAGATCGTCAGCAAGACCTTCAACCTCTATGCGTACGAGCCTACAGACTGGATCGGTGGCTGGACACTGTTCTACTGGGGCTGGTGGCTGTCCTGGTCACCGTTCGTGGGCCTGTTCATCGCACGTATTTCCCGCGGTCGCACGATTCGCCAGTTCATCAGCGGCGTGTTGGTCGTACCCGCCGGTTTCACCCTGCTGTGGATGACCGTATTCGGCGACACGGCGATTCATATGATCATGGTCGACGGGTTCACCGACCTTGCCCTAGCAGTCGACAAGGACAGCTCACTAGCACTGTTCGCCTTCCTCGAACACTTCCCGCTGTCGATGATCCTGTCGCAGATAGCGATCATCATGGTCGTGGTGTTCTTCGTCACCTCGGCGGACTCGGGTGCCATGGTGGTGGATATGCTCGCCTCGGGCGGCCAGGATCGGACACCGGTCTGGCAGCGCATCTTCTGGGCAGTGCTGATGGGCGTAGTAGCCGCTTCGCTGCTGCTGGCCGATGGCCTCAAGGCCCTGCAGACTGCGACCATCGCCAGCGCCCTGCCCTTCGTGATTGCGCTGCTGGCTTCCATGTGGGGGCTACTGCGAGCCCTGCGACTGGATGCCGCCAAGCGTGGCCTGCGTGATCAGGTCTCGCTCAGCTCGCGCGGCAGCACCAGCCCTGGAGGCTGGCAACGTCGCCTGCGTAGCATGGTCATGTTGCCGCGCCGCGCCCACGTAAACCGCTTCATCGTCGATACCGTTCTGCCCGCCTGTGAGCAGGTGGCAGAGGAGCTGCGCAAGCAAGGTCGAGAATCCAAAGTGGAAAGCGGTGAAGATGGCCGCGTAACGCTATCGGTCAGCCACGGCACCGAGACGGATTTCGAGTATCAAGTGCGCCCACGCGCGTTGATCCAGCCAAGCTTCGTGATGCGCGATACCAGCGATGACAGCAACGAAGAGCGCAAGTACTTCCGCGCCGAAGTTCACCTCAACGAGGGCGGCCAGGATTACGACGTGATGGGCTGGAACCGCGAAGAAGTGATTGGCGATATCCTCGACCAATACGAGCGCCACATGCACTTCCTGCATCTGACTCGCTGACGCGTCCTGACGCGTCGCGCAATACAAAACGCCCGGGCCAATGCCCGGGCGTTTTCGTTGGGGCTCGCATTCGTCTCGGCAGGCAGCGCCAACTGGCGCGTTGATGACATCCATGGCGAGTAGGAGTCGGCTTGCCGGCGATGCTCTGGATACGCGTCTTGCCAGCAAGCCGGCTCCTACGACGTCGACAGCGAAGCAACGCCCTCAGAAACAACAATGCCCGCCCTGCTGACGCAGATGGCGGGCATTGCTTGCGACCGCAAAAACTCAGTGAGCGGGCTTAGCCTCTGGCCGTGCGGAGATCGCCGCCTGGCTTTCTTCCATGACCTGCTGAATCGCCTTGCGACGCCGCTCTTCCGCGCGGTGGGCGAAGAACCACACCAGGAAGGTGGCGAGCGACACCGCCAGCAGAATCAAGCTGGCCACGGCGTTGATCGCCGGGGTCACGCCCAGGCGTACCTTGGAGAAAACCTCCATCGGCAGCGTGGTGGCACCAGGGCCGGAGACAAAGCTGGCCAGCACCAAGTCATCCAGGGACAAGGCGAAGGACATCATGCCGCCAGCCATCAACGATGGCGCAATCATTGGAATAGTGATCAGGAAGAACACCTTCCAAGGCCGCGCGCCAAGATCCATGGCGGCTTCCTCGATGGACAGATCCAGCTCGCGTAAACGCGCGGAGACCACCACGGCCACATAGGCCGAGCAGAAGGTGGTGTGCGCAATCCAGATGGTCATCATGCCGCGTTCTGCAGGCCAGCCGACCAGTTGCGCCATGGCCACGAACAGCAGCAGCAACGATAGACCGGTGATCACCTCGGGCATGACCAGCGGCGCCGTGACCAGGCCGCCAAACAGCGTGCGTCCCTTGAAGCGATGCACCCGGGTCAGTACGAAGGCCGCCATGGTGCCCAGCGCCACTGCGGCGATTGCCGTGTAGCAGGCGATTTCCAGGGAGCGCCACACCGCGCCCATCAACTGCCGATCATCGAGAAGGCTGACGTACCACTTGGTCGACCAACCACCCCAGACCGTTACCAGCCGCGAGGCGTTGAACGAGTAGATCACCAGGATGAACATCGGCAGATAGATGAACGCGAAACCGACCCAAAGCATGAAGGTGGAGAAGCGGAAGTTTTTCATGCTTTGCCCTCCATTTCTTTCGCTTGGTTCTTGTTGAATAGAATGATCGGAATCAACAGCAGCGCCAGCATCACCACCGCCAGAGCGGATGCTACCGGCCAGTCGCGGTTGTTGAAGAACTCTTGCCACAACACCTTGCCGATCATCAGCGTTTCAGGGCCGCCAAGCAGCTCGGGAATGACGAACTCGCCGACCACCGGAATGAACACCAGCATGCAGCCGGCGATGATGCCGTTCTTGGACAGTGGCACGGTGATTTTCCAGAAGCTGTTGAAGTTGCTCGAGCCGAGATCCGACGCGGCCTCCAGCAGGCTCTGATCATGCTTCACCAGGTTGGCGAACAGCGGCAGGATCATGAAGGGCAAGTACGAGTAAACGATGCCGATGTACACCGCGGTGTTGGTGTTGAGGATCTGCAACGGCGAGTCGATCAGACCAATACTCTGCAAAAAACCATTGAGCAGGCCGTTGTTGCTGAGAATCCCCATCCAGGCGTAGACGCGGATCAGGATCGCAGTCCACGTTGGCATCATCACCAACAGCAGCAGCACCATCTGGGTTTCTTTTTTTGCCCGGGCGATGGCATAGGCCATCGGATAGCCGATCAACAGGCAAGCCAAGGTGCTGAAAAAAGCGATTTTCAAGGAACCGAGGTAAGCGGCTATATACAGGTCATCCTCGCTGAGGAAGATGTAGTTGCCCAGGTTCAACACCATCGACAACGTGTTATCCACCCAGGTGAAAACCTCGGTATACGGCGGAATCGCCACATCGGCTTCGGCGAAACTGATCTTCAGGACGATGATGAACGGCAGCAGGAAGAACAGGAACAGCCAGATGAACGGAACGCCGATCACCAGGTGTCGGCCGGTAGGCATGCGCTTGGTCAGGCTGCTCATCTTCATGACTGCAGTACCACGCCGCTGTCGTCTTCCCAGAACACCACCACCGGGTCATCCCAGGTCGGCCGCTTGCCGCGGCGTTCGGCGTTGGCAATGAAACACTGCACGATCTGCCCCGAGGTGAGCTTGACGTAGTACACCGAGTGGCCGCCCAGGTAGGCGATATCGTGAACGCTGCCATGGCTCCAGTTGTACTCCGGGTGCTCGTGGTCGCTGGGCAGTTGCGTGGCCATCAGCAGCTTTTCCGGGCGCAATGCGTAGGTGACCTGGGTCTCCTGAGCTCGGGTGCTGATGCCGTGGCCGATGTAGATCGGCTTGTCCAGCTGCGGACAGTCGATCACGGCGTGGTCGGTGTCATCGTGAACGAGCTGACCTTCGAACAGGTTGACGTTGCCGATGAACTCGCATACCAGGCGGCTGGCCGGCGTCTCGTAGATATCGATCGGGCTGCCGATCTGCGCGATCCAGCCCAGGTGCATGATGGCGATGCGCTGGGCCATGGTCATGGCCTCTTCCTGATCGTGGGTGACCATCACGCAGGTCACGCCCACGCGCTCGATGATTTCCACCAACTCAAGTTGCATCTGCGAACGCAGCTTCTTGTCCAACGCGCCCATGGGCTCGTCGAGCAGCAGCAGCTTGGGCTTCTTCGCCAGGGAGCGGGCCAGGGCCACGCGCTGGCGCTGCCCGCCGGAAAGCTGATGGGGTTTGCGCTTGGCGTACTGGCTCATCTGTACCAGCTTGAGCATCTCCGCCACGCGCGCATCGATTTCAGCCTTGGGCAGCTTGTCCTGCTTGAGACCGAAGGCGATGTTGTCAGCCACGCTCATGTGCGGGAACAGCGCGTAAGACTGGAACATCATGTTGATCGGCCGCTCGTAGGCCGGCATATCGGTAATGTCTTGCCCATCGAGGAAGATGCGCCCTTCGGTGGGTCGTTCGAAGCCGGCGAGCATGCGCAGCAGCGTCGACTTTCCCGAGCCTGAACCGCCGAGCAGGGCAAATATCTCGCCTTTGTTGATGGTCAGTGACACATCCTCGACGGCGATAGTCTCGTCGAATTTCTTGGTCACTCGCTCGATCTTGACCAGCACCTCTTTCGGTTGCTGACTTCCTTCGATGACCTTCTTATAGGTGCTGGAAGCAACTGACATTAACAAAACTCCCGCTGCAAAAATGGCGCCCGGCAAGGGCCGGGCGCGAATAGACTCATCTTCCGGACTTGATCTTCGTCCAGCTTCGGGTCATCAGACGCTGCGCCGTAGGCGGCAATTCGGCTGAGATATACAACTTGTCCAGAACACTCTGCGGCGGATAAACCGACTCATCCTGGCGAATGTCCTGATCCATCAACTCCCCCGCCTTGGTGTTGGGGTTGGCATAACCGACATAATCACTGACACCGGCGATCACTTGCGGATCGAGCAGGTAGTTGATGAAGGCATGGGCCTGCTCGACATTGCCGGCGTCCTTGGGAATGGCGAGCATGTCGAACCACAGGTTGGCGCCTTCCTTGGGAATCGCATAGGCGATTTCGACGCCCTTTCCGGCCTCCGCGGCACGATCTGCGGCCTGTAAAACATCACCGGAATAGCCGAACGCCACGCAGATGTTGCCGTTGGCCAGATCGCTGATGTATTTCGAGGAGTGGAAGTAGCTCACGTAGGGGCGCACTTCCAGCAGCTTGGCTTCGGCTTTGGCGTAATCGTCGCCACTCTGGCTGTTCGGATCGAGGCCCAGGTAATTGAGCACCGAGGGAATCATCTCGTCCGCCGAGTCGAGGAACGACACACCACAAGTGGCCAGCTTCTTCATGTTTTCCGGCTCGAAGAGCACGGCCCAGGAGTCGATTTCGTCGACGCCCAGCACTTCCTTGACCTTGGCCACGTTGTAGCCAATGCCGTTGGTACCCCACAGATAGGGCACCGCATATTGATTGCCCGGATCGTTGGCTTCGAGCTGCTTGAGCAGCGCCGGGTCGAGGTTTTTCCAGTTCGGTAGCTTGCTACGGTCGAGCTTCTGGAACGCGCCCGCCTTGATCTGCTTGCCGAGAAAATGGTTGGACGGCACCACCACATCGTAGCCAGTACGGCCGGCGAGCAGTTTGCCTTCCAGGGTTTCGTTGGAGTCGAAGACGTCGTAGACCGGCTTGATACCCGTGGCCTCCTGGAACTCGGCCAAGGTTTCCTCGCCGATGTAGTCGCTCCAGTTGTAGATATGCACGGTGCCATCCGCATGTGCCAGGGTTGCCAAGCCAACCGAAAGCGCGGTCGTTGTCAGGATCTTGCCCAGGGGAAAATGCACAGGTCGTCCTCTTTGTTATGGCTCATCACCAGGCGGTGACGCATCGCAATTCGAGTGAGCGTCACGACAGGGCCGCAACGCTCGGCGGGCGGCGATCCGCCCGTTATCCCTGCAGGAGCGCGAACCGCAGCGCCAGACAGCGCTGCGGTCGCGGCTCGATCAACGGCCGGACTTGATCTTCGTCCAGCTACGGGTGATCGCGCGCTGAGCTGCCGGCGGTAGATCCGGGAAAGCGTACAGTTTGGTCAGGGTTTCCTCGCTCGGGTAAACGCCCGGGTCATTACGGATGGCCTCGTCCACCAGAGGCGTGGCCTTGGCGTTGCCGTTGGGGAACTGCACCTCGTTGGTGATCTCAGCCATGACTTCCGGCTTCATCAGGAAATTCATGAAGGCGTAAGCAGACTCAACGTTTTCCGCATCAGCGGGGATTGCCACCATGTCAAAGAAGGTACCGGCACCTTCCTTCGGAATGTTGTAAGCCACTTTGACCTTGTCGCCAGCTTCTTCAGCGCGAGACTTGGCCTGGTACACGTCCCCCGAATAACCCACAGCGACGCAGAGGTTGCCATTGGCCAAATCGGAAATGTACTTGGACGAGTGGAAGTAGGTGATCGAAGGACGAATCTTCAGGAATAGCGCCTCGGCTTCCTTGAGTTCTTTCGGATCAGTGCTGGTTGGATCGTAGCCCAGGTACTGCAGCGCAATCGGCAAAATCTCGGTCGGCGAGTCGAGGAAGGCTACACCGCAGGATTTCAGCTTCTCGATGTTTTCCGGTTTGAACAGCAGATCCCAGGAATCCACCGGGGCATTCTCGCCCAACGCGGCCTTGACCTTCTCCGGGTTGAAGCCGATACCGATCGAGCCCCACATGTACGGGAAGGCGTACTGGTTGCCCGGATCGCTGATTTCAACGGTTTTCAGCAGGTTCTTGTCGAGGTTGCTCCAGTTCGGCAGCTTGGATTTGTCCAGCGGCTGATAAACCTTGGCCTTGATCTGCTTGGCCAGGAAGTTGTTCGACGGCACCACGATATCGTAACCCGACTTGCCGGCTAACAGCTTGGCTTCCAGGGTTTCGTTGGAATCGAAAACGTCGTAGGTGACCTTGATGCCGGTTTCCTGGGTGAACTTGGCCACGGTGTCCGCAGCGATGTAGTCCGACCAGTTGTAGACGTTCAGTACCTTGCTATCTGCCTGCGCCATACCGGCCACGGTGCCGGCCAGCGTCACGGCTAGCAGAGTCTTGCCGAAAGTCTTGATCATGCGGTTCAGCTCCATTTGTGGTGTTGATTATTCGGGTTGCCACGCGCTGCCGCGTGGCCCCTTTATGGCCGGCGCAGTCTGGCGATAACTGCCTTATCGCTCAAGCCTTATGCCAGTAAAGCACGGGCAGTGAGATCCAGGCACTTGCGCGCCTTGTCCACCAACTCGTCGATTTCGGTCTTGCTGATCACCAGCGGCGGCGAAATGATCATGGTGTCGCCCACGGCGCGCATGATCAGCCCGTTCTCGAAGCAATGACCGCGGCAGATCATACCGACAGCCTTGTCGCTCGGATAACGCGCGCGGGTCTGCTTGTCTTTGACCAGCTCGATGGCGCCAAGCATGCCGACTCCACGCACTTCCCCCACGAGCGGGTGATCCGCCAGTTCACGCAATCGCTTTTGCAAATACGGTGCCGTTTCTTCTCTGACTCGCTCGAGGATCTTTTCTTCGCGCAAAATTCGGATGTTTTCCAGCGCCACGGCAGCTGCCACCGGGTGCCCGGAGTAGGTGAAACCGTGGTTGAAGTCGCCGCCTTCGTTGAGCACCTCGACGATCTCGTCACGCACCACCAGGCCGCCCATTGGCACATAGCCCGAGGTCAGGCCCTTGGCGATGGTCATCATGTCCGGCGTATTGCCGTAATAATCGCTACCGAACCACTCACCCGTGCGGCCGAACCCACAGATCACCTCATCGGCGACAAAGAGGATTTCGTACTTGGCGAGAATCTCGCGCACCTTCGGCCAATAGCTGTCTGGCGGGATGATCACACCGCCAGCGCCCTGGATCGGCTCAGCGATGAACGCCGCGACGTTGTCTTCGCCGACCTCGAGAATCTTCTTCTCCAGTTCCTCGGCTGCCCAGATGCCGAAAGCCTCCGGGGTCATATCGCCACCTTCGCCGAACCAGTAAGGCTGAGCGATGTGCACGATGCCGGGGATCGGCAGATCACCCTGTTCATGCATACCTTTCATACCGCCCAGGCTTGCCCCGGCAACGGTGGAGCCGTGGTAACCGTTCTCACGGGCGATGATGACCTTCTTGCTCGGCTTACCTTTAAGTGCCCAATAGTGGCGCACCATACGCAACATGGTGTCGTTGCCTTCCGAACCAGAACCGGTGAATACCACATGATTCATGCCCGCCGGGGTGACTTCGGAGAGCGCCTTGGCCAGTTCAAGCACAGGCGGATGAGCGGTCTGAAAGAAGGTGTTGTAGAACGGCAACTCACGCATCTGCCGGCTGGCGGCCTGCACCAACTCTTCACGCCCATAACCCAGTGCGACACACCACAGCCCAGCCATACCGTCGAGAATCTTGTTGCCTTCGCTGTCCCACAGGTGCACGCCTTCTCCGCGGGTAATGATGCGCGGGCCTTTCTCGGCCAATTGTTTGAAATCACTGAAAGGCGCCAGGTGATGGTCGCGGCTCATGGCCTGCCATTGCTGGGTTTTCGGGTTGTTTACCGTCATGTTCACCTCTTTATATAGTCAGGGCCGTGCGGATCACGCACCGGCCCCGGTTAACTCAGACCGAGAGCAGCAGGAACTCGCGCTCCCAAGAACTGATCACGCGCTTGAAGTTCTCGTGCTCAGCACGCTTGACCGCCACGTAACCACTGACGAACTTTTTGCCCAGATACTGCTCGACCACCTGGCAGGTTTCCATGCGTTCCAGCGCGGCCTCGAGGGTCAGCGGCAAGCGCAGATTACGGCGCTCGTAACCGCGCCCCACGACCGGCGCGCTCGGCTCGATGCCTTCGACCATACCGATGTAACCGCACAACAGGCTGGCCGCCAGCGCCAGATAAGGGTTGGCGTCAGCGCCAGCGAGGCGGTTCTCGACCCGGCGGTTCTGCGGCGTAGCGTCCGGTACGCGCAGGCCAACGGTGCGGTTCTCCTCGCCCCACTCGACGTTTACCGGTGCCGAGGTGTCCGGCAGGAAGCGGCGGAACGAGTTGACGTTGGGGGCGAACAGCGGCAGCAATTCCGGGATGTATTTCTGCAGGCCGCCAATGTGGTGCATGAACAGCTCGCTCATCGAGCCGTCGTCATTGGAGAAGATGTTCTTGCCGGTATTCTTGTCGATGATGCTCTGGTGAAGGTGCATGGCGCTGCCGGGCTCGTCGGTGATCGGCTTGGCCATGAAGGTCGCCGCCACGTCGTGCTTGAGTGCCGCCTCACGCATGGTGCGCTTGAACACCAGAATCTGGTCAGCAAGGTGCAGGGCTTCGCCGTGACGGAAGTTGATCTCCATCTGCGCCGGGCCTTCTTCGTGGATCAGGGTGTCCAGATCCAGGCCTTGCAGCTCGCACCAGTCGTACATGTCCTCGAACAGCGGGTCGAATTCGTTGGCCGCATCGATCGAGAAGCTCTGCCGGCCGGTTTCCGGACGCCCGGACCGACCCATCGGCGCCACCAGCGGGAAGTCCGGGTCGCTGTTGCGCTTGGTCAGGTAGAACTCCATCTCCGGCGCCACAATCGGCTGCCAGCCCTTGTCGGCGTATAGACGCAGGACTTTCTTGAGGATGTTGCGCGGCGACAGTTCGATCGGATTGCCCTGTTTGTCGTAGGTGTCGTGGATCACCTGAGCGGTCGGCTCGATGGCCCAGGGCACGATGAACACGGCGTTCTCATCCGGCCGGCAGATCATGTCGATGTCGGCCGGGTCGAGCAGGTCGTAATAGACGTCGTCTTCGACATAATCGCCGGTAACGGTCTGCAGCAACACACTTTCGGGCAGGCGCATGCCCTTTTCGTCGAGGAATTTATTGGTCGGCGAGATCTTGCCACGGGCGATACCCGTCAGGTCGCTGACCAGACATTCGACTTCGGTGATCTTGCGTTCTTTCAGCCAGCTGGAGAGCTGGTCCAATTTGGTACTCATAGAGACCTCAGGTTTTTTTAAAACCGGCATCCTCGGCCGGCTCGACATGCCCTGCCCACTCGCAAATCTCGGCTGGAGGTTGGCCAGAGCGCAGGAAAATCCGAATTGTCACGTGGCCTCCGGTAAAACGCCCATTAGGCCATCCAGATAAGCCCGGCCAGCATTCATGGGCAGCACGCCTTCGCCACACGGATCCAGACTGTAACTGACCTTTGTTGCACTCGACAGACCCAGCCTCACCTGCAAAGCATGGGCCGCTAGGCCAAGGCACGCCCCCGCGTCACTAACAGCGAAAGCGCACTCGCGAACCAACCAACGACATAAAGAAGCACCAAGCCACTCTGGCTTGCGAAGCGAAGTGCCCGGAAGAGGATAGGGAAAACTGACGGAGTGTGCAGATTTTCGAGCGGGGTAAGCAACTTGAGCTGCGTTCTGGCAGCAGCGCTGATAACGCGTAGCCGTGTCCTGATGATGAGCGCGATCAGCAGCAGCCCCAGGATAAGCTGGACAGTGCAGGGCACGAACGATGGCGCTGGAGAGCCACAGGCACGTCATGAAACACCCGTATTGTTGGATTATTAGGGGTTTGTCCGAGCTTAGCCTTGTTCATTTTTTTATACAACACAGCGAAACTCAAACGCAGCCCCGCCATATGAATGACCAACACGGTGGCGAAGAATCACTCAAAAAGCCCTTAAAACGCCCTATAAATGGTCACTGCGCTCTC
Source organism: Pseudomonas sp. PME37.24/006 (assembly GCF_055556635.1). Classification (NCBI taxonomy): domain Bacteria; kingdom Pseudomonadati; phylum Pseudomonadota; class Gammaproteobacteria; order Pseudomonadales; family Pseudomonadaceae; genus Pseudomonas; species Pseudomonas sp. PME37.24/006. Next base: position 342,638 of record NZ_JBVHNL010000004.1, read on the forward strand.
CTTTAGGGCGTCCCACCTTGTCTTGACGGTACATTGCGCTGGGATCGATGCTCCGAGGCGTGAGTCATTGATTGAAATTTTCAACAAGATGGATGCTCCATCATGAATGGAACCCCAGCGTGCCATTGCGCGCTCCTCAAGGAACATCCTGAAGTTCAGTTCAACGATCTGCTGAGATAAAATCCCTCCTTATTTCAGCCGCACCCCGTCACGGAGTAACGCCATGTCGACCCTAAGCACCACCCCTCGCACCGATGGCTTTCGCATGCCCGCGGAGTGGGAACCGCACAGCCAGACATGGATGGTCTGGCCGGAACGGCCGGACAACTGGCGCCTGGGTGGCAAACCCGCACAGCACGCGTTCACGGCCGTGGCCAGAGCCATCGCCGAGTTCGAACCGGTGACTGTCTGCGTGTCTGCCGGGCAGTACGAGAATGCCAGTGCACATCTGCAGCATGCGCGTATCCGTGTAGTGGAAATGACCACTGACGATGCCTGGGTGCGCGACACGGGGCCCACCTTCGTGACCAGCACAAGTGACGAGCTGCGTGGTGTCGATTGGGGCTTCAACGCCTGGGGCGGCTTCGAAGGTGGTTTATATTTCCCGTGGCTGCGCGATGATCAAGTTGCCAGCAAGATCCTTGGCCTGGAAGGCTGCGACGGTTATCGCACCGAAGGCTTCGTGCTTGAAGGCGGATCGATTCACGTCGACGGTGAAGGTACTCTGGTTACCACCGAGGAATGCCTGCTCAACCACAACCGCAACCCGCACCTGAACCGCGAGCAGATCGAAGCCGTGCTGGCCGAGCACCTCGCCATCGACACCGTCATCTGGCTGCCGGACGGCCTGTACAATGACGAAACCGACGGCCATGTCGACAACTTCTGCTGCTACGTAAGACCAGGCGAAGTGCTGCTGGCCTGGACGGACGATCCGGAAAACCCCAATTACCCCCGCTGCCAGGCCGCCCTGCGTGTGCTGGAAAGCACCCGCGACGCCAAAGGTCGTACCCTGACCGTGCACAAGATGCCGATTCCCGGCCCGTTACATGCGAGCGAAGAAGAATGCGCGGGTGTCGACCGCGTACTGGGCAGCCAGGAGCGCAGCCCCGATGTACGCTTGGCAGGCTCCTACGTGAACTTCCTGATCGTCAACGGCGGCATCATCGCGCCGAGTTTCGATGACCCCAAAGACGAGGAAGCCAAGGCCATCCTCGAACGCCTGTTCCCCGAGCACCGCGTGGTCATGGTACCGGGCCGCGAGATACTGCTCGGCGGTGGCAATATTCACTGCATCACGCAGCAACAGCCGGCGGCTGCAGCAGGCTGACGACGGCTGCTCTCGGAACCCAGACAAGCAAAAGCCCGGAACCAGTCCGGGCTTTTGCATTGAGACGAGCCGCCGCGTGGTGCGGCTCGACACTCCAGCTTAGAGCAGCGGGATGCTGTAGCTGACGATCAGGCGGTTTTGATCGATATCGCCACCCGGCTGGCTGCGCAGCGAAGCGTTACGCCAGGCAAAGCCCATACCTTTCAACGAGCCTTGCTGCAGCACGTAGCTGACAGTCAGGTCGCGTTCCCACTCTTTCAGGTCGCCAGTTGCCGACTTGATGTTGTCGCCTTTCATGTACAGCACGTTGGCGGTCAGGCCAGGAACACCGATCTTGCCGAAGTCATAACCGTACTGAGTGATCCAGGTACGTTCGCCAGCGCGGGCGAAGTTGGTGATCTGACGGTCGGTGATCAGATAGGTAGTTGCACCACCCTGGCCAGGAATCGAGCCTTGGTTTAGCTGAATGAAGTTGCTGTCACCGGAAACCTGCTGGTAGCCGGCGCTCAGTGCGTGACCCTCCAGACTGTAGGTGAAGAAAGCACTCCAGGTGCGGTTGTCAGCTTCACCATCAAAACCCGCCTTGCCACTTGCGGCGCGGTAGCCATCGGCACGACCAGCAGCACTGCCGTTCTTGCCATCGGAACCAGTGTCGAAGTAACGCAGGTCAGACTTCAGCGAGCCGGCACCCAGCGCCAGCGTGTGGGTCAGACCCAGAAAGTGCTGCTTGTAGAAGTCATCCAGGTTGCCGTAGTAGTACTGAACCAGAAGATCCTTGTTGATCTTGTAGTCAGCACCACCGTAATAGAACTTGTTGCTGTCCGCCCCAGCGCCCGCACCGGCAATGGCCAGAGACTCGGCATTGCTGGAGGTACGGCCTTTAGCATGCTCCAGTTGGCCGGCAACCAGTGTCAGGTTGTCGATTTCATTGGAGGTGACCTGAGCACCTTCGAAAGTCTGCGGGATCAGACGACCGTCGTTGAAGGTAACGACTGGCAGCTTCGGCTGCAGAGTGCCGACATGTGCCACGGTCTTGGAAACGCGAATCTTGCCGGTCAGGCCCAGGCTGCTGAACTCGTCAACGGCACTGTTATCACTATCAGTTGGGAACAGAACGCCCGGTGTGCGGCTACGACCCGCTTTGTTGGTACGACCACCGGAATCTAGCTTGACGCCCACAAGACCAAGTGCATCAACGCCGACACCAACAGTACCTTCAGTAAAGCCCGACTGCAGGTTCAGTTGGAACGCCTGGCCCCACTCCTTGTTGCTGGGGCTATCAGTATCGCGAACATCGTTATTGAAATAGAAGTTACGCAGATCCAACTTGGCGGTGCTGTCTTCGATAAAGGCAGCGTTAGCAACGTTGCCCAGGGTCAGACCCAGGGTGCCGGCAGCTACGGCCAGCGCCAGGGAAGCTTTTTTCATCGTGATCTCTCCAGTGTGTTTTCTTTTATTGGTTGCAACACATCGGTCTGATGGGTGATGCCTCAGCGGCACTAAATCAGCCGAATTCGGGCACGACCGTCGAACACCAGGCAGCCAGAAGACGCCACAGGTAATTGGACGGCAGTACGAAACGCTCAGAAATTAAGACGAATCAGGTGGGTACGAAAGCTAAGGCGACAGGGAAAGGGCATCGTTCGATTCTCTGCATTGTTATTGTCAGCCTCTAGGGGCCGCTGCTGTATGAATCTAGCACAGCAGGTTACGTGCCATTGGCGAACAGAGTCGCACAAAGCACGATCTTTCAATATGTTACAGAAAATAGCGAAATAGCCGACGGCCGCTCACCAGACAAAATAAGCGAGTAACCGCCGATAAAAAGACAGTGCAGGGCGGATTTTCGCCACGCCTCAGCTCGTGACGATCTGATTTTTTCCCTGACGCTTGGCCTGGTACATGGCAGCGTCCGCACGGGCGTAGAGCACATCGAGACCAGGATCACCACTGCGCAACGAAGTCAGCCCTTGGCTAACGGTGATACCAAAAGCGCTGCCTTCATGACTGAAGGCCAAGCGCTGAATTTCTCGCTGCAGACGCTGGGCGATCTGTGACGCCAGCTCCGGTTCACAGCCTGGAAACAACGCCGCGAACTCCTCACCACCGATACGCCCGAACAAATCACCGCGGCGCAAGACCGAACTGGCGCAGCTAGCCAATTGCTGGAGTACCTGATCGCCCGCCTGATGGCCATAACTGTCGTTTATATGCTTGAAATCATCCAGATCGAGCAGCAGAAAGGCCAGTGGTTGCCCCTGATTACGGGCCAGTTCGAACTCACTCTGCGCGCACTCGAAGAAGTGTCGGCGGTTGCTGCTTTGAGTGAGCACGTCGGTAGTAGCCAGGCGATGCAACTCGCCTTCGAGCTGTTTCTTCTCGGTGATATCTTCAGCGATACCAAAGATAATCGGCGATGCCAGGCTGTCACTGTGACGGCCGATAAAGCACTTATCACTGAGCCAGCGAATTTCGCCATCGGCACGTATGATGCGGTATTCACGAGCCTCGACTGCACCAGTATCCAGAACCTGAGCCATGCTCTCGGCGGCAAACTCCAGATCGTCAGGGTAGATGCTGTTACGCCACTCGCCGTAATCAGCCAGTAGCAACCCTGCTGAACGCCCAAAGACCAGCTCATAGGCCGGGCTGACATATATGATCTGCTGGGTTTCCCAATCGAACGCCCAGAGCACAGCGTTGACGCTGCCTAATAGTGTGCTGAACAGCTGCTCGCGCTCGCGCAAACGGGTACCTTCCGCGCGGCTGTGCAACAGCGCCATGGTCAGCTCTTCCAGGTCGATAGTGCCGAGTTCATCCATATACCGATCCTGAGCAACGCCAAATAGATTGCGGTGAGGGCTGCCAAACGGGATCAAAAAAGCCCGCCGTGTGGCGGGCTTTTGGGTGGCAACCGGGTCACTGCTATGACCATAGCCACCGCGGGCGGTTCAAAGCCGCGTGTGCGATTGCGTGCTACGTCACACTGTGGCAGGCCGCAACGAGTAGGTTTTGAGCTGCTCGGCGAAATCGCGCAGGGACTGAATGCCACTGGCTTCGGCGTCCTGTACCCAGTGTTTCATCGCTTCGAGCATGTCGTGACCATTGGCGCTGGTCTTGGCCCAGATCTGCTGCAACGCCAGGCGTTTCTCATAAATGACCTTGAGCGCCTGACTGTGCGCCAGCATGGCGTCAATGTGCACCTGCTGCTTGTCCTGCAACAGACTCGGCTCCCGCGACAGCAAGCGCTTGGCGCGACGGAACTGGTGCCGCACAGACTCGTCGGCCTTGGCCAGTTCCTGCTTGACCAGTGGGCCAATCACCAACTTGCGGTACTGGGCCATGATCTGGAAACGGTTGTTGAGGATCGCCATGGCGGTATCCATATCCAGAATGCCCTTGCCAGGCACCCGGTGTGCGATCGGCGCGACCCGCTGCACCTTGGCCAGGCGCAAGAAGCTGAACAGCTGTATCCAGGCCCAGCCCATGTCGAACTCCCAGCGCTTGACCGACAGTTTGGCCGAGTTGGGATAGGTGTGGTGATTGTTGTGCAGCTCTTCGCCGCCCACGATGATGCCCCAGGGCACCAGATTGGTGGCCGCGTCGCGGCACTCGAAGTTGCGATAACCGACTGCATGGCCAAGGCCGTTGATAACACCGGCGGCCCAGAACGGAATCCACATCATCTGAATCGCCCAGACGGTAAGACCCAGCGCGCCGAACAGCGCCACATCAATGACCATCATCAATGCGATACCGCCCATGGGGAAACGCGAGTAAACCTTGCGTTCTACCCAGTCATCAGGGCAATTTTTGCCATAAATACGCAAGGTATCCTGATTCTTCGCTTCTTCGGCATACAATTCAGCGCCTTTACGCATGACTGTTCCCAGCCCCTTTATCACCGGACTGTGAGGGTCTTCTGCGGTTTCACACTTGGCGTGGTGCTTACGATGGATGGCGGTCCATTCGCGGGTGTTCATGGCCGTGCTTAGCCACAACCAGAAGCGGAAGAAATGTTTGAGCGCAGGATGCAGCTCCAGGGAGCGATGCGCCGAGTAACGGTGCAGGTAGACCGTTACGCTGACAATGGTGGCGTGGGTCATCAGCAAGGTAACGATGATGAGTTGCCAGACCGACAGGTCGAGAAAGCCGTTGTACCACATAGGTCGGGGTACCTCTTGCAGAGAAAAACGCGGGTCGGCGAAAAGGCCGACGCCTGCATTATCAACATCAACCGCTGGAAAACCACTTGGTCTTTTGGCTGAGAATGTTACAACGCAGGCTCCCCTAGTGACCTTTACTCGAGATCAAGAACCGAGCCATCCGTTATGAGCACTCGCCAAGGCGCATTACGCCTGACTCTCAACTACCTGGTGGCAGCAGGCCTGTGGATTATCTTCAGCGACATGCTGCTAGCGTCGCTCGGCCTGACTGTCCGACAGACGGAGCAGATTCAGGTCTGGAAAGGGCTGATCTTCGTTCTACTGACCAGCGCTCTGCTGTACCTGACGATACGCCATCACCTCGAACGGCAGGCACTCATTGGTACAGCTCTGCGCGCCAGCGAAGAACGTCTCAGCCTGGCCCTGTCGGCGACCGAGGACGGTCTTTGGGATTGGGATCTGCGTCGCCAAAACGTTTACTACTCGACGGGCTATCACACCCTGCTGGGCATGAAGGATGGCGAGCTGAGCACGGATCGCCAGCAGTGGGAACAACTGTTGCACCCCGAAGATCGACCACATTACCACCGCGCCATCGCCGAAATCATGCAGGCGACAAGTGATACGTCTTACGAGAATACTTACCGCCTACGCCATCGCGACGGCAGCTATCGCTGGGTAATGTCACACGGCCGCCTGCGCCTCGATGCACAGGGCCACCCGGAACGCTTCATCGGCACGATACGAGACATCACCCAGCGCCGCGCCGATGCCGACAGCCTGCGACAGGCATCAGCGGTGTTCGAGTCCACCCAGGAGGGCGTGCTGGTCACGGACGCGCGGCAGAACATCGTGCATATCAACCCGGCGTTCAGTCGGATCACCGGCTACAGCGAAGCGGAAATCCTCGGCAAGCACCCAACGCTGCTGAAATCCGGCCGCCACGACGCCGCTTTCTACCAGCACCTCTGGCACACCCTGCAGACCCAGGGCGCCTGGAGTGGCGAAGTCTGGAACCGCCGCAAGAACGGTGAAATCTACCCGCAGTGGCAATGCATCCGTGCCATACACGACGACAACGGGCTGCTCAGCCACTATGTCGCCGTGTTCTCCGATATCAGCGTGCTCAAACATTCCCAGCATGAGCTGGATTACCTGGCCCACCACGACCCACTGAGCAATCTGCCCAACCGCCTGCTGTTCACCGAACGTGTCGAACACGCCCTCGATCGGGTGCAAAGCGAAGCCCATCGGGGCGCCGTGCTGGTAGTCGATCTGGATCACTTCAAGCACATCAATGAGAGCCTCGGCCATAACGTCGGCGACCTGCTGCTCAAGGCCACCGGCGAACGGCTCGCCAAGCATCTCGATAAAGGCACCACACTGGCGCGACTGGGCGGCGATGAATTCGGCCTGCTCAGTGAAGACTGCGCCGAGGCCGAACAGGCTGCCCATTTGGCTCAACGGTTAATCGATTGCCTCAACGAGCCTTTTATTCTAGACGGCCAGGAACTGTTCATTTCCGCCAGCATCGGCATCTGCCTGTATCCGGACAATGCACAAACCGTCGAACAAGTACTGCGCAATGTGGATTCGGCCCTGTTCAAGGCCAAGAGCAGTGGCCGCGAAGGCTTTGCCTTCTATGATCTGGCTCAGACCAAGTATGCGCGCCAGCGCTTAGAGCTCGTCGCAGGCCTGCGCCATGCGCTTGAGAACGACGAACTGCGCGTGCACTACCAACCGCTGATCTGCCTCGCCGAGGGGCGGATGATTGGGGTGGAAGCTCTGGTGCGCTGGCAGCATCCGCAGCGCGGCCTAGTACCGCCGGGTGAGTTCATCCCGATTGCCGAAGACAGCGGCATGATCAGCGCCATCGATGCTTGGGTGCTCGAGCATGCCTGCCGGCAGATGGTCGCCTGGCGGGCTTCGGGCAGCAGCCTACAGTTCGTAGCAGTGAACATTTCCAGCCGCCTGTTCAGCCGTGGCGAGATTGATCAGCGAGTCGCTCAGGTGCTCACCGATACCGGCCTACCGGCCGAATGCCTGGAGCTGGAAGTGACCGAGAGCGCGGTGATGGACAACCCGGATCAGGCCCAGGCGCTGCTTGAGCGCTTGCGCGTACTCGGCGTGCGCTTGGCCATCGACGATTTCGGCACCGGTTACAGCTCACTGGCACGCCTCAAGCGCCTGCCGGTGCAAAAGCTCAAGCTCGACCAGAGCTTCGTCGCCGGCTTGCCCCATGACAAGGACGATCGGGCGATCACCCGCGCCGTCATCGCCCTCGCCCACAGCATGGAAATGAAGGTGCTCGCAGAAGGTGTGGAGCGCGGTGAGCAGCAGGACTACCTGCGCCAGCTGGGTTGCGATTATGCCCAGGGCTACTTCATCGGCCGGCCCGTGCCAGCCGACGTTCTGGAACAGAAGTAGCGATGCCTCACCCGGCGAGCCCAGTCGACGGTGCTGGGTTCGCCACGGCCTGGCGGCGCCCGAAGGCGCTGCCAGGCAGGCTCAGAACAGCGCTTTGCGCGCTTCGCTGCTGAGCACTTCTTCAGGGCGCAGGGAAATCGCCTCGGCGACCTGATAGGCACGCTGTACCGCAGAGCGATTGCCCATGCGCGCCAGCCAGGCGGCCATATTGGGGAAGTCTTCGAGACGCTGACGCTGCAGCTCCCAGCCTTTGGCCCAAGGGTAGATGGCGATGTCTGCTATCGAATAATCGCCTGCCACGTATTCCTGACCTTCGAGCTGGCGATCCAAAACCCCGTACAGGCGGGCGGTCTCCTTAACGTAGCGGTCGATGGCGTAAGGAATCTCCTCAGGCGCGAAACGCACGAAGTGATGATTCTGCCCGGCCATCGGCCCTAGACCACCCATCTGCCAATGCAGCCATTGTTGAACCTGAACGCGCAGCCGCGGCTGCAATGGCATGAACCGCCCGACCTTGTCGGCCAGGTACTCGAGAATCGCGCCGGACTCGAATACCGAGATCGGCTCACCACCATCACTGGGGTTGTTGTCGACGATGGCCGGAATCCGATTGTTCGGCGAGATTTTCAGGAATTCCGGCTCGAACTGCTGGCCGGTACCGATATTCACCGGGTGCACGTTGTAGTCCAGGCCGCTTTCCTCGAGAAAGATGCTGATCTTGTGGCCGTTGGGGGTCGTCCAGTAATGAAGGTCGATCATGGGGCGCTCCTGTCGATCGGGCGCAGCTGCACTGCAGCTGCCGATTGCAATGGGTAGAGCTTGGAGCCGGGCCAGCAGCGCAGAGTTCAGACCCGGTGACCTGCGCGGCCCACGAGTCGTCCAGCATGCCTGTCGGTGCCGTGACGGGCAGCGATACTTTTAACCAGATGGCGCGAACCGCCTCTCGCCCTGCACACTCCAAGCGAGGCACAATCGAAGCGCCGTATGCCGATGGCTGCGGCTCAGTCCATTCACCCGTGAAGGTCGCCAACCCGGATGTCGTCCCCCTCCCTGCGCCACTCCTTGCGTCGTCTCTGGGCAATGGACAAGTTCAGCTACAGCCTGCGGGTTTTCATCGCCCTCGGCGGCAGCCTGGCGCTGTGCTGGTACCAGGGCTGGATGCACAGCCTGATACCGCTGTTCCTCGGCGTGATCGCCAGCGCCCTGGCGGAAACCGACGACAGCTGGCAGGGCCGCCTGACCGCGCTGCTGGTGACCCTAGGCTGCTTCAGCGCCGCGGCCTACACGGTGGAGTTCCTGTTCCCGTACCCGTGGCTGTTCGTCAGCGCCCTGGCCCTGTCGGCGTTTTCTCTGACCATGCTTGGCGCCCTGGGTGAACGCTTCGCGACCCTCGGCTCGGCGACGCTGATCCTCGCCGTGTACAGCATGATTGGCGTGGAACAGCGCGGCGGCATCGCCGGGCTGTGGCTGGAGCCCTTGCTGCTGGTCGCCGGCGCCGCCTGGTACGGCGTGCTGTCGGTGCTATGGAACGCATTGTTCGCCCATCAGCCGGTGCAGCACAGCCTGGCACGGTTGTTCCGTGAGCTCGGCCTGTACCTCAAGCTCAAGGCGGCGCTGTTCGAACCCTTGCGCCAGCTCGACGTGGAAGCTCGCCGCCTGGCCCTGGCCAAGCAGAACGGGCGTGTGGTGGCCGCACTCAACGCGACCAAGGAAATAATCCTGCACCGGGTCGGCAATGGCCGCCCCGGACCGAAAGTCAGTCGCTACCTGAAGCTCTACTTTCTCGCCCAGGACATCCACGAGCGCGCCAGCTCGTCGCACTATCCGTATAACGCCCTGGCCGAAGCGTTCTTCCATAGCGACGTGATGTTCCGTTGCCAACGCCTGCTGCGCCTGCATGGCAAGGCTTGCCACGCTCTGGCGCAGGCCATCGAACTGCGTCAACCGTTCGAATACGGCGAGCAGTACGGTCAGGCCCTGGCAGATCTGCAGGCCTCGCTGGAGCACCTGCGCATCCAGAGCAACCCGGCATGGCGCCACCTGCTGCGCTCGCTTGGCGCCCTGGCGGGCAACCTTGGCACCCTCGACCGCCTGCTGGGCAGCGCCAGCAACCCCGACGCCCTGGCCGAGGAGCAGGACAGCTCCCTGCTCGACCGCGAGCCGCAATCGCTGCGTGACGTCTGGGAACGCATCCGCCTGCAGCTGACTCCCACATCCCTGCTGTTCCGTCACGCCCTGCGCCTGTCCATCGCCCTGGCTGCCGGCTATGGCGTGCTGCACTGGATTCACCCGACCCAGGGCTACTGGATTCTGCTGACCACCCTGTTCGTCTGTCAGCCGAACTATGGTGCGACGCGAATGAAGCTGGTGCAGCGCATCATCGGTACCGTGCTGGGCCTGCTGCTTGGCTGGGCATTGATCGACCTGTTCCCGGCTCCGCTGATCCAGGCGTTCTTTGCCGTCGCAGCCGGCGTGGTGTTCTTCGCCACCCGCTCGAGCCGCTACACCGTGGCGACGGCGGCCATTACCCTGCTAGTGCTGTTCTGCTTCAACCAGGTGGGTGACGGCTACGGGCTGATCCTGCCGCGTCTGTTCGATACCCTGCTCGGCAGCCTGATCGCCGGCCTCGCGGTATTCCTCATCCTGCCGGACTGGCAGGGCCGTCGCCTGAATCGCGTGGTCGCCAATACCCTGAGCTGCAACAGCACTTACCTGAGACAGATCATTCGCCAATACGCCGAGGGCAAGCGCGACGACCTCGCCTACCGCCTGGCTCGCCGCAACGCCCACAACGCTGATGCAGCGCTGTCCACCACCCTTGGCAACATGCTCATGGAGCCGGGGCATTTCCGTAAGGAAGCGGATATTGGCTTCCGCTTTCTGGTGCTCTCGCACACCCTGCTCAGCTACCTCTCGGGCCTTGGCGCGCACCGTGGCGAAACCCTGCTGGCCGACGAGCAGAGTGAGCTGCTGAGTAGCGCCGGGCGTATCGCCGAAAGCCTCGATGAAATCGCTCGCGGCCTCAACGAACAGAGCCCGATAGCCATTCAGAGCGACAGCGAGGAACACCTGGCCGCTACACTGGAGCAGATACCGGAGGAGCTGGAGGACGCGCAGCGGCTGGTACAGACCCAGTTGTCACTGATTGCCCGGCAGCTCGCCCCGTTGCGCACGCTGGCCGTTCACCTGCTGAAGAATCGTCCCAAGGCGACTACATGATGGATAAGCAACCCATCGTCCAGCAGGTCATCGAGCAACTGACTGCCGACCTGCTGGCCGCCGAACAGGCGGCGCGGGTCGCCCACGAAACGGCGACCCACGAAGAGAACATCGCCGAAAACAAGTACGACACCCTGGGCCTGGAGGCTGCCTACCTGGCTGCCGGGCAGGCACGCCGGGTGGAGGAAATCGGCCAGAGCCTGCGGGCCTGGCGGCAGTTGCAGCTGCGCCCCTACGACGAGGCACTGGGTATCCGCATTACCGCTCTGGTGTTGTTGGCTGACGAGGATGGCCGTGAACAGTGGCTGTTCCTCGGCCCGGATGGTGCAGCCATCAAGGTACGCGCCCAGCAGCGGGAAATCCTCGTGCTAAGCCCTAACGCGCCACTCGGTCAGCGCCTGCTGGGGCGTCACCCCGGCGACGAGATCGAGCTGAAGATCGCTGGGCGGATACAGCATCACGAGATCATCGAAGCACACTGACCAACGTCAGCGGCCTCAGCCCGGGGTGTTCGACTGCAGATCGCGCCAGGTCAGGTAAACGCGCAAATCGAACTCCAACTGCTGGTAGTCCGGAAGCATGTATTCGCAGAGTTTGTAGAACGCCTTGTTGTGGTCGCTCTCTTTCAGGTGCGCCAACTCGTGCACCACGATCATCTGCAGAAACTGCGGTGCGGCGTCGCGAAACAGCGAGGCCACACGGATCTCTTTCTTGGCCTTGAGCTTGCCACCCTGCACCCGCGAGATCGTGGTATGCAGACCGAGGGCTCGATGGGTCAGATCAAGGCGATTATCGAACAGCACCTTGTCGATGGCAGGCGCGTTCTTCAGGTGCTCCTGCTTGAGCGCCATGACGTAGGCGTACAGCGCCTTATCGCTTTGGATCGTGTGGCGGCCCTCATAACGCTGCGCCAGGTAATCGCCCAGGCGCTCACCGGCAATCATCTGACGCACCTGATCCTGCAGCGAGGTTGGATAACCCTGGAGATACTTCAATGGCGTCATAACGGCTCAACGGTCGAGGCTAGCGGCGGGATTATGCCTCAACCTACAGCGGAACCACTCGCAGTAGCCTGCCTTCGGCACTATCGGTCAGCAGGTACAGCGCGCCATCAGGGCCGTTGTAAACGCCACGGATGCGCTCCTCTAGCTCCTGGAACAGCACATCTTCGCCAGCCAGCCGGCCCTTCACCAAGCGCACACGGCGTACGCTCTTTTCGGCCAGTGTCGAAACGAACAGATCACCTTTCCAGTGCGGGAAGCGATCACCGGTGTATAGCGCCAGCCCGGATGGCGCCACTGACGGCGTCCAGTGCAATTGCGGGGACAGATAGCCCGGCAGCTCGGTAAAAGGCGTGACCATGGCGCCGGTGTAGTCGACCCCAAAGGACGCCAGCGGCCAGCCGTAATTACCGCCAGCCTGGATCAGGTTCAGCTCATCGCCGCCCTTGGGGCCGTGCTCGTGGCTGTAGAGGCGCTTGCGCTTGCCGTCGTAGACGAGGCCCTGCACATTGCGATGGCCAAGGCTGTAGATCTCTTCAGCAGCGCCGGGCTGACCGCGCAACGGATTATCTTCGGGAATGCTGCCGTCACGGTGCAAGCGCACCGTCTTGCCCAAATGATTGGCCGGGTTCTGCGCCTGCTCGCGCCAGTCGAAGCCGTCTCCCAGGGTCAACACCAGAGTCTCGTCGGGCAGAAAGGCGATCCGCCCGCCGTAGTGCGAGGCGCCGGCCTTGGCCGGCTGGGCGGTGAACAGCACCTCGAAGTCGCGCAATTCACCGTCTACCAGGCGAGCCCGCGCCAGCCGCGTATTGTTGGCGTCGATATCACCATGGGCATAGCTCAGGTAGATCCAGGGATCTTTGGCGAACGCAGGATCCAGCACCACCTCCATCAAGCCTGCCTGAGTGGCGACGAAGGGCGCCGGCACCCCCTTGATCGGCTCGGCCTGCAGCTTGCCTTGGGCATCGATCAGGCGCAGTTGCCCGGTACGCTCGGTAACCAGCATGCGGCCGTCAGGCAGGAAGGCCAGCGACCAGGGATGCTCGAGGCCGCCAGTGACGGTTTCGATCCGGTAATCGGCATGGGCCAGAGCACCTGCGCAAAGGCCCAGCATCAGCAGGACAGCTTTCAACATCACACCTTTGATTCGAGGAAAGATCATCAACGGCCAGCACCGCTAAAGCGGGCGAAGGCCAGGCTACCCAGGCTGCCGCAAACCATCAGTGCCGCGGTACCGGCCAGGGTACGGTTAGCGCCGATCAGCGTCGGCATGGGTGCCACGGCATTGGCCACACACAACGCCAACCAGACCGCCAAGGCGCCGGCGAGCAGGAACACCAACCAGCGCAGCGCGCCCAGAGCAGGCGCAAACCAGGCAGCCAAAGGCAGTGCAATGATGAACGAAGCGATGACCAGTGCGGCGAACGTAGGGCTGAAGCCCAGCAGATCGTGCAGGGTGGCCTGCATGCGCACGCCCATGGAGATACTGGCGCCGAGCTGTTGCAACGCGGCGAGATTGAACTGGGTCTGGACGATGCTGCCGAGCAGCGTAGCCACGACGACGGCCACACAGAACGGCAGCCAGGGGCGGGAATTTTGAGGCATGGGAGCCGACATCCTGAAACGCGTGGCGGCAGTATGGCGTAGAGCAAGCACCAAAGCGGCGCAGGTGTTTTACATGGTTTTACGCCGGCCGAACGCGTGCTCGAAAAATCACCTGGTGGCAACGTTCAATGGGCATGTTCATGACGGTCGTATACGCAGGATGGCGTGGGGCGAAGCGATACCCATCGCAATAGGCGGTGCAGGACAATAATGGGGGCTCCTCGACCTGCGCGGCCATAAGCCCAGTACGGACATGAAAAAGCCGCTTGTCCATGACGGACAAGCGGCTTCTCGGTGCGAGGCGGAACGCTTCGATCAGTTGATCTTGGCGGCCAGCTCACCCTTGGCGTAACGCTGGAACATACCTTCCAGGGAGATCGGTTTGATCTTCGAGGCGTTGCCGGCGGTACCGAAGGCTTCGTAGCGGGCGATACAGATATCACGCATGGCAGTGATGGTATGGGCGAAATACTTGCGCGGGTCGAACTCGCTCGGGTGCTCGGCCAGGAAGCGGCGGATAGCACCGGTGGAAGCAAGACGCAGGTCGGTGTCGATGTTGACCTTGCGCACGCCGTATTTGATGCCTTCGACGATCTCTTCGACCGGCACGCCGTAGGTCTCTTTGATCTCGCCACCATGCTCGTTGATGATCGCCAACCAATCCTGCGGTACCGAGCTGGAACCGTGCATCACCAGGTGAGTGTTGGGGATGCGCTTGTGGATGGCCTTGATGCGCTCGATCGACAGCACGTCACCGGTTGGCGGCTTGGTGAACTTGTAGGCGCCGTGGCTGGTGCCGATGGCGATGGCCAAGGCATCGACCTGAGTCTTCTTGACGAAGTCGGCGGCTTCTTCCGGGTCGGTCAGCAGTTGGCTGTGGTCGAGCACGCCCTCTGCACCAACGCCGTCTTCTTCACCGGCCATGCCGGTTTCCAGGCTACCCAGGCAGCCCAGCTCACCTTCAACCGACACGCCGCAGGCGTGAGCGAAGGCAACGGTCTGCTGCGTGACGCGCACGTTGTAGTCGTAGTCGGCGGGGGTTTTGCCATCTTCTTTCAGCGAGCCGTCCATCATCACCGAGCTGAAGCCCAGCTGGATGGAGCGCTGGCAGATGTCAGGGCTGGTGCCGTGATCCTGGTGCATGCACACCGGGATATGCGGGAACTCTTCGATCGCAGCGAGAATCAGGTGGCGCAGGAACGGCGCACCCGCGTACTTGCGGGCACCAGCGGAGGCCTGGACGATGACCGGCGAATCGGTCTTGTCGGCAGCTTCCATGATGGCGCGCATCTGCTCGAGGTTGTTGACGTTGAAGGCCGGCACGCCATAGCCGAATTCGGCGGCGTGGTCGAGCATCTGGCGCATGCTGATAAGTGCCATGTTTTGCTATCTCCCGATAGGGCTCGTTAATCGTTCAAGCCTGCCGCAGTGGCAGGCGCTATTCAAGTACTGCTGTCAGGGCGCCTTGCAGCCGCGCCCCAGCAAATCGTCATTGGCGGTACGGTAGATCAGGCCTTCCTCACCCTTGGTGTGAAAGGACAGCGTACCGTCGCTGTACAACACGCCGGAACCCGCGGGCTCCTGGCTCAAGCGGTGGACAACATCGCTGCCACCCATCCGCACATCGACTTTCTCGTGGGCACTGTCGGCATAGCGCCAGAACACTTCGGCCTGGCTGTCACACACCCAGCGGTTCCATTCCTGGCTGTCGGCATAGTCCTTCCCGGCACAGCCAGCGAGCATTGCCAGGCCGAACAACACGGCGGCACCTTTATAACGGTTCATCGCACTCTCCTTGTTACCTAGCAGTTCTGCTCACCAACGGGCGGCGTCGAATCACCGGTGCTCTGCCCTTCGATGCGCGGTTCGTCGCGCGTGGTCGGCAGATCGATTTGTGCCGGGCTAAGCACATCGCACGCTTGTTCGCGGGGCGACCCACCACCGGCACACCCACCCAGAACAGCACACACCACCACTACCATGGCCATGTTACGCATGAGGTCACTCCTTGCTGGCTAGTTTCCGTACAAGGTAATGACCGCCCGTAGGAGCCAAGGTTTAGCCGTTCTGCCTTACTTGGCTGCGCGTTGCTGCAACACTTCGACTGCCGGCAGTACCTTGCCCTCGACAAACTCGAGGAAAGCGCCGCCACCGGTAGAGATGTAGGAAATCCGCGACGCCACATCGTACTTGTCGATGGCCGCGAGGGTGTCGCCACCACCGGCAATGGAGAACGCCGGGCTTTCCGCGATGGCCAGGGCCAAGGTCTTGGTACCTTCACCGAACTGATCGAACTCGAACACACCAACCGGACCGTTCCACAGAATGGTCTTCGAGGCCTTGAGCAGCTCGGCGAACTGCGCTGCAGTTTGCGGGCCGATGTCGAGGATCATGTCGTCGTCAGCCACATCGGCCACCGCCTTGACGGTCGCAGTCGCGGCTTCGGAAAACTCCTTGGCGACCACTACGTCCACAGGCAGCGGCACGCTAACCTTGGCGGCGATGGCCTTGGCGGTATCGACCAGATCGGCCTCGTAAAGGGATTTGCCGACCGGATAACCGGCAGCGGCGAGAAAGGTATTGGCGATGCCACCACCGACGATCAGCTGATCGCAGATGCTGCTCAGGCTGTTCAGCACGTCCAGCTTGGTCGACACCTTGGAGCCAGCGACGATCGCCGCCATCGGCTGAGCGGGGGCACCCAGTGCCTTGCCCAGTGCATCCAGCTCGGCAGCCAGCAGCGGGCCGGCAGCGGCGACCTTGGCGAACTTGGCCACGCCATGGGTCGAGCCCTCGGCACGGTGGGCGGTACCGAAGGCATCCATGACGAACACGTCGCACAGGGCGGCGTATTGCTGAGCCAGCTCGTCGGCGTTCTTCTTCTCGCCCTTGTTGAAACGGACGTTCTCGAACAGCACCAGATCACCGGCCTTCAGCTCGACGCCGCCCAGGTAGTCCTTGATCAGCGGTACGTCGCGGCCCAGAGCCTTGCTCAGGTAATCGGCAACCGGCTTGAGGCTGTTCTCTTCGCTGAATTCGCCTTCGGTCGGGCGACCCAGGTGCGAGCAGATCATCACCGCAGCGCCCTTTTCCAGAGCCAGTTTGATGGTCGGCAGGGCCGCGAGGATGCGCGCATCGCTCTTCACCACGCCGTCCTTGACCGGCACATTGAGGTCTTCGCGGATCAGCACGCGCTTACCTTGCAGGTCGAGGTCGGCCATTTTCGTGATGTTTACGGAAGCTGCAGTCATTGAGTCAGTCCTTAACAGGGGCTGGTGAAAGGGGAGCGGCGGCATCGAGAAAATGCACGGCCATGTCGAGCATGCGGTTGGCGAAACCCCATTCGTTGTCGAACCAGGCCAGCAGGTTGACCAGGCGTGGCCCGGAAACTCGCGTCTGACTGCCGTCGACGATCGCCGAGTGGGGATCATGATTGAAGTCGCAACTGGCGTGCGGCAACTCGGTGTACGCCAGCAGACCTTGCAGCGGCCCCTGTTCGGAAGCCTGGCGCAAGATCCGGTTGATCTCTTCGGTGCTGGTGTCACGGGAGGTCTGCAAGGTGATATCCAGGCAGGACACGTTGACCGTCGGCACCCGAATGGCTTTGGCCTGAATTCGCCCGGCAAGTTCCGGAAGCAGCCGTTCGATGCCTCGAGCCAGGCCCGTGGAGACCGGAATCACCGACTGAAAGGCCGAGCGCGTACGGCGCAGATCCTCGTCGTGATAAGCATCGATCACCGGTTGGTCGTTCATCGCCGAGTGAATGGTAGTGATCGAAATGTACTCCAGCCCGATCGCCTCGTTGAGCAACTTGAGCAGCGGCACGCCACAGTTGGTCGTGCACGAGGCATTCGACACCAGGCGCTCGGCACCGGTGAGGCACTGCTGATTGACGCCGTACACCACGGTGGCATCGACATCGCTCTCGCTGGCCATCGGCTGGGACAACAGCACCCGCGGCGCACCCGCGCGCAGAAAACGTTCGGCCTGCTCACGCGTGGTGTACTGCCCCGAACACTCGAGCAGCAGATCGATATCCAGCGCAGCCCAGTCGACACCTTCCGGCTCACGCTCGCGCAGCACGCGCACGCGTTCGCCATTGATATGCAGGCAATCGCCAACCACCTTCACCTCGCCGGGAAAGCGCCCGTGGGTGGAGTCGAAGCGGGTCAGGTACTCGATGCTGGCCTGATCGGCCAGATCGTTGAGCGCGACGATTTCCAGACGCGCAGCGCCAGCACGCTCGTGCAGGGCACGCAGCACGCAACGGCCGATGCGGCCGTAGCCGTTCAGAGCAACGCGATAGGGGCGATGGGACATGGCGATCTCGGAGCGAGTCGATCATGGGGAAGGGACGAACCGCGCAGGCTCGTCCCTTCCTGCGGGGTCAAGCGTCCAGCAGCTCTTCGGCAGTGCCGATGATATTCTCGACGGTGAAACCGAAATGCTCGAACAGCTCACCGGCAGGAGCCGATTCACCGTAGGTTTCCATACCGATGACGCGACCTTCGAGGCCAACGTACTTGTACCAGAAGTCGGCGTGGGCAGCCTCGATGGCGATCCGCGCGGTGACCTGCAGCGGCAGTACAGACTGCTTGTAGCCAGCGTCCTGCTGGTCGAAGACGTTGGTCGACGGCATCGACACCACGCGAACCTTGCGGCCCTGCTCGGTCAGCTTGTCGGCAGCCTGGATGGCCAAACCGACTTCCGAACCGGTGGAGATCAGGATCAGCTCCGGCTCGCCGGCACAGTCCTTCAGCACGTAACCACCGCGGCTGATGGCCGCTTCGGTTTCATGGTCGCGCAGGTTATGCGGCAGGTTCTGGCGCGAGAAGATCAGCGCGCTCGGGCCATCCTTGCGCTCGACCGAGTGTTTCCAGGCCACGGCAGCTTCGACGGTATCCGCCGGGCGCCAGGTATCCAGGTTCGGCGTGGTGCGCAGGCTGGTCAGTTGCTCGACCGGCTGGTGAGTCGGGCCGTCTTCGCCCAAGCCGATGGAGTCGTGAGTGAACACGTAGAGCACGCGCAGCTTCATCAGCGCAGACATGCGTACCGCGTTACGGGCGTATTCCATGAACATCAGGAAGGTCGCGCCGTAAGGCACCAGGCCGCCGTGCAGGGCGACGCCGTTCATGATCGCGCTCATGCCGAATTCACGCACGCCGTAGTACATGTAGTTGCCCGAAGCGTCTTCGGCGACTACCGGCTTGCAGCCCTTCCACAGGGTCAGGTTGGAGCCGGCCAGGTCGGCGGAGCCGCCCAGCAGTTCCGGCAGCAACGGGCCGAAGGCATTCAGGCAATTCTGGCTGGCCTTGCGGCTGGCAATGGTTTCGCCTTTCTCGGCCACGGCGCGGATGAACTCGCTGGCCTTGGCGGAGAAATCGGCAGGCAGCTCGCCGGCCATGCGGCGGATGAACTCGTTGGCCAGTTCCGGGTAAGCAGCGGAATAGGCAGCGAAACGCTGATCCCATTCGGCTTCGGCAGCCAGACCGGCTTCCTTGGCGTCCCACTCGGCATAGATGTCGGCCGGGATTTCGAACGGCGCGTGGCTCCAGTTCAGAGCGGCACGGGTCAGAGCGATTTCGTCATGGCCCAGCGCGGCGCCGTGGGACTCTTCCTTGCCCTGCTTGTTCGGCGAACCGAAGCCGATGATGGTCTTGCAGCAGATCAGGGTTGGCTGCTCGCTCTTGCGAGCGGTGTCGATGGCCATCTTGATCTCTTCGGGATCGTGGCCGTCGACATTGCGGATCACCTGCCAGCCGTAGGCTTCGAAGCGCGCCGGGGTATCGTCGGTGAACCAGCCGTGGACTTCGCCATCGATGGAGATGCCGTTGTCATCGTAGAACGCGATCAGCTTGCCCAAGCCCAGGGTACCGGCCAGCGAGCAGACTTCGTGGCTGATGCCTTCCATCATGCAACCGTCGCCCAGGAAGGCGTAGGTGTGGTGATCGACGATGTTATGGCCATCGCGGTTGAACTGCGCCGCCATGATCTTCTCAGCTAAGGCGAAGCCCACGGCGTTGGCGATGCCCTGGCCGAGCGGGCCGGTGGTGGTCTCGACGCCTGGCGCGTAGCCGTATTCCGGGTGACCCGGGGTGCGGCTGTGCAACTGACGGAAGTTCTTCAGGTCGTCGATGGACAGGTCGTAGCCGGTCAGGTGCAGCAACGAATAGATCAGCATCGAGCCATGGCCGTTGGACAGTACGAAACGGTCACGGTCAGCGAATTTCGGGTTGGCCGGGTTGTGTTTCAGGTAGTCACGCCACAGCACTTCGGCGATGTCCGCCATGCCCATAGGGGCACCCGGGTGGCCGCTGTTGGCTTTTTGCACGGCATCCATGCTCAGAGCACGAATGGCATTGGCACGCTCACGACGGCTGGGCATCGCTAATCTCCTGCGGGTGGCTGCCGTTAGGCAGCGGGGGTCGAAAAAGGCGGCCATTTTCGCCCAGCAGGCACTGCGGGGGCAATGACAGATGGTCGTTAGCCGAACGATTCCCGTGGTTTTCCTGGATAAAAGTGCTCAGCCTCTGGAAGCGAAGCGGTTTATCTCCCGTCGTGAGTAGCCAGGCAAGCGCGCGGCGAAGACCAATATCAAAACTTTTTGATATTGGTCTTGCTGCACAAAAAATCACCGACTAGACTGCGCGGCTTATGACTGTGCGCGCCTCTCAGCTCGACTTCGAGCCCGCCGATGCTCTCTCCGCCCTGTGCAAGGCAGCGGGCGATCCGCTGCGCCTGAATGTTTTGCGCGCACTGGCCAACGATTCGTTCGGCGTACTGGAGCTGGCGCAGATCTTCGCCATTGGCCAGTCCGGCATCAGCCACCACTTGAAGGTGCTGGCCCAGGCCGGCCTGGTGGCGACGCGCCGGGAAGGCAACGCGATTTTCTATCGCCGCGCCCTGGCCCAGATGGAAACTGTTGGCGGTACGCTGCACGGCGCCCTGCTCCAGGAAGTCGATCGGCTGACTCTGCCGCTCGAGGTGCGCGAACGCATCGCCCAGGTGCATCAGCAGCGCGCGGCTGCCAGTCAGGATTTCTTTGCCCGTAGCGCCGAGCGCTTCCAGGCTCAGCAGGATCTGATCGCCGGCCTGCCGCAATACCGCGACAGCGTGCTGGCCCTGCTCGACTCACTGGACTTTCCTGCCAACGCCCGCGCCCTGGAGATCGGCCCCGGCGATGGCAGCTTTCTGCCCGAACTGGCGCGCCGCTTCGGCCAAGTCACCGCACTGGATAACAGCCCGGCTATGCTTGAGCTGGCACGTCTGCGCTGTGAGCACGACGGCCTGGATAACGTGCAGTTGCAACTTGCCGACGCCCTGCTCGACGACTACCCCAGCGCCGACTGCGTAGTGTTGAACATGGTACTGCATCACTTCGCCGCACCGGCTCAGGCCCTGCAGACACTCGCAGGCCGCGTGAACGATGGCGGCAGCCTGTTGATCACAGAACTGTGCAGCCACAACCAAAGTTGGGCCCGGGACACCTGCGGTGATCTCTGGCTAGGCTTCGAACAGGACGACTTGGCCCACTGGGCCGTCGCCGCCGGCCTGACGCAAGGCGAGAGCCTGTATGTCGGCCTGCGCAATGGCTTTCAAATTCAGGTGCGCCATTTCCAGCGCACGCCATCACTCCCGTACGTGGCCGAAAGGCCCTCACTCGCCAGGACAATCGATAGATGAGCGAATACTCCCTGTTTACCTCCGAGTCCGTGTCCGAAGGTCATCCGGACAAGATCGCCGACCAGATTTCCGATGCCGTCCTTGACGCCATCATCACCCAGGACAAACACGCCCGCGTGGCCGTCGAAACACTGGTCAAGACCGGCGTGGCGATCATCGCCGGCGAAGTCACCACCAGCGCCTGGGTCGACCTCGAGCAGATCGTTCGCGACGTGATCTGCAACATCGGCTACACCAGCTCCGACGTCGGCTTTGACGGCGCGACCTGCGGCGTGATGAACATCATTGGCAAGCAGTCCCCGGACATCAACCAAGGTGTCGACCGCGCCAAGCCGGAAGATCAGGGCGCAGGCGACCAGGGCTTGATGTTCGGCTATGCCAGCAACGAAACCGACGTGCTGATGCCTGCGCCGATCCGTTTCTCCCACGCACTGGTTCAGCGACAGGCCGAGGCGCGTAAATCCGGCCTGCTGCCGTGGCTGCGCCCGGACGCCAAGAGCCAGGTCACCTGCCGTTACGAGCATGGCAAAGTGGTGGGCATCGACGCCGTGGTGCTGTCCACTCAGCACAACCCGGATGTCAGCCTGAGCGACCTGCGTGAAGCGGTGATGGAGCTAGTGATCAAGCACAGCCTGCCCGCCGAGCTGCTGCACAAGGACACTCAGTACCACATCAACCCGACCGGCAACTTCGTGATTGGCGGCCCGGTGGGCGACTGTGGCCTGACTGGCCGCAAGATCATCGTCGACAGTTATGGCGGCATGGCTCGCCACGGCGGCGGCGCTTTCTCCGGCAAGGATCCGTCCAAGGTCGACCGCAGCGCGGCTTATGCCGGCCGCTATGTCGCCAAGAACATCGTCGCTGCCGGCCTGGCCGAGCGCTGCGAGATTCAGGTGTCCTACGCCATCGGCGTGGCTCAGCCGACCTCGATCTCGATCAACACCTTTGGCACCAACAAGGTCGCTGAAGAGACCATCATCAAGCTGGTACGCGAGGTGTTCGACCTGCGCCCGTACGCCATCACCAAGATGCTCGACCTGCTGCACCCGATGTACCAGCCGACCGCCGCCTACGGCCACTTCGGGCGCGAGCCACAGCAACTGACCGTCGGCGACGACAGCTTCACCAGCTTCACCTGGGAAAAGACCGACAAGGCTGCAGACCTGCGCGCCGCTGCCGGCCTGTAAGGCCGAGCTGCCCGGCGAGAGCCGGGCAACGGACACAAAAAAGCCTCCGTGGACGCAACGCTCACGGAGGCTTTTTCACACCTGCAAGGCAGATATTCTTATTGCTATTTACCGAACAGCGAGCCCAACCCTTTCAGGGTTTCGGCAGCGGCTGTGATGTTATCAGCCGTGCCGTTGCCTTGCGTTTGCGCGACAGCCTCACCGGACGTGCCGGCATTGGCGCCCAACTGACCGCAACCACCCTCCACCTGAGCGAGAGTGTCGTTGGCCTGCTGGTTGCCAAGCAGGCCGGCCAGTTGTTTGACCTGCGCCAGCTTCTCAGCGTTGGCGGAGAGCTTCTGATCGCACTTGGCCTGCATATCATCAGCCGCCTGTACGAAGGCACTGCCGCATACCAACGAAACAGCACAGAACAAAACGGAAAGACGCATTAGAAGTAGACCCTTGAGTGATGAGACCCGGCAATTGAATCCCGCCGCCGGGCAATTCCATTTGATACGCGGGAAGAAGCGGAACTTTATCATTCACAAATTGTTTCGGCCAAACTTGAAATGGCCAAAATGTCGGCCAGTCGCTACTTACGACCCGCCCGCAGCAGTGCTGTACTGCGTTTGCGGCATGAGCGATATGCGGCTAGCCTGCAGAAATCATTGCCCGAGCAAGGATGCTCCGCCCATGAAACACTGGATCGCTGCCGCCCTTCCCGCCCTGCTGGCCTCACTCGTCCACGCCGACGAATGCCCCAAACAGACAACTGCACACAGCCGCCAACTCAATGAGCTCTCCGCCCAGATAGCCCAATGGGATGACGCCTATCATCGCCAAGGCCGCTCGCTGGTCAGCGATGAACTCTACGATCAAGCCCGCGCCCGTCTGGAGCATTGGCAAGGTTGCCTGGGCGACACGCCCACGGCGAACCCTCTGAACGGCGCGGGCGGCCCAGTGCAGCATCCGGTGACCCAGACGGGCCTGCGCAAGCTGGCGGATGAACACGCCGTGAACCGCTGGATGGCTTCACGTCAGGCCTTGTGGATTCAACCCAAGGTCGATGGCGTCGCGGTCACACTGATCTACCACCGCGGCTATCTGCAGCAAGCGATCAGCCGCGGCGACGGCAACACCGGCCAGGACTGGACATCACGCGCCACACGGATTGCGGCCATTCCCAAGCAGCTCACTGATAACGGCGAAATCGTGCTGCAAGGCGAGCTGTACCTGAAGCGCCCTGCACACGTTCAGGCCAAGCACGGCGGCGCTTTGGCGCGCAGCACGGTCGCTGGACTGATGACCCGAGAGGATTTGCAAGAAGCCCAAGCGAACGACATTGGCCTGTTCGTGTGGGACTGGCCCAATGGCCCGAACGATATGCAGCAACGTCTCGACCGCCTAGCACAGCTGGGTTTTCACGACAGTCGCCACTACAGCCAACCCGTTATTACCGGAGCCGAAGCCCGGCAATGGCGCGAGCACTGGTACCGCACTCCACTGCCATTCGCCACGGACGGCGTGGTTCTGCGCCAAGGCCAGCGCCCATCCGGCGAACGCTGGCGCGCCGAGCCGCCACACTGGGCAGCGGCTTGGAAATACCCGGCCAGCGAGGCCCTGGCGCTGGTCAACGGCGTCGAGTTCAGCATCGGCCGTAGCGGTCGCATCACCCCGCTGCTGCGTCTACACCCAGTGAAACTCGACGACCGCACCATTCGCGTAGTCAGCGCGGGCTCACTGGAACGCTGGCAGCAACTGGATATTCGCCCGGGCGATCAAGTCGCCATCCGCCTTGCCGGGCAAACCATTCCACAACTGAGTAGCGTGGTATTGCAGACAGCAACCCGCCCCAGACTCGACGTCCCGCGCCGCGACGAGTATCACGAGCTGAGCTGCCTGCGAGCCTCCGTCACCTGCACCAGCCAGTTCCACGCCCGCCTCACCTGGCTCAGCGGCAAGCAGGCACTGAACCTGCCCGGAGTCGGTGCGGGCACCTGGGAGAAGTTGCTGCAGGCCGAGCTTATCCACAGCCTGCTCGACTGGTTGGAGCTCAGCGAAGATCAGTTGCTGAGCGTACCGGGCATCGCCCAGAAGAGTGCCAGCACCCTGACCAGCCGTTTCAGCGAGGCCAGGCAACGCCCCTTTACGGACTGGTTGCGCGCACTCGGTACACCTGTGAACCCGGACAGCCTGGCCGCCAATGACTGGGCGCAGCTGCAGCAACGCAGCCTCACCGATTGGCAGAAACTACCAGGGATCGGCCCAACCCGGGCCCTTCAACTGCAGGCATTCTTCCAGCATGAGGAAATCCAGGCGCTTGCCGAACAGCTGCGCCTGGCAGGGGCCAAGGGATTTTGAGCGGGTAGGCTCGCAAGGATGCACAGTGCCCTTGGGCTCAATCCTTGAGCTGATCCTTGATATAAGTGATTTCGGTCTTGCCGTGGGGCGCAGGCTGGCCGTTCTCGTCCAGATTGACGAAGACCATCTTGTCGATGGTCAGGATGCTCTTGCGGGTGATCTTGTTGCGCACTTCACAACGCATGGTGATCGAGGTACGGCCGAACTCGCTGGCGGTGATGCCCAGCTCGATGATGTCGCTCTGCCGGGCCGAGGCGACGAAGTTGATCTCCGAGATCAGCTTGGTCACCACGCGCTGAGTGCCGAGCTGGATGATGGCGTAGATCGCAGCTTCTTCGTCGATCCACTTCAGCAGGCTGCCGCCGAACAGGGTGCCATTGGGGTTGAGGTCTTCGGGCTTTACCCACTTGCGTGTGTGGAAGTTCATCTGCACTCCTTATCCATCGCTATCGTTCGCCCGCCATGATCGCAAAGGCAGGCGGCAGTTGTCGCGGACGCGTTTTCAATGGCATCGATAAAGGCTCGGTATCGGATGCCGCCGATGGCCGATCCAGGACGACGGAAAACCTTGGGCTGGCGCGCCGGCAAGGCTATAATCGCCCGGCTTCATACGCTCGGCACTGCCTGAGTGTTCCCGCCACCTGTCCGAGGGGCGCTGCAGCAAGCCAAGGCTTGTCAGGCTCGGATGGGGCGTTACCCAAAACGCATCAACGGCGCCCAATCGGACTGCGTGAAAACGTAGCGAGCCATGGCCACCAGGCCCGGCATACCGGTTTTCACCTATCTGATCACAGATCAACGATTGGAGAGCTTTTGCATGAGCGCTGCTTTTAATGACTTTAAAGTCGCCGACATTTCCCTGGCCGATTGGGGCCGTAAAGAGCTGATCATCGCCGAATCCGAGATGCCGGCACTGATGGGCCTGCGTCGCAAGTACGCTGCCGAACAACCGCTGAAAGGCGCGAAGATCCTCGGCTGCATCCACATGACCATCCAGACCGGCGTGCTGATCGAGACGCTGACTGCTCTGGGCGCCGAAGTGCGCTGGTCGTCGTGCAACATCTTCTCTACTCAGGATCAGGCCGCTGCCGCCATCGCCGCCGCCGGTATTCCGGTGTTCGCCTGGAAAGGCGAGACCGAAGCCGAGTACGAGTGGTGCATCGAGCAGACCATCCTCAAGGACGGCCAGCCGTGGGACGCCAACATGGTGCTCGACGACGGCGGCGACCTGACTCAGATCCTGCATGACAAGTACCCGCAGGTGCTGACCAACGTCCACGGCGTCACCGAAGAAACCACCACCGGTGTTCACCGCCTGCTCGACATGCTCAAGGCCGGCACCCTGAAAGTCCCGGCGATCAACGTCAACGACGCGGTCACCAAGAGCAAGAACGACAACAAGTACGGCTGCCGTCACAGCCTCAACGACGCCATCAAGCGCGGCACCGACCACCTGCTGTCGGGCAAGCAGGCGCTGGTCATCGGCTACGGCGACGTAGGCAAGGGCTCGGCTGCCTCGCTGCGTCAGGAAGGCATGATCGTCAAGGTTTCCGAGATCGATCCGATCTGCGCCATGCAGGCTTGCATGGACGGCTACGAACTCGTTTCGCCGTACATCGACGGCCGCAATGACGGCACCGACGCCAGCATCGACAAGGCCCTGCTGGGCAAGATCGACCTGATCGTCACCACCACCGGCAACGCCAACGTCTGTGACGCCGGCATGCTCAAGGCGCTGAAAGCCCGTGCCGTGGTCTGCAACATCGGTCACTTCGACAACGAGATCGACACTGCTTTCATGCGCAAGAACTGGGCGTGGGAAGAGGTCAAACCGCAGGTGCATAAGATCCACCGCACTGGCGCAGGCACCTTCGACCCGCGTAATGACGACTACCTGATCCTGCTGGCCGAAGGCCGTCTGGTGAACCTGGGCAACGCCACGGGCCACCCGAGCCGCATCATGGACGGCTCTTTCGCCAACCAGGTTCTCGCCCAGATCTTCCTGTTCGAGCAGAAGTTCGCCGACCTGTCGGCCGAGAAGAAGGCCGAGCGCCTGACCGTCGAAGTACTGCCGAAGAAGCTGGATGAAGAAGTCGCACTGGAAATGGTGAAAGGCTTCGGCGGCGTGGTCACCCAACTGACCACCAAGCAAGCCGAATACATCGGCGTTCCGGTCGAAGGCCCGTTCAAGCCGGACAGCTACCGCTACTAACCCCAGCTACACGCTACACGCTACACGCTGCACGAGGGAGACGACTCCACTTGCAGCGTGTGGCGTGAGGCTTGTCGCTGAGAAGGGAACCTTCTCCATGATCCAGAAAAAAACCAACGTCAGCTTCGAGTTCTTCCCGACGAAGACCGATGCCGGGCACGAAAAACTGCTGAATACCGCGCGCGAGCTGGCCGGCTACAACCCGGACTTCTTCTCCTGCACCTACGGCGCCGGTGGTTCCACCCGTGACCGTACGCTCAATACCGTGCTGCAACTCGATGGCGAAGTGAAGGTGCCCACCGCACCGCACCTGTCGTGCGTCGGCGACAGCAAGGCCGAATTGATCGAGCTGCTCAATCTGTACAAGAGCAACGGCATCACCCGCATCGTCGCCCTGCGTGGCGACCTGCCTTCGGGCATGGGCATGTCCAGCGGTGAACTGCGCCATGCCAATGACCTGGTCGAGCTGATCCGCCAGGAAACCGGTGATCACTTTCATATCGAAGTAGCGGCCTACCCGGAAATGCATCCGCAGGCGCGTAACTTCGAAGACGATATCGCCAACTTCGTGCGCAAGGCCAAGGCCGGCGCAAGCAGTGCGATCACTCAGTACTTCTTCAACGCCGACTGCTACTTCTACTTCGTCGAGCGTGTACGCAAGTTGGGCGTCGACATCCCGGTGATCCCGGGCATCATGCCGATCACCAACTACAGCAAACTGGCACGCTTCTCCGACGCCTGCGGCGCCGAGCTGCCGCGCTGGGTACGCAAGCAACTGGAAGCCTACGGTGACGACACCCAGAGCATCCAGCGCTTCGGTGAAGAGATGATCACCGACATGTGCGAACGCCTGCTCCAGGGCGGTGCACCGGGCCTGCACTTCTACACCCTCAACCAGGCCGCCCCTAGCCTGGCTGTGTGGAAGAATCTGCAAGGCTGATTGCCGGGCCGCGAATGTTAGAACTTTCGCGGCCCGCGTCTTTCCTAACAGTCTGCTGAAAACTCAGGCGAGGCAGCGGCAACGCCATCGTTTTCAACAGCCTGTTAACTCGGTACCCGTTGACCCAGAGTCCTCCACTGGCCGACAGTACAGCGCCATCACCCGGACGCCCCATCATGGGTCACGATCACCGGGACTGAATTCTTCATCGCGCGATCAGCCAGGATCGGCTCGAGTTGTCGCGTTACCACGGGATGCCTGCATGCTCACTCGCCAGAAAATCAATGCTTCGGTCTCGCCCAAGGGCAGCCTGGAAACCCTCTCCCAGCGTGAAGTCCAGCAATTGCGCGAAACCGGCTCCGGTAGCGTCTACGCGCTGTTCCGCCAATGCGCCCTGGCAATTCTCAACACCGGTTCGCACAGCGACAACGCCAAGACCATCCTCGAGGCCTATCCGGATTTCGAAGTGAAGATCCACCAGCAGGATCGCGGCATCCGCCTGGAGCTGATCAATGCACCGGCCGACGCCTTCGTCGATGGAGAGATGATCGCCAGCACCCGCGAGATGCTGTTCAGCGCTCTGCGCGACATCGTCTACACGCAGAGCGAGCTGGAAAACAAACGCGTCGACGTGGACAGCTCCAGCGGCCTGACCGACTACGTTTTCCACCTGCTGCGCAACGCCCGCACCCTGCGCGCCGGCGCCGAGCCGAAGATGGTGGTGTGCTGGGGCGGCCACTCGATCGACACCGAAGAATACAAATACACCAAGAAAGTTGGCCACGAACTGGGGCTGCGCGCTCTGGACGTGTGCACCGGCTGCGGCCCGGGCGTGATGAAGGGGCCGATGAAAGGCGCCACCATTTCCCACGCCAAGCAACGCATCGTCGGTGCCCGCTACCTGGGGCTGACCGAGCCGGGCATCATCGCCGCCGAGGCGCCGAACCCGATCGTCAACGAGCTGGTGATCCTGCCGGACATCGAAAAGCGCCTGGAAGCCTTCGTGCGCATCGGCCACGGCATCATCATCTTCCCAGGTGGCGCGGGCACGGCAGAAGAGTTTCTCTACCTGCTCGGCATCCTCATGCACCCGGACAACGCCGAGCTGCCCTTCCCCCTCGTGCTGACCGGGCCGAAGAGCGCCGAAGCCTACTTGCAGCAGCTGCACGCCTTCATCGGCGCGACCCTGGGCGTGGAGGCGCAGAACCGCTACGTGCTGATCCCCAATGACCCGGCTGAAGTGGCTCGCCACATGGCGGCTGGTATCAAGGCGGTGAAGCAGTTCCGCCGCGAGCGCAATGATGCCTTCCACTTCAACTGGCTGCTGAAGATCGACGAGAGCTTCCAACATCCCTTCGAACCGACCCACGAAGCCATGGCCAGCCTCAACCTGACCCGCGAGCAGCCGGTGCACGAACTGGCCGCCAACCTGCGTCGCGCCTTCTCGGGCATCGTCGCCGGTAACGTCAAGGACAAAGGCATCCGCCTGATCGAGCAACATGGCCCCTACGAGCTGCGCGGCGACAAGACCATCATGCAACCGCTGGATCGCCTGCTGCAGGCCTTCGTCGAACAGCACCGCATGAAGCTGCCAGGCGGCAGCGCCTACGAGCCGTGCTATCGGGTCGTCAGCTGACAGCGGCACATGCCCGCCGGGTGGACAACGCGACGTATGTCCACCTGAGTCGTAGCCTGGGTTGAGCGAAGCGATACCCGGGTCGGATACCAGGATTCGGGAACCGCGAAGAAGTGTGCGCCCGCACCCCGCACTGGCCGCCACCGACATTAAGTGATAATAATTCTCACATGAATGGCGGCGATCACTGCCGTCGCAACAGGAGAGTTCAATGCCACGCCCTGCTCCCCGTACCCTGCGGGTCATTTCATCCACCCCCGTCACGCCGCACATGCTGCGCATCACCCTGGGCGGCGACGAAATCGACAGCTTTCCAGCCGATCAGGAAAGCGCCTACATCAAGCTGATCTTTCCCGCGCCGGGCAGCGAAAACACGCTGATGCGCACCTACACCGTGCGCCATCAGCGAGCGGAGCAGTTCGACGTGGATTTCGTGCTGCACGATGATGCCGGCCCTGCCTCCCAGTGGGCCAAGGACGCCAGCCCGGGCGACAGCATCGTCGTCGGCGGCCCCGGCCCGAAAAAGCTGGTAGACAACAGCGCGGACTGGTTCCTGGTGATTGGCGACATGACGGCCCTGCCGGCACTCAGCGTCAACCTGGAACAACTGCCGGCTGACGCCCGCGGGCACGCCATCATCGAGGTGATCGACGAACGCGATATCCAGCCGCTGCAACATCCTGCTGGCGTCGAGCTGCACTGGCTGATCAACCCGCATCCCGGCGAAGACAGCCAACTGCTGGTCAGTCGTGTGCGCGAGCTGGCATGGCTGCCAGGCCGACCGAGCATCTGGGCTGCCTGCGAGTTCAGCAGCATGCGTGCCCTGCGCCAGCATTTCAGGGAGGAACGCCAAGTCGAACGCGGCAACCTGTACATCTCCAGCTACTGGAAGCTGGGCAACAGTGAAGATCAGCACAAACTTGCCAAGCGCGAGGATGCCGACGCCCTGGCCGATTGATCCACATCATCCCTCGCCGCGGAGTACGGGAAAGCCCGTATTCCGCCCGGTCGGCGGCAAGTTGTGCCGATTCTCACCAATCCTGTTACACTCGGGCCTTCCCGCCAGGCTTGCGCCCGGATGCTGACCCCAGAGGCCAGCAGTACCGGACGGGATTGCGCGCCCCACGTGCGATTCAAGCCAGGCACTACACCTATAGGGCCACGCCCTCACCAGACAGGATTGCACATGTCCTTTGCCTCCCTCGGTCTCTCCGAGGCTTTAGTCCGTGCGGTCGAAGCCGCCGGCTACACCCAGCCTACTCCGGTGCAACAGCGGGCCATCCCCGCCGCGTTGCAAGGTCGCGACCTGATGGTGGCGGCCCAGACGGGTACAGGTAAGACAGGCGGTTTCGCACTGCCGATCCTCGAGCGACTGTTCCCGAACGGTCACCCGGATCGCGAACAACGCCACGGCCCAAAACAACCGCGCGTACTGGTGCTCACGCCCACCCGCGAACTGGCCGCCCAGGTGCATGACAGCTTCAAGCTGTATGCCCGTGATTTGAAATTCGTCAGTGCCTGCATCTTCGGAGGCGTTGGCATGAACCCGCAGGTACAGGCGCTGGCGAAAGGCGTCGACGTACTGGTGGCCTGCCCCGGTCGACTGCTAGACTTGGCTAACCAGCGCGCTATCGACCTGTCGCACGTAGAAATCCTCGTCCTGGACGAAGCCGACCGCATGCTCGACATGGGCTTTATCCATGACGTGAAAAAGGTGCTGGCCAAGCTCCCTACGCAGCGTCAGAACCTGCTGTTCTCGGCGACCTTCTCGAAGGACATCACCGACCTGGCTGGCAAGCTACTGCACAACCCAGAGCGCATCGAAGTCACGCCACCGAACACCACGGTCGAGCGTATCGAGCAGCGTGTATTCCGCCTGCAGGCCAGCCACAAGCGTGCCCTGCTCGCTCACCTGATCACCGCTGGCGCCTGGGAACAGGTTCTGGTGTTCACCCGTACCAAGCACGGCGCCAACCGCCTGGCCGAGTACCTGGACAAGCACGGCCTGCCCGCTGTGGCGATCCATGGCAACAAGAGCCAGAACGCTCGTACCAAGGCCCTGGCCGACTTCAAGGCGAACAAGGTTCGTATCCTGGTCGCCACCGACATCGCTGCACGCGGCCTGGACATCGACCAGTTGCCCCACGTGGTCAACTTCGAGCTGCCCAACGTCGAAGAAGATTACGTGCACCGTATCGGCCGTACTGGCCGTGCCGGGCGTAGCGGTGAAGCGATCTCCCTGGTTGCTCCGGACGAAGAGAAACTGCTCAAGGGCATCGAGCGGATGACCAAGCAGAAGATCGCCGACGGTGATCAACTGGGCTTCGACGCCAGTAAGGTCGAGGCAGAACGCCCGGAAGTGCGTGAACCGCAGAAACCACGACCACCTCGCGGCGCCAAGCCAGAAGGCGGCGGTCGCAAGGACAAGGGTAAGGATGGCGGCAAAGCCAAGACCCAGAGCAAAGCCAGACCGGCTCGCGAGCAACAACCTCGTGGCACGGCCCGCGCCAGCGCACCGGCCGTGCCTGCATTGCCTCCGGATCGCGCCCCCGATGAGTTCCGCGACGACGAGATCGACAACTTCGGCAACCGTGCCGACTACGTGAGCCCGAACCAGAACAATGGTCAGGGTCGCGGCCGCCGCCCCGGCGCTGCCGCTAGCGGCCCAAGCGCCAGCAACGGCGTTGGCCAGGGCCCTCGCGGTCAAGGCCAAGGCCCACGCAGCGGTGGCGGCGCTGCCGGTGCTGGTGCCGGTAAACGACAAGGTCAGGGACAGGGCGCCGGTAAAGGCCGCAGCGGTACGGGTAACCGTGGTCGTGGCCAACAGCGCGATACCACGACCTCGCTCAATCGTGATGAGCTGCCACGTCAGGAGCCAGCCGTGCGCAGCAGCCACGACAAGCAGCCCGTCATCGTGCACAAGAGCTCACGCAGCGATCGCCTGCCGACGCCCGAGCAGCTCGACCAGCTACAAAGCAGCCGCCCACGCGGCGAGAAGCCTGCCCTGCTGACCCGCAATCGCGACAGCTGAGCACTGGCTCATTGAAAACGCCGGCCTAGTGCCGGCGTTTTCATTTGTGCGGCCCAGACTTTTCACGTCGCAGGGTACAAGCCAGGAAAACAGGGCACAAAAAAACGCCGACTCAAGCGTCGGCGTTTTTCATGCAGCGCTCAGGCTTACTTACGTACGCCTTCCACGGAGATGATCAGCTCGACTTCCTGCGAAGCCGGGCCCAGATCCTTCTCGATGTTGAAGTCTTTCAGCTTCAACTTGGTGCTGCCTTCGAAGCCGGCACGGTAACCGCCCCACGGATCGTCGCCCTGACCCAGGAACTTGGCCGCGATGACTACCGGCTTGGTCACGCCGTTGAGGGTCAGGTTGCCGGTGATATCAGCGGTATCCTTGCCAGTCGATTTGACGGCGGTGGACGCGAAGGTTGCAGTCGGGTTCTTGCTGACGTTGAGGAAGTCGGCACTGCGGATGTGCTTGTCGCGCTCAGCGTGGTTGGTGTCGACGCTTTCGGTCTTCAGGGTAACGTTGACCTTGCTGGCTTCCGGGCTCTTCTCGTCGTAGCTGAAGCTGCCGTCGAAATCCTTGAACGTACCGTACAGCCAGCTGTAGCCCAGGTGGCTGATCTTGAAATTGACGAAGGCGTGTTGGCCTTGCTTGTCGATGGCGTAGTCAGCAGCCATTGCATGGCCAGCGCCCAACAGTGCGGTGCCCAGTGCCAGTGCAGCGAAAGTCTTCTTCAACATGGGAATTCCTTGAGAGATGAAATGAACGGCATTGCGGTGCAATGCCGAAACAGCTGAAGGATCAACGTCCGAAGATACGCAACAACGTGCGATCACGGTCGATGAAGTGGTGTTTAAGTGCAGCCAGACCATGCAGGACAGCAAAAATCACGATAGCCCAGGCCAGGTACTCGTGGATCAAACCGGCGACATCCCCCTGATTGGGGATGCTGGTCACGCTTGCCGGTACATCGAACAGCCCGAACACGCTGATCGGACGGCCATCGGCCGTGGAGATCAGGTAGCCGGAAATCATCAGCACGAACAGGCCGAGATAGAGAAAACTGTGGCCCAGCTTGCTGGCCACTCGCGTCAGCCGACCATGCTCAGGGAGCGCCGGTGGCGGCGGGCTGATCCAGCGCCATAACAAACGGGCAGCCATGACGATGAAAAGTAGGATGCCGATGCTCTTGTGAATATTCGGTGCAGTCTGGTACCAGCCACTGTAATAGCTAAGCCCGACCATCCAGAAGCCAAGCGCGAACAGACCGAATACGGCAATGGCGACCAGCCAATGCAGGGAGACGCTGACAAGACCGTAACGAAACGTTGAATTACGCCACTGCATGGCCTGATTCCAGAATGTAAGAGAACAGAGATTAGCAACAAACCTATCGACTTAAAGCAGAAATTGTTGCTTTGAAATATCGATAAAGGCGATATCTCCATGCGAATAAGCGGCGCAACCAGATTAGTGAAACGCCCACTGACAGAGTTCAACACCACCTACGCGAGCGGTTGATTGGCGGTGATCAACGGCCGCCGACCTGCATCTGGTAGGCTTGCCCGCTGATGATTGGGAGAGCACGTCGATGAGTAACCAACACTGGATGCAGCGTGACCTGGAAGTTCTCTGGCACCCCTGTACGCAGATGAAGGATCACGAGCGGCTGCCGCTTATTCCCATCCGGCGTGGTGAAGGCGTCTGGCTGGAAGACTTCGAGGGCAAGCGTTACCTGGATGCGGTCAGTTCCTGGTGGGTAAACGTCTTCGGCCATGGCAATCCGCGTATCGGCGAACGCATCAAGGCGCAAGTCGATACGCTTGAACACGTGATGCTGGCGGGCTTCAGCCATCAACCCGTGATCGAGCTGTCCGAGCGTCTGGTGCGCATTACGCCAGAAGGCCTGAACCGCGTGTTCTACGCTGACAACGGCTCCTCGGGGATCGAAGTGGCGCTGAAGATGAGCTTCCATTACTGGCTCAACAGCGGCAAGCCGGCGAAGAAACGCTTCATCACCCTGAGCAACAGTTATCACGGCGAAACAGTGGCCGCGATGTCGGTGGGCGACGTGGCGTTGTTCACCGATACCTACAAGGCGCTGCTGCTCGATACTCTCAAGGTGCCCAGCCCGGACTGTTACCTGCGCCCGGACGGCGTGAGCTGGGAAGACCACTCGCGGACGATGTTCGCGGCGATGGAGCAAACCCTGGCCGATCATCACCACGAAGTCGCGGCGGTGATCGTCGAGCCGCTGATCCAGGGCGCGGGCGGTATGCGCATGTATCACCCCATCTACCTGACTCTGCTAAGCGAAGCCTGCGACCGTTATGGCGTGCACCTGATCCATGACGAGATCGCCGTCGGCTTTGGCCGCACCGGCACCATGTTCGCCTGCGAGCAGGCGGGCATCACGCCGGATTTCCTGGTGCTGTCGAAGGCACTCACCGGCGGCTACCTGCCGATGGCAGCGGTATTGACCACCGATGATGTCTACAGCGCCTTCTACGACGATTACGCCACCCTGCGCGCCTTTCTCCACTCGCATACCTACACCGGCAACCCGCTGGCTTGTGCGGCGGCCCTGGCGACGCTGGATATCTTTGAAGAGGACGGCGTGATCGAGGCCAACAAGGCGCTGGCCACACGTATGGCCAGCGCCACTGCACATTTGGTCGATCATCCGCATGTGGCTGAGGTACGCCAGACCGGTATGGCCCTGGCCATCGAAATGGTTCAAGACAAGGCTGGCAAGGTTGCCTACCCCTGGCAGGAGCGACGCGGCCTGCAGGTGTATCAGCACGCCCTGACCCGCGGTGCGTTGCTAAGGCCGCTGGGCAGCGTGGTGTATTTCCTGCCGCCCTACGTGATCACCGAAGAGCAGATCGACTTTCTTGCCGAAGTCGCCAGTGAAGGTATCGATCTGGCCACCCGTACCTCGGTCAGCGTGGCCACCGGCGATACCCGTTACCCGGGCTTTCGCGACCCGGGCTGAGCAATGCGGCAGGCGGGTTTTTCCCGCCTGCCATCATGTCGCCCTCAGAGCACGCTCAGCGGATATTCGACGATGAAGCGCACCTGGTCGGAGTCCACATCCGAAGTTCCGGAGATGCGGTGCGTCGCCTGACGCAGACGGAACTTGAGATCCTTGGCCGCGCCACTCTGCACCACGTACTGGACGTTCACGTCACGCTCCCAGTGCTTCTCGTTGTCGGCGTAATAGGCGTAGGGACTGGACGCATCCATCTTGCTGCCATCGACATTGTCGCCACGAATGTACGAGACGTAGAACGACAGCCCAGGCACCCCGTAACTGGCCAGATCCATGGCGTAGGTGGCCCGCCAGGAGCGCTCACCCGGCCCATTGAAGTCCACCAGCTGCGAAGAGTTGGCCAGGTAGATGGAATCCTGCGCGCCGCCGCCACCGAGCGTCAGGTAGTCGAATGGCTGATCGCCATGAACCCGCTGGTGGGCAATGGTGAAGGTGTGTGCGCCCACGGAGTAGGCGGTTGCCAGCGACCAGGCGGTGACGTCGATGTCGCCAGCCACGGACTTGCCCTCGTCCAGCGTACGGTAGATGTTGAAATCAAAATTCAGTGCCTGCTCGTCACTGAGCGGCAGGTTGTAGATGGCATTGCCGTAGTACTGACGCCACAGGTCTTCATAGCGCGAGGCGTAGGCGCTGAAGCTCAAGGCATCGGTGGCTACCCAATTGGCCCCCAGATAATCGACATTGCCGCCTTCCACACCCGGCGCGTAGGTACTGTAGAAGCCGTCGCGACTACCGGCCTGATTGAAATCCTTGGACGACGTGAAATGACCGGCGTCAATGATCAGCCCGTCGATCTCGGCGCTGGTCAGCTGGAAACCGGTGGCGGTGGCGGGTACCAGGCGGGCATCGGCAACCGCGATGACCGGGTTGTAGGGGCGCAGTTGGCCGTACTTGAGCTCCGAATTGGAGAGACGCATTTTCACCGCGCCGCCCAGAGTGCCGAATTCATCGTCGGCACGCCCGGTGGACGAATCCACCGGCAGCAGCCCAGATCCCGAGCGTCCGCGACCACTGTCCAGCTTGATGCCCATGTAGGCATTCAGATCGACACCGAAGCCGACGGTGCCCTGCGTGTAGCCCGAGCTGTAATTCAGATGAAAGCCCTGGCCCCATTCACGATTGTCCTGGGCGCCCGTGGCGTGGCGATCCATGTGCCAGTAGACGTTGCGAGCAAGCAGATCCAGCGTGCTGTCTTCGAGAAACCCTTTGGATTCGGCCTGGCTTGCCTGAGCGGTGGAAATGGCCAGAACGCTGGCGCTTAGCGCCATCAACGATAATCCGGTACGTTGCACTTTCATTATTATTCCCTATGCGTGGAATGTGTCGGCGGATACTCCGCCCTTGGAACGGGGCAGGCTGCAGCGCCCACGACGATGCACGGCAACAGGTCTCCCCAGCCTGACGTGCGTACGTGTGAGCCACCTACCCCTTTAATCAGCCCTGCCGTGTTGAAGCCCCCCGGGAATGCAGCCCGGGAACAGAGCCGTTCTCTTTTTACCCTAGGGCTTATCGGCGCCTTACCGCAACCCCTGCACCAGCCGAAGCAGCCCTGATTGGTGTGTGCCAGCCCCCTCTAATACGCCCCACCGCACGGTCTGTAGCCGCCCAGGGAAAATTTGCCGACCTGCAGAAAAAACCTCAGGCGGTTATGCTTGCCCACCCACAGCCATACCCATTACCGCCATGCGCCTCTCTCGCTTTTTTATCGACGCCCCTCTTGCCCTCGGCCAACACGAGTTGCCGGAAGCCCAGGCCCACTACATTGGCCGCGTGCTACGTCATTCAGCGGGCGATGCGGTGCAACTGTTCGATGGCAGCGGGCAGGAGTTTCGCGGCGAGCTGATCGAAGTCGGCAAGAAAGTGGTGCGTGTCGAGCTAAACGAACAATTTGACGGGCAGCCCGAATCACCGTTGCACATCCATTTGGGGCAGGGACTTTCCCGTGGCGAACGTATGGATTGGGCTATCCAGAAAGCCACCGAACTCGGCGCCCAGGTCATCAGCCCGATCATCAGCGCGCGCTGCGAGGTGCGTCTGAAAGATGAGCGCGCCGACAAACGCATGGCCCATTGGCGTCAGGTAGCGATCAGCGCCTGCGAGCAATGCGGGCGTTCCGTGATCCCACTGATCCATTCACCCATTACCCTCGACGAGTGGCTGCGACAAAACCAGGCCGACCTGAAACTGGTACTGCACCCGGTCGCCGAGCCGCTGACCAGCCATGCCAGACCACAGTCGCTGGCTTTTCTGATTGGCCCCGAAGGTGGTCTGAGCGACGCAGAAGTCGAACATGCGCAGAACGCCGGCTTCCAGGCTGCGCGCCTAGGGCCGCGGGTGCTGCGTACGGAAACGGCCCCCGTGGCAGCACTGGCGATAGCCCAGCATCTATGGGGCGATTACTGAGCACTGACGCACCGCTCACTTTATCAATCACAGGGCTGTCGCTTTGACAGCACCCGGTTGCAGCCGCTATGAATCAATGGCGACAAAACCACAAAAAACGTCTGGCCAAATGGGTATGATCGCGCGGTCAGAGTCGGCACGCTGTGGGTGCCTGATGAGAGGCGAAACCATGAAAGATCGCTATTCGCGCACCCAGATCAGCCTGCACTGGCTCACTGCCGTGCTGGTGCTCTGCACGCTGTTCCTTCCCTATGGTCAGGATCTGGTCGCCGACTTGCTCGGCGGTACGGGCGGCGTGTTCACTCTGCATAAATCTCTGGGGCTGACCATTCTGCTGCTTACCGTGCTGCGCCTACTGGTACGCGCTCGCCACGGTACACCACACCTGCTGCGCGATAGCCCAGCCTGGCAGCGCCGCGCGGCCAAGACTGGTCACCTCGCACTCTACTTGCTGCTACTGCTGATGCCACTGAGCGGCCTGCTATTCGGCAGACGGCCCGTGGAACTGTTCTGGCTGGTGCAGATCGACCCGCTGCCCCTTTCCGACGCAGCACGGGCACTCGCCCGTCAGTTCCACCTGACGGCCAAATACCTGTTGTTCGCACTGATACTCGGCCACACCTTCATCGCGCTCTGGCACCACTATCGACTGCGCGATGGCGTGCTCAAGGCGATGCTACCCCGCCGCGGCTGATACCCGCCCTGCGACTCGTTAAGCAGCCTGTCGGCCGGGTAACGCTCGGTAATCTCGTCGCCTTCAATAGGCTAGCGAGCGGCGACACTTAATTATGAGTCTTAGCGAGAAAGAGCAGACGATCTATCACCTGGCGTAAGCCTGACTAGATCAGCTCGGCGTCGGCAAGCAGCTGTTCCAGCCCTTCCAGGTCAGGGATGCGCAGCACCATGTCGTCCACCTTGACCGCAGCTAACTCCAAAGGCGCCAACGGCACATCCGCCCGTGGCAGATCCTCTGCAACCCGCAGCGAACGCGGAATACCCTGTACCAACAAGGCGATGAACTTGACGTTCGCACGCCCGCCCAACGCATTGAGAATAGCGATCCGTGGGCTATCACCGACGACCGCCTGGCCACCGGACGCCGCCTCGAACGACAGCAGTGGCAAGCTCAGGTCACGCCAGGCCACCTGACCGAGAAACCAACTGGGCAGGCCATGCATGGCTGGCGGGGCGCGGTAGGGAACCAGCTCGGCTACGGCCACGTTGGGCAGCAGCAGCGTGCGATCGGCCAGCGGCACGACCAGACCGGTCAGGCTGCTGACGCTGTTCTGGGTAACGACGGCTTGGCTCATGAAAAAATCCTGTTATGCAGCGAAAATCAATGAAGGGAAGCCGAAGCCTATCAACGGCACTGCTCGGCGAGGTAGTCGACCAACGCAGCGGCTAGCTCTCGCGGGTCAGCACTGAAGCTGCTGTAGCCACCCTCGCGCAGACTATCGGGCATGCTCGAGCACACGCAGCTGTCGGCACGCTGCGTCCAGATCACCCCACCCTGGCGTTTTACGTAGGCGGCTGCCGCGCTGCCATCGCTGCCCATACCGCTGAAGGCAATAACACCACTGCACGCAGCGTAGTGCTGGGCAAGGTTGAGCATCATCTGGTCGATCGACGGACTGTAAGGATCCGGCCAAGGGCGATCCGTGACCTGTAGATCGCCGTCATCGCTGAAGGTCAGCTCGTTACTGACCGGCACCACCACCACCTCGCCGCAGCGCACACTGTCGCCTGCGCGCACGGTACCGACACGCCACTGGCTGTGACGGCCGACGGCCTGGGGCAGCGTCGTTTCAAAGCTGGGATCGATATGCTGGGCGTAAAGGAAACCCACTGGCAGACCACCGGGCAATGCATCGAGAAAGGCTTTTACCGCCGCTGGGCCGCCAAGCGACGCCGCCAGCAACCAGACCTGCTTGGCCGGCTCACCAGCTTGAAGGGGCGTATTGGCCAGTACCGATGGCAACTCTATGCGCCCAGGGCGCTGCGTTTCAGCGAGCAGACCATCCAGGCTGGCACCCGCTGATAAAGCTGGATCACCCACCAGCTTTTTCAACTTCCCAACCAGGCGGCGCTCCCAGCGCGGATAGTGCTCAGAGCTGCGCTCAGGCGCATGGCCTTCACCGAACAGTACCGGCACAGAGGAGTCCGCCATCAGTGCATCGATCAATGGCAGATCATCGGACTGCGCCAGGTCGACCACCCACAGCTCGGCCTCGCACGCCCGCAGCGCTGCATCGTCAAGGCGCGCCGGATCGCTATTGAGTACCACCTGATAACCATTGCTGCTCAACGCCTGCTGCAGCACATGGCGCTGCAGCGACGTGTCGGCAATCACGGCGATACGGGCCGCGCTGCGCTCGCTCATGAACGCTTGGTCCATTTTTCGATAGCGCCCAGCAACAGCGATTCCTGATACGGCTTGCCGAGGTATTCGTTGACACCAATGCTCATCGCACGCTCTCGGTGTTTCTCACCGGTACGCGAGGTAATCATGATGATCGGCAGATCCTTCAGTCCTTCGTCGTGGCGAATCAGGTTGGCGACCTCGAAACCATCCATCCGCGGCATCTCGATATCCAACAACATGATGTCGGGGCGATGTTCCTGAAGCTGGGCGATAGCGTCGACCCCGTCCTTGGCAGTCAGCACGTTCATGCCGTTACGCTCCAGCAGGCGACTGGTAACCTTGCGTACTGTCACCGAGTCATCCACCACCATGACCAACGTTGGACGCTCCACCTCAACCTCAGGGACGGCACCAAAGTCGGCCGACAGCCGTGGCCGAACCAAGTGCTGCAAGTGCGCATGCAATTCACGGATGGTCGCCAGTAGATCGAGAATCACCACCACGCGACCGTCACCGAGAATGGTCGCGCCGGAAATACCGTGCACGGCGGCGAACTGCGGCCCCATGCTCTTCACCACAATTTCTCGCGAGCCCGCCAGGGAGTCCACCTGAACGGCGACCGCGTGCTCACTGGAGCGCACCAGAATGACCGGCAGTGGCAGGCTCTGGCCAACCAGTTTGGGATGCTGCCCGTTATTGAGTAGATCACCCAGATAACGCAGTTCGTAGGCCTGACCGGCATACTCGAAGCGCGGGGCGTCCGGCCCGTAGTAGGCCTCCAGCTCATAAGGCGACACCCGCACGATACCTTCGATGGTGTTCAGCGGAATGGCGTACAAATCCTCGCCGGACAGCACCATCAACGCACGGTTGACCGACACGGTGAACGGCAAGCGGATGCGGAATGTAGTGCCCTGGCCTGCCGTGGAGTCGATGCTCATGGAGCCACCGAGCTGCTTGACCTCGGCATTGACGACGTCCATACCGACACCACGCCCGGAAATCTGCGTGACCTTCTCGGCCGTGGAGAACCCTGCCTCAAGGATGAACTGTAGAATCTCGTGCTCGCTAAGGTCGGAGCCGACATCCATCAGGCCCCGCTCGATGGCCTTACGGCGTACCGCATCAAGGTTGATCCCGGCACCGTCATCACTGAGAGTCAGTACGATATCACCGCCTTCGCGGGTAAGGCCCAGGCGGATATTGCCCTGCTCTGGCTTGCCGGCCTCACGGCGTGCGGCGGCGCCTTCAATGCCGTGGTCAACGGCGTTGCGCAGCATGTGCTCAAGCGGTGCAACGATGCGTTCGAGCACCGTACGATCCATCTCGCCGTCAGCGTTGCCGACGATGAATTCGACTTGTTTGCCCAGCTCGCTGGCGACCTGCCGGACGATACGCCGCAGGCGCGGCACCAGGCGGTCGAAAGGCACCATGCGCGTACGCATGAGGCCTTCCTGCAGTTCGGTGTTGACTCGCGCCTGTTGCAGTAACAGGGTTTCCGCATCGCGGTTACGCGAGGCCAGGGTTTCCTTCAAGTCCAGCAAGTCGGACGCCGACTCGAAGAGTGCACGCGAAAGTTGCTGCAACTGCGAATGGCGATCCATTTCCAGCGGGTCGAAATCTTCGTATCCCGCCCGCTCGGCCTCGGCCTGATAGCGGCTGAGAATCTGCGCCTGAGTCTCGGTATCGAGGCGGCGCAACTGATCGCGCACCCGGTCGATGGTCGCTTCCATCTCGCTCAGGGTGAAACCGAAGTCGCTGACCTGCTGCTCGACACGGCCGCGGAAGATCGAGGTTTCACCGGCCAGGTTGACCAGCCCCTCAAGCAGATCCGCCGGGACCTTGACCAGCTCCTGCGGGGCACGGCGAGATGCAGCCTCTTCAGCGGCTACCTCGGCACGCTGTACGAAGGGCAACACACGGCGCTGCGACTGCGCAGCGGGCTGCTCGCTAGCCGCAACGATGGAGGTCAGCGCACGAGCGGTAACGGGCTCCGGCTCGGCCGGGCGCTCGTCCAGCGGCTGTTGCTGCAGGCGCAGACGCAACTCGTCGAGGTTCTTCTGCAAGCCTTCGAA
Source organism: Pseudomonas sp. PME37.24/006 (assembly GCF_055556635.1). Lineage (NCBI taxonomy): Bacteria > Pseudomonadati > Pseudomonadota > Gammaproteobacteria > Pseudomonadales > Pseudomonadaceae > Pseudomonas > Pseudomonas sp. PME37.24/006. The sequence goes on from NZ_JBVHNL010000004.1 coordinate 385,295, forward strand.
ACCGGACTGCACATCGAGGTACAAACTTTCCGGCCAGGGCGCGCCCTGCGTCTGGGCTTCAGTCAGGTGCTGCTCAAGGTCATGGCTCAGGTCACCCAGGTGTTTCTGACCTGCCAACCGTGCACCGCCTTTCAGTGTGTGCAACACGCGCAGTAGGTCATCGATGGCGCTGGCGTCATCACGGCGTTCTTCCCAACGACCGATCCCCGCCTCCATGGCTTCGAGCAGCTCGTCGGCTTCCTCGAGGAAGATATCGAGAATGTCCTCCTCGGTATCGAACGCTTCGTCCTGAACGGCACGCAGCGGTACCGCTGTGGGCATGCTCAGTTGTTCATCGGGGTTGGCGCGCAGCCGGCGAATGGTTTCGATCAGTTCGTCGCCACCAGGTATCGGCCGATGAGCACGGACAGCATCGAGCATTTCCGCCAGGCGGTCATGGCAAGCCTGGAGCAGCTCGAACAGCATTGGGCTGGCGCGCAGGCGGCCATTGCCAAGATCCTCATAGAGGAATTCCAGCTCATGAGCCAGGTCACCAATCTCGCGGATTTCGGCCATCCGCGCACCACCCTTGAGGGTGTGCAGATCACGCTGTAGAGACTCCAGATCGAGGCTGTTGTCGACGTCGTCCATCCAGTGCGACAGCGCTGCACCGGCACTGTCGATGATGTCGAAGCCTTCTTCGAGGAATATTTCCACCAGCTCGGGGTCACGATTGTCGTCCACCGGGACCTGCTGCAACGACGGTGCTGGGGTCGTGATGTCAGCCCCGCTCAGTGGCTCGATGAGCGGTTCGTCAACTACCGGTGCCTCAGCAACCGGCACGCTGTCCGGCTGCGTACCCGGCACCTTGATCAGCTCGGGCAACACTGGCACGTCGGGCTCTACGGACTGTTCATCCTGCCCGCCACGCTGACGGAACTGGCGAATTGCCGCGACCAGCTCATCCGCATGCTGCGCGGGCTGACGCTGTTGCAGGCTGTTGAGCATGGTGACCAGAAAGGCATGACCCTGCTGCAGGCTGTCGGTAACGATGGGGGATACGCCATAACGACGATCCACAAGGCCCTCGTAAAGCGCTTCGAGCTCATGGGCCAGCTCGCTGATCGGGGCTATCCCGGCCATGCTCGCGCCACCCTTGAGGGTATGCAGGTCACGTTGTAGCGAGGACAGCGCGGTACGGTTTTCCGGCTCCGCCAACCAGCGCTCCAGGGCGCGACCGGCACTGTCGAGAATGTCCACGGCCTCTTCGAGGAAGATAGACACCAACTCATCATCGGCTGCGTCTACTGACGGTGCCGATTCGCTGACTTCATCATTGGCCGCGTCGACGACCAGCGACTCTTCAAGAGCACGAGTGGCTTCATCGAGCTCGACGATTTGCAGGCCGGACACGTCACCCGACAACAGGGCCAGCTTGGCGGGATCAAGGGCTTCGCCGAGCAGCGCACGCAAGGCGGCGACACGCTCGGGACTGGAGCTGACTTCCAAACCTGCAGCGACCTGATCCATCATGCTGACCAGCGCTTCATGAGCCTGCTCGGCTTCATCGAAGAACCGCTCGCTGACGGCCAGGCTACCCTCTTCCACTGCGCCGTACAGATCGAGCAATGCCTCGCACAGCTCGTCGATCTGCGGCAGTTCGGCCATCTCCGCACCACGGCCAAGGGTGGTCAGCTCCTCCAGCAGCGCACTGAGTTCCTGCCGCTCGGACGGATGCTCGCGCCAGCTGCGCAGCAGATCTTCGGCGTCCAACAGGATGTCCATACCTTCGGCGAGGAAGATACTGATCAACTGAGGGTCGCGGCTTTCGCCTTGCATGTCCTGACGCTGGTTCTCGGCGTGTTCGAGGCGTTTGTTGTGTAGCTGCCGCACTCGCTCCAGGTAATCATCGATACCAGGAAGCGGCCGCAGCGGGTCGCTTTCCAACTGCGCCAGACCTTGGCCGAATAGCCCCTGCGCCTCGACGAGTACTTCGGCCTCGGCCAGATCCAACGGCAGCAGGTTGGCCTTGAATTCCTTGACCATCTTCTCCAGCGGCGCGGCGACTTCCGCCATCGGCAGGATTCCGGCCATGTAGGCGCTGCCTTTGAGCGTGTGCAGAGCGCGTTGCAGGTCATCGGTCACCGGCTGCGGCAGTTCCCGAGCGCAATCGTCGAGAAACGCAGACAAGGTTTCGAGGTGGGATTGCGCCTCGTTGCGGAAAATCTCCAGCAACTGCGGATCCAGCACTTCACTCTCTTCGATTACCGGCGCGGCAGCCTCGATCTCGCCCGCGGGCTCGGCTACCGCAGCAGCCGGGGCGTCATGCTTTGGGAGGTTCAGCCCCTTGGCCAGCGCATGAGCATTGGCGGCAAGACGGTCGACATCATCACGCTGACGCTGGGCCTGGGCGGCAAACTCGTCAACCAGTTCCGGCATCAAGGCAACGACCTGGCCGATCACCTGCTGTACCTCGGCACCCGGCTGGATGCTACGGTCGAGCACGCGATTGAGCAGGTTCTCGATCGACCAGGCCAGCTCGCCGATAACCAGTGCACGCACCATGCGACCACTGCCCTTGAGGGTGTGGAAGGCGCGCCGCACTTCGATTAGAGCGTCCTTGTCCTCGGTATTGGTAGACCAGCGCGGCAGGAACTCGGCGATGGTTTCCAGCACTTCGCCCGCTTCTTCGATAAAGACTTCACGCAGCTCTTCATCAATAGGTTCTTCGTCAGCGGGGGGCGGCAGCAGGCTCGGTGGCACATCCAGAGCGGGCGGGTTGATAGCCTGCACGGGAGCGGCCATCACATCGGCCATCGAGATGGCTTTCTCCGCCGCTGGCTCTGCAGCCGCGACGGGCTCGGGCATGCCGGGCAGTTCGACTTCCGGCAGTTGCAGATCCGCCAGGTCGACTTCATCCCACTGCACGTCGCCGTCTGCGTTGAGCTGCAGCGATTCGAGATCGAGCGGCTGGTCTTGGAAGCCCTCGGAGGGCAGATCCAGAAGTGGCAATTCATTGGCAGGAGGGTCGATATCGACCAGATCCAACCGGGTCTCCAATTCCTCGAGCGACCACAACGTGTCGTCTGCAGCGCCTTGTGGCTGTTGCAGATCAGGTGTTTGCGATTGGGCTGTCGGTTGTTCTTCGAGATCGAACGACCAGTCGTCATCAGCCAACGACGGCTTTCGATCCGCGGCAGGCAGAGCGTCGAGCTCGCCAAGATCCACAGGCTCGGCTGCAGATAGCGGCGCGTCATCCAGGGTCAAGGGCGCGCGAGCAGTCTCGTCGACGAGCAGATCACTGTCGTCCAGTGACCAGCTGTCGTCGGCGACCGACGCCTTCGCATCGGCGTATGGGTCTTCGTCCCGTTCGCCAAAGTCGATGGTCTCCAGAGCAGCCTCGGGCTCGACAGAAAGCGTTGCCTGAGGCAGCTCGTCGCTGTCCTTCGGCCAGTGGCTGTCGGCCACCGGTGCCTGCGCGTCAGCGTACGGATAATCAGTTTGCTCGTCCGATTCGGTGAGTTGCGTAGCGGGCGACTGCGCCACCTCGGGCTCAACGGAGAAAGGCGCCAGAGGCTGTGCGTCATCGCTCTGCGGCCAGCTGTCGTCGGCCACCGATGGGCTGCCGTCGGCAGGCGAAGCTGTGGTGGGCTCGCCAAACTCGAGCGACTGGTCATCGGCTACAGGCGCTTCGGCGCTCTGCGGCTCTTCGTAATGGGGTGAGGATTGATCTGCGACAGCGCTATCGAGAGCTGGTGCGGCTAGCACGTCAATGTCGTGCAGCGGGTCATCGAGCGGCGCGGGCTCTTCCTCGCCCGGCGCGGCATCGAGAATCGATGGTTTTTCCTGCAGTGGGTAGCCAAGAGCGGCGAGGCTTTCTTCGGCGACATCGAGAATCAGGTCGCCCTGGGTCGCGTGATCCTCGGAGAGGCGCTCCAGGTAATATTCGACGCTGGTGATGGCGTCGGCCAGGGTATCGAGGCTCTGCCAGTTCGGCACTGCTTTGCGAGCCAGCAGTTGCTCCTGGATATAACGGTTGCAGGCATTGAGCAGTGCGGCGGCACGCGCCAGCGGAATCATTGCCAGCCCGCCGCGCACCTGGGTCAACAGCTCCGGCACACGGGCCAGGTGCTCGTGATTCCACTGCGAGGCGATGAATTCGATGATCGCGTCCTTGGCCTGTTCCAGGCCATTACGCGCTTCCTTGATCACCAGTTGGTGAATCTGCCCCACATCGGTGGTGGGCAGATGACTTTCTTCACGCTTGGCGCTGTCGTTTTGACCGACCATGCCGGTCAGTGTCGCCTCGACGTACAGCAGCGCACCGGCCACATCCATCAGCACCGCATCGCTGGGTTCCTGGGCACCCTGAGCCAGGGCACGAACCACATCAAGCTGGTCGACGATAACCTTGCGCGGCTGAGCGAAACCCAGCACGGCGAGGGTATCGGCGATCTGCTTGAGCGGTACCAACAGGGCGTCCAGATCCGCGACCTGCGCGCGGTCACTGCGCACGAACAGATCGAGGCTGTCCTTGACCCGCACCAACTCTTCGCAGAGCGCGCCAACCACCGAACGCATCGCATCGCGATCCGGACCAGCCAGACGGGCACGCTCCTCATCGACGACATCGTGGTCAGGCAACGCATCATCAAGGCTGTAGCGGTCACGCAGCACGCGATTGCGCGGTGACTGCGACGATGCCTTGGCTACATAAAACAGCAGATTCTTGGTGAGTTCGTCCGGCGCGGGCTGGTTGATACCGTCGGCGCCCTGTTCGGCCAGACGTTTGAGTTCTTTGTCTACCTGGCGCAATAGGGTACGCACGGACGTACCGTTGGCCACGCTGCCATTGGAAAGCCCTTCGACGACGCCCGAGGCAATCTGCCAGAGCGACTCCTGGGGCGAGTCCTTGCACAAGGTTTCCAGGCGCGCGAAAACACGTGCCATATAGCCGAGGTTAGTGGGTAGATCCTGCTGACGGATCACGCCAACCAGTGCAACCTGAAGCATCTGCCGCAACTTGCGTAGCAGTGCAGGCAACTCGGCGGTACGCAGCTGGGTCAACGACTCCGGCGACAATGCGACGGCCCGAGCGGACAGATCGGGAGAGAACAGGCTGGTTTCCGACAGCAGCTTCTCGCCCCGCGCAGCGCGCAGGTCGTTGAGCAGCGGCAGTACCACCATCGGCAGGTCACGACGGGCGGTCTGGATACGATCCAGATAAACCGGCAGTTGCAGGATCGCCTGCATCAGCACTTCCAGAGCCTCGCCCTGGTTGGTCACGCGACCGTCGATCAGCGCCTGCGACAGGTGCTCCATTTCCTCGGCGAGCAATGCCGCGCCGAAGAACTCGACCATCTGCAGAGTGCCGTGAACCTGATGCACATAGGTCTGGCAGAAACGCATGCGCGTCGAATCCTGCGGATTCTCGACGAACGCCTCCAGAGCCTGTCGCGCCTGCTTCAGGGTTTCTGCGATTTCGCCCTTGACCCACTCCAGGGCGACATAGTCGTGCCGATCACCCATACACACTCCGTCTCTTAGCCCTTGCGGGTATACGCCAGCACTCGCTCATCGGCCACCGGAAGCATGTCCGGGTGCTGCCAACCGACCACCTCGCCCACTCCGACCACCAGCAAGCCCCCAGGCGCCAGGCACTCGGCCAGGCGGTTGAGGATCTCGCGGCGCCGCCAGCGGCGAAAATAAATCAGCAAGTTCTGGCAAAAAATAACGTCCATGCCGGTCATTGGCGCTTTATCCAACTCCAGCACATTGAGCTTGGCGCAACACAATCGCGCGGCCAGCTCTGGTAACACCTTGAAGCGTCCATCGGCCTGCTGCTGGAAATAACGCTCGCGCAGACTTTCATCCATCTGTTGCAACCGGCGCACGTCGTACAGCCCCTCTCGCGCCTTACTCAGAGCACTACGGCTGATGTCGGTGCCGGTGACACCGAACAACCCTTCAGCGCCCAGTACCTCACTGGCACCAATGGCCAGCGAGTAGGGTTCTTCACCACTGGAGCAACCCACGCTCCAGATCGCCAGCGGTGCATCCAGCCCTTGTTCGTCGCGGCGGGCGACATAGGCTTCGTACACCTCGAACGAGGGCGGATGCCGGTAGAAGCGGGTTTCCTGTACGGTCAGCCGATCCAGCAGATTCGCCCACTCCACCGCTCCGCGCGGGCCGTCCGTGACTTGCCGGTAATAGCTGGCGTAATCACTGATGCCCAGTTCGCGCATGCGGGTGCTGAGGTTGGTCTGCAGGAAGATCCGGCGCTGCTCGTTTAACACCATGCCGAGCCGCGACTCCAGCAACTGTTGCCAGTCGCTGAACTCCGTGGCGGACATGTCCGCCAACGGTTGCAGGGCCCAGACGCCTGACTGCATGTCGTGCACCTCGCTCACGCCTACGTCTGCCGCGCAGCGCATCGTTCAATGCGCCGCCCGGCAGTCGATCAGGCCTGCTCGCCGTCTTGTGGCAGGGTGAAGCCGGATACCGAGTTACGCATCTCACTGGCCATCTTGGCCAGGTTACCAATGCTCTTGGCGGTGGCCGTGGTACCGGACGACGTCTGCGAGGTGATCTCCTGAATCACGTTCATGGTGTTGGAGATGTGGCCAGCGGACGACGCCTGCTGACGTGCAGCGTTGGAAATGTTCTGGATGAGCGCCGCGAGGGTCTTGGATACCTTCTCGATCTCTTCCAGTGCCACACCCGCATCCTGTGCCAGTCGAGCACCACGTACCACTTCGGAGGTGGTCTGCTCCATGGAGATAACGGCTTCGTTGGTGTCGGTCTGAATGGTCTTTACCAACGCCTCGATCTGCTTGGTCGCGCCCGACGAACGTTCTGCGAGGCGCTGTACCTCGTCCGCTACCACGGCGAAGCCTCGGCCTGCATCACCGGCCATGGAGGCCTGGATCGCGGCGTTCAGTGCGAGGATGTTGGTCTGGTCGGCGATGTCGTTGATGAGGCTTACGATGTCACCGATCTCCTGGGACGATTCACCGAGGCGTTTGATCCGCTTCGAGGTGTCCTGGATCTGCTCACGGATGTTATCCATGCCGGTGATGGTGTTGTGTACGACTTCGTTGCCCTTGTTGGCGATGGCTACGGAACGTTCCGCTACCGCGGAGGACTCCGAGGCGTTCGCCGATACTTGGTCAATCGACACGGCCATTTCGTTGATCGCCGCGGAAGCACCGGCGATTTCCTGAGCCTGGTGCTCGGAAGCCTCGGCCAGGTGCATGGCCGTAGCCTGAGTTTCCTGGGCAGCGCCCGCTACCTGAACGGCGGTCAGGTTGATCGTGGCTACCAGGTCACGCAACTGGTCGATGGAGTAGTTGATGGAGTCGGCGATGGCACCGGTGAAGTCTTCGGTTACCGTCGCGGCTACCGTCAAGTCGCCGTCGGCGAGGTCGGCGATCTCATCGAGCAGACGCAGAATCGCAGTCTGGTTGCGTTCGTTCTTCTCGGCGGTTTCGGCGAGACGGCGGTTGGTCTCACGCACCATCACCAAACCGATGATCAGAATCGAGCCCAGGGCCAGGGCACCCAGTACGTAGCCGGCGACAGTGTTCAGAGAGCGACTGCCCGCCAGGCCTTCGAAGCCTTCGGACAGCGTGGATGCCTTATCCAACAGGGTTTGCGACAGGGTGAAGATGGTGTTGGCCGATTCACGAACCTGGAACAGCTCTGGCGAGGTTTCCAGAATCTCGTCCACGGAACCGGAAACGAATTCGAACAGCTCGGAAATTTCCGCCAAGCGCTCGAGGGCTTCCTGGTCGCTCACCTTGGCGATTTCCATCGCCGCGTTACCTTCCTGCATGGCGCTGAGTACACGGCCGAACAGGCTGGCATCACGACCGAACATGTCGGCGGCCTGTACCGAATCCTGATCACCGGCCAGCACTTTATTCACCGAACCGAGAATCCGCTCGGCTAACAACGACTGACGCTGTGCCACCGAAACCTGGGCAGCCGGGGCACCACTTTCCAGCAGGATGTCGACAACCTCTTCGTACTCGACCTGCAACTGAGGGATGGTTTCCGCCAGCGTGGCGGCAACCTGGTGCAGCGACAGAACGGTCTGTTCGCTGGTCAGGATGGCATCGGCGTTCTGACGCAAACCGTCCCAGTCCTGCTGCACGGCAGCCATTTGTTCCTGAACCGCTGCAGGCGCTGCCGGCAGACCACTTTGCGCATTGCCGTCGGTCAGGTAAGACCAACGTTGCTCGAAGTCGTTACGCGCATCGCGCAGCAATGCGAAAGCGGCGGGTGTACCCGTGGCAGCTTCGGTGGCGTTCTTGGCGATACGTTGAGACAGCACGCGCAGCTCACCCGCGTGACCGATGTACTCGGTATCGTAGTTACTCTGCGTATTAACGTACGCAAAGTTGGCGAACAGCATCACGATCGAGATGATCAGGGCGACGAACAGCCCCGCCACGAGTGCACCAACACGTGTCCCCGCCAGCACATTGTTTGAGACTACTTTTTTCATTATCTGACCCCCGCCTGGGCCCTACCGCACTTCGAATTCCATATAACGTCAGAAGGCTGGCTAAGCCGCCCCCACCGAAAAGCTCTCAAAACGCAACGTCGATAAACTCTGGAGCCTGTGCCAGCGCGTGAGGGCTGAACACCAGCCAGGGCTGCTCGCGCTGAAACACACCATGAATGAACGGCTGAATGGCCGACTCGAGCGGTGGCAGCTGCTCGGAGAAGGTATCCACCGCGAAATGCTGCATACCGAACACCTCATCGACCGTTAGGCCGGCGAAGATGTCCTGATGGTCGACCACCAATACCCGTCGTTGCTTGCGCAGCGGTGACAGCTCACTGCCGAAGAAACCGCACAGATCCATCACCGGCAGCAATCGCCCACGCACGTTGGCCACGCCCTTGACCCAGCTCTTCACGCCCGGTAGCAAGGTATGTCGCGGCTCGTGCAGCACCTCACCGACCTCCCCCATCGGTGCGACAAACAGACGTTCGCCCATACGAAAACCAATACCACTCCAGGTCTGCACCGCGACCTTTTGCGATGGCAAACCAGCCGCAACCGTACGGCAGCGCTGCTCGATACCGAGAAGAATCTGAAAAGGGGTGCGTGTCTCTGACATGCCTGCCGTGACCTTCTTTTTATGCCGCCGTGCTGCCCGGCCTCAGCCGGCCAGCACCGCGTTCAGGGTTTTCAGCAGAGTAGCTTCATCTACCGGCTTGGTCAGGTAATCCTTGGCGCCTTGGCGTTTGCCCCAGACCTTGTCGGTTTCCTGATCTTTAGTGGTGATGATGACCACCGGAATGTGGCTGGTCTCGGCATCCTTGGTCAGTTGCCGAGTCGCTTGAAAACCGTTGAGCCCAGGCATGACGATGTCCATCAGCACTGCGTCAGGCTTTTCCTGGCGCGCCAGAGCAACACCATCGGCACCATTTTCGGCCTTGAGTACCTGATGCCCGTGCTTTTCCAGCATGGCGGTCAGCTTGTACATTTCGGTCGGCGAGTCATCAACAATCAGAATTCGAGCCATGATGTTTCCCAATACATGAAGAAGAGGCGTTTTGGCGTCAGCCGGACATCACGATGCTTGTTCGACCGGTGAGAAATTCGGCACATGGGTCTTGATTGCGCCGAGCAACTCTTCCTTGCTGAAAGGCTTGGTCAGATATTGATCAGAACCAACAATTCGCCCCTTGGCCTTGTCGAACAGGCCGTCCTTGGACGACAGCATGATAACTGGCGTGGACTTGAAGGCACTGTTGTTCTTGATCAGGGCACAGGTCTGATAGCCATCGAGACGCGGCATCATGATGTCGACGAAAATGATGTTCGGATGGGTGTCGGCAATCTTCGCCAGAGCATCGAAGCCGTCCACCGCCGTGATCACCTCACAACCCACCTTTTTCAGCAAGGTTTCCGCTGTACGACGAATCGTTTTCGAATCGTCGATCACCATCACCCTCAAACCTTCGGAATGCTGTTCCATGTCTGCCCTGCCACCACTTCGGTGAGTCGTTGTGTTACGCCATATACAGTGTGCCCGAGGCCCTGAAACCAATGGGCCCGGCCTATCGCAGGGCCTTTTTAGCACACTCTCCCCATGCAAGCTATCAGCCCGGTTTTCCTTGACCGCCGGGCCCGGTCAGCGCCAACCTTGGCGCCATCCCTTTACCTCTGCGGCTGCTTTTTCACCGCCCTTCACGGAGACACCCCAATGAGCGTTCGCCTCGGCATCGTCATGGATCCCATCACGCAGATTTCCTACAAGAAGGACAGCTCGCTGGCCATGTTGCTGGCTGCCCAGGCTCGCGGCTGGAGCCTCTTCTATATGGAGCAGAAGGATCTCTACCAGGCCGCGGGTATTGCCCGGGGCCGTACACGCCCCCTTCAGGTATTCGCCGATCCGCAACGCTGGTTCGAGCTCGGCGAAGAGCAGGATCTACCGCTGGCCGAGCTGGATGTGATCCTGATGCGCAAGGATCCGCCCTTTGATAACGAATTCGTTTATTCCACCTACCTGCTCGAGCAGGCCGAAGAAGCCGGCACGCTGATCGTCAACCGACCTCAGAGCCTGCGCGACTGCAACGAGAAATACTTCGCCACCCGGTTTCCGACGCTCACGCCGGAAACGATTGTCAGCCGAAGACCCGACATTCTCCGCGATTTTGCGCAGCAGCACCGTGACATCATTCTCAAACCCCTCGATGGTATGGGCGGTTCGATGATCTTTCGTCACCGCGAAGGCGATCCAAATCTGTCGGTAATCCTCGAAGCCCTGACCGCCCACGGCAGCCAGCAGATCATGGCGCAGCGCTACCTGCCGGCCATTCTCGACGGTGACAAGCGCATTCTGATGATAGACGGTGAGCCGGTGCCTTATTGCCTGGCGCGTATTCCTGCCAGCGGCGAGACCCGTGGCAACCTGGCTGCCGGCGGTCGCGGCGAAGCCCGCCCACTCAGCGACCGCGACCGTGAAATCGCTGCGGCGGTCGGCCCCAGCCTGCGTGAGCGCGGCCTACTGTTCGTCGGCCTGGACGTGATCGGCGACCGCCTTACCGAGATCAACGTCACCAGCCCGACCTGCATCCGCGAGATCGATGCCGCCTTCGGTACACGCATCGGCGAACAGTTGATGGACAAGATTGCCGAAAAGCTCAATGCGCGGAGTGCTTCATAGACTTTTATCAGACGCCTCGGCAGACTGCGCGGCAACCTAGGGTCTGCTGACGTTTCAGCACGGCCGTGCCAAAACGTTGATAGACCCTGACGACCGATTAGATGAACGCAGCAGCCACCCCACCCGATATCACACCCTCCGGCGTTCGCCCGGCGGATCGCCTGGGGTTTACCCTGTTCCTCGCGGCCGTGCTGCATGCTGCGCTGATCCTCGGCGTGGGCTTCACCTTCATCGAACCTGGGCAGATCAGCAAAACCCTGGAAATCACTCTGTCCACCTTCAAGAGCGATGAAAAGCCCAAGGAGGCGGACTTCCTCGCTCAGGACAACCAGCAGGGCAGCGGCACCCTGGAGAAAAAGGCAGCGCCCACCACCACCGAACAGGCGCAGTTCCAGGACACCGAAGTACGCAAAGTAACGCCTGCGGCCGCTCCACCACCACCCGCAGTCGAGCCGCAAGCGCCAAAGGCGGTCGTCACCAGCAAAGCGCCCCAGCCCCAAAAAGCACCCGCCAAACGCGAGGAAAGCAAGCCCACACCGCCGGCACCGACTGCGCCCGCCTTCGACAGCGCTCAACTCTCTGCCGAAATCGCCAGCCTGGAGGCCGAGCTGTCCAACGAGGTGCAGCAGTATGCCAAGCGGCCAAAAATCCACCGTATCAACGCCGCCTCGACCATGCGCGACAAGGGCGCCTGGTACAAGGACGAATGGCGCAAGAAGGTCGAGCGCGTTGGCAACCTAAATTATCCGGACGATGCGCGACGCCAGCAGATTCACGGCAGCCTGAGACTGCTGGTATCGATCAACCGCGACGGTAGCCTGTATGAAGTACTGGTACTGGAATCGTCCGGCCAACAGGTACTCGACCAGGCCGCCATGCGCATCGTCCGCCTGGCCGCGCCTTACGCACCCTTCACCGGCGACCTGGCCGACATCGATCGCCTGGAAATCATCCGCACCTGGCGCTTCGAGCGTGGCGATCGCCTGTCAAGCAACTGAGCGCGCACGCCTATCACCCGAAGGTGCTTTTTGGCTATGCGCCCCCGGCCGCAAGCTTTAAGCTAGCGGCCATGAAAGACGCCAGCCCGAGCATCCTCAAACATCACTTTCTGATCGCCATGCCACACATGGCCGATCCGAATTTCGCGCAAACCGTCATCTATCTGATCGAGCACAACGACCAGGGCGCCATGGGATTGGTGATCAACCGTCCCAACGGCTTGAACCTGGCCGACGTGCTTGAGCAGTTGCGCCCCGACAGCGAGCCTTCCGTGCTCTGCCAGAGCCTGCCGATCTTCCGTGGCGGCCCAGTACAGACCGACCGCGGCTTCGTGCTGCACCCCAGCGGCCCGCAATTCCAGGCAACCCTCGATCTGGGCGACCTCGGCTTGTCGACATCTCAGGATGTGCTGTTCGCCATCGCTCAGGGCGAAGGCCCGGCCAAGCACCTTATAGCCCTCGGCTATGCCGGTTGGGGCGCGGGACAACTGGAGCAGGAGTTGGCCGACAATGTGTGGCTGACCTGCCCAGCCGATCAAGCGATCCTCTTCGAAACGCCTTACGACAAGCGCCTTGGCGCCGCCGCCGCGCTGCTCGGTGTCGACCTCAACTTGCTCACCGCCCAGGCGGGGCACGCCTGATGGCCGAGGCGAACAGCAAACCGCTGCGCCTGCTGCTCGGTTTCGATTACGGCAGTAAGCAGATTGGCGTCGCCGTGGGCCAGCCGATCACGGGGTCGGCCCGCGAGCTGTGCATCCTCAAGGCGCAGAATGGCGTGCCGGATTGGCAGAAGGTCGAAGCGCTGATGCGCGAATGGCAGCCTGATGCCCTGGTCGTTGGCCTGCCGCTGAACATGGACGGCACACCCAGCGAGATGAGCGAGCGCGCCGAGAAGTTCGCCCGCCGCCTGAACGGGCGCTTCAACCTGCCGGTTTTTACCCACGATGAACGCCTGACCACTTACGCCGCCAAGGGCGAACGCCTGCAGCAGGGCCAGACGGGCAGTTACCGCCAGCGCCCGGTTGACGCCCTGGCCGCAGCCCTGTTGTTGCAGGGCTGGCTGGAAGAAAATAGCCCGAGCTGAATCAGCCAAGGCCACAAGGAGCTTTTCGATGAGTCTACCCAACCCCGCCGAACTGCTGCCGCAGATGGCGTCCTCGCTGATCGATCACCTGAACCGGCGGCAGATCGCCACGCCACGCTTCATTGGTATCCGCACCGGCGGCGTATGGGTCGCTCAGGCGTTACTGGAAGAGCTGGGCCGTGACGAGCCGCTGGGCATCCTCGACGTCTCCTTCTACCGCGACGATTTCACCCAGAACGGCCTGCACCCGCAGGTTCAGCCCTCCGAGCTGCCGTTCGAGATCGAAGGCCAACACCTGGTGCTGATCGACGACGTGCTGATGAGCGGGCGCACCATCCGTGCCGCCCTTAACGAACTGTTCGATTACGGCCGCCCGGCCAGCGTGACCCTGGTCAGCCTGCTCGACCTGGATGCCCGCGAACTGCCAATCCGCCCGGATGTGGTCGGCGCGACGCTGTCGCTGGCGCCTGATCAGCGGGTAAAATTGTCCGGCCCCGCGCCTTTCACCCTCGAACTCCAGACGCTTTCTGACCCAGGCCGTCCGCAATGACCCCACTCGATGCCAAGCGCCCGCTGCAACTAAACGACCAAGGCCAACTGCGCCACTTTCTGTCCCTCGATGGCCTGCCCCGCGAGCTGCTGACAGAAATTCTCGATACTGCGGACTCGTTTCTCGAGGTCGGCGCCCGTGCGGTAAAGAAAGTCCCGCTACTGCGCGGCAAGACCGTGTGCAACGTGTTCTTCGAGAACTCCACGCGCACCCGTACCACCTTCGAATTGGCTGCCCAGCGCCTGTCGGCCGACGTGATCAGCCTCAACGTGTCGACCAGTTCGACCAGCAAGGGCGAAACGCTGTTCGATACCCTGCGCAACCTGGAAGCCATGGCCGCCGACATCTTCGTGGTGCGCCACGGTGACTCCGGCGCCGCGCACTTCATCGCCGAGCACGTGTGCCCCAACCTGGCGATTATCAACGGTGGCGACGGCCGCCACGCGCACCCGACTCAGGGCATGCTCGACATGCTGACCATCCGCCGCCACAAGGGCGGCTTCGAGAACCTCTCTGTGGCCATCGTCGGCGATATCCTGCATTCGCGGGTGGCGCGCTCCAACATGCTGGCGCTGAAAACCCTCGGCTGCCCGGACATCCGCGTGATCGCGCCAAAAACCCTGCTGCCCGTGGGCATCGAGCAATACGGCGTGAAGGTCTACAGCGACATGACCGAAGGCCTCAAGGATGTCGACGTGGTGATCATGCTGCGCCTGCAGCGCGAGCGCATGACCGGCGGCCTGCTGCCTAGCGAGGGCGAGTTCTATCGCCTGTTCGGCCTCACCGAGCAACGCCTCAAACTGGCCAAACCGGATGCCATCGTCATGCACCCGGGGCCAATCAACCGCGGCGTGGAGATCGAATCCGCAGTGGCCGACGGCGAACGGTCAGTAATCCTCAATCAGGTCACCTACGGTATCGCCATCCGCATGGCCGTACTGTCCATGGCCATGAGCGGCCAGAACACGCAACGACAACTCGACTCCGAGGAGCACAACTGATGCGTACTCGTATCCTCGGCGCCCGCGTCATCGACCCGAGCAGCGGCCTCGATCAGGTCGCGGATCTCTATATAGAAGGCGGTAAGCTGAGCGCCATCGGCCAGGCACCAGGCGGTTTCGAAGCCGATCAGACACTGGATGCCCAGGGGCTGATCGCCGCGCCCGGCCTGGTAGATCTGTCCGTCGCCCTGCGCGAGCCCGGCTATAGCCGCAAAGGCAGCATCGCCAGCGAAACCCTGGCCGCCGCTGCCGGCGGGGTTACCAGTCTGTGTTGCCCGCCCATCACCAAACCGGTGCTGGACACATCGGCGGTCGCCGAACTGATCCTCGACCGCGCCCGTGAAGCCGGCCACACCAAGGTGTTTCCCATCGGTGCACTGAGCAAGGGCCTCGATGGCGAACAACTCGCCGAACTGGTCGCCTTGCGTGACGCCGGCTGCGTGGCGTTCGGCAACGGCCTGAACAACTTCCGCAACGCGCGCACGCTGCGTCGCGCGCTGGAATATGCGGCGACCTTCGACCTCACGGTGGTTATCCACTCCCAGGATCACGACCTCGCCGAAGGCGGCCTGGCCCACGAAGGCGCTACTGCCAGCTTCCTCGGTCTGTCGGGGATTCCGGAAACCGCCGAGACAGTGGCCCTGGCTCGCGATCTGCTGCTGGTCGAGCAGAGTGGCGTGCGCGCCCATTTCAGCCAACTTACCAGTGCAAGGGGTGCACAGCTGATCGCCGACGCTCAGGCACGCGGCCTGCCGGTCACTGCCGACGCGGCGCTTTATCAGTTGATCCTCACCGACGAAGCGCTGATCGACTTCTCGAGCCTCTACCACGTGCAACCGCCACTGCGCACCCGCGCCGACCGCGACGGCCTGCGTGAAGCGGTGAAGAGTGGCGTGATCAGCGCCATCTCCAGCCATCACCAGCCCCATGAGCGCGACGCCAAGCTAGCGCCCTTCGGCGAGACCGAGCCTGGCATGAGTGGTGTTCAGTTGCTGTTGCCACTGGCCATGACACTGGTGCAAGACGGCCTCCTCGATCTGCCCACCCTGCTCGCCCGTCTGAGCAGTGGACCGGCCGAGGCGCTGCGCCTGCCGGCCGGCCAACTGCAGGTCGGCGGGGCGGCGGATATTCTGCTGTTCGATGCCCAGGCCTCCACCGTCGCTGGCGAGAGCTGGTACTCCAAAGGCTGCAACAGCCCCTTCCTCGGCCACTGCCTGCCCGGCCAGGTGCGTTACACGCTGGTCGATGGGCATATCAGCTACCAGAGCTGATTGGCTCGCACCTAGGACGGTAGCCATACCTCAGGAGGAGATATGCCGTTCAATGAAGCAGAACGCGCCAGCATGCTGGCGCTCAAGGGCGTTGGCGCCACCGTGATCGGCCGCCTGGAGCAGATCGGTTTCTCCTCACTTGCCGAACTGCGTGAGCAGCAGGCCGCCGATCTGACCTTACAAATCTCGCGAATGATGGGCTCGACCTGCTGGCACAACAGCCCACAAGCGCGCAACGCCATTCAGGCGATCATCGACCTGGCACAGGTATCCGCGCACGATTGAGGCGCAGGACGAAATCGCCAACTCCCCCCATCGCTTACCGCGCAACAGACTGGCACCGCACCTTCCCATCCTGAACCCCATCAATATGCTGACGGTGTTCACCTGCGCGCCCCGCCCCAGGCTACGACTTGAAGCTTGTGGCTTGGCCTAGCCCTCGCGCGCATTCTTGATCGACACTTGGTTATTCAACGTCCAGAAGTCGTACAGAACGCCGACCAGAAACAGCCCGCCGGTGAACAGATACAGGATGCCGGTGATCCACTTGCCTTGGTACATGCGGTGCACGCCGAAGATGCCGAGGAACGTCAGTAAAATCCAGGCGACATTGAAGTCGGTCTTGCCGGCGGTGAAACGCAGATCCGCTTCACGATCCATGGCGGGGATCAGGAACAGGTCGATGATCCAGCCAACGAATAACAAACCCAGGGTGAAAAACCAGATGGTGCCGGTGACCGGCTTGCCGTAATAAAAACGGTGCGCGCCGAGGAAACCGAAAATCCATAACAGATAGCCGATGATCTTGCTGTGGGTGTCAGGACGCTGCATCGAGGTCTCCAGGAATAATGTTTCAAGCGCTTTGATCAATAACCTCGCCGCAGGTTCTCCCCATGCGGCGACGAGACGATCTTGCATGTCAGGTAAGCTTATCCAATACTGTATATAAATACAGTTACCGAGCATCACCCATGGAACTGATCGACAAGCTTACGGTACTCGCCGACGCTGCCAAATACGATGTCTCCTGCGCCAGCAGCGGCGCGCCCAAGCGCAGTTCCAAGGGCCAGAGCGGCATGGGCGCTACGGACGGCATGGGCATTTGCCACAGCTTCACACCGGACGGCCGTTGCGTCGCCCTGCTCAAGGTGCTGCTGACCAATTTCTGCCTGTACGACTGCCAGTACTGCGTCAATCGTCGTTCCAGCGACGTGCCGCGCGCACGCTTCACGCCCGAAGAAGTGGTCACGCTGACCCTGGATTTCTACCGACGCAACTGCATCAGCGGGCTGTTTCTCAGTTCCGGGATCATCCGCTCGGCCGACTACACCATGGAGCAACTGGTACGGGTCGCCAAGCTACTGCGCGAAGAACACGAATTTCGCGGCTATATCCATCTCAAGACCATTCCCGATGCATCGCCGGAGCTGATCGCCGAAGCGGGTCGCTACGCCGACCGCCTCAGCGTCAATATCGAGCTCCCTACCGAAAGCAGCCTGATCCGCCTCGCGCCGGAGAAAAGCGTGGCGCCAATCAAGCTGGCCATGGGCACCATTCGCGACGGCGTCGAGGAGGCGGACAGCGAAAAGCGCGCGCCAGCATTCGCACCCGCCGGGCAGAGCACGCAGATGATCGTAGGGGCCGATGCCACCGACGACAGCACCATTCTGCACACCGCCCAGTCGCTGTATGGCGACTTTCGCCTCAAACGCGTTTATTACTCGGCGTTCAGCCCTATTCCACAAAGCCCCAAGAGCGTGCCCTTCGAGGCGCCGCCGCTACTGCGCGAGCACCGCTTGTATCAGGCGGACTTTCTGATGCGCGGTTACGGCTTCAAGGCATCAGAGTTACTCGATGGCCCCGGCAATCTGGCTCTTGATATCGACCCCAAACTGGCCTGGGCGCTGAACAACCGCCAACACTTTCCCGTCGACCTGAATCGCGCCGATGTGTCCCTGATCGCCCGCATACCCGGCATTGGCGTGCTCAGTGCCCAACGCCTGATCGCCCTGCGTCAGCAAAAACGTATCCGCTTCGAGGATGTTGGCCGCCTGCGCTGTGCTCTGGAGAAAGCCAAACCCTTCATCGTCACCCAGGATTACCGCCCCGCTCAGGCCACCCGCGAATCCTTGCTGCTGCGCCAGCAACTGAGTGAAGCGCCCCGTCAGATGGGACTGTGGTGATGCACCAGGTTCGCTTCGATGGCAGCTTTGCCGGCTGGCGTGAAGCCGCCAGGACACAGCTACGCCGCGGCCTTGCCCCGCATCAGTTGAGCTGGGTGCAGGACAGCCAGGAGAATCAGGATCTGTTCGGCCAACTGGATGAGCCACAACAGGCCGTGGCCTGTGATAGCCCGGTGCGAGTACCCCGCACTCTGCTCGATCAGTTGGAAAGCGCCGCACGCTTCCGCTGCGCCCAACGCTGGGCACTGCTGTATCGCATTCTCTGGCGCGTCGCCCAAGGTGATCAGGCCGCGATGCTGGCGGGCGATATCGATGGCAGCGAGCTACATGCACGCCTCAAGGCCGTGCGCCGTGAGGCCCACCATCTACATGCGTTTCTGCGTTTCAAACCACGCGATGCAGCGGTCGGGGGCCCGCAGCTGGTGGCCTGGCACGAGCCAGCGCACGACATCCTGGCCAGCGCCAGCGGGCACTTCGCCGAGCGCCTGGGTCGACAGACCTGGATGATCGCGACACCCGACGATGGCGTGTATTGGGATGGTGAAAACCTGCATTACACCACCCCCTGCCCACCCGAATGGCAGCAACTGGCGCAGGGTACCGATGATCGCAACGAAGCGATGTGGCTGGCGTATTACGGCAGCACCTTCAACCCGGCGCGGCTCAATCGCAGCGTGCTGGAAACCAATATGCCGGTGCGCTTCTGGCGAAATCTGCCAGAAGGCCCGCTGATTCCCAGGTTGATGAGCCAGGCCCGGGCAGGCGCCCAGGCCGATGGGCAGGCCCTGGCTGTTGCGGTCAAGCCTGGAAAGCGTATCCAGGCTGACGCCGAGCAGGTACTGCCGGTTCGGCAGTGAGCCTGCGTGGCTCCGAGCGACCTATCCAGCAGCCCGGCAGATTACGTGCTGATCAGCGGAAGCGCTGCCCCGGATTCTCGTCAGTGACTTCCAGGGACAGCCCTTGGGACATGCTGGTCAAATGCTCGCCATCGGTTTCCGAGCCCAGTTTGATCATCAGGCGCAGGTCGTTCGCCGAGTCGGCGTACAACAAGGCATCCTCATAGGTGATCTCGCCCTGGCTGTAGAGGTTGTACAGCGCCTGGTCGAAGGTCTGCATGCCCAGCTCGGAAGAACGCTTCATCAGCGCTTTGAGCTCGTGCACATCGCCCTTGCGGATCAAGTCGGCAGCCAGCGGGGTATTGATCAACACCTCGATCACCGCACGACGACCTTTGCCATCCGGCGTGGGAATCAGTTGCTGGGCGACGATGGCCTTGAGGTTCAGCGACAGATCCATCCACACCTGATTCTGCCGGTCCGCCGGGAAGAAGTTGATGATCCGATCCAGCGCCTGGTTGGCGTTGTTGGCGTGCAGTGTGGCCAGGCACAGGTGACCGGTCTCGGCGAAGGCTACGGCATGATCCATGGTTTCTCGGGTGCGCACCTCACCGATCAGAATCACATCCGGCGCCTGGCGCAGAGTGTTCTTCAGCGCCACTTCGAAGGAATCGGTGTCGATACCCACTTCACGCTGGGTCACGATGCAGTTCTGGTGCTGGTGGATGTACTCGATCGGGTCTTCGATGGAGATGATATGGCCACTGCTGTTCTTGTTGCGGTAGCCGATCATCGCCGCCAGCGAGGTGGATTTACCGGTACCCGTGGCGCCGACGAACAGCACCAGGCCGCGCTTGGTCATTGCCAATTTCTTGAGAACTTCCGGCAGCTTGAGGTCATCCAGTGTCGGGATGTTGGTCTCGATACGACGCAGCACCATGCCAGCCAGGTTGCGCTGGTAGAAGGCACTGACGCGGAAGCGGCCGATGCCCCGGGCGCTGATCGCGAAGTTGCACTCGTGGTTCTCGGCGAAGTACAAGCGCTGCTGCTCGGTCATCACCGAGTGCACGGTTTCACGGGTCATTTCCGGGGTCAGCGGCGTCTTGGTCACGGGCATGATCTTGCCGTTGACCTTCATCGACGGCGGCACGCCAGCGGTGATGAACAGATCGGAGCCGCCTTTTTCGACCATCAGGCGCAACAGTTTTTCGAATTCCATGGGTGCCTACCTACATGCGCTGGAGCGACGTTCAGCTACCGGGCGAGGGTTCGCCGGTGACCAGGAGCGCGGGCGATCACGGGATCGCCCGGCATGACGAGAATGATCTCAGAAGTTTTCAGGTGTCTTGGCTTTTTCCCGCGCACTCTCGCGGCTAACCAGCCCTTTGGAGACGAGGGTTTTCAGGCACGCATCCAGGGTTTGCATGCCCAGCGCACCGCCGGTCTGGATGGCCGAGTACATCTGCGCCACCTTGTCCTCGCGGATCAGGTTACGGATCGCTGGGGTGCCGATCATGATTTCGTGGGCGGCCACACGACCGCCGCCGATCTTCTTCAGCAGGGTCTGGGAAATCACCGCCTGCAGCGATTCGGAAAGCATCGAGCGCACCATGGACTTCTCTTCCGCCGGGAACACGTCGACCACCCGGTCGATGGTCTTGGCCGCGGAGGTGGTGTGCAGGGTGCCGAAGACCAGGTGACCGGTTTCCGCGGCGGTCAGTGCCAGGCGGATGGTTTCAAGGTCGCGCATCTCGCCGACCAGGATGATGTCCGGGTCTTCGCGCAGTGCCGAGCGCAAGGCTTCCGAGAAGCCCAGAGTGTCGCGGTGCACCTCACGCTGGTTGATCAGGCACTTTTTCGACTCGTGAACGAATTCGATCGGGTCTTCGACAGTAAGGATGTGGTGGTACTTGTTGCTGTTGATGTAATCGAGCATCGCCGCCAGGGTGGTGGACTTGCCCGAACCGGTTGGCCCGGTGACCAGCACCAGCCCGCGCGGCACATCGGAGACCTTCTTGAAGATCTCGCCCATGCCGAGGTCTTCCATGCTCAGTACCTTGGAAGGAATGGTACGGAATACCGCACCGCTGCCGCGGTTCTGGTTGAAGGCGTTGACCCGGAAACGTGCCACACCCGGCACCTCGAACGAAAAGTCGGTCTCGAGGAATTCCTCGAAATCCTTACGCTGCTTGTCATTCATGATGTCGTAGATCAGCGCATGCACCTGTTTGTGATCCAGGGCTGGCAGATTGATCCGACGCACGTCGCCATCGACCCGAATCATCGGTGGCAGACCTGCAGAGAGGTGCAGATCCGACGCGCCTTGCTTGGCGCTGAAGGCAAGCAGCTCGGTGATATCCATGGAACTCCCTAATGACGGTAGAATGCCGCGTAACTCAGGATAAGGGGCCTTGGGGGATCGCCATGCGGCTGCGCGAGCACGCCCTTCGGAGACCACCACCAAGCCCGCAAAAACGCTCAGGCGGCAGGCACAGGTAATGTCCACGATAGCAAACAATATTGCAAAGGTCGGTGTGCGTATCCGTGAGGCGGCGCAAGCCTCGCAGCGAGATTTTTCCACGATTGGTCTGTTGGCGGTGAGCAAGACCAAACCTGCCGAGGCCATTCGCGAGGCTCATGCGGCGGGCCTGCATGATTTTGGCGAGAACTACCTGCAGGAAGCCCTCGACAAACAGGTGCAGTTGGCCGACCTGGCGCTGACCTGGCATTTCATCGGCCCTATCCAGTCGAACAAGACCCGCCCCATCGCCGAACACTTCGCCTGGGTGCATTCGGTGGATCGCCTGAAAATCGCCGATCGCCTGAGCGATCAGCGGCCCGCCGAGTTACCGCCACTGAACATCTGCCTGCAGGTCAACGTCAGCTTTGAGCCCAGCAAGTCCGGCTGCCAGCCCGACGAGCTCGCGGCGCTGGCACAGGCGGTTACACAACTGCCCAACTTGCGCCTGCGCGGATTGATGACAATTCCCCAGCCCACCGACGACGTTGCCATGCAACGCGCGGCCTTCGCCCGTCTGCGGGTGCTGCGCGACGGCCTGAACCTAGATCTCGACACCCTGTCCATGGGCATGAGTCACGACCTCGAGGCGGCTATCACCGAAGGCGCGACCTGGGTACGCATCGGCACGGCGCTGTTCGGTGAACGTGACTACAGCAAGACCTGAATTACCCGATCTCGACTCTCTAGATAGGAAACTCACCATGACCACTCCCCGCATCACCTTTATCGGTGCCGGCAACATGGCTGCCAGCCTGATCGGCGGGATGCTCGCTCAGGGGCTGCCAGCCAGCGCGATCCGCGCCAGCGACCGCGGCGTCGAGCAACGCGAGAAGATCAACCGGGAACACGGTATCGAGGTACTGGCCAGCAATGCCGAGGCCTGTCGCGATGCCGATGTGATCGTTCTGGCGGTCAAACCTCAGGTGATGAAGGACGTATGCCTCGACCTGGCCCCACACCTGCAGGCGGGCCAGCTGATCGTTTCCATCGCCGCCGGTATCACCAGCGCCAGCCTGGAAAACTGGCTGGGCCCTCGCGCCGTGGTGCGCTGCATGCCCAACACGCCGTCGCTGCTGCGCCTGGGCGCCAGCGGCCTTTACGCCAACGCGCGAGTCAGCGCCGAACAGCGCCAGCAAGCCGAACAATTGCTCAACGCCGTCGGCCTGGCCGTGTGGCTGGACGAGGAAAAACTGATCGATGCGGTCACGGCCGTATCCGGCAGTGGCCCGGCTTATTTTTTCCTGCTGATCGAAGCGATGACCGCCAGCGGCGAAAAGCTCGGCCTTCCTCGCGACATCGCCGCCAAACTCACCCTGCAGACTGCGCTGGGCGCCGCACAGATGGCACTGAACAGTGATGTGGACGCCGCCGAGCTGCGTCGCCGCGTGACCTCACCGGCAGGCACCACCGAAGCGGCCATCAAGACATTCCAGGCAGGCGGCTTCGAAGTGCTGGTCGAGCAGGCCGTAAAGGCCGCCGATCACCGCTCGGCCGAGCTGGCCGAACAACTGGGTCAATAAGGAGACAATCAATGATCGGTTTGAACACCGCAGCCGTTTACATCCTGCAGACCATCGGCAGCTTCTACCTGCTGATCGTGCTGCTGCGCTTCGTCCTGCAACTGGTGCGTGCGGACTTCTACAACCCGCTCAGCCAGTTCATCGTGCGCGCCACGCATCCGCTGCTAAAACCGCTGCGCCGCATCATCCCCAGTCTCGGCGGCCTCGACCTGGCCTCCCTGGTACTGGCGCTGATCGTGCAGTTCGTGCTGATGGCATTGACCCTGATGCTGATGGGCGTCGGCGTCGGCGATCCGCTGCTGATTCTGGTCTGGTCGATCATTGGCGTCACCGCCCTGCTGCTCAAGGTGTTCTTCTTCGCCCTGATCATCAGCGTGATCCTGTCCTGGGTCGCCCAGGGCTCGCACAACCCGGCGGCATTGCTGGTCAACCAGATCTGCGAACCGCTGCTGATGCCGATCCGCCGCATACTGCCCAACCTGGGCGGCCTGGATCTGTCACCCATCGTGGCGTTCCTGCTCCTCAACCTGATCGACATGCTGGTGATTCGCAACCTGGCGGTCAGCACGGGCATGTTCAGCGGCTTGAGCTTGGCGATCTGAACCGATGAGCTTTCACCGCTGGGACGGTGATGCGCTGATTCTCGAGGTTCACCTGCAGCCTAAAGCGAGCAACGATATGTTCGCCGGGCTGCACGGCGAGCGCCTGAAGATCCGCCTAACCGCCCCGCCGGTGGACGGCAAGGCCAATGCCCACCTGCTGGCGTTCCTGGCCGATGCCTTCGGCGTTGCCAAGAGCCAGGTCACACTGGAAAGTGGCCAGCAGAGTCGCCAGAAACGGGTGCGCATCCAGGCACCCAGACTGCTGCCAGCCGATCTCGGCCTGACCGTTCGCCCTACCTGAACAACCATCAGCGCCATTGCTGCGCACCGGCCCATTGACGCCGCCGCCACCCGTCGCATAATGCTCGGCAGCCCGCATCGTCACCCGATGCCCCCGTCAGGGATCCCCCCATGAGCATGGAACGCCTCAGTGAACAGGTAGATGCCTACGTTGCCTGGAAGCGCGAGCTGGTTCGCGAGATCACCCGCTACCGCAGTTGGTTGGCGCACAACCGGCTGAGCAGTGAAGGGGTGGAAGCGCGCCTGGAACGCGCGCTGCGCCTGCTGCGTACCGATCACATCACCCTGGCCTTCGTCGGCGAGTTTTCCCGTGGCAAGACCGAGCTGATCAACAGCCTGTTCTTCTCCGAATACGGCCAGCGCTTACTGCCCTCCCAAGCAGGGCGCACCACCATGTGCCCGACGGAAATTCTCTACGACCCAGGTGCTGAGCGCCCCTACATCCGCTTGCTGCCGATCGAAACACGTATCGCCGAGGCCAGTGTGGCGCAGTTCAAGCGCACGCCCCGTCACTGGGTGAACATTCCCTTGGATACCAGTGACGCGGACAACATGGCCAAGGCCTTCGCCCAGGTAGCGGCCAGCAAGGCCATGCCCGTCGAGCAGGCGATCGGGCTCGGCTTTCATCCGGACAACCTGGAAACCACCGACAAACCCGGGCAGGTGCTGGTGCCAGCCTGGCGCCACGCCATCGTCAATTTCGATCACCCACTGCTGCGTCAGGGCCTGCGCATCCTCGATACGCCTGGCCTGAACGCCTTGGGCAGCGAACCGGAACTGACCCTGTCGATGCTGCCCAATGCCCAGGCGATCATCTTTCTGCTGTCCGCCGATACGGGTGTCACCGCCAGCGATCTGGACATCTGGCAGCAGCACGTCCAACCCCTCGACGAAGAAACCCAGAGCTGCCTGTTCGCCGTGCTGAACAAGATCGATGTGCTCTGGGATGACCTTGCCGGTGATGCATTCGTCACCCACGCCATCGAGCGGGTTCGCCAGCAGGCAGCTCGTCATCTGGGCATCGCCCCTGAAGACATTCTGCCGCTTTCGGCCAAGCAGGCACTACTCGCCAAGGTGCGCAAGGACCCTGCGCTGCTCGCCCGCAGCCAGATGGCCAGCCTGGAGACGCTGCTCTGCGAACGCATCGTGGCCCAGAAGGAACGCCTGCTCGAAGAGCGCGTGGTTCGTCAGGTGCTGGCCATGCTCAATAACAGCCAGCATGTGCTCGGCCTGCGTATGGGTAAGGTCAACGAGCAACTGAGCTTGCTCAATGAGCGCCGCCAGGATAACGGGCAGATGTTGCTGGAACTGACCGCCCGCACCAAGGACGACCACACCTTGCACCACAAGCGTCTGGTCGCCCTGAAAACCAACCAGCGCCTGCTGCGCAACCAGGGCGAGCGACTGAAGGCCGCCGCACAACCGGAAAAACTCGACGCTCACCTCAACCTGCTGCGCCGTCAGCTCAACGGCAGCTGGACGACGCTGGGCATCAATCAATCCATCCAGCAGTTCTTCCGCGCCGTCGAGGATGACTTGCACAGCCTGTCTCACGATGCCGAGATGGCCAACCGCATGGTCGATGCCATCTACCACCGGCACAACGTGGAGAATCCGCTGCAGGCCGTCGATGCACCGAGTTTCGAGCTGACACGTTACGTACGCGAGCTGCGCCATCTGCGGACAAAGGCCGACCGCTTCCGCCTGCGCCTCAAGACCCTGCTGACCGAACAGCGCAGCCTCAGCCGGCGCTTCTTCGCCACCCTGGTGCAGGAAGTCATCGGCCTGCACCGCCGCTTGCGCCGTGATGCCGAGCAGTGGGCCGATGAAGCGCTGATGCCGCTGATGCAGCACACCCTGGAGCACAAGCAGTTATTGGAAGGCCATATGTTGCGCCTCAAGGCCCTGGCCCTGGACACCCAGAACGGCCGCCAGCGCCGCCAGCAACTTGCGCAATACGCTGAGGAGCTGAAACAGCAACTGGGCCAGGCCAGCGACATGCTGCGCGTGATGCGCCGACCCGCACCGATACAGCGCCAAGGCAAGGTGGTGACGTTGCCTGGCATGCTGCGTCCTCAAGCCCGTTCCGAATGAGCCCTGCGGGCCGTTACTCGGCTCGCCAGGTTTCCTTCAACGACTCCCTCGCGATGCCCGCCCTGGGTATTAGCGACGTGCGCGCTCCTTGCCGCTGACCAGTGCGCTCTTTAGACTGCTGCACTTTCTTTCGCACACTCTTTAGCCGAGCAGGGTCGATGCCGACTGCCTTTCCTCACGACTCCGTTGGCCTGGTCACGCCACAGATCGCCCATTTCGCCGAGCCCCTGGCCCTGGCATGTGGGCGCAGCCTGGCTGATTACCAACTGACCTACGAAACCTATGGCGAGCTGAACGCCAGCGCCAGTAATGCGGTGCTGATTTGCCACGCGCTGTCGGGGCACCACCACGCCGCCGGCTACCACAGCGCCGATGAACGAAAACCGGGCTGGTGGGACAGCTGCATCGGCCCCGGCAAGCCGCTGGATACCAACCGCTTCTTTGTCGTCAGCCTGAATAACCTCGGTGGTTGCAATGGTTCGACCGGCCCCTCCGACATCAACCCGGCGACCGGCAAACCCTTTGGCGCCGACTTCCCGGTGATGACCGTGGAAGACTGGGTCAATAGCCAGGCCCGCCTGGCCGACCTGCTCGGCATCGGCCAGTGGGCCGCCGTGGTCGGCGGCAGCCTCGGCGGCATGCAGGCCATGCAGTGGACGATCAGCTACCCGGATCGCGTGCGCCATTGCCTGGCCATCGCCTCGGCACCCAAATTGTCGGCGCAGAACATCGCTTTCAACGAGGTCGCCCGTCAGGCCATCCTCACCGATCCGCAATTCCACGGCGGGCACTTTCAGGAGCAGGGCGTAATACCCAAGCGCGGCCTGATGCTGGCGCGCATGGTCGGCCACATCACCTACCTGTCCGATGACGCCATGGGCGAAAAATTCGGCCGCGGCCTGAAAAACGAAAAGCTCAACTACGACTTCCACAGCGTGGAATTTCAGGTCGAAAGTTACCTTCGTTATCAAGGCGAGGAGTTCTCCGGGCGTTTCGATGCCAATACCTATCTGCTGATGACCAAGGCGTTGGACTATTTCGACCCAGCCGCCGAGCACGACGGTGATCTGGCCAAGACCCTGGCGCAGGTCAAGGCAGACTTCTGCGTGATTTCGTTCACCACCGACTGGCGCTTCTCGCCGGCCCGCTCGCGAGAAATCGTCGATGCGCTGATCGCCGCGCGCAAGAAGGTTTGTTACCTGGAGATCGATGCGCCGCAAGGCCACGACGCCTTCCTCATGCCCATTGCGCGCTACCTGCAGGGCTTTGGCAGCTACATGCAACGGATCGAGGTGTAAGCATGCGAGCCGACCTAGAGATCATCCAGAAATGGATTCCCGCTGGCAGCCGCGTCCTCGACCTTGGCTGTGGTGATGGCGACCTGCTCGCCTGGCTGAGCGCCAACAAGCAGGTCAGCGGTTATGGCCTGGAAATCGATCCGGACAAGATCGCCCTGTGCATCGGCAAGGGCGTCAACGTCATCGAGCAGAACCTCGACGAAGGCCTGGGCAACTTCGCCAGCGACAGCTTCGATGTGGTGGTCATGACCCAATCCCTGCAGGCGCTGCACTTTCCCGACAAGGTGTTGGCGGAAATGCTCCGCGTCGGCAAGACCTGCATCATCACCTTCCCCAACTTCGCCCACTGGCGCTGCCGCTGGTACCTGGCGAGCAAGGGCCGCATGCCGGTGTCGGACTTCCTGCCGTACACCTGGTACAACACGCCGAACATCCACTTCTGCACCTTCGAGGACTTCGAGCGCCTGTGCCGCCAGCAGGATGCCCAGGTACTCCAGCGCCTGGCGGTAGACCATCAACACCGACACGGTTGGGCCAGCCGCGCGTGGCCCAACCTGCTGGGCGAAATCGGCATCTACCGCATCAGCGGGCGTAATGCCCGCGACGTGCACATTGCCAACTGAGCAGCGCAATTGCCCATGCGCCTAGCCATTGCGCTGATCGCCCTGTGCCTGAGCCTGCCGGCAAGCGCGGCTGAACGCATGCAGCGCCTGGGTGATCTTGAGGTGCATTACAGCGCCTTCAACGCCAACTACCTGCAACCGCAAATCGCCCAGGCCAACGGCCTGCTGCGCAGCGGCAAGCAGGGCGTGCTGAACATCAGCGTGCTGCGGGCGGGCAAAACCAGCCCGGTCACGATCAGCGGTGAAGTGAAAAGCGTGCTTGGCCACGGCCAGACGCTGACCTTCATCGAGCAGCGTGAGGGCGAATTCGTCTCGTACCTGGCGCAGTTTCCCATCACCTCGCGCGAGGTGCTGCTGTTCAACCTGCAGGTGAACGGCCAGCGCCTGGACTTCAACCAGGAACTCTTTCCGGAGCCATGATGCCTTTCCCAGAACTCGTCCTCGCCAGCCACAACGCCGGCAAACTCAAGGAGCTGCAGGCCATGCTCGGCGCCAGCGTGCGCCTGCGCTCTGTCGGTGAATTCAGCCAGGTGGAACCGGAGGAAACCGGCCTGTCGTTCGTCGAGAACGCGATCCTCAAGGCCCGCAATGCCTCGCGCCTGTCCGGGCTGCCAGCGCTGGCCGATGACTCGGGCCTGGCAGTCGATCATCTGGGCGGCTCACCGGGCATCTATTCCGCCCGCTACGCCGACGGCCAAGGCGATGCCGCCAACAACGCCAAGCTGCTGAGTGCACTGAAGAACGTGCCGGACGCCGAGCGCGGCGCCCAGTTCGTCTGCTGCCTGGCCTTGGTGCGCCACGCCGACGATCCGCTGCCGATTCTCTGCGAAGGCCTGTGGCACGGCAGCATTCTGCATGAAGCCCGTGGCGAACATGGCTTCGGCTACGACCCGCTGTTCTGGGTCGAAGAACACCAGTGCTCCAGCGCCGAGCTGTCGCCGGTCGACAAAAACCAGCTCAGCCACCGCGCCATCGCCATGGCGCTGCTCAAGCAGCGTTTGGGCCTGTAAACAGCGCCACCAGCAGGGGCGTTTCGTCCGCGAACATTGGAGCTTTGCCCAAGTCGTGCCACGATAGCGCCCCGCAATTACCCTGCCGTGACCCAACGCCTGTGTTCCAGCTGCCTCCCCTGGCACTGTACGTCCATATTCCCTGGTGCGTGCGCAAGTGCCCTTACTGTGACTTCAACTCCCACGCCGCCGGCCCGAACTTGCCGGAAGAGGCCTATGTCGACGCGCTGCTCGCCGATCTCGACTGCGACCTGCGCCAGGCCCACGGTCGCCCGCTGACGTCGATCTTCTTCGGCGGCGGCACGCCCAGCCTGTTTTCCGCCAAGGCTCTTGGGCGCTTGCTCGAAGGCGTGGAGCGGCGCATTCCGTTCGCCAGCGACATCGAAATCACCCTGGAAGCCAACCCGGGTACTTTCGAGCAGGAGAAATTCGCCGCCTACCGACGCCTGGGCATCAATCGGCTGTCGATCGGCGTGCAGAGTTTCCAGGCAGAAAAGCTCAAGGCCCTGGGGCGAATCCACGATGGCGATGAAGCGATTCGCGCCGCCGACATGGCCCGCGCAGCCGGCTTCGATAACTTCAACCTGGATCTGATGCACGGCCTGCCGGATCAGTCCCTCGATGACGCGCTGGGCGACCTGCGCATCGCCATCGCCCAGGCCCCCACTCACTTGTCCTGGTATCAGCTGACAGTGGAACCGAACACGGTGTTCTGGAACCAGCCGCCGGTGCTGCCGGAAGACGACACCCTGTGGGACATTCAGGAGGCAGGCCAGGCGCTGCTCGCCGAACATGGCTACGGCCAGTACGAAGTCTCGGCCTACGCACAGCCCGGCCGCGCCGCCCGGCATAACCTGAATTACTGGACGTTCGGCGACTTCCTCGGCATTGGCGCCGGCGCCCACGGCAAACTGAGCACGCCGGACGGGCGCATCAGCCGCACCTGGAAAACCCGCCTGCCCAAGGACTACCTCGATCCCGCCAAGCACTACAGCGCGGGCGAGCGCGTCCTCAGCGCCGAGGAGTTGCCCTTCGAGTTTCTGATGAACGTGCTGCGCCTCAGTGATGGCTGCGCCGCCGAGCTGTTCAGCCAACGCAGCGGATTGCCGCTGCAGCAACTGGCCAGCGCACGGCAGCAGGCGGAGCAACGCGGCCTGCTGGAAAAAGACCCGGCGCGCCTGGTGGCAACCCGCGAAGGGCAGCTGTTTCTCAATGACCTGTTGCAGTATTTTCTGCCGTAAGCGCAGCGCCTGGACGGACGCAGCGCTGGCCTTCCCAACCAACAAGGAACCCCTATGGATTTGCTGCTGGATATGATCGCCACCGTATCGCGCTGGAGCCGCGGTCACCTCTATGAGATTTCCATGGCGCTGATGGCCACCCTGCTGGTGCTGTTCGGCCCCGGCATCAACGCCTGGATACAGGGCCGCATCGGCAGCCTCAACTTCGTCCTGCGTACGCTGATCTTCGTCATGGTCTGCGCTATCGGCTACGGTCTGGCGATGGTCTACCTCACGCCGCTACTGGCGCAGATTCTCGGCCACTTCAACAACTACACCCTGGCGCCGGTGTTGCTGTTGGTGTTCTTCCTCATCGGTGTACTGGCCGATCGCAGCTGAAGCAGCGTCAGGGCACCACCAGGATGTCCCAGTCGATCACCCCGACATCGCCATTCTGATGGATGCCCAACACCTCGCCAGCGGCATTCTGCTGTACCGATTGGCCAAGCTCGATAGGTTTATCCTGGCGTTTATCCAAAGCAGGTGCATCGGCATTCGGGCTGAAGAGCAGATTGCTTTGGTAAGTGCGAACGCGGGTTCCAACCGGGTAGTGCATGGGCCCTAACTCGAGGGAGTTTGCCAGTTCACCCGACCAGGCCTGAACCTCGCTGCCCAGGCCATCCAGCCATAGGTTCAACCCGCTGATATCCAATGCACGAAAACGGATTGGCGTGCTGTCGCCCGACAACTGCCAGCGCCCTCGCTCAATGGCTCGCACCGTCACACTCCCAGGCCATGCAATGCTTGCAGCCTCGCTGCCAGGTAGCAGCGCGCAGCTCTCCAGGCGCCAATCCGCGAACACGAACGGTGCATTGAACGGATAGTCGAAACTGACATTGGCTTCTGGCGAGCAGCTCCAACCCTGCAGGTTGGCAGCCTCGAGCAGTCGCACCTCTGCGGTGCCCCGGCCCGCATCCAATTCCAGGCTGCGCACGCGCATGCCGAGCATCACACCAGGCGCGCGATCGAACTCGGCCCGCTTCAAACTCTGCAAGCCATAAGGCAGTGGCTCACCACTCAGATCGCGCATGGGCTCCAAGCTCTCCAACCACACCCGTGTACCAGCAGGCAGGATCAGATCGCCCAGCACCTCCTCATGCTCCAGGCGAGGGCTGAGCGCGCGCCGTTCGAGCCAATCATCCAGCTGCCACTTCATGAACGCGAGGGTCGGCAAACTGCCAGCGGCCAGGAATACTGCCAACAGCCCAAACCACCAGCGGCGAGCCACCATGAACCGCCTGGCACGCGAATGCAGACAGGCCGCCAGCAACACCGCCAGCCCGCCCAGGCACACAATGGAAACCAGCAGGAACAACGAACCGAGCATCATGGCCAGTGGATTGACGGGGATCATGGGTGTCCTTGTGAGCGCCAAATGCCAGTATCGCGGCAAAG
This sequence comes from Pseudomonas sp. PME37.24/006, assembly GCF_055556635.1. Taxonomy (NCBI): domain Bacteria; kingdom Pseudomonadati; phylum Pseudomonadota; class Gammaproteobacteria; order Pseudomonadales; family Pseudomonadaceae; genus Pseudomonas; species Pseudomonas sp. PME37.24/006. The sequence goes on from NZ_JBVHNL010000004.1 coordinate 417,026, forward strand.
CTTATAGAGTCGCTGGCACCGGAATCAATAGCGGACGCGCTACTACGAAAAAGCCAGCATTTAGCTGGCTTTTTCGTCAATCAGGTGGCGATCATTTAATCAGACGCAAGCAGAAAGGATAACGGTAAGGCCGCCCCTCGCCTGCCTTGATACCGGCAATGATAGTCAGCACGATAGTGCCAATGCACAGCAGGCCGATCAGCAGAAAACCGATCAGCACCAGCATCAACAACAGGCAAACGATGCCCGCAATGGCCACCGTCAGTTGGAAGTTGAGGGCTTCCTTGCCTTGCTCGTCGATGAAGGCATCCTGGTCTTTCTTGATCTGCCAGACGATCAGCGGACCAATCAGATTGCCGAAGGGGAAGATGAAACCGAGGGCCGCGGCGAAGTGACAGATCATCGCCCACTGGCGCGCTTCCTTGCTGGGCTCGGGCTCAGGCGTCAACAGGTTGCTATCATCCATCGTGGTTCTCCTCGGTCAGCGACCGGTCACTCGGCCAGGGCGGCCTGCTGCAGGGCGAACAGATCGTTCATGCCTTGCTGCGCCAGGGCCAACATGGCATTCAGCTCGGCAGGCTGGAAAGGCGCGCCTTCGGCGGTGCCCTGAACTTCGATGAACCCCCCAGTGCTGGTCATCACCACGTTGAGGTCGGTTTCGGCAGCCGAGTCTTCCAGGTAATCCAGATCGAGCACCGGCTCACCCTGATAGATGCCCACGGAAACGGCAGCGATCATTTGTTTGAGTGGGTCGCCGCCTTTCAGGCCGCCACGCTTCTTCATCACCTTGAGCGCATCGACCAGTGCGACCATGGCGCCGGTGATCGACGCGGTACGGGTACCACCATCGGCCTGGATCACGTCGCAGTCGACGTACAGGGTGTTTTCACCGAGCTTGCTCATGTCCAACGCGGCGCGCAGCGAACGGCCGATCAGGCGCTGGATTTCCAGGGTACGGCCGCCCTGCTTGCCCTTGCTCGCCTCACGCTGATTGCGGTCACCGGTCGCACGCGGCAGCATGCCGTACTCGGCAGTCACCCAGCCCTGGCCCTGGCCCTTGAGGAAGCGCGGTACGCCCTGCTCGACGCTGACGGTGCAAATCACCTTGGTATCACCGAATTCCACCAGCACCGAACCTTCGGCGTGCTTGGTGTAGTTGCGGGTGATGCGGATCGAGCGCAACTGATCGGCCGCGCGGCCACTGGGACGTTTCATCAAGGAATACCTGCTCGTGTTCTATATGGAATCGGGAATCTGCCGCGCATTATAGGGGCTGTTACCGTCTGGCCGCGACCGCGCCCGTCCGAACAGGCGCGGTCGCGATTGGGAGCCGTCGCCGCACTGCGCTACAATCGCCGCCTTTGGCCCATGCCAAACTGGCAGAACTTCACGAGGTAAGCAGCATGATCCACAGCATGACAGCCTTCGCCCGCACCGAGCAGGCAGGTGCCAACGGCACCCTGAGCTGGGAGCTGCGCTCGGTCAACCACCGCTACCTCGAGCCCCATCTGCGCCTGCCGGAAGCCTTTCGCGACCTCGAAGGCGCGGTACGTGAAGCCCTGCGTCAGGGCCTGTCGCGCGGCAAGGTGGAATGCACCCTGCGCTTCACCGAAGAAAGCGCCGGCAAACCGCTGCAGGTCGACCGCGACAAGGCCACGCAACTGATCGCCGCAGCGGAAAGCGTCGCCGCACTGATCAAGCAGCCGGCCCCGCTCAACCCACTGGAAGTACTCAGTTGGCCCGGCGTGCTGGTGGCCGATAGCAGCGACCCGCAAGCACTCAACAAGGCCGCCCTGAAGCTGTTCGGCAGCGCACTGGATGAATTGAAGGCCGGGCGCAGCCGCGAAGGCGCCGAGCTGGCCAAGCTGCTCAACGAACGCCTCGACAGCATGCTCGATGAAGTGGCCGCCCTGCGCGAGCTGGTGCCGCAGATGCTCGACGTGCAGCGCCAGAAGATCCTCGAGCGCTGCCGCGAAATGCAGGCCGACCTCGACCCACAGCGCCTCGAGCAGGAACTGGTGATGCTCGCGCAAAAGAGTGATGTGGCCGAAGAGCTGGATCGCCTGAACACCCACGTTACCGAGGTGCGCCGCGTGCTCAAAGCCGGCGGTGCAGCAGGCCGTCGCCTGGACTTCCTGATGCAGGAACTCAACCGCGAAGCCAACACCCTGGGTTCCAAGGCCTTCGACCCGCGCAGCACCCAGGCCGCGGTCAACCTCAAGGTGCTGATCGAGCAGATGCGCGAACAGGTACAGAACATCGAATAATCGTCGCCCGGCCTCTGCTGCGCGAATTCCCGACCCAACCGTTTCAGGATCGATCCATGAGCACCACCACCGGCACGCTCTACATTATTTCCGCCCCGTCGGGCGCAGGCAAAAGCAGCCTGGTCAAGGCATTGATCGACAGCGAACCGCATGTTCGCGTGTCGGTATCACACACTACCCGCGCCATGCGCCCGGGTGAAAGTGACGGCGTGCACTACCACTTCGTGGATCACGCGCAGTTCACTGGCATGCTCGAACAAAGCGAGTTTCTCGAGCACGCCCAGGTGTTCGGCAACTATTACGGCACCTCGCAACGCTCGCTGGAGAAGACCCTGGCCGAGGGCATCGATCTGATTCTGGAGATCGACTGGCAGGGCGCTCAACAGGTACGCCGCCTGATGCCGCAATCGAAATCGATCTTCATCCTGCCACCGACCCTGGAAGCGCTGCGCCACCGCCTGACCAGCCGCGGCCAGGACAGCGGCGAAGTGATCGAGCAACGCATGCACGAAGCGGTCAGCGAGATGAGTCACTACGTCGAGTACGACTACATCGTGATCAACGATGACTTCTCCCACGCGCTCAGCGACCTGAAGGCGATCTTCCGGGCCAATCAGTTGCTGCAGCCGGCCCAGCAGCAACGCCATCTGGGGTTGTTGAACGAACTGCTGGCGTGAACTGAAGCGGGACTGGCTCACGCCAGATCAGCTCTGCGAAGGTCGCTTGAGCACCGAAAATCGCGCCCTGCGTTGCGATCTCGTGCCTTCTAGCGACTTTCTCTTCCCTTAATGCTGGCGTTTTTCTAGACTATCCAGTCCGCTCGCCCATTTGGGCCCAGCTTATTTTTGCATTCGCTACGAGGAACACCATGGCTCGCGTTACCGTTGAAGACTGCCTGGACAACGTCGATAACCGCTTCGAGCTGGTCATGCTTGCCACCAAGCGCGCTCGCCAACTCGCTACCGGCGGCAAAGAACCTAAAGTGGCATGGGAAAACGACAAGCCAACCGTGGTCGCGCTGCGTGAAATTGCCAGCGGCCTGGTAAACGCCGACGTTATCGCCCAAGAAGACATCATCGAAGAAGAGCCGCTGTTCGCTGCCTTCGACGAAGAGGCTAACGAGCCTCTGTAAGCCTATGCCTGGTCGAAAACGTAGGTCGCGGGTGCACAAGGCCTGGCAAGGGAACCTCCCATGCCGAGCATAGACGCCCTCGCCGATCGACTTTCGACCTATCTGGGTGACGACCAGGTCAACCTGGTTCGTCGCGCGTATTTCTACGCCGAACAAGCGCATGATGGGCAACGCCGCCGCAGTGGCGAAGCCTACGTCACCCATCCGCTGGCCGTCGCCAGCATCCTCGCCGACATGCACATGGATCATCAGAGCCTGATGGCCGCGATGCTGCATGACGTGATCGAGGACACCGGGATCGCCAAGGAAGCCCTCCACGCGCAGTTTGGCGAGTCCGTGGCGGAACTGGTGGACGGGGTCAGCAAGCTGACCCAGATGAATTTCGAGACCAAGGCCGAGGCCCAGGCCGAAAACTTCCAGAAGATGGCCATGGCCATGGCGCGCGATATTCGCGTGATCCTGGTCAAACTGGCCGACCGCCTGCACAACATGCGCACCCTGGAAGTGCTGTCCGGCGAAAAGCGCCGGCGCATCGCCAAGGAAACCCTGGAAATCTACGCCCCCATCGCCAACCGCCTGGGCATGCACAGCATGCGCGTGGAATTCGAAGATCTCGGCTTCAAGGCCATGCACCCGATGCGCTCCGAGCGTATCCGTGCCGCCGTGCGCCGTGCCCGTGGCAACCGTAAGGAAATCGTCACCCGCATCGAAGAATCGCTGCTCCACTGCCTGGAGCGCGAAGACATGACAGGCGAGGTGATGGGCCGCGAGAAGCACCTGTACAGCATCTACCAGAAGATGCGCGGCAAACGCCGCGCATTCAACGAAATCATGGATGTGTACGCCTTCCGCATCGTGGTCGACAAGGTCGACACCTGCTACCGCGTGCTCGGCGCCGTGCACAACCTGTACAAACCGCTGCCGGGCCGCTTCAAGGACTACATCGCGATTCCCAAGGCCAACGGCTACCAGTCGTTGCACACCACCCTGTTCGGCATGCATGGCGTGCCGATCGAGATCCAGATTCGCACCCGCGAAATGGAAGAGATGGCCAACAACGGCATCGCCGCGCACTGGCTGTACAAATCCAACGAAGATGAAACGCCGAAGGGCAACCATGCCCGTGCGCGTCAGTGGGTCAAGGGCGTGCTGGAGATGCAGCAGCGCGCCGGCAACTCGCTGGAGTTCATCGAGAGCGTGAAGATCGACCTGTTCCCGGACGAGGTCTACGTGTTCACGCCCAAGGGCCGCATCATGGAGCTACCGAAAGGCTCCACGGCCGTGGACTTTGCCTATGCGGTGCACACCGATGTCGGCAACACGTGCATCGCCTGTCGCATCAATCGTCGCCTGGCACCACTGTCCCAGGCGCTGGAAAGCGGCTCCACGGTGGAAATCGTCAGCGCGCCTGGCGCACGCCCCAACCCGGCCTGGCTGAACTTCGTGGTCACCGGCAAGGCGCGCACCCATATTCGTCACGCCCTCAAGCAACAGCGCCGCTCGGAATCCGTCAACCTTGGCGAGCGTCTGCTCAACAAGGTACTGACCAGCTTCGAAAGCAACCTGGACAAGCTGCAACCCGAGCGCCAGCAGGCAGTGCTCAACGAATACCGCCTGGAGACCTTCGACGACTTGCTCGAAGATATCGGCCTGGGCAATCGCATGGCCTATGTCGTCGCGCGCCGCTTGCTAGCAGGCGAGGGCGAAGAGTTGCCCAACGCCGAAAGCCCGCTGGCGATTCGCGGCACCGAAGGTCTGGTGCTCAGCTACGCCAAATGCTGCACGCCGATTCCGGGCGACCCTATCGTCGGTCACCTGTCGGCAGGCAAAGGCATGGTGGTGCACATGGACACCTGTCGCAATATCAGCGAAGTGCGCCACAACCCGGAAAAATGCATCCAGCTGTCCTGGGCCAAGGACGTGACAGGTGAGTTCAATGTCGAGTTGCGTGTCGAACTGGAGCACCAGCGAGGGCTCATCGCCCTGCTGGCCGGCAGCGTCAATGCTGCTGACGGCAACATCGAAAAGATCAGCATGGACGAACGCGACGGGCGCGTCAGCGTGGTACAACTGGTGGTCAGCGTACACGACCGCGTGCACCTGGCCCGAGTGATCAAGAAGCTACGCACCCTGCCCGGCGTCATGCGCATCACCCGCGTCAAGGCCTGACCGACTCGCTCAGGCCGCCCATGACCGATGCGCCTCGCGCATCTCCACCAAGGAGCCTCTATGAGCAAAACCGTTATCAACAGCGACGAAGCCCCGGCCGCTATCGGCACATATTCCCAAGCCATCAAGGCCGGTAATACCGTTTACCTGTCCGGACAGATCCCTCTGGATCCAAAGACGATGGAGCTGGTCGAAGGCTTCGAAGCGCAGACCGTACAAGTCTTCGAGAACCTTAAATCGGTCATCGAGGCCGCCGGCGGCTCGTTCAAGGACGTGGTCAAGCTGAACATCTTCCTCACCGACCTCTCCCACTTCGCTACCGTCAACGAGGTCATGGGCCGCTACTTCCAGCAGCCCTATCCTGCCCGCGCCGCCATTGGCGTGGCCGCCCTGCCAAAGGGCGCACAGGTTGAGATGGATGGCATCCTGGTCATCGACTGATCAGCGCCAATGCCCGGAGCGAACGCTCCGGGCGACTCGCTTTACCCTTCGCGCAATACCGCGGCATAGCCCTCGCGATAGCTGGGATACTGCGGTGACCAGCCCAGCGCTCGGGCACGCGCATTAGTGCAGCGCTTGCTGCCAGAGCGGCGCACGGTCGACTCCTCCGACCAATGCTCGACACCCAATTGCTGACGCAACCAACCCATCACCTCGTGCAGCGGCGCCGGCTCGTCATCCACGCCGATATAGCAGTCATCCAGCGGCTTGCCTGCCGAATCCGCCTGCAGCAGGAAGGCCAGCAGGCCTGCGGCATCATCGGCATGAATGCGATTGCCATAGAGCGGCGGCTCCACCGATACCCGATAGCCCATGCGCACCTGCTTGAGCAGCCATTCGCGACCCGGGCCGTAGATACCGGTCAGACGCACCACCGTGGCGGGCACCTCAGCGCTCCACGCCACCTGCTCTGCCTCGCGTATCACACGCCCCGAGTAGCTCTGTGCCTCTGCAGGCGAGGTTTCGTCGATCCACTCGCCATCCGCCTGGGCGTATACGCCACTACTGGAAACGAACAGCAGACGCTTCGGGCACTGTCCTCGCGATTTCAGCCAGCTCAGCACATGGCGTAGGCCGTCGACGTACGCCTGCCGATAGCCCGGCTCATCGTGCTGGGTAGCGGCTGCGCTATACACCAGATAATCCAGCTCACCCTGCGGCCATTGCTCGGGGCAGCCAGGCTCGTGCAGGTCACCCGCCACCGGCAGGATGCCTGCGGGCAACTCGGATACCGTTCGGCGCATGCCATAGACCTGCCAGCCCGCGTCATGCAGACGCACCGCAAGACGGCCTCCGACATCACCGCAGCCAGCAATCATCACGCTCGTAACTCTACTCATCACTGCCCTCTCTCACCCCGGCAGGCGCTCTAACACGACGACCAAAATGTAATATAGTTACACTAACGCTTTCATAAACAAGAATTACTTGCAATAATGTTCAGCCTTTTTTGCCGCGCAGCGTTTCGCCTGCGCAGGTCACCGTCATCACACTTAGGTCCGGCAAGCATGAACTCTACCGCCCATAGCGCTAAGCCAACCACTGTCGCCGCTCGGCCGCAACGCCTCGGCGCGCTCCTCGCTCTGCTGCTCAGCCTGACGCTGGCTCCGACCGCGAGCTTCGCCGATCAGTCGGCTCCTGCGCCAGCCGAACCAGCCGCTGCAACGCAGCAGGCCCCCGCCAACACCGGCCCGGCTGCCACCGCACCACAACTGCAGGCTGCGCCGCTGTCGCCGGAAGCCACCGCTCAGGTCGATGCGCTGGGTGACAAACTCGAGGCACTGGGCCCGCAGGCTACTCCAGAACAACTCAACGAAGCCCGTCAGCAGTTCTTCAGCGAAAACAACATCGCTCCTGAAGATGCCGCAAAACTGCAGCAGGCCCTCGCCGCTCAGCAGAGTGCAGACGCACAGGCAATGGGCGAAGACTCCGCCGCCGAAGCGGAAGTGGTGTTCCACGATCTGTCCCCATGGGGCATGTATCAAGGTGCCGACGTAGTGGTCAAAACGGTGATGATCGGTCTGGTACTGGCGTCGATCCTGACCTGGACTATCTGGATTGCCAAGACCATCGAACTGGTCGGTGCACGTCGCCGTCTGCGCCGTGAAATCCTCGAGTTGAAGGGTGCTCGCAACCTGGCCCAGGCCAGCGATCAGGCGCGCGCCAAGCACAGCTTCAGTGAAATCCTCATCGAAGACGCCCGCGAAGAACTGAAACTCTCGGCCACCAGCCGCGAGAAGGAAGGCATCAAGGAGCGTGTCAGCTTCCGCCTCGAGCGTCTGGTCGGTGCTTGCGGTCGCGACATGAGCAAAGGTACCGGGGTACTCGCCACCATCGGTTCCACCGCACCCTTCGTCGGCCTGTTCGGCACCGTGTGGGGCATCATGAACAGCTTCATCGGTATCGCCAAAACCCAGACCACCAACCTTGCCGTGGTCGCTCCCGGTATCGCCGAAGCGCTGCTGGCGACCGCTCTGGGTCTGGTTGCTGCGATTCCTGCGGTGATCATTTACAACGCCTTCTCGCGCTCGATCAGCGCCTACAAGGCGCAGGTCGCCGACGCATCCGCTCAGGTGCTGCTGCTGGTCAGCCGTGACCTGGACATGCAGCCGAGTGGCGATCGCTCCCAACAGCCTCACATGGTCAAGGCGGGTTAAGGCCATGGGTCTTCATCTCAACGAAAACGGCGGCGACGATCTCCAGGAAAACCACGAGATCAACGTCACGCCCTTCATCGACGTGATGCTGGTGCTGTTGATCATCTTCATGGTCGCCGCACCATTGGCCACCGTCGACGTGAAGATCGACCTGCCCGCGTCCAGCGCCAAACCGGCGCCAAGGCCGGACAAGCCGATCTACCTGAGCATCAAGGACGACAAGAAGCTGTTCATCGATAACGACGAAGTACAGCCGGCCATGCTCGGCGCGGCGCTGGACAAGCTGACGCAGAATGACAAGGACAAGACCATCTTCGTACGCGGCGACAAGGGCGTCGAATATGGCGACCTGATGGAAGTCATGGACACCCTGCGTGGCACCGGCTATCTGAAGATCGGCCTAGTAGGCCTGGAGACGGTCGGCGCGCAATGAAGAAATCCAGCCGCACGTTCTCCTGGTTCGCTAGCCTGGTCATCGTGGTTGGGCTGCACATCGGTCTGTTCCTCTGGGCCATGTACTGGCAGCCCCAAGCGACGCCCATCGAGCTGCCTCCCGCAGCCATGATCGTCGAACTGGAACCACTGCCCCCAGCCGCGCCCAAGCCTGCTCCGCCGCCGCCACCGGAAGTCGTTCCGGAGGAGCCCGAGCCTCAGCCGAAACTGGTAGAAGCGCCCAAGCCGACGCTGGCAGTAACGCCGCCGAAACCCAAGCCGAAGCCAAAACCCAAGCCGCCGAAGCCCAAGCCACCCGAGCCGAAGCCGCCAGAGCCTCAGGACGAGCCGCCAGAAGACGCCCCACCCGCGCCTCCTGCACCGGCTGAAGCCAAACCGGCAGCGCCACAACAGGCACCGGTCAGCTCGCCGAGCAAGGCCGAAGTCACCTGGCAAAGTCAGTTGCTGACGCACCTGGCCAAGTACAAGCGTTACCCGGAAGACGCGCGCCGTCGCGGCCTCGAGGGCGTCAACCGCTTGCGCTTCGTGGTCGATGCCAATGGCATGGTGTTGTCGTACACGCTGGTCGGCAAATCCAGCAGCGCCTCCCTGGACAGGGCCACGCTGCAGATGATCCGCCGCGCGCAGCCGCTGCCCAAACCGCCACCTGAAATGCTCAAGGATGGCAGCGTGGAAATCGTCGCGCCGTTCATCTACTCGCTGGAGCGCGGCCGCGGTCGCTGATGCACTTGTCCGCCCCAGGCCAAAAAGCCCGGGGCGGATACCTTTCCCCCCAGCAATATCCCTCTCGCAGACACACCTCAGTGGTTGGTTACATAGAAGACAGCGGCTATGCTTGGCTCCATCTCAATGGACTAAGACTATGACCCTCACTGAACTGCGCTACATCGTGACGCTCGCTCAGGAACAACACTTTGGCCGAGCCGCCGAGCGCTGCCATGTTAGCCAGCCCACCCTGTCGGTCGGCGTGAAGAAACTCGAAGACGAACTCGGCGTGCTGATCTTCGAGCGCAGCAAGAGCGCAGTGCGCCTGACGCCAGTCGGTGAAGGCATCGTCACCCAGGCACAAAAAGTCCTGGAACAGGCTCAAGGCATCCGCGAGCTGGCCCAGGCCGGCAAGAACCAGTTGGCAGCACCGTTGAAGATCGGCGCCATCTATACGGTCGGCCCGTATCTGTTCCCTCATCTGATCCCACAGCTGCATCGCGTGGCCACCCAGATGCCGCTGTACATCGAAGAGAACTTCACCCACGTGCTGCGCGACAAGCTGCGCACCGGAGAGCTGGACGCGATCATCGTCGCGCTGCCGTTCCAGGAAGCGGACGTGCTGACGCTGCCGCTGTACGACGAACCCTTCTACGCCCTGCTGCCTGCGGATCACCCGTGGACAGCGATGAAGACCATCGACACCAAACTGCTCAACGACAAGAGCCTGTTGCTGCTCGGCGAGGGCCACTGCTTCCGCGATCAGGTGCTGGAAGCCTGCCCGACTCTGCGCAAGGGCGAGGAGCAAGCACGGCACACCACGGTGGAATCCAGCTCCCTGGAAACCATCCGCCATATGGTTGCCTCGGGCCTTGGTGTTTCCATCCTGCCGTTCTCGGCAGTCGACAGCCACCACTATGCCCCTGGCGTCATCGAAGTACGCCCGCTCAGCCCGCCGGCACCATTCCGCACCGTAGCCATCGCCTGGCGCGCCAGCTTCCCTCGGCCGAAGGCCATCGAGGTGCTGGCTGACTCCATCCGCCTGTGCTCGGTCGCCAAACCCCTGCCGCGTAGCGTCTGAGAGCAACGATGAGCGAGCTGTCGACGGTTTCCGTTACCGACCTCAAAGGCGTCGGCGCGGCCCTGGCGGAGAAACTCGCCAAGGTCGGCCTGGAAACCCTGCAGGACATCCTTTTCCATCTACCCCTGCGCTATCAGGATCGCACCCGGATCGTTCCCATCGGCGCCTTGCGGCCCGGCCAGGACGCGGTGGTCGAGGGCACCGTTTCCGGCGCGGATGTGGTGATGGGCAAGCGCCGCAGCCTGCTGGTTCGCTTGAATGACGGCAGTGGCACGCTCAGCCTGCGTTTCTACCATTTCAGCAATGCGCAGAAGGAAGGTCTCAAGCGTGGCACCCAGGTGCGCTGCTACGGTGAAATCCGCCCCGGTTCGTCTGGCCTGGAAATCTACCACCCTGAGTATCGCGCGCTGTCCGGCGATGAACCGCCGGCCGTTGAGCAAACCCTGACACCGATCTATCCGACCACCGAAGGGCTGACCCAACAGCGCCTGCGTCAGCTCAGCGAACAGGCCCTGGCTCGCCTCGGCCCGCACAGCCTGCCGGACTGGTTACCCCGCGAATTGGCCAACGATTACCAGCTAGCGCCGCTGGATCAGGCGATTCGCTACCTGCACCGGCCACCACCGGATGCCGACCTCGAGGAACTCGCCGAAGGTCGCCACTGGGCTCAGCACCGGCTGGCCTTCGAGGAGCTGCTCACCCACCAACTGTCGATGCAGCGTCTGCGCGAAAGTGCCCGTGCTCAGCGCGCGCCTGTACTGCCGGTCGCCCAGACGCTGCCGGGGAAATTCCTCGCCAACCTCGGCTTCAAGCCGACCGGCGCGCAGCAGCGGGTCGGCGCCGAGATCGCCTATGACCTGAGCCAGGACGAGCCGATGCTGCGTCTGGTGCAGGGCGATGTCGGCGCCGGCAAGACCGTGGTCGCGGCGTTCGCGGCACTGCAGGCGATCGAGGCGGGTTATCAGGTGGCGCTGATGGCACCCACGGAAATCCTCGCCGAACAGCATTACCTGAACTTCACCCGCTGGCTGCAGCCACTGGGTCTGGAAACCGCCTGGCTGGCCGGAAAGCTCAAGGGCAAAGCGCGTGTCGCTGCCCTGGAGCAAATCGCCGCTGGTGCGCCCATGGTGGTCGGCACGCACGCGCTATTTCAGGAAGAGGTGCGCTTTCACAATCTGGCCCTGGCGATCATCGACGAACAGCATCGCTTCGGCGTGCAACAGCGCCTGGCGCTGCGCCAGAAAGGCGTAGGCGGCAAGCTCAGCCCACACCAGTTGATCATGACCGCGACGCCCATCCCACGCACACTGGCGATGAGCGCCTATGCGGATCTGGACACCTCGATTCTCGACGAGCTGCCGCCGGGCCGCACACCGGTGAACACCGTACTGGTAGCAGACAGCCGTCGCTTCGAGGTGGTCGAGCGAGTGCGCTCGGCCTGCAACGAAGGCCGTCAGGCTTACTGGGTCTGCACGCTGATCGAGGAATCCGAAGAGCTGACCTGCCAGGCAGCGGAGACGACTTATGAGGATCTGTCTGCTGCCCTCGTTGGTCAGCAGGTCGGGCTGATCCACGGGCGTATGAAGCCTGCCGAAAAAGCCGCGGTGATGGATCAGTTCAAGCAGGGCCAACTCCAGTTGCTGGTAGCCACCACGGTGATCGAGGTGGGCGTCGACGTCCCCAATGCCAGCCTGATGATCATCGAAAACCCCGAGCGCCTTGGTCTGGCACAACTGCACCAGTTACGCGGGCGGGTCGGCCGTGGCAGCGCTGCCAGTCATTGCGTGCTGCTCTACCACCCGCCGCTGTCACAGATCGGTCGCGAGCGGCTGGGCATCATGCGTGAAACCAGTGATGGCTTCATCATCGCGGAAAAGGATCTGGAGCTGCGCGGCCCCGGAGAAATGCTCGGTACTCGACAAACCGGCCTGCTGCAGTTCAAGGTAGCTGATCTGATGCGTGATGCCGACCTGCTGCCGGCGGTTCGCGATGCGGCTCAGGCACTGCTGGAGCACTGGCCACAGCATGTCAGCCCGCTGCTGGAACGCTGGCTGCGTCATGGTCAACAATATGGGCAAGTTTGAGCGTTACACAGGACGATGGTCGACTCACGAGGTCCCATTGTCAGCTTGCTGGTTATACTTGGGGAGCTGCGTCCCCCTTTACGACGGAACACGTCATGACTGAAGTAGCCATCGCCGACCTCTCTCCCCAACCACCTCTGGTGATTCGTCAGTTGCTGGAAAAGCTCGGGCTGAATTATCAAGTGCGCATCGAGCAGCCCGGCCTGGCTGCTGCTCAGCGAGTGCAAACTGCGTTACTCGACGACGCGGTGGGAGCTCTGCTGGTGCTGTTTCCGCAAAGTCAGTTGCTCGACCTCAACCGGTTGGCGGAGCTGACCGGACGGAAACTTATCGCGGTCAAACCCGAGCGCCTGGAGCGTATGCTCAGCAAGCATGAGCTGAAGCTATTGCCTGGCATCCCGGCGCTAACCAGTTCGCCTTGTCTGTACGATGAACGCCTGCTCGATGTGCCGAGCCTGTTCATCCAGTCCGGTGAGCCCGGCGTGCTGCTGGAACTGAGTAACGAGACCTTCAAAAGCTTGTTGGCCAAGGCCAGCGCCGCGCGTTTCGGCGAGCCTCTGAGTAAGGTTAGGCCCAACCTCAATCGCCCAGACGATGATCGAAACGAGATCAGCCATGCGGTGCAAGCCTTTACCGCGCGGCGTATCCAGCAACGTCTGGAAGAGACCATTGAAATTCCACCGCTGCCGGAAACCGCACAGAAAATCATCAAACTGCGCGTCGACCCCAATGCCACGGTAGACGACATCACTGGCGTGGTCGAAACCGATCCAGCGCTCGCCGCACAAGTAGTGAGCTGGGCGGCATCGCCCTACTATGCTGCGCCCGGCAAGATCCGCTCGGTGGAAGACGCCATCGTCCGCGTGCTGGGCTTCGATCTGGTGATCAACCTGGCGCTGGGCCTGGCATTGGGCAAGACCCTCAGCCTGCCAAAGGATCAGCCGCAGCAGACCACGCCCTACTGGCAGCAGGCGATTTACACCGCCGCAGTGATCGAAGGGCTGACCCGCGCCATGCCCCGCGCCCAGCGCCCGGAAGCAGGGCTGACCTACCTGGCTGGCTTGCTGCACAACTTCGGCAACCTGGTGCTGGCTCACGTATTCCCGCCACACTTCTCGCTGATCTGCCGGCACCTTGAGGTCAACCAACACTTGCCGCACAGCTACATCGAGCAGCACCTGCTCGGTATCAGCCGTGAACAGATTGGTTCCTGGCTGATGCGTTACTGGGACATGCCCGAGGAACTGGCGGTGGCCCTGCGCTTCCAGCACGACGCGACCTACAGTGGTAACCACGCCACCTACCCGAACCTGGTGTATCTGGCGGTCAGCATGCTGCGCAACCGCGGTATCGGTACCGGGCCCGAGCGCGAGATCCCGCAGAGCCTGCTCGACAACCTGGGAATCACGCGGGACAAAGCCGAAGACGCACTGAGCAAGGTGCTGGCTGCCGAAGTTGCCCTGCGCGATTTGGCTTCGCAGTTCGGCTCGCCTAACTGACGACGTACCCGTGGCCAGTCACTTAACGAGTGGCCACGGGTACGCCTTGCTGAATCAGGCTGCTTTCTTGTCGGTCTTGCGCTTGGGGCGCAGGTATTTGGTCAGCCCCTGGAACCACATCACCAAAGCCGTGTTGCCCTGGATCTGAATATCCTTGTTCTGGATGCCCTGCATGAAAGCCAGTTGCTTGTTTTTCGCCGTCAGGGTGGCGAAACCGTAGGGCGCATCCTTGAAGCCGATGGCAAAGGCCGGCTCGCTGACCGTGCCGCGCTTACTGCTGACGCGCTGGTCTTTGACGATGAAGTGGCGGGTAATCCTGCCGTCCAGCGTATGCAGCTGGAACACCAGATCACGCCCCTCCAATTGCTGGCGAAACGCTGGATTATCACGACTTGCCTTGGCCATAAGACGGCCCAGCATCCACAGAAGAAAACGAAATTTCATGGCATGGCCTGTTGGCGAGGAAGCAGAGGCCGCGCATTGTAGCGCCTTGCCAGAAGCCTGACAGCCAGCCTTATGGAGGGCGGCTAGCGCGGACGCTGAGGAGGAGGGTCTGCTGACACTTCACACGACTGCCAGAACAGTCGCGCTGATTACCGGCAGGCTGCGCTGAAACGTCAACAGACCCTGGGCTCAGTTGACCGAATCCTTGAGGGCTTTGCCTGGCTTGAAGGCGACGGTGTTGCTGGCCTTGATGGTGACGGGTTGCCCGGTCTGCGGGTTCTTGCCGGTGCGCGCGCCACGGTGGCGCTGCACGAAGGTACCGAAGCCAACCAACGTCACACTGTCCTTGCGGTTCAGTGCACCGGTGATTTCTTCAAGAACGGCGTTGAGTACACGATTAGCCTGATCTTTGGTCAGATCAGCTTTTTCCGCGATAGCAGCGGCGAGTTCCGGTTTGCGCATAAATGCCTCATTCTACGGTTTGTTGTTGTTGTGTTCCGTGCCCTGCAGCGCCAAGGCGCCGCGACAGCTCTACGCTGCGGGTGGCCTGGGGGAGAATGGCACGCTCTAAAGGGCTTCGCCAGCCCTGCTTCTAGCTAAATCCGGCATTTTGTCGACCACGCGACAGAACGCTCAGGGCAGCACGGCCGGCAGTTGACGATTGAGCGTCAGTTTTTCCTGTACCGCTGTCCCCGTCAGCGCGTAGCCCAGCAAGGCGCCAGAGGCGTCGTGACACAGTGCCTTGATATCGCCGCCACTGCCTTCGACCGTCCAGCGACCTTGGGTTCCACGCGCAGGTGGCGACACGATCAGCGGGCATGCTGGGGTTTTCACGGTGACTGGCATGGCCCCGTATGCGACCTCGCTTGCTGTGCCGCTGAGCGTCTTCGCCAGCGTACGGGCGCAGGCCATGAGCGGCATGACATAGAGCAGGTTGAGGCCGTCGACTTCGGCGCAATCACCCAGCGCATAGATATTGGCGTGCGAGGAGCGCAGCTCGCGGTCGACCATGACACCGCGGTTGACGGCCAGGCCGGCAGCCGCAGCCAGGTCGATGCGCGGGCGCAGGCCAACCGCGGAGATCACCAGATCACAGGCGATCATCTGGCCATCGGACAGATGCGCCTCTAGCCCGTCATCCGCAGGCTCCAGCCGGCTGAGCACCGGCCCCAGATGCAGTCGCACACCCAGGTCTTCCAGGCCACTACGCACAGCAGCAGCCGCTTCTGCGGGGAGCAAGGCGGGCATCAGCTGTTCACAGGGCGCAACCAGATCGACTTCGTAGCCACCGAGCGACAGGTCGTTGGCGAACTCGCAGCCGATCAGCCCGGCACCGAGAATCAGCACCCGGCGCTTACCCAGCGCCGCCTGGCGAAAGCGCGCGTAACCTTCGAGGTCGTTGACCGTGAACAACTCATCCCGGGCGTCGCCCTCGATAGGTACTTGCAGCACCTCGGCGCCCCAGGCAAGCACCAGATCACGATACGGCACGGCCTCCTCGCCGATCCACAGGCGTTTGTGCCCCGGGTCGATGCCAGTAACCCGCGTATGCGTCCACACCTGGGCACCCAGTTGCTCGGCCATTGCCCCGGGCTCGGCCATGCACAAGCCGTCGGCATCCTTGTTCTTGGCGAAGCCGGTAGACAGCATCGGCTTGGAGTAGGAGCGACCGTCATCAGCGGTAATCAGTAACAGCGGCGTTTCGCTGTCCAGCTTGCGAAATTCGCGCGCCAGATTGTAGCCGGCCAGGCCGGTACCGATGATTACCACGGGGTCGCTCATTACTCGTTCCTGTTGGGTTGGGCTCTTGAGTGGGCTTAGTTGATCTCGATCATCTCGAAATCCATCTTGCCCACGCCACAGTCGGGGCATAGCCAGTCTGCTGGCACATCTTCCCAGCGGGTGCCGGGTTCGATGCCGTCATCCGGCCAGCCGTCACGTTCGTCGTAGATCAGTCCGCAGACCACACATTGCCACTTCTTCATAAACGCTCTCCGGCGTAATCACGGTCATTGCGCGGGCACGCTACCGCAAATGCGCAGGAGCGCCAAGCCGGCGGGCAGCGAATGCCGTGCCGGTTGGGCAGCTAAGGTCGGGGCAGCCCACCGCTCGGTGGGCTGCACGCTCACCGCACAGCTAGCAGGGGATCACCAATACCCATGACATACATGGCGAACATCGTCAGGCTACCGGCGGCCACGAGGTAGTACAGCGTCGGCAGGATGGTTTTGCGCAGGGTGATGCCTTCGCGCCCGAGCAAGCCGACAGTCGCCGAGGCTGCTACCACGTTGTGGATGGCGATCATATTACCGGCAGCCGCACCGACCGACTGCGTGGCCACCATCATTGCCCCAGAAACACCGAGCAGCTCTGCCGCATTGAACTGGAACTGCGAGAGCATCAAGTTGGACACGGTGTTGGAACCGGCAATGAAGGCCCCCAACGCCCCGACGGCCGGGGCGAAGAAGGGGTACACGCCACCGACGCTGTCCGCCACCAGTTGCGCCATGGCAACGGGCATCGACATCAGGTCAGAGCCATTGACCCCGGAGTTGATCAGAATCCGCACCATCGGGATGGTAAAGATCAGTACAAAGCCGGCGCCCAGCAGGGTTTTGCTCGATTCGCTGATCGCCGCCGTCAATTCCCGCATGCGCATGCGGTGCAGGAAGAATGTCAGGGCGACCACGACGCAAAGGATCCCGCCAGGCAGGTACAGCGGCTCGATGCTGCCCGACACACCGGTCTCACCGAGAATGTCCTTCCAGCCGAAGGTCAGCGCCATCATCGCCGCCTTGAGCTCGGGAAACACCCGCGACAGCACCAGAAATATTGCCAGAAGCAGATACGGTGCCCAGGCCATCGGTACGGAAATCGGCGTTTTACCTGCGACATCCTCGATCTTCATTTCAATCTTGCCCATCCACTCGGACGGCCAGTCTTTGGCGGGAGCAAAGTCCCAATGCTCCTTGGGCAGCAAGAAGCCTGCCTTGGCAGCCGGCACCACGATAGCCAGCCCGACCAGCGCACCGATCATCGACGGAAATTCAGGGCCGAGAAACACCCCCGCGGCGATGTAAGGCACGGAGAAGCAGATGGCGGTAAAAATGGCGAATGGAGCGACGGCCAGGCCTTCCTTCCACGACTGATTCTTGCCGAAGAAGCGGGTCATGATCATCACCATGATCAACGGCATGAGCAGGCCGATCAGCCCGTGGGTAATGGCCACGCGCGAGTAGATCAGGTGAAAGAACACCTCCCAGTTACTGCCCACGGCCACCAGTTGCTCACTGATGCCGGTTTTGTCCAAACCAGAGCCCACACCAACCAGAATCGGTGTGCCCACGGCGCCGAACGACACCGGCGTGGACTGCACCATCATGCCCAGCACCACCGCCGCCAGTGCCGGAAAGCCCAACGCCACAAGCAGCGGCGCGGCGACCGCCGCCGGCGTACCAAAGCCTGATGCCCCCTCGATGAAACAGCCAAACAACCAGGCCACGATCAACGCCTGCACACGGCGATCCGGGGTGATGCTGGCA
This sequence comes from Pseudomonas sp. PME37.24/006, assembly GCF_055556635.1. Lineage (NCBI taxonomy): Bacteria > Pseudomonadati > Pseudomonadota > Gammaproteobacteria > Pseudomonadales > Pseudomonadaceae > Pseudomonas > Pseudomonas sp. PME37.24/006. The sequence goes on from NZ_JBVHNL010000004.1 coordinate 435,059, forward strand.
AAGCCACGCCGAATGGCACTGATGCCGCCGGAGTGTTTGAGGGTGTTGAGCAACAGGATCGCACCGAAGATGATCCACAGGATCGCCGCGGTAAGAATCAGGCCTTGCAGACTGGAGGCGATGACCCGGTTTAGGGACATGTCCCACGCCGTCAAGCCGATAATTGCAGTGAGCAGGAAGACCACCGGCATGGCGTACTTGGCTGGCCAGCGAAAGCCGATCAGCAGCACACCTGCCAGCACCAGCGGCACAAAGGCCAGGATGGAGAGCAGCGTTTGACTCATGGGTTGGTTCCTTTTTCTTGTTGTGAACCACAATTTCCGGGGGTACCCGGCGCCACGCAACGGGAGCGCTCTGACCGCAGCACTCCGTGAGCCACGGCGGCAGGGATCGCCCACCACCGCGCTCATGCTCGAGCGCCCCGGCCGCTATAAACTGCCGGGGCAAGCTGTACTCCTTCTACCGGTCGACCTGGATCGACGGGGATGCTGTTTATTAGGTCGCAGAGCGAGGCGCTAACCCGAGCGGCCAGGGAGCGCCCTTACGCCGCTACTGGTCGTTCTCCTGTTTGAAACGCAAACGCCAGGCGTGCAACAACGGTTCGGTGTAGCCGCTGGGCTGCTCACGGCCCTTGAAGACCAGGTCGCTGGCCGCCTGGAATGCCGCCGAAGCGGCGTAGTCCTGCGCCATCGGGCGGTACAGAGGATCGCCGGCGTTCTGCCCATCGACCACCTTGGCCATCCGCTCCAAGGTCTCGCGTACCTGAGCCTCGCCGACCACCCCATGGTGCAACCAGTTGGCGATGTGCTGGCTGGAGATACGCAGGGTGGCGCGATCTTCCATCAGGCCGACGTTGTGGATATCCGGCACCTTGGAGCAGCCGACGCCCTGTTCGACCCAGCGCACCACATAGCCGAGGATGCCCTGGCAGTTGTTATCCAGCTCCTGCTGAATATGCGCAGCGCTCCACACAGGATCACTGGCCACCGGCACCATCAGCAGGCCATTGAGCAGGCTGTCACGCTGGCTATTGAGGTCGATCAGCTCCAGTTCGCGCTGCACCGTTTGCACATCGACTTGGTGATAGTGCAGCGCATGCAGCACCGCCGCGGTCGGCGACGGTACCCAGGCAGTGTTGGCACCGGCCTTGGGGTGAACGATTTTCTGTACCAACATATCGGCCATCAGATCCGGCATGGCCCACATGCCTTTGCCGATCTGCGCCTTGCCGCGCAGCCCGCAGCTCAGGCCCACCAACACGTTGTTACGCTCGTAGGCCTGGATCCACGGCGTGGCCTTCATATCGCCCTTGCGCAACATCGCGCCGGCTTGCATCGCGCTGTGCATCTCGTCGCCGGTGCGGTCGAGGAAGCCGGTATTGATGAACGCCACCCGAGCGCTGGCCGCCGCAATACAGGCTTTGAGATTGATGCTGGTGCGCCGTTCCTCGTCCATGATGCCGATCTTCAGGGTATTGCGCGGTAGCCCCAGCAGGTCTTCGATACGCCCGAACAGTTGATCAGCAAAGGCCACCTCGGCCGGGCCGTGCATCTTCGGTTTGACGATGTACACGCTGCCGGTGCGCGAATTACCGCGACGCTGCAGATCGTGCAGGGCGATCAGGCTGGTCATCACGCCATCGAGAATGCCTTCGGGAATCTCGTTACCGTCGCCGTCGAGAATCGCCGGATTGCTCATCAGGTGGCCGACATTGCGCACGAACAGCAAAGAGCGGCCATGCAGGGTCAACTCCCCTCCTGCCGGCGTGTTGTACTGGCGATCCGGGTTGAGTCGACGGGTAATGCGCTTGCCGGCCTTTTCCAATTCCTCGCTGAGGTCGCCCTTCATCAGGCCGAGCCAGTTGCGGTAGATCAGCACCTTGTCGGTGGCATCGACGGCGGCCACCGAATCCTCGCAATCGAGGATGGTCGACAGCGCGGCCTCCAGCAGCAAATCCTTGACCCCGGCGACATCGGTACTGCCGATCAAGCTCGTCGGGTCGATCTGAATTTCTATGTGCAGACCGCTGTTCTTCAGCAAGACAGCCTGCGGCTCCTCGGCTCGGCCCTGATAGCCGACAAACTGTTCAGGCGCTTGCAGGCCAGTGCTGCGCCCATCGACCAGGCCGACCTGCAATTGCCCCTCGACCACCTGATAGCACTGCGCATCCACATGGGAGCCACTGGCCAACGGCGCAGCCTGGTCGAGAAAGGCCCGGGCAAAGGCGATCACCTTGGCGCCACGAACCTCGTTGTAACCCGGCCCTTTGCTGGCGCCACCGGCTTCGCTGATTGCATCGGTACCGTACAGCGCGTCATACAGCGAGCCCCAGCGGGCGTTGGCGGCGTTCAGCGCGTAGCGCGCGTTCATCACCGGCACCACCAGTTGCGGCCCGGCCTGGCTGGTGATTTCGCTGTCGACGTTGGCCGTACTGGCTTGCACGTCGTCGGGCTGTGGCAACAGGTAGCCAATCGATTCGAGAAAGGCGCGGTAGGCCGGCATATCCGTGATCGGCCCTGGATTGGCGCGATGCCAGGTATCCAGCTCGGCTTGCAAGCGCTCGCGCTCGGCCAGCAACGCGCGGTTCTGCGGTGCCAGGTCGTGGATCAACGCCGCGAAGCCGGCCCAGAAGGCCTCGGCCTGGATTTTGGTACCTGGCAATACGTCCTCGTCAACGAAACGTTTGAGTTCGCTGGCTACTTGCAAACGCTGGCAGTGCACACGTTCGGTCATCACTTATCTCTCCTAATCAGCTTGCTCTCCAGCTCTGCGAAAGAGCGGGAGAAAAGACTCAACAGCCCAGCCTTACATCTCAAAGCGCGGCAATACCTGCCTTGGCCACTTGGGCATCCTGATCGGCCTTGACCCCGGACACACCGACCGCGCCGATGACATGGCCGTCGACCACGACCGGCACGCCGCCCTCCAGGGAGGTGAGCAGCGGCGCGGACAGAAACGCACTGCGCCCGCCATTGACCATCTCCTCGTAGCCCTTTGTTTCCCGGCGACCCAGCGCCGCGCTGCGGGCCTTTTCGGTGGAGATGTAGGCCCCAATCGGCGCACAGCCATCGAGGCGTTCCATGGCCAGCGGATGTCCGCCGTCGTCCACCACGGCAATCGACACGGCCCAGTTGTTGCGCTGGGCTTCTGCACGGGCGGCGGCCAGGATGCGACTGACTTCGGTCTGGCTGAGTACGGCTTTGCTTTGCATGTGCTTTTCCTCTCAATGAATTCGGTTGCTCGGCCTGGGGCCGCTTTTCTTAGTTGTGTGTCAGCCCATGGCCTCTTCGACCAGCTCTATCCAATGCCGCACCGGGGTGCGACCAGCGCCGTCGAGGTGAGTCTGACAGCCGATATTGGCGGTGACGATGACCGCTGGCTTACCGCTTTCCAGCGCATTGAGTTTGTTGTCGCGCAGCTGTTTGGACAGCACGGGCTGGGTCAGCGAATACGTCCCGGCCGAACCGCAGCACAGGTGGCCATCGGGCACATTGGTCAAGTGGAAACCAAGCCGCACCAGCACATCTTCGACGGCGCCGCCAAGCTTCTGCGCATGCTGCAAGGTGCACGGGCAATGGAAGGCCAGGCGCATGCCGCCATCGATCTTCAATTGTTCCAACGATTCGCCACGTAACACCTCGACCAGATCTTTGGCCAACGCACTGACCCGCTCAGCCTTGCTGGCATAGGCAGGATCACCCGCCAACAAGTGGCCGTAATCCTTAACGAAAGCACCGCAGCCACTGGCGGTCTGCACGATGGCTTCGGCGCCGGCCTCGACCGCCGGCCACCAGGCATCGATGTTTTGCCGGGCACGCTGCAAGCCTTGCGCCTGGGCATTCAAGTGATAGTCGACAGCGCCGCAGCAGCCCGCCTCACGGATCGCCGTGACGCTGATGCCAAGGCGATCCAATACCCGTGCAGTGGCCGCATTGGTGTTCGGCGACAAACTCGGCTGCACGCAACCCTCGAGCATCAATACCCGCCGCGAATGATGGTTTACCGGGCGCGGCTTGGCGATGCGAACCTGGCGCGGCAACTTGTTTTTCAGGCTGGCCGGCAGCAGCGGGCGGAACACCTGGCCCGCCTGAGTCAGCGCCTTGAACAGGCCCGGGCGCGGTACCAGCAGCCGCAGGCTCTCACGCAACATGCGCTCGGAAAATGGCCGCGGGACCGCCTGCTCGACCATGGCGCGGCCGATATCCAGCAGGTTGTGGTACTGCACACCGGACGGGCAGGTGGTCTCGCAGTTGCGGCAGGTCAGGCAGCGATCCAAATGCTCCTGCGTCTTGGCCGTGACCTCGTTGCCTTCGAGCACCTGCTTGATCAGGTAGATGCGCCCGCGCGGGCCGTCCAGTTCATCACCGAGCAACTGATAGGTCGGACAGGTTGCGTTGCAGAAGCCGCAGTGCACGCAGGAGCGCAGAATGCTTTCCGCTTCTTCGCCGCGTGGCAGTTGCAGGGCCTGTTCACTCAAATGGGTTTGCATGGCTAAACCTCTGCGTACAGGCGGCCGACGTTGAAAATCCCTTGCGGGTCGAGCTGGGCTTTCAACTGCCGGTGGTAACGCAGCAACGGCGTGGCCAATGGCTGGAACGGGCTGTCGCAGTAGCCGGCCGTGAAACAGGTGGCATGACCACCAACGGCCATGACTTGCTGACGGATATGCGCAGCCTCGGCCGTGGATTTCAGCCAGCGCTGCGCACCGCCCCAATCGATCAACTGCTCGCCCGGCAGATCCAGCGCCCGGCAATTATTCGGCACGGACACGCGCCACAGCGGACGCGGATCAGCGAAAAAATCCAACCGCTGCTCGTTAAGATCGCGCCAATAGGCCGCCTCCAGTAGCTCACCCCCGAGACGCTGACGGGCTGCTGCCACCGAGCCTTCACCGCCTTCCAGGCGCAGGTGCAGGACACGGCCATCATGGCTGGCCGCGCTGATCGGCAGCGGCTGCTGGCCCCACTCGGCGAGTTTTTGCAGCGCCGTGAGCGCGTCCATTTCCAGGCGCAGGCTGACGCACTGGCGGGGTTTGGGCAGCACCTTGAGCGACACCTCGGTGATCACCCCCAGGCAACCAAAACTGCCAGCCAGCAAGCGCGACAGGTCGTAACCGGCGACGTTTTTCATCACCTCGCCGCCAAAGCGCAGTTGCTTGCCAAAGCCGGTAATCAGCCGTGTACCCAACACCAGATCGCGCACCGCGCCAGACCAGGGACGCCGTGGGCCGGACAAACCCGCGGCGACCATGCCACCAACCGTGGCGCCTGATGAGCCTGCAGCGGCAAAACGCGGCGCCTCGCAGGTGAGCATCTGCCCCGCTTCCTCCAGCGCCGCCTCCAGCTCGGCCAGCGGCGTGCCGGCGCGGGCGGTGATCACCAGTTCGGTCGGGTCATAGCTGACGATACCGCGATGGCTGCGCGTATCGAGCACCTCACCCTCGACCTTGCGGCCGAGAAACGCCTTGCTGTTGCCGCCCTGGATGCGCAACAGGGTGGAAGTGTTGAGGGCGTGATTGACCTGCTCCAGCAGCGCCGCACTGGCGTCGATGTCCTGAGACATGCCCATCAGAAGCGCTCCAATTCAGGAAACGGCAACTGCCCGTGGTGCACGTGCATAGCACCGAATTCGGCACAGCGGTGCAGGGTCGGAATGTTCTTGCCGGGATTGAGCAGGCCACTCGGGTCGAAGGCCGCTTTCACCGCGTGGAACAGGGTCAGCTCGTCACTGTTGAACTGCGCGCACATCTGATTGATCTTCTCGCGGCCGACACCGTGCTCGCCGGTGATGCTGCCGCCGACCTTGACGCAGAGCTCGAGGATCTTGCCGCCGATGGCCTCGGCGCGCTCCATCTCACCGGGCTGGTTGGCGTCGAAGAGAATCAGCGGGTGCATGTTGCCGTCGCCGGCATGGAACACGTTGGCCACGCGCAGGCCGTACTCCTCGGAGAGTGCGCTGATGCCCTTGAGCACCCCGGGTAATTCACGGCGCGGAATGGTGCCGTCCATGCAGTAGTAATCCGGCGAAAGGCGCCCGACCGCCGGGAAGGCGTTCTTGCGCCCAGCCCAGAACTTCACCCGCTCGGCTTCATCGCGGGCCTGACGCACCTCGGTGGCGCCGGCCTTTTCCAGCACCGCCCGAACGAGCGCGCAATCATCGTGCACATCGGCTTCGACGCCGTCGAGCTCACACAGCAGAATCGCTTCGGCGTCGACGGGATAACCCGCATGAATGAAGTCTTCGGCGGCGCGGATGGCCAGGTTGTCCATCATTTCCAAGCCGCCGGGAATGATCCCCGCAGCGATGATATCGCCCACCGCACGACCGGCCTTTTCCACCGAGTCGAAACTGGCTAGCAGCACTTTGGCCACCTGCGGCTTGGGCAGCAGCTTGACCGTCACCTCGGTGACGATACCGAGCATGCCTTCGGAGCCGGTGAACAACGCCAGCAGGTCGAAACCTGGCGAGTCCAGCGCGTCAGAACCCAAGGTCATCGGCTCGCCTTCGACCGTGAGCACCTCGACCTTGAGCAGGTTGTGTACCGTCAGTCCGTACTTCAGGCAATGCACACCGCCGGCATTCTCGGCCACGTTGCCGCCGATGGAACAGGCGATCTGCGAGGACGGATCCGGGGCGTAATACAGATCGAACGGCGCGGCGGCCTGGGAGATCGCCAAATTGCGCACACCGGGCTGCACCCGGGCGAAGCGCCCGGCCGGGTCGATCTCGAGAATTTTATTGAAGCGCGCCATCACCAGCAGTACGCCCTTCTCCAGCGGCAATGCGCCGCCGGACAAACCCGTACCGGCACCCCGCGCTACCACCGGCACCTGGCGGCGATGACAGAGTTTGAGCAGCGCCTCGACCTGCTCCAGACGCTCAGGCAGCGCCACCAGCATTGGCGTGGTGCGATACGCCGACAGGCCATCGCACTCATAGGGTTTGAGGTCTTCCTGGGCATGCAGGATGTGCAGATCAGGCAAGCTGGCGTGCAACTCATCCAGCAGGGCCGCTTTGTCGACACTGGGCAGTACGCCGTCAACACGTTCGTCGTACAGAATGCTCATGGCAGGCTCATTCAGGCAGCGTTGTTGTTATAGGCATGCCGGGCATCGAGGCCCAGGCTGCTGGTGCGTGCTGCATGTTTAGCCCCCGGATTGCCGAGCGTCCACCCTAAAAACCACTGGTACGACCAGTTTCTTTCAGCAGACTTTCGAAGCAAATATGCCGTAGAGCCTTTAAATACTGACCAATAGGCCTATATTCAAAAAATTCCGAGCAGCTCGAAACGACTGGTCATACCAGTAAAAGGTGAGCGCATGACAGAACCCAACACCCCCCGCCGGCAGGTCAGCGACGTGGTGGCCGAGCGCATCGAGCGGCTGATCGTCGATGGCGTGCTCAAGGTGGGCCAGCCGCTACCGTCGGAACGCCGTCTGTGCGAAAAGCTCGGCATCTCACGGTCGGCACTGCGTGAGGGGCTGCAGGTTCTGCGCGGCCGCGGCATCATCGAAACCGCCCAAGGTCGTGACTCGCGAGTGGCCACACTCAATGGCCCGCGCGATGCCAGCCCGCTGATGCACCTGTTCAGTTCGCAACCGCGTACGCTGTTCGATTTGCTCGAGGTACGCGTATTGCTGGAGGCCGAGTCGGCACGCCTGGCGGCGCAGCGCGGCACGGACGCCGACTTCGTCCTGCTCACCCGCCGCTACGAGGAAATGCTCGCCGCCCACAACGCCCCCCAGGCTTTCGAGCCACGTGAACAGGCGCGTCTCGACCACGCTTTTCACCTGGCGATCTGCGAGGCCTCGCACAACCCGGTGTTGCTGCACACGCTGCAATCGCTCACCGACCTGATGCTCAATTCGGTGTTCGCCTCGGTCAACAACCTCTACCACCGGCCCTTGCAGAAGCGCCAGATCGACCGCCAGCACGCGCGCCTGTACCACGCGGTGATCGAGCGCCTGCCGGAACAGGCGCAACGTGCTGCACGCGAACATATCCACAGCATCCGCGACAACCTCAAAGACATCGAACAGGAAGAGCAACGCCTGGTGCGCGCGACCATGCGCCTGGAGGGCTGGTCGTAGCGCGAACCATCGGCGCCTGCCCTGATCGCCCTGGAGCTCCGTGCTAGACTCGCGCGTTCTCAATTTACGACGAATGCTTGCCGTGCCCCACGCCGCCCCTGCCCCTCATTGGCTGACCGCCGACCAGCTGCAGCCAACAGCCGCCAGCGGCGTGCGCGACTGGCTGTTCAATGAAGACTCCCTGACCCGACGCCTGACCGCGCTGTCCCGCGACGGCTTCAGCGTCACCCCGCTTACCGAGGGCTGGCAGCCCCTGCGAAGCGATGAGTGCGCGGCCCTTGGCGTGGCCGACGGCAGTCAGGGCTGGGTACGCGAGGTGTACTTGCTCGGCCATGGCCAGCCCTGGGTATTCGCCCGCAGCGTGGCGGCGCGCAGCGCACTGCAAGGCTCCGGCCTGGCACTTGAGCAACTCGGCAGCCGTTCCCTCGGTGAATTGCTGTTCAGCGACCACGCATTCGCGCGCGGCGCTCTGCAAGTCTGCCAATATCCGGCGGCCTGGCTGCCGGCAGGCAGCGCACAGGAAAAACTCTGGGCACGCCGCTCCTGCTTTCGACGCGGCGACCTGGCGGTGCTAGTCGCCGAAGTATTCCTGCCGGCCTTCTGGCAAGCCGCAGAACAGAGCACACCACCCGTCCCGTCCGTATAATCCGCGCACCTCGCTAGGAGAAACGCACGATGTACACCCGCCTGCTGCAATCACTCAATCGCCTGCACCCTCGCGCATGGGACTTCGTGCAGTTGACGCGCATGGACAAGCCCATCGGCATCTACCTGCTGCTGTGGCCGACCCTATGGGCGCTGTGGATCGCAGCTGAAGGTGTGCCGAGTCTCAAGAACCTGGTGATCTTCGTGGTCGGGGTCATTCTGATGCGCGCGGCGGGCTGCGTGATCAACGATTACGCCGACCGCAACTTCGACGGCCATGTCAGCCGCACCAAGGCGCGCCCGCTGGCCAGTGGACGGGTTACCGCCCGCGAAGCGCTGGCCCTGTTCGCCGTGCTGATCGCCCTCAGCTTTGGCCTGGTGCTGCTGACCAATGCCACCACCGTCTGGCTGTCGTTCGGCGCGCTGGGCGTGGCCGCGCTCTACCCGTTCATGAAGCGCTACACCTATTACCCGCAGGTGGTACTGGGCACGGCGTTCTCCTGGGGCATGCCGATGGCGTTCACCGCCGAGACCGGTAGCGTACCGATGGCCGCCTGGTTACTGCTACTGGCCAACGTGATCTGGACCGTCGCCTACGATACCTACTACGCCATGGCCGACCGCGAAGACGACCTGAAGATCGGCGTGAAGTCCACCGCTATCCTGTTTGGCGATGCCGACCGGGTGATCATCCTCGGCCTGCAGGGTCTGGCGCTGCTCTGCCTAGTGCTGGCCGGTGCGCGCTTCGAGCTGGGCCTGTATTTCTACTTTGGCTTGTTGGTCGCCGCCGCCTGCTTCGCCTGGGAATTCCACATGACCCGCAAGCGCGAGCCGATGGTCTGCTTCCAGGCCTTCCTGCACAACCACTGGGCCGGCCTGGCAATCTTCATTGGCATCGTGTTCGATTACGCCCTGCGTTAGGATCGCCTGCCGCACAGCTGTCATATCGCTGCAATAATTCCGTTATCTAATGCGCCGCATGACAGTTGAATGAACCGAGGCTCGATCCATGGCTGGCAAGAACATCCTGATCGTCGATGACGAAGCGCCGATCCGCGAAATGATCGTGGTGGCGCTGGAAATGGCGGGTTACGAGTGCCTGGAAGCGGAAAATACCCAGCAGGCCCACGCCATCATCGTCGACCGCAAACCCGACCTGATCCTGCTCGACTGGATGCTGCCCGGCACCTCCGGCATCGAACTGGCACGACGCCTCAAGCGTGACGAGCTGACCGGCGATATCCCGATCATCATGCTCACCGCCAAGGGCGAAGAGGACAACAAGATCCAGGGCCTGGAGGTCGGTGCCGACGATTACATCACCAAGCCCTTCTCTCCCCGCGAACTGGTCGCCCGCCTCAAGGCAGTGCTGCGCCGTGCCGGCCCAGCCGACAACGAGGGCCCGATCGAAGTCGGCGGCCTGCTGCTCGACCCGATCAGCCACCGCGTGACCATCGATGGCAAGCCGGCAGAAATGGGCCCCACCGAATATCGCCTGCTGCAGTTCTTCATGACGCACCAGGAACGCGCGTACACTCGCGGCCAATTGCTCGACCAGGTATGGGGCGGTAACGTCTACGTCGAAGAACGTACCGTCGACGTGCATATCCGCCGCCTGCGCAAAGCGCTCGGCGAAGCCTACGAAAACCTGGTGCAGACGGTGCGCGGCACCGGTTACCGTTTCTCCACCAAGGGCTGACCGGCAGCCTGGAGCGCAACATGACAGGGACATGCAGGCGGATGAGCGCAACGTGACGAGCCACTGGCGCGGCGCCATAACCCGCCGTTTGCTGCTACTGGTCGCCGCCTGCCTGGTGCTGGGCGTGATCACCGGCCACTACGCCTGGGCGCTGGCCCTGGGACTGGCCATCCACCTGGCATGGACGCTCAGCCAACTGCTGCGCCTGCATGCTTGGCTCAAGGATCACCAGCCTGACGAACCACCACCCGACGGCTATGGCCTGTGGGGTGAAGTGTTCGACAGCATCTATCACCTGCAACGCCGCAACCAGCGCGCCCGTGGCCGCCTGCAAGCGGTGATCGACCGTGTTCAGGAATCCACAGCAGCCCTGCGTGATGCAGTGATCATGCTCGACAGCAACGGCAATCTGGAGTGGTGGAACAAAGCCTCGGAAACCCTGCTGGGCCTGAAAACGCCCCAGGACAGTGGCCAGGCCATCACCAACCTGATGCGTGACCCACGTTTCAAGGAATACTTCGAGCGCGGCAACTACCTCGAGCCGCTCGAGCTGCCCTCGCCGGTCAATCCGCGCAAACAGCTACAACTGAACATCACCCGCTACGGCAATCAGGAACACCTGATGCTGGTGCGCGACGTCACCCGGCTGCACCAGCTGGAGCAGATGCGCAAGGATTTCGTCGCCAACGTTTCCCACGAACTGCGCACCCCGCTCACGGTCATTTCCGGCTACGTGGAAACCCTGCAGGACAACGTCGAAGAGATCAATCCGCGCTGGCGTCGTGCCCTGCAGCAGATGCAACAGCAGGGCGCGCGCATGCAAGGTCTGCTCAACGATCTGCTCCTACTGGCCAAACTGGAGGCCACCGACTATCCGTCCGATAATCAACCGGTGGCGGTCGATCTGTTGCTGCAGTCGATCAAGGCCGATGCCCAGGCACTGTCCGCCGAGCGCAACCACCGCATCAGCCTGGAAGCCGATGCCGGGGTCAGACTCAAGGGCAGTGAGCCGGAGCTGCGCAGCGCCTTTTCCAACCTGGTGTTCAACGCCGTCAAATACACGCCGGCAGAAGGCGAGATTCGTATTCGCTGGTGGCAGGACGAACAAGGCGCGCACCTGTCGGTACAAGACACCGGGCCAGGCATCGAGGCCAAACACCTGCCACGCCTGACCGAGCGTTTCTACCGGGTCGACTCCAGCCGTGCCAGCCACACCGGCGGCACCGGCCTCGGTCTGGCCATCGTCAAACACGTGCTGCTGCGCCATCGTGGCCAGTTGGCCATTACCAGCGTGGTTGGCAAGGGCAGCCTGTTCACCTGCCATTTTCCGACGGCCCAGATAGCGCAACGCGACCGCTAAGTCTTTAGGCCTATTGCAAAGCACTTGCCCAAGCCCCACCCTTTAGCAATATCTGGTCACACGAAGCCCCCATGGATCCCTCTGCGAGCGTCTCCTTCTCATCCTATTTCGCCGATTTCGGCCTCGTTTTGTTCGCCCTTCTCCTGGTTCTACTCAACGGCTTTTTCGTTGCCGCCGAGTTCGCCATGGTCAAACTACGGGCCACCAAAGTCGAAGCACTGGCCCAAGAGAACGGCTGGCGCGGACACATCCTGCGCACCGTGCACAACCAGCTCGACGCCTACCTGTCGGCCTGTCAGTTGGGCATCACTCTGGCCTCCCTCGGTCTAGGTTGGGTTGGTGAGCCGGCTTTCGCTCATCTGCTCGAACCGCTGCTGACCTCAATCGGCATCGAATCGCAGAAGCTGATCCACGGCATCGCCTTCTTCACGGCCTTCTTCATCATTTCCTACCTGCACATCGTGATCGGCGAACTGGCGCCCAAGTCCTGGGCGATCCGCAAGCCAGAGCTGCTGTCGCTGTGGACGGCAGTTCCGCTGTACCTGTTCTATTGGGCCATGTACCCGGCGATTTTCCTGCTCAACGCCAGCGCCAACGCCATCCTGCGCATCGCCGGCCAGGGCGAGCCAGGTGGGCACCACGACCACCATTACAGCCGTGATGAACTCAAACTGATCCTGCACTCCAGCCGCGCCAGCGACCCCTCCGATCAGGACATGCGTGTGCTTGCCTCGGCCGTGGAGCTGGGCGAACTGGACGTGGTGGACTGGGCCAATTCTCGTGAAGACCTGGTCTATCTGGAACTCAACGCCTCGCTGGATGAAGTGTTCAGCGTGTTCCGGCGCCACAAGTACAGCCGCTACCCGATCTATGACGAAGCGGCTGGCGAGTTCGTCGGCGTGTTGCACATCAAGGATCTGCTGCTGCACCTGTCGCTGCTGGAAATGTTGCCCTCGACGCTGCGTCTCGGCGAGCTGATGCACCCGCTGGAGAAGGTCAACCGCAATCTGCCGCTTTCCGAACTGCTGGAGCAGTTTCGCAAGGGCGGCGCGCACTTCGCGTTGGTCGAAGAAGCGGACGGCAAAGTAATTGGCTACCTGACCATGGAAGACGTACTTGAGGCACTGGTCGGCGATATCCAGGACGAACACCGCAAAACCGAACGCGGCATACTCGCCTACCAGCCGGGCAAACTGCTGGTACGCGGCGACACGCCGCTGTTCAAGCTGGAACGCCTGCTCGGCGTCGACCTCGATCATATCGAGGCGGAAACCCTCGCCGGCCTGATCTACGAAACCCTCAAGCGGGTGCCCGAGGAAGAAGAATCGCTGGAAGTCGCAGGCCTGCGCCTGATCGTCAAGAAAATGAAGGGCCCGAAGATCCTCCTGGCCAAGGTCATCAAGCTCGATGAGGCCACCTAATCAGCGGATTCCGCTCCCAGATCTGATGACGCAGTGCGCTCCATTAAGCTGACCAAACGGTCACATAAAGCAACAACCCTGAACGAATTCTGTCTTTTTAAACAAACACTTACGACCATTCGTCGGGCTATTCGAATAACGCACTTTGGCGGGCAGTCCATGGCCGTGCACCCCATGCAAAGGGTGCACGCCATCAAATAGACTGCCAAGGATTCAGCCATGCAACTCAATACAATCACTTCAAAAACCGCACTCGCCCTCTGCCTGGCCGGCGCTTCTCACGCTTACGCCGACTCCATCACCGACCCGATCTCCACCATCGGTGTCATCGGCTCGCACAACCAGTACAAACTGACCGTGAACGATGACAGCGACAAGGAACGCCTCGACCAGGGCGGCCTGTTCTACACCTTCGGCAACAAGCTGACCGGTCAGGAAGGACTCATCTATCAGGCGGGTATCGAAGCTCAGTACCGCGACAAGGATGATGTCGAATACAAATCGGCGCGTGCGGATATCGACCTGGGTCTGCGCGCAGCGCTGAGCGCCAACCAGTATGTCGATGTGATCGTGGGCGGCGGCTACGATTGGGGCCGTATCGAGCAGGATGACGTCGGCCCGTTCGACTCCAACGTCAAGCTGACCAGCAAATCACCGTTCGCCAAAGCCGGCCTGGGCTACAACTACCTGACCAACGACTACACAGTGCGTCTGGAAGTCGGGGCACGCTACTCCGTGGACGCCGAGTCGCGCCTGAAGGTCGACGGTGAAAGCGAGTCCGTTGACCTGAAAAACAAGGTCAACCCGTACGGCGAACTGAGCGTGCTGTGGAACAAAGGCATCAACAACCTGCCGATCAGCACCAGCCTGTACTACACCCAGACCCGCTACGAGCTGGACAGCAACTCCGAGCTGGCTCAGCGCAGCAAGCTCAAGCAAGAGCAAATTGGCCTGAAAGTCGGCCTGGCGTTCTAAGCCTCCTGCACAAGCGAGTGCCTGGTCGTCAGACTGGGTACCTCGCTGCTCAGGATGAAATCCGCCGCACGCTCGCCGATCATGATGCACGCCGCGTTGGTGTTACCGCTGATCAGCGTCGGCATGATCGAAGCATCGGCAACCCGCAGGTTCTCCATACCGCGTACCTTCAGTGTGGGTGTCACCACCGCCATCTCGTCAGTGCCCATCTTGCAGGTACCAACCGGGTGAAACACGGTGGCCGCGCACTCGCGCAAATGCACCAGCAACTGCTCATCCGTCTGCACCGCTGATCCTGGCAACATCTCGACGCCACGCGAACTATCGAAGGCTGGCTGGGCAAGAATCCTGCGCGCCAGTTTCACACCCTCGATCAATACGCGCGCGTCCGCTTCATCGCTGAAGAAGTTGAAGTCGACAAGCAGGCTGCGTCCCGCCCCCAGACGCACCTCACCGATGCTCTTCGGGCGCAGCACGCAGGTATGGATGGCGTAGCCATGGCCCCACTCGAACAGCCGGCCACGGTGGCTGCGATAACCGGGTACGAAATGCATCTGCACATCGGGCAACGCTTCGGCCAACGGCGTACGGGCAAAGCCGCCGGCCTCGACGTAGTTGGTGGTCAGCCAGCCCATCTTCTGCGCCAGGTACTTGAACGGCGACACCAGCACCTTGGGCAGCGAACCGAGGGAGAAGCCCAGCGATAGCGGGCTCTTCGAGCGCACGGTAACCAGGCCATCAACATGATCCTGGAGGTTCTTGCCAACACCGGCCAGATTAACCCGGCAAGCCACACCGGCGGCCTCCAGCTCGGCCTTGGGGCCGATGCCGGACTTCAGCAGCAGATGCGCTGAACCAAGGGAGCCGGCACACAGAATGGTCTCACGACGGCACCGCAAGGTACGCCACTGTTCGCCCTGCTGTAGCTCTACGCCGGTGACGCGGTCGCCCTCGAGGATCAGCCGCTCCACCTGGCAGCCCGTGAGCACAGTGAGGTTACTGCGTTCACGCACCGGATGGACGAAGGCCCGATAGCTGGACAGGCGCTTGGCGTTCTTCTGGGTCACGTTGTAGATACCCACGCCCTCCAGGGTACCGCCATTGAAATCGTCGTTTTGACGCAGGCCCAACTGCTCCGCTGCGCGGATATAAACCCTGGACAGCGGGTTGGGATCGCGCGGCTTGTCCACCAGCAACTCGCCCTGAGTGCCGTGATACAGCAACGACTGACCGAGACGGTTACCTTCCGAGCGCTTGAAATACGGCAGCACGTCCTGCCAGCTCCAGCCGGGGCAGCCCGCCGCCTGCCAACGCTGGTAATCGCTGGCATCGCCGCGGATGTAGATCATGCTGTTCATCGAGCTGGAGCCGCCGAGCACCTTGCCGCGCGGCGTGTGCAGGCTGCGCCCGGCCAGATGCTGCTGCGGTGTGGAAAAGTAGTTCCAGCTGAACGCGCGGCTCTTGTACAGGGTGATGGTGCCGGCCGGCACCTGTACGCGCGGACTGGCGTCGCTGCCGCCCGCTTCGATCAGGCACACGCGCACGCTAGGGTCGGCGCTGAGGCGGTTGGCCAATACACAGCCGGCGGAACCGGCACCAACGATCAGGTAGTCGAAGCTGTCATCCATTTCAGTGCACCGCCTCCATGTCATCGTGCAGCAGGCCGAGGATATGCCGCTTCATGCGGATGAACTCCGGCTCCATGACCACGTCCAGATTGCGCGGCCGGTCGATGGGCACGTCGAGAATTTCCTTGATCCGCCCAGGGCGCGCGCCCATCACGTAGATGCGGTCGGCAAGCAGGATGGCTTCGTCGATATCGTGGGTGACGAACACCACGGTCTTCTTGCTGTTGCCCCACACCTGCAGCAGCAATTGCTGCATCTGCAGACGCGTCTGGCTGTCGAGCGCACCGAAGGGCTCGTCCATCAGCAGGATCTGCGGGTCGTTCGCCAATGCGCGGGCAATCGCCACGCGCTGCATCATGCCGCCGGACAATTGCTTGGGGTAATGCCCGGCGAACTTGGCCAGCCCCACCTCGCCCAGATAGTAATCGACGATGGTATTGATCTCGCCACTGGCGAGCCCACGGCGTTTGAGGCCGAATTCGATGTTCTGGCGTACCGTCAGCCAGGGGAACAGGGTATAGCCCTGGAACACCATGCCGCGATCGGCGCCTGGCCCCTCGACCTTCTTGCCACCAACGTAGATATCACCTTCGCTGGGCTCATTGAGGCCGGCGGTAAGGTAGAGCAGGCTCGACTTGCCACAGCCGGACGGGCCGACAATTACCGCGAACTGTTGATCCGGTACCTCGAAGGAAACCCGATCCAGGGCGGTGAAGGTATCGCCGTTGGGCGACTGATAGCGCAGACTGACGTTGTCCACACGCAGGCGTGCGGTGACCTCGGCGTACTCGCTGAGCGCGGGCATCACGTAGGGTTTCTTGGCTACTGCGCCCATGCGGTAATCCTCAGTCGAAGCAAGCGGAACAGTTGATCGGTGAGCAGCCCGAGCAGGCCGATGATGGCGATGGCCAGGAAAATCACGTCCACCTGGAAGCCGCGCATGGCCTTGAGGCTGATGTAGCCGAGGCCACTCGAGGCCGCGACCAGCTCGGCCACCACCAGGTAGGTCCAGGCCCAGCCCATGGTGACTCGCAGGGTATCGAGTATGCCCGGCAGTGAGGCCGGGCCGAGTACGTGCAGCACGACGTCGCGGCGATTTGCACCGAGGGTGTAGCTGGCGTTGATCAGATCTCGCGGCACGCCCTTGGACACGTCGGCAATCATCACCAACTGCTGGAAGAACACACCAAAGATGATGACCGCCACGCGCTGCTCCAGACCGATGCCGATCCACAGGATGAACAGCGGCACGAAAGAGGTCACCGGCAGGTAGCGGATGAAGTTGACCAGGGGCTCGAGGAACGCCTGGACGATGCGAAAGCTGCCCATCAACAGGCCCAATGGCACCGAGACCAGAGACGAAACCGCGAAACCGATCAGCACCACTTCCAGGCTGGCCAGCACATGCTTGCTCAGGGTGCCGTCACCGGCCAGGCGCACGCCGGCTTCGACGACCTGACCAGGGTTTGGCAGAAACATCGACGGCACCACGCCGCCGTAGGACAGAACGGCCCACAGGCCGAGCACCAGTAGCCAGCACAGGGCGCCAGTGCCGAGCACCAGCTTGCGTGGCAGCTCTACTTTCGGCGTCAGACAGCGCTGCGCCCAGGTTTTTTGCGTGGCCATGACCACCTCGTGTTGCAGGTATTTGAGAAGCCCGTGGCTGCCACACCTCACACCGCGCGCGAATGCCGGGAGGCATCGCGACAGTGGCGTGAACAGCCAGCGGGGGGAGCGCTTACGGGGTAACGAACGAGGTATCCACCAAGTCCTCGTAGCTCACTGCGTAAGGCTTGCCCTGCAGGCTGGTCCAGGTTTCGTTGGCCAGGCTGATAACGCCGGCGATGTCGCCCGGTTTTCCCGGAGTGCCGAGCAGTTTTTCGCTCATGGCCTGGTCATAGAACTTCACGCCCTTGGCTGCCTCGGCCAGATCCTTCGGATCGGACAGATAGCCGCCGACGCCCTTGGCCATGATTTCGTAGGCTTCCTGCGGATGGGTCTTGGTGTACTCGACTGCCTTGTACAGGCCAGCGACCAGTGCCTTCACATCTTCAGGTTGCTTCTCGATCACGTCGCAGGACAACGCCACCACGTCGACGATCACCCCGGGCGTCTCGCTGCTGTCGACCAGCACCTTGCCCTGCCCTTTCGCCTTGACCAGCGACAGGTGCGGTTCCCAGGTCACCGCCGCCGGTATGCGGCCGGCGATGAATGCGGTGGCCGCATCGTCAGCCGTCATGTTCTGGATTTCCAGATCGCTCATGCTCATGCCCTTCTGCTTGAGCAGATAGGACAGCCAGAACTGCGATACCGAACCTTCGTTGACCGCCACCGCCTTGCCTTTCAGCTGCTCCAGGCTGGTCACTTCGTTACCCACCAGTACACCGTCGCCACCGTGACTTTCGTCCAGCGCGGCAACCGCCTTGAAGCAGAAGTTCTTCGAGCGATACTTGAGGATTTCATCGATGGTCGACGCCGAGCCCGACAACTTGCCAGAGGCCTGAGCCGCCATGTACATGGCCGACTCCTCGATCACGGTGAACTCGACATCCAGCCCCTGCTCCTTGAAGTAGCCGAGGTCACGGGCCAGATAAAGCGTGCCGTAACCGACCCAGGTGGTGTGCCCGAGAGTCAGGGTTCCAGCCTGGGCGCTGGCGGCCATGCCGGCAGCTACAGCGGTGCATGCAAAAGAGCGGACGATACGATGGCGCAAGGACTTGTTCATGAAGCACTCCCACAGCCTGTTGGCTTGTTTTTGGTTTTCATGGGGCAGGGACAGGCCAAGGGCCAAGGGCGTATCGCAGGCCAGCCTCTTAGGGCCGGCACAGTAGTCTTCAGCGCTCTCTACGGAACACGTTGGTTTACAGCAGATTCAGTTCACGCCCGGTTCGGTCCACCGCGCGGCGGGTCTTCTCCACCAGCTCATCAAGTTCGGCATGAGTGGCGACCAGCGCTGGCGCCATGATCATCCGGCCGAGGGTCGAGCGAATGATCAGGCCCTCATCGAAACCCACGGTGCGGCAATGCCAGGCGATGTCGTTCTCGTTGGCGAAACGTTTGCGCGTGCCTTTATCTTCAGCAAACTGCAACGCGGCAACCAGGCCGACACCCTGGATATCGCCGATCAGCGGATGCCCGCCAAAGGTCTCTCGCAGCAGTTTGTGCAGGTAGGGGCCGGTGTCGGTTTTCACCGTTTCGACGATCTTCTCGTCACGCAGCGCAGTGAGGTTGGCGATGGCCACTGCCGCCGCCACCGGGTGCCCGGCATAGGTCAGGCCATGAGCGAACAGGCCACCCTGCTGCACCAGCACCTCAGCCATCCGCGCACTGAACACCAGACCACCCATGGGGATGTAACCACTGGTCAGCCCCTTGGCGATGGTCAGCGTGTCCGGCTCGAAACCGAAATGCTGATGGGAGAACCACTCGCCCGTGCGGCCGAAGCCACCAATCACTTCATCGGCACACAGCAATA
Organism: Pseudomonas sp. PME37.24/006; assembly: GCF_055556635.1. Lineage (NCBI taxonomy): Bacteria > Pseudomonadati > Pseudomonadota > Gammaproteobacteria > Pseudomonadales > Pseudomonadaceae > Pseudomonas > Pseudomonas sp. PME37.24/006. The sequence continues at coordinate 454,352 of NZ_JBVHNL010000004.1, forward strand.
CGTCGTACTGACGGCAGATGCGCTGTACCTCGGCCCAGTAACTGGCCGGTGGGAAGATCATGCCGCCGGCACCCTGAAAAGGCTCGGCCACGAAGGCAGCGACGTTTTCCGCGCCCAGCTCGAGGATCTTCGCCTCGAGCTCGCGGGCGGCCTTGAGGCCAAACGCCTCCTCGCTCAGCTCGCCGCCTTCGACGAAATAGTGCGGCTCACCAATATGGGCGAAGTCCGGCAGCATGCCGCCCATCTCGTGCATGAAGCCCATGCCGCCAAGCGCGGTGCTGCCTAGGGTCGAACCGTGGTAACCGTTCCAGCGGCCGATCATCACCTTCTTCTGCGGCTTGCCGAGAATCTGCCAGTAACGCCGCACACTGCGAATCAGTACCTCGTTGGCCTCGGAACCGGAGTTGGTATAGATGGCGTGGCTGTAGTGCTCTGGCAGCAGGCTGAAGAGCAGCTCGGAGAGTTCCACGACCCGCGGGTGCGTGGTGTGAAAGAACAGGTTGTAGTAAGGCAGCTCTTCGAGCTGCCGACTGGCAGCGGCATTCAGGTCGGCACGCCCATAGCCGAGCGCAGTGCACCACAGCCCGGACATGCCATCCAGATAGCGTTTGCCATCGGTATCCCACAGGTTCAGGCCCTGCCCCTTGGCGATCACCAGAGCACCCTTCTCGTTCAGCGTTTTCTGGTCGAGAAAAGCATGGATATGGTGGGCCGCATCCAGCGCCTGGTATTGCTGCGTGCTGTGTTTCGGGGCGGTCATGGCAAGGCTCCTGTGATCGGGTTCGGCGCGACGGGCATGGCTCAACGCAGCTGGAACCACGTGGTCTTCAAATGGGTGTATTTGTCGAACGAGTGCAGTGACAGGTCGCGACCGAAACCGGATTGCTTGCCGCCGCCAAACGGTACGCTCACGTCCAGGGCATCGACCGTGTTGACCGACACGGTGCCCGCCTTGAGGCGACGCGCCACGCGATGGGCACGATTGAGGTCGTCGCTCCACAGCGAGGCGGCAAGGCCATAGATGCTGTCGTTGGCCAGTTGCACAGCTTCGTCTTCACTGTCGAAGGGGATCACCGCCAGCACCGGGCCGAACACTTCTTCGCGGGCCAGCCGGCTGGTGGGGGAAACGCCGGTGAACACCGTCGGCTCGATGAAATTGTCCGAGCCATTGAAGCTGAGCTGGCGCCCGCCGCAGACCAGCTGCGCACCCTCACGCTGGGCGTCGTCGATAAAGGCCATGATCCGAGCGGTCTGCCGTGTCTCGACGATGGCGCCGGCGCGGCTGCTCGGGCTCAGAGGATCACCCGGCTGCCAGTCGCGGGCCTTGCTCAGCAGGCGCTCGACGAATTGGTCATGGATCGAGCGCTCGACCAGCAAGCGCGAGTTGGCCGAGCAGACTTCGCCCTGATTGAAGAAAATGCCGAAGGCAGCTTTCTCTGCAGCCAGATCCAGATCCTGGCAGTCGGCGAACACCAGATTGGCGCTCTTGCCACCGCACTCCAGCCAGACTTGCTTGAGGTTGGACTGCGCCGAGTAAGCCATGAAGAACTTGCCGACCTCGGTGGAGCCGGTGAAGGCCAGGCAGTCGACATCCATGTGCAGACCGAGGGCCTTGCCGGCGCTTTCGCCGAAGCCGGGCACGACGTTGAATACGCCTGGAGGAATGCCCGCTTCCAGCGCCAGCTCGGCCAGGCGCAAGGCGGAAAACGGCGATTGCTCGGCGGGTTTGAGGATCACCGAGTTACCGGCGGCAAGGGCCGGCGCGAGTTTCCAGGCGGCCATGTCCAAAGGGAAATTCCACGGCACCACTGCCGCAACCACGCCCAACGCCTCACGCGTCACCGTGGCGAGCACGTTGCGGGCCGTCGGCGCGACTTCGTCGTACAGCTTGTCGAGGCTCTCCGCGTACCAGCGGAACACACCAGCGGCGCCGGGCACGTCGATGTTCCAGGCATCCATTACCGGCTTGCCCATGTTCAGCGAGTCGAGCAGCGCCAGTTCATCTCGATTGGCCAGAATCAACTCAGCGAGCTTGAGCAGCACCTGCTTGCGCTCGACCGGCGCACGTTGCGACCAGTCTCCCGCCTCGAAGGATTGCCGTGCGGCGCGCACTGCCAGGTCGACATCGGCAGCATCACAGGCCGCGACGTTGGCAAGCAGTTGGCCGGTGGCCGGGTTGATTGAAGCGAAGGTGGCACCGGACTGCGCTGCAACTCGGCGGCCTCCAATGATCGCCTGGCTGATGAAAGGTTGCTGCCGAGCACGTTGCTGCCAATCGCCGAGTCCGTACACCACCATCCCCTTTTTTCGCCACTTGATTGCTGCTGCGAACCGATAGTGGCGTAAAGGATGGGCAATAGAAAAATATTAAAAATATCATCGGGACATACGAAAAAGCTGGCTTGCAGGGCGCTAAAAAAGAGCACCAAGCACCACTTTCGAGCATTTTTGACGAGCCTCTGCTGCGCAGATCAACACTCTCAATTACAGCCACTGATTCAGTGAATAAAAACAGAGGATTCACGGGTTTTGCCAATCTGCTTAGCAACGGAAGGCGACCGGAACGCCCCAATAAAGTGCGCCGAATATCCTGCCGAGCGCGTTTTATGCAACTGGAGAGCAGACAGACATATGGACTATCGCGGTGAGCCGAACGATAGCCCGGCCGCTAGCGAGCAGGAGCGTGGAGTCCTATTGGCGGTGAGGGCCTCTGATATACTTGCGCCTCCTTCGCACAGACACGCTCCATGCGTGCTCCACGCCGCCTTTCATGCCTTCATCGCCTACTGATCCCATGTCACTCAACATCGCTTCCATCAATATCGAACGCTCCAGACACCTGCCGCGCGTCGAGGCCTTCGTCAATCGTGAACGCCCGGAGTTGCTCTGCCTGCAGGAGCTCTGCGAGCGCGACATTCCGTTCTTCGAAGCCCTGATGGGCGGCCGCATGTCCTTCGCGCCCATGGTGCGCTATCCGGGGGAAGGCCCTGCGAATGTGGTCGGGATCGGTATGATCGCCCGCGACGAAGCATTGACTGACGTAGTCGCCGAGTACTACTCAGGCAGCGCGCAAAGCATCCGTGAAATGACTTTCTTCAGCACCCAGGGCCTGCGCACTGCCGATCCGCTGAGCATCGCCGAAGTCATGGTGACGGCCACTGTCCGCGGCCTGCGCATCGCCGTGACCCATCTCAACGTGACCCCACTCGGCACCTCCACGGCGTACCAGCGAGAAAGCGCCGGCAAGCTGATCCAGCTGGCTCAGGCGCAGGCACAACAGGCTGGCGATCTGTTGCTGGTGGGCGACTTCAACGCGCCGCGCGGACGCGACACCTTCGACATGATCGCCGAGCACTTCATCGATGGCATACCGGCGCATTACACCAGCAGCATCGACGGCTCGCTACACCGTGCCGGGGACATTCCATTCATGGTCGACGGGCTGTTCCACACGCCCGGCTACCGGCTGGAAAACGCCAGCCTGAGTACAGGCGTCTCCGATCACTGCGCAGTCAGTTGCCGCTTGAGCAAAGCCTGAGCCGGCACTTGCCCACAGGGCACTTGAAGGCGGAGAGGACGCGGGGTTGCCGAGCGCTCAATCACCGCCCACGGCGAAGTTGGGTAGGCTGTCCACTGGCTGGCTGAACTCGAAAGGAATCGACTCCAGCGCCATGCCGACGTTGCGCTGCACCACGAAGTGCAGGTGCGGGCCGGTACTGTTGCCAGTATTGCCAGAACGGCCGATGGCTGCTCCGGCGGCGAGGCGCTGGCCTTCACGAACGCTGACCGAGCCCTGCATCAGGTGCAAATAGACGCCCATGGTGCCGTCGTCGTGGAGGATGCGTACGAAGTTGCCGGAGGGGTTGTCTCCGCGCCCGCTCTGGGCGTTCTCGGTCTTCACCACGATTCCGCTACGCGCGGCGACGATCGGGGTGCCCTCGGGCATGGCGATGTCCAGGGCGTAGCGACCTTTGGGGGTGAAATGGCTGTACTGGCCATTGGCACCTTGAGTCAGACGAAACGGTCCACCCTGCCACGGCAGTGGGTAGCTATTCTTGGTCGGCAGCAGCCGCGGGTCACCCAGGGCGTAACTCAGCTTCGGCGTATAGCGCAACGGCTTGGAGGGATCGAGCGGCGCCAGGGTGGCCAGACGTATCTCGCTACGCGGCGGCAGCACCCAGCTGATCGGTTTTGCCGGTACGCCACTGGCGTTGGCGACCTTCTCGAGTTTGAGCTCCACCTGAACCGGCGCGTACAGGTCGTTACGCACCAGCAGCGTCTCGCCGGCAGCGTGCTTGCGGGTTTCCAGCTTCACCTGGTTATCGAGTTTCTCGACCATGCGGTCGCTGAACACGAACACCTTCGCACCGGGCGCAGCCTGATCACTGTAGGTGACCACGCCATTGGCATCGGTGTACTTGTAGACGGTCAGCGCACTTGCCTGACAGGCAAACGCACAGAGTCCCAGGATAAGTGAGAAGCGCCCTAGCATAACGACTCGAGTCGATTTGATTATGTGTGAGTGTTCGGCGAAGCAAGACTAGCAGCGTCTCGCTGGCCGGGCGACAGGCACCTGCGCGCTTTGCGACAACCGGCACAAGCCTACCGTGCCTGCTGCACAGAACGCGCTTCAAGGGGATAAATCCCAGAGGGGTGAACAGTCAGTGACCGCGTTGCCGGCCTAGCCCTGCTCGATACGGTTGCGGCCGCCCCGCTTGGCCCGGTAGAGCGCCTGGTCGGCACGCTCGAACACCTGCTCGCTACGCTCCGCAGCACTGAACGAGCTGATGCCGCCAGACAGGGTGATGGTCACGCGCTCACCCTTGAAGTGGAACGGGCAGTTCTCGATCGCCGTACGCAGGGTATCGAGCAGTTTCAGGCCACCGTCCATGGGCGTAGAGGGGATCAACAGAACGAACTCCTCACCACCGAAACGGGCAATGAAGTCGGTCTTGCGCAGCCGTTTGAACAGTTCGCCAGCGATGATCTTCAACACCTTGTCGCCGGCCAGGTGACCGAAGTCGTCGTTGATGCGCTTGAAGTGATCGATATCCACCACGGCCAGCAGCAGATCGCCGCCATAGCGCTGCCAGCGCGACAATTCGAGCTCCAGGCGCTCCGTCCAGGCAGCGCGATTGGGCAATCCGGTAAGTGGGTCGAGTAGCGCTTTCTGCCGCTGTTCTTCGAGGTGATCGCGAAAGCCCTTGGCTTCAAGCTCCATGCTCGCTACCCGTTCGACCAGGGTCTGCAGGCGCTCACCCACCTGTTGTTCACGGTCGTCACGCTGCTGCTGATACTGCTCCATGGTGCCGAGCAGACCGCTGAGGCGGTTTTCCACCAGGTTCTTGAGGCTGTCCAGATCGGTGGCTTCAAGCACACTGCTGTGCAAGCCATCGACCTGCTGACGCAGTTCGCTGTCCAGGCTGCGGGCCGCCTGGGTCGAGTCGGCATAATCGGCGTGCACGTCACGCAGGCTGCCCTGGAAAGCCGCAAGGCGCTGATTGAGCTGCTTGAGATAGCCTTCGAACTCGCGCTGACCAACGTCGGCGATCGCCAGCATCAGTACGCCCAAGTCGTCCAACACCGGTACCAGCTCGTACATATTGAGACCGGCGGTGATGCGCTGACGCAGCACGTCGGCCTGGGCCTGATGACGATCAGGCAACGGCAACTCGTCGAGCAAACCGAGCAAACTGCTTTCGACGTGGCCGGCAATAGCGCTGTAGCCAGGCTCAGGTGCAGCCGGCAGCGCATAGGCAGGGTCGGACAGTGGCGCCTCTTCTGGCAGCGCCGCGTCGAGCGTGGCGACTTCTGGCACTTCAGCGACCGGCTCACGAGCAGGCTGGGCAGCAGGCGGCGGCATCAGCAACGAGGACAGCAACGGCAGGCTGTCGAGCAATACCGCGCTGTTGGCAGCGGCGGCATTGACCGTTACGAGCGCGGGCTTAGCCACCTCAGGGTGTGGCAGCGGCTCGGCCGCCAACGCAAGCGCGGGCTCAGGTGCTGGTGCTGGTGCTGGCGCAACAGGCTGCTCGGCCAACGCAACAGCGACAGGCGCGTTTTGCACCGGTAAGGGCAGCGCAACCAGCGCAGGCTCTACCGCGGCGTCAGGTGACGTAGGCGGGGTCGTCCCATCACGGTTGCCAAACAGACGCTCGATAAACCCCGGTCGCTCGACCTGCTCCGCTCCCAAAGCACCCAACGCCTGCTGCTGCAGCTGGCTCAGTTCAGCCAGTAGCGCAGGCAGCTCACGGGATTGCCGCGCTCGCTCGGCAACCTGCTTGGCATAACGCTTGAGCGGTTTGCGCACGTCGTTCGGCAGATCCATCTTCAGCAACTGCGTGACCAGGTTCGACAGCCCACTGGCGACCTGCTCGATCCGTTGCTGACGACGCTGCTCGGAATCCAGCACGGTCTTTTCCAACCGCGGAATCAGCGCGCTGAGCCCGGCATCCATATCGTCACGACGAAGGATCTCGCGCAGATCCTGCATACATTGGTCGACTAACTTGTCAGCCCCCTCGGCCGCCAGGCTACTACGCACCAGTCCGCGCCGCAGCAGGTCGACGCGCGAATCCCAACGGCGCTCAAGCTTTTCCTGCTGCTCAAGATTGGACAGATACTTTTCGCGCCAACGCTGGGCGTCGTCAGACATGCTAAGCCTCCCGTATCGCGGGAGGCAGCGGCCCCAATGTATCGGGAAGGCGGATTTCAACGGCCACCGGCAGGTGATCGGAAATCGGTTGAGCCAGTACTTCGAAACGCTCCAGGTGCAGACCCGGACTGAGCAGGATGTGATCCAAACAACGCTGCGGGCGCCAACTCGGGAAGGTCGCTTCGACCTGCGGCGCGATCAGGCCGAGATCGCGCAGTGGCGAATGCTCAAGCAGGTCGGCAGCGTGGGTGTTCATGTCGCCCATCAGGATCTGATGGCGGTACCCGCTGATCAGCTCGCGGATATAGGCCAGTTGCCGAGTGCGGGTACGCGGCCCCAGCGCCAGGTGCATCATGACCACCGCAATGGCGTCGTCACCTTCGCCGATACGCAGCAGAATCGCACCACGACCGGCTGGGCCGGGCAGCGGGTGATCTTCCAGGATCGAGGGACGCAAGCGGCTGAGCAGCCCATTGCTGTGCTGACCAAAGCGGCCAAGATTGCGGTTGAGCTGCTGATACCAGTAGGGGAACGCGCCCAGACGGGCCAGGTGTTCGATCTGGTTGACGAAGCCGGAGCGCACGCTGCCGCCGTCGGCTTCCTGCAGCGCCACGATATCGTAGTCACCGAGCAGATCACCGATACGCTGCAGATTGCCAGCGCGCCCCCGATGCGGCAGCAAGTGCTGCCAGCCGCGGGTCAGGTAATGGTGATAACGCTCGGTGCTGATACCGACCTGAATGTTGAAGCTGAGCAGACGCAAGCGCCCGTTCTGCGGCCAATCGCCGTCTGGGGTGCAGTCAGGGTTGACCTGTGGATCACACAGGCCAGCCTGACGGGGCATCGAACGGCGGCGCAACATGGCAGGCGCTCCGAATAGGCCGATTACTTGGCAGCGCGCTCTTTGGCGATCAGGTGATCAGCGACCTGCAGAGTCTGCTCCGGGCCACCCGAGCTGGAGATATCGAAACGGTATTTGCCGTTGACGATCATCACCGGTACGCCATTGATCTGGTAAGCCATGGCCAGTTTCTTGGCCTTTTCCATCTGGCTCTTCACACCGAAGGAGTTGAATGCCTTCAGGAAAGCGTCACGGTCGATGCCCTGAGTGACCAGGAAATCCGCCATTTCTTCAGGGGTAGCAAGCTTGCGGCCTTCCTGGTGAATCGCACGGAACACTTCGTTGTGCACCTTGTGCTCGACTTTCATGCTTTCCAGGGTCAGGAACATCTGCCCGTGGGCGTTCCATACGCCACCGAACAGAGCGGGGATACGGATGAAGTTAACGTCGTCCGGAAGCTTTTCGACCCATGGGTTGAGCGTCGGCTCGAATTGGTAGCAGTGCGGGCAGCCATACCAGAACAGCTCGACGACTTCGATCTTGCCGGGTTTGGAAATTGGTACCGGATTGCTGAGCTCGACATACTGCTTGCCAGCTTCGATTTCGGCGGCATGAGCAGCAACGCCGAACAGGCTGGCACCAGCCAGAACCGCGGAAAGGATCAGATTACGCATGCATGACTCCTTGCTATGAGGGTACTGCGGACAGCTTCGCTTCGACTGGATAGCCACCCGGCAGGTTCCGTCCATTGTAGCCGCCTCGCAAACGGAAAAGGGCAGTCAAGACCACCCTTTTTCGTTACCGGTATGTAAACGCCGATCAATGCCTCAGTGCAGGCCCTGGACGTAGCTGGAGATGGCCTGAATGTCCTTGTTACTGAGCTTGGCGGCGATGTCGCGCATGATCATGCTATCGCCATCGTTGCTGCGCTCGCCTTCACGGAAGGCGGTCAACTGCTTGGCGATATAGTCAGCGTGCTGCCCACCCAGATGAGGGTAGCCGGCAGTACTGATGCCGCTGCCATCCGGCGAGTGGCAGCCGATACAGGCCGGCATGCCCTCCGCCAGCTTGCCGCCACGAAAAAGATCCTGACCGCGCGCCACCAAGGCTGGATCAGCGGCGCCGACGGAGATTTTCTGGCTGGCGTAATAGGCCGCCACATCGGCCATGTCCTGGTCACTGAGCGGCTCGAGCATGCTGGTCATCTCGACCACTGGCCGGGCGCCTGACTTGATGTCCTGCATCTGCTTGAGCAGATAGCGCTCGCCCTGGCCGGCCAGTTTCGGGAAGTTCGGCAGAGGGCTGTTACCATCCTGCCCATGGCAGGCACCGCAGACGATGGTCTTCGCCTGCCCCGCAACCGGATCGCCTGCAGCCTGAACAGCACCGACCAGACCCAGCGCCACCAGCAGACTCACTATCATCTTGTTCATCAGCTAATCCAAAACGGCTAAGAGAGAAGTGTTATGAACCGGGGCGATTCGCCCGCCGCGTGATGCACGGCAGTGCGCAGAGACTCAAACCGTGCGTTTCTGCACGAACTCTGGGGCGGCATGCATTCACCGGGAAACGCCTCCATCAGCACGTCGCCCTGCCCCCAACAGCCTGGTCACCCACTCGGCACCCGCCATGATTGCCCAGTGCAGCGCAGCCGATAGTGACCGGCATCAATCCCCCGTGCACATTCATGATGAGGGAGCCGTCAACGGTGTGCTGTTGTCGTGCTGTCGAAGCAGTCTATACGAACGCCGTTGCAGGCCAGGGCCGTGGGTCGCTCGGCAGGGGAGCTACAGACAAACGAAATTTTCTGCCTGGCAGCTAGCCGGCAGGCATAAAAAAACCGCGCCAGGCGCGGTTTTTCATACAGCCAGGTGTCAGGCCTTGCAGCTGGCCGGCGCCCAGTCACCCATATCCGGGTTGTTGCACACATCGCTCACCAGCGTGCGGCCTCGGCTGGCCACCTGCTGGCTTTCCTTCTGCTTGGCCTGGGCCTTCTGCAGGGATTGCTCGGTGTTGATGACTTCCTTGGTGACCTTGGTGGTCGCCTTAGGCTGCTTGGCAGTGGCCACCTTGGTCACTTCCTTGCGCTCGACGCCAACGGTCTGCAGATCCTTCTCGTATGCCTGGGTGTAGGTGCTGACGTTCTCGCCAGTACGGCCGTCCACCTTGGCCAGCAGCGCATTGGTTTCGTTCAGACCACTGACGATTTCCGCCAGGCGCGTACGACCATCGGCGTCGCTGATCTTGTTCGCCTTGCGATCGGCACGCAGTTGAGTGAACGCCTGCTGGTAGCAGCTCTGTGCAGCGCTGGCGTAACGGATGTTGCGGTCGATGTTCTGGTTGTTGGTTTCGATGTCGGCGGCATAGGAAGCCAAGCGCGCGTTGTCGTCGGTGATCTGCTGCTGACGCTGGCTATAGTAGGCCACCGCACCACCGGCCAGGGCACCACCGGCTGCGCCGATGGCGGCGTTGCGACCACGCTTCTCATCGTCGACCAGAGCACCGCCGAGGGCGCCCATCAGGCCGCCGGTCACGGCGCCGATGGCGACACTGCGACTCATCGCGTCTTCCGAGCTGCGCAGTTGCTTCACAGGCTCGTAGCATTGCGGAAAGAACTCCGCCTTGGTGGTCGCGGCGACCTGGGAGCTCGGCGAGCCGGCGCAACCGACCAGCAGCACACTGGCGCAGGTGACGGCGGAAAGCAGCGCAGTGCGTATCGAGGAAAAAGCGGGGACCTTGTTGGGATTTTGCATCGTCGTCGATCTCGTACTTGAGTGAGTGTTTATTCCATTCAGGCTGCGTCGCATGACAACCGCCTGCTTGATCACGGCAAAAGCCGTCAGAGTTACTTTCAAAACTCGCTAGGTCAATAACCCATATCGGCTATCCCTCGCTGCACGCTGGTGTCGTCAGGGTGCCAATAGCTGTTTCAGAATCACGTCCGCGTCGGCCTTGCGGTTCTTGCGGTATTCGCCGACATGTCGCACGAACAGCGTAGCCCGGTTCACCAGACTTTTACCCAGTACCGGCTTGCGCGCCAGCTCCTCCTTGGTGCGCTGGAACTGCGCCTGGATGACCGCATTGCTGTAACGCGTGCCGTTGTCCAGGTTGTCGATGTAGATCGCCAGCGCACCGTCCAGCGCACTGCGCCCATTGGCCATCGCCGCTTCGAACAGTTTCGCCGAGGCTTCATCCTTGGCACTGCGAGCTTCGTCACGGCTCTTGCGTAAATTGGTCAGGCGAATGTTGTAGTTGTTGATCGTCTCGGCTACCAGCGCCGCCGACTGGATCAGGTTGCCTGCCGCATCCTCGCGCTGCTTGGCAATCAGCGACACGCTGCGCTTGAGCTCCTCATTGACGATCGCCAGGCGGTCACGCAGCTGCGGATCGTCGCTGTTGGCGATCAGGCCATCGAGTAGTTTGGTGGCGTCCTGTTCTTCGTCGATCTCGTCGGTGAGCGTACTCACTCGTCCTTCGTCCTTCCATTGCGCAAACAGTTCCTTGTAACGCGAACGTGGTGCCGACAAGGCACCGATGGAGACACGGAAGCCGGTGGTTTCGTTACGTTGCTCGGTACCGTCGGCAGCGAATAACGGGTACTCGCGGCGCATGCCGGTAAAGAGGGTCATCTCCCCTTCCAGGTAGTTGCCGCCCTTGACCACGAAGCCGCCGTAGGTGCCCTGACGACGTCCCGCGTGCACCAGCTGGAACGACTCCTGAACCATCTCCGCAGCGTTGCCGACCACGTCGAACAGACCGACCGGATTGGGCTTTTTCAGGCCAATGGGCAACAGCCGCGCGTTCTGCCCGGTGCCGCCGGATACCTGATTGAACACCGCCCAGTCGCCAAGCGGCCCGTCGCTGTCGCTGCCCTCCACCGGGCGTGGGAACAGGCGCGCCTCGAGTTGCTGGCGGCTGACCGCATGGCCGCCTCGGGCAGCGTATTCCCACTCCACTTCGGTAGGCAGGCGCACGAAGCCCTGGCCACCGTCTTCGCGATTGCCGCTACGACCACTGACCGGCAGCAGATCACGGTGATGCTTGAGCAACCAGGCGCTGTAGAGCGCAGCGAAACGCTCGGCGTCGAATCGCGACAGATTGACCTTGGGCAGCCGCCCCGCCATTCCGGACGGCGCCTCGCAGGCCGGCGCCTCGCCCTCTCCGGCCAGCGCCGGGGCTTGGGCCATGACCAGATCGTACTGCCGCTGGGTCACTTCGTACTTGCCGATGAAGTACAGCATCGGCTTGAGCGGCGTCACCCCGTCGGCCTTGGGCAGCTCACCGCGGACGTTGGCCTGCCAGTCCTTGGAGAGGTCGCTGAGGGTGAACTGGCCATTGATGTAGTCGCGTCGGTAGCCGGAGATGAACGACTGCTGATAGCCCGGTTCACCTTCGCTGAAGGGGTAGCCGAGGGTCACCTCACGGTCGTCCAGCGAGCCCTTGGCAAGCACGTAGACATGCCGGAAGACCATCTGCCCCTCGCAGGGTAGCGGCAGGCTGACGTCGCCTTTCAGCGGCTTGGGATTGTAGAGCGGATCGGCATCCGCCTCGGCCCGGGCGACACAAGTGAAACAGCTTAGAACCAGCGCGGCACTCAGCACCTTATACATGACGCAATCCTTCCGAGGCTTCCAGGTAGGCCGCCCGCCAGCCGCCAGCGGCTGCCGCAAGCATGCAGCACAGCAGCGTTGCCAGTGCCGCCAGCAGGTAATGAGAGAACAACAGTCGGCAAGCATATTCGCCGGACGCCGACTGGAACAGCAGATTCAGGCCGCTCGCCGCGATGCCGTACAACAGCGCCGACAGCATCAGGCTGGCAATCCCGGTGTACAGCGCCTGCAGAACCACGAAAGCGACCAGCGCTGCTGCGGGGAAACCCAACAGGCGTAGCACCGCCAATTCATGACGCTTGCGCTCCACTGCGCCCAAGGTACTGGCGGTAAGTGCGGCGAAGGCTCCGGCCAGGGACAGGCAGGCCACCGACCAGAAAATCCACGCCAGGTTGCGGCTCAGGGTGCGAACCTGAGCCACTGCTTCGGCCTGGGTCACCACGGCCTGCCGCGCCTGCTGGAAGTGCAGGCGCAGGCTTTCCACACCATCGAGATCACGGGCATACAGGCGAAAGCCGGGGTAAACCCGCTCCGACCGCACCGTGGCCTGCGCTCCCGGCCAGCCGAAATCGACGACTGCCAGGCCATCACGATAATCCTCCACCGCCTCCAGCAGCGGCAACGAGGCGAACAGTGCGTCGCGCGAGAATGCTGCCAGCGGCAGTACCGCCTGCACCTGCAGGCGGGCACGCGCGTATTGCGGCGCGCCCTGCACGGTACGCCCGAAGCCTGCCTCGAGGGTGTCCCCCGCCGTGACGCCGAGTTTCTCCGCCGCGCTCTGGCTGAGCAGCACGGCGTCTCTGCCGGCCGGCGCAGGCAAGGTGCCGAGCAGCGGATCGCCAGATGCAGTGGGCAGCATTTCCACGGTGAGGGCCTGCCCCGCGCTTTGCAACTCGGCGGTGGCGGCTATCTGCCGGGTTCGCGGGATCACGAACGCCACGTCGTCACGCAGGGCCAGTGCCTCGATGGCCTGCAGGCTGTAGCGGGCACCGCCGAGCGGAATGACTTCGCGAACGCCGGGGTCACGCTCCAGGCGCTCGGTAAGCGTCGTCACCAGGCCGAACTTGAGGCCGAACAGCACCAGCAACGGGGCGATGACGGCCGCCAGCGCGAGGATCGCGCACCAGGACAGGCGCGCATCGCAGCGATAATCCTGCCATGCGAGCCGCGCGAACAGACCCAGACGCATCAGCCCGCCTCCCCCAACCGTGCAGCCACCACGCCGTCGCTGCGCTGCTCCACCGTCAGGCGCATGGGTGTCAGCCCGTAGCGCACGGCCTGTGCTTCGTCGTGAGTGGAGATCACCAGGCACAGGTCACGCACCGCCGCCTGCTCGACCAGCAACTGCATGACGCGCTCGGCGTTCAGGGGGTCGAGCGATGCGGTCGGCTCGTCGGCCAACACGATGTCAGGACGATGAGCCAGGGCGCGGGCGATACTGACGCGCTGCCGTTGACCGACGGAAAGCCGTCCCGGCTGCCGGTCGAGCAGATCGGTAATCCCCAGTTGCTCGGCCAATTGCTCGACCGCACCGTCCATTGGCAACCCCAGGAGTTCGCGGGGTAGCTGAATATTGCCGCGTACATTCAGAAAACCGAGCAGCCCACCGGTCTGCAGCACATAGCCGAAGGCGCGAGCGCGCAGCTTTGCCAGCTCGTCATGCCGGCCAAGACGCCACAGTTCGGCGAGATCGAGAGACTGCACGCTGTCGTCCCAGCGCAGGCTGCCGCCCGAGTCAGGCGACAAGGCCAGCGCCAGCAGATCGAGCACCGTGCTCTTGCCGCTGCCGCTGGGGCCGATCAGGGCGATCCGCTGTCCGGCGCGCAACGCCAGGCCGGGAATTTCCAGGCGATAGCGCTGCCCTTCGGCCCCACGGGTCTTGCTGATCGCGCCAAGGGTGAGCATCAGGGCAGAGTCGACAGGGGCACGCGATACAGCGCGTCTCCCGGAGCCGCATCGCCGAAACGCACCCAGTTGGCGGTATCGTTGTGGAAGGTCTCGTAGAGTTGGATCTTCGAATCCAGCTCGTCGATGAAATCTTCCTGCTCGGCCACGCTGAGCGACAACCACAGATCCTGGCTCATGTTCAGCACCTTGCTGCGGTAGGGCAAACCATCCAGATACTCACCCAGCACGCCGCTCTGGGCCAGGTTGGCGCCCTTGACCATGGCCGACGGATCGCGACTCATATGGGCACTGGCACTGGCGATTTCCTGGAAGAAATCCTTGGGCGAGCTCTGCGTACGCCGCGCCGCATCGACCACCATGCGCAGCGACTGCTGCAGATCGTTGAGCTGCAGCTTGGTCAGCAGCACGCAGACCTGGAAGGCCGGCAATGCAGGATCGGTGATATCACGATCGCTGGTCCACGCAGTGACTACCTGGGGCGCCCGCGCCTCGGATTGATGGCCGAGGAAGTCCATGTGCATGGCGTAGCCGACCGCAGCGGACTTGTCGGCGATGCTGGCGCCGCCCTTGGGCTCGGGCAGACTGTTGTCGCTGCGCACCTGATGCACCAGATCGGCGAACGCGCTGCCGATCTCCGTCACGCGACTGCCGAAGGCATTCACATCACCGCCGGCCACCGGAACGTAAAGGTCGCCGATACGCGGGTTGGGGTCGGCGGTGAGGCTGCGGTACTGCTGCTCGGCGAAGCCGTGATTGCGCTTGCCGGTGGCGGTCTTCAGGTGCAGGGCATAGATCTTGATCTGCTTGCGCAGCGCCGCCTCGCGTACCTCCGCCTCGTTCATTTTGGTCAGCCCCAGCGGATCGCTCTTGCGCAACGCGCCGGCATCGCTGACCAGCAAGATCAGACGACCGCCGTAGCCATTCCAGTCCATGCCGTCGACGGCCTGCATGACGCCGGCGAAGGCGTCTTCGTTGAAGTCATGGCTGGACACGTCGGTGGCTTTGATCTGCTGCGCCAGCTGCAGAAAACGCTCGGGATCACGCCCCTGTTGCAGAGACACGAGTGTCTTGGCGGTGTACTCCAGGCCCGGCGTCTTGGCGGTATTGCTGCGGAAGCCGACCATGCCGAAGCTGACGCTGTCCAAATCGCCACGATTGGCGATCTGGCCCTGTAGTTCGTGGACGACGTCGCGTACTCGGTCGATATAGGGCTGCATCGACACCGAGGTGTCGACCACCAGCACGATGGCCGTTCTGAACCCCTCCGGTATTGCCGCTGGCGCGCTTTCACCCTGGCTCTGCGGGGCATTGCCCGGGTCGATGGAGGCCACATTGAGCAGTTGCAGCGGCTGGCCGTTGGCGTCGAAGGTTTCCTCCGAATCGAAGATCGGCAGCAGGTAGAACTGATCCTGCGGCACCGCACTGCCGCCAGGCTCGACCGCCACCACGTTGTGGCCGGTACCCTTCAGCGCTTCACGCAGCGCCTCGCGAGCGCGGGCCGGCTCGGCCAGCAACTGCTCCAGGGCCGAGGCGTCACGCACGAACATCACCGGAGCGCGACCGGAGCGTTCGGTGAACTTGAGCACCAGACTCTGCTTCCAGTCGCTCACCGCCGTGGCCGGCAACCAGCCATCGCGGCGCCCGTCGCTGGAGGCACCGATCTGCAGCCACGGCTGGCCGTCGATGTCCTGCCGGGCATACACGTAGAACACCGAAAACGCCGGCGTATCCTTGCCGCTGCTGGCACCGGCCGTATCGGCCAGCTTGGCGCCAGGCTTGCTCAGCACGCGCTGGAACAGGGTCTTCTTGCCCGGCATGAGCAGCGGGCGATCGCCACCATCACTGTCCACCACCGCCGAGATCGGCCCTGCCTCGCCACTTGGCTGTGCCTGGGGTTGAGCCGGCTGGCCGGCTACCGGCGGCGAGGCTGGCGGCGTGCTGTCGGAGCCGAACAGCCAGTAACCACAACCGGCCAGCAACAGCACGCCGACCAGGGAGGCGCCGAGGATCAGCGGCTTCTTGCTGTAGCCTACGTTGCCTTCACGTACCGATGACGCCAGCGGCGAGGGCTGTGGACGCGGCGGCGGCACGGCGGTATCCGCCGCCGGTGCGTGGGTCGGTATTTCCACGGAAACCGCTGCCAGCGGCGGCACGCTGGTGTCGCCCTTGACCTCGGCGACGGGTGGCAGCACCAGCGGCTGGAACCGGGTGGCATCGTCGGCGGCAGCGGCTGGCACCTGCAGGCGATCGAGCGCGGCAATCAACTGCGCCGCATCAGCGAAGCGCTCGTTGGGATCCTTGGCCAGCAGGCGCTCGAGAATCGGCTGGTAGCGGCCATGCACCATGGGCAGCGCCGGCAAAGGCTCGGTCAGATGCGCCAGGGCCGTGGACAGCGAATCACTGCCGATGTAAGGCAGCTTGCCGGTGAGTATTTCGTACAACACCACGCCGAGGGCGTAGAGATCGGCACGGCCATCGATATCCAGACCACGGGCCTGTTCCGGGCTCATGTAGCTGGGCGTACCGACGGCGAAGCCGGCCTGGGTGAACTGGGTGCGGTCGTCCAGCGCCTTGGCGATCCCGAAGTCGCTGAGTACCGCCGTACCGTCAGCGCGAAACAGGATGTTGGCCGGTTTGACGTCACGGTGAACCATGCCCTGGGCATGAGCGTAACCAAGGGCCGAGGCGATCTGGCGAATCCACACCAACCCCTGATCGATACTCAGACCCGCGCTGATGCGCTCCTTGAGGGTGCCGTTGGGCAGGTACTCCATGGCCATGTAGTAGAGGCTACCGACATTGCCGATGTCGTGGATGGTCACGGTATTCGGGTGCGACAGCCGCGCCAGGGTCTTGCCCTCGCGCAGGAAGCGCTCGCAGAAGGTCGGGTCGGCCGCCAGCGAGGCCGCCATGATCTTCAGCGCGACCTTGCGGTCGAGGGAACGCTG
The DNA here is from genome assembly GCF_055556635.1 of Pseudomonas sp. PME37.24/006. NCBI lineage: Bacteria > Pseudomonadati > Pseudomonadota > Gammaproteobacteria > Pseudomonadales > Pseudomonadaceae > Pseudomonas > Pseudomonas sp. PME37.24/006. Next base: position 471,314 of record NZ_JBVHNL010000004.1, read on the forward strand.
TGTAGCCAGGTAGACCACGGCCATCGCACCATCGCCCAGCTCGCGTTCGATGTCGTAACCCGGTATTTGCATGTCCATGCTATTGGTCTTCCGAGGCCATCCCGAGATGATCGGGCGCGGCAGCAATTGAGTATTTGGCAGATCGATGTGCAACAGTTGGCCGCCTAAGCGGCCTTGATCACCACGGCGGTAATATTATCCGGAGCGCCTCGAGTCAAGCCAAGGTGTACCAGGCTGCGCACCATCTGGTACGGATCCTCGTGCCCCAGCACCTCGCGCAGTTCGTAATCCTCGACCGTCTTGTTCAGGCCATCGCTGCAGAGCAGGAAGGTGTCGCCAGGTCGCACGTCCAGGCGTGCACTTTCCAGTTGCAGGTCATCCTGAACGCCCAGGGCACGGGTGACGATATTGCCCATGGGGTGGCTGCGCGCAGCCTCTTCGTCGAGCAGGCCGCTGTCGACCAGTTCCTGAACGTAGCTGTGATCACGGCTGATCGGTTGCAGGCCACCGTTGCGCAGCCGATACAGGCGGCTGTCCCCGGCCCACAGGCACAGCGCTTCGGCACCCCGTGCGGCGAGCACCACCACGGTGCTGCCCATGGTCGCCCCGCCACGCTTCTCGGCCTCTATACGCACCTGTTGATTGACGTGATCCAGGGTGTCGATCAACGCCCCTTCGTAAGTGCTCAGCACGGCACTGGGCGGTAACGCACGCAGGCTGTCGATGATCAGGCTGCTGACGTAGTCACCGCTGGCGTGTCCACCCATGCCGTCGGCGACAGCCCACAGGCCGTTGTCCGGGGCATCCAGGCAGGCATCTTCATTGACCTTGCGCACCATGCCGACATGGGTATGACTGGAAGAGTGGTACCGGGTAACGCTCGACGGACTCATGCCTCGCCTCCAGCGGACTCGCTGAGCAGACGACAGAACGCCTCGGCCGGGGGCAGCCCGGCGAAACGTACCAGGCCGGGCGCGACACGCTCGGAACCGCGCCCCCACCACAAGCTGGCGCCACTGCAGGCCTGCTGCATCAGGGCCAGACCACGATCCCGCGGGTTATCCACAGACCAGATCGCCGCGCCGCTGGCATCCAAACGCTGGGTGCTGCCAGTTGCCAGCAGCGGGCTGCCCAGGGCGCCGACAGCGCGCTCGAAGGCTTCAGCATCGGCATCGGTTTCCAGAGTCGAGAGCAACAGGGCCTCGGCACGTTCGAACCAGTCGTCGCTGTCGCTGAGCAGGTGACCGATATCGGTCTGCGCCGGCAGCGGCAGGGCGATGGTCAGGGGAAAGTAACGACCGACCCGGTCGACACTGGGCATCATCACCCCGCAAACGGCTTCCTGACCGAGCAGGCCAGGCGCGATCGCGAAGCGCCAGAGCGGGCTGACCAGATAGGCATCCAGCCAGGCTTCGCCCAGGGTCTGCCGACTGGCGGTGAGGCCTGCCGTCAGCCAGTTGTCCCAGGCCTCGATGAAGCCTGGCGCAAGACCGCGATGAATGAAATCGCCGCGTACGGCTAGCTTGCCGTAGAAACCCGGGTTACTCACAGACGCTCCGGCAGGCTGAAACCGCTGACGACCTGGCGGCGGAATGGATTGAACGCACTGCTGGCACGCAGCTCGCTGGAAATGCTGGCGTTGTCGACGCGCATGCGCAGGGTGAATCGATCAGGTGAATTGCCCTGGGCGAGATCCGACTGATCGAGCAGTCGGAACCAGGCCCACGGTCCCTCCAGGGTTATCCCCGAACGCCCGGTGACCGAGGCCGGTGAAATGTTCAGACGTACCACGCCGGTGCCATTGCTGCTCGGCCACTGCATGGCGACCGGTCGCGCCGGGCCGTGGTCGTAGCTGAACTGCTGGCCATCGAGATCAAGCTGGAACTGCTCGATGCTGGAGTCCATCGCCACCGGCCGCAGCTCGAAACGCACCATCGGCAGGGTACCGCCAGAGCGGAAGAACGCCTCGCGAATGGTTGCGGCACGCTGGAAGGTCTGCAGCACACCGCTGCCGATACCGAGCTTCTGCGCAGCACCCGGCTGCCAGCGCCAGGTGCTCGCAGAGGTATCCACGTAGGGCTGCAAGTACTTGCGGAAGTAGCTGTCGAGCACCCCGCCCTGGCCGAAGAAATGGCCAAAGTCGTCCAGGGTCGCATCCCGGCTGCTGCCACGATCCAGCGGGTAGCGCCCAGCCAGCGACTGGCGGTACACCGACACCACCTCGCTCATCCAGGCGGCATTCAACTGGTTGCGGATGCCGCCCATCATGGTGCCGGTGGTCGAGCCGACCACCGACTTGAGGAACCCCTGTACCAGCGGCGGCTGGCGCTCGGCACTCAGGCGCACCTGATCGGCAGCAGCCGTGGTCTGGTTGCGCGACTCGCCCAGCAACGCTTCGCCACTGGCGCCACTCATGGCACTGACCTGCACATAGAGTGCGTTGAGATCCTGCAGCAGGGCATCGATGGCCGGAGTCTGGCCATCCGTATCTTCGACCAGACCGTTGAGTTCGGCGAAGTGAGCGGTGATCGGATCCATTTCGGTGGCCAGGGCATTGACTACGCCCTCCTCCGACTGGCCGACAAGGGAACCGAGCTGCTGCTTGAGGCGGTCGACGGTATCGTCGCCACGCTCCTTGAGCTTCTCGGCGACCAGTCGCTCCTCCTTCTGCAGATCGGTCTCCTTGGCGACCGCCTGAAGCAACCTCTTCAGCGGCGAGGTCGGTCCCGACAGCACGCGCAGCACGTCCGCGGCCTGGGCCACACTGGTCACCGGCACGAAGTCGATATCGGCGAGCAGCGCATCCCATTGAGCCATGTAGTCCTGCACATAAAGGCGCCGGACTTCCAGCGCGAGGGCGGCGGCATTCTGTCCATCGTCCAGACTGCGACCGAGTACCCACTGCTCCTCGGCCAGGGTACCGGCCTGGCTGACGCTGCCGACCAGAAAGGCCTCACGGTAGCCGCGCTGGGTATAGAAGCCGCTGAGCGGCTCGTTCAGCGGTTTGCCACTTTTGCGGGTGAACACCAGCGCGGCATCACGGCCGGCAGCATCGCTGAGGCGGAAGTCCGGGATACCCTCGGGCAGCTTCTGGCGCTTCACCCGGTCATAGGCGCGCTGCGCCACGGACAGCCGCTGCAGACGCCGGCGCACGTCTTCGACCAGGTTCTCGTCGAGGCGTACCACCGGTGGCTGGCGGTCATACAACGCGACCAGATGCTGATTCAGCGCCTCACGCTGTTCCGGCAGCAGATCCCGCGGCAGGCTGCGATCCCAGTCGAGGGCGATCCAGGCCTTGATGAAGTCGGCATCGTAATGCTCCGACTCGCCAAGCATCAGGTAAGCCTTGAGGCCTTCGTAGAGAAAGTCCGAGTTGCCCCCGGTACGCAACTGCTCTTCCAGGCGCGCCAGCACCCGCGGCGCCATGACCGCGATCAGCAGCTTGCGGTAGACGCTGGAGGCTTCGCTGTCGAGCATGTCGCCCTGGTAGAGGCCAAAGCCCTCGGCCCAGCTCGGCGCATCGCCACTGACAGTGCGGATGGCATTGAGCAGCGGTTGCACCGCCAGAACGTCGCGCTGTGCCGGGCTGAGCGCCTGCAGCTCGCCACGCAGCGGCTGCACGCGGGCATCCACGGCAGCGATATAGGCCTGGTTGGCACGGAAGCTGGCGAACCATACCGCGGCCGTGCCGAGAACCAGAATCACAGTTGCGGCAATCACTCCCCGTGCCAGCCAGCGCTTCTGCCGCTCCACCTTGGGGTTGGCACCGACCAGGCCGCGTTCGCCGAACACCACGTCACGCAGCAGGCGCTCGATGAAGTAGCTACGCCCTGTTCCGGTCTGGCGGGCCAGGTGCTGACGGTCGAGGCTCATGCTCTGCGCCATGGCACCGATCAGACGGTCGATCGGGCTGCCTTCCTGGGTGCCGCTGGTCAGGTAGACGCCGCGTAGTAACACCCGCTCCTCGTAAGGGTTGGGTTTGAACACGCCGTCGAGGAAGCCGGCCAGCGCCTCACGCAGCGCGGCGAACTGTTGCGGGAAGCCATAGATCAAGTCGCGCCGCGCAGGGTCTCGCTCCTGCTGCAGACGCTCGACCAGGCGCTCGTTGAGGCGCAGCTCCAACGCATCGAACTCGCTGCGAAATACCTGCAGCGGGCCCTCGGCACTCTTGCCATCGTCGAGGCTGAAGGTCATGCCCCAGACCTGAGCACGCTCTTCCTTGCTCAGGCCGTCGAAGAACTCCATGAAGCCGGGCACCAGATCCAGCTTGGTGAGCATCACGTACACAGGGAAGCGTACGCCGAGCTGGGTATACAGCTCCTGCACACGGGCGCGAATGGCCACGGCATGGGCCGCTCGCTCGCTGTCGCTGCCGAGCAGCAGATCGGACAGGCTGATGGCGACGAAGGCACCATCAATGGGCCGCCGCGAGCGCTGCTTTTTCAGCAGGTCGAGGAAACCCAGCCAGGCGGCCTTGTCGACCGCGGCATGGCTGTCCTGGGTGGTATACCGCCCGGCGGTATCGAGCAGCACGGCCTCGTCGGCGAACCACCAGTCGCAGTTGCGTGTGCCGCCAACGCCGCGTACCGCCCCGGCGCCCATCTGCTCGGCCAGCGGGAAACGCAGCCCGGAGTTGGCCAGTGCGGTGGTCTTGCCGGAGCCGGGCGGGCCGATGATCACGTACCAGGGCAGCTCATAAAGGTTGCGCCGCTCACCGCCACCGAGCTTGGCGCGCTTGAGCAGGCCCAAAGCCTCGTCCATGCGCTGGCGCAGGGTGGCCAGCTCTTCCGCGGTGGCCACGCTGGTCGGATCCGGTGCAACCTCCACCAACCCCTGCATGACCCTGGCCGCATTGTGCCGCGCCTGAATGATGCGCATCAACCGCCAGGCCGCCCACAGGGCGAACAGCAGGATGATCAACGTCCAGCGCACCGTGCTGCTGGCCAGCGGCTCGAAACCGCCGATGGCGATCAGTGGGCCCACGAACCAGATCACCAGACTCAGCGCCAGCAACCCCAAAACCGGCATGACCCAGCGGGCCATGAAACCGAACAACGCCTTCACTCGACGCCCTCCGCAAAGACTGTGATTTCAACCCGGCGGTTACGCGCGCGGCCTTCCGCCGTATCGTTCGAAGCCTTGGCTTCGGTGTCGCTGCGCCCCTCGGCACGGAAGCGCGCGGGCTGGCCAGTCTTGGCCGCCAGCACGTCCATCACCTGTTGGGCGCGATCCTGGGAGAGCTTCCAGTTGGACGGATAACGCAGCGTCGCGATGGGGCGGTTGTCGCTGTGCCCGGTGACCAGCACCTGGCCGTTGACCTTGCGAATGGCTTCGGCGATGCGCAGTAGCAGCGGTTGGAAGTCGTCGGCAATCGACGCACTGCCGGAGGCGAACAGCTGATCCCCGCGAATGGTCACCACAGAACGGTCGACAGCGTCTTCCACCGCGACCTTCTGCGCACGAATTTCCTCTGCCAGGAAGCCAGCCAGGCGTGGACGCTCGACGACGCGCGGCTGCTGGGCCGGACGGTCGATGGTCTGCACCGGCACGTCACCAAGGGCGTGCAGATTGCGAAACACCGGCTCGGCTTCGGCAGCCAGTTTCATGCGCAGGCCGAACAGCAGCAAGAGCAGGATCGCCAAGCCAATGGCCACCGCCACCCACGGCGGCAGGAACTGACGCAGGCGGTCACGGGCGACCACCAAACCACGCCAGTGTGGCGACAACTCGCGCTCGATCTCGCCCCGTGTGCTGCGAATGGTCGCACTGACCCGCTCGCGCAGCGCATCGAGCTGGCTGCGGCCATCCTGCATGACCCGGTAACGCCCTTCCAGGCCGAGGCTGATGCACAGGTACAACAGCTCCAGCAGATTCAGACGTTGACGGGGGTTCTGCAGGCAGTGGTCGAGCAGCTGGAACACCTTCTCGCCGCCCCAGGCCTCGTTGTGCAGGGTGATCAGCAGACTCTGCTTGCTCCAGTCACTGGCGCTGCCCCAGGGCGTGCTGAGCACAGCCTCGTCCAGCGCGGTGCAGAGCACGTAACGCGCCAGCATTACTTCATCCTGAGCGACGCCGGCGGCACGCGCCTTGTCCTCGAACTGGCGCAGGTAGCCGAGCAGCTGCGCACGCAGGCTGGCCGGCGCGGGATGGGAAATGGTGCTGCGCAAGCGGGTCAGCAGCGCCAGCATCGGCCCGGCGGCGGCCTCGATAGGATTCAGGCCAAGCCCCCGCGCAGCCAGTGGCGGCGCACTGGGCATGGCAGGCGGTGGCGAACCGGCGGAGGTCGGCCGCGAGGGTTCGGCGGCGCGGCCACCGGGGCGCGGCATGATCATGGTGCGGTCGTTGCCCGCCTGGTCGTGTCCCTTGCCGGGCTGACCGGGCAAGGCGCCAAATGGATCGTCGATGGTCATCGCGCGTCAGCCTCGGATGGCCCAGAAGGCCAGGTTCAGACCAGGGAACTGGCCAGCGATATGGAAAGCGAAGCCGCCGGAATGGATCAGTTGCTTCCAGTGGTCGCTGCCCCGATCCAGTTCGAAATAATTGGAGCCAGCGTGATACGGCAACTGCCGTGGTGCGACCGGCAGTGGCAGCAGGCCGATGCCCGGCAACTGCAGGTTGACCAGATCGCGGATGTGCTCCACCGAACCAATCTTGGCCTGCTGCGGGAAGTGCCCACGCAGGCTCTCACCCGGAACGTCCGCACGTACCACCAGGATGAAGCTGGCGGAATCGAGCAGCGACTTATCCGCCAGCATCGCCACGTGCACGCCGAAGGACTTTTCAACGATAGGAATGGGGGTCGCGCGGCTGTCGATGACCATCGACAGCGCCTGACGCAGTGCCAGCATCACTGGCGCGAAGGTGGCGGTCAGGTCGTCGTGCTCATAGACCGGATACTCACCCGGCCGCCGTTCGCTGGCCGTGAAGGTGGCGAACTCACCAGCCAGCGCCACCAGCTCGCGGTACAGTACTTCCGGATGCAGCGGCGTGATACGCGCCAGGTGCGCCACCAGCGGCTGGGCCCGGTTGACCAGTTGCAGCAGCAGGAAATCGGCGATTTCCGAGGCCCCACCGGCACCGGAGGCGACCACTCGACCCGCCAGGGCCTCACCACGCTGATGCAGCAGCCCGAGCAGTTCGTTGCGAAACGCCGAGAGCGGGCGCGAGGCGCTGACGTCGAGCAGCGGCGGGATGTAGTTGTCGTCCAGTAGCAGGCTGCGGTCTTCGCGCTTTTCCACCACGCGCACGACACCGATGGCCGCGTGCTCGTCGAGGCCGTCACGCTCAGTGATCAGGCGCAGGGCCAGGGAGCCGATGGCCACCGGCGCACGGCTCTCCAGTGAGGCATTGTCGTCACGCACCTCGTGCACGCTGCTCTGATAACGGGCCGAGCCCAGGCTCTCGCCGCTTTCCACGGTATCGCGCACACCGGCACGCCGCAGTGGCAGGGCCAGATAGACGATGCCATCACGCAGACTGTCATCAATGTTCAGCGGGGCAGGCGCCGCATCGTTCTCGGGAATGTTGAACGGCGTGCCATCAGGCAACAGGCCCCGCGCGGACAGAATCGCCAGCTTGCCCTGGGTCAGCAACGCGCTGTCGATAAGCACGTGCGAAAAGCCCCAGGCGCCAGGCTGCGAGGCATGGTTGCGGCCTTCGACCAGGGTTTCGATATAGCGATCCTGCTGCTGGAAGTGCTGCGGGCGCAGGAACATTCCCTCCGACCAAACCACACGGTTGTTCCAGGACATGAACGGGTCTCCAGTCACTCAAGAGGGGTCAGCGGCGTGGCGCTGATGGCATAGGCGTCCAGCTGCAGGCGCAAGGCGCTTGCCTGATGGGCAGGAATTTCGATGACCTGGCGCCAGATCGAACGGTCGAGGGCGCGATAGGCCACGACCACGCCAAGGTGGCGAGTAGCATCGTCCAGGGTCAGCGACTTGCGCTGGGTTTCGCCAGGGCGCACCACGAAACGATCATGTTCGATCAGTTCGCTGGCCAGGGTCGCGTCAGCGCGATCAACCAGCGAGAAGAAGTCGGCACGAGAAAAGGTCGAGGCATTGCGCAACTGGTAGACATGCACCCAGACCGGCGCAGCGCCGCCCGCGAGCGCCGGATTGAGATCGCGGCTGGCCTGCAATTGCAGCTCGACGGTAGTGGGTACAGGCTTTTCCGGGCCGGACGCACAGGCGCCGAGCAACAGAAAAACCAGCAGGGTCAGAATCCTTGGCATAACGCTTCCTCAATGATTGCAGCAGGCCCGCGAGCGCGCGGGCCAAATGATCTCAACGGCCTCGCAAGCGTGCGATGTGCTCCTCATAGGCACGACTGAACTCACGGCCGAACAGCTCCTGAAAACCGTCTTCGGCCTCCTGGGAAATGGTCGCGTAGAGTTCGGTGAATAGCTCCCAGTAGTGTGCACGACGACCATTGGGCAACAGCGCCGAGAGCCCGCTCGGCTTGTTCAGACGTCCTTCCAGCTCGCGCGGTTCAAACCGTGCCAGCAAATATTTGATCGCTGCCTGAACGCCAGCCATCAGCGCCAACTGATGGGCACGCAGGTCGTCGAAACTCTCGCCAACCGCCTGATCGGGCGCCATGAAAGCCTGATTGTCGTGACGCAGCAACATCAGCAGCGCCTCATCGACGTTGGGCGCGAACTTCAGCGGATTGTTCTGTACGGGCTGGATCATGGTCTGCGCCATGCGGAACTCGCCCTTGAGGCTGGCACGCGCACGCAACACGTCGATCAGCCCTTCGACCATCAGCCGATAACTGCGCCCGATGGACTCCATCTGTGCGGCCGCCGCCACTCTGTCGAGACGCAGATGCTGCAGACCAGCACCACGCAGGAAAGCCTCCATCAGTTCGCCATCATCAACGGCCGCGGGCGCTGCAGGTGCAGGTGCAGGTGCAGGTGCAGGTGCAGGTGCAGGTGCAGGCTGAGGCGCCGCGACCGGCTCGACAACAGGCAACGGCTGAACCTGCTGCACCGGCGACTCGTTCACGAAGAACGGGGGGATTTCCACTGCCGGCATCGGTGGCGACTCGGCGAACGGATCCGGTACCTCCACGGCTTCGGCACTGGGCAGTTCGGCGAATGGATCGGGAATCAGTTGAGGTGCCGATGCGGCCCGAAGATCGGCGAAAGGATCCCAATCCGCCGGGATCACCGAAGCCGGCGCAGTCACGGGCGCAGCGGTAGCCGCGACTACGGCAGGTGGCGGCTGTGAGGGCCGTGGTGGGCGGAAATCATGCTGCTGGGCCGGCACGTGATCGGAGACCGATGGCGCCACGGCTGCCGGAGGGCTGAGGAAGTCGAACAGATCCGGCTTGGTATCGAATGGCGAATCGCGCCGTGGCGCTGAAGGCGCGGGCGCTGCCTGAGCATTCACCGGCGGCATCTCGAGCGGCTGCGCACTGCGGTTCAGCAACGCCTCGAAGCTGTTGAACGGATCGTCCGTCGCGCCACTGGTCGGTACCGGCGCTGCGGTCAGGGCAATACCGCTGATCTGCACACGGATCTCGTATTCGCCGATCTTCAGCACTTCGCCATCTGCCAGAGGCTCACTGCTGCCGCGGCGCAAACGCGTACCTGCGGCCTGCAGAATCACCCCGTTGGTGCTGGTATCGGTGATGTAGTAGATACCGTCGCGGTACTGGATCACGCAGTGCTGGCTGGACACCAGCCGCTCGGGATCGGGCAGCACCCAATCGTTACCGGCGCTGCGCCCGATTTTCAGCTCACCCCGATCGAGCTCGACCTCGGCCCGTTGCCCGGGCGTCAGTTTGTGATAGGTGGTGATGACCAAACGCAGCGGCATTGCGGCTCCTTGCAGTGCGGTAAAAAAACCATGTTCTTCGAGGGGTGTCGATATGCCAAACGCACTATTTTTTGCCCTTGGCCAATACTGTTCAATGCCCAAGCGGGCATATATTTCCAAGCGGTTGTGAGTCACTGCACAGAAGAAGGAAATACTGTGCCTCACGACAGTTTCTACCGCCTTGCCCTTGCTTGACAATGATCTGAGAGCACTCGGAGAATGATCCGGATTAGCATCGAACCTCGCCTGAATAGTGGCATTGTGCCGCTTTGCGTGATGAATCCAGTCTGACAGGCAGCTCGCCGTCACTGCTTCATTTCAACTTTCAGGCCTGACATGGAGAGCACCTGACGTGGTGGATGTGTCGCACTTGCTCAACGCAGTATCCGACGAAAACCCATGTGGGGAAGACCTCGAATACGATGCCGATTTTCTCGAACTGGAGCGCCTGGCGCTGGGCCAGCCAGAGCGCCAGATGGGCCAGTCGGTCATCGCGGCCGAGCCGCCGGATTGGCGCCAGGTACGCGAACGCGCCAGCGAACTGTTCGCCCGCAGCAAGGATCTGCGTCTCGCCAACCTGTATCTGCAGAGCGCCATCGCCCTCGAAGGCCTGAGCGGCCTGGCACAGAGCCTGACGCTGGTTCGCGAATTGCTCACCCAGTATTGGGACGGTGTGTATCCGCAACTGGATGCTGACGACGATAACGACCCGACCATTCGCATCAACGCGCTCAACGCCCTGAGCGCCGAGCCAGTGATCGTCCTGCTGCGTGAAGCCAGCATCACCCGCTCGCGCGCCTTCGGCTCGGTGAGCATTCGTGCAGCCCTGAACGCCGTGGATCTGCAGCGATTCTCCAGCGAGACGCTCTCCGCCGACCAGCTGCGCGGCGCCTTCCTCGACACCGATGCCGAGCTGCTCGACAGCACCCGCATTGCCCTCGACGAAGCCAGCGCGGCACTGGCCGATATCGAAGGCCTGCTCAGCGAGCGGGTCGGGTCGGCGCAAAGTGCCAACCTCGAAGTGCTCAAGCAGGTGCTGCGCCACACCCGGCAGATTTTCAACGACCAGGCACCAGCCGCAGGCAATGACTCATCGCCTGCCGCCGACACCGACCAGCAGGCCGACGAACAGCCTTCGCAGGGTGCAGCAGAATACACAGCGCGCCAGGCGCCGATAGCGCCGGGACGCATCGCCAGCCGCGACGACGTGCTACGTACGCTCGATCGTCTGCTGGAATATTACGCCCAGCACGAACCTTCCAGTCCGGTGCCGGTCTTACTGACGCGCGCGCAGAAGCTGGTCACCGCAGACTTCGCGGAAATCGTGCGCAACCTGATTCCCGACGGTATGTCGCAGTTCGAAAACCTGCGTGGCCCCGAATACGACTAACGTGCGGTGGATCTTCAGGGAAGCCCCACGCACATCGCTACCGGCCTATGGCCGACGAAGCCAGTGCACATGCACAGGAGGAGCAACATGAGCAGCAATACCAGCAGCCAGAAATTCATCGCGCGCAACCGCGCCCCGCGGGTACAGATCGAATATGACGTAGAGCTGTACGGTGCCGAGAAAAAGGTGCAGTTGCCCTTCGTCATGGGCGTGATGGCCGACTTGGCCGGCAAACCCGCCGAGCCCCAGGCCGCCGTAGCCGACCGCAAGTTCCTGGAAATCGACGCCGACAACTTCGACTCGCGCCTCAAGGCCATGAAGCCGCGCGCGGCGTTCCACGTGCCCAACGCACTGACCGGTGAAGGCAACCTGAGCCTCGACATCACGTTCGAGAGCATGGACGACTTCAGCCCGGCCGCCATCGCCCGCAAGGTCGATTCGCTGAACCAGCTGCTCGAAGCGCGCACCCAACTGGCCAACCTGCTGACCTACATGGACGGCAAGACTGGCGCAGAAGAGCTGATCATCAAGGCGATCAAGGATCCGGCGCTGTTGCAGGCACTGGCTAGCGCGCCCAAGCCCCAAGACAACGAGCCGCAAGCTTAAGAGGATGTCCCGATGGCCCAGTTGATTCAGGATTCCGCGCAAGCGGCCGCCACTACCGAACAGACCAGCGAATTCGCTTCGCTGCTGCTGCAAGAATTCAAACCCAAGACCGAGCGCGCCCGCGAAGCGGTGGAAACCGCCGTACGCACCCTGGCCGAACAGGCACTGGGCAAGACCGACCTGATCTCCGATGACGCGATCAAGTCCATCGAGTCGATCATCGCGGCGATAGATGCCAAGCTGACCGCTCAGGTCAACCTGATCATGCACCACCCGGACTTCCAGCAGCTGGAAAGCGCCTGGCGTGGCCTGCACTACCTGGTCAACAACACCGAGACCGATGAGCAGCTGAAGATTCGCGTGCTCAACATCTCCAAGCCCGAACTGCACAAGACCCTGAAGAAATTCAAGGGTACCGCCTGGGATCAGAGCCCGATCTTCAAGAAGCTCTACGAAGAGGAATATGGTCAGTTCGGCGGCGAGCCTTACGGCTGCCTGGTGGGCGACTACTACTTCGATCAGTCACCACCCGACGTCGAACTGCTCGGCGAAATCGCCAAGATCTCTGCGGCCATGCACTCGCCGTTCATCTCTGCGGCCTCGCCGACGGTCATGGGTATGGGTTCCTGGCAGGAGTTGTCCAACCCGCGCGACCTGACCAAGATCTTCACCACCCCCGAGTACGCCGGCTGGCGCTCGTTGCGTGACTCCGAGGACTCGCGCTATATCGGCCTGACCATGCCGCGCTTCCTGGCTCGCCAGCCGTACGGTGCGAAGACCGATCCCGTCGAAGAATTCGCCTTCGAGGAAGAAACCGACGGCGCCGACAGCAGCAAGTACACCTGGGCCAACTCGGCATACGCCATGGCGGTCAACATCAACCGTTCGTTCAAGCTGTACGGCTGGTGCTCGCGCATCCGCGGTGTGGAATCGGGCGGTGAAGTACCGAACCTGCCGGCGCACACCTTCCCCACCGACGACGGTGGCGTGGACATGAAGTGCCCGACCGAAATCGCCATCTCCGACCGCCGTGAAGCGGAGCTGGCGAAGAACGGTTTCATGCCGCTGCTGCACAAGAAGAACACCGACCTGGCTGCCTTCATCGGTGCCCAGTCGCTGCACAAGCCTGCCGAGTACGACGATCCGGACGCCACCGCCAACGCCAACCTGGCCGCGCGCCTGCCGTACCTGTTCGCCACCTGCCGCTTCGCTCACTACCTGAAGTGCATCGTGCGCGACAAGATCGGCTCGTTCAAAGAGCGCGACGAGATGCAGCGCTGGCTGCAGGATTGGATCCTCAATTACGTCGACGGTGATCCGGCGCACTCAACCGAAACCACCAAGGCCCAGCACCCGCTGGCCGAAGCCGAAGTGGTGGTCGAGGAAATCGAGGGCAACCCCGGTTACTACAGCTCCAAGTTCTATCTGCGCCCGCACTACCAGCTCGAAGGGCTGACCGTGTCGCTGCGCCTGGTATCCAAACTGCCTTCGGCCAAGGGGGCCTGAGGTTCGTCACTGTGGCGTCCGCTCTCGCGGACGCAGTTGAAACAGAGTGGCAAAAGCCACGAAAGGAGGAATGATGGCTGTTGATATGTTCATCAAGATTGGCGACGTCAAGGGCGAGTCCAAGGACAAGACCCATGCCGACGAAGTCGATGTACTGGCCTGGAGCTGGGGCATGAGCCAATCCGGCTCGATGCATGTAGGCGGTGGCGGCGGTGCCGGCAAGGTCAACATTCAGGATCTGTCGCTGACCAAATACGTCGACAAATCCAGCCCCAACCTGATGATGGCCTGCTCCAGCGGCAAGCATTATCCGGAAGCCAAGCTGACCATCCGCAAGGCCGGTGGCGATTCTCAGGTCGAGTACCTGATCATCACCCTGAAGGAAGTTCTGGTGTCTTCCATCAGCACTGGCGGTAGCGGTGGCGAGGATCGCCTCACCGAAAACGTCACCCTGAACTTCGCTCAGGTGCTGGTCGACTATCAGCCGCAGAAAGCCGACGGCGCCAAAGAGGGCGGCCCGGTCAAATACGGCTGGAACATCCGCCAGAACGTCAAGGTATAACCCCCGCCCGAGCTTCGGGCGTACATCAATGCCCGGCACCACGCCGGGCATTGATGGTTTTGACCATAGCGAATTTTCAATGGCCCGCAACGCACCTCGCTCCACGGCGAGCCCCGCGGGCCTGATGGCTAACGCATTGCAGCGGTAGCCGCGCCAGTACAGGGAACGACGATGACTGCCGAAGAACACCTGCGTAACGCACGGCTCGAAGAGGCACTGAAGGCGCTGCAGGATCAGATTCGAGCGCTGCCTGCCAAGGCTGAGCTCCGGGTATTCCTGTTCCAGTTGCTGGCCGTGATGGGCCAGTGGAGCCGCGCCCAGAATCAGCTGAAGGTAGTCGGCGAGCTGGATGCAGCCTGCCTCCCCATGGTGCAGACCTACAGCACCGCGCTGAACTGCGAAGCCCTGCGCGAGCAGGTTTTCGCCGGTAAAACCACCCCCGTCGTTCTTGGCGAACCCGCTGAGTGGGTGGCACCGCTGATCCTGGCCCTAGAGCAGGATGCTCAGGGCAACACCGCCGCAGCCCAGAGCCTGCGCGACCAGGCCTTCGAAACCGCCGCAGCGGTACCGGGCAAGCTCGACGACGTCCCCTTCTCCTGGATGGCCGATGCCGACCCGCGCCTCGGCCCGGTGCTCGAGCTGATCGTCAATGGCCGCTACGTCTGGCTGCCCATGGAAAACATCGCCAGCCTCAACCTGGAAGCACCCAGCGATCTGCGTGACCTGGTCTGGCTGCCGGCTCAGGTGAATCTGACCAATGGCGGCAGCACCGTGGCGCTGATTCCCAGCCGCTATCCCGGCAGCCACACTAGCACCGACGGTGCGCTGCGCCTGGCGCGTAAGACCGAATGGCAGGACACCGGCCTGCCGCTCGGCCAGCGTCTGTTCGCCTTTGATGGGGGCGAACAGGCCCTGTTCGATGTCCGTACGCTGAGCTTCGATCATGGGAATGCAGCGGCATGGCCGACCTGAAACGTCAGGAACGCCTGCAGCCCGCTCTGCTCGATCGTCTGCTCGACGATGATCCGAGCAACCAGGCGGAAAGCGTCGACAAGCGCGTGCTGACCCTCAACCAGTTGCGCGCCTCGGTGCTGCGCGACCTGGCCTGGCTGTTCAACACCGTGGCACCGCTGACCAGCGACAATGAAGCGCAGAGCCGGGCCGGCAGCTCGGTGGTCAACTTCGGCCTGCCACCACTGGCAGGTCACAGTGCCTCGAGTATCGACATACAGGCGGTGGAACGCCTGCTGACCAAGGCCATCGCCGACTTCGAGCCACGCATCGTGCGCTCCTCGCTGCGCGTGCGCGCGCGTCAGGAAGCCGAAGAGATGAGCCACAACTCCCTGAGCTTCGAGATCGAAGGCGACCTCTGGGCGCACCCCATGCCGCTTCGCCTGCTGCTCACCACTGAGCTGGATCTGGAAACCGGCCACGTTCAGGTACTACCTGCCGACGCATCACGGAGACGACGATGAACCCGCGCCTGCTCGGCTACTACAACCAGGAACTGCAACACATCCGCGAGAGCGCCGAAGAGTTCGCTGGCGAATTCCCGAAGATCGCCAGCCGCCTGACGCTGTCGGGCGTGGAATGCGCCGATCCCTATGTGGAACGCCTACTCGAGGGCTTCGCCTACCTGACCGCACGGGTGCAGCTCAAGCTCGACGCCGAGTACCCGACCTTCACCCACAACCTGCTGGAGATCGCCTACCCGCACTACCTGGCACCGACCCCGTCGATGACCGTGGTGCAACTGTGCGCCGATCCCAACGAAGGCTCTCTGAGTAGCGGTTTCACCCTCGAGCGCGGTGCATCGCTACGGGGCCTGCTCGGCAGCGAAGCCCAGACCGCCTGCGAATACCGCACTTGCCAGCCAGTCACGCTCTGGCCGCTGGAAGTGACCCAGGCCAGCTATTTCGGCAACCCGACGACGCAGCTCGGCCGCCTTGCCGCCAGCGAACCCGGTGCCAAGGCCGGCTTGAAACTGCGCCTGCGCACTGGCGCCGGCCTGCCCTTCAATGCCCTGGATCTGGATACCCTGACGTTCTTCCTGCACGGCGCCGACGAGCAACCCTTCCGTCTTTACGAACAATTGCTCGGCAATGCCTGTGCCCTGTTCGTGCGCGCGGTGGATGGCTCGTGGGTCGAGCGTCTGCCACCCGACAGCCTGCGCCCACGCGGCTTCGACGACCAGGACGCCGCGCTACCAGTGGTGCCCCGCGCGTTCCAGGGTTATCGCCTGCTGCAGGAATACTTCGCCCTGCCGAACCGTTTCCTGTTCGTCGAACTGACTGGGCTTAAACGCGCCGTGCAACGCAACGCCAGCCAGGAGCTGGAGATCGTGGTGCTGTTCAATCGCCTCGACAACAGCCTGGAAAACAGCATCGGCGCCGAGCAGTTCCGCCTGTTCTGCACCCCGGCGATCAACCTGTTCGCCCGGCGTGCCGACCGCATTCACCTCAGCGACCGCGTTCACGAACACCAGATCATCGCCGACCGCACACGCCCGCAGGACTTCGAGATCCATTCGATCACCGAAGTCAGCGGCCATGGCAGCGGCCCGGAGCAACCGTTCCAGCCGTTCTATGCGGTGCGCGACCCTTCTCGCTACGGCCGCGAACAGGCCTGGTACAGCCTGCGCCGCGAGCCTCGCGTGCTGTCGAGCAAGCAGCGTCGTAACGGCCCGCGCTCCACGTACATTGGCAGCGAAACCTTCATCTCCCTGGTCGACACCAACCAGGCGCCTTATCGTCACGATCTGCGCCAGCTGGGCATCGCCGCGCTGTGCACCAATCGCGATCTGCCGCTGTCGATGCCGATCGGCGGGACGCGCAGCGATTTCACCCTGGAGGACAGTGCGCCCGTGGTCGCGGTGCGCTGCCTGGCCGGCCCCAGCCGACCGCGGGCCAGCCGCGCCCATGACGCCAGTGCCTGGCGCCTGATCAGCCAGCTGTCACTCAATTACCTGTCGCTCAGCGAACAGGGCCAGGGCGCCGCCGCACTGCGTGAGTTGATGCGCCTGTACGGCGACGCTGGCGACAATGCCCTGCAGTTGCAGATCGACGGCCTGCGCCAAGTCAGCAGCAAGGCCTGCACGCGGCGCCTGCCGATGCCCGGGCCGATCGTTTTCGGTCGCGGCCTGGAGATCGGCCTGGAGTTCGACGAGAACGCCTTCCGCGGTACCGGAGTGTTCCTGCTCGGTTCGGTACTGGAACGCTTCCTGACACGTTACGTATCGATCAACAGCTTTACCGAAACGGTGCTGCGCACCACCGAGCGGGGCGAAGTGATGCGCTGGAGGGCCAAGCCCGGATGTCGGCCGACCCTGTAAACACCCTGGCGGCGATGGCCGAAGCGCCCTGGAACTATGACTTCTTCCAGGCCATGCGGCGCATCGAGTGCGAATACCCAGAGCGCCCGCGCCTCGGCCATTCCGTGCGCCTGGTCGACGACCCGCTGCGGCTTGGCCAGAAACCGGACTGCGGCTTTGCGCCCTCGACCCTGGCCAGCGTCATCCACGACAGCACCGGCACGCCGCGCATCGAGCAGTTCTTCTTCGGCCTCACCGGCCCCAACGGCCCGCTACCGCTACACCTGACCGAACATGCCCGCGAGCGCCAGCGGCACCATGGCGACGCCACCTTCAAGCGTTTTCTTGACGTTTTCAATCATCGCCTGCTGACCCTGTTCTACCGCGCCTGGGCCGAAGCACGACCCACCGTCAGCCAGGATCGTGCGGACGACGACTACTGGTCACCACGCCTCGGCGCCCTGTCCGGCCGCGGTATGCACAGCCTCATGGGCCAGGGCCCGATCGACGACGCCGCACGCTATTACTTCACCGGCCACCTGGCCGCGCAGACCCGCTATCCGGACGGCCTGCAGGCGATCCTCAGCGAGTACTTCGGCGTGCCGGTGGCCCTCGAGGAATATGTCGGCCAATGGCTGCAACTCCCGGAATACAGCCGCCTGGGCGCCTCGACCTGCACACTCGGCGTGGATCTGTGCCTGGGTACCCACGTGTGGGATCGGCAACACAAGTTTCGCCTGCGCATGGGCCCGTTGAGCCTGGCGCAGTACAGGCGGTTTCTGCCCGATCAGCCGCTGCTCGCCGAGCTGGCAGCCTGGGTGGCCGAATACGTCGGCATGGAACTGGACTGGGACACCAACCTGGTGCTCAAACAGGAGGAAGTACCGCAGGCCAACCTGGCCGGTGGTTACCGACTCGGCTTCGACATCTGGCTCGGGCAACCGACTGAGGACGCCGAGGACCTCTACCTCAGCAGTGGCCACTGCACATTCGCGGAAGCGTGCTGATGGCCAATCAGGTCTTTGCCAACAACATGGAAATTTCCTGCAGGTCGGCCAGCGGAAAATCCGTCGCCGCCTTTCCGGACGTTTGCTTCACCCCGCCGCAGGCACCGCCCACACCTATGGGCGTACCGATTCCCTACCCCAATACCGGGCTGGCGAAAGATCCCAGTCGCGGTACGCGCAGCGTGAAGATCACCCGCAAGGAAGTGATGCGCAAGAACAAGAACTTCTTCAAGACCAGTTACGGTGATGAGCCTGGCTGCGCACCGAAGAAAGGCATTCTTACCGGCAAGATCAAGGGCAAGGTGTACTTCACCAGTTGGTCGATGAACGTCAAGGTCGAAAGCCTCAACGTCGTCCGCCATATGGATCTGACCACTCACAACCATGGCTCCATGCCCGGCAATACGCCGCCCTGGCCGTACATGGATGAAATAGCCATGGCCGTCATGAACTGTGACGAGGCCCTGGAACGTACACCGGTAAAAAATCATAGCGAGCAACAGAAGCGCTGCCAGGCCATCAAGCAGGAGACTGAAGTGGAATACCAATCCCACCATGTCATCCAGAATTCGCACCTCTGCTATCCGCGCGGCACCACGCTCACGGAAATCTGCCCAGGGTATGACGAAGCGCTGGCGCCCTGTATCGCGCTAGAGGACGGTACCGATCCGAGTACCGACCACGGCCGGGTATCGCAGATGCAGAAGGCGGATGCCAAGCGCTACCGGGATGCCTATAAGCACAAGCAGACCAGCCCGACCTATCAGGACGCACGAGCCGACGCCAAGCGTCAGTTGATCGAGCCGGGGCCCGGCCCGGGTCTCAGCGCAAACGATGCCGAATGCGTGCTGCGTGAGGTCGACAAGCAATTTCACCAGATGTGCAAAAGCAGCATGCAGAAGCCCAAGCAATTCGAGCTGCGAGCGCCCGGCACTCGTGGAGCAGCGTTGCCGCAGAAAGTCATTGCGAAGAAAGCCCAAAAATCAAAATTGTTCTGATAAGGACGTTTTCAATGAGCGATTCACGTCAAGTCAGCATCGTCACCATACATGGCAACGGCCAAGGACAGGCCGATGTTCTGTTGAACGTCTACGAACCACCTCTAGAACCCGACGCGATCATTTCCTGCATCCATAGCGTTGCCTATGACGACGAGGGGCTGAGTGCTACCTCGTTATTCGAGGTCGATCACTGGCTGACCCATATGCATCGTCGGGGTGACTGGATCGCCGCCTGCTCCATGGATGGCCATATCCACTATTTCGATGGCATCCACTGGCAGACGCTACAGACCACGACAGAAGATGGCTTCAACGCCGTGTTCGTCGCCAGCCCGGGGAGCATTTATGCCGCCGCGCTGGACGGTTCCATACGCCTGATCGAGAACCATCACGAGCAGATCGTTTCAGCGGCGGGCGGCAAGCGCCTCAATGCACTGCACGGCTGTGCCAGCGATTGCCTGTATGCCGTCGGCGATGGTGGGCGCGTGGTTCACTTCGACGGCAGTCGCTGGAGCGAAATCGAGCCGTTCACCAACATCAGCCTGCTGGCTGTGCTGTGCATAGCCGACGATCAGGTCGTCATTGCCGGGACCAAAGGAGGTCTCTGGATCGGCCATGGCGATATCTGGCAGCAACTCGATGCCGCTGACTACACCATCACCAGCCTTGCTGTGCAGCAGGACCAAATCTGGCTTGCAGCAGGAGCCAACGGTGTATTCAAACTGGACGGCGATCAATTGCAGGAAAGCAAACAGGCCCCCCTATATCGGCTGGCGGCCAATGATGCGCACCTGATGGCGGTTGGCGGAGAGATCTTCGCCTGGTGGGACGGACATCAGTGGCAAGGTTGGCGTTATGAAATCGACTGACCGACCTGCCGTCACCGCAAAGACACCAGATGCAGTAAGCAACGGACATAAGTCATTAGGTAAAGGAGCACACCATGAGTGAAATCAGTCGCGCCGCGCTATTCGGCAAATTGAACAGCGTCGCCTACAAGGCCATCGAAGCAGCCACCGTATTCTGCAAGCTGCGTGGCAACCCCTACGTCGAGCTGAGCCACTGGCTGCATCAGATCCTGCAATTGCAGGACTCCGACCTGCACCAGATCGTGCGTCAGTTCAGCATCGAGCCGGGCCGCCTGGCCAAGGACATCACCGAAGCCCTGGATCGCCTGCCGCGCGGCTCCACATCGATCACCGACCTGTCCTCCCACGTCGAGGAAGCGGTCGAGCGCGGCTGGGTCTACGGCAGCCTGATGTTCGGCGAAAACCAGGTACGCACCGGCTATCTGGTGGTCGGCATTCTCAAGACACCGAGCCTGCGCAATGCCTTGTTGGCCATCTCCCGCGAGTTCGACAAGGTCAAGGTCGAGACCCTCACCGAGCGTTTCGACGAGATCGTCGGCGCATCACCGGAGAACGCTCTGAGCGCCACCGACGGTTTCGATGCCGGTGCGGTGCCGGGTGAAGCCAGCGGCGCCATGGCCCCGGCAGCGATGGGCAAGCAGGAAGCGCTCAAGCGCTTCACCGTCGACCTCACCGAACAGGCGCGCAGCGGCAAGCTCGACCCCATCGTCGGGCGCGACGACGAGATTCGCCAGCTGGTCGACATCCTCATGCGTCGCCGTCAGAACAACCCGATCCTCACTGGCGAGGCCGGGGTGGGCAAGACCGCAGTGGTCGAAGGTTTCGCCTTGCGTATCGTCGCCGGCGACGTACCGCCAAGCCTCAAGGACGTCGAGCTGCGTAGCCTGGACGTCGGCCTGCTGCAGGCCGGCGCGAGCATGAAGGGTGAATTCGAACAGCGCCTGCGCCAGGTCATCGAAGACGTACAGAGCTCACCGAAGCCGATCATCCTGTTCATCGACGAAGCCCACACTCTGGTCGGCGCCGGTGGCGCGGCCGGTACCGGTGATGCCGCCAACCTGCTCAAGCCCGCGCTGGCCCGGGGCACCCTGCGTACCGTGGCCGCCACCACCTGGGCGGAATACAAGAAACACATCGAGAAAGACCCTGCGCTAACCCGCCGTTTCCAGGTCGTGCAGGTGGACGAACCCTCCGAGCACCGTGCGATCCTGATGATGCGCGGCGTCGCCTCGACCATGGAAAAACACCATCAGGTGCAGATCCTCGACGAAGCCCTGGAGGCTGCCGTCAAGCTTTCGCACCGCTACATTCCGGCCCGTCAGTTGCCGGACAAGTCGGTCAGCCTGCTCGACACCGCCTGCGCTCGCGTAGCCATCAGCCTGCACGCCGTGCCGGCCGAGGTGGACGACAGCCGTCGACGCATCGAGTCCCTCGAGACCGAGCGAGCGATCATCGGCCGCGAACAAGCCATTGGCGTCACCATCGGCAGCCGCCTGCTGGACGTCGATACGGCGCTGGCCGAAGAGCGCCTGCGCCTGGTCACCCTGGAAACCCGCTGGGCTGACGAGAAGGCGCTGGTCGACGAACTGCTGGCCACCCGTGCCCGCTTGCGCGCCGCTGCCGAGCCGGTGGACGACACCAGCCGTGAAGCGGGCGCCGAACAGCCGGCCCTGAACGACGAGCAACGCGCTGCACTGCGCGATACCCTCGTCGATCTGCAGCAGCGTCTCAGTGCCCTGCAGGGCGAGGCGCCATTGATTCTGCCGACCGTGGATTACCAGGCGGTCGCCTCGGTGGTCGCCGACTGGACGGGCATCCCGGTCGGGCGCATGGCACGCAACGAGCTGGAAACCATCCTCAAGCTCGACCAGCACCTGAAAAAACGCATCATCGGCCAGGATCATGCCCTGGAGATGATCTCCAAGCGCATCCAGACCTCCCGTGCCGGCCTGGACAACCCCAACAAGCCGATCGGCGTGTTCATGCTCGCGGGCACCTCCGGCGTGGGCAAGACCGAAACCGCCCTGGCCCTGGCCGAAGCTCTCTACGGCGGCGAGCAGAACGTCATCACCATCAACATGAGCGAGTTCCAGGAAGCGCACACGGTTTCCACCCTCAAGGGTGCGCCACCGGGCTACATCGGCTACGGCGAAGGCGGCGTGCTGACCGAAGCGGTACGTCGCAAACCCTATAGCGTGGTGTTGCTCGACGAGGTGGAGAAAGCTCACCCGGACGTGCACGAGATCTTCTTCCAGGTGTTCGACAAGGGTGTGATGGAAGATGGCGAAGGCCGTCAGATCGACTTCAAGAACACCCTGATCCTGCTCACCACCAACGCCGGTACCGAGATGATCGCCGGGCTGTGCAGTGACCCGGAGCTGATGCCCGAACCCGAAGGCATCGCCAAGGCACTGCGCGAACCCCTGTTGCAGATCTTCCCGCCAGCCCTGCTCGGCCGCCTGGTGACCATCCCCTACTACCCACTTTCCGATGACATGCTCAAGGCCATCACCCGCCTGCAACTCGAGCGCATCAAGAAACGCATCGAAAGCACCCACAAGGTGCCGTTCGATTACGACGATAGCGTGATCGATCTGGTGGTTTCGCGCTGCACCGAGAACGAGAGTGGCGGTCGGCAGATCGACGCCATCCTGACCAACAGCATGCTGCCGGACATGAGCCGCGAGTTCCTGACCCGCCTGCTCGAGGGCAAACCGCTGAGCGGGGTGCAAGTAACGCAGCAGAACAACGAGCTGCATTACAGCTTCGAACAGACGCCGTGAGCCCCACGATGCTGACTGCGACAGAGGACGCTAGATGGCAATAACCCAGAGCGCACGCATGGCCGTCGTCACTAGCCCCTTGGGTGGCGACGTGCTGGTGCTGCGAAGAATGGAGGGCCGGGACGAACTCAGCCGCCCCTTCGCCTACGAACTGGCGCTGATTTCCGAAGATCATGCGCTGCCACTCGATGCCCTGCTGGGCAAGCCGATGGGGCTGACCCTGCAACTGGCCGACGGCAGCGACCGCTACTTCCACGGCATCGCTGCACGCTGCAGCCAGGCGGCTGGTAGCGGCCAGTTCGCCAGCTACCGGGTCAGCCTCAAGCCCTGGTTATGGCTGCTGTCGCGTACGTCAGACTGCCGCATCTTCCAGAACAAGACGGTGCCGGATATCGTCAAGCAGGTCTTCCGCGACCTGGGTTTCTCCGACTTCGAAGACTCCCTCACCCGCTCCTATCGGGAGTGGGAGTACTGCGTGCAGTACCGCGAAACCAGTCTCGACTTCGTCAGCCGACTACTCGAGCAGGAAGGCATCTACTACTACTTCCGCCACGAGCAGGCCCGCCACGTGCTGGTGCTGTGCGACGCCTATGGCGCACACCGGGCGGCCCCTGGCTACGCCAGCGTGCCCTACTTCCCGCTGGAAGATCAGATGCGCGAACGCGACCACATCTACGACTGGCACCTCAACCACGAAGTGCAGTCAGGTTCGCTGGAACTCAACGATTACGACTTTCAACGCCCCAGCGCACGCCTGGAAGTACGCTCGATCGTCTCGCGACCGCATAGCAACGCCGGGCATCCACTGTTCGACTACCCCGGTGAATACGTCCAGAGCAAGGACGGCGAGCAATACGCACGCAATCGCATCGAGGCCATTCATACCCAGTACGAGCGCGTACAGTTGCGCAGCAACGCGCGCGGGATCGGTGCCGGTCACCTGTTCAGCATGACTGGCTACCCACGCGCCGATCAGAACCGCGAATACCTGACGCTCAGCGCCGACTACCAGATCGTGCAGGAAGCCTTCGAGAACAACACCAGCGACGAGCCGCTGCAGTTCGACAGCCGCCTGGAGTGCATCGATGCCAGCCAGGTTTTCCGCCCGCTACCACTGACCGTGCAGCCGATCGTGCAGGGGCCGCAGACGGCCATGGTGGTCGGCCCGCAAGGCGAGGAAATCTGGACCGACTCGTTCGGCCGGGTGAAGGTGCACTTCTACTGGGATCGTCACGACCAGTCCAACGAGAACAGCTCCTGCTGGATCCGCGTATCGCAGAACTGGGCCGGCAAGAACTGGGGCTCGATCCAGATTCCGCGTATTGGTCAGGAAGTCATCGTTAGTTTTCTGGAAGGCGACCCTGACCGGCCGATCATCACCGGTCGCGTCTACAACGCCGAACAAACCGTGCCTTACGATCTACCTGCCAACGCCACCCAGAGCGGCATCAAAAGCCGCTCCAGCAAGGGTGGCACGCCAGCGCAGTTCAATGAAATCCGCATGGAGGACAAGAAGGGCGAAGAGCAGCTGTACATCCATGCCGAACGTAACCAGGACATCGTCGTCGAGCTGGACGAGACCCACGCCATCGGCCGCGACCGCAGCAAGTCCATCGGCCGCAACGAGACGGTCGATGTCGGCGCCAACCGCACCAAGAAGATCGCCCGCAACGAGCGATACAGTATCGGCCACAACAAGACGGTGAACATCGGACGCTTCAAGGTCGAGAGCATCGGCATGGCCAAGATGACCAACGTCGGCCTGGGCTATAACCGCAACATCGGCATGGCGATGTTCTCGGCAGTGGGCATGAACCGCACCGATTTCGTCGGCAAGACCTGGGCCGTCTCGGCCGGCGACAAGATCGAGTTCAAGGTCGGCAGCTCGCAACTGACCCTGACGCCGGATGCCATCTACCTCAGTGCCAAGGACATCCACTTCAAGGCGCAGGAGTATCTGCACGCCGATGCCCCGTCCGATATCCTGCTCAACTCGGGTACCGCGCAGCCAGCGCCAGAACACAGCGGCAAGGCGGAGCCCGGCTCGCAGGTCGGTGCACTCGCAGCGGTCACTGGCGTTCTGCGCGACCTCGGTTCGCAGGCCGCACCGAGCGCCCAGGGTAATGACAAGCGCCCGGGCGCCGAAGCACAGGGCAGCCTCTCGTTGAGGAGCAATGCACCCGCGGCGGCCGATACGCCTGCCGCCGTTACCACCGGCCTCGGCAGCGCAGTGGATCGCATTGCCGCCCAGTCACCCGCGCTGCAGGAGGATCTGCGCTCGCTGCAGGAGCAAGGCTGGGATATCGAATACGGCCCTGCAGGCGCAGGGACATACGTGAGTCAGGAAGGTGACGTGAGCCGGATCGTCATCGACGGCGACATGCGTGGCTCGCCCGCCACAGTGACCCAACTGCTGGCTCACGAGGTGGGCCATGCCACCAATCCCTACGAGGAGAATCTTTCCTCCAAGGCTGCTTACGTCAGCGGTGCTCTGCAAGACGAGGGCGCTGCGGTGCTGAACAACATCAAGGTACAACGGGAGATCATCGCCAGCGGCGGTCCGGACATCAGCATCAATGGTTCGGCGGCCAACCATGCGGCTTACAACGCGGCCTACGACCAGCTCGTCAGCAGCGGCGATACAGGTGCAGCCCGCAAGGCCGTCGGCCAGGTGTGGGGCAGCGAAACCTCATCGGTCAAGGTCGACGGCCAGTTCGTCACGTACAACGATTATTACGGCAGCTGGTATGACGATAACGTCGACGATTAAGCGGCCCTTTTTCAGGCTCTTTGCCTACCTGCTCGTAGCGAGCACGGCAGCCTGTTCAACAGCGAACGAGAACCAACGGATGAACCAAGCCTCTTTCACGCTCTGGCAAACCATCGAGAAACTGGCGCAGCAAGGGCCGCTGACCAAGACCAAGATCGAGCAGACACTGGGCAGCACCTTGCAGCTGGACAAGCAGGATGAGCACCGCACCCGCTGGATTGGTGGCGAGGTTGTCCTGCAAGGCAACGTGCGCATCGCGCAGACTGGTTTAACGGTGCTCAACAAGGAGCATGCGGCTCGCCAGAGCACCGTCGGCCTGTTTCTGACCGGTGCCTGCATAGGCCGCCATGACATAGAAGCGCAGTATGGTGAACTGCTTCTGGTCTCGGCCCCGCGTGGCCGCTCACCGCACGAGACGAGCGTTTGGGAAAGCGCACGCCCCTGGGGCCAACTGCGCTTCGCGTTCAAGCAGAACAACCCCGAGTGCCTGCACAGCGTGTCGATCATTCCAGCCGCGCAATCGATACCTGGCGAAGCTTGATTCATAGCGAACGGACATAGCGTGCAGATCGATAATCGCAGTGGTTTCCCCCATGCCTGGTTCGAGAAAACCGGCCCAGGCGACGTCGTTTACGACGTACTGGTGCTGCGCGGCACCTTCGCGCTGACCGGTAGCTATCTTCCACTACCGCGGGCCGATGTGCAGGCACCCATCGTCTATGCCGATGAGTACGATGGCCATCCCGAAGCCAACCCCCTGCAAAGCGTGCTGCGCCGCGAAGGCGACCTGACGCTGCTCAAACCGGCCAGTGATATCTACGTCACGGGTACCGCCCGTAGCGAAGGCGGTGTCGCCCTACCTGGCTGGCTCGCCGGCATTCGCGTCGGCACACGGCGCAAGCTGCTGCAACTGCACGGCCCGCGGCGCTTCGAACGCCACGGGCAGGAGTGGCGCCTGAGCAGCGCTGAACCCGTCAACCAGGTGCCCCTCGACTACCGCTATGCCTTCGGTGGCTGCTACAGCGTGATGGCGAGCGAACAGAGCCCGGTAGAGCGGGTGTACAACCCCGATAATCCCGCCGGGTGCGGCTGGCTGCCCGGCGAGGCCGACCTGCAAACCGTGTCCCCCGAGGCCCAGGCGCAGATACGCCAATGGCTGGAGGGCGTAAGCGAGCTGCCGGCGCCACAGATCGAGGACGTCGATGCGCCAATCACCAGCCCCCATGACGCGCTGCCGCCACAAGGCTTTGCCCCCCTCGCCCGCTGGAGCCAGGCACGCCTGCAATACGCCGGCACCTACGACGAACACTGGCAGCGCGAGCGCTATCCCCTGCTGCCCGACGACTTCGACGAACGCTTCTACCAGGCGGCGCCGCCTGAGCTGATCCAGCCCGGCTACCTGACCGGCGACGAATTCATCTCCCTGCTCGGCATGCTGCCTGAGGGCCTGACGCATTTCCGTCTGCCCGGGATCCTCGCGCTGGTATCGCTGACCCCGTTCCACGGCCGTACCCGACAAGGGCCGCTGGTGCTCGACACCGTGGCCATCGACCTGGATGCCCGGCACGTCTCGCTGATCTGGCGCGGCACCTTCGAGCGCGGCGAGCCCTGGCAGCGGCTGGCGATCGGCACGCTGGACGTTCCCCTGGTACAGGAGGACGTGCATGGCACTTGAGATAGACATATCGGCAGGCCGGTACCACAACGCCGACCTGTTCCGTAAGAACTTCGGTATCGACAGCGCCGAACAGGCCGCAGGCGCCCTGAACAATCTGGATAGCCTGTATGCCCGTGGCGGCCACCCCTGGGAAGCCTTCACCGCCAACGGCGAATACTTTCCGGGCCAGCGCGAGAGCTTCGACAAGACCGCCAGGCAGGTCAAGGATCTGTACGACAAAGGGGTCTACAAGGATGGCGAGCTGGCGGAGTCAAAACCGACGGAGGACGGCAAGGATCTCGTGGGCAACGCCCGCCACGCCGCCAACGACAGCCATGAATGGAAAGCCGTCTGCTCGGTACCGGACTTCTGCAAGGTCGGCAATGCCGTGGTGCCCTTCGACAGCTTCGCCACCATTGGCAATCAGACCCAGTCCTCATCGGACGTGAAAGCCCAGGGCGTGCCGGTGTATCGAGTCGGCGACCTGCACAAGGGCGTCCAGGGCGATGCCGGTTCCCACGTGGTCGCCGGTACTTCGCTCGGCGGCGGCTACGTCAAGTTTCTCAGCGGCCAGAACGACGTCAAGGTCAACGGTATCCCGCTGGTGCGCCAGGACAGCACCTGCCTGGTCAATTGCAATGGCGCAGGTATCGGCGGTGCGCTGGGCAAGGTCGTCACTACACAGCGCGGCGCAGATACCCAGGCCGAAAAAACCGCCGAGGAGACCACCCCGGAACTGCAGGCGCTGCTCGACGCCGAAGCCGACGAGCGCTCGCTGTGGGAGAAGACCAAAGACTTCGGTTCCGGCGCCTGGAGCAGCACCAAACGCATAGCCGAGGCCAGCGTTGACGACCCGCTGGATACCGGCGTTGGTGTACTCAAGGGCATTGGCAACCTGCCTACAGATCTCTGGAACCTCGGCGTGATGGCCAGCAAATACAGCTCGGCGGCGGGCATCCCCCCTATCGCACT
This sequence comes from Pseudomonas sp. PME37.24/006, assembly GCF_055556635.1. Lineage (NCBI taxonomy): Bacteria > Pseudomonadati > Pseudomonadota > Gammaproteobacteria > Pseudomonadales > Pseudomonadaceae > Pseudomonas > Pseudomonas sp. PME37.24/006. The sequence goes on from NZ_JBVHNL010000004.1 coordinate 499,571, forward strand.
GCGCGCACATGCTATGGAAAAGGCCGCCCTTGCCGCCCACCAGGCCGGCGACCTGACCAAGGCCAACGAACTGGCCAGCCAGGCCAGCAAGATGATGAACGCGGGCTACGCCGGGGATTTGTTCGAGCTGACCAGCGATGCACAGACCGGTGGCTCTGTACTGTCGATGTTCATACCCGGCAGCGTGGTGGTGAAGGGGGCGAGTAGAGCGGGCAAGGCAGCACGTGGAGTGCGAGTTCTGGATGAGGCGGCCGACGCCGAGAAAGCCGCAGATGTAGGCAAGAGTTCGGGCCCAGGGGTGCACGTCAAGGCGGCAACAGGCGAGAAGGCGGCACATGAGGCCATGGTAGGTAAAGGATACGAGCCTCTGGGTAAAACGGACGGCAATTACAAGCCCGGGCAGAACGGCATTGATGGTGTCTACAAGAATTCAAACCCGCCTCCCGAGTACATCATCACCGAGGCGAAGTACGGCTCATCGCAGCTCAACAAGAGATTGGCCGATGGCACAAATCAGATGGATGATGCCTGGGTAAGAAACCGATTGGATGCACAAGTTGGTAAAAGGCAGGCTGATGCCATTCGCGCGTCCATGCGCCGCGGAGATGTTCAAAAGTGGGTACTTCGTGTTGGCGAGGATGGCAAGGTAAACGCCAAGCTGGTTGACAGTGCAGGTAACGTAATCAGAGGCAATGCTGGGAAAGTTCCGAATTTTTAAAGGAAATAATTGATGACTCGTGACAACGTGAAAACGACGGCGTATTTCGATGAATGGATTGATTACGATCAAGATGTAATCCAACAAATACTCGACGAACTAGGGTCCAACTCCTTGGCGCCATATGGCAGAGTTCAAGCGGCATATGACCTTGCCAGGAAAATTCTTGATCGCATCATAATGCGCTACTCAAGAGGGGATAGCCTTACCGGTTTTCGCGATGACCTCGAAAGCCTGTTGGCTGCCCGTGAGCAACTGAAGTTACTGTGCGATGCATTGCCATCGGACGAGCAAAAGAACCGTTTCCAATATGAGCGACTGAGTTTCGACAACTACCTGGATTTCTTCTGGTGGCTCTCTCTGGCCGTCTGTCTCGATATGGACGAAGCACACCTTGAGCGCGTAATCGCGCTGATCAACAACGCAGGCCAGGACGCGCTACTGGATCGTATCGCTGTGAAACTCGGCGCTCATCAGCGTGCCGTATCCAACGAATTGGTGTTCCCCAAGCAATATGCGCTGTTGCTGCAAGCACTGGATGCGCCTTCGCAAGAGCAATCCAATCTGGTCAAGAAATTCCTCGACGGCTGGTACAAAGGCAACAAGAACCTTGCAGCGTGGTACGACAACCATAAGGGCGAAGACACCGGCTACGTTGGTTATTGGTGCTTTGAAGCCGCACTGGTAGTGAAGCTATTTGGAATAGACGATTCGTCTTTCAGAACGCATGCGCACTATCCGGCTGACTTAGTTCACAACACCTGATTTCTATGGCATCGCTTCACCCGCAATCGCCTGCACCGATATGGGATGTGAATCAGTGATTCGTATCGGTCAGGCTGCTAATCAGGCACAGGTCTGCTTCGCCACCATCGGCAATCAGACCTAGTCTTCGCTCGACGTCAAACGTCGGCTACCTGCACAAGGGCCTCTAGGGCGATGCCGGTTCCCACGTGGTAGCCGGCACCTCGCTCGGCAGCGGCTACGTCAAGTTCCTCAGCGGCCAGAACGACGTCAAGGTCAACGGTAGTCCCGTGGTGCGCCAGGACAGCACCACCTGCCTGGTCAATTGCAATGGCGCAGGTGTCGGTGGTGCGCTGGGCAAGGCCGTCACCACCCAGCGCGGCGCAGATACCCAGGCCGAAAAAACCGCCGAGGAGACCAACCCGGAACTGCAGGCGCTGCTCGACGCCGAAGCCGACGAGCGCTCGCTGTGGGAGAAGACCAAAGACTTCGGATACGGCGCCTGGAGCAGCACCAAACGCATAGCCGAGGCCAGCGTTGACGACCCGCTGGATACCGGCGGCGTACTCAAGGGCATCGGTAACCTGCCTACGTATCTCTGGAACCTCGGGGTGATGGCCAGCAAATACAGCTCGGCGGCGGGTATCCCGCCTATCGCGCTGCGCGCCCAGGCCATGGAAAAGGCAGCCCTTGCCGCCCACCAAGCCGGCGACCTGACCAAGGCCAACGAACTGGCCAGCCAGGCCAACAAGATGATGAACGCAGGCTACGCCGGGGATTTGTTCCAGCTGACCAGCGATGCACAGACCGGTGGCTCTGTACTGTCGATGTTCATACCCGGCAGCGTGGTGGTGAAGGGGGCGAGTAGAGCGGGCAAAGCGGTGCGTGGGGCACATGCGCTGGATTCAGCGGTCGATGCGAGAGCCGCAGGAACAAAAGCCCAACAAGGTGTACATATTGCGCCTCGAAGCACAGCCTGGACGGAGCTTGCGAAAAAAATCAGAGCCTACATCAAAGATGTCGAAGCTCGCACCGGTCGGAAGATCCCTGAAAACCAAAGAAAATTGCTTGAGCAAGACCTACGATCCAATAAGTACCAGCGCTTAGATGTGGAGGCCGCAGCGGCGCACCGGACTGACTTCAATCGAGTGGAAAACGATTTGATTTCAGAGTGGGAAAAAAATACAAATCAGAAATGGCCAAGGTATAGCGAGGATGTACTCTCGAAAAACGGCTCCGTTATTCGACGTGTTGGACAACCCTACGATGCACATCACTTGATTGAATCCAGCTACGGCGGACCCAATAAATGGTGGAATATGCATCCAGCCAGATTCCCAGATCAACATCAGGGCGGAATACATAGATCGGGCAGCCCGGCCCGAGACTTATTCGAAAAGTGAGAGCAAATCATGAGCATGTACCTGGATTATCAAAATGCGAAGGGCAAAGGTTCCTTAATCGACAGGATGATTCCAATTTCGCCAAATGGTGAGGCCGCTATCCGTGCCATTTACCCAGCCATTCCCAATGACTACATTGACTTCCTGTTGGCTGTTGGAGCAGGAGAGATTGGTGATGCCGCATTCGAGCTCTACAGCGGGCCAGTTGAACCTGAAGAAATCTATGGGGATAGCGATGGCGTCGAAAACGTTCTGCTCATAGGCGATGACCTTCAGGGCTACAACGTGGGTTACGACATAGATACATGGAATGTGGTCGAGATCGACCCGACGAATCGCAGCACTCGGAAAGTGGCATCAAATTTTGAGAGTTTCATACGAACACTTGTCATTACTTACTCCTAATCTTAATAATTTGCATCGAGAAAAAACAATAGATATAAAGTCTGCTTAGAATAGAAACAGGCAATGTCATCTTGGTTAAGTATCCCGGTGATTACCACTGCGGGATGGGTTGCTTTCGTTATATGCCTTCACTATGACAGGACGAGCTACAACGATGATCACTTGAAAGCTGTTCAGCAATACGCACTCTCATCAGCATGTAAGAGCTCCCGACATGTCGTCATGCGTTTGATTCGGCTCACCGCACCTATGTCGCAACGTTAATCACAGTACGGGCCTGTTCTAGAATCGTCTCCATGAACAAACCACGCTCCAGCCTCCTGACTGCTCTCTCCATCTTCGCCATCACGGCCTATATCGGCATATTCCTTGATGCCCGTGGTAACCCGGCCTAAAACAAACCGCTGGAGTGGCTGTTCGCCCCGACGAACGCTCGCTGTGGGAGAAGACCAAGGACTTCGGTTCCGGCGCCTGGAGCAGCACCAAGCGAATCGCCGGAGCGAGTACTGACGACCCGTTAGATACCGGCGTCGGCGTGCTTAAGGGCATCGGCAACCTGCCCACCGACCTATGGAACCTGGGCGTGATGGCCAGCAAGTACACATCGGTGGCTGGTATCCCACCCGTAGCCGTACGCGCCAACGCCATGGAAAAGGCAGCCGTTGCCGCCCATCAGGCCGGCGATCTGGCCAACGCCAATGAGCTTGCCCGTCAGGCAAGCCAGCTAATGAGTGCAGGTACCACAGGTGATCTGTTCGAACTGAACAGCGATGCGCAACAAGGCGGCTCTTTCCTATCGATGTTGATACCCGGCAGCGTGGTGGTGAAGGGTGCGAGTAGAGCCGGCAAGGCAGCACGTGTACTGGATACTGCAGCGGATGCAACAAGGGGGCCGACGTAGCATCGGATGCGGGTGGTTTGGGGCGGCGCCTGCCGGAGTCCGCCAAGGAAGCAGAAAAAGCCGCGGATGCAGCCGTGACCAGTGTGCATGTAGCCAAATTGTCAAACGCTCAGCAATACGCAAAGCTAGTGAACTCAAACAAACGCTGGTCATGGGAAAAAGATTTCCCTGGTGGTGAGAACCTCACCCGAGGGCAAAAGGAGGCGATAAAGCGGCAAGCAATAGCGGAGGGTTTGATACCAGATGTGCCTTTCAAACCTGGCACCAAGTTTCCAGATTTCGAGAAAGCAGGATTGGTTAGCCGGGTCGACCACCTCCCTGAGTATTTGTGGAAAACGGGCGACAAAGCGCAGTTCAAATGGCTGGATAGCCAGATACCCGGAGGTCGCCCTAGCGGGTTCACATGGCACCACTCAGAGCTGCCGGGTAGAATGGAACTTATTCCGTTTGGGCCGCATAACATCATTACTCACTCTGGCGGTCGGTCTACAGGCATGTGGGCGGCAGGCAAGAGATGAACCAGGAGTTTGTTATGGAATTAAAAACAGTAGGCCAGATTTCAGCGCCCCCTATTGAAGCGACCACTTCACTCGAGCGTTACTGCAGAGTAAAACTGCCTCAGGATTTTATTGAGTTCCTCCAATACGGCAATGGTGGAATCCCCGAAAAAAATCTATTTATCCATGAGGGTACGGACAGACTGATTGAACGCTTTCTACCCGTTATGCTAGACCCTAACTCAGAGGATATAGGTGAGTACGACATATCGGTAGTGATGACAGCGTTGGACTCCCGACTCGGCGATGATCCTGACGAGATCGGCTGCAAGCTCATTCCTTTCGCAGCGCTTTTTTCTGGTGACTTTCTCTGCTTAGATTTTCGGAAAAACGCTGAATGCCCCGAGGTAGTACTTTGGGATCACAACCAATCCGATGATTTCGCTCCGCATACGGAGCCAGTTGCACCCTCCTTCGCCGACTTTAAGACCCAGCTATTCACTTGAAAACCGAAAAAGACTCGGGCATATACAACTACTATCAGTAGACTAAATAGCGTCTACAAGAACTCAAACCCGCCCCCCGAATACCTCATCACTGAGGCGAAGTACAACTCATCGCAGCTCAGCAAGAGATTGGCCGATGGCACCAATCAGATGGATGATGCCTGGGTCATGAAGCGCCTCGATAGGCCAAGACTTATCGACAGCTCTGGCAATGTGGTCAGGGGTAACGCCGGAAAGGTTCCGGGATTTTGAGACAGAGGGGCAGATCAATGCCGCGCGATACGCTAAAGAGCAAAGAGTTCTTCGACAAATGGATTTCGTATGACCTGGAGAGAATGCAACAGAAGCAGAACCGTCTCGACTCTGGAGGCATACCGCTGCCCTACGGCAAGGTAACCGCCGCTGCGGATCTCTGCAATAAGGCGCTTGAAGTCATCGTCATGAGCTATTCGCGTGGCGACCGGGTTGCCAATTTGAGCGGCCATATAGTCAGACTGCTCGCTGAGCGTGAGCAACTCAAAGCGCTGTGCGCCGCCCTGCCTAAGGACGAGCAAAAAAAACGCATCCAATATGAGCGACTGAGTTTCGACAACTACCTGGATTTCTTCTGGTGGCTCTCTCTGGCCGTCTGTCTCGGTATGGACGAAGCACACCTTGGGCGCGTAATCGCGCTGATCAACAACGCAGGCCAGGACGCGCTACTGGACCGTATCGCCGTGAAACTCGGCGCTCATCAGCGTGCCGTATCCAACGAATTGGTGTTCCCCAAGCAATATGCGCTGTTGCTGCAAGCACTGGATGCGCCTTCGCAAGAGCAATCCAATCTGGTCAAGAAATTCCTCGACGGCTGGTACAAAGGCAACAAGAACCTTGCAGCGTGGTACGACAACCATAAGGGCGAAGACACCGGCTACGTTGGTTATTGGTGCTTTGAAGCCGCACTGGTAGTGAAGCTATTTGGAATAGACGATTCGTCTTTCAGAACGCATCCGCACTATCCGGCTGACTTAGTTCACAACACCTGATTTCTATAGCATCGCTTCACCCGCAATCGCCTGCACCGATATGGGATGTGAATCAGTGACTCGTATCGGTCAGGCTGCTAATCAGGCACAGGTCTGCTTCGCCACCATCGGCAATCAAACCTAGTCTTCGCTCGACGTCAAAGCCCAGGGTGTGCATCGGCGACCTGTACAAGGGCGTTCGGGGCGATGCCGGCTACCACGTGGTCGCCGGTACTTCGCTCGGCGGCACTACGTCCAAGCACACGATCATAAACCCTACAGGTCAATGAAATGACACCCGAAATTCAACAGCTGCAGCAAACCATCGCAAAAGGTGTGTACGAAGTGCTGCCAGAGGACGGTTGGACAGACGCTACCTATTCGTTCCAGGCCATTACCCGGTTTTTTTCGGAGACCGGCCACTATCTGCTCAATGACGTAAAAACAGTGTCGTTCGTCGCGGAAGATGAATTAAGCGATGCGTTTCGCGAGCTACGTACCAAAATGGCAGCCCTCCATGAAAACGGGCATGCCTGGTACACCGCTACGTTCACACTTACCCCTGACGGCAACTTCAAATTCGATTTCATCTACGACGAACTACCTGCGTTCGAGATAATTCCATCTCCGGACAAATGGGCTGACGAATTCCGCACCTACCCACGGCCGGAGTTACAGAATTTTGTTCCACAGCAGCCGAAGCTCTAGGGGTGAAACGACCGAAAATGGTCACAAACCAAAACGGACTTCATGACGTGACTAGCACAGTCGTCTGACTGGTGCAGGAAGCCTCCGATAAATCTCATCAATGGATAGCAATTGCTGACATGACTCGCTTCCAGCGTATCCAGGCCAGCGTTCCAGCAGGCGTCGTGCTCCCCGATGCGCTGCGCCGAATCTGCGACTATCTGGATGAAACCGACTACCCCATCAGCGGCTGCATGCGCCTCAGGCCCGACGACTACGGTGGCCTGCTCGCCTGGTTCGATGGCGACGCAGCCATGGCTGCCAACTTCGCCTGCTTCGGCGCCGGCCCGGATGGTTCGCTGGTCGCCTTCTGGCTGCTCGGCGGCACCGATGCCCGCCAGGCGCCAGTCGTCCATCTGGGTTCGGAAGGTTGTGACAATCGGGTGCTGGCGAAGAACTTCGAGGACTTCCTGCAACTGTTCGGCATCGGCTACGACGAGCTGGGCTCCGACGACCTGAACCAGCCACCCGATGATCCAGGCTCAGCGGAAGCTCTACGCGCCTGGCTGCACATCGAATTCGGCCTGACCTGCCCGGCAACCGGCGCCAGTATCGTCGAAGACGCCAACCGGGCATGCCCCGACGTGCAGCATGCCATCGATGAGTGGTTCAGGAATCGGTACGGCGAACAGGCTTGAGCGTCCCTTCACACGGAAGCAAAACGAATGGATGCATCCTCCGTGAGTCGGCAAGCCCGTTGCGGACAGCCCGTGGCCGGACAGCTGCCCCTACTGGAATACACCAGCTACAGCGCCTTTTCGGGCGCCCCAAACACCACATGACTTAGACTGTCGGGCGCTTCTCATAGCCACCCAGGAGTCTCACCGTCATGTCGCCCGTTCCCGGAGATGTCTTCGCTGTATTCAATGCTCGCCTGGGGGCATACGTCGCCATGCAGGTGACCCATGTGCGCCAGGAAGGCAAGCATACGAATGCGGCAGTGCTGCTGTTGAGCCCCACGTTCGACGAGTTGCCCAATGCGGCCCAGATTGCCGAGATGCAACCGGCGCGTTTCGATTTCCACTTCTGGAACGACCATCTGGAGCACCTCTGGGTGCCTGCCAGGGTGCCACAGGGTTACACACGCATTGGCCATCTGGCGCCACTGATCGAAGACCACACGAACAGCTACGCGGACTGGCCAGATGGCGGCCTGTTCGTTAACCAGCAGCGGTGGAACGCCACTCCCGAGGCGGCACGCCAGCGCTTCAAGCAGGCCCATGCGTGCGGCGACGACAGCGTGGTACTGGAGACCCCGCATGGCATGAAAATCCGCCGTTCGGCCACGCGGCTGTTCACCGAAGACGTGAAAGCCATCGGCGATCTGACGACGTTCGACGACTTGCCCATCCTCACCTCGGTCCACGTGGTTGAGCCCATCGAGGGTCTGCTCGACTTCATCCGCCGCCGCCCCTTCATCAATGAAGTCGGTATTCACAACCATGGTCAGCACAGGATCGACGTGCGCGATACGCATCTCACCCGCTTCATCATCGATGTGACCGGTGTGCGCGATCTGTATGTGAATGACGATCTCGAGATGCTGTCGCTGGTCGGCAAGGCCGAGCCGAGCCTGACGATCCATCAGCCTGCGGCCGGCCGGTGGCTCTCACTCAACACCGCTGAAGTGCCACCCGTGTGGTCGGGGTTGGAAACGCTAAGGAGCCTGCTGCTCAACAAGGTACGCGAAGTCGATGTCGCCAGGATCGCCCAGCGATTTCCGGCGCTGCAAGAACTGCGCATCTGGGGCGCGCCCTGCGTGCTGAGGCATGCAGAGGCTCTGGCCAGATTCGAGCAGTTGCACACCCTCACATTGACCGACACCTTCGGCTACCAGGCCGAGGCCTTCCCGTCGCCCGAGGCTTGGCCGAAGCTGGGCCGCCTTTGGCTATCGAGCCTGCCGGCGGATGTCGCCACCTGGGTCAAGAAGGCCTACAAGGCTCGCGCACTCAGCGGCCTGGATCTCGAGGTTCGCCAGGCGCGCAAGCCGGAATGGCTCGCTGCGAATCTCGACAATCCGTTTCGCGACTGGGACGGCCTGGACACCATCACACCGGCGCAGGCCAGGAAAGCCGCTGCCCTCTATCGCAAGGCACGATCGACCGCCCTCGATATAGCCGCCCAATCAGGCAGCAGCGCTGCCGACCTCGCCGTAACCTTGGCAGCCTTGGTTCGTGAGTACACCGAGGGTTTCAATGCACTGGATCGCCGATCAGGCTTCATCGAGACCGTGGAGCGCGAAGCGATCTACGTCGCCCTGATGGGCATCATGGATGCAGTGGATGGGAAGCGCGTTGCACTGTTCGGGGTCGAGACGCTGCCCGTGGATCGCGCGGTGATCGACGCCGCCATGGACGAGGTGCGCGACTTCTGAGGTGGAACGCCACCGCCGCATCGCCACCATCGAGTGGCGATGCGCAGATCCATTACCTGCCGTAGGCAGGCGCCTGCAGCACCAAAGGCTGCGGGTTGGCGATGACCCAGCGTATGGCCAGATCGCAGAGCCGATCCGTGCGCTCGGCGTCATCGTCGCCGCTGCGCAGCGCAACAGCCAGTGCCTGAGCTTCAGCCAGCTCGCCGGACAGCAGAGACACGGCACTACCAAGATGGCCGACCAGAGCGGCCAACATGGCCTTGAAATCACCGTCCCAATTGGCTGAGCCGTTGTGATGAATCTCGCGGGAAATACGCCCACTGAGGCGGATCACCTCGCCCTGCACAGTTGCTGCAGGGCCGGAGGATGGAACCAGCAGTTGCCAAAGCTGCTGGTGCTGCTCAGGCCAGGGGCCTGCCGCGACGACGATGGTTGCCTTGCCGTCGTGAAGCGTGCGTGAGGCGACAGGGGTGACATCGAACAGGTGATAGAGGCTGGCCAGACCTGCATCCGTCGCCTCGAGGTAGTCCGGGTTGAAGCCGGCGCGGTGAAACTCGAATTCGCGACCAATGCGCTGCACGTCGGCACGCATGCCATCATCCACCTGTACACCCGCATCCAGCAGGATCTGGGCGATCTTCGCAGTGGCCTCGATGTCGGCGTTGCGGGTGGTGGCCAGAGCGACGTGCAGCACGCCATGCCCCTGCCGACTCCTGGCATCGATATTCGCGCCACGGCGAATCAACGCAGCAAGCGCATCCGACTTGTGGCTCTTGGCTGCTGCATGCAGTGGCGTGTCGCCCTGGTAATCCTGTGCCTCGATGTCCGCACCCAGGTCGAGCAGCAGATCGACACCGCCGATCCAGCTCGAACTGCGATGGTGCAGCGGCGTGCGCTGGTAGGTGTCACGGGCATCGATGTCGGCGCCCTGCTCCACCAGCCAACGAACCAGCTCATCGGGGCAATTGTAGAACCCCAGCGCTGTACTCTTGCCGTAGCCACCGGTGGCTTCGAGCTCGCAACCATCGAACACGGAGACCAGTTCGGTGAACGAGGCGTGCTCCAACAACTGAGCGAAATCCTTTGGCAGTGTCTTGCGTTTACGCTTACCCATGGCGGCGGCCATCATCCTGATCAATACGGTTTTCATTGCCCACCATCGTGGCTTGGCGCGGCGCTTGTCAACGGCCTGACGATCCGGCTGGCTCATCACGCCAGCCGCCGCCCAGCGCCCGTGCCAGATTGACGCTCGCCTGCAGGTGCAGCATGCGCAGTCGCGCCGCTTCATCTTCCGCACTGTAGAGGCTGCGTTGCGTATCGAGCAGCGTGAGCAGGGTTTCGGCGCCTGCACGGTAGCGGGACTCGGCCAGGCGGAAGGCACGCTCGGCCTGCAGCAGTACCTCGTCCTGCGCCTGCTGCTGCGCAGCACTGCCGCTCAACCCATTGAGCGCCACCTCGACCTCGGCGAAGGCGGTGATCAGCGCACCGCGATAATCGGCCAGCAGCTCCTCACGCTGCGCCATGGCCAGATCACGGTCGGCGCGCAGGCTGCCACCGTCGAAGATCGGCGCGGTCAGCGCACTGCCGAGGGAGTACAGCGGATTGGCGAATACCCGTGAGGCGCTGTCGGCACTGCCGCCGAGCGTGGCCCTCAGGCTGAGGCGCGGCAGGAGAGCGGCGCGAGCGGCCTGCAGATTGGCATGCGCAGCCGCCAGGTTGGCTTCGGCACGGGCCAGATCCGGACGGGCCAGCAGCAATTCGCTGGGGATGCCTGCGCCGATATCGAGCATGGGCAGTTCGAACAAACGCGCCTGGCTGGCCGGCAACTGATCCACGCGCCCGCCAAGCAGGACGGCCAGAGTTGCCAGGCTGTCTTCACATTGCTGGCTGACGGCCGCCAGCTCACGCCGCTGCACGGCCACCACGCCGCGCTGCTGAGCCAGCTCCAGCGACGTGGCCGCACCGGCGCTCTGCCGCGCCTCGACCGTACCCAGCACGCGCTCGGCGTTGTCCAGGTTGAGGCGAGCGATGCGCTGGCGCTCCTGCAAGCCAACGGTGTCCAGCCAGGTCGAGGCCACTGCGGCGCTCAGGGAGACCTGCAGGGCAGCGCGGTCGAACTGGCTGGCATCGCGGGCAAAAGCGGCACTGTCGCGACTGGCGCGCAGGCGCCCCCACAGATCGACTTCATAACTGGCGGCGACATTGCCGCTGTAGGCATTGCCATCGACCTCCGCGTTGCCGCCAAGCCGCGCCTGGCGGTCGACAGCAAGATTGCCATCAAGGCGTGGTGACAGTTCGGCACCTGCACGCCGCGCGGACGCTTCGGCCTGGCGCAGACGCGCAACGGCGGCGGCCAGATCCTGGTTGTCACGCAAGGCCTGCGCCATCAGCTCATCGAGTTCACGGCTGGCAAAAGCCCGCCACCATTGCTGACGGGGCGGCTGGGCACTTTCAGCGGCAGCGTTGCGCCAGTGTTCGGGGGCTGCGGGCAGATCTGTCGGAGCATCGGCTGTCCGGGTACAGCCGCCCAACAGCAGCGCTGCCAGCAGACCGGGGATCAGGTAAGGCGTCATCGGAATTCCTGTCATTGCGCGGCCAACGCCACGACCGGGTCGAGCTGCGCCGCAGTCTTGGCCGGCAGATAGCCGAACACCAGGCCGGTGCCTACCGAGCAGGCGAATGCCAGCAGCATGGCCGACAGCGAGAACACCAACGGCACGTTCCAGGCGATCAGCAGTGCACCGAACAGCAACCCGGTGACCACACCGACGCTGCCACCGACCAGCGTCACCAGTACCGACTCGGTGAGAAACTGGCGCAGGATGTCGCGCTGCCGTGCACCGGTCGCCATGCGAATGCCGATCTCGCGGGTGCGCTCGCGTACCGTCATCAACATCACGTTCATCACGCCAATACCACCGACCATTAGTGATACGGCCGCGATCAAACCCAGCATCAGGGTCATGCTCTGCCGCGTCTTGGCCTCGGCCTGCAGCTTGGCGGCGGAGTTGTAGACGCGAAAATCCTTGCGCCCGTGACGTTGCAACATCAGCTCTTCCACTGCGCTCTGTGCCTTGAGCACTAGGTCACTGCTGCGTGCCTCGATGCTCCCGTAACTCTCGTCGCGCAGCTTCGGGAAGACCCGCACCACGCCTGTGCTATGGGGCACCAGCACCTGCTCATCCGGATAGTTGCCGCCCGCATCGCTGCCCTTTTCGCTCATCACGCCGATCACCTCGAACGGCGAGCTGTTGATCAGGATGATCTGCCGCAACGGATTGCCTCCATCGGGGAAGAGCGTCTGGTAAACCTCGTGACCGAGCACCGCCACCGGAGCGACTTCCTCATTCTCCGCCGCGCTGAAAAAGCGCCCCCGCGCTACCGGCCAGTGGTGGATTGCCGGCATGTGTTCGCCGACGCCTAGCACCTCGGTCTGCAATGCTTGCTGGCCATGCCGGATCAGGGCCGGGTCGCGTAGCACCGGCATCACCCGTGCCACCTCGCGCAATTCACCGATGGCCTCGAAGTCACTCAGGGTCAACACGCCAATTGGCCCGCCACTGCGCGGCACATCACTGGACACGTACATCATGTTGGCGCCCATCACGCCCATCTCGGCGACCACTTTCTGCTTGGCGCCCTCGCCGACGGCGAGCATGACGATCACCGAAGCCACGCCGATGACGATGCCGAGCAAGGTCAGCGCCGTGCGAAAACGGTTGATCAGCAATACCCGCCAGGCACCACGCAACATCTCGTCCAGCTCAGCAAAGAAGGACGCGCCATGATCGCGCCCGGCCAGGCTCATGTCCGGCATTGGCAGGGCATTGATCGGCTGCTGCGGGCCACTGTCGCTGATGACCTCGCCATCACGGATCTCGATCACCCGCCGCGCCTGAGCCGCGACGTCGCGGTCGTGGGTGATCAGGATGATGGTGTGGCCGGCGTCGGCCAGCTCGTGCAGCAGCGCCATTACTTCCTCGCCGCTGCGACTGTCCAGCGCGCCAGTGGGTTCGTCGGCGAGGATGATGCGTCCGCCATTCATCAGCGCCCGGGCAATCGATACGCGTTGCTGCTGGCCGCCGGACAACTGACCCGGCCGGTGTTCCAGGCGCTCGTCCAGCCCCAGCCGACGCAACAGCGCAGACGCACGCTCGCGGCGCTGCTCGGCCGGCATGCCGGCATAGATGGCCGGCACCTCGACGTTCTCCCGTGCCGACTCGGTGGCGATCAGGTGGTAACCCTGGAACACGAAGCCAAACGCTTCGCGGCGCAGCCAGGCTAGTTGGTCGGCATCGAAGGCGGCCACGTCTTCACCGGCGAAGCGGTAGCTGCCAGCGCTGGGACGATCCAGGCAGCCGAGCAGGTTCATCAGTGTCGATTTGCCGGAGCCCGAGGTGCCGACAATGGCGACGAACTCACCGGCCTGAACGGACAGACTGACGCCCCGCAACACATCCACCGCTGGCGCACCACCCTCGCCACCATAGGTACGCCGAATGCCTTGCAGCTCAATCAACGGCGTTACCACTGGAACCTCGACATCCCCGCATCGGTCTGGGCCTCGCCCGTTACCAGACGCTCACCTTCCTGCAGGCCATCGAGAATTTCCGCCACCTGGCGATCCCGCGCGCCGACCTGCACCACGCGCAGCTCTGGCTGATCCTTGCCAAGAATGCGCACCTGATAATGACCCTGCTTGCCCTGCAAGGCATCCAGCGGAGCGGTCAGCACACCCTTCGCCGAGGCAGTGACGAACACCACCTGGGCGGTCATCTGCGGCATCAGCTCACCATCGTCGTTGTCCACCTCGAACAGCACGGTGTACTGCACCACTTTTTCCGTTTCGCTGCTGGTGCTGCTGGCTTCGCCCTGGCTGTTGGCCGGCACCGGCGGCGCCGGCAACACCTGACGCACCGTGCTGTGCCAGCGCCGCTCGTCACCGCCGAGGGTGGTGAAGTACAGCGGCAGACCTGCCTTGACCCGACGGATATCGGCCTCGGAGACACGCGTCCAGCCGGTCATGCTGCGCAGGTCGGCGATGCGCATCACCGTTGGCGTCTGGTAGGTGGCATTGAGGGTTTGCCCCTCTTTCACGTCGACACCCAGCACCGAACCGGCGATGGGCGCATAGATACGGGTGTAACTGAGCTGCGCCTCGTTACGTTTGAGCAAAGCCTGGCTTTCGGCGATCTTCGCGCGCAGGTTGTCGAGCCGCGCCTTGGCCGATGTGTAGCCAGCGGCGGCGCTCTGCACATCCTCCTCACGGGTGGCGTCGAGCTTGGCCAGGTGCAACTGCCGCTCATGCTGTTGGCGCGCCAGCAGCAACTGCGCCTGCTGCTCCTGCAACTGCGCGCGCAGGCCGTCGAGAGCGGCGCGATCCGCCTCCACCGTGGCTTCGTGCAGGCTGGCGTCGATCTCGGCGAGCAACTGGCCCTTTTCCACCTGATCACCCGGCTCAACATGCAAACGCATGATCTGCCCGGACACCTGGGCGCCAACATCCACCGAATAGCGCGGCTGCAGGGTGCCGATGGCGACCACCGTGGCCTCCACGTCGCCTCGGCCAACCACAGCAGTTTCGTAGACAGGCGTCGGCTCGCCGTTGAACCAGGCCAGAGCGATAACCGGCACGAGCGCGACCGCGGCGAGCAGCCAGCGCCGGCGAATGGGGAAAGGGGAAAACGTCATGACGGGCCCGACCTCTGCCTGAGCATCCAATAACCATCCCCGACGTCAACCGAACCTGCGCTCGCACTCAGGCAAACGAAGGCAGCGTGACACGCCAGGGTGAGGTGCAAGGTGAAAGACGCAACGCGCCCGTGCAGGCGCCATGCAACTCGTGGAGAGCGAAAAAATATCCGGCTCTTACCACCCAAGACGGATGACCCCGGGAAAACCCGGCGCCTCCAGCCCGAACAAATGAAACAAAATGTTTCAAAGCTATAACCACACCGGAAGTGACAGGTCTCGGATCAGGAAAATTCAGCCCCATGACCAGTGCGAATACCTCATGGCCGCTCTTGTCTGGCGAACCGTAGAACCATCACAGCAACGCACGTTGCGCCGGTATATCCTGCCGTCATTGAAAGACCTGCCCCGAAAGGAATCCCCCATGCACAGCAACCCTTACGCCATTGCTCAGGTCGACCCCAGCCCCGCGAGCGAGGCCAGACAGCCGTCCGGGCTGCCCATGCGCCTGTTGATCACCGCGATGCTCTGCTGTGCAGCGGGCCAGATGATCTCCTGGGTCATCATGTGGCTGACTCTGCAGCCCGAATACCTGCAAGCCTACCTGGACGATTTGTGGCAGCTGGCGACCTACTGGCTCGGCGCGCTGGCAATCGATGGCTGCAGTGCGCTGCTGCTGACCCGCTATTACCTGCAGCGGCACAATCTGGTGAACGTCACCCGCCCAGGTCGGCTCATCGCGCTCTTCGTCGGCTTCTACTTCGTGGCCTTCGTTCTGGTCGGCCTATTCTTCAGGCTGCTGGTGACTCACTTGATTACATGGATCTACGAAGGCGATCACGGGATATCCCCCACTCTACTGCTGCAACCGTTGAACCTCGTTTCCTTCGTACTGGCGACGTTGTTGCCACTGTGGCTGAGCCTGCACCTGATGCGCCGTACGGGCCAGGTCGAAAGCGGACTCGGCCTGGTCAGCCGCGGCGAAACCGCGCTGGCCTTCGGCCTGCTGTTCTGCGTTATCTACATGAAACTGCTCACGCTGCTGCCGGCCGGCGTCATCAACCCCTACGGCATGGAGTGGCTGCAGGCTGCCAGCAGTGCTTCCGGACTCTTGTACGGGCTGGTCGCCCTGCTCGCCGCCCGCGGCGCGCTGCCTCCGCAGTTGCCGCGTCTGGCTGTCGGTCGTCTGCTGGCAAGCGTGCTGCTATGCATGGGGATCTGGTTGGTCGTGGCGACCGTACTTTGCGTCGTGCTGTTGGTGGCTCTGTATGCCGGCTCGGAGTTCGTGGCCCTGGCGCTGGTGCTGCTGTTCGGGCTTGTGCTGCTGGCGCTGCTCTGGCCACTGACGCGCCTGAGCCTGCGCTGGGTCTATCGCCCAACGTCGGCCTGAGTTGCTTGAGCGGCTTGCGTTGCGGGACAATTCGCGCCGTTTCAGGCCAGCGGATATCCATACCATGCAGCAGCGCACCGTTCTCTTCGACCTCGACGGCACCCTGACCGACCCGCGCGAGGGCATCACCCGCTCGGTGCAGTACGCCCTGGCGCAACTGGATATCGATGAGCCCGACCTGCAGGCACTGGAGCACTTCATCGGCCCACCGCTGCTGCAGTGCTTCATGCACACCTACAGCCTCAGCGAGGAGCGCGCCTGGGAGGCGGTGAACCATTACCGGGTGCGCTTTCGCGAAGTCGGGCTCTACGAGAATGAGCTGTTCGAGGGCGTCGTCGAGCTACTGCAGCTGCTGCGCGAGCAAGGACGCACGCTGTATATCGCCACCAGCAAACCCACGGTGTTCGCCACGGAGATCGCCCGCCACTTCGATTTCGGTCGCTACTTCAAGACGATCTATGGCAGCGAGCTGGATGGCACACGTACCAACAAAGTGGAGCTGATCGCCCACCTGCTCGAGCAGGAAGGCCTCGACCCCGCCGATACGCTGATGATCGGCGACCGCAAGCACGACCTGATCGGCGCTCACAGCAACGGCCTCGATGCCGTCGCGGTAGGTTACGGCTTCGGCAGCCTGGAAGAGTTGAGCGGCGAACGGCCGGCCCATCACGTCCAGACGCTGGCGCAGTTGCACCAGGCGTTCGCTGGCTGAGGGCTACATCATCCTCGAACCGGTGAGGTCATTGCGCTGGTAGATCACCTTGCGAGTGCCGTTGTCGCAGGTGCCGATTACCATGCCGTCGTCCTCGACTTCCTCGTTCGGCACGATCTCCAGCGTATAGCTGGCCACGCCCGCAGCCTGGATCTTCACTTCGATCTCCTGCCTGAGCTCCTCGCACGACTTGGGCGCGGCCCAGGCATTGCTGCCCACCAGGCCAAGCACCAGCATCACTGCCGTCCATCCTTTCATCACGACCTTCCTCTGCGTGTTGTTCACTTCTCTCGGACAGCATCTAGCGCTTGCAGTTGTATAAGCCGTTGCGCATCGGGCAAAGCACCCAGTTCCGCCACCCGACGATAGAAGGTTGGCCAGTCGCCCTGCGCCTCGCGGAACAGCCTGGCGAAGGCAGGCACCCAGCGGTCGTAAAGACCGAAGGGCAGCAGTTTGGCGTTGTTCAGCGGCCCGTTGATCCAGCCGTCGTAGTAGCCGACGCCCTTCCATTGCGTGGCCCGCAGTTGCCGGTACTCGTCGCGCAGACGGTCGAATTCGGCTTGCTTGCCAGCACGCATCGCGTCGGCATCGAGGCCGCTGGCGTAGAGGGCTTCCAGGCGCGCGCGACTGGCCAGCACCAGCTCGCTGAACTGCTCGCGCGGCTGTACCGACAATTGCTGCGGAGCCGGCAAGCCACGTGCAGCGCGCCATTGGCGTAGCCCCTCCTGCTCGACGAAGGTGGCGTAGGACTCGTTGAAGGCGGTGTCGCCGGCCAGGTAGTACTGCTGATGCGCCAGTTCGTGGAAGATCACCGCGACCAGGCGTTCGTCGCTCCAGCGCAGCATGGTGTTGAGGATCGGATCATCGAACCAACCCAGGGTCGAGTAAGCCTCCACACCACCCAGGTAGGTGTCGAGTCCCTGCGCATTGAGCAGCGCAGCCGCGCCGCGGGCTCGGTTCTGCTGATAAAAACCGCGATAAGCCACGCAGCCCGCGATCGGAAAACAGTGCAGTTGCGGTTGCAGGGAAAACTCCGGCGTGGCGAACAGGTTCCACACCACGAACGGCCGTTGTAGATCGGCATACAAGCGATAGCTGCGATTGTCCGGCAGCCCCAGGCGCTCACTGGCGAAGCTTCGTGCCTCTTGGGACAGCACCAGACGTTGGCGCAGTTGCGGCTCGGTCTCTGCGTCGTCGATCAGGGTTTGCACCGGTTGCCGCGCGTGCAGCAACTGCAGTTGCCCGCGGGCCAGCTGGCCGTAATAGTCGACCGTGCTACAGCCTGCCAGCAACAGCGCGAACAGGGGAACCGCCGCACGGCGCGACAGGTCGACAAGAAAGGAGGTGCAATGCTCGAGCATGGCTGTCGTCATGTGAAAGTAAGCGCTTCATCCTACCGCGAAGTCGCGGCGGCTTTGCGCGATACTGCAGCATCTTCAGTTCACGCCCACGGGAGACACCACGATGCGCCAGCCTGTCCTTCTTGCTAGTTTGTTGTTGCTCGGAGCCTGCGCCTCGCCCCTGCCGGCAGCCAATCCAAACATGGCATGGGTCGATCTGCAGGGTGAAGGTATCGATTTGCTGATGGCCGAGCGCCTGGATCGCGAGCGCGTCAATGACGGGCGCTACTTTCAGGTCACTCCAGGCGCTCATGAACTGGACATGCGCTTCCGATTCCAGGTCAGTAGTGGCGGAGGTGCGTCGATGATGTCCGAGCCACAGGAGCTAACGTGCGATATTCGCATTCGCTACGACGACTTCAAGGCCGGTCAGCAATACCGCGTCGAAGCGCGCTCGATTGTGATGCGTGGCCAGGCGATTCTCTATGACGCCGAGCGCAACGTACTGGCGCGCGGCAAGAATCTGCGCTGTGGAAGTTTCTAACGGGACTTTGCGAGGGGAGCCGGCCTCAGCCGCGACTGGTGTCGCGGCTGAGCGCTGGTACTGAGCAGGCGATTACGCCTCCAGCACGACTTCCAGGGTGATTTCCGCGTTCAAGACCTTGGAGACCGGGCAGCCGGTCTTGGCGGTTTCGACCGCTTTCTCGAATGCCGCACGGTCAGCGCCCGGCACCTTGGCCTTCAGCGACAGGTGCACGGCGGTGATGGCGAAGCCGCCGTCCTGCTTGTCGAGGGTCACTTCAGCCTTGGTGTCGATGCTCTCGGCAGTCATACCCGCCTCGCCCAACTCCTTGGACAGTGCCATGGAGAAGCAGCCGGCATGTGCAGCACCGATCAGCTCTTCAGGGTTGGTGCCCGACTTGTCTTCAAAACGGGTGTTGAAGCCGTAGGGCTGCTCGGAAAGCGCACCGCTCTGGGTGGAAATGGTGCCTTTGCCGTCTTTGATGCCGCCCTGCCAATGGGCCGATGCTGTCTTCTTCATCTCTATGCTCCTGTTGATGAGGGGTACAGAGTTCAGAGAGACAGCAGCCCGGCAAGTTCGAGTTTTTTGACCAGGCAGCCAATCAGGCGATCAGCGCAGACCGGCGAGAATATCGAAGGCGTGCAGGCGGTCGGCGAAGTCGTAGTGGTCGCAGGTGAAGATCAGCTCGTCGGCCTGGGTCTGCTCCAGCAAGACCTCCAGACGCGCACGGATCTTCTGCGGGCCGCCGATTACCGCCATGCCCAGGAAGCTGCCGACGGCATCGCGCTCGTGGGGCAGCCACAGGCCTTCCATCGACTCCACCGGCGGACGCTGCACCAGGCTCTGGCCACGGATCAGCGAGAGAATGCGCTGGTAGGCGGACGTAGCTAGGTGCTGGGCCTGCTCGTCGGTATCGGCTGCCATCAACGGCACGCCGAGCATCACATAGGGTTTGTCGAGCGTCTCGGACGGTTTGAAGGCATTGCGGTATACCCGAATGGCCTCGTGCACATAGCGTGGCGCGAAGTGCGAGGCGAAGGCGTAAGGCAAACCACGCTCGCCAGCCAACTGGGCACTGAACAGGCTGGAACCAAGCAGCCAGATCGGTACGTTGGTACCGGTGCCCGGTACGGCAAGGACTCGTTGATCCGGCGTGCGCGGGCCGAGGTAGCGCTGCAGTTCGGCAACGTCCTGAGGGAAATCGTCGGCACTGCCGGAGCGCTCGCGGCGCAAGGCCTGAGCGGTGAACTGGTCGGCGCCCGGCGCACGCCCAAGGCCCAGTTCGATGCGCCCCGGATACAGGGTTGCGAGGGTACCGAACTGTTCGGCGATCACCAGCGGCGCGTGGTTGGGCAGCATCACCCCACCGGAGCCCAGGCGGATACGCGAGGTTCCGGCGGCCAGATAGCCAAGCAGTACAGCAGTCGCGGAGCTGGCGATACCGTCCATGTTGTGATGTTCGGCGACCCAGAAACGCTTGAAATCCAGCGACTCGACGTGCCTGGCCAGCGCCAGAGAGTTGTGCAGCGCCTGCTCTGGGCTGCCGGTGTCGCGGATCGGCGCCAGGTCGAGAACGGAGAAGGGAAGTTTCGCGAGTGCAGTCATGAGAAAAAACCTTGGCTGTGGATAAAGCCAAGGCTTTATCCGAGTAAAACAGTAGGTCTTATCCTACGCCTACAGAGGGGCTGAGACCACCTCGCGGCAAATCGCAGGCAGTAAAAAGCCGGCATCGCAGAGGCTGCGAGCCGGCTTTCGACCATCATCATCAGTTGCGCTGGTAGACGATTTCCTTGGTGTCGCCACCGCAGGTGCCGACCACTTGACGGTCAGTCACGCTGCCTTTGTCGACCACTTCCAGAGTGTAGGACGCCACGCCATTGGCTTGGATCTTGGCGTCGATCTCACCTTTCAGCTCTTCGCAATCTTTAGCTGCGAATGCCGAGCCAGCGAGGGCCATCAGGCCTACTGCAAACAACACTTTTCTCATCACAAACGCTCCCTCGTTACCAGTGAACTACTCCGGGCGCCAAAAAGTGGCCCGTTTCAATAAAGCCGCAGATTGCCGTTATGACAAGTAAACGCGGCTGCTGATGCCCGTGGTCAGCTGTTGGCGACGCGGAAGCCGACCTTCAGAGTGACCTGATAATGGGCCACCGCGCCATCGGCGATGTGACCACGGGTTTCGGTGATTTCGAACCACTCCAGATGACGAATGCTCTTGCTGGCCTCGGCCAGTGCATTGCTGATCGCATCTTCGATGCTGGTCGAGGACGAGCCAACCAGCTCGACCTTCTTGTAGGTGTGATGATCTGACATATCCGCCTCCAGGGCTGGTAACTAAAAATGGGCAATTGGTGCGGCCCTTGTGTATTCAGTCACCGGTGAGCGCGGCAAAGTTCAGGCTTTCGGTTACGCCACAGTGACGGCGATTGCATGCGTCTAGAACCTGTTCACGCTCTCGGCTGATCGTCTCGAGTCGCGTGGGGGTCAACGCACAGGTAAGCCGGCTGCTACTGCGCAGGCTCTTGTCACGCGAGGCTGAAGAAGGTCGCCACAGGGGCAGTCTTGCGCTGCACGGTTCTTAACTATATCCAGCGCTCCCGATAAATCGTGAGCAGGCTCTAGGCAACCGGATCATGGCGGCTGCGTGACACCTTGGCGTCTGTTCATGCGGGCAGCAGTGCTTCAAGTGCCGCGATGTCCACGGTGTCTATCTGGCTGGGTTGCATGTGCCGCTGTGCGAAAACGCGCCAGATGTCACTGTGCAGGAAGTAGCGAAACAGCGCAGCGTCGAGGTGGTTGTCTTTGCACATCAGGGCCATGATGCGCAGCGATTCGGACAGGCGCTTGGGCTCTTTATACGGGCGGTCGGCGGCGGTCAGGGCTTCGAACACATCGGCCAGCGTCATGATGCGGTCGGCCGTGGTCAACTCACTGGCGCTTAGCCGGCGCGGGTAGCCGTTGCCGTCGAGTCTTTCATGGTGAGTGGCTGCGATCTCGGGCACCTTCGCGAGGTTCTGCGGCCAGGGCAGGTTACGCAGCATGATGTACGTTTGCACCACATGGTCGTTGATGCGAAAGCGGTCTTCGGCGGTTAGCGTACCGCGCCGAATCGACAGGTTGTGCAGCTCGCCCATGTTTTGCCGATGCGGCGGCAGTTGCATGTCGAAACCATAGTGGTTGGCTGGGTCGTGCTTTTCCACAGGCGGCTTATCAGTGCCCCAGGCAATCGCGTGCTCGGGCCGGTTGGACAGCAGCGACTCCATGACCGGCAGGGCTGGCGCGTCAGGCTGTGTGGCCTCCAATTGACGCAACTCGCCGATGGCCAGCCCCAACCGGTTATCGAAATGCCGCACCCAGCCCTGGGCGCCGATACGCTCGATACGTTCCACGGCCGTATCGGCCAACATTTCACCGCCGATGTTGCATTGGGCCACATAAGCGAAGTCGTCGCTCAGTTCTCGGTGTCGGGCCTGCAGGGTGGCGGTCGATGCATCAATCGGCTGGCCCGCCAGCAGGCGGTCGCGGTGCGCAATTTCAGCGTCACGCCACAGCACCTCGAAGCGCGTGCGCACCTCGTGAATGCGGTTGTAGATGGTTTCTAACTTGGTACCCTTGTCGATGATGTGCTCGGGCGACGTGACCTTGCCGCAGTCATGCAGCCAGGCGCCCAGGTAGAACTCATAGCGCTGCGCCGCATCCATGCAAAAACCGCTGTAGGGGCCAGCCGTCTCGCGGTTCATCTGGTCTGCCAGCAGCAGCGCCAACTCGGGCACACGCTGGCAGTGGCCGCCGGTGTAGGGGCTCTTGGCATCGACTGCATCGGCCATGAGCAGTACCACGCCGTCGAGCAAGGTCTTTTGCGCATCGATCAGTTGGCGCGTTTCGATGGAGATGGCCAGCATGCCCGACAGCTGAGCCATAAATACCGAAAAACCTTCGTCGGCATGCGTGGCCATGCCCTGGTGCGCCAGCACCAGCAGCCCCTGCAACTGGCCGCTGCGGTCGCGCAGTTCCATGTCCACCTGCTCCAGCCGAGGCGCACCGGGCTGGGGGGCCACGCGCGGGGCCTGGGCTGCAAGGTAGCGGAACTGGCTGGGCAGCCGCGCGCAGTGCTCACCTTCGAGGGCGCTACGCTGCATGCTGCCGTCCTGGTACAGGTAGACCGCACCTGACACACACTGTGTGGCATGCACAACCTCGTGCAGCACCGCTTGCAGCATGCGCGACATGTCGGTCTCGGTGGCCAGGTGTTGGCTGATCGTCAGGAAGCAGTTGATCGTATCCGCCATGGCGTCCATATCGCGGGACAGCTCAGCCACTTCGCGCACCACGCTCACAGGGCCTGCATGCTCGTGGGCCTTGAAGTCGAACCGCTTAATGGCCTGTGTGCGCCGAGTTAAGCGGTCCAGACTCTGGCCGATCAAACTGCCGCCCCACCAGCCCAGCGGCAGGAAAGCGAGCACCGCGATGACGATGTAGAGGAGCGTGCGACGTTGCATCCGGCTGATGTCCTGCGTCAGCTCCTGATAGGGGGCTGACATGAGCAGCCGTATGCCTTGGTTTTTCCACGTCGCGATGGGCAACGTCATGCCCAGCCAGCGCTGGCCGGCCGCGTCGAAATCCTGTGCGTCCGAGCCGCCTTGCGGGGTGTTCACCAGATGCAGCAGGCTCGGCGCGCCGAGGGCATCGATCTTGCGAAAGTCGAATGTATCGCCTCCGGGGATCAGGACACGGGACATGTCCGGGTAAGCCAATACCTGGTTGTCGGCTCCCAGCAGGGCCAGTTCAGTGCCTGGAGTCAACTTCAGGTTGTTCAAGTAAGAGGCCAGGTCGCTCAGCGTTACGTCGATACCAATCACCGCGCCCCCGGAGCGGCTGGTCTGGCTAAGCGTCAGGCCGATCTGCTGAGTGGTAAAAAACACGTAGGGCGGGGACAGCGCGGGCACGCCGGGGACCTGCATGGCCGCCTGATACCAAGGCCTCATTCGTGGGTCGAATGCGTAGCCAGGCTGAGGGCGACGCTCAAGTATGTCGAGTTGTGCGTTGTAGAAAATGAATTCGCCCAGCGGCGCGCCGCCAGCCGGGTGCGACATCGACTGGATCAGGTAGACGGCATCTGCAGGGGGCAGGAAGCGCCGCTGGGCATCGCTAGCATCCAGACGTCGGGCCAGAAAAAAATCCCCCGAAGCATGACCCACGTAGAGGGCCGTCACCAACGGGTTGGCTTTGAGCTCCTCGATCAGCACAAACGCCCGAGCCAGACGTTCATCGACCTGAGTGTCCGTGGTGAGCGGGTCGAACGAGACCTGGCGCAACGTGGCTTGCACAGGTTCGAGCACGCGGCCCATCTGTTCCGACATGAGGTTGCCGACATCGTGGAACTTGGTGGTCGTCATCGACAGCACGGCCTGGGTAGTTCCGGCCTGCCCCACCAAATACACGATCAGTGCGCCGGTCAGTATGCAGGCCACTCCCATCATGGAAATCACGCTTTTGAACGGCAAGCCAGCCCGGCGCAGCATGGTGAGTCGCGTGATGATGCCCATAGCTACCTGCCGTCCATGTCGAGAGATGAAGCACGACGCGCCTGCCAAACCCGGCGAGGTTTGGAGGTGCAGCAGCGCATAGTTGCCCAGATACATGCGGGTTGTTGGCCCTGAAGCATAGCGGCCAAAAGCGTCGCAGGCAGGCGTAATACATGCCGATGCAGAAGCTGGCGGCAATCCACAATCGGCCACCTGCCACGCCGTCTTCGCTGACGCGGGTATAAGCCACACACCGCAACCAACACCAGCCACGTGTGATCAATCCTGTTCCCAAAGCGCAGCCGCCCGCCTACAATTGCGATCAATTCTTATCCGCACTGGCGCACGCCAAGGGAGTTTCGGTGTCCAGCGCTCCGACCCCATCGACGCTGCAAAGCGTCGATACGCTCTACCGTGATCATCACGGCTGGCTGCACGGCTGGCTGCGCAAACGCCTGGGCGATCGCGAACAGGCGGCGGATATCGCTCAGGACACCTTCCTGCGTCTGCTGCTCAGCGGCCGTCTGCCGAGCATCGACGAAGGCCGCACCTACCTGACCCAGATCGCACGCAACCTGATCATCGACCAGTGGCGCCGGCAGCGGATCGAACGGGCTTACCTCGAGAGCATCGCTCATCTTGCAGAACCCGAGTCGCCGTCGCTGGAGACCCGCGCCATGGTCATCGAGACTCTGCTGCAGATCGATGCGATGCTCGACGCCATGCCCACCAAGGTGCGCGAAGCCTTCTTGTTGTCGCAGTTCGAGGGCCTGAGTTATCCACAGATCGCGGAACGCCTGCAGGTCAGCGTCAGCTCGGTGCAGAAGTACATGCTGCGCGCCATCTCGGCCTGCTATCAGGTGCTCTACGCAGAATGAAGCGCGCCAGCGATGCACCCATCCCGCCGGCCATCGTCGAACAGGCCAGCCACTGGTTGATGCTGCACTGGGGCGGCGAACTGGATGCCGAGCAACGCCAGCGCTTCGCTGACTGGCAGGCCTGCGACCCCGAACACCAGCGCGCCTGGCAACGCCTGGAGCGCTTGCAGGGTACCTTGGCTGGCGTCCCCGCCCACACCGCTGGCGCCGTGCTGCGCGAGCAGCCTGACGCACGTCGTCGGCAGACCCTCAAGATGCTCGGCCTGGCGCTGCTGGCCGGCGGTAGCGGATACCTGGCCCAGTCGCAGCTACCTTGGCGCGAAGCCATGGCAGACCTGCGCAGCGGCACCGGCGAACGCTTGCAGCGCACCCTCGCCGATGGCAGCCGGCTGGCGCTGAACAGCGACAGCGCGGTGAATGTCCGCTTTAGCGAAACGGAACGACGCATCCGGCTGCTCAAGGGCGAACTACTGCTGGAGAGCGGCCGTGATGCCGCTCGCCGCCCACTGATCGTCGAGACCGCCGCCGGTGAAATCCAGGCACTCGGCACGCGCTTCTCGGTGTATGAAATCGACGGCGGCAGCCGCGTCGAACTCTACGAAGGCCAACTGGAGCTGCGACCGCGTAACACGCCGCCCTCACGCCTGCAGGCGGGCCAGCAGCGCTGGTTCAACAGCGAACGGGCCACGGCCATCGGCCAGGCAGACAACAATGCCATCGCCTGGAACGAGGGCCGGCTGATCGCCGAACGCATGCCCCTGGGTCAATTCCTCGACGAGCTGGCTCGCCATCGCCCCGGCGTACTGCGCTGCGACCCGGCCGTCGCCGAGCTGCC
The DNA here is from genome assembly GCF_055556635.1 of Pseudomonas sp. PME37.24/006. Lineage (NCBI taxonomy): Bacteria > Pseudomonadati > Pseudomonadota > Gammaproteobacteria > Pseudomonadales > Pseudomonadaceae > Pseudomonas > Pseudomonas sp. PME37.24/006. The sequence goes on from NZ_JBVHNL010000004.1 coordinate 525,767, forward strand.
GCTGACCGGCGTATTTCCGCTGGCCGACACTGACCGCGTACTCGCCGCCTTGCAGCAATCGCTGCCTGTGCAAGTACAGCGCGTCACCCGCTACTGGGTGACCGTGCGGCCGAGAGGCTGACCTCTGCTCGTTCCTCACGCTCCGCGTGGGAATGCCACGTGTGGCGCTCAGCGCCTCGAACCATCGGCGACTGCTGAACCTGATGGACGTGGATGTCAGAGCAATCAGCAAATAATTTCCACAACCCATTGTCGGTTTCACCCGCTCGCTCGGGATACCTCTTGAACCCAATAAAGACGCATTCTCAGAGGATATCCAGAATGCCGCACCTGCCTACATCCCACCGCTCGACACTGAGCCTGTCGATCACCCGAGTCCTGCTCACCAGCCTGCTGGCCACCAGCCCCTTGCTGATCGTAGCCAGCGTACAGGCGCAATCAGCTGCCACCGAACAGACCCGCACCTATGCCATCCCCGCGGGAGATCTCGACCAGGCGCTGAATCGTTTCGCCAGCGAAGCCGACATTCTGCTTTCGGTGGATTCACGGCTGACCACGGGCAAACGCAGCCCTGGACTAAACGGCAGCTACTCGGTGGATACCGGCCTGGCCCGGTTGCTGGCCGGTACCGGTTTGCGACCGCTCAAGGCCGGAGACAATTACGCACTGGAAGCGTCGCAGGAAGGCGATGGTTCACTGGAGCTGGGCGCGACCAGTATCAACGCCAGTGGTCTGGGTGACACCACCGAGGGCAGCGGCTCCTACACCACGGGTGCGGTGACCATCGGCAAGGGTCAGCATTCGCTGCGGGAAACGCCGCAATCGGTCACGGTGATAACCCGCAAGATGCTCGACGACCAGAACCTCAACACCATCGAACAGGTCATGGAAAAGACCCCAGGCATCACCGTGTACGACTCACCCATGGGCGGCAAGTACTTCTACTCCCGCGGCTTCCGCATGACCGGACAGTATCAGTACGACGGCGTGCCACTGGATATTGGCAGCAGCTACGCACAGGCCGACAGTTTTGCCAGCGACATGGCCATTTATGACCGCGTCGAAGTACTTCGCGGAGCCGCAGGCATGATGAAAGGCGCTGGCGGTACAGCGGGAGGCGTCAATTTCGTGCGCAAGCGCGGCCAGTACACGCCACATACCCAACTGTCTCTCGCTGCGGGCACCTGGGACAACTACCGCGCCCAGGTCGACACCGGAGGCCCGCTCAATGAAGCCGGCACCATCCGCGGGCGGGCCGTGGCAACTCAGCAAAGTCGCCACTACTTCTATGACGTCGCCGAGCGCCGGGATCAAATCTACTACGGTGCCGTGGATTTCGACCTGAGTGCCGACACCACCTTCGGCCTGGGCCTCGCCTATGAAGACCTCGATGCGACACCCTGCTGGGCCGGCGTGCCGCGCTACGCCGATGGCAAAGACCTGAAGCTCAGCCGTTCTACTTGCCAGAACCCATCCTGGAACAGCCAGCGCAGCAAGCGCACCACGCTGTTCGGTGATCTGAAGCACCCGCTCAACGACAACTGGGCGCTGAAGGTAGCGGGCGTCTGGTCGCGAAACACCCAGGAGATGGAGTACGCCTTTCCCAGTGGTTCGGTGCCGGTTGGCGCCAGCAGTTCCAGCACGTTGGTACTTGGCAGCATCTATGACTACGACCAGGTGGACTACGGCCTCGACGCCTACGTGGATGGCAAGTTCGACGCCTTTGGCCAGCAGCACGAGCTGATCGTTGGTGCCAACACCAGTCGCTCCCACAAGGACGATTTCTTCGCAGTGGCGGCCCTGCCGCAACGTCAGAACGTGCTCGATCCTGACCATCATCTACCGCAACCGGATGAAAGCTACTACCTGGCCAACGCCTCGCGCGGCGGCCCGCTGGACATCCGCATCAAGCAGTACGGCGTCTACTCAACCGCGCGCCTGAAACTGGCCGAGCCGCTGACATTCGTAGTCGGCAGCCGCGTCAGCTGGTACAAATCCGAAACCGACTCTGTCGCCTACTTTCGCGGCGTCGGCACCCCGGCCAATTCCGAGACCACCGAAACCGGACAGGTCACGCCATTCGCCGGCCTGCTGCTCGATCTCAACGACAACCTGACGGCCTACGCCAGCTATACCGATATCTTCACGCCCCAGGGCAACCTCAAGACCATCGATGGCAGCACCCTGAAACCGCTGATCGGCACAAGCTATGAGCTGGGCATCAAAGGCGAGTGGTTCGAGGGTCGTCTGAACAGCGCCTTCAACCTGTTCCGCACCATTCAGGAAGATGCGGCCCAGACCGACCCGAACTGTGCCGACGGCAGCTGTTCGCAGAACTCCGGCAAGGTGCGCGCCCAGGGCTTCGAGGCGGAGCTGAGCGGTGAAGTCATCGACCGCCTGCAACTGCTGGCCGGCTACACCTACACCCAGACCAAGGTGCTGGAGGATGCCAACCCAGACCAGAACGGCGTGTCCTACAACTCGTACGTGCCGCGGCACCTGCTGCGCGTCTGGGGTGATTACAGCCTCAGCGGGCCCCTGGAGCGCTTCACAGTCGGCGCCGGCTTCAACGCCCAGAGTGACAATTACCGGACCTCACCGATCAGCGGCAACAACATCTCCCAGGCTGGCTACACCGTGTGGAACGGCCGCATCGGCTATCGCGTCGATGACACCTGGTCGCTGGCCCTCAACGGCAACAACCTTTTCGACAAACGCTACTACGCCACCGTGGGCACCGAAGGTTTCGGCAACTTCTATGGCGAGCCGCGCAACTTCATGCTGTCGGTAAAAGCGGACTTCTAGGTCGGTTGATTGGTCGTTCCCACGCCCATTCGTTCGGCTAAGAGACACGACGCAGAGCGTCTAAGGCTGGGGTACCCACGCAGAGCGTGGGTACCATCAGATGAGGCCCGGCCCGAAGGGCCGATCGCCGAGAATCGTCGCGCGGTGCATGATGCGCCGCTGCGGGCGGTAGTCGTCGCAGGCGTAGTGCTGGGTCAGGCGGTTGTCCCAGAACGCCAGGTCGCCCTGGCGCCATTGCCAGCGCACGCTGAATTCCGGTTTGGCGATCTGGGCGAAGAGCATCTTCAGCAGTGCATCGCTTTCGCCCGGCTCCAACTCGACGATCCGGGTGGTGAAGGACTCGCTGACGAAAATCCCCTTGCGGCCGGTTTCCGGGTGCACGCGTACCACCGGGTGCGTGACCGGCGGATTCGCCGCCCGAGCGGCGTTCCATTTTTCCAGTGCATCGGGCGTAGTGCCAAAACGCTCCAGGGGAAACGACAGAGTCAGGTCGTGCACGGCGGTCAGGCCGTCGAGCAGTTGCCGGATCGGTGCGGACAATCCCTCGTAGGCGGCCGAGCAACTGGCCCACAGCGTGTCGCCGCCATGAGCCGGGACGTGCCGTGCACTGAGCAGCGAGCCCAGCGGCGGCGACTGGATGAAGGACACGTCCGAGTGCCACAGGGCGTTGTCGCGCAGGTCATTGAGCTCGGTATCGAGGACGAGGACTTCCGGCTGGTCTTCGATCTTCGGATAGATCGGGTGGATATGCAGATCACCGAACATGGCTGCCGCATCGCGCTGTTGGCGCGGCGTCAGCAATTGATCACGCAGAAACAGCACCTGATGCTCAAGCAGCCCCTGGCGCAAGCTGGCGTAGCTTTCGGCATCCAGCGGGCGGCTCAGGTCGACACCGGTAACACGCGCGCCGAGGGCCTGGCCGATACGTTCGAATACGATGGTCATAGGTCTTTCTCTATTCAGTCCCGTTCAGCCGTCAGTTCCAAGAGGCGAAGCGCTTTTGCAGCGCGCGCAAACCGAGTTCGATGGTCAAGGCGATGCTGGCGATCAACAGGATGCCGACCACCACCACGTCGGTGGCAAGGAACTGCGCGGCAGACTGCACCATGAAGCCCAGGCCCTGATTGGCTGCGATCAGCTCCGCAGCGACCAGCGTCGACCAACCGACACCCAGGGCGATGCGCAGGCCGGTGAGGATGTCCGGCAGCGCGCTGGGCAGGATCACGTGGCGCACCACCTGCAAGCGGCTGGCACCCAGGCAGCGCACCGCCTGGATACGTGCCTTGTCGACCCTGCGCACGCCGCCCACGGTGGCGATCAGCAGCGGCGCGAACAGCGCCATGTAGATGAGCAGCACCTTGGACAGCTCGCCGATGCCGAACCAGATCACCATCAACGGCAGGTAGGCCAGCGGCGGGATAGGTCGATAGAACTCCACCAGCGGGTCGAGCGCGGCGTTGAGCGTCGGGTTCAAGCCCATGGCGACTCCCAGCGGGATGGCCGTGACGACCGCAGCCAACAGCGCGACCAGCACGCGCCCCAGGCTGGTACTCAGGTGCTGCCACAGCGTGGCATCCAGATAACCGTCCTGCAGCAGCCCCTTGAGGGCCACCAGCAGTTGTTCGGGGGCAGGCAGGAAGATGGTGTCGACCCAGCCAAGGTGCGTTGCCAGCCACCACAGGCTCGCCAACGCCGCCAAGGTACCGAAGGCTGCCGCCCGGCTACGGTCGAAGCGGATCACGAAACGGCGGCTGCGGTCGTTCAGGGTGCTTTTCAGCGCATCAGAAGGCATGGTCGGCGGACTCCTGAAGGAAGAGATCGAGCAGCTCCTGGCGCAGCTCGGCGAAGGCCGGATCGCTCTTGATCGAACGCACCGGCTCACCGGCGATGTAACGGCGAGCGAACGGCAGTTGCCGACGAATCACCGCACGGGCAGGCGGGCCGTCCAGCACGATCAGGTCGGTGGCGAGAAACAGCGCCTCGTCGACACTGTGGGTGATCAGGAACAGGCCCTTGCCGGTGCGCTTCCAGACGTCGAGCAGCAGCAACTGCATGCGCTCGCGGGTCAGCGCATCGAGGGCACCGAAGGGTTCGTCGAGCAGCAGAAAGTCCGGATCGACCGCCAGCGCCCTCGCCAGCCCAAGGCGCTGACGCTGACCGCCCGACAGTTCGGAAATCTGGTGATGAGCATGGCTGGCCAGACCGACCAGTTCGAGCACCTCAAGTGCCCGGGCGTGACGTTGCTCTTTGCTCAGGCCGCGCAGGCGCAGCCCCAAGGCAACGTTGTCGAGGGCATCGAGCCAGGGCATCAGCGCGTCATCCTGAAACACCACACCGCGATCGCCGCCCGGGCCTTCGAGGGTGCGGCCATCGATATGCACGCGGCCGCTGCCAGGTGGCTGAAAGCCGGCCAGCACGTTGAGCAGGCTGGACTTGCCGCAGCCCGACGGGCCGAGCACGACCACGGACTCGCCCTTTTCGATCTGCAGATCGAAATTATCCAAGATGACCTGCGAATGACCGCGACGCTTGAAGCTCAAGCTGACCCGCTCGGCGCTCAGTCGGCTCATGGTCGACTCCTCAAAGTAAAAAAGCCCCTCCGGAGAGGGGCGAAACGTGGCTTGAACGTAGCTCTGGTTTCACTGCGCCTGGCGGACGTACTCAGCACTTACGTAGGGCGAGTAGTCAGGCAGCACAGCGGGAATGCGTTTCTGTTCCTTGAGGAACTCGGCGGTGCGGGCAATCGCCTTGGCAGTACCTCCACCCAGCAGGTCGCTACTGACTTGCTGCTGAGCAGTCGGGTAAGCGGATCCGGCGAGCAGTTCTGGGATGTCGGCAGCGTTGGCACCGATCAGTTTGGCGATCTTGCCCGCCTGTTCGGAGTCGGCCGTCCACGTGGCGACGTTGGCCTGGTAGTCGGCGAAGGCATCGAGGGTCACGCCAGCGAACTTGGCCAGCACTTCAGGGTGCTTGTCGGCGAAATCCTTGCGCGCGACCCAGACCTCGAACGTCGGCGCGCCCCATTTACCGACCTCAGCCGCATCGGTCAGCACCTTGCCGCTGCGTTTGATTTCACCCAGTGCAGGCGACCAGACGAAGGCACCGTCGATGTCACCACGCTTCCACGCCGCATTGATTTCGGCCGGGTTGAGGTTGACGATCTTCACCTTGCTGGTGTCGATGTTCCAGTGCTTCAGAGCGCCAAGCAGGCTGTAGTGGGAGGTGGACACGAAGGGTGTGGCGATGGTCTTGCCGACCAGTTGCTCGGGGCTGTCGATGCCACTGCCGTTGCGTACGACCAGCGCCTCGGCAGCATTGATTTCGGCAGCGACCAGGAAGGTCACCAGCGGCAGTTTGCGCGAAGTGGCGGCGGCCAGGGGGCTGGAACCAAGGTTACCGATCTGTACGTCACCGGAAGCCAGCGCCGTCACCACATCGGCACCGGAGTTGAAACGGCGCCAGTCGAGCTTCTCGCCGATGGCTTTTTCGTAGGCACCGTCAGCCTGCGCGACCTTGGACGGATCCACACCGGTCTGATAACCGATCACGATGTCGGCGGCATGGGCCGGTACAGCGGTTGCCGCGGCGACAGCGAGCAGCAGGGCTTTGATGGTCTGTTTCACGTTCGACTCCTCGCAAGTGGCACCGCTGCGGTTGATCCCAGCTGCCGAAGCGCCACCATGGCGCTGATGGAGGAGAATTTATGGTTATAAGAAATAGAAAACCAATAACATTTAACGCTTAGCTTAGAGCAGGTTTGAAGCGCCGCGAGATAGAGCGGCGCGCGCCCTAAACCGCGTGAAACGGCGCCTGAAGCGCAAGCCATGCGCCATGCCTCGAAGCCCTGAAGCGAAACGCGTCATCGCAAGGCAGCCCCGCCTGCAAGAGATTGTCAGGTGGCAAAACGGCGCGGTCATCCATCCCCATGGGCATTGCCTCGGCCAACCCGTAGAATCCGCCGTTTTTCCAGGCAGCGACCACCATGCAACCAGCCGACCCGAAGCGTGACGAACTGATCTACGGCCTCGAAGACCGCCCGCGCCCGCTGGTGGCGATCCTCGCCGCCCTGCAGCATCTACTGGCGATCATCGTGCCGATCGTCACGCCCGGTCTGCTGATCTGCCAGGCCCTGGGCGTGTCGGCCCGTGACACCAACTTGATCGTTTCCATGAGCCTGGTGATCTCCGGTATCGCCACCTACGTGCAATGCCGTCGCTTTGGCCCGCTGGGTGCAGGGCTGCTGGTGGTGCAGGGCACCAGCTTCAACTTCGTCGGCCCACTGATTGCCGGCGGCGCGCTGATGGTCAAACAGGGCACGCCAGTCGAAGCGGTGATGGCGGCGATCTTCGGCGTGGTGATCGCCGGCTCGTTCGTCGAGATCGGCATCTCGCGCATCCTGCCGTTCGTGAAGAAACTGATTACTCCGCTGGTCACCGGCATCGTGGTGCTGATGATCGGCCTGACGCTGATCAAGGTCGGCTTGATCAGCATGGGTGGCGGCTACGGCGCCATGGCCAATGGCACCTTCGCCAATGGCGAGAACCTGATGCTGTCCGGCGCGGTGCTGGCCGTGATCGTGGTGCTCAACCGCATTCCCGTAGTGTGGATGCGCAGCTGCGCAATCGTCATCGCCCTGCTGGTCGGCTACGCCCTGGCCGGTTACCTGGGTCGCCTGGATTTCACCGGCATGCACCAGGCCGAGCTGTTCCAGGTGCCGACGCCGCTGCACTTCGGCCTCGGCTTTTCCTGGAGCCTGTTCATCCCGATGCTGGTGATCTACCTGGTGACCTCGCTGGAGGCCATCGGTGACGTGACCGCCACCAGCAAGGTGTCCAAGCAGCCCGTCGAAGGCCCGCTGTGGATGCAGCGAATCAAGGGCGGCGTGCTGGTCAACGGCGTCAATTCGCTGCTGGCGGGCGTGTTCAACACTTTCCCCAGCTCGATCTTCGCCCAGAACAACGGCGTGATTCAGCTGACCGGTATCGCCAGCCGCCACATCGGCGTGTGGATCGCCCTGATGCTGGTGATTCTCGGCCTGTTTCCGGCAGTGGCCGGGGTCATCCAGGCGGTACCGGAGCCGGTGCTCGGCGGTGCGGCTATGGTGATGTTCGGCGCCGTGGCGGCCTCGGGCATCAACATTCTGGCGGGTATCGATCTGGATCGCCGCGCGCTGCTGATCATCGCCGTGTCCCTGGCCCTCGGCCTTGGCGTGTCGCAGGTACCGGAGTTCCTCGCCCATATGCCTGCGGCGCTGCGCAACGTACTCGAATCCGGCGTGGCCACCGGCGGCATCTGCGCCTTGCTGCTCAACTGGTTCCTGCCGGAAAGCCCGGCCAAGGGCGAGCAAGCCTGACGCCAATCCCATGACCGTGACCGTGACCTGTAGGAGCGTCGCCCCCGGCGCGAACTAATTGCAGCAGCAGCCTGGTATCGGTGTTGTTTGCACCATTCGCCGCGGGGTCGCGGCTCCTACAAAAGCGTGTAGACCTCCAGACGCGTAGGAGCCCCGACCTCGGGGCGCGGTACTTACAACTCCAAGAACCAATGAAGAGGGCCGCATAAGCGGCCCTCTTCGTACCTGACAGGCGACTTAGAATTCGTAGCGCGTGGTCAGCATGACGTTGCGCGGTTCGCCCCAGGAGTAAACGCTGTAGAAGTCCATGATGGTCAGGTACTTCTTGTCCAGCAGGTTGTTGACGTTCAGGGTCGCGGACAGGTTATCGGTTACCTGATACTTGGCCATCACGTCCAGTAGCCAGTAGGCGCTCTGGCCAAAGTCCTCATTGCGAGACCGAGGCGCGTTCCACACCGAGCCCCAGCTTCTGCTCTGCCAGCGCGCACCGCCGCCAACGGTCAATGGCTCGAACTGCCCCTTGAGGTTATAGGTGGTGTAAACGCTGAATTGATCTTCCGGTTCGACGGTGGAAAGTTTCTCGCCGTCGACACGAGCGATCTTGTGCGAGTACCCGGCCTGCAGCTGCCAACCCGGCGTGAGCTCACCCGAGACTTCGGCCTCGTAGCCCTTGGTCTTCACACCCTGAACGGCGCGGAAAGCCTGCTCTGCCGTGCCGTTGATGAATCCATCGGCCTCAGGACGGTTGTCCTGGTGGATTTCGAAGTAGGCCAGGCTGGCATTCAGGCGGCCATCGTAGAACTCGCCCTTCAGGCCGATCTCGTAGTTGTCACCTTCTTGCGGCTCGAGGGTTCTATCCTGCCGGTCGCGGCTGCTCTGCGGTTTGAAGATCGTGGTGTAGCTGGTGTAGGCCGAGATAGTGTCCGTCAGGTCATAGATCAGCCCTGCGTAAGGCACGACGACACCGCTCTTCTTGGTGTCTTCGCCCCGATAATTGGCCAGGCGCGCACCGAGGATGAGTTTCAGATCATCCTGCAGATTGAAGCGCGAAGTCGTATAGAGGCCGTTCTCACGAATCGTATCCTTGTCGTTGGTCGGCGCTCCCCAATCCGGCTCGGGGACATCGCCATTCCAGTTGTAGAAGTCATCGACATCCGGGCCGAAGAAGGCATAGCCATCACGATCCGTCTTGCGGCGCGCGATGCTGCCTCCCACGACCAGCTCATGCTCGCGGCCAAACAATTGGTACGAGCCGCTCACGTAGCCATCGGCCGCATCCGCTTTCGTCTCGCCAACGTACTTGCCCTGCCACTGGCGAGCACCAGAACCGTCCGCCGGGTTGGGATTACCCGCACTGGCAGATCCCAGGGTCGCGTCATAGCCATTGATCTGGTGGTTGAGCTGCATCTTGGCCAGCCAGCCATTGGCAAAGTTGTGCTCCAGCGTGGCAAATACGGTGCGGGTGTATTGCTCCCAGCCACTCCAGTTGGTGCCCGGATTGAAAGAGCGAGAAACCTTGTTGAAGTTGCCATTGCTATCGAAGATCGGCATCGATCCCCAGCTCGACCCTTCCGGCTTGTTGTCCTGATAGTCGGCCCCGACGCTGAGCAGCGTGTCTTCGCTCAGGTCGAACTCCAGAATGCCGTAATAGACGTTGGTCTTGCGCTCATAGTTGTCCTGGAACGAATGCTTGTCCTGGTAGGCAGCGACTGCCCGACCGCGCACGTTGCCAGTAGGGGTCAGCGGGCCACCTACATCGATCTCGGTGCGGTAATCGTCCCACGATCCGATGCCAGCGGAGAGATGTCCTGAGAATTCGTGGGTTGGTTTCTTGCGAATCAGATTGATGGTCGCACCCGGATCACCGCTCCCCGTCAACAGGCCGGTAGCGCCCTTGAGCACTTCGATACGGTCATAGATCGCCATGTCGCTCAAGGTATTGCCTGCCGAGTAGGCAGAGTCCCGCGACATCGGAATGCCGTCGTACTGGAAGTTGTCGATCGCAAAACCACGGGCGTAGTACTCGGTACGCTCGGTGTCATAGGTGACGATGCTGACACCCGGCGTATGGCGCATAACGTCATCGATACTGGTGAGCCCGAAATCATCCATGTGCTTGCGGGTGATCACGCTGATCGACTGCGGCGTTTCGCGCGGCGTCAGTACCAGGCGAGTCGCAGTGGCGATGGAACCCGGCGTGTAGGACTGGGATTCCTCGGTGATGGTACCGAGCTGGTTGCTGGTAACCGAGGTGGCATCCAGTTCGAGGGCGCCGTCCTGAGGTTCCAGTACCACGGTGCTGCCACTATCGCCCTGTGCAGCCTGTTGCGCGTGGGCCATCAGCGGCATCGCGAGGCCAGCCAGGGTGATAGCGACAGCCAGCAGGCTGGGGGCGCAGGGAAGCGGACGCCGGGCACAGCCGGCGCCCGCCATGGCATGGGGATTCATAGGAGTCTCCTGTTGTTTTGAGTTGAGTGATACGCAGACGTCAAGACGATATCACTTCTCATTAACTCCTTAAATCTTATTACCATATATGGCGACACCAATTTCCGCCCACGACAACCCCTGACAGCAAGGGCCCGCTCTCAGAAAATGGGCGAACGGCATCGCGCCGCGCGGCAGTTGGCAGCCTGACAAGAGGGTACCTGCGCAAGGGTCGATACTCAGGAGCAACTGAGTGTAGCGAGTCGCCTGTCAGCTCACGCCCATGTAACGGCCGGCGCGGTGATTGATGGCCAGCACCATGTTCAGTGCCACGGCACCGAGTACCGAAAGTGCGACCTTTTCCGGGGCGACGACGAAGATCGAGGCCAGCACGATGGCAGCGTCCACGCCCATCTGTATGGCGCCAGCGCGCAACCCGAAGCGCTCCTGCAGATACAGTGCGAGGATGTTCACACCGCCTAGGCTGGCGCGGTGACGGAACAGCATCAGCAACCCCAGGCCCATGGCGAAACCGCCGAACAGCGCGGCGTACAACTCGTTGAGCGCCGCGAAAGTGATCCAGTGCGGCGTCAGCTCGGCCAGCACTGAAACCAGGCCGACCGCACAGATCGTACGCAAGGTGAACGCCCAGCCCATGCGCCAGATCGCCAGCACGTAAAATGGCACGTTGAGCAGAAAGAACACCGCGCCAAACGGCCAGCCGGCCAGGTACTTGATTAGAAAGGCCAGCCCCACCGTGCCACCAGTCAACAGGCCCGCATGGCTGTAGAGGGTGATGCCCAGGGCAACCATGGCGGTGCCGAGGACGAGCGCCAGGGCATCTTCCCAGAGCGGATGACGAACGAAGAAATCGGCAATCGTCTCTCGCTCGCCGGCGTCAGGGGTGTGGTTCATGGCGTTACTGTCTCTCGGGGCGCACACGGTAAAACGCCACCGGATCAGGGTGGCGAATCAGAATGTATAAGGGGGCGGACTAGAGGCGAGTCCAGGTCTCGTAACTGTGTGCGGGCGCTGTATCGGTAGCCGGCTGGTCGTCGTGCTCCGTGCGCCGCCACTGCGCCTCATCGAGCGCCGGGAACCAGGCGTCGCCCTCGGGCTGCAACGCCACGCGGGTCAGGTACAGGCGGTCGGCAATGGTTAGCGCCTGCTCGTACAGCTGGGCGCCGCCGATCAGCATCACTTCGTCGACGCCCTGCTCGCGAGCCCAGGCCTCGGCCCGCAGATGAGCGGCCGCGACGGTCGCGAAGACCTCGGCGCCTTCCAGCTCGAGGCCGGACTGGCGGCTAACCACCAGATTGAGCCGCCCGGGCAGCGGACGGCCGAGAGAATCCCAGGTCTTGCGACCCATGATGATCGGCTTGCCAAGAGTCTTGGCCTTGAAGTGCTTGAGGTCGGCCGGCAGGTGCCAGGGCAATTGGTTGTCGCGGCCGATCACGCGGTTTTCCGCGAGGGCGGCGATCAGGCAGAGAGGGAGTCGAGTCGTCATGGCGGCGAGCATAGCAGAGGGCCGCATCACGCCGCATGACTTGCTGCACTGTCATCGCCACGCCATCTTTTTCAGTGCAGGCTGTTGGCAAACCACCGGCCAATGCCGCTGAGGAGAGATGCCCGATGCCCCTACGCCAGCCCCGCCTGTTACTGCTCAGCGCCCTGCTCGCCCTGCCCTTCACGGCGAATGCCGAAACTCCAGCGGCGCCCACCGCCAAACGCGCCGACGACGGTAAACCGCTGATCATCGCGCACCGTGGCGCCAGCGGTTACCTGCCCGAACATACCCTCGCCGCCTATGCGATCGCCGTGCTGCAAGGTGCTGATTACGTCGAACCGGATCTAGTGATGAGCAAGGACGGCCAACTGTTCGCCCGCCACGACAACGAACTGGGCCTGACCACCGACGTGGCCAGGCACCCGGAGTTCGCCGATCGCAAACGCAAGGCCAGTATCGATGGCGTCGAGCTCGATGGCTGGTTCAGCGAAGACTTCACCGCAGCCGAACTCAAGCGCCTGCGTGCCATCGAGCGGATCCCCGATATCCGCCCGGGCAATACTCGCCTCAATGGCCAGTTCGAAATCCCTACCCTGCAGGAAATCATCGACCTGGTGAAGGCACTGCAGGTCAGCCAGGGGCGTGAGATCGGCCTGTACATCGAGACCAAGCATCCCCAGCACTTCAGCCAACTGGGCCTGAGCATGGACAAGCCGCTGGTCGAGACCCTCGCCCGCAATGGCTATCGCGACGCCGCAGCGCCTGTGTACGTCCAGTCCTTCGAGGTGAGCAACCTGAAAGCTCTGCGTCAGTTGAGCTCACTGCGCTTGGTGCAGCTGTACGGCAAGGGCCAGCCCCATGATCAGGTCGTGCGGGGCAATCCGCTGAACTATGCACAGATGGCCACGCCTGCCGGGCTGCGGGCAGTCGCCGAATACGCAAATGGCGTAGGCCCGGACAAGAGTTACGTCATCCCTCGCCAGCCGGATGGCAGCCTGGGCGAACCGACGCGATTCGTCGCCGATGCCCATGCCGCCGGGCTGTTGGTGCACCCCTATACCTTCCGCGCCGAAAACCAGTTCCTGCCCACAGAGCTGAAGCGGGGCAGCAGCCCGGCAGAGCGTGGCGATATCGACGCGGAGCTGCGTGCCTTCCTGGCCACTGGCATCGACGGCCTGTTCACCGACCAGCCGGATATTGCCGTGCGACTACGCCAGCAACAGGCCCGTTAAACGCGAGTTTTTGCCAATCGCCTCACAGCGGTTATGCTCCCCGTGGATTTCAACTGCCGGGAGATCGCGTGGCCTTACCCAAGCTGCAACGCCTATGGCTCTGCGAAGCCGTACGCTTGCGAGAAGAACATGCCGGGTTGCTCGAGGACAGCGAAGCCAATCGCCGTGCTCAGGTGGCCGGCGGTGACCTGGCCACACGCATCGAAAACCGCGCCCTGCTGCTTGCCGAACGCGATGGCCAGCAGCAGGCGCAACGCCATTGGCTGCAAGGCGCACGCCTGGCGTTGCTGCTGCTCGGCCTGCTCGCCCTGGCCAGCGGCGCGGGCCTGGCGGTAGCGGCACTGGGCGACGGGCAAACGCCGGTCAACGTATTCTGGGCACTAGGTAGCCTGCTCGGTTTGCACCTGCTGATGTTGGTTGGCTGGCTGATCGGCTTGCTGTTTGGCGGCGGCCATGGCGCGGTGCTCGGGCGCCTCTGGCTATGGCTCAGCGAAAAGCTCGCTCGCGACTCCAGCGCGCTGCACACGGGCCCTTCCCTGGTCCTGCTGCTACGCCGCCAGCGTCTCAATCGCTGGTTGATCGGCATGGCCGTGCACGGGCTCTGGCTGGTGGCGCTGACCACCGCGCTGCTGATGCTGCTGGCGCTACTGTCCACCCGCCGTTACGGCTTCGTCTGGGAAACCACCCTGTTGGGCGGCGATACCTTCGTCGCCCTGACCCAGGCCCTCGGCGCCCTACCCGGCCTGCTGGGCTTTCCGGTGCCAGATGCCGCCACCGTGCGCGCCAGCGGCGACAGCCCGCTGCCGCTGGAGTCGGCACGGCATGCCTGGGCTGGCTGGCTGATCGGCGTGGTCGTGCTCTACGGCCTGCTGCCACGCTTGCTGCTTGGGCTGATCTGCCTGTGGCGCTGGCGTAGCGGCGTGGCACACCTGCAGTTGGACGTCGACCTGCCCGGTTACGGCCTGCTGCGCGACCGTCTGCAACCCAACAGCGAACGCCTGGGCGTGTGCGATGCGGAGCCGGCGCAGCTCTATCAGGTGCAGTCCGGCGCCGGCGTCGACGCCAGCCAGGGTGCGCTGCTGGTGGCTATCGAGCTGGATGACCGGCGCCCCTGGCCACCGGTGCTACCCAAGTCGGTGGCCGACGCCGGAATCATCGACAGCCGCGAGCAGCGCCGCCAGTTGCTCGACCAGCTCACCCGTTTTCCGCCTGCTCGCCTGGCCATCGCCTGCGACCCTCGGCGCTCGCCGGATCGCGGCAGCCTGGCACTGCTCGCCGAACTGGCACGCTGCGCCGGCACCACGCGCATCTGGCTGCTGCAGCCGCCACCCGGCGAAACCCTGGACAGCGAGCGCCTCGGCGACTGGCACAAGGCACTGGATCAACTGCACTTGGCCCACCAAGACAGCTCGCCGTTGACCTGGCTGGAGACTGGCCATGATTGATCACCTCCCTGCAGGAGCCGGCTTGCCGGCGATCAGGAACACAACCGATACCGGTATTGTTTCAACACTCGCATCGCCCGCAAGCGGGCTCCTACGCAACCCGCACCAAGGGCTACGCTCATGAGCCAGGCACTGAAGCTCGCCGTGGTCGGCCACACCAACGTCGGCAAGACCTCGCTGTTGCGTACCCTGACCCGCGACATCGGTTTCGGCGAGGTGTCGCATCGCCCCAGCACCACTCGCCACGTCGAGGGCGCACGCCTGTCCGTGGACGGCGAAGCGCTGCTGGAGCTGTACGACACGCCCGGCCTGGAGGATGCCATCGCCCTGCTCGACTACCTCGACAGGCTGGATCGTCCGGGCGAGCGCCTCGACGGCCCGGCCCGCTTGGCTCGCTTCATGGAAGGTAGCGAGGCGCGCCAGCGTTTCGAACAGGAAGCCAAGGTGCTGCGCCAACTACAGGCATCGGACGCCGGTCTTTACGTGATCGACGCACGCGAGCCGGTACTGGCCAAGTACCGGGACGAGCTGAACGTGCTGGCCATGTGCGGTCGGCCACTGCTGCCGGTACTGAATTTCGTGGCCAGCGCCAATCATCGCGAAGACGACTGGCGCGAAGCGTTGGCACGCCTGGGGCTGCATGCCCTGGTTCGCTTCGACAGCGTGGCGCCGCCGCTCGATGGCGAGCGCCGGCTGTACGAAAGCCTGGCGCTGATGCACGAGAAGTCGCGCCCGCAGTTGCAACGCCTGATCGACGACCACGAGGCCCAGCGAGTGGCCCGCCACCGCAGCGCCAAGCGCCTGATCGCCGAACTGCTGATCGACTGCGCCGCCTGCCGGCGCAGCGTCGCCAACGAAAGCGAACTGGAAAAGACCGCCATCGGTGAACTGCGCAAAGAGGTTCGCCAGCGCGAACAACGCTGCGTGGAAGCCTTGCTGCGCCTGTATGCCTTCCGCCGCGAAGATGCCCGCGCCGACGACCTGCCATTGCTGGACGGCCGCTGGGGCGACGATCTGTTCAACCCGGAAACCATCAAGCAGCTGGGCATTCGCCTGGGCGGCGGCGCTGCCGCCGGTGCTGCAGCCGGTGCGGGCGTGGATCTGCTGGTCGGCGGCCTGACCCTGGGAACCGCTGCCCTGGCCGGCGCATTGCTCGGCGGTGGCGCCCAGACCCTGCGTAATTATGGTTCGCGTCTCAAGGGCAAGCTCCAGGGCCAGCGTGAGCTGACCGTCGACGATGCCGTGCTACGCCTGCTCGCGCTGCGCCAGCAGCACCTGCTGCAGGCCCTCGATAATCGCGGCCATGCGGCGGTGGAAGCGGTGCGTCTCGACGTCCTGCAGGACAGCCAGTGGCGCGAGGGCAAGCTACCGGCTGCGCTACGTATCGCCCGCGCACGACCGGAATGGTCGTCCCTGAACCCCGGCGCCCGCGTCGATCAGGTCGAGCGCCTGGAACAGGTCGAGCGTCTGGCCAAGGAAATCGACGCGGGCTGATCGCCACGTCTCTCGGAGCCGCCATGACTGCAACCTCACTCGCCAACCTGTTCACCGACAGCGAGCCGCCCGCCCAGGGCGAACGCTTCGAAACCCTGCTGAGCCATCGCAATCTGGTGATCGAGCGCATCGTCAGCTCAGATCGCATCGAGTCGGTGGACTACGTGCAGGAGCAGGACGAATGGGTGCTACTGGCGCGTGGCACGGCCAGTATGACCGTTGCAGGAAAGGCGCTGGAGTTGGCGGCCGGCGACCACCTGTTCCTGGCGGCCGGCACACCCCATCGCGTGGAACGCACCAGCGACGGCGCGCTCTGGCTGGCAGTGCACCTGCATCCAGAGGCGGCCACGCAACGCGAGTAGGAGCGTCGCCCTCGGCGCGAAACCGATTGCAGCCTTGGCGCATAATCGGCGTCGCCTGCCCGATTCGCCCCGAGGGCGGGGCTCCTACAGATCCACGACCTTCAAAAACCGATCAGCCCGTAGCCTGGGTTGAGCGCAGCGATACCCAGGGCTCCATCAGGCGCCGAAAGTGCCCCGGGTTACGCCTTCGGCTAACCCAGGCTACAAAAGCCGAGGCCGATGTAGGATGGAAGACGCTTCACCTGCGCGGCCCGCCCCTTCACCACGGTCACGCGCTAACGCCTGAGCAGACTCGTCCACACCGTCGCCGCCACGATCAACAACCCACCTATCCAAGCCTGCACACTCAGTTCTTCACTGAGCCACAGCACGGCGAACAGTGCGCCGAATAACGGCTCGCTGCCCATCAACAGCGACACCCGCGTGGGGCTGCTGCGGCGCAGTGCGTAGTTCTGCACGAAGAACGCGAACAGCGTGGCGAACAGCACCAGATACAAGGTGCCTATCCAGAACGCGGGCTCCACGGGCAGGGCGGGCAAGCCGCCTGGCAGGAAGATCGCCCCCAGTAACAAACAGCCGAGACCGATCACCCCGGTCTGTACCGCCGTCAGCGCCAGTGCGGGAACCTGAGTGTGGGCGGTGAGCTTGCCGGTCAGGCACACCAGTACGGCGCGCAGCAGCGCCGCCACGAGCATCAGGCCATCCCCCAAATTGAACTGCAGGTCGACGCCGCCGCTGAGCAGCCAGGTGCCGAACAGCGACAACGCAACCGCCGGCAGCAGGCGCGAGTCTGGCCGGCGGTCGAACATTAGCCACTCTACGAACGGGGTGATGACCACACACAGGCTGATCAGGAACGCCGCATTGCTGGCCGAGGTATGCAGCACGCCATAGGTTTCGCACAGGAAGATGGCCAGCATCACACCGCCAAGCGGAATCCCCGGCGCCCAGGCCTGGCGCCCCTCGCCGCGCAACTGCGGCAGCAGGATCAGAAAGGTCAGGCAGAAACGCACGGCGAGAAAGCCGAGCACGGGATAGAACACCAGCGCCTGCTTGGCCACGCCGTAACTGGTACCCCAGACTAGCGCCACAAGCAGTAGCAGCAGATCGCTGGCCTGCAACAGGCGGGAAGGGGAACGACTGATCAGCGTGGACATGGCGGTGTTTCCTGGAAATCGGCGGGAAGCACATTGTCCATTGTGTCTCTCAGCGTGATAATCCAATCACTTCGAACAAGACCTGTTCCCCATGCGCACGAATCTCACACCACAGCTACTTCCTTATCTGGCCATCTTCGTGCGCGTGGTCGAGGCTGGGAGCTTCTCTGCCGCTGCCCGACAGCAAGGCAGCACGGCGTCGGCGGTGAGCCGACAGATCGCCCACCTCGAGCAGACCCTCGGTGTGCGCCTGCTGGAGCGCACCACCCGCCGCCTGCGCCTGAGCGAGGCCGGCAGCGAAGTCTTCGAGCGCTGCAAGGACATGCTCGACGCCGCCCAGGCAGCCCTGGATGTGGGCGAGCGACTGATGAGCCAGCCGCGTGGCCGGGTCCGGCTGAGCGTGCCCAAGGCCTTTGGGCGCTTTCTGGTCATGCCGCTGATCAACGACTTCCTGCAGCGCTACCCGGAGGTGGATATCAGCCTCAACCTCAGCGACCGCAGCCCGGACTTGATCAGCGATCAGTTCGACCTGCTGGTGAGCATCACGGATCAGCCACCGCTCACCCTGGCCGGTCGGCCGCTGTGCAATGTCCAACAACTGCTGTGCGCGAGCCCCACCTATCTGCAGCGCCACGGCATGCCTCAGCACCCCAGCGAACTGGTGCGCCACGCCTGCCTGTATCTGGACGAAACCGCAGACGACCACCGCTGGCATTTCAGCAACGGGCCGGAACAATGCGTGGTGGCGGTGAGCAGCCGCTTCGCCAGCAACCACAGCGAAGTACGCCTGAACGCTGCGCTCGAGCATCTGGGCATCACCTGCCTGCCGCACTTCACTGCCGCGGCGTCACTGGCCAGTGGCGAGCTGGTGCGTGTGCTGCCGCAGTGGCGCTACACCGGCTCCTATCAGGGCACCGCGTGGATTCTCTACCACCCGACCCGCCACCTACCGCCCAAGCTGCGGGTGCTGATCGACCACCTGGCCGCAGGGCTGGGCAAGGGGCCATCGATATGACGAAGGCGATAAGAAGGCTTCGCCAGTGGCTGGAAAGTCGGTGGCTCGAGCGTCAGCCGGTGTGCACGGCCGATCACGTCACCCTGGAGAATATCGAAACCGAGGTCGGCAACCGGATGTTCGAAAGCCTCAAGGCCGAGGGCTGGCAGCAGGTCGCGCAGTACAGTCCAATGGCGTTCGACAAGGGTATCGATTACGACAGCTACACACTGCGCCGCGGCCTGGATGAGCTGAGGCTGGAGTGGGACAACTGGTTCGAGTGGAAACTCAGCGGCCCGAGCGGGCTCGTCGAAGAAATCGCCGAGCGTTTTTCGTTACGCAAGTGAGCGAGCCATCTGCCGGGCGACCTAGGCGTAGGGTGGGCTTCAGCCCACCGCACACCAGCCAAACCACTCTCACTATCGCCTTGAACCCGAAGACCCAAGCTACATCGGGAAGCGATCATTCCAGACCGACAATCCTTGCATGCATCGTCGGATGGGCGGGCATTGGTGGGCTGAAGCGGATCGCCGCCCGGCCCACCCTACTTGTGGCAGCCTGGGTCAGACGGCGACCGGGGCTTTGATGTGCGGGTGCGCTTCGTAGCCGACCAGTTCGAAATCCTCGAAGCGGAAGGCGAACAGATCCTTCACCTCGGGGTTGAGCTTCATGGTCGGCAGCGGCAGGGGCTCGCGGGTCAGTTGCAGGTCGGTCTGCTCCAGGTGGTTGGCGTACAGGTGGCAGTCGCCGCCCGTCCAAATGAACTCGCCCGGCTGCAGGCCGCAGACCTGGGCCACCATCAGCGTCAGCAACGCATAGCTGGCGATGTTGAAGGGCACGCCCAGGAAGATGTCCGCCGAGCGCTGATACAGCTGGCAACTGAGCTTGCCGTCTGCGACGTAGAACTGGAACAGCGCGTGGCACGGCGGCAGGGCCATCTGCTCGACCAGCGCCGGGTTCCAGGCGGAGACGATCAGGCGGCGCGAGTCCGGGTTCTTTTTGATCATTTCGATCAGCTTGCTGATCTGGTCGACCGACTCGCCATTTGGCGCCGGCCAGTTGCGCCACTGGTAGCCGTACACCGGCCCAAGGTCACCGTTTTCGTCGGCCCACTCGTCCCAGATACGTACGCCGTTGTCCTTCAGGTACTTGATGTTGGTGTCGCCCTGCAGGAACCAAAGCAGCTCGTGAATGATCGACTTGAGGTGGCACTTCTTGGTGGTCACCAGGGGAAAGCCGTCGGCCAGGTCGAAACGCATCTGGTGGGCGAACACGCTGTAGGTGCCGGTGCCGGTGCGGTCTTCCTTGAAGGTGCCGTTCTCACGCACGTGGCGCATCAGGTCGAGGTACTGTTTCATTGCGCGACCTCCTGGGCAGCCTGACGTTTGTAGGCATAGGCCATTACACCCAGGCCGGCGAGGATCATCGGGATGCACAGCACCTGGCCCATGGTCAGCCAGCCCCATGCGAGGTAGCCGAGCTGAGCGTCCGGTACACGAACCAGTTCAACGATGAAGCGGAAGATGCCATAACACACCGCGAACAGACCGGAGACCGCCATGGTCGGCCGCGGTTTGCGCGAGTAGAACCAGAGGATCACGAACAGCGCCACGCCTTCCAGCGCGAACTGGTACAGCTGCGACGGATGACGCGGCTCCGGCCCGCCAGTCGGGAAGACCATGGCCCATGGCACGTCGGTGACCTTGCCCCACAGCTCGCCGTTGATGAAGTTGCCGATACGCCCGGCGCCCAGGCCGATCGGCACCAGCGGGGCGATGAAGTCCATCAGTTCGAAGAAGCTCTTGCCGTTGCGCTTGGCGAACCACAGGGTGGCCAGCATCACGCCGATCAGGCCGCCGTGGAACGACATGCCGCCCTTCCACACTTCGAGGATCAGCAGCGGGTTGGCGATATAGGCCGGCAGATCGTAGAACAGCACATAGCCAAGACGGCCACCGAGAATCACGCCCATGGCCACCCAGAACACCAGGTCGGAGAGTTTCTCCTTGCTCCAGGTCGGATCGAAGGCGTTCAGGCGCCGCGAGGCAAGGAACCAGGCACCGCCGATACCGACAAGGTACATCAGGCCGTACCAGTGGATCTGCAGAAAGCCCAGGTCGAGGGCGACCGGATCAATATTCGGGTAGGGCAGCATCAGGATTCCTCACAACAGAAAATTCAGGCCGACGATGAACAGCAGCAAGGCGAACAGGCGCTTGAGCACCCGCGGCGATAAACGATGGGCCAAACGCGCACCGGTACGTGCGAAAAACACGCTGGTCAGGGCGATGCCCAGCAGCGCAGGCAAATAAACATAACCCAGGCTCCAGCCAGGCAGACGCGCGTCGCCCCAGCCCAGCCATAGATAACTCAGGGCACCGGCCGCCGCGATGGGCCAGCCGCATGCCGAAGACGTCGCTACCGCCTGCTGCACGGAGACGCCGCGCCAGGTCAGGAACGGCACGGTCAACGATCCACCACCGATGCCGATGATCGCCGAAGCCCAGCCGATCACGCCACCGGCAACGCCCAGCCCGGTTTTGCCCGGCACGGCACGGCTGGCCTTGGGCTTGAGATCCAGCGCCAGTTGCAGCGCCACGCAAAGGGCGAATACGCCAATGATCTTCTGCAATACCTGACCGTCGATGGAATCGGCGGTCAGCGCGCCAAGCGCCGAGCCCAGCACGATACCCACGGTCAACCAGACGAACAGCTCCCAGCGCACGGCGCCACGGCTGTGGTGCTCACGCACGGCATTGATCGAGGTGAACAGGATGGTGGCCAGCGAAGTACCGACTGCCATGTGGGTCAACACGGACGTGTCGAAGCCCTGAGCCGTGAAGCTGAAGATCAGCACCGGCACGATGATCATGCCACCACCCACGCCAAACAGCCCAGCCAACAGGCCTGCCGCGGCACCGAGCAGTATGTAGAGTAGGAAGACCATGATGTCACCGCAAAGCAATGCGGCATGGTAACGGAAGCCGCCTTCCGCCTCTAGCGTTGGCGATGGATGCCCCGCCCGGCTTTGCGTAGAGTGGCCACTTTCCATGGGCGAGAAATGTACTGTGTTCAACACCCTCTATTTGCGCGTCGCATGCGACAACTTGCATGTGAATAACGTTGAAAACGGCCGTGAAGCTGAGTTGCACGCCAATCCGCCGTTCAGCAATTCGCGTCTATTGATCGCCGACTATTCGGTGGCCGAACGGCTTATCAAACAGCTGGTGAAGGAGGTGGTGAACAAACGTTTCATGCTCGTCATTGCGCCGAAGATGGTGATTCATCCGCTGGAGCGCCTGGAAGGCGGACTGTCGGTGGTCGAGGAGCGAATATTGCTGGAGTTGGGTAAAGCCTGTGGTGCCAGGCAGGTTGCGGTGCATGTCGGCGAGCGCCTCGATGCAGCCGGCGTGCGGGCCTGCCTGAAAAAACCATGTGCCTGATCGTCCTCGCCTGGCGCCCCGGTCACAGCCTGCCCCTGCTGGTCGCCGCCAATCGCGATGAGTTCTACGCGCGCCCTACAGCTGCCCTGGCCGAGTGGCCGGAGGCACCGGGACTAATCGCCGGGCGCGATCTAGAGGCTGGCGGCACCTGGCTGGGTATCGGCCCTCGCGGACGCTTCGCGGCGCTCACCAATATTCGTGATCCGCAGGCTGAGCAGGGCTCACGCTCGCGAGGTGAACTGCCGCTGCGCTTTCTGCAGGGAAATCAGGGGCCAGAGGCTTTTCTGAACGAGCTGCGTCGCGATGCAGATGACTACAGCGGCTTCAACCTGCTGGTCGGCGACCGCGAGCAGCTGTGCCACTTCAATTCCCAGAGCGGGCGGATAGAGACGCTGCAGCCAGGTATCCATGGTGTTTCCAATGCCGATCTGGATACGCCATGGCCAAAGCTGCAACGAGCCAAGGCGGCGCTTGCCGACGCCATCGAGACGCTCGATGAGCAAGCGCTGTTCGCTCTTTTGGCCAATACCGCGAAGCCTGAAGACGCGGCACTGCCAGATACGGGCGTCGGCCTCGATACCGAACGACTGCTCGCCAGCGTATTCATCGCCAGCGCCAATTACGGCACCCGTGCCAGCACCCTGCTGTTCAGCCATGCAGACGGAGCACGGCAGTTGATCGAACGCAGCTTCGGGACAGAAGGGGTGGCTATCGGTGAAGTGAGGTTTGAGACAGAAAACCAATTGGTGGGCTGAAGCGCAGCGCCGCCCGACCCTACCGCGGGATGTTGCCATTCAACACCGGACGCGGAGCGTCCGAGAGGCATTCCCACGCGGAGCGTGAGGAACGATCTCGGGGGAGCTCGAAGGTCCGCTATGCCTTGCTAGGAGCGTTAAGCCTGAATATCCGACGCCGGGTTGATCATCCGACCCAGGCCGAGGTTGCGCAGGGCCAGTTGCAAGGTGCTGTGGATAAGCTGCGGGTTGTCGATACGCATCACCTGGCTCAGCAGATCATTGGCCTTGGCCATGCTGATCTGGCGCAGCAGCCATTTCACCTTGGGCAGGTTGGTGGCGTTCATCGACAGGCTGTCGAACCCCATTGCCATCAGCAATACCGCAGCGGTCGGGTCACCGGCCATTTCGCCGCAGATGCTCACCGGTTTGCCTTCAGCGTGGGCGTCTTCGACCACTTTTCTCAACGCCTGCAGCACAGCGGGGTGAAAGAAATCGTAGAGATCGGCGACGCGCGGATTGTTGCGATCCACTGCCAACAGGTACTGGGTCAGGTCGTTGGAGCCGACCGACAGGAAGTCCACCTGGCGAGCCAGGTCGCGGGTCTGGTAGACGGCCGCAGGAATCTCGATCATCACGCCGATGGGCGGCAGCGGTACATCAGTGCCTTCGTCGCGCACTTCGCCCCAGGCGCGATGAATCAGGTGCAACGACTCTTCCAGTTCCTGGATACCGGAAATCATCGGCAGCAGGATGCGCAGGTTATCCAGCCCTTCGCTGGCCTTGAGCATGGCGCGCACCTGCACCAGGAAGATTTCCGGGTGGTCAAGGGTCACGCGGATACCGCGCCAGCCAAGGAAGGGGTTATCTTCCTTGATCGGGAAATAGCTCAGTGCTTTGTCGCCACCGACATCCAAGGTGCGCATGGTCACCGGTAGCGGGTGGAAGGCAGCCAGTTGCTCCCGGTAGATCGCCAGCTGTTCTTTCTCGCTGGGGAAACGATCCTTCATCATGAACGGCACTTCGGTGCGATACAGGCCAACGCCTTCGGCGCCCCGCTCCTGAGCCCGCACCACATCGGCAAGCAGGCCGGTGTTGACCCACAGCGGCATGTGATGGCCGTCCAGGGTCTCGCACGGCAGCGCACGCAGGGCGTCGAGGCCCTTGGTGAGCTGGCGATCCTCCTCGACCACATCGGCATACTGCTTGCGCAGGATCTCGCTGGGGTTGGTGAACACCTCGCCGTGATAACCGTCGACGATCAGCTGGATGCCGTCGATCTTCGAGTACGGCAGCTCGACCGCGCCCATGACCGTGGGAATGCCCATGGCGCGAGCGAAGATCGCCACATGGGAGTTGCCCGACCCTTGTACCGACACCAGGCCGACCAGCTTGCCTTCCGGCACCTCACCCAGCATGGCGGGCGACAGTTCTTCTGCGACCAGGATGCAGTTGTCCGGGTAGACCAGGGTCTGTTGCCGAGCCTGCTGCAGATAGGCGAGCAAACGACGGCCAAGGTCACGTACGTCCGATGCACGCTCGCGCAGGTAGGCGTCGTCCATCAGTTCGAAGCGATTGATGTGCTCACTGACCACATGGCGCAGCGCGCCCTGAGCCCACTGGCCGGTCTGGATGATCTTGACGACTTCGTTACCGAGCGCAGCGTCTTCGAGCATCATCAGGTAAACGTCGAACAGCGCGCGCTCTTCCGGACGCAACTGAGTGGCCATACGCTCAGAGAGGCTGCGCATGTCGCCACGCACACCTTCCAAAGCATCGTTGAACAGTTTCAGTTCGGCATCGATATCGGTGACAGCGCGGTCGGGCACCACGTCCAGATCGGCCGGCGGTAGCACCACCAAGGCGGTACCGACAGCGGCACCGGGCGAGCCCGGTACGCCGACGAACTTGGCCTCCTGAATACCCTTGCCCTGCTTGCCCAGGCCGCGGATCGAGCCGGTCGCCTCGGCATGGGCGATAACCCCGGCGAGCTGCGCGCTCATGGTCACCAGGAAGGCTTCTTCCCCCTCGTCGAACTGGCGGCGCTCTTTCTGCTGCACGACCAGCACGCCCATCACGCGACGGTGGTGGATGATCGGTGAACCGAGGAAGGAGGCATAGCGCTCTTCGCCGGTCTCGGCGAAGTAGCGATAACGGGGGTGTTCGGAGGCGTTCTCAAGGTTCAGCGGCTCTTCACGGGTACCCACCAGGCCGACCAGGCCTTCGTTGGGTGCCATGCTGACCTTGCCGATCGAGCGTTTGTTGAGGCCATCGGTGGCCATCAGCACGAAACGGTTGCTCTCCGGGTCGAGCAGGTAAACCGAGCACACCTGGGTGCCCATGGCTTCCTTGACGCGCTGCACGATGATGCCCAGCGCCGCCTTGAGATCCTTGGCGGCGTTGACTTCCTGGACGATCTTGCGCAGCGTGTTGAGCATGCCTGACCCTGCTTAGTCCCGTGCCAGCAGGCGCGGTGCGAGTTCCTTGAGCGCGCGACGGTAAACCTCGCGCTTGAATGTAACCACCTGCCCCAACGGGTACCAGTAACTGACCCAGCGCCAGCCGTCGAACTCGGGCTTGCCGGTCAGATCCATGCGCACCCGCTGCTCATCGGCGGTCAGGCGCAACAAGAACCACTTTTGCTTCTGGCCGATACACAGCGGTTGGCTGTGGGTACGCACCAGGCGCTGCGGCAGACGATACCTCAACCAACCCCGGGTACAGGCGAGAATTTTCACATCCTGCTGCTCGAGACCGACTTCTTCGTTCAATTCGCGGTACAACGCCTCTTCCGGCGACTCGCGGTCATTGATGCCGCCTTGCGGGAACTGCCAGGCATCCTGGTTAATTCGACGCGCCCAGAGCACCTGGCCAACATCATTGGTGAGAATGATGCCAACGTTGGGGCGAAAACCATCAGGATCGATCACGGCGCACAACCTCGTAAACGCATGTTCCGGCATTGTTCCACAAAGCTCGGGACAGCGGCAACGCGCCCGCGTGGGACTTCGCCATAGGCCGGGCGCGACACCCGATCCGGTTTTCCCCAGCCAGGCAAAGCCGCTATTCTGGCGCCTTCCATGGCTCTGTATAAAGAGGTGGTTCTGTGCGTTTGGCTTTATTCGATCTCGACAACACCCTGCTCGGCGGCGACAGCGACCACGCCTGGGGCGACTGGCTGTGCGAGCGCGGCATTCTCGATGGCGCGACCTACAAGGCCCGCAACGATGCCTTCTACCAGGATTACCTGGCCGGGCGCCTGAACATCACCGACTACCTGAACTTCACCCTGGATATCTTCGGCCGTACCGAAATGGCGCAACTCGATGCCTGGCATGAACAATTCATGGCCGAATGCATCGAGCCGATCATTCTGCCCAAGGGCCTGGCGCTACTCGATGAGCACCGTGCGGCTGGCGACAAGCTGGTGATCATCACCGCCACCAACCGCTTCGTCACCGCGCCGATTGCCGCCCGCCTGGGCGTCGACACGCTGCTGGCGACCGAATGCGAGATGATCGATGGCCGCTACACCGGGCGCACCACCGATGTGCCCTGCTTCAAGGAGGGCAAGGTCACCCGCCTCAATCGCTGGATGCAGGAAAACGGCTTCAATCTCGATGGCGCCAGCTTCTACAGCGACTCGATGAACGACCTGCCATTGCTGGAGTGCGTCAGCCGCCCAGTGGCCGTCGACCCGGATCCGAACCTGCTGGCTGAAGCGCAGAAGCGTGGCTGGCCGGTGATGTCGCTGCGCTAGAACGCATTTGGCATGCAATGAAAATGAAAAAACCGGCGTTCAGGGCGCCGGTTTTTTGTGAAGCGATAACCACGCTTACAGCTGCTTGGCCACTTCGCTCGGCACCTTTTCCGGCATCGCCGAAGAATGGTGGTTGAGGATCTTCCACTGGCCGTCGACACGGGTGTAGAGGAAGGTGTAGCGCGCCTGCACATCCTGCGTCTTGCCTTTGGCATCGGTCAGGCGGAAGGTGTATACGCCGCTGTCCAATGCAGTGTTCAGGCCAAGACGACGGATTTCCCGGTAATTGATGTGGCCAACCGGCTTCAGCGCCAGGAAGTGGTCGAAGTAGTCAGTGATTTCCGCAGACGTTGCCCGCACATGGTTGGAAACGGTTGGCTGCAACACCGCATCCTTGCTGTACAGAGCAACGACCTTGGACGAATCACCGGTCTGCAGCGCTTTGTTCCACTGATCGAAAAGAGCAGCCACGTCACGATCGGCGGAATTGGTAGGCGCCTCGGCGATACTGCTGTAGTTGTAAGGTTTCTGCTCGACGGCAGCGAACAGCGAGGAGCTGGCGGTAAGCAACAGAGCGGCGGCGATGGCATGTACTTTCATGGTCTTTCCTGTCTCGTTGGTTGATGCCGGTACTTTGCCCCGCCTGCCCGACGCCGCCATCGGCCGGTTGGCGACAACGGCCTATGCCGATCGGCGGATGGGCGACAGCGGTATGAAGTCGATTTAATGGGATCATTGCGCCACCAATCGGCGCTGCCCCGCTGGAGAGACACCCATGCACAATGACAACGGCAGTGCCCTGGCCCTACGCAGCCAGTACCGGCAGTGGGAAAGCCGCGCGGCGCGTCTGAGCCTGCTGGTCGATACCGGGCGCGAGCTGGGCGCCCTGGCGCCGAGTGAGATGGGCGAGCGCGTGCTGCAACGCGCCTGCGCTTTCTGTGCCATGGACAGCGGCCTGGTAATCCGTGAGCTGAACGGTGAGAACCAGGTGCTCGCCAGCCATGGCGCCCACTCCAACGAACAGCGCGTGGCACTCTTGGCACTGGCCGAAAACGACTCCCCTCTGGCCCAGTGTCTGGCAATCGAGAAGAGCGTGCTGCAACTGGTCATCAGACTGCCCTTGTCGACCGCTCAGGGCCGTCCGTTCGGCAGCGTATTGCTGGCCAGCGCAGCGAAGATCAATCCGCCGGATGACGAAGACCTCGAGTCCCTGCAACTGCTCGCCACCCTGCTTGCCGCGCACCTGGAGAACCAGCGCCTACACGGCGACCTGCAGGCCCGCGAGCGCACCATGTCGGAGCTGGTACATCAACTGCTCAGTGCCCAGGAAGATGAGCGCAGGCGCGTCGCCTATGACCTGCACGACGGCCTCGCGCAGACCCTGGCCGGCCTGCATCAGCGCCTGCAGGGCTTCGCCAGCCAATGCACGGGGCTGCCCGACGCCCAGCAGCAAGAACTAAGCACCATCCTCGACCTGGCCCAGCGCTGCGTGCGCGAAGGCCGACAGGCCATCGGTGGGCTGCGCCCGCAACTGCT
This sequence comes from Pseudomonas sp. PME37.24/006, assembly GCF_055556635.1. NCBI lineage: Bacteria > Pseudomonadati > Pseudomonadota > Gammaproteobacteria > Pseudomonadales > Pseudomonadaceae > Pseudomonas > Pseudomonas sp. PME37.24/006. The sequence goes on from NZ_JBVHNL010000004.1 coordinate 554,016, forward strand.
CGATGACTTCGGCCTGCTGCAGGCGCTCGACAAGGAAGCCGACCGCCTGCGCGAAGCCGGCTACCGGGTGCAATGGCTGCAGCGCAGCGATGCGCGGCTGCCAGCCAATGTGGAAATCACCCTGTTTCGTATCGCCCAGGAAGGCATCAACAACATCCTCAAACATGCCGGCCACTGCAGCGTGCGCATCGGCCTGAGCAATGATCAGGAAAACGCCGAGCTGCGGGTCGAAGACGATGGCCGCGGCTTCGACACGGCACCCGACCGTTCCGTGACAGGCAGCGGCGGCCTCGGCCTCGCCGCCATGCACGAGCGGGCCAGCCTGCTGAGCGGCCACCTGCGTTGCAGCAGCGAGCCGGGGCGCGGCACTCGATTGCTGGCTCAGGTACCCAGCGTCGGGGGGAACACCCCATGACCACACCCTTGCGCCTGGTGCTGGCCGATGACCATGAAGTGACCCGCGCCGGCTTCGTCGCCATGCTGGCGAGCTGCGACGAATTCGAGGTGGTCGGTCAGGCAGCCGACGGTGATAGCGCGCTGCAACTGTGCGAGCGCCTGCAGCCGGACATCGCCATCCTCGACATCCGCATGCCCGGGCTGAATGGGCTGGGCGCCGCGCGCCTGCTGCAGCAGCGTCTGCCGCGCCTGAAGGTGGTGATGTTCACCATGTACGACAGCCCCGAGCACCTCGAAGCGGCCATCGCCGCGGGCGCCGTGGGTTACCTGCTGAAGGACGCCACGCGCGATGAAGTGATCGCCAGCCTGCGCCGCGTCGCAGCGGGTGAAGAAGCACTCAACAGCTCAGTCAGCGCGCGCCTGCTGCGACGCATCGCCGACCGCAGCAATACAGGCGCTCCACCCTCAGACGCCCTGACCAACCGCGAGCGGCAGGTACTTGGCCTGGTCGCCGGTGGCTTCAGCAACCGCGAGATCGGCGAAAAACTGGGAATTGCCGCCGGCACCGTGAAGACCCACGTCGAGCGGGTGATCGCCAAGCTAGGCGTGGCCGACCGTACCCAGGCGGCCGTACGCGGCATCGCCCTGGGTTTGGTGGCGCAGCCGGCGACAGACTGGTTCGGCCCGCCCACATGATGCGCCGCATTGATGGTTTCTGGGCTGACCTGCCCCTGCGCGGCAAGGCGCTAGTCGGTATCTCGCTGCCATTGGTGATTCTGCTGCTATCACTGGTACTGATCTACATCACCGAGCGCCGCACCGCCGAGGCCGAAGAGGACGTGCGCCGGGTGCTGCAGGTGCAGGGCGATATCCAGGCCGTACAGACGCTATTGGCCGAGGGCGCCTCTAGCGTGCGGGGCTACCTGCTGACCCGCCGTGAGAATTTCCTGCCCACCTACCTGCAAATCGAACCGCGTATCGACGCAGCCCTGGCACGCCTCGACGCCAACATCCGCGATACCGAGGTGCGCCAGCGCCTGGATCGCATCAAGCCGCTGATCAGCACCAAGCTGCAGGGGCTGGATGTTCTGCGCAACGTCGACATGCGCCAGGACAGCGAGCAGATCATCGCCATCCTGGTCGAGAACAAGCGCATGCTCGATACCCTCCGCCAGGAGATCGACGCAATGCGCGTGCGCGAAGACGCCCTGCTCGCCGACCGCACGGCGAATGCTGCGGACAATCGCCAGCGCATGCTGCTGGCGACGCTGCTGGCGGCCGGCTGTGGCCTGTTCGGCGCGATCATCGCCGTGCTGTTGCTGTCCAGCGGCATCGTCACCCGCGTTCAACGCGTGCAGCGCAGTGCTCGCCACCTGGCCCTCGGCAAGCCGCTGAAAACCCGTCACCACGAACGCGACGAGATCGGCCGCCTGGGCGCCAGCCTCGAGGAAGCCAGCCAGTTGCTGGCCCAGCGCGAGCGCGCCTTGCGTGACAACGAGGAACGCCTGCGCCTGATCATCGAAGGCGTGCGCGACTACGGCATCTTCGCCCTCGACCCGCAGGGCCACGTCACCACCTGGAACGCGGGGGCCGAGCGCATCAAGGGCTACAGCGAAGCGGAAATCATCGGCCGCCACTTTTCACTGTTCTACCCGACCGAGCAGCGCCCGCATCATCCGCTGCACGCACTGCAGGTGGCGGCCGAAAAAGGCCGCTACGAGGAAGAAGCCTGGCGCCAGCGACGTGATGGCTCGCGCTTCTGGGCCAGCGTAGTGATCACCGCCCAGCACGATGCCAGCGGCACCCTGCGCGGTTTTTCCAAGGTCACCCGCGACATCACTGACCGTCGCGCCGCTGACATCGCCCTGCGCGACGCCCGTGAGGAAGCCGAGAACGCCAGCCAGGCGAAGAGCGAATTTCTCTCGCGCATGAGCCATGAGCTGCGCACGCCGCTCAACTCCATTCTGGGCTTCGCTCAACTGCTCGATCTGGAATCGCCCAGGCCTCAGGTCACCCACATCCTGCGCGCTGGCCAGCACCTGCTGACGCTGATCAACGAAGTGCTCGATATCGCCCGCATCGAAGCCGGCCGACTGCCCATGAGCCCGGAAGCCATCGACCTGCACGGGGTGGTGCAGGAGGCGATGACGCTGATCTCACCACTGGCCGACGAGGCCGGGATCCGCCTTCGACCCTTGCCGCCGAGCACCTCGCCGGCAGGTGTGATGGCCGACCGGCAGCGGCTGATCCAGGTGCTGCTCAACCTGCTATCCAACGCCGTGAAGTACAACCGCCCGGATGGCGAAGTGCATCTGGATATCGAATTGCAGGGCGAACGCCTGGCCTTGGCCGTCAATGACAGCGGAGCGGGCATCGCCGCGGACGATCTGGAGCGACTGTTCCGGCCCTTCGAACGCCTGGGCGCCGATCAACACAGTGAAGGCACCGGCCTGGGCCTGGCCCTGAGTCGCAACCTGCTGGAGGCAATGGACGGCACGCTGGAGGTGATCAGCGTGGTGGGCACCGGCAGCCGCTTCGTGCTGACACTGCCCACGGCGCAGGTCGAAACCCTGGCAAGCGCTGAAGACCCCTGGCGCCAGCCGCCCTCCCCGGCCCCCGCCGGTATGCAGGAAAGCGGCAACCTGACCCGCGTGCTGTGCATCGAGGACAACCTGTCCAGCCAGGCGCTGATCGAAACCCTGCTGCAGCGGCGCCCCGGCGTGCAACTGCTGTCGAGCATGCAAGGTCAGCTTGGCCTGGATCTGGCGCGCCAGCATCTGCCCCGGGTAGTCCTGCTGGATATCAACCTGCCGGACATGACCGGCATCGATGTACTGAAACGGCTGCGGGCCGACCCGGCCACAGCAGGTATTGCCGTACTGATGATCACCGCCGACGCCACCAGCGCCTCACGGCGCGCCATGCAGCAGGCGGGAGCAACGGCGATCCTCACTAAACCCATCCACGTACCGACCTTTCTGGCCTTTCTCGACCAGCACCTGCCGGAGCCCGCATGAGTGACGACTATCGCATCCTGATCATCGATGATCAGCGACCCAACCTGGATCTGATGGAACAACTGCTGGCCCGCGAAGGTCTGCACAACGTGCTCAGCAGCACCCAGCCGACCCGGGCGCTGGAGCTCTACAACAGCTTCGAGCCGGACTTGGTGATTCTCGATCTGCATATGCCGGACTTCGACGGCTTCGCCCTGATGGAACAACTCAACCGACGCATCCCGCAGAACGATTACGTGCCGCTGCTGGTACTGACCGCCGACGTAACCCGCGCCACGCGCCTGCGCGCCCTGGCACTGGGCGCACGGGATTTCATCAGCAAGCCGCTGGACGCTCTGGAAACCATGCTACGGGTCTGGAACCTGCTGGAAACCCGCGCGCTCTACAAAGCCCTGCGCGCGACCCTGAGCGAGCCGCAGCTGGCCGCCCTGCTGCAACCGTTGGTGGCGCAGCGTCAGGCCAGACGTTAAACGGGTTCTTAGACGGGCTTGGCGCCCATCACCGCCATGATCACCACCAGCAGCACCACGATCAGCGCGGCATAGGCCATCACGAAACGCAGCGACCTGGCTGATACCGTGCCGCCGGCCTGAGCCTGCCAGGCACCGAGACGACCGAGCAGCAGCAGGCCGACGATCATTAGCACCGCGAAGAGAATGCTACCCAGCAGCAGCCAGGTCTGACTCAGCGGCCAACCGGCCAGGTTGACCATCCACCAGCCGGTCACCGGCAGGCTCAGCGCCAGCACGGCGAACACCGGCAGGCTGATGGTACGGGTGCGCTGCAGCTTGCGTTGCAGGACGGCACTGTCGCCATTGCGCCAGGCCTTCCAGAGCATGAAGGCATGGGCCAGCACGCCGAGCAGCAGCAAGATGCCAGGCACGCTGTGGAGGATGCGCAGCAGCAGGTAATGTTCCATCACGGTTTCCTTCAGCGTTTATAGATATAGGCCCCGGGTATCGCTGCGCTCAACGCCAGGCTACCGGTAGGAACTTCCGTAGCCTGGGTGGAGCAGCGCAATACCCGGGAAAATCGTCTGCGCCTGTTCTGGCTGAAGCAACTAGCCAAGAAACAGCTTATAGGCCGGATTGTCGCTTTCATCCCAATACGGATAGCCGATCGCATCCAGCGCCGGCGCGAGCAGATGGCGCTCGTCTTCCGGCACCTGCAGGGCAGCCAGCACGCGACCGTCGGCGGCGCCATGGTTGCGGTAATGGAACAGCGTGATGTTCCAGCGCCCACCCAGCTTGTTGAGGAAGTTGAACAGCGCACCCGGCCGCTCCGGGAACTCGAAACGGAACACGCATTCGTCCGGCACGGCTGCGGCATGCCCGCCGACGGTGTGGCGGATGTGCAGTTTGGCCAGTTCGTTGTCGGTCAGATCGAGCACCGGGAAGCCCTGGCCACGCAGATTCTCCACCAGCGCTGCACGGGGGTCGTTCTCCGGATGGGTCTGCACGCCGACGAAGATGTGCGCCTCGCCATCCTGGTGGTAGCGATAGTTGAATTCGGTGATCTGCCGTTTGCCGATCGCTTCGCAGAAGGCCTTGAAGCTGCCCGGCTTCTCCGGAATGGTCACGGCGATGATCGCTTCGCGTTTTTCACCCAGCTCTGCCCGTTCCGCCACATGGCGCAGGCGGTCGAAGTTGACGTTGGCGCCGGAATCGATGCCCACCAGCACCTGGCCGGTGGCGTTTTCACGCTCGACGTACTTCTTGATCCCGGCCACTGCCAGGGCGCCGGCGGGCTCGGTGATTGAGCGGGTGTCGTCGTAGATGTCCTTGATCGCCGCACAGATCTCGTCGGTGCTGACGGTGATCACTTCATCGACGCACAGCTTGCAGATATCGAAGGTGTGCTGACCGATCTGCGCCACTGCCACGCCGTCGGCGAACAACCCGACTTGCGGCAGAACAACGCGTTCGCCTGCGGCCAAGGCCTGTTGCAGGCAGTTGGAGTCATCCGGCTCGACGCCGATAATCTTGGTCTCCGGACGCAGGTATTTGACGTAGGCGGCGATGCCGGCGATCAACCCACCGCCGCCGACCGGAACGAAGATCGCGTGCAGCGGGCCCTGATGCTGACGGAGGATCTCCATCGCCACGGTGCCCTGGCCGGCGATCACATGGGGATCGTCGTAGGGGTGCACGTATACCAGGCCCTTTTCCTCGACCAGCTTCAGCGAATGCGCCAAGGCTTCGGGAAAGGCGTCGCCGTGCAGCACCACCTTGCCGCCACGGGAACGCACACCCTGCACCTTGAGCTCAGGCGTAGTGCGCGGCATGACGATGGTCGCCTTCACGCCCATGTGCTTGGCGGCCAGCGCCAGGCCCTGGGCGTGGTTACCGGCCGACGCGGTCACCACGCCGCGGGCCAGCTCTTCAGGGGTGAGCTGCGCCAGTTTGTTGTAGGCGCCACGAATCTTGAACGAGTAAACCGGCTGCAGATCCTCGCGCTTGAGCAGAATCTGATTGCCCAGGCGTTCGGAGAGTTGGCGAGCGGGTTGCAGCGGGGTTTCCACGGCAACGTCATAGACACGGGAGGTCAGGGTCTTCTTGACGTACTGTTCGAGCATGGCAGGCATCGCAGGCGGCTTCATGGGGAACCCCGGAGTCTAACGCAGCCATCCGCCGAGCGACCATACGAATTCCGGGGTTTTGCCGGCTATAATCAGCGCCTCGTTTCCTTCTCTCTTGTGGAACCCGCATGACCCAGGATCAGCTCAAACAAGCCGTGGCTCAGGCCGCCGTCGACTTCATCCTTCCCAAGCTCGACGCCAAGAGCGTCGTTGGGGTCGGCACCGGCTCCACGGCCAACTGCTTCATCGACGCCCTGGCCAAGCACAAACTGGACTTCGACGGCGCCGTAGCCAGCTCCGAAGCCACTGCCGCGCGCCTCAAGGGCCATGGCATTCCGGTGTACGAACTCAATACCGTCAGCGACCTGGAGTTCTACGTCGACGGCGCTGACGAGAGTGACGAGCGCCTGAACCTGATCAAGGGCGGCGGCGCAGCGCTGACCCGCGAGAAGATCGTCGCCGCCGTGGCGCGCACCTTCATCTGCATCGCCGACGGCAGCAAGCTGGTGCCGGTGCTCGGCGCCTTCCCACTGCCGGTGGAAGTGATCCCCATGGCCCGCAGCCACGTGGCCCGTGAGCTGGTCAAACTGGGCGGCGACCCGGTCTACCGCGAAGGCGTGCTGACCGACAACGGCAATGTGATCCTCGATGTGCACAACATGAGCATCACCGACCCGGTGAAACTGGAAGCGGACATCAACGCCATCGTCGGCGTGGTCACCAACGGCCTGTTCGCCGCGCGCCCGGCCGACCTGCTGCTGCTCGGCACCGCCGAAGGCGTGAAATCGCTGCAGCGCTGATTATCGCAGGCGCTACCGAAAAGGCCGGGTGAGCAGTCACTCGGCCTTTTTGCTGAAGATGTAGAAGAGATTGGGCTCGCTGATCATGTAGATCACACCATTCTCGTCCATGGCGATACCCTCGGCCTGAGGCACGGATTCCTTGAGCCCCTGTTGCCCACCAACCAGCGACAGGCTACTGACCGGTTCGCCCTGAGTATTCATCTCAACCAGCAAGCGCGAGTCATCGGAGAGCGCGAGGAGGTGCCCGCTACCGGCGACGTATTGCAGGCTGGACAGATCGCGCACGAACAGCCCCTCGTCACGCTGGCGGTCATCGATGATGCGGATCGCCGACGGCTTGCTCGGGTCGAGATGGGGAAAGCCATGCACCTCGTAGATGCGCAGTGGATCGCGCTCCTTGGCGACGAACAGGCGCTTGCCCGCCAAGTCGTAGGCCAGGCCTTCGAAGCCTTTGTTCTTGGCCTCCATCTCCAGGCCCAGCGACAGCTGCTGACCATCGGCAGCGTCGACACGGGTAGTGGTGTCGTCGATACGCACTTCGACCAGACGCTGCGGGCGCTCGTCGGCGATCACGAAGATCCCCGGAGCCACATATTCCACCGCCTCCGGATCACCGAAACCGACCAGCTCGATCTCTCGCAGCACCTTGCCGTCCAGCGAAAGCTCGATCAGCCGCGAGTTCTGGTTGGTGACGGTGAACAGGCTCTTGCGCAGCGGATCGTAGGTCAGTGCCGACACATCGTCGTCCAGACCGTCGATCACCTGTGCTTCCAAGGTTACCTCATAACCATCGAGCCACAGCGCGTTGGCCGGCGCGTCGTCGGGCTGCTGCACATTGAACCAGGCCCGTTCGAAGACCCGGAACTCCTGACCCCAGACAGCCAGCAGCGAGGCCGCGATGAGTATGAACAGCACCAGCAATGCCTTGAAGGAAAACAGACGACGCATATCGGTTCACTTGTCCATCGGCGGGAAAAACCGCGCTGCCTCTGGGTAACCACGCGGAGGCGAGCATTTGAGATCGGCGAAGCTAACAGCCCTCGCGTCACTTCACCAGCGCGGCGAGCCCGGCAGCTCTATCGCAAGCTGGCCGATTCTCGCCGCACGACACCTGGCTCAGTCGCTCTTGCTGTCCTTGCTGAAGACGTAGAAGAGATTGGGCTCGCTGGTCAGGTAGAGCACACCGTGATCATCCATGGTGATGCCTTCCGCCTGCGGTACTGACTTCTTGAGGCCCTGCTGACCCTGCAGTAACGACAGGCTGCTGATCGGCTTGCCGTCCTCGCCCAGCTCGACGACCAGCCGCGACTCATCCGACAACGCCAGCAAATGGCCGGTGAGGTTGTCGTAATGCAGGCTGGAAAGATCACGCACGAAGATGCCAGCATCACGTTTTCGGTCATCGCGGATCTGCACCGGATTGGGCGCGGCCGGGTCGAGGTTGGGGAAGCCATGTACCTCGTAGATTCGCATCGGATCACGCTCCTTGGCGACGAACAGGCGCTGCCCTTTCAAGTCGTAAGCCAACCCCTCGAAGCCCTTGTTCTTGCTGCCCATCTCCAGGCCCAGCGACATCTGCTGACCGTCGGCGGCATCGATGGAGGTGGTGGTGTCGTCGACGCGGATCTTGACCAGCCGCTGCGTGCGCTCGTCGGCGATCACGAAACGCCCAGGCGCCACGTATTCCACAGCTTCGGGATCACCGAAACCGACCAGCTCGATCTGCCGCAGCACCCTACCGTCGAGGGACAGCTCGATCAGCTTGGGGTGCTGGTTGGTCACGGTGAACAGGCTCTGGCGATCCGGGTCGTAGGTCAGCGCCGAAACGTCGTCCTCCAGTCCCTCGATGCGCTGCGCCTCGATCACCACCTTGTAGTCGCTCAGCCACAGCGAATGCGAGGGCGCCTCGGCGGGCTGGCTGACATTGAACCAGGCCCGTTCAAACAGGCGAAATTGCTGGCTCGTGATGGCCAGCGCGGCCAGCACAACGAGCATCAACAGCAGGAATAATCCTTTGATCGAAATCAGACGACGCATGGTGGCTCACATATCCATCAGCAAAAACGACAACGCCGCCCCTCGGTACTCCGAGAGGCGGCCATTCAGTGCGGTAGTGGACGCTAACAGCGCGTGCCTTATTTCACCAGTTCAACGATATCGACGTCGATTTCGCGGCTGGTCAGATCCTTGTCGACTTCACCAGTCAGCTTGACGTTGGCCTTCTCGGAGATGGCTTGCGGCGGCCAGTCTTCGTCGTCGATTTCAACGTGGATAGTGCCGGTGGCGTCCTTGAACTCATAAAGTTCGTCTTGCAGACGCTTGACGATCTGGCCCTGCAGTACCACCGGGGTGTCGTCGTCGGCTTTCAGCGCCTGTTCGACAGTGGTGACCTGAGCGACCTGACCCGGACCGGTGTAGCCGGCGGCCATGGCAGCGGAAGAGAACAGTGGAACGAGCAGCAGTGCGAGTGCGGGAGCTTTCATGGGTGTGACCCTCTATCTGTAGATGACGGGGTCAGGTTAAGTCGACTAGCTGAAGCCAGGCTTAAAGCCGGCTTAAGTGAAGCTTAAAGAGCAGCGACAAGCTTCAAGCTGAAACCCAACACAAGCGTGCTCTTTCAGATCGTTCCTCACGCTGGAGCGTGGGAATGCCGCCTGGAAGGTGGATAGGTAACGCGACCAGTTGGTGGGCTGAAGCCCACCCTGCAGCCCCATGGCGCTCTGTCGTAGGGTGGGCTTCAGCCCACCAAATCGAACGACAGGCACCACATTCAAGGCAATCGCTGTGTCAGATGACCCGGCTGGCGAAGCTGGAGTGGCCGACCAGATCCAGCACGAGCTCATCACCCTTGTGCAGCGGGCCGACGCCAGCGGGGGTGCCCGTGAGGATCACGTCGCCAGGCTGCAGGTTGAAGTGGCCAGCCATTTCCTGGATCACCGGCAGGATCGCGAAGATCATGTCGCCGCTGATGCCATCCTGGCGCACTTCGCCGTTGATGGTCAGGCGGATGCCGATAGCAGCCAGGTCTTCGACCGCGTCACCCGGCACGAAAGGCGCCAGCACGCAGGCGCCATCGAACGACTTGGCCGGCTCCCACGGATGGCCTTGCCCCTTGAGCTTGTTCTGCACGTCGCGCAGGGTCAGATCCAGAGCGGGGGCGAAACCAGAGATGGCGTCCAGCACTTCCTCGTCACTCGGTTTACGCGACAACGGCTTGCCGATCAGCACGGCGATTTCCACTTCGTAGTGCACCGAGCCGCGATCTTCCGGGATGCTGAAGCCACCTTCGAGCGGCACCACGCAGCTGCCGGGCTTGATGAACAGCATCGGCTCGGTCGGCAGCGGGTTGTTGAGTTCCTTGGCATGCTCGGCGTAATTGCGGCCTACACAGACCACTTTGCCCATCGGGAAGTGGATACGGGTGCCATCGATATACTGGTGCTGGTAGCTCATGGTCGCTCCTTTTGTTATGCCTGGGATCAGTTGAAGATCTTGCCCGGGTTCATTATGCCGTTGGGGTCGAAGACCGCCTTGACCGCTCGCATGTAAGCGATTTCTGCCGGCGAGCGGCTGTACTCCAGATAATCACGCTTGGTCATGCCCACGCCGTGCTCGGCAGAGATCGAGCCGTTGTATTTCTCGACGGTCTCGAACACCCACTTGTTGACGGTCGCGCACTTGGCGAAGAAGTCTTCCTTGCTCAGTGCGTCGGGCTTGAGGATGTTCAGGTGCAGGTTGCCGTCGCCAATGTGGCCGTACCAGAGCACTTCGAAATCGGGGTAGCTGCCGGACACGATGGTGTCGATATCGGCGAGGAACGCCGGCACCTGGCTGACCGTCACCGAGATGTCGTTCTTGTAAGGCGTCCAGTGGCTGATGGTCTCGGAGATGTACTCGCGCAGTTTCCACAGGTTCTGCAACTGCTGCTCACTCTGGCTCATCACGCCATCGAGCACCCAGCCCTGTTCAACGCAATGCTCGAAGGTCGCCAGGGCAGCGTTGGCGACGTCTTCATTGACGGCTTCGAATTCCAGCAGGGCGTAGAACGGCGTGCGGCTTTCGAAAGGAGCCGGAATGTCGCCACGGCCGAGGATCTTGTCCAGGCACTTGTCGGAGAAGAACTCGAAGGCGGTGAGGTCGAGCTTGCCGTGAAAGGCATGCAGCACCGGCATGATCGAATCGAAATCCGGCGTGCCGAGCACCATGGCGGTGAGGTTGCGCGGAGCACGATCCAGACGCATGGTCGCCTCGACCACAAAGCCCAGGGTGCCTTCGGCGCCGATGAACAGCTGACGCAGGTCATAGCCGGTGGCGTTCTTGATCAGGTCTTTGTTCAGCTCGAGCAGCTCACCGGTACCGGTGACCACTTTCAGGCCAGCGACCCAGTTACGGGTCAGCCCATAGCGGATCACCTTGATGCCACCGGCGTTGGTGCCGATGTTGCCGCCAATCTGGCTAGAGCCGGCGGAGGCGAAATCCACCGGGTAATAAAGGCCCTTGTCCTCGGCGAACTGCTGCAGCGCGCCGGTGACCACGCCTGGCTGGCAGACCACGGTGCGGTTGGACTCGTTGAAGTCGAGGATCTGGTTCATGTAGTCGAACGACACCACCACTTCGCCATTGGCCGCGACTGCCGCTGCCGACAGGCCGGTACGACCACCCGAGGGCACCAGGGCAATCTTGTGGGTGTTGGCCCAGCGCACGATGGCCTGCACCTGCTCGATCGTCTTGGGGAAGACGATCGCGCTCGGGGCTGGCGCGTAGTGCTTGGTCCAGTCCTTACCGTAGGTTTCCAGGGAGGCGGCGTCGGTCAGCACCTTACCGGGCTCGACCAGGGTTTTGAGTTCTTCAATCAGCAGGTGATCGGTCATTTCAACTCTCGAAACATTCATGGTCGCCCTGAGAACCGTTCAGGTCGCAACCGAGCAAGGAAAAGGGAAGCCATGCTAGCATATGCCCCCCGCAAATCACGCTTCGCCGCGATCTGCAGGCCCATTGGCGGCAGCGCCGATACTTCTCCTGACACTTAAATTTAGTGGGGCAACAGGTACTCCGATGAGCACGACCTCTCTCGACAAGAGCAAGATCAAGTTCCTTCTTCTCGAAGGCGTCCACCAGAATGCAGTGGATACCCTGAAGGCGTCCGGTTACACCAACATCGAGTACCTCAAGACCGCGCTGTCCGGCGAGGAGCTGAAGGCCAAGATCGCCGACGCGCATTTCATCGGCATCCGCTCGCGCACCCAGCTGACCGAAGAGGTCTTCGACTGTGCGAAGAAACTGGTCGCCGTCGGCTGCTTCTGCATCGGCACCAATCAGGTCGACCTGAACGCCGCCCGTGAACGCGGTATCGCCGTGTTCAACGCGCCGTACTCCAACACCCGCTCGGTCGCCGAGCTGGTGCTGGCCCAGGCCATCCTGCTGCTGCGCGGCATCCCCGAGAAGAACGCCTCCTGCCACCGTGGCGGCTGGATCAAGTCGGCCGCCAACTCGTTCGAAATCCGCGGCAAGAAGCTGGGCATCGTCGGTTACGGCTCCATCGGCACCCAACTGTCGGTACTTGCCGAAGCCCTGGGCATGCAGGTGTTCTTCTACGACGTGGTAACCAAGCTGCCGCTGGGTAACGCCACGCAGATCGGCAAACTGCATGACCTGCTGGGCATGTGCGACATCGTTTCGCTGCACGTGCCGGAGCTGGCATCCACTCAGTGGATGATCGGCGAGAAGGAAATTCGCGCCATCAAGAAGGGCGGCATTCTGATCAACGCCGCCCGTGGCACCGTGGTCGAGCTCGATCACCTGGCTGCGGCGATCAAGGACGAACACCTGATCGGCGCGGCCATCGACGTGTTCCCGGTCGAGCCAAAGTCCAACGACGACGTATTCGAAAGCCCGCTACGTGGCCTGGATCGCGTGATCCTGACGCCGCACATCGGCGGCTCCACCGCCGAAGCCCAGGCCAACATCGGCCTGGAAGTGGCCGAGAAGCTGGTCAAGTACAGCGACAACGGTACCTCGGTATCCTCGGTCAACTTCCCGGAAGTGGCCCTGCCAGCACACGCGGGCAAGCACCGTCTGCTGCACATCCACGCCAACGTTCCGGGCGTGATGAGCGAGATCAACAAGGTGTTCGCCGACAACGGCATCAACATCTCCGGTCAGTACCTGCAGACCAACGAGAAGGTCGGTTACGTGGTCATCGACGTCGACGCCGAATACTCGGATCTGGCGCTGGAGAAGCTGCAGCACGTCAACGGTACCATCCGCAGCCGCGTTCTGTTCTAAGAACCTAGGCGCAATGAAAAGGGAGGCCTCGGCCTCCCTTTTCGTTTCCGGCAGTCGCTGACGTCAGAGCGGGCCGTCACCACGGCGGCGAAACCAGCCGGTCAGTGACAGTCGATCACGGCTGGCGGGCAGCACTTCGTGGGGTACATCGGCAGACAGGAAGACGACCAGTGCGCCGGCCTGAGGCCAGACATCACGCACCTCGCCATCGGCCAGGTATAGTCGCAACGCACCGCCCTCCTCCGGCAACCAGTCGTCGTTGAGATAAAGCACGGCAGAAACCGCTCGGCGATCCTCGTCGAGAAAGCGATCCAGGTGCTTGAGATAGAACGTCCCCGGCGGGTAGAAGGCGAAGTGACTCTCGTAGTCCACCAGCCCGAGATAGAGACTCTGGTTGAGCACGACACGCAGTTCGTCGAGCAACTGCAGGTAACCATCGCAGGCCGGCGACTGCCCAGCCTCGAGCCACTGGATATGATCACCGCGGGTGCCCTCACGTACCGCAACCGCGTGACCACGACCGGTACCAGCAGGCGCCAGCGTGCCCAGAGCGATACGTTGGCGGCACTCGTCGGCCAGTTGCTGAGTCAAAGCTGGGGAGGCGAACTGCGCTTGCAACGACCAACCGAACTCGGCAAGGTCATCGATGATGCGGTTCAGCAGCGAGTCGGTGATTTCGGTCGTCATGAGCGGATTCTACCCTGTGTCGACTACACCTCGACAAGTGCCACCCAGCTGCCGAAAATAGCCGCCCCAGACAGGAGTCCTTATGCGTGCGTTGTGTTGTTTCTTGTTGTTGCTCCTGAGCCTTCCCGCTCTGGCCGAGCCCCATGCCGAGTTGTATGAGAAAGCCGGCTGGCCGCAGCAACGTGCGCACTTCAGCGATGCCCTCAGCGCCGCCCAGGCCCGCTACCGCAACAGCCTGCCGCCCGCGGTTTATCAAGCGCTGGTGAGCAACAGCAATCAGCGTTTCGCGGCCAGCGCCATGGATCAGCGTGCAGAAAGCAGCCTGCGCGAGAACCTGGCCGATCCGACCCCAGCCCTGCACTTCTTCGAATCCCCTCTGGGCCGCAAGATCGTCGAGGCGGAGCTGCTCGCCACTCGCCCGGATCAATTGGCCAAGTACGCCGACGGCTTGCCGCTCAGCGAGGCAGACGCCACCCGCCGCTTGTTGATACGCCACCTGGCTCAGGCGCTGCCGGCCAGCGAGTCGGGCGCGGAAATCAGCCTGGCCCTGGCCGGTGTCGCTGCCGACAGCCTAAGCCAGATGATTCCCGGGCTGCTTGGCGCAGGCGCCGCCCAAGGCCTACTCGACGGCCAACGTCAGCGTCTGATGGCACAGATCGACAAGGATCTGGATAACACGCTGCTGCACGTCTACCGCGGGCTTTCAGACCCAGAGCTGGAAGAGTTCGTCACGTTCGCCCAATCCAGTGAAGGCGCGGCGTACTACAAGGCCGCGCTAGCGGCAATTCGCGCTGGCCTGGCGGTTGGTCAGTAAGCGCTCAACTGCTCGCCCAGATAATCGAAGTAGCGCTGACGCAGCGGCGCCGACTCATTGGCAAGGTGGTGTCGGGCTTCAGGCAGGCGCAGGATGCGCGGCGCACTGAACTTATTCTCCAGCACGCCGAGGTTGTGCCGCCAGTCCACCGTCATGTCTGCCTCGCCCTGAATGATCAGCGGGCTGCGCGTACTGCGCTGCGCCTGCTCGATACGCGGCACCCACTGGCTCAGCGCACCAACCCAGACAGTCGGCACCACCTTGGGCTGCAAGGGGTCGCGGTTGCGCAGAAAGTCGAGAAATTCCAGGTCACTGGAATTTTCACTGAAACGCCGTGGAATCTCCTGAACGAAACGGCGCAGCAGGCGATAGCTGAGTTGCGACCAGTTCCAGCGGCGCGGCCGTACCAGCGGCGCCAGCAGGATGGTCTCACCCACCGCGGCCAGCGGCTTGTCGTTGAGCAGGTAGTCGATCAGGATCGCCCCACCGGTGCTTTGTCCGCACAGGTGCCAGGGCTCCGGCAGTTCCAGAGCCTCGGCCTGTTGCAGTGCCGCGCGCAGCACCGCCTGATATTCAGCGAAATCATTGATGCTGGCGCGCAGCCCGCTGGACAACCCATGCCCAGGCAAGTCCACGGCAAGCACGGCAAAGCCCATCTCCAGGCCCCACTGAATCACGTGGCGATACAGCCCGCTGTGATCGTAATAGCCGTGCAGGAGCAGCAAGGTTGCGCGCGGCGCGACGGGTTTCCAGACCTGCGCTGCGATGCGATAGCCGCCCACCTCGAACCAGCCCAGCCGCGTTTCTACCGCGTCCTGCGGCACGAAGCCGTAGAACTGCCGATAGACGAGCTCCGCAGGCGACAGCGGCGCCGCACTGGCCAGAGGGCGCAGGCTGGCGACCAGGGATTCGGGCTGAAAGGTATCGGACATCAGGGGCATGACTCATTTGATTCACAGCAGCGTCACCCCAGCGGGCAACGGGTACAGTAGCGATATTCTGCTGCCGAGCGCCTCATGGCAAGCCAGCCTCGGCAGTGGCAGGCTTCAAGCACTGTGCAACTCGAAGCTGTCTCCACACCTAACAGAAGCTGTCATATGGCCCGTTCCCGCCGCACCACCCTGCTCGCCTGCCTGGTCACCGTGATCTGGCTGGTTGCCATGGTTGTCGCCTTTTGGTGGTTCGAGGCGCGCTACCTGCGGCCGTTCAGTGATCGCACCACGTTGTTCACAGGCGCAGAGCTGCGCCTGCCTGCAGAGCTGGCCGGATCAGGTGAAGTTCGCCTGGTGCATTTCTGGGATCCGGCCTGCCCCTGCAATGTCGGCAATCAGCAGCATCTCGCCGAGCTCACGGAACGTTACTCTGCGCGTGGCGTGAGCTTTCACGCTGTACAGAAGGCGGGCACCGACGGACAGCTACCCGCCAGTCTGAGTGCCCTGCAACCGCTCAGCGGATTGATCGGCAGCGACAACCTGCCAGCCAGCCCGGCCGTGGCGATCTGGGATCAGCGCGGCGAACTGGCCTATTTCGGCCCCTACAGCAGCGGCTTTACCTGCACCTCGGGCAACAGCTTCGTCGAGCCCGTACTCGACGCGCTGCTCGCTGGCCGGACAGTCGTTGCAAACAACAACCTGGCCAGCGGCTGCTTCTGCGATTGGGCAGAACTGCGCTGAACGGCCATTAAATAGAGCCGATGTTGCGCTTTTCCTCGTGTTCTGCCACAACTTCTGGGCGCAGCAGCAACCGGAAGGGAAACCATGCACAACAATTTCTATCGCCAGGCCGACCGCCTGATGCTTTGCGTCGTCTGGCTGATGACACTGTACGCATTCGGCCTGGCGTTCTGGCACTCGACCTGGGCCGCGGCACTGATCATCGGCGGCGGCACTGCCATCGCGCTCAGCGCTCTGTACGCCATGATCGGCGGCACCCGCCCTTACCGCTGCCTGATCGCGGTGGCGTTCATGGTCCTGGCGGCGCTGCATATCCAGCAAAGCCACGGCATGGTCGAAATGCACTTCAGCGTATTCGTCCTGCTGGCGTTCCTGGTCTATTATCGGGACTGGTTGCCGATCCTGCTGGCTGCCGGCACCATCGCCGTGCATCACCTGAGCTTCTTCGCCCTGCAGCAAAACGGCAGCGGCGTGTTCCTCCTGCAAGCGGGCGCTGGCTGGCCCGTGGTGTTTATCCACGCCGCCTATGTGATCGCCGAGACCATCATTCTGCTCGTGCTGGCTCGCCACAGCGCCCGTGAAGCGGCAGCAGGCGAAGACCTGCAACGCACCTCCGCGCACCTGCTGCGCGATGGCGAACCTGTCGACCTGGCGTATCGCAGCACCTCCAGCGACCGCCTGGCGCAACGCTTCAATCGCTTTCTGGCACTGCTCGACAACCTGGTCAGCCGGGTTGTCGGCGCAGGCGATGAGCTGCGTAGCACCAGCCAGCATCTCAGCCAGTCCACCCACGAGCTGAACAAGTGCGCCGAGGATCTGCTCAGCGCCACGGCACAGATGGGTGGCGCCATCGAGCAGATGACCCTGGCCGTGGGCGAAGTGTCCAACAGCGCTGAACAAGCTGCTCAGACCGCACGCCTGGCCGATCGCGACGCGGCGGCGGGCGCCTCGGCGATCACCGATACACAGAGCGAGATCCAGAGCCTGGCCCGGCAGATCGATGGCAGCAGCAGCGTGGTTCAGGAACTGGCCGAGGAAGCCAGAGCCATCGACAAGGTGCTGGAGGTGATTCGCTCGGTGGCCGAGCAGACCAACCTGCTGGCCCTCAACGCCGCCATCGAAGCCGCCCGCGCTGGCGAGCAGGGCCGCGGCTTCGCGGTAGTGGCCGATGAAGTGCGCCAATTGGCGCAACGTACCCAGCAGGCCACCGGCGAGATCCAGGGCATGATCGCCCGCCTGCAACAGGGCTCCACGAACGCGGTGAATGCGATGGCCGAAAGCCACGCCGGCGTGGCCCGCTGCGTCGGCCACACCCAGCGCACCGTGGCCCTGCTGGACAACGTGCACCGCTCCATCGAGGCGATTAAGGCGATTGGCGTTTCCACCCGCGAGCAGCTGGCGGCTACCGCCGAAGTGGCACGCCTGATCGAACAGGTGCGCCAGGTGGCCGGAGAGACGGCGCGCGACGCCGGCGAGGTGGCCGGCGACAGTCAGCGGCTGGCCTCGCTGGCCGAGCACCTGAATGGTCTTTGTGACCAGTTTCACGTCAGCCAGAACCGCGTGACGTCCTAGTTGCGGCCGGCGCCGATTGCTCGCAGCATGGGCGCCCTCGTAACAAGGATGTGAGCATGAAACGCCTATTTATCACCCTGGCTGCACTCATGCTGGCAGTGACTGGCGCAGGAGCCTGGTACCTGCACAGCAAGCAGCCACTGCGTGACGGCCAACTGACGCTGCAGCGTTTGAGCGCGCCGGTCGAGGTGCGCTACGACGAGCGCGGCGTGCCGCATATCGAGGCGCAGAACGAGTCCGACCTGTACCGCGCTCTGGGCTTCGCCCAGGCTCAGGATCGTCTGTTCCAGATGGAAATGCTGCGCCGCCTGGCACGCGGCGAACTAGCGGAAATTCTCGGCGCCAAACTGCTGCCCACCGACCGCCTGTTCCGTAGCCTGGAAATCCGCACAAGGGCCGACCAGCAGGCCGCCCTGCTGGATGCCGACAGCCCCCACGCCAAGGCACTCGCAGCCTATCTCGATGGCATCAACCAATATCAGGACAGCCGCCCGGCGCCCTTGGAGTTCGACCTGCTGGGCATCGAGAAGCGCCCTTTCACGGCCGCCGACACCCTGTCCATAGCCGGTTACCTGGCCTACAGCTTCGCCGCGGCGCTGCGCAGCGAGCCGCTGCTGACTCGTATCCGCGACGAGCTAGGCAGCGACTACCTGACTATCTTCGATCTCGACTGGCACCCCGAAGGGGTGATCGACGCATCCCTCGGGAAAAACGATTGGCAGATGCTCGACCGCCTCGCCCAGCTCAGCCAGCAAGCCCTGATCGACAGCGGTCTGCCGCAGTTCGAGGGCAGCAATGCCTGGGCGGTATCGGGTTCGCGCACCGCCAGCGGCAAGCCCCTGCTGGCCGGCGACCCGCATATTCGCTTCTCCGCACCGTCGGTGTGGTACGAGGCGCACCTCAAGTACCCGGGCTTCGAGCTGTACGGCCATCAACAGCCGGCGACCCCGGTGGCGTTTCTCGGCCACAACCGCGACTTCGCCTGGAGCCTGACCATGTTCCAGAACGACGACATGGATCTGATCGCCGAACGGGTCAACCCGGACAATCCCGGACAGGTCTGGTACCAGGGCCACTGGGTCGATCTGCAGCATCGCCAGGAGACCATTCAGGTCAAGGACGCCGAGCCAGTATCCCTGGAGCTGCGCCGCTCCCCTCACGGCCCGATCATCAACGATGCCCTGGGCGACGCCGACGGCACGACACCGATCGCCATGTGGTGGGCCTTTCTGGAAACCGAAAACCCGCTGCTCGATGCCTTCTACCGCCTGAACCGTGCCGACACCTTGGAAAAAGGCCGCGCCGCTGCAGAGCGCATCCACGCCCCCGGCCTGAACCTGGTCTGGGCCAACGCCAGCGGTGACATCGCCTGGTGGGCCGCGGCGAAACTGCCTGAACGACCTGCCGGGGTGAATCCGGCGTTCATTCTCGACGGCGGCAGCAACGCGGCAGACAAACCCGGCTTCCACCCCTTCAGCGCCAACCCTCAGGAAGAGAACCCTGCGCGCGGCTATATTGTCTCGGCCAACTTTCAGCCGCTGTCGCCCAACGGCCTCGCGGTTCCCGGTTACTACAACCCGCCCGAACGCGGCCAGCGCCTGAACCGGCACCTGAGCAATCCGGATGTGCGCTGGGATCTGCACAACAGCCAGGCCCTGCAGCTGGAAACCGGCACCGATTATGGCCCGCGGTTACTGGCGCCGATCCTCGATGACTTGCGTGCTGCCGCAGCGGATGATCATGAGCGCAAACTGGTGGAGTTACTGGCCGCTTGGGCGGGTGATCACCCCGTGAACTCGCTCGCCGCGACCCTGTTCAATCAACTCACCTACGAACTCAGCCGTATTGCCATGGCTGAGAGACTGGGCCAACCATCTTTCGACTACCTGCTGTCGACCCGCATGATCGACAGCGCACTACCACGCCTCACCGCCGACCCTCAGTCGCCTTGGTGGAAGCATCTCGGCGGCCAACCCCGTAGCCGGGCCGAGGCAGTGGCCGACGCATGGCGTGCGACCCTGCAGCACCTGCGAGCGACCCTCGGCGAGAATACCGAGCAATGGCACTGGGGCTCGGCGCACACCCTCACCCATCAGCACCCGCTGGGCGTGCAATGGCCGCTGAATGAGCTTCTCAACGTCGGCCCGCTGGCCGCGCCTGGTGGCCATGAAACGCCGAATAACCTGTCGCACCGTATCGCCAGTGCGCCCTGGCCGGTGGGCTACGGTCCCTCGACGCGGCGCCTGATCGATATGGCCGATGCCAGCCACAGCCTGGGCATCAACCCGCTTGGCCAGAGTGGCGTGCCTTTCGACCGCCATTACCGCGACCAGGCGCAGCGCTTCATCGACGGCCAGTACGCGCCACAACACCTGAGCGACACAGATGTCACCGCCAATACGCGCAGCACGCTGACCCTGCGCCCCCTACCTTAGGAACAAATCCCAGGCATGAAAAAGCCCACCATGAGGTGGGCTTTTTCAACAACAGGGTCGCCGATCAATTACTTGATCTTGGCTTCCTTGTAGTTCACGTGCTTACGTACGACAGGATCGAATTTCTTGATTTCGAGCTTGTCGGGGGTGGTGCGTTTGTTCTTGTCGGTGGTGTAGAAGTGGCCGGTACCGGCACTGGACACCAAACGGATCAGTTCGCGCATGATAGCTCCTTAAACCTTTTCGCCACGAGCACGAAGCTCGGCCAGGACAACGTCAATACCACGTTTGTCGATGATGCGCATACCTTTAGCAGTAAGGCGCAGACGCACGAAGCGATTCTCAGTCTCGACCCAGAAGCGATGATGCTGCAGGTTCGGCAGGAAACGACGACGGGTTTTATTGTTAGCGTGGGAAATGTTATTCCCGCTTACCGGACGCTTACCGGTAACTTGACAGACTCTCGACATACCTCAGCCCTCTAAAACCACATGCCCAACCCGGCATGGGTTGGCCGCTTAATCTCTGTTTTTCGGCGCTGGGCGCCGCGTTTCTTCAGGGTCTTACCGGTGATAGATAGCAATCAAGCAACCGGGCCCCTAGAAAAGAGCGCTGCTTTATACCAGAAAGACCTTGGTGCAACAAGCATGAACACACGCTAAAACGCAGTTCATCTGCGCTTTAGCCCGGCCCTGCGGGCGTGCCCAGCAACGACCATTGGTCGCCAGGATACGTTGTCCCCCTCCGACTTATCGCTTAGTGTCTGTTCACGCGTCAACGCGACCCACCCCAGTCAGCGTTTTCCATTCGACGGCCCGCCGGATGCGCGCCGCCCCGTTCAGGAGTTCACCATGCGTCTCGCCCTTTTGCCGCTACTCATCGCCCCGCTGTTCGCCCAGGCCGCCACCCTCAGCGTCTGTACCGAAGCCAGCCCGGACGGGTTCGACGTGGTGCAGTACAACTCCCTGACCACCACCAACGCCTCGGCCGACGTGCTGATGAACCGCCTGGTCGATTTCGATGCCGCCAGCGGCAAGCTGGTACCGAGCCTGGCCAGCAAATGGGAGGTTTCCCAGGACGGCCTCGCCTACACCTTTACCCTGCGCCCCGACGTGCAGTTCCACCGCACCGACTACTTCAAGCCCAGCCGCCCACTGGAAGCCGACGACGTGCTGTTCAGCTTCCAGCGCATGCTCGACCCTGCCCAGCCTTGGCATAAGGTGGCCACCAGCGGCTATCCCCATGCCCAATCCATGCAATGGCCTGAGCTGGTCAAGGCGATCGAGAAGGTCGATGCCCACCAGGTACGCATCACGCTCAACAAACCGGACGCGACCTTCCTCGCCACCCTGAGCATGGGCTTCGCCTCCATCTACTCGGCCGAATACGCGGATCAGTTGTTCAAGGCCGAGACGCCCGAGAAGCTCAACAGCCAGCCCATCGGCACCGGGCCTTTCGTGTTCAGGCGCTTCCAGAAGGACGCCGCCGTCCGCTATGTCGCCAACGCGGACTACTTCGCCGGCAAGCCGAACGTCGACGCGCTGGTGTTTGCCATCACCCCGGATGCCAACGTGCGCCTGCAGAAGCTGCGCCGCGGTGAATGCCATATCGCCCTGTCGCCCAAGCCGCTGGACGTCGAGGCCGCCGCCAAGGACGCCAACCTCAGCAGCGTGAAAACCGCGGCCTTCATGACCGCCTTCGTCGGCATCAACAGCCAGCACCCACCACTGGACAAGCCCGCCGTGCGCCAGGCCATCAACCTGGCGTTCGACAAAACTAGCTACCTGAAAGCGGTATTCGAGAACAGTGCAGAGCCCGCCAACGGCCCTTACCCGCCCAACACCTGGGGCTACGCCAGTGAACTGCCGGGCTACGCCCATGATCCGCAGAAAGCCCGTGAACTGTTGAAAGAAGCCGGGCTGGCCGACGGTTTCAGTACCACCATCTGGACGCGCCCGTCGGGCAGCCTGCTCAACCCCAACCCCAGCCTGGGCGCACAACTGCTGCAGGCCGACCTAGCCAAGGTCGGCATCAAGGCCGAAATCCGCGTGATTGAGTGGGGCGAACTGATCCGCCGCGCCAAAGCGGGCGAGCACGACTTGCTGTTCATGGGCTGGGCCGGCGACAACGGTGACCCGGACAACTTCCTGACCCCACAATTTTCCTGCGCCTCGGTGGAGTCCGGCCTGAACTTCGCCCGTTACTGCGACGCCAAGCTCGACAAGCTGATCGCCGACGGCAAGACGATCAGCGATCAGGCAAAACGCGCTGCGCTATATAAAGATGCTCAGGCGATCATCCAGCAGCAGGCGCTGTGGCTGCCTCTGGCGCACCCAACGGCCTACGCCCTCATCCGCAAGGATGTCGAGGGCTACAGCGTCAGCCCGTTCGGCCGCCAGGACTTCTCCAAGGTCAGCGTGAAGCCCTGAAACCCCGCGCCCTGTCTGCTGCCTGCCCGCTCTAGCTGCGTGCAGGTGGCAGGTAGTTGTCACAGCCATGACACACGCCTGCCCCACCCTGTCCGTTCTCTACAGACGGGGATCGTTCGGCCATGCGCTTCAATGCCAGTGTTTGCAAACTGCTAGCCACCACGCTCTGCTGCGTGCCGCTCATCGCCCATGGGCAGAACACAGCCAGCGCCTACCCGGCGATACTGGCCGGCCACGCCGTGCTACCTGCGGCCAGCTTCGTGACTCCGCCGGCGGATGCACCGGCCGATTTCGCGGTCAGCGGCAAATTCTCCAATGGCCAGCGCAGCGAGAAAATCGGCAGCGTCGAAGGGATGTCGGCCAATCGCCCCACCGGTATGTCGCTGCCTTTTGAAGGTCAGCCGCTGCAGGGCCATTCCGGCATCAAGCACATGCCTGATGGCAATTTCTGGGTGCTGACCGACAACGGCTTTGGCACCAAGGCCAACTCCGCCGACGCGATGCTCTACCTTAACCACTACAACGTCGACTTCCAGTCAGGCGAGTTCAAGCGGCTGGCGACGGTATTTCTCAGCGACCCGGACAAGAAGGTGCCATTTCGAATCGTTCACGAAGGCACGCAAGCGCGCTACCTGTCGGGCGCCGATTTCGATCCCGAGAGTTTCCAGTTCGCGGGTGATGCAATCTGGATCGGTGACGAGTTCGGCCCCTATGTGATCAAGACCGACCTGCAGGGCCGGGTGCAGAAGGTGTTCGACGTGGAGGTAGCGGGCAAACCGGTGCGCTCGCCCGACAACCCCGCGGTCAAGCTGCCTGGCTGGCCTGCCGAGCCGATGAATGTCGAGGTGCGTCGTTCCAAGGGCCTGGAAGGCATGGCGGCCTCCAGCGACGGCAGCAAGCTCTATGCACTGCTCGAAGGCCCCTTGTGGGACGCAGCCAGCAACGGCGCCGAGCAGCAGGATGGCAAGAGCGTATTGCGTATGGTCGAATTCGACGTGCAGCGCGAGGCCTGGACGGGTCGCCACTGGCTCTATCCCCTTGAGCAGCCCGGCCACGCTATCGGCGACTTCAACATGATCGATGCTGCCAGCGGGCTGATCATCGAACGCGACAATGGCGAAGGCACGCCCGACAAGGCCTGCCCTGCAGGCGAGACCGGCAGCACCTGCTTCTCAGACATCGCCCGCTTCAAGCGCGTCTACAAAGTAGCGTTCGACGATAGCAATGTTGGCCAGCCCGTGCGCAAGGTCGGCCATATCGACCTGCTCGCCATCCAGGATCCGCAAGGCCTGGCGCGCAAGCCGCTGAACGATGGCGTGCTGACCTTCCCGTTCTTCACCATCGAGAACGTCGACATCGTCGATGACACGCACATCGTTGTCGGCAACGATAACAACCTGCCGTTCTCCAGCAGCCGAGAGCCCAACCAGGTCGATGACAACGAACTGGTTCTGCTCGAGGTGGGCGAACTGCTGCGCGCCCAGTGATCGGCGATGGCCGCGCCGGCTACATCCAGCCGTGCTCGGCCATCGACAACGGCTCGCCATCGCCGACGATGAAATGGTCGAGGATGCGGACTTCGACCAGGGCGAGCGCCTCCTTCAATCGCTGGGTCAGCACCTTGTCGGCCTGACTCGGCTCCGCGACGCCTGACGGATGATTGTGCGTGAGGATCAGCGCGGCGGCATTATGCGCCAGCGCGCGCTTGACCACCTGGCGCGGGTAAACGCTGGCGCTGTCGATGGAGCCCTGGAACAGCGCCTCGAACGCCAGCACGCGATGCTTGGCATCGAGAAACAGGCAGCCGAACACTTCATGGGGTTCGTGACGCAGCAGCGCCTTGAGGTAATCGCGTACGGCCTGTGGGCTTTCCAGCGCTGAGTCACGGCGCAGTTGCTCGGCCAAATGTCGTCGAGCCATTTCCAGCACGGCCTGCAACTGGGCGAACTTGGCCGGGCCAAGCCCAAGACGCTGCGTGAAGGACGGCAGGTCGGCCTGCAGCAGCGCGCGCAGGCTGCCGAAGTCGGCGAGCAGATGGCGCGACAGATCCACCGCACTCTGCCCCGCTACACCGGTGCGCAGGAAGATCGCCAGCAACTCGGCGTCGGTCAGGCTCGCCGCGCCCTGGGCCAGCAACTTCTCCCGCGGGCGCTCTGCCGCGGGCCACTCACGAATACTCATAAGACACTCCTTGTCCATCCACTTGATTAGCGTGTGCCGTCGGCGATTCGCTCGCCGCGCGCGCCGCTGCTCCCCTGCTGCCGCTGTGCTATCGTAGCCCGGTTTTTCGCGTGGTGCCGGGCCTGGGGAGGATCGGTCATCTGCGTCTGTAACTACACACGACAAAGGCAGAGTTATGCAGCGGCTGTATCGCAAACGCATCATCCTCGGCGTGGGTGGCGGCATCGCGGCGTACAAGAGCGCCGAGCTGGTACGCCGACTCAAGGATCAGGGCGCCGAAGTGCGCGTGGTCATGACTCAGGGCGGTCGCGAGTTCATCACGCCGCTGACCCTGCAGGCGCTATCCGGTCACCCGGTGCATCAGGATCTGCTCGACCCGGCGGCCGAAGCCGCCATGGGCCATATCGAACTGGCGCGCTGGGCCGACCTGGTATTGATCGCGCCGGCGACCGCCGATCTTATGGCGCGCCTGGCACAGGGCGTGGCCGATGACCTGCTGACCACACTGGTACTCGCCACCGATGCCCCCGTAGCCCTGGCGCCCGCAATGAACCAGGCGATGTGGCGCGACCCGGCAACTCAAGCCAATACCGAGTTGCTGCGCGCACGCGGCCTGCGCCTGTTTGGCCCGGCATCCGGCAGCCAGGCCTGTGGCGACGTCGGCCTGGGGCGCATGCTCGAGGCCGATGACCTGGCGCACCTAGCTGCCGACTGCTTCGAGCATCTCGCGCTGACCGGCAAGCACGTGCTGATTACCGCCGGGCCGACCCAGGAAAACATCGACCCGGTGCGTTACATCACCAACCACAGCTCCGGCAAGATGGGCTTCGCCCTCGCCGAGGCTGCGGTGGAAGCCGGTGCCAAGGTCACCCTGATCAGCGGCCCGGTGCACCTGGCGACGCCGGATCGGGTCAACCGCATCGACGTGGTCAGTGCCCGTGACATGCTCGCTGCCTGCGAAGCGGCAATGCCCTGCGACATCCTCATCGCCGCGGCAGCGGTCGCCGACTACCGCCCGGAAGTTGTCGCTCAGCACAAATTGAAGAAAGACCCCAACAGCGGTGACGGCCTGCTGTTGCAGATGGTGCGCAACCCGGACATTCTCGCCACCCTGGCACACCGTGACGACCGCCCCTTCAGCGTCGGCTTCGCGGCCGAGACCGAGAACCTGCTGGAGTACGCCTCGCGCAAGCTCAAGGACAAGAACCTCGATCTGATCGTCGCCAACGACGTGGCCAACCCCAGCATCGGTTTCAACAGTGAAGACAACGCGATCACCATCATCGATCGCGAGCTCCACCAGAGCAGCTTCGCGCAAACCAGCAAGGGCAAGATCGCCCGACAACTGGTGAGCTTCATCGCCGCGCACCAACCGAAACCCTGACATTCATCAGCACGGAAACCCTGATCACCCCATGCACGCCCTACAAGCCAAGATTCTCGACCCCCGCCTCGGTAACGACTTCCCCATGCCGGCTTATGCCACGCCGGGTTCGGCAGGCCTCGATCTACGTGCCATGCTCAAGGAAGACCTGACCCTGGAACCGGGGCAGACCGTATTGATCCCCACCGGCCTGGCGATCCACGTTGCCGACCCGGGCCTGGCGGCGCTGATCCTGCCGCGCTCGGGCCTGGGCCACAAACACGGCATCGTGCTCGGCAATCTGGTCGGTCTGATCGACTCCGACTACCAGGGTGAACTGATGGTGTCGTGCTGGAACCGCGGCAACAGCGCCTTCAAGATGGCGATTGGCGAGCGCATCGCTCAGCTGGTGCTAGTGCCCGTCGTACAAGCTCGCTTCGAAGTGGTCGAGGAATTCGACGACAGCGAGCGCGGCACCGGTGGTTTCGGCCACTCCGGCAGCCACTGAAACAGACCCAATCGCCAGGAGACGTCTGATGAAAGGCTTCAAACGCGCGCCCAAGGAAGAACGCTCCGGCGATTCGCAAGACAACTCCCGGCCCAAGCAGAAGGCCAGTGCCGACCTGCTACCCGGCGCCCTGGCAGCCACCCTCGGCGCGGTGCTGGCTGGCGCGCTGCTGTGGATCACCGCAGTCAGCCCCGCCCAGCAATTGCAGCAGCAACAACTCACCCAGGCCTGGGGCAACAGCCAGGCGGCCAGCCTGCAGCAGGCGCTCAAGCAACTCAGCGCAGACACTATCGCAGCCGCACGCAACCCGGCGCTGTCGCAAGCGCTGCAGAGCGGTGACGAGCAGCAACTGCGCAACGCCGAAAACAGCCTGCGCTACTGGAGCGGCGTGGCCGATGCCCAGCTCAATCTTACCGGCCAGGCTGTGCCGGACAGCAGCCGCACAGCGCCGATGAACTTCGCCGCGCTGGACATGCTGCGTCGCCTCGAAGGTGGGCAGGCACCGGCAGTGGAAGCCTATCGGGTCGGCGATCGCTGGCTGGCCTATAGCGTCGCCCCTGTCCGTCAGGACGATGCCCAACCCATGCTCGGCACCCTGCTGCTGGCCGTCGATATCAACCGCGTGCTCGCCAACCTGCCGCCGCTACCGGCCGATGTCGGGCAGATCCAATTGGTGCAACGCTTCGATGGCGGCGCCCCGCAGGTTCTCATCCAGCGCGGCCAGGCCGATGGCAACGCCCAGGCATTCGCGACCGGTAACCCACACTGGACGCTGAACTTCACACCGGCCTCCAGCCTGGGGGCGAACGGGCTGTCGCCGACGCTGCTGGCACTTGCACTGCTGGTCGCGCTGGCTGGTGCTCTGGTGGGGCTCTACCTGGTCAACCGACGCCTGCAGCAGCGTCTGAACAGTGACACGTCGCAATTGACCCAGTTGGTTAAAGAACTCTCCGCGGGCAAAGCCGTCAAAGCCTTCAGCTTGAGCCTGCCCGCCCTGCATGACCTGGCGCAAAGCCTGAGCCGACTCCCACGTCGCGCCCAGGAGTCCGTGGCCGTACGCCCGGACGCTATCGTCAGTCAGCAACCCAGTAGTAGCGTCGCGGCCAAGCCGGCGGATCTCGTAAATCCGCTGTTTCAAGACACCGATATCCTCGATATCGACATTCTCGACGACGACCAGGATCTCCTGGGACTGGAGCAGACCCCGATCATGACCGCGCCGCAAGCCCCGAAACTTCCAGCAGATATCTTCCGCGCCTATGACATCCGCGGCGTGGTGGGCGCCGGCCTGACCCCGGAAACCGCCTATTGGATTGGCCGCGCCATCGGCTCACAGAGTCTGGCCGAGGGCGAGCCCAAGGTGTCCGTTGGCCGCGACGGCCGCCTGTCTGGCCCGACGCTCGTGCAGCAACTGATCCAGGGCTTGGTCGACAGCGGTTGCCAGGTCAGCGACGTCGGCATGGTGCCGACGCCCGTGGTGTATTACGCCGGTCACGTGCTGGCCGGCAAATCCGCGGTGATGCTCACTGGTAGCCACAACCCGCCAGACTACAACGGTTTCAAGATCGTCATCGCTGGCGACACCCTGGCCAACGAGCAGATTCAGGCACTCAAGACACGCATCGACACCAATGACCTGGTCAGCGGTGAAGGCAGCGTCGAGGCTATCGACCTGCTGCCACGCTACCTGGAACAAATCCGCAGCGATATCGCCATGGCCAAGCCCCTGCGCGTGGTGGTCGACTGTGGCAACGGCGCTGCAGGGGTGATCGCCCCGCAGTTGATCGAAGCCCTGGGTTGCGAAGTGATCCCACTGTTTTGCGATGTCGACGGCAACTTCCCCAACCATCACCCGGATCCAGGCAAGCCCGAGAACCTGGTCGACCTGATCGCCAAGGTCAAGGAAGAGAACGCAGACCTCGGCCTTGCCTTCGACGGTGATGGCGACCGCGTTGGTGTGGTCACCAACACCGGTTCTATCGTCTACGCAGATCGCCTGTTGATGCTGTTCGCCAAGGATGTGGTCTCGCGCAATCCGGGCGCCGACATTATCTTCGACGTCAAGTGCACCCGCCGCCTGACTCCGCTGATCAGCGGCTACGGTGGCCGTCCGGTGATGTGGAAGACCGGCCACTCGCTGATCAAGAAAAAGATGAAGGAAACCGGCGCCCTGCTGGCCGGCGAAATGAGCGGCCACGTGTTCTTCAAGGAGCGCTGGTACGGTTTCGACGACGGCATCTATGCAGCCGCCCGCCTGCTGGAAATTCTCAGCCAGGACAAGCGCACCGCCGAGCAGGTGTTCGCCGCGTTCCCGAATGATGTGTCCACACCAGAAATCAACATCCAGGTCACCGAACAGACCAAGTTCCCCATCGTCGAGCGCCTGCAGCGTGAAGGCCAGTGGGGCGAAGGCAGTGTGACCAACCTCGATGGTGTGCGCGTCGACTACCCGAAAGGTTGGGGCCTGGTGCGTGCGTCCAATACCACGCCGGTTCTGGTACTGCGCTTCGAAGCGGAGAACCTGGCTGAGCTGGAGCGGATTCAGGAACTGTTCCGCACGCAGATGCACCTCGTCGCGCCCGATGTCAAATTACCGTTCTGATCCGCCCAGCACTGGAGCCCCCGCATGACCCTAGAGCGTGATGCCGCCACCAACGTCGCCAAGGTTCTGTCCGAAGCACTGCCGTACATTCGCCGCTTCGTTGGCAAGACCCTGGTGATCAAATACGGCGGCAACGCCATGGAAAGCGACGAGCTGAAGACTGGCTTCGCCCGCGACATCGTGCTGATGAAAGCAGTAGGCATCAACCCGGTGGTAGTGCACGGCGGCGGTCCGCAGATCGGTGATCTGCTCAAGCGTCTGTCCATCGAAAGCCACTTTATCGATGGCATGCGCGTGACCGATGCGCAGACCATGGACGTGGTAGAGATGGTGCTCGGCGGCCAGGTCAACAAGGACATCGTCAACCTGATCAACCGTCATGGTGGCAGCGCCATCGGCCTGACCGGTAAAGACGCCGAGCTGATCCGCGCCAAGAAGCTCACCGTCAGCCGCCAGACTCCGGAAATGACCCAACCGGAAATCATCGACATCGGCCACGTTGGCGAAGTTACCGGGGTCAACACCGAGCTGCTGAACATGCTGGTACGCGGTAACTTCATCCCGGTGATCGCACCGATCGGCGTGGGTCCGGATGGCGAGTCCTACAACATCAACGCCGACCTGGTAGCCGGCAAGGTCGCCGAGGCGCTGAAGGCCGAGAAGCTGATGCTGCTGACCAATATCGCCGGTCTGCTGGACAAGCAGGGCCAGTTGCTGACCGGCATGACCACCGAACAGGTCGACAGCCTGATCGCCGACGGCACCATCTACGGCGGCATGCTGCCGAAAATTCGCTGCGCGCTGGAAGCAGTACAAGGCGGCGTGACCACTGCACACATCGTCGACGGTCGCGTGCCAAACGCCGTGCTGCTGGAAATCTTCACCGACACCGGTGTAGGCACCCTGATCAGCAACCGCAAGCGTCACTGATCGCGCTCCGTAAAACAAAAACGCCGGCTTCGCAGCCGGCGTTCTTGTTTCCGTAGGGTGGGTTAGGTGCCTGTCGGAAATCGGCAGGCGCACAAGCTTCATGCGGCACCGTAACCCACCATGGGTGAAACACCGATTATCGCCTGGTGGGTTACGCGCCGCATCGAGAGATCAGGCGCTTGCAATTACCTGGTACGGCGTCGCTAACCCACCCTACGGGTGCACCACTCAACGAATCGCGTAGATATCCTTCTCGTTGGCTTCGGCGTACTCGTACAGGCGCGCCAGATAGGCCTTCTGCTGCTCCCAGACCTTTTGCGCGGCGGGATCGGCGGCGGCGGTCGCATCGACCACTCCGGCTGACACTTCCTTGAGCTTGCTCAGCACGTCGTCCGGTAGGCGGCGCACGTCGACGCCCTCCTTCTTCAGCTGCTCCATCGCCTCCATGTTCTTGGCGTTGTAGTCGTCGAGCATGTCGGCGTTGACGTCACGGGCAGCGGCACGAACGATGGCCTGCAGGTCGGCCGGCAGGGTTTCCCAAGCCTTGATGTTGATATCCAGTTCGAAGGTGACGTTCGGCTCCTGCCAACCCGGCGTGTAGTAGTACTTGGCCGCCTTGTGCAGGCCGAGAGCCTGGTCGTTGTATGGGCCGATCCACTCGGTGGCGTCGATGGCACCGGTCTGCAGCGCGGTGAAGATCTCACCCGCGGGCATGTTGACCACCGTACCGCCGACCTTGGTCAACACTTCACCGCCGAGGCCAGGAGTACGCATTTTCAGACCTTTGAGGTCGTCGACCGTATTGATTTCCTTGTTGAACCAGCCAGCGGTCTGCACGCCAGTAGCACCGCACGCCATCGGCAGTACGCCGTAGGGCTTGTAGACCTCTTCCCACAACTGCATGCCGCCGCCGTAGTGCAGCCAGGCATTCATTTCCTGGGCATTGGGGCCGAATGGCAGTGCGCAGAAAAATTGCGCTGCGGGTACTTTGCCTTTCCAGTAGTAAGGCGCGCCGTGGCCCATTTCGGCAGTGCCGCGCGAGACTGCGTCGAACACCTCGAGGGCCGGCACCAGCTCACCGGCGGCGTAGACCTTGACCTTCAAACGGCCATTGCTCATCTGATCGACCAGCTTGGCGAAGCGTTCTGCACCGACACCCACACCTGGGAAGTTCTTTGGCCAGGAGGTGACCATTTTCCAGGCGAAGGTCTTGGCCTCGGCGGCCGGTTGCGACGAGTTGGCCGTACCCGCTTCCTCCTTGCAGCCAACCAATGCACCCGCGGCAATGCCGACACCTGCAGCAGCCAGTATTTGGCGACGTTTCATAAGTAAGCTCCTTGTTGTTGTTTTAATAGTTGTAGCGAAGCGATTGCAGAGCACAATAATACTTTTCTAGAAGGCTATCCTGCGTTTAAACGGCAGCGACACACAGGGTTCCGCTCCTGCTCCAACACTGCCTGAACATGAGCACATTAGAGGCAAGCCGCCATCAGGTATAGCAAACATGACTAAAGTCGTATCGCCATTGCTGTTTTAACTGGTAACTGCCTAGAATCAGCCGCTTTTTGCCTTCTCTATTTCATAACTATAAGGACGCCCTATGTCCAGCACGCCTTCACTTCCCCTCGGCATTGCCCACGTCATTGATACCGTCAATCAATACCTTGGCAAAACCTGTTCATGGCTGACACTTTTTCTGGTGCTCGGTACAACCATCGTTGTGATCCTACGTTATGGCTTCGGCATCGGCGCAACCGCTCTGCAAGAGGCGGTGCTCTATGGCCATGCGCTGGTATTCATGGGCGCCGCAGCTTGGACCATGCAGCGCAATGCACACGTGCGAGTGGACATTTTCTATCAACAGTTCAGCGGTCGGCGCCAGGCTCTGGTCGAGATTATGGGCAACGTGCTGTTTCTGCTGCCGGTCTGCCTGTTCCTCGGCTGGGCAAGCTGGGACTATGTCGGCAACGCATGGGCGACTTATGAAGGCTCCAGTGAATCGGGAGGGCTGAAATTCGTTTACCTGCAGAAGAGCATCATCTTGTTGCTGGTGGCCAGCCTGACGCTGCAAGGCATCTCCAACCTAATCAAAGCGCTCTACGTCATCACCGGTCGCCTGCCTGCTGCGGAGGTGAAACATGGCTGAGTTAATGGCAATCCTGCTGTTCGCCAGCATCTGCGTAGCGCTGATGGCCGGCTACCCGGTGGCCTTCACCCTAGGTGGCGTGTCGTTGCTGTTCGCTGGCATCGGCATCCTTACCGGCAGCTTCGACCCAGGTTACCTGAGCGCTCTGCCCAATCGCCTGTTCGGCATCATGAACAACCAGACCATGCTGGCGGTGCCGCTCTTCGTGTTCATGGGCGTGATGTTGGAACGCTCACGCGTGGCCGAAGACCTGCTCGAGTCGATGTCGCGCCTATTCGGCACCCTGCGCGGTGGCTTGGCGATTTCGGTCTGCGTGGTGGGTGCTCTACTCGCGGCCAGCACCGGTATCGTGGGTGCGACCGTGGTGACCATGGGCCTGCTGGCGTTGCCGACGATGCTGCGCCGCGGCTATGACCCGGCCATCTCCACCGGTACGCTGGCCGCCACCGGTACGCTGGGACAAATCATTCCACCATCGATCGTACTGGTACTGCTCGGTGACGTGATGTCCAGCGCCTACCAGCAGGCGCAACTGAAGATGGGCATCTTCTCGCCCAAAACGGTTTCGGTTGGTGACCTGTTCGTCGGCGCCCTGCTGCCGGGCCTGCTGCTGGTCGGTCTGTACATTGTGTACATCATTGTCGTGGCGATACTGCAGCCGAAAAAACTGCCAGCGCTATCCAAGGAAGAGCTCGGTGACGTCGAATGGGGCAAGTTGCTGAAAGCGCTGGTGCCGCCACTGGTGCTGATCGGCGCGGTACTCGGCTCGATTCTGGCTGGCTACGCAACCCCGACCGAAGCCGCTGCGCTCGGCGCAGTCGGTGCCATGCTACTGGCGCTGTTCAAGGGCAAGCTGAATTTCGGACAACTGCGTGACGTGGCCTACGGCACGACCGAGATCAGCGCCATGGTGTTCATGATCCTGATCGGCGCCTCGCTGTTCTCGCTGGTGTTCCGCGGCTTTGGTGGCGAAGCGTTGATCGAGGACGTATTCGCCCAATTGCCGGGGGGCGTACTCGGCGCGTTTTTCCTGGTCATGCTGGTGATCTTCCTGCTCGGGTTCATTCTCGACTTCATCGAAATCACCTTCGTGGTGGTTCCGATCGTCGGCCCCGTGCTGCTGGCCATGGGTCTGGATCCGGTCTGGCTGGGCGTAATGATCGCACTCAACCTGCAGACATCTTTCCTGACCCCGCCCTTCGGATTCGCCTTGTTCTACCTGCGCGGCGTGACACCACCCAGCATACCGACCAGTACCATTTACAAGGGTGTGGTGCCGTTCATTCTGATCCAACTGCTGCTGCTGGTGATCGCTTATATATTCCCCGGTCTTATTACCTGGCTACCCGAGCAGGTATACGGTTCCTGAAGGGCAGCAAGCGACTCAACTTCTGCGTTGCCTAGGTAGTGCAGACAGTAACGCCCGTCTCGACGGGCGTTTTTCATGGCGGCGCGCGAACCCCGAGGCCACGCCGTGGCCCAACAGGCAACGTCTACCAGGCTGTTGAAAAGCCACCTGCTACAGGAGCAGCATTTTAATGAGCACCACCAACGAACGTATCCAGCTCGGCGAGCTGGTCTGCTGGCGCATCCACCACGCCGGCGCCGAACTGCTGGTGAGCGAGCAAGGCGCACAGATCCTGCGTTATCAGCCAGCCAGCGGGCAGCCGCTCATCTGGTTGAGCGATGAGGCCACCTATGAGGCCGGGCAGAGCGTGCGCGGCGGGGTTCCGGTGTGCTGGCCCTGGTTCGGCGACCTGCAGCGCAATCCCGACGCGATACGGGCCGGCCATACGCGTCCTGAAAACGCCCCCGCACACGGCCTGGTGCGTAGCTGCGACTGGCAGCTGATCGGCCTGAACACCGAGGAAGATGGCGTGACGCTGTCGTTCGCCTTCGACACGGCTGCACAGCCGTTCGCAGAGTGGCCGTTCGCCGCCGAGCTGCAGCTCGACATCCATCTCGGCGAACGCCTCAAGCTGACCCTGACCACACGTAACCTCGGCGATACCGAGCTGCCAATCAGCCAGGCGCTGCATAGCTACTTCGCGGTCAGCGACATCCGCCAGGTGAAGGTCGAAGGCCTGGATGCCTGCCGCTACGTCGACACCCTGGACGGCTGGAAGAAAGTCCGCCAAAAAGGTGCGCTGACCTTCAGCGGCGAGACCGACCGCATCTACCTCGACACACCGGCGCAACTGAGTATCGTCGACCCGCTGTGGAAGCGGCGCATTCTCATGCGCAGCGAAGGCTCAGGCTCCGCGGTGGTGTGGAATCCCTGGATCGCCAAGGCCAAACGCCTGTCGCAGTTCGCCGATGACGCCTGGCAGGGCATGCTCTGTATCGAGCACGCCAATGTGCTGGACGACGCCCTGATTCTCGCCCCGGACGCCGAGTACAAACTCGAAGTGACGCTCTGGTCGCAAGCACTCTGAGACAGCGCAGCAGTCAGCCCGTACGCGTCAGCGGGGCTCCAGCCTGATAGACTGCCGCGATGCACGCCCTCCACCGGATACCCCGATGCAAGCAAAGAACCCTGCAATCGGCTTGTGTCAGCAAGCCACCTTTCTGATCAGCGCCGCCAAGGTCGACCAATGCCCGGACGACCAGGGCTACGAAGTGGCTTTCGCCGGGCGTTCCAACGCCGGCAAATCCAGCGCGCTGAATACCCTGACCCACGCCAGCCTAGCGCGCACCTCGAAAACGCCAGGGCGCACCCAGTTGCTCAACTTCTTCCGCCTGGATGAAGAGCGCCGCCTGGTCGACCTGCCCGGCTACGGTTACGCCAAGGTGCCGATCCCGCTCAAGCTGCATTGGCAGAAGCACCTGGAGGCGTACCTCAGCAGCCGTGAAAGCCTGCGCGGGCTGATGCTGATGATGGATATCCGTCATCCGCTGACCGAATTCGACCGCATGATGCTCGACTGGTCCGGCGCCAGCGGCATGCCCATGCACATCCTCCTGACCAAGGCCGACAAACTGGCTTTCGGCGCGGCGAAAACTGCGCTGCTCAAGGTTCAGCAGGACATTCGCAAGGGCTGGGGCGACCATGTGAGCATCCAGCTGTTCTCGGCACCCAAGCGCATTGGCGTGGAAGACGCACAGACCGTTCTGGGCCACTGGCTGGGCCTGATGGGCGAAGAGCAAGAGCCGGAGGAGTAACCTCCGCCCTGCTGCCCAACGCCGGGCATGTACAGTGCTTGCAAGCGCTTCCCTGGGTTTCGCTGCGCTCAACACCAGGCTACGAACGCCCCGCCTACGCGGGGCGTTTTGCATTGTGGGGCAGGTAAGCAAAACCCCGTAGCCCGCGGTTGAGCGCAGCGATACCCGGGGGAATTATCGACAGCCGCAGAGTGCTTGCGAGCGCCCCGAGGTTTCGCTTCGCTCACCGCCAGGCTACGAATCTCGGGCCACAGTGTTTTTGTACCGGCAGGAATTTACGCCCAGGCAATCAGGGTCTACGCTGCAGATGGGGAGATCGAAGGGCGATGCCGCCTGGCACTTTTCTGCAGGCAAAAAAAACCCCGAACTTCATATGGGGAGGGAGAAGATCGGGGTTTAAGGGTCTGAACCGCTAGGGCGGGGTTCAGATGTCTGCCAACACTTAACACAACAAAGGAGCATCGAAGGGCTTTATGGGCCATTCACAAACTCTGACCGGGTGGACAGGAGTAAAGTTCAGCGATGCTTAGAACCCTTTGTTTGGTCTCGATATCCACTAATGCCTCTGGGCACTAATTGATAATGTGACGCATCCACTCAGTGGGCTTCATCCCAGTTATTGCCTACACCGACCTCGACGAGCATCGGCACATCCAGCTCGGCGGCCCCGGCCATCAGCGGACGAATCTGCGCGCTGACCTGCTCGAGCAGATCTTCACGCACCTCCAGCACCAGTTCATCGTGTACCTGCAGGATTACCCTGGCATCCAGGCCCGACTCGGTGAGCCAGTTATCCACAGCCACCATGGCCTTCTTGATAATATCCGCCGCAGTGCCCTGCATCGGCGCGTTGATTGCCGTTCGTTCGGCACCGGCGCGTTCCTGAGGGCGACTGGACTTGATCTGCGGCAGGTACAGACGACGCCCGAACAGGGTTTCCACGAAACCCTGCTCCGCGGCCTGCCGACGGGTGCGATCCATGTATTCGCGCACGCCGGGGTAACGAGCGAAGTAGGTCTCGATGTAGGCCTTGGCCGTTTTGCTGTCGACGCCAATGTCCTTGGCCAGCTTCTGCGCGCCCATGCCGTAGATCAGGCCGAAGTTGATGGCCTTGGCGCTACGCCGCTGATCCAAGGTCACCTGATCCAGCTCGACCTTGAACACTTCCGCGGCAGTCGCGGTGTGCACATCGAGGTTTTCGCGGAAGGCATTCATCAGCCCTTCATCGCGCGACAGGTGCGCCATGATGCGCAGCTCGATCTGCGAATAGTCGGCTGCCAGCAGCTTGTAACCCTCAGGCGCGATGAAGGCCTGGCGAATACGCCGGCCCTCGGCACTGCGTATTGGGATGTTCTGCAGGTTCGGGTCGCTGGACGATAGGCGCCCAGTGGACGCCACTGCCTGTTGATAACTGGTGTGGATACGCCCGGTACGCGGGTTGATCTGTTCTGGCAGGCGATCGGTGTAGGTGCTCTTGAGCTTGCTCAGGCTGCGGTACTGCATCAGCACCTTGGGCAGTTCGTAGTCCTGCTCGGCCAGCTCCGCGAGCACCGCTTCGGCAGTCGACGCCTGACCTTTGGCGGTCTTGCTGATGATCGGCAAACCGAGCTTTTCATAAAGAATGGCGCCGAGCTGCTTGGGCGAACCAAGGTTGAATTCCTCGCCTGCCACCTCGAAAGCCTCGCGTTCCAGGGCGACCAGCTTCTCGCCCAGCTCCTGGCTGTGGCGGCCCAGCAGGTTGGCATCGACCAGCGCACCATTGCGCTCGATACGCGCCAGCACCGGTACCAATGGAATTTCGATATCACTCAGCACGCTGGCCAGACTCGGCACCTGCTCCAGGCGGTTCCACAGGTGCTGATGCAGGCGCAAGGTCACGTCGGCGTCTTCAGCCGCATAAGGGCCAGCCTGCTCCAGGGCGATCTGGTCGAAAGTCAGTTGCTTGGCGCCCTTGCCGGCGATGTCTTCGAAACGGATGGTGCTGTGCCCCAAGTACTTTAGCGACAGGCTGTCCATGTCATGGCGCGTGGCGGTGGAGTCCAGTACGTAGGACTCGAGCATGGTGTCGAACGCCACGCCCTGTACGGTGATGGGCGTGGAGGCGTTGGCGAGGATATTGATGTCGTACTTGGCGTGCTGGCCGACCTTGGCCTTGGCCGGATCTTCGAGAATCGGCTTGAGCGCGCGCAACACGGCATCACGATCCAGTTGCTGCGGCACGCCCATGTAGCTGTGGGCGACCGGCACGTAGACAGCCTCACCGGCCTTGACCGCGAATGACAGGCCGACCAGCTGCGCCTGCTGGGCGTCGACGCTGGTGGTTTCGGTATCGAAGGCGATCAGCTCGGCCTGCTGCAACTGCGCGAGTAGCGCGTCGAATTCGCCCTGCTCGAGGATCGTGCGGTAGTTACCGGTAACCGCCACCGGCTCGCTTTCGGCAACGGGCGCTTCATCTGCTGCAGGCGCAGGGCTTTCTGGGTTGCTGAACAGATCGTCGGCAGCCGGGGTGAGTTCAGTCTTGGCCTTGGCTTTGGGCGCAGCGCTTTTGTTCTGGCGCAGCAACTCGTCGAGCCAGCCCTTGAACTCCAGCTCTTCGTAGAGCGGTTTGAGCGCCTCAATATCCGGCTCGCCCGGGTAAAGCCTGGCGTAATCAAGATCCAGCGGCACGTCCAGCTTGATGGTCGCCAGTTGATAGGAGAGATAGGCCATATCGCGGTGTTCTTCGAGCTTGGCCGGCAGCGTCTTGGCACCGCGGATCGGCAGGCCTGGCACCTTGTCGAGGTTGGCGTAGAGCACGTCGAGGCCACCACCGACACCGACCAGCAGGCCCAGGGCGGTTTTCTCGCCGACGCCGGGCACGCC
Organism: Pseudomonas sp. PME37.24/006; assembly: GCF_055556635.1. NCBI lineage: Bacteria > Pseudomonadati > Pseudomonadota > Gammaproteobacteria > Pseudomonadales > Pseudomonadaceae > Pseudomonas > Pseudomonas sp. PME37.24/006. The sequence goes on from NZ_JBVHNL010000004.1 coordinate 592,459, forward strand.
CGGAATGTTGTCGACCTTGTCACCCATCAGCGCCAGGTAATCGATGATCAGCTCAGGGCCGACACCAAACTTCCCTTTCACGCCCTCGATGTCGTAAACGCTACCGGTCATGGTGTTGACCAGCGTAACGTGCTGGCACACCAGCTGCGCCATGTCCTTGTCGCCCGTAGAGATCACCACGTCACGGCCCTCGGCGGCGCTCTGCCGGGCCAGGGTACCGATCACGTCGTCCGCTTCCACACCCTCGATGCACAGCAGGGGCAGGCCGAGTGCGCGCACGCTGGCGTGCAGCGGCTCGACCTGCAGGCGCAGCTCGTCGGGCATCGGTGGGCGGTTGGCCTTGTAGTCGGCGAACAGCTCATCGCGGAAGGTACCGCCCTTGGCATCGAAGACCACCGCGAGTGGGCTGTCCGGGTACTGCCGCCGCAGGCTGCGCAGCATGTTCAACACACCCTTGACCGCACCTGTCGGCAGGCCTTTGGACGTGGTCAGGGGCGGCAGGGCATGGAAGGCGCGGTACAGGTAAGAGGAACCGTCGACCAGGACGAGGGGGGCTTGGCTCATGAGCGTGATCAACCTTTTCGGCGGGCGTGGCGCTAGAATACGCAGTACCGTTGATTTCAAAGGGACAAGGTTACCATGGGACTCTTCAATCGCTTGATCCTGCTTGCCGTGCTGGCCGCAGTGCCGTTCGTTGCGCAGGCCAGTGATGCGCCCTCGGCGGAACCCGATGTCACCATCCGCCAGGACGGCGACCGTACCGTGGAGGAGTACCGGGTCAACGGCTTCCTCTACGCCATCAAGGTCACCCCCAAAGGTGGCAAACCCTATTTCCTGGTTCGGTCTGACGGCAGTGACGGTAGCTTCGTGCGCTCCGATTCGCCGGACATGCTGATCCCGGCCTGGGAAATCTTCAGCTGGTAAGGCAGTCAATTCATGTCGGTGTTCACCCCGCTGCAACGTCCGCAACTGGACACGTTTCTCGCGCCCTACGGGCTCGGCCGTCTGCTCGATTTTCAGGGCATCGAGGCCGGTAGCGAAAACAGCAACTTCTTCGTCAGCATGGAGCAGGGCGAGTTCGTGCTGACCCTGATCGAGCGCGGGCCAAGCGACGACCTGCCGTTCTTCATCGAGCTGCTGGACGTGCTCCACGCCGCTGGCCTGCCGGTGCCCTACGCACTGCGCACCGACAGTGGCGCAGCCCTGCGCAGCCTGGCTGGCAAGCCGGCGCTGCTGCAGCCACGACTGAGCGGCAAGCACATCAGCGCGGTCAACGCCCACCATTGCCAGGAAATCGGCGGCCTGCTAGCGCGCATTCATCTGGCTACCCGCGAACATCCTCTATCGCGCAAGAGTGATCGGGGCCTGGAGTGGATGTTGCACGAAGGCGCAGCGCTGGCCCAGCGGCTACCGGCCGAGCAGACCAGCCTGCTGAATAGCGCGCTGGAAGAGATCGCGACACTGCAGAACCGCGTGCGCAAGCTGCCGGGTGCCAACCTGCATGCCGATCTGTTTCGCGACAACTGCCTGTTCGAAGGCACGCACCTGAGCGGAGTGATCGACTTCTACAACGCTTGTTCGGGGCCGATGCTCTATGACCTGGCCATCGCCGTGAACGACTGGTGCTCGGACGAGCAGGGGCGCCTGAATGCCGAGCGCACTCGCGCGCTGCTCGGCGCCTATGCCGCACTGCGCCCGTTCAGCGCCGCTGAAGCCGAGCTGTGGCCTGCCCTGCTGCGCATCGGTTGCGTGCGTTTCTGGCTGTCACGGCTGATCGCTGCCGAGGCCTTTGCCGGCCAGGACGTATTGATCCACGACCCTGCCGAATTCCAGCGACGTCTGGCAGAGCGTCAACACGTCGACCTAGCACTGCCATTCGCGCTTTAGATCACCCCTGGGGCCAGGCGTCTGTAGCATCCAGTCGCGCATGCCCTGGCTCAGCGCTTGTAGCGTTCGAGCGCTTGCCCCTATGCTGCGGCTCTCATCCGCTGCTACCGGTAAAACGCGGCTGGCAGCTCGATCTCCACTGACTCGCGCGAAATCGAGTCAGCTTCATGACCTTGCAGCGGGCCCTCATGCAATCACCGACGCCCAATCACAAAGGGCGCCCGGCGCCCGCAACACCCGCCACCTGGGCACTGCGTATTCTTGGCGCGATCGTCTTGCTGGTGCTCGCCGTACTGATCTGGAACGCCTGGGATCATCAGGCGTTCATCGCCTGGCGCGAAGAGGCTGGGGTGCTGCCGTTTTTCTTCGCCATGGCGATACTACCGGCGCTGGGTGTGCCGATCACACCCTTCTTCATCGTCGCCGGGGCAACCTTCGGCGTGCATACCGGGCTTGCCGGCAGCGCGGTCGCCCTGTCGGCCAATCTGCTGCTGTGCTACTGGATAGCGCGCAGCGGCCTGCGGCCCTGGCTAAGTCGCCTACTCGCACGCACTCGCTATAGCATTCCCGACTTCGAGAAGGGTGAAGGTGCGCTGCGTTTTACGCTGCTGGTCAAACTGGCCCCGGGCGTGCCCATCTTCATCAAGCACTATCTGCTCGGGATGGCCGGGGTTCCCTTCTGGATCTACTTCGCGGTGTCGGGGCTGATCACCGGCGTTTATGCAGTGGCCTTTGTGGTGCTTGGCGAGTCACTGCTCGAGCATGACCTGGGCAACAGCGCGGCGGCGCTCGCCGTACTGGGCCTGGTCGCGCTGACGATCTATCTGTGGCGTCGGCGTAATACCAACAGGCAAGACGCCGAGTGAGCGATCCGAGCCTCTGTGAATTATGGACACCCGGTTTTAAAGCTGACCCAAGCAGCCACTAAAACCATCGGCTAACTCTTGCAGCAGGCTTTCATAACCGGCCGCGCTGATCGGTGCCGCCGCGCCCATGGCGTCGAGCTCGGCGAGAGTAGCCGGCAAGCCAGCAGTCAGGGTCTCGGCCAGACGCGGGCGCAGCGGTGGCTCGCTGAACACGCAGCTCGGCCCTACGCGCTGCAGTTGCTCACGCATCGCCGCCACGTGACGAGCACCCGGCTGCACTTCGCTGGCCACACTGAACACACCGACATGCTTGAGGCCGTAAGCGGCTTCGAAGTAGTCGAACGCCTCATGGAATACGAAGAACGGTTTGGCCGCCAGCGGCTGGAGCTGCGCCTGCAGGCGCGGCTCCAGCGCATCGAGGCGCTTGTCGAACGATGCCAGGTTGGCTTGATAGCGCGCGGCATTGGCTGGGTCAGCCTTGCTCAAGTCGGTCGCCATGCGTGCCGCGATCACCCGCGCATTGGCCGATGACAACCACAGATGGGCGTCCAGGCTGCCGGGACGATGATCATGGTCATGCTCGCCAACCTCTTCGGCAGCCAGCTCGTCGCCGTGATCGTGATCGTGATCGTGATCGTGATCGTCGCCATGTTCCTCGCCAAAATGGCGCAGTGTCATGTCCGGTAGGCTCTGCACGGCGACGCTGGTTTTCTCACGGGTAGCCAGCACGCGAGGCATGAAGCTCTCCATGTCTGGGCCGATCCAATACAGCAGATCCACTTCCTGCACCTTGCGCATGTCAGATGGGCGCAGCGCGTAGTGATGCGGCGACGCCCCCGGCGGCAGCAAAACCTCGGGTTCGCCCACGCCGTCTTGCACGGCAGCGGCTATCAGTTGCAGCGGTTTGATGCTGGTGAGTACGCGCACTTCGGCCTGAGCAGCGCCTGCGGCAAGAGCAAGAAGAAATAGCAGTGACGAGAGCAAACGCAGTGGCATGGGCAAAGATTCATTCGGCGTACAAAGGGGTAATACAATAACATCCTATTGCGAGAATTTGGCATCCGCTGAGCGAGACATCGTTTTATCCACAGAGCAGTCATCGGCACATGCGTGGCATCCGAGCGACGATGCGTAATAGAATAACGTCCTACGCTTCGAGGCCCTCGCCATGTACAAACCCGTCAGCGTCGTGCCGCCTTTGGCATCGCGCCCACATGACCACTCCCATTGCGTCAGCCACGCGCTGGCCGAAGCCGAGGCCATCTGCGCTCGCCAGGGTCTGCGCCTGACCGCCCTGCGCAAGCGGGTGCTGGAGCTGGTATGGGCTAGCCACAAGCCGCTAGGCGCCTACGACATTCTTGGCGTGCTCAGCGAGGAAGACGGCCGCCGCGCCGCGCCGCCGACCGTTTACCGCGCCCTGGATTTCCTTCTGGAAAACGGCCTGGTGCACCGTATCGCCTCGCTCAACGCCTTCGTTGGCTGCAGCCATCCGGCGCACGCTCACCAGAGCCAGTTCCTGATCTGCCGCAATTGCAACGCGGCCGTGGAGCTGGAACAGACAGCGATCAGCGATGCCATCGTCACGGGCGCCAAGGGTGTCGGCTTCACTGTCGAGAGCCAGACCGTGGAAGTTGTCGGCCTGTGCGCAGGCTGCCAAGGCAGCAAATGAGCGACGCGCTGATTCGCCTCGAAGGCGTGACTGTCGGTTTCTCCGGGCAGACGGTGCTCGATAACGTCGAGCTGACCATCAAACCCGGCGAGATCGTCACCCTGATCGGCCCCAATGGCGCCGGCAAGACCACCCTGGTACGCGCCGTGCTCGGCCTGCTCAAGCAGGACAGCGGCAGCGTCTGGCGCAAGCCCAAGCTGCGTATCGGCTACATGCCGCAGAAACTGCACGTCGACCCGACCTTGCCGCTCAGCGTGCTGCGCTTTCTGCGCCTGGTACCCGGCGTAGACCGTGCCCGCGCCCAGGCGGCGCTGGCGGAGGTGGGTGCCAGCCAGGTGCTCGACAGCCCGCTGCAAGGTATCTCTGGTGGCGAACTGCAACGCGTGCTGCTGGCTCGTGCCCTGCTGCGCGAGCCGCAGCTGCTGGTGCTCGACGAGCCTGTCCAAGGCGTTGACGTAGCCGGCCAGGCCGAGCTGTATCGGCTGATCACCCGACTGCGTGACCGCCACGGCTGCGGCGTGCTGATGGTCTCCCACGATTTGCATCTGGTAATGAGCACCACCGATCAGGTGGTGTGCCTGAACCGTCACGTGTGCTGTTCCGGCCACCCCGAGCAGGTCAGCTTCGACCCGGCCTTCGTCGAACTGTTCGGCCGTGATGCCCAGAGCCTGGCGGTCTATCACCACCACCACGACCATGAACACGACCTGCATGGCGGCGTGGTCAGCGAAAAACCGGGCCTGGCCATCAACGGCCCGGTTCGCCCCCACGTACACGGAGATGGCTGCAAGCATGGCTGATTTTCTGCTCAACGCCCTGCTCGCTGGCCTCGCCCTGGCGCTGGTCGCCGGCCCATTGGGCTCCTTCGTGGTGTGGCGGCGCATGGCCTACTTCGGCGACACCCTGTCCCACGCAGCGCTGCTCGGTGTGGCCCTAGGGCTGATGCTGGACGTCAGCCCGACCTTCGCGGTGACCGTCGGCTGCGTGCTGCTGGCGATCCTGCTGGTCACCCTGCAGACACGCCAGCCGCTGGCCAGCGACACGCTGCTCGGCATCCTCGCCCACAGCACGCTATCACTGGGCCTGGTGGTGCTGAGTTTCATGCGCGACGTGCGCATCGACCTGATGGGCTACCTGTTCGGCGACCTGCTCGCCGTCAGCACCACCGATCTGGCCTGGATTCTTGCCGGCAGTGCTCTGGTACTGATCCTGCTGGTGCTGATGTGGCGTCCGCTACTGGCGATCACCGTGCACGAGGAACTGGCCAGGGTCGAAGGCCTGCCAGTGGCAGCGATCCGCCTCGGCCTGATGCTGCTCATCGCCATCGTCATCGCCGTGGCGATGAAGATCGTCGGCGTGCTGCTGATCACCTCGTTGCTGATCATTCCCGCCGCCGCCGCCCAGCGGCACGCGCGCACGCCGGAGCAAATGGCGTTTGGCGCCAGCCTGCTGGGAATCGTGGCGGTGTGCTGCGGTCTGAGTCTGTCCTGGTTCAAGGACACCCCGGCCGGCCCGTCCATCGTGGTTTCCGCGGCCAGCCTGTTCCTGCTCAGTTTCGTACTGCCGCGCCGCAGGGCCTGAGCTGCAGAATTTGGTCAGCGCATGAGCCAGCGTGTAGAATTGCGTGTTTTTTGCACAAATCGAGACTCGCGACCATGACATCGTTCTCCATAAGCCGTGCCGCCCTGGCCGTACTGGTGCTGCTGATGGTCGGCTGCCAGAGCCGCCAGGAAGCCGAACCAGTGGCAGTTCCGGCTACCGTGGCGGTTGCGCCCAGTGCCCAGGAACAGTTCGACGACAACCTTGCCAGCGGCCGGCTGGCCGAGGCCGAGGCGCAGTTCGAGGCGCTGCAGCAGGGCGGTGACCCCGCCGCAGTGCTGCACGCTCAGCGACGCCTCTCGGAAGCCTATCTGCAGGAAGGTCAGAAAGCCCTGGAAAACGGCGATCTCGACAAGGCCGCCAAATCCCTCGGTCACGCTCGCAACCTGATGCCCAAGGCCCCGGCGCTGACCACCGGCCTCGATGGCGCTATCGGCAAGGCCCGTGAAGCCGAGCTGAGCGCAGTCGAGCAGGCACGCCAGGCCGGTGAGCAGGCTCAGGCCGCACGCCAGGAACAGCTGCGCCTGTTGCGCCAGGCTGCCGAGGCACAGGCAGCCGCAACCCGTGCCGCCGATGCGCAGCCGGAAGTACCGGCGAAGCTGATCGATCCTGCCGCCACACGCAGCGAAATCAGCCTGCCGATGCTGGATAGCCGTGATGAGGCCGCTTTGTTCGAACGCCTCGATGCGGTGGCTGCGGATGTGGTGACCTTCGACCGCACCGTACATATCCAGGTGCGCAGCGCCGAAGATCTGCGCCGCGTCACTAGCCTGCTCGAAGCACGGGTGATGAAACGCGACCCGACCTTCAAGCTGACCCTCAGCCATGCGGTAAAACCCGTCCAGGTGCCCCACCTGATACTGAGTTCGCGCAATCGGTAGCTGAATGGATGTGCTGCCTGGAGCGGCACACTTCAACCAGCTTTTTAGCTATAAACATAGGCCTACAAAGATCTTTGAGGCCTAACAAGCGCCGGATAAACTAGCGCATCTAATCTATATGCCTATCCGGCAAAAACGACGAACCCAAAAGGTTTAACGCGTGATCGATTTCCATCAGGTTCACAAGGCGTACCGCGTCAGTGGCCGCGATATCCCCGCCCTGCAACCCTGCGATTTGCACATCGACCGTGGCGAAGTATTCGGCATCATCGGTCACTCCGGTGCAGGCAAGAGTACCCTGCTGCGCCTGATCAACCGCCTCGAAGAGCCTTCGGGCGGGCGCATCGATATCGACGGCGTGGACGTGACCGCCCTCGGTGCCGATGGCCTGCGCAAGTTCCGCCAGCAGGTCGGCATGATCTTCCAGCACTTCAACCTGCTGTCTTCCAAGACCGTTGCCGCCAACGTCGCCATGCCCTTGAAGCTGGCTGGCGTGGCAAACGCGGAGATCGAGCAGCGCGTTGCCGCCCTGCTCGAGCGCGTTGGCCTCCAGGATCACGCCAACAAGTACCCGGCGCAGCTGTCTGGCGGGCAAAAACAGCGTGTGGGCATCGCCCGCGCCCTGGCGACCCGGCCGAAGATTCTGCTCTGCGACGAGGCCACCAGCGCCCTCGACCCCCAGACCACCGCGTCGGTGCTGCAGCTGCTGGCCGAGATCAACCGCGAGCTGGGCCTGACCATCGTCCTGATCACCCATGAAATGGACGTGATTCGCCGCGTCTGCGACCGCGTGGCGGTGATGGATGCGGGCGTGATCGTCGAACAGGGTGCCGTCGCCGACGTCTTCCTGCATCCGCAGCACGCCACCACCAAGCGTTTCGTGCAAGAAGCAGATCATGTCGACGAAAACGAGCAGCGCGACGACTTCGCCCATGTTCAAGGCCGCATCCTGCGCCTGACCTTTCAGGGTGACTCGACCTATTCGCCGATCCTCGGCCAGGTCGCCCGGGAAACTGGTATCGACTACAGCATCCTTGCCGGGCGTATCGACCGCATCAAGGACACGCCCTACGGCCAGCTGACCCTGGCACTGAGCGGCGGCGATATCGACGCGGCCCTGGCTCGCTTCGAAGCGGCCGACGTGCACCTGGAGGTTCTGCGCTGATGGAAGCCTTACTGCCCAACGTCGACTGGCTGGAAATCTGGCAGGCCAGCCTCGACACCCTGAACATGCTCGGCGCCTCCATGCTGTTCACCGTGCTGTTCGGCCTGCCCCTCGGCGTGCTGCTGTTCCTCACCGGGCCACGGCAGATGTTCGAACAGAAGGCGCTCTATGCGGTGGTCTCACTGCTGGTGAACATCTTGCGTTCAGTGCCTTTCGTGATCCTGCTGATCCTGCTGATCCCGGTCACGGTATTGATCACCGGCACATCACTGGGCGTTGCCGGGGCCATTCCACCACTGGTGGTCGGTGCCACGCCGTTCTTCGCACGTCTGGTGGAAACCGCGTTGCGTGAGGTCGACCGCGGCATCATCGAAGCGACCCAGGCGATGGGTGCCAGCACCCGACAGATCATCTTCAACGCCCTGCTGCCCGAGGCCCTGCCGGGCATTCTGGCGGCGGTCACCGTCACCGCCATCACCCTGGTGTCCTACACCGCGATGAGTGGCCTGATCGGCGGCGGCGGCCTGGGCGACCTGGCGGTGCGTTACGGCTACCAGCGTTACCAGCCGGACGTGATGTTCGTGACCGTGGCGCTGCTGGTGGTGCTCGTACAAATTCTGCAAACCATCGGTGATCGGCTGGTGGTGCACTTCTCTCGTAAATAAAACAGCTGGAACGGACGACCGGCACTTTGCCGCCACGCCGCCTCATCTCAAGGAGTCAAATGATGAAAAAACTGCTTACTGCCCTGGCTGTCGTCGCAGCCTTTTCCAGCGCCGCCCAGGCTGAAACTCTGACCGTCGCTGCTTCGGCCGTGCCGCACGCGGAGATCCTCAACTTCGTCAAACCGGCACTGGCCAAAGAAGGCGTGGAGCTGGACGTCAAAGTGTTCACCGACTACGTACAGCCCAACGTACAGGTCGCTGAGAAGCGCCTGGACGCCAACTTCTTCCAGCACCAGCCCTACCTGGACGAGTTCAACAAGAGCCGTGGTACCACCCTGGTCAGCGTAGGCGGTGTGCACGTCGAACCGTTCGGCGCCTACTCGAGCAAGATCAAGGATCTGAAAGACCTGCCGCAAGGCGCCAACGTGGTGATCCCCAACGACGCCACCAATGGCGGCCGTGCCCTGCTGCTGCTGCAGAAGGCAGGCGTGATCACGCTCAAGGACGCCAACAACATCCTCTCCACACCGAAAGACATCGCCGAGAACCCGAAGAGCATCAAGGTGCGTGAACTGGAAGCCGCGACCCTGCCGCGCGTTCTGACCCAAGTCGACCTGGCGCTGATCAACACCAACTACGCGCTGGAAGCCAAGCTGAACCCGACCCAGGACGCCCTGGCCATCGAAGGCAGCGACTCGCCGTACGTCAACATCCTGGTTACTCGTGAAGACAACAAGGACAGCGCCGCCGTACAGAAGCTGGTCAAGGCCCTGCACAGCGACGAAGTGAAAGCCTTCATCCTGGAAAAATACAAAGGCGCGGTCGTTCCGGCGTTCTGATTGCCGTAATACCACTCCTGCAGTACCCGATGCCGCGTAGCCTTCGAGCTACGCGGCATTTTCATTTCTGCACGGCGGGCTGCACGCTCACGACGGGATAAAGCGCAGCACGCCAGCCTGCCGCGGTCCGGCGCCAGAGGGATCGTCCTTCGGGTGGGCGATGCCATCGCTGACCGGCACCTCGGCAAAGTCGAACGGGCTGACACCTTCGAGGCACGCCACGTTGACGCCGTACTGATGAGGATTGGAGCGGCGTTGATGGTGGGTGTAGATACCGCAGCGCGAGCAGAAGTAATGCTCCGCGCTCTTGGTATTGAATCGATAGACCGTCAGCAACTCTGCGCCCTGCAGCACGCGAAAATCCGCCAGCTCGGCCGATACCGCCACCGCGCCGCGCATACGGCAATAGGAGCAGTTGCAGCGCCGCGCGGTATGCAGGCCGTTGCTCAGCGTCACCTGAAAGCGCACCCCGCCACAATGGCAGGCACCGCTGATCTCGCCGATATCCTTGTTCATACACCATCCTCTAGGCATGAGCGCTGATCATAAGTCGAATTGTCGGCGGATGGTGCTGCCAGGCACTGCAGCAGCCAGTCCAGTGCCGGCTGGCGCTGTGCCCGGCGCAAGATCGCCACCAACTCACGATGGAAAGTCAGCTCACCCAACTCCAGCACGCGCAACGTCGTGGGCCGCTGGCACCAGAGCCCGGCGCGGGGAATCAGGGAAACGCCCAGGCCACACTCGACCATGCGCACGATGGCTTCCAGTTCATCCAGCTCCAGTGCCTCGCGAGGCGTCAGGCGCTGCTCGCGCAGGAAGCGTTCGGCCTGGCGGCCGCCGAAGGAGCGCCGATCGTAGCGCACGAAGGGCTGCTCACGCAGCAGTTGCAACGGGTCATCGCCGGGAAGCTCGGGGGGCGCGATCAACACGAAAGGCTCGCGTACCAGTTCTACCTGCAGCAGCTCCTTGGGCAATTCGAACGGCGGGCGGATCAGCACGGCCAGATCCAGTTCGCCGGCATCCACCTGACCCAGCAGGTCGAGAGAAACCCCGGGAACCAGCTTCAGCTCCACCTGCGAAGCCTGGGTGCGAAACCGCACCAGCGCTTCGGGCAACAATCCGGTCTGCACGCTGGCGATGGCGCCGATCTTCAATTCACCCTGCCATTCCGCCAATACGGTAGGCAGGGCCATCTGCGCATACAGGCCAAGGATCTGCTCGGCCAGCGGCAGCGCATGGCGCCCGCCCGCACTCAGCACGGCGCTGCGTCCGCTGCGATCGAACAGGCGCACGCCCAGGCTCTGCTCCAGCACGCGCATCTGTGCGCTCACGGCGGATTGGGTCAGGCCCACACGCAACCCGGCGGCGGCGAAGGTGCCATAGCGGGCGACGGCGATGAAGGTTTTCAATTCGCGGAGCATTGATCGATTTCATTTGAGCTGGACGGCAAGAATATTCGCTTTTAATCAAAATTCTTGCATCTAAAATCGACTGGCACCGACCTAAGGAGCCTGATCATGGCACTCTCCCCGTTTCACCTGGCCATTCCGGTCTACGACCTGGCAGCCGCCAGACATTTCTATGGCGACGTCTTTGGCTGCGCCGAAGGCCGCAGCAGCGACCACTGGGTGGATTTCGATTTCTTCGGTCACCAGTTGGTGATCCACGAGGCGCCGAAGATGGCGTACCAGGAATCGGCCGTCAGCAACCCGGTAGACGGCCACGACGTACCGGTGCCGCACTTCGGCGTGATTCTCGACTGGCCGGTGTGGGAAGCCCTGGCGCAGCGCCTGCAAGAGCGCGAGACGGCGTTCGTGATCGAACCCTACGTGCGCTTCAAGGGCCAGGTGGGCGAACAGGCCACCATGTTCCTCCTCGACCCGTGCGGCAACGCCTTGGAGTTCAAGGCGTTCAAGGATATGAGCCAACTGTTCGCGAAATGAAAAATGGGGCCGTACAGGCCCCATTCTTTCAGTCTTTGCGAATCAAACCCGGCAACTGTGCGGCCAGTTTTTCGACATTGATCGGCGCACGAATGAAGCCACGCTGGGTGCCGTCCGGGCCGATGACGGCGAGGTTGCCGCTGTGGTCGACAAGGTAGTTTTCCTTGCTGGTGTCAGCCGGGATATAGGGAATGCTCACCGCGTTGGCCAGTTTCTGGATGGTGTCCGGCTCGCCTATCAGGCCCATGTAACCGGCATCGAAATAGCCCAGGTACTTTTTCATCTGTTCTGGGGTATCACGGTTCGGGTCGACGGTCACCAGCACGATGCGCAGGTTGTTCCAGGCCTCCTCCGGGATTTCCGAACGCAGTTGGCGCAGTTGGGCCAGCGTCGCCGGGCAGATGTCCGGGCAGAAGGTGTAACCGAAGAACAGCAGGCTCCATTGATCCTTGAGCTGGCCAGTCGAAAAGGTCTGGCCGTCTTGGTCGACGAAGTCCAGCGCTGGTACCTGGCGGTGTTGCGGCAGCATCACGATGCCGGCGCTGAGCAACGCGGCGGGATCGCTTTTCGACTTGCTGCTGAGCACCTGATTGACGGCAAGGCCGAGCACCAGCGCGGTAATGGCGATCAGGACGAATACGGTGATTTGCTTTCGGGTCATGGCGGCCACGATGGTCTGAGTGAAAGGTGATCGCCCAGTCTGGCCAGATAGCCCCGATCGACACGCATATGGCACGTCGGCCAGGCAGATGAGATCAGCCGGTAGGCGATGAACAGCGGGAAAAGGTACCAGATACTGAGCGCCAAGGTCGCATTGGCGCCTGCGGCCAGCTGTCACGGTGAACAGAGTTGCGCCTGCCATTGCAGCAGGCGCGCATGAAGCGGGCAGGCTCCACGCTGCACATTTGCAGCTGAAGCCCGCGGGCTATCAGGCCACCGCGCGACGCATGCTCAGTGTGCGACCTTCCAGCCGTCGGTTGAGGCCGTGGCGTTCGATCAGCAGCGCACCGCCCTGCTGCTCTGCCGCGCGGCCCCAGTCGTCGAGCAACTCCATGCAGGCATGATCGACGTAGCTGAGCTTGTCCAGCGGCACATACAGGCGAGTGGTCGGCGGGATACCCTCCAGCACGCTGGCCAGGTGCGGCACCTTGAGGAAAGTGGCGGAGCCGATAAGGCGCAACTCCGCTTCATCTGGGCCGAGCTGGTTGATATTGACCTTCAGGCGCGAGGCCTTGCCGGCCAGTTTGACCAGGGTCAGCGCGAAGCCGATCAACACACCAGTGAGCAGGTCGACTGTGACGATGCCGATGGCAGTGGCCGCGTAGATGAATACCGGCGCGCGCCCATAGCGGCCAAGGCTGCGGATTGCCTTGATGTCGACCAGTTTGAACCCGGTGTACACCAGTACCCCGCCGAGCGATGCGATGGGAATGCTCTGCAGCACGCCGGGCAGCAGCATCACGAACGCCAGCAACCAGGCCCCGTGCAGGATGGCCGACATGCGGGTGCGCGCGCCGGCCTGCACATTGGCCGAACTGCGCACGATGACCCCGGTCATCGGCAAGGCGCCGAGCACACCGCAGAGCATGTTGCCGATCCCCTGAGCGGATAGCTCACGATCCATATTGGAGCGTGCGCCACTGTGCATGCGATCCACCGCCGCGGCAGACAACAGGGTTTCCGCACTGGCGATGAAGGCCACCACGACTGCGGCCAGCAGAATGTGCGGATTGGCGAGGTTAAGCAGGTCGGCGGGCTTTACCCAGTCGATGGCATCGCTCAGCGTGGCCGGCACTTCGACCCGCGCCACGCCCAGGTTCATCCACAGGCTGATCAGCGTCATCGACGCAACACCCAGCAATGCACCAGGCAGAAAACGCAGGCTGTTGGGGCGCAACTTGTCCCACAGGAACATGCAGGCGATGGTGCCGAAACCCAGCAGGGCTGCCGCCATGGCGCTGCCGCCACCAAGGCCGGGAATCGCCTGGCGCACCGTATCGGGGAAGGCCAGCAGGTTGTCCAGGCCGGACGCCTGGGGTTTTACATCGAACATCACGTGCAACTGTGAAAGCACGATCAGGATGCCGATACCGGCAAGCATGCCGTACACCACTGCCGGTGCCGTAACGCGAAACCAGCAGCCCAGTCGCAGGCGCCCGGCGATCAGTTGCAGCAGACCAGCGAGCAGCAGAATCGGCCCGAGCATGGCCAGGCCGTGGGTGCGTACCAATTCGAACACCAGCACGGCGAGGCCGGCAGCCGGGCCGCTGACCTGCAGCGGCGAACCGGCCAGCCAACCGACCACCAGGCCACCGATGATCCCGGTGATCAGGCCTTTGGCCGGCGGCATGCCAGACGCGATGGCGATACCCATGCACAGCGGCAGGGCAACGAGAAATACCACGATGGATGCCAGGGCATCACGGGGTAGCGCGGATTTGAAAGAAGCTAGGGTCATGGTGCGGTCTCCTGCGGGTACGGCGCACGTAAAGGTCACGACGACAAGCAACGCTCGCCGTCTGGCAGGTAGGCAGTCAAAACCCAAGGGTCTATCACCGTCGTACATGACGGAGCAGACCCGAACACGGCTGTCGATTGTTGGCGGGATTAACCCACGGGTCGATTCATGGCCACCGGGTGACGTCCTGTCGGGTCGGCTAGGAAGCCAGGTAACGCGCTCGGGGGCTGGCGTTGGGAGCGGTGTCGCCATCGAGAGGCAGAAACTCGCCACGCTCGGCGTCATAGGCCTTGATGGTGCAGTTCTCGATGTCGTAAACCCAGCCGTGGATGAACAGCTGGCCGCTGGCCAGGCGCGCCGCTACCGACGGGTGCGTGCGCAGGTGGTCGAGCTGGGCCACCACGTTCTCTTCGGTGAGCACGCCCAGCGTGGAGTGATCGGCGCAACCACAGTTGTCGGCCACCACGGTCTTGGCGACTTCGGCGTGGCGCAGCCAGGCCTTGACCGTCGGCATGCGCTCGATGGTGTCAGGCGCCAGCACCGCTTTCATGGCGCCGCAATCGGAATGCCCACAGATGATGATGTGCTGCACGCCTAGGCCCATCACCGCGTACTCGATGGCGGTGGATACACCACCGTTCATCTGCCCGTACGGCGGTACCACGTTGCCGACATTGCGGGTCACGAACAGCGAGCCAGGATCGCTCTGGGTAATCAATTCGGGAACGATGCGCGAATCCGCGCAGGTGATGAACATGGCCCGTGGGCTTTGTTGGTGGGCCAGCTTGCTGAACAGCTCGCGCTGCTCGGGAAAGACTTCGGTACGAAAGCGCTGAAAGCCATCAAGCAGGGTCTGCAGGGCATCTTCCGCGGTCTGCTTGCCGGCTGCCGGGGGTGTGGCGGATCGGATGGAACGAATGCGCTCGCTCATGGTGCCTCCTGGTTTCAGTCGTGATATTGACTTGCCATCTGATGGCAGTTTGCTTCGTGACTATTCAGTCACATCGCAGACGAATTTACCCATGAAGGCTTAAACCAACCTTAATCACAAGAAAAGCGATCCAAATTGGTTGGCGATATGTAACTGCATGCCACCGAGCCAGGCTTACCCTGGCTCTGCAAGCAACTGCTCTAGCACGGGCCTTAAACCTATCCCATGTAAAAGCGTGCAGATGTCCGCAGTGTTACACCGAGCGGCCTTTGATCAGAAAAGTCATGCATGAGCAGAGCAAGGCCGGCCACGCACGGCCAGGCAAAACACTGATCAAAGGGAGAAATGCCGGGCGGCTTTTGCGCATATGGCTGCGCAAAAGCCGCTTCAGGCAAAGGTACTTCGGAGCAATCAGCCGCGGTGACGACCGCGGAAGAAGTCGATCAGGCCCTGGGTGGAGCCGTCTTCCGCACGCGTTTCTTCGCTGCCGACCATGCGCGAATAAACGCCCTTGCCAAGATCCTTGCCCAGCTCCACGCCCCACTGGTCGAAGGCGTTGTTGCCCCAGATAACGCTCTGCACGAACACCTTGTGCTCGTACATGGCGATCAGAGCGCCCAGGCGCCGTGGGCTGACGCGTTCCATGACCAGGGTGTTGCTCGGACGGTTGCCAGGGATCACCTTGTGCGGCGCCAGGCGCTGCACTTCTTCCTCGTTCACACCCTTGGCGCGCAGCTCTTCCTCGGCTTCCTCGCGAGACTTGCCGAGCATCAGCGCCTGGCTCTGCGACAGGCAGTTGGCGTACAGCCACTGCTGGTGGTCGGCGACCGGGTTGTAGCTGCTCACCGGCACGATGAAATCCGCCGGAATCAACTGGGTGCCCTGATGCAGCAGCTGGTGGTAGGCGTGCTGGCCGTTGCAGCCCACACCACCCCAGATCACCGGCCCGGTGGCAGTGGTGACCGGCTCGCCATCCTTGCGCACGCTCTTGCCGTTGGATTCCATGTCCAGCTGCTGCAGGTGCTTGGTGATGTTTCGCAGGTAGTGGTCGTACGGCAGGATGGCATGGCTCTGGGCGTTCCAGAAGTTGCCGTACCAGACGCCGAGCAGGGCCAGCAGTACCGGCATGTTCTCTTCGAACGGCGCGGTCTGGAAGTGCTCGTCCATGCGGTAGGCACCGGACAGCAGCTCCTTGAAGTTGGACATGCCGATGGACAGCGCAATCGGCAAACCGATGGCCGACCACAGCGAGTAGCGCCCGCCAACCCAGTCCCACATCGGGAAGATGTTCTCTTCACGAATGCCGAAGCCCACCGCTGCTTCGCGGTTGCTCGACACGGCGATGAAGTGGCGATACAGCTCGGCCTCGGAGCCACCCTGAGCCAGGTACCAGCCGCGAGCGGCCTGGGCATTCTTGAGGGTTTCCAGGGTGCCGAAGGACTTCGACGAGACGATGAACAGCGTGGTCTCGGCACGCAGCTTGGCGGACAGCTCGTGGAACTCGCTGCCGTCGATATTGGCCAGGTAGTGGCAGCGCACACCGCGCTGGGCGAAGGGCAGCAGCGCCTCGGAGACCAGTTGCGGGCCGAGGAAGGAGCCACCGATGCCGATGTTCACCACGTCGGTGATGGGCTTCTCGGTGTAACCGCGCCACAGGCCGTCGTGGATGCGCCCGACCAGCTCGGTCATCTGCTGCAGCACGCGCTGCACCTCGGGGATGATGTCGACGCCGTCGACCTGCACCTTGTCACCCAACGGACGACGCAGCGCGGTATGCAGTGCCGGGCGCTTCTCGGTGTTGTTCAGCAGCTCGCCGTCGAACAGCGCCCGAATGCCCCGCTCTAGCCCCACTTCACGGGCCAGATTGACCAGCAGCTCGCGGGTCTCGGTATTGATCAGGTTCTTCGAGTAATCCAGAAACAGCCCGCAGCCGCTCAGGCTGAAATTCTCGAAACGCTGCGGGTCAGCGGCGAAGGCCTGGCGCATGCTGAAACTGGCGAGGCGCTCGCGGTGGGCGACCAGGGCCTGCCAGCTCGGCAATTGCGTGACATCCAGCGATGATGAAAGGTACGGCATGAAGACTCCTTGGTTCGGGCCAGCCAGGCTGACCTCGCGAATTCAATTACATGCCGCATGGGTATCCGGCGTTGGCAAAATACTGCGCTGAAAATTGCCTACTACGCCTGGTGTCCCTCAACGGCCTGATAACGCTCCAGTTCATGGCGATACGGCAACTGCGGACCAACCCGTGAACAGGTCAACGCCGCGGCCTGCACCGCAAAATCAAGCATCGCATCGAGCCTCTCACGAGACAACGCAGCGAGGGCAGTCGGGCTGTCCAGCCCATGCTGCACCAGGTAAGCGATGATCGCCGCCTGGAAGGTATCCCCCGCTCCCACCGTGTCACGCGTGACCACCTGGCGCGCCGGCACTGACCAGTGCCCATGCTGCCGACTGAACACGCTCGCCCCGTCGCTGCCACGGGTCAGAAACACCACCTGGCAACGCTGGGCCAACCAGCGCTCGACGCTCGTCAGCGGCTCGATACCGGGATAGAGCAGCTCCAGGTCTTCCTCGCTGACCTTGATCAGATGCGCGTGGGCGGCAAAAGATTCAATTCGCTGGCGCCAGCGCTCGATATCCGGCGCAGGATTGAGACGTACGTTGGGATCCAGGGTGATCAGCCGGCGTTGGCTTTCGCGTTCGACCAGCGCCAGCAAGGTATCGCCAACTGGCGGTACGACCAGCGAATAGGAGCCGACGTGCAGGCCGGTGACCTGCTCGTCCAGAGCGGGCAGATGCTCGGGGAGCAACTGTCGATCCGCACAACCCTCGCCGCGAAACATGTACTGCGGCGAGCCCTTGGCATCCAGCGCGACCATGGCCATGGTGGTCGGCGCCTCGCTGGCGATCAGGTAACGATCGCTCACGCCCTCCTCCTCCAGCACCTGGCGCAGGCGCTGGCCGAGGTAATCGCTGGAAATACCGCCGAACAGGGCTGACTCCACGCCCAGCCGGCGCAGGCCGACCGCTACGTTGAACGGCGAACCACCGGCCAGGGCCTGGAAATTCAGCTCGCTGCTGCGCTCGCCAGGGTCGCAGAAGAAATCGAACAGGGCTTCGCCGCATACCAGGTACATGGAGTCTCCGCATCACAGAAGGCGCGCTCGCGCAGGAAAGAGCCGACGGCGAAAGGCCGCCGGAATGGATTCATTGCAGCTGTCGCACCTGCTCACGGTAGCGTTGATAGACGCCCTCGTAAGCCCGACTGCGCAGCGCGTCGGGTTGTGCGCTGCGGGTTTCGTCCAGGGTCACGCAGCGCTCGCACAGGTCATCCAGGCTCAGTGCCTCGCCGTGTTCATGACTCGCGCACCAGGCTGCCTGGATCGCCGCACCGAGGGCCGCCGCTTCGGTGTGCTGCGGGCAGGCCACTGGCGCGTCCATGATGTCGGCGACGACCTGCCGCCATGTGGCGCTCTTCGCGCCGCCACCGATCAGGCGGATGGCATCGCTGCGGATGCCGCTGTCGCGCAGCAGGTCGAGACCGTAGCGCAAGCCGAAGGTAGTGCCTTCCACCACCGCGCGACAGAGATTGGCGCGGGTCAGATTGTCAGTCGTCAGGCCATGCAGGCTGCCGCTGGTACGCGGTAGCGCCGGCACCCGTTCGCCGTTGAGAAATGGCAGCATCAGCACGCCGCCGGCGCCAATGGGCGCTTCGCCGACCAGCGCGCCGAAGGCATCGATATCCAGCCCCAGCAATTCACGAATCGCACCGCTGGCGTTGGTCAGGTTCATGGTGCAGATCAACGGCAGCCAGCCACCGGATGACGAACAAAAAGTCGCCACCTGCGGATGCGGGCTGACCCGCGGCTGATCGGCGTAGGCGTATACCGTGCCGGATGTGCCGAGGCTCATGGTGATGGCGCCAGGGGCGATATTGCCTGTGCCGATGGCGCCCATCATGTTGTCGCCACCGCCGCTGGCCACCAGCGCCCTGGGGTTGAGGCCGAGGCGCTCGGCGATCTGCGGGCGAATCGGGCCGACGCAGCGATGCGATTCGAGCAACTCAGGCAAGGCCCGCACCAGGGCGCCGCTCGGATCGATCAGCTCGAGCAGTTCGCTATCCCAGGCACGGGTGCGCACGTTGAAATAACCGCTGCCCGAGGCATCGCCGTACTCGGCGCAGAAACGTCCGGTCAGCCAGTAATTCAGGTAGTCGTGGGGCAGCAGGATGTGGGCGATACGGGCGAACACTTCAGGATGGTGATCACGGGTCCACAGCAGTTTCGATACCGTGTAGCCCGGCGCGATAGCGAGGCCAAGGCGCTCGAGCGAGCCGCTGTCACCACCGAGAAAATCCAGCAGATGAGCGTTCTCGGGCGCTGATTCGGTGTCGCACCACAGCTTGGCAGGACGCAGCACTTCGCCTTTGGCATCGAGCAGCACCAGGCCGTGTTGCTGCCCGGACACGCCAATGCCGAGGATCTCGCGACCCGACACGCCGGCCTGCTGCAACGCCCGCGCGGTGGCCAGCTCGAAGGCCTGCAACCAATCGGCCGGTTCCTGCTCACGACGCCCGTTGGCACCGCTGATCAGTTGGTGCGCCGCGCTGCCCTCGCCGAGCACCCGGCCACTGTGGATATCCAGCACCAGCGCCTTGGTGCCCTGGGTGCCGCAATCGATGCCGAGGTACATGATTCAATCAGCCAGCAGGGTTTGCAGGGTGCGCGTCACACCGAGCTTGCGCAGGCTGTCGTAGCAAAGCTCGAAGGCCGTGACGAACGCCGCCGACTGCGGGATGGCCGTGCCGAAGATCACCTCGACGCCGAGCACGCGCTCGCTGACCCGCTCGTCGTCCTGCACCAGTTTCTGACAGAACTCGGCACGCGGATCGGGAATGCGATAGCGGGTGCCTTTCTCGTCGACCCCCTTGAGATACAGCGCCCACGCAGCGACCACCAGCGCCGCGCGCTCCAACGGCCGACCGTCCTCGATCAGCCGGTTGATGGTCGGCACGATGAACTTGGGAAACTTCGACGAGCCGTCCGAGCAGACGCGCTCGAGCTGATCGGCGATGGCCTGGTTGGAGAAGCGCTCGATCAGCGTGTCTTTGTAGGCCTCCAGATCGATACCCGGCACCGCCGCCAGTTGCGGGGTCACGTCGAGATCCATGAAGGTACGCACATAGCGCTGGAACAGCGGATCGTTCATGGCTTCGTGAACGAAGCGATAGCCCTTGAGAAAGCCCAGGTAGGTCAACGCCAGGTGGCTGCCGTTGAGCAGTTTGATCTTCATCTCCTCATAGGGCGTGACGTCGTCGGTGAACTGCACGCCGACCTTTTCCCAGGCGGGCCGGCCGCTGACGAACTTGTCTTCGAGGACCCACTGCAGGAACGGCTCGCAGACCACCGGCCAGGCATCCTCGACGCCATGGCGCTCGGCCAGTTGCTGACGGTGAGCGTCGCTGGTCATCGGCGTGATGCGGTCGACCATGGCATTGGGGAAGCTGACGTGGCTGTCGATCCAGGTCGCCAGCTCGTGGTCGGCCAGGTGGGCGAAAGCCAGCAGCGCCTTGCGGGTCACCGCGCCGTTGTGCGGCAGGTTATCGCAGGACATCAGCGTGAACGCCGGCGTGCCGGCAGCACGGCGCCTGGCCAGGGCGGCGCAGAGGAACCCGAAGACGCTACGCGGTGCATCCGGGTGCGCCAGGTCATGCTGGATGTCCGGCAGATGGGCCATGAACTCGCCGCTGCTGTCGTCGATGCAGTAGCCACCTTCGGTGATGGTCAGCGAGACGATGCGGATCGCCGGGTCAGCCAGTTTGTCGATCAGCGCGGCCGGCGAATCCTCGGCCAGCAGCATGCCGTTGATGGCACCGACAACGCGCACTTCCAAACCGGGCTCATCGCCCAGCACGAACATCGTGTAGAGGTGATCCTGCTCGGCCAGCGCCTGTTGCATGGCGCGATCCTCACGCCGCAGGCCAACGCCACAGATGCCCCAGTCGAGGGCTTCGCCACGGTTGAGCAGCGCTTCGGTGTAGATCGCCTGGTGAGCGCGGTGGAAGCCGCCGACGCCGATGTGGGCGATGCCCTGGCGCACGTCCGCCGGATCGTAGGCCGGTACGTCGACCTCGGCGGCCAGTGATGCGAGATTCTTGCGGGTCAGTTTCATGGGGTCATTCCTGCGCTTCAGGCGGCCTGGCCAGCCTGGATGCGTTTGTCGATGGCCAGGCCATCGGCGTTGAAGAGGTGGCAGTGGGCCGGATCGAAATCCAGCGCCAGGGGCTCGCCATAGGCCGGGGAGAAATCACCGCGCACGCGCACGGTGAGCACCTCATCGCCTACCCGGACATGGCAGAAGGTGTCGCTGCCCAGACGCTCGCTGACGTCCGCCGTCGCCTGCAGTCGGCCCTGGCCGGCAGGCACCACGTTGAGGTGCTCGGGGCGGATGCCCAGGGTGACCTGGCTGCCGCTCGCCAGGCCGGTACCTGCCAGCGGCAGATCCAGCGTGGAGGCGCCTTCCAGGCGGATCTGGCACAAACCGGCATCGACGCGCTCGACCTGGCCGCGCAGGAAACCCATCTTCGGCGTGCCGAGAAAACCCGCGACGAACAGGTTGACCGGGTGGTTGTAGAGCTCCAGCGGTGAACCGACCTGCTCCACGCGGCCGCCGTTGAGCACCACCACCTTGTCGGCCAGGGTCATGGCCTCGACCTGATCGTGAGTCACGTAGATCATCGTCGCCTTCAGCTCCTTGTGCAGGCGCGCCAGTTCCAGGCGGGTCTGCACGCGCAGGGCGGCATCGAGGTTGGACAGTGGCTCGTCGAACAGGAAGATCTTCGGATTGCGCACGATGGCGCGGCCGATGGCCACGCGCTGGCGCTGACCGCCGGAGAGCTGCTTGGGCTTGCGCTCGAGCAGGGCGTCCAGCTCGAGGATGCGCGCCGCATTGGCGACCTTCTCCTGCACCTCCTGCTTGCCCACCCGGGCGAGATCGAGGGCGAAGGACAGGTTCTTGCGCACGGTCATGTGCGGATACAGGGCGTAGGTCTGGAACACCATCGCCAGGTCGCGCTTGGCTGGCGCGGTGTCGGTGATATCGGTGCCGTCGAGGGTGATCGTCCCGCTGGACACTTCCTCCAGCCCGGCGATCAGCCGCAGCAGCGTGGACTTGCCGCAGCCGGACGGCCCGACGAACACCACGAACTCGCGGTTCTCGATATCCAGGTCGATGCCCTTGATGATCGCCGTGCCGTCGAAGCCTTTCTTCAGGTTGCGGATTTTCAAATCAGCCATGGATCGAATCCTCTTGAGGGGCTGTCGGTGTTTCTGCGCGAGTCGCGTTGCCGCGCCAAATGGCGTCAGGCGAGGCGCAGGACGCGGGTAATGGACGCCCCTTATCAAGTCCTGCAACGAAGCCTCGCGCCATTTGGCGCGCAACCCGAAGGGACGAACCCGCTTTTGCACGGCCCGCCGTTACATAGTTGTTACCTGCAATAATCAAAATTCCTCCTTGCCGCTCCCGCAGTGCAAAAGCGGGATTCGTCGCGGCCGTGAAGAAGCATCGACTGCCCCTCACTTGACGGCGCCGAACGACAGGCCGCGCACCAGCTGCTTCTGGCTGATCCAGCCGAAGATCAGGATGGGCGCACAGGCAAGCGTCGAAACGGCGGAAAGCTTGGCCCAGAACAGGCCTTCGGGACTGGAATAGGACGCTACCAGCGCGGTCAGTGGTGCCGCGGCGGAGCTGGTCAGGTTGAGCGACCAGAAGGCTTCGTTCCAGCACAGGATCAACGACAGCAGCATGGTCGAGGCCAGGCCGCCGCGGGCGATGGGCAGCAGCACGCGGACGATCTCCTGCCAGGTGGTGGCCCCATCCAGGCGCGCCGCTTCAAGGATCTCCACGGGGATGTCCTTGAAGTAGGTGTACACCATCCACACCACGATCGGCAGGTTGATCAGGGTGTAGATGACGATCAGCGCGATACGCGAATCGAGCAGGCCGAACTGCTTGGCCAGCAGGTAGATCGGCACCAGCACACCGACTGGCGGCAGCATCTTGGTCGACAGCATCCATAGCAGCGTGCCTTTGGTGCGCTTGGTCTCGAAGAAGGCCATCGAGTAGGCCGCTGGCACCGCGATCAGCATGCACAGCAGGGTCGCCGAGAAGGAGATCAGCACCGAGTTCCAGGCAAAGCTGAAGTAGTTGCTGCGCTCGTTGATGTGCAGGTAGTTCTCCAACGTCGGCGTGAAGATGAACTGTGGCGGCGTGGCGAAGGCGTCGAGCTCGGTCTTCAGGCTGGTCAGTACCATCCAGAAGATCGGAAAGAAGATCAACGCGGCGATGGCCCAGGACAGGGTGCCGATGATCAGGCTCTGCAGGCGACGGGATTGCTTGAGCGTCAACATGTCAGGGCCCTCACTGCTTATCGGTCAGGTTTTTGCCGATCATGCGAATCAGCACAATGGCGGCGATATTGGCGATGACCACGGCGATCAGCCCGCCGGCGGAGGCCATGCCCACGTCGAACTGCAGCAGCGCCTGGGTGTAGATCAGGTAAGCGAGGTTGGTGGACTCATAACCCGGCCCGCCGCCGGTGGTGGTGTAGATCTCGGCGAATACCGAGAGCAGGAAGATGGTTTCGATCATCACCACCACCGCAATCGGTCGCGCCAGATGCGGCAGGGTCAGGTGCCAGAAAATGGCCAGCGGTCCGGCACCGTCGAGGCGCGCAGCTTCCTTCTGCTCCTGGTCGAGCGACTGCATGGCGGTCATCAGGATGAGGATGGCGAACGGCAGCCACTGCCAGGACACGATGAGGATGATCGAGAACAATGGGTGGTGCGCCAGCCAGTCAACCGGCTGAGCACCGAAGAACTGCCAGACGGCAGCAAGAATCCCCGAAACCGGATGGAAGATCAGGTTCTTCCACAGCAGCGCACTGACCGTCGGCATGATGAAGAACGGCGAGATAAGCAGCACCCGCACGATACCCCGGCCAAAGAACTCGCTGGCCTCCAGCAACGCGGAAATCAGCACGCCGAACACCACGCTGATCAGCAGCACGCTGCCCACCAGCAACAGGGTATTGCCCGCGCCAGACAGGAACGCGGGGTCGGTGACGAAGTATTCGAAGTTCTCCAACCCGACGAAATCGTTCTCGCCGGGGTACAGCAGGTTGTAACGGATCAGCGAGAAATAGATGGTCATACCCAGGGGCACGATCATCCAGATCAGCAGCAGGATGACCGAGGGGCTGACCAGAAACCAGCCGGGCGCCAGGCGTCGCGACTTACGCGGCGCCGGCTCGCGGGCCTGCTCTGCAGGATTTTCGATGGTGTTCATCGTGTCTCCGAAAGACGGTTCTACAGCGGATTGATCGTTCCCACGTCGAGGCGTCGAACCGTCCGCGTGGGAACGCCGCCTGTGGCGCTCCGCGCCGCGTAACACCGGGTCAACGGACGCGGAGCGTCCCGACATACGTTCCCACGCAGAGCGTGGGAACGATCGCGGTTCCGCTACTTCGGATACCCGGCGCGCTTCATTTCCCGCTCGGTGCTCTGCTGTGCTGCCTGCAGGGCCTGATCAGGTTTCATCTGCCCGGTAAGCGCGGCGGCGAACAGCTTGCCGACACTGGTGCCGATGGCCTGGAACTCGGGAATGGTCACCAGTTGGATACCCACGTAAGGCACGGGCTTGGCACTGGGGTTGGCCGGGTCGGCCTTCTTCAGCGAGTCGAGGGTGACCTTGGCGAACGGCGCCGCCTTCATGTAGGCATCGCTGTAGGTCGAAGCGCGGGTACCTGGCGGCACGTTGGCTACGCCATCCTTCTCGGCGACCAGCTGGCCGTAGGCCTTGGAGGTGGCCCAGGCGCTGAAGGTCTTGGCGGCTTCCTTGGACTTGGAGCTAGTGGGGATCGCCAGCGCCCACGAGTACAGCCAGGAGGCGCCCTTGTCGGTGACCTGGGTCGGCGCGAAGGTAAAGCCCACCGAATCGGCGACCTTGCTTTGCGACTTGTCGGTGACGAACGAGCCGGCCACGCTGGCATCGACCCACATCGCGCACTTGCCGCTGTTGAACAGCGCCAGGTTCTCGTTGAAACCGTTGCTCGACGCGCCCGGCGGGCCGTACTTGTTCATGGTGTCGACGTAGAAATTCAGCGCGTTCTTCCACTCGCTGCCGGTGAATTCAGGCTTCCACTGCTCATCGAACCAGCGCGCGCCGTAGGCATTGGCCACGGTGGTGATCAGCGCCATGTTCTCGCCCCAGCCGGCCTTGCCGCGCAGGCAGATACCGTACTGGCCCTTGTCGGGCTGGTGCAGTTTGCTGGCGAATTCGGCCATCTGATCCCAGGTCGGCTGTTCGGGCATCTTCAACCCGGCCTGCTCGAACAGATCCTTGCGGTAGTAGGTGATGGATGCTTCGGCGTAGAACGGCAGGGCGTAGAGCTGACCCTTGGCCGAGAGGCCTTCACGCACGGAGGGGAATACGTCCTCGAGGGCGTAGTCGGCGGGCAGATCGGTCATCGGCTCCAGCCAGCCCTTCTCGCCCCACAGCGCCGCTTCGTACATGCCGATGGTCAGCACGTCGAACTGGCCACCCTGGGTGGCGATGTCGGTGGTCAGGCGCTGACGCAGCACGTTCTCTTCGAGCACCACCCACTTGAGCTTGATGTCGGGGTTCTGTTCTTCGAAGGTTTTCGCCAGGCGCTGCATGCGAATCATGTCGCTGTTGTTGACCGTGGCGATGGTCACGGTCTCGGCGGCCTGCGCGCCAACGGTGAGCGACAGGCATGAAGCGGCTACCAATACTTTGATCGTGTGGTTCATGGTCTTGAACTCCTCTCCCTGGCTGCTTGAGCCTCGGGAGACATTATTGTTTTTGTGGGCCGACCCGGATTACACCCCTACGACCGAGCGCGGACAACGCCTCGACTGCACTGCAACCGATACTTTTTTGCACTCACCAGGTAACGGGCAGCAGTCATCAAATGAAGCAGAAAGGCTCAAACGCGAGCCTTTCGACATCTTTCCGGTGAATGAGAGCGACAGAATCAGTACAGGTTTTGCTCGGTAACCCGCTGCGTACCCAGCCTGCGATAGCCGCTGGGTGTCATGCCCTTGAGTTGCTGGAAGCGCCGGTTGAAGTTGGAAATATTGTTGAAGCCCGACTCGAAACACACCTGGGTCACCGGCTTGTCGCTCTGGGTCAGCAGCTCGCAGGACTTGCTCACCCGCATGCGATTGACGAATTCGACGAAGCCACGCCCGGTGGCCTGCTTGAAGAAACGCGAGAAATAGGTGGGCGTCATGCCCAGGTACTCGGCCACTTCTTCCTGGGTCAGTTCCTGGGCGTAGTGCTGGAAGATGTAATCCACCGCGCGGTTGATACGTTCGACGTGGTGCTCGTCAGCCAGCTGCGCAGCGGTTCTGTCCGATAGCAACTGGTAGTCGTCGCAGGCGGCGAGCAGCTCCATGAGAATGAAGAAATTGCCCAGCCGGGTCATGCCTTGGGAATCGGCGATACGCTGCAGCAGCTGGCGTGCCTCGGCGATAGTGCGCTCGCAGCGGAACTCGATGCCATAATGGGCACGGCTGAGCAGCGGCTGCAGATCCTTGAGTTCGGCGAATACCGCAGTGCCACTTTCCAGCACCTCGTCGGTGAAGTTGACCAGCATGTCGCGCTCGGCCACCGCCTCGCCGGCACTCATCTGGCTGATCCAGTTGTGCGGCAGGTTGGGACCGGTAAGAAACAGGGTATCGGGGGAGAAATTGCCGATGTAGTCGCCGATGAACACCTTGCCGGAACTGGCAACGATCAGGTGCAGCTCGTATTCCTTGTGGAAATGCCAACGCACCAGCGGGCTGGGGAAGCCGTGCTGGCGATAGATCAACGAATGACCTTCGTGGTCATCCATCAACTCATACGACGGGTCGAGCGTTCTTTGCATTCGGGACATGGCTCGGCAGCCTGCTCTTGTTCTTGTCGAAACAGTTATCGACTAGAGACCCTAGCACAGACCGATGGGTTCGCTGACTGACCTCGCGTCGCGAACCCGGTCACAGCCTGAGCCCTTGAAACCGGGGTCAGGTGTGCGGGCACGATCAAGGCGTAAGCGGACGGCCGCGATCTCGTGGGAGGGGCCGGGCGGCGATCCGCTTTAGCCGCGAGCTCTTTACGCCTAGCTAGGCAAAATCGAGGCTAAAGCCTCTCCCACAAAAGCTCTGCTCACCGTCCGCTATCGCCTTATTGCAGCCCCACTACGCAACCCTCAACGGGCAGACAAGCTCAACCCTGTGGATAACGAGCACGCGGCGTCGCCATCGGCAGCGGACCGTCGCCAATCTGGCGGAACTCGCCGGTTTCGGAGTCGTAAGCCTTGATCTGGCAGCTTTCGATGTCGTACACCCAGCCGTGGATGAACAGCTGCCCGGCGGCGAGGCGCGAGGCTACCGAGGGGTGGGTACGCAAGTGGTCGAGCTGGGCGACCACGTTCTCTTCGGTGAGCACGCCGAGGGTGGTGTGATCGGCACAACCGCAGTTGTCGGCGACGACCGTCTTGGCGACTTCGGCGTGGCGCAGCCAGGCTTTTACCGTGGGCATGCGCTCCAGGGTAGCCGGGTCGAGCACCGCTTTCATCGCGCCGCAGTCGGAGTGACCGCAGACGATGATGTGCTGAACGCCCAATGCCGCCACGGCGTATTCGATGGCGGTGGAAACGCCACCGTTCATCTGCCCGTAGGGCGGCACCACGTTACCGACGTTGCGAGTCACGAACAGATCGCCCGGCTCGCTCTGGGTGATCAGCTCGGGAACGATGCGCGAATCGGCGCAGGTGATGAACATGGCGCGCGGCGACTGAGCGTGGGCCAGCTTCTTGAACAGCGCCTGCTGCTGCGGGAAAACATCCTGGCGAAAGCGCAAGAAGCCATCGACCAGATGATCCAGCGCTTCGGCGGCGGAAGCGGCGTTTTTCTCGGATTTGCCATCGGCAGAACGACGATTACCAGGCATAGCGTTACCTCGTTTACGGATGGGGGCGAAGCCTATGACAGTGCACAAGCTTCCCAGTCGGCAGGGTTGTCGACAAGTGGTCGAAGGCTTGGACTGTGCCAGGATGATTCAAGGCACGTCTGGGTGACAAATCTCCGCCCGGCGGGTGAGTGCAAGCATCCCTTCAGCCAGTTTTTGTCCACAAACCTTGTCCTGGGTATCGCTTCGCTCAACGCCAGGCTACGCAGCGCCAGCCGCCAGCCGCCAAACCCGTAGCCCGGGTCGAGCGCAGCGACACCCGGGAATTCCAGCAACGACGAAGGTCGTCAGAACAGCCCCATCTGCTGTCCGGGTGGTGCAAACAGCGAGCAGTCCAGAACCGCTCGCTTCGTACCGTCGTACCCATAACGTCGGCGGGCCAGTCGAAAGCGCTGGGCCAACAGTTCGGCAAAGTGGCCTTCACCCTTCATCCGCGCGCCAAAGCGACTGTCGTAATTTTGCCCACCGCGGGACTGGCGGATAAGGCTCATCACGTGCTCGGCCCGCTCGGGAAAATGGCTCTGTAGCCACTCCTCGAACAGCCCGGCGATCTCCAGCGGTAAACGCAGCAACACGTAGCCGGCCGAGCTCGCCCCCGCCTCACGCCCGGCCTCGAGCAGGCGCTCCAGCTCCATGTCATTGATCATCGGAATCATCGGCGCCGCCATCAGGCCCACCGGCACGCCGTGCTCGTGCAGGGTACGCATGGCCCGCAGGCGCGCCTTCGGCGTCGCGGTACGCGGCTCCATGATGCGCTTGAGCTCGTCGTCCAGGGTGGTGACGCTGAAGGCCACGCTGACCAGATTGAGGCTGGCCAGCTCCTCGAGCAGATCGAGGTCGCGAAGAATCAGCGCGCTCTTGGTGATGATGCTGACCGGATGGCGATAGCGCAGAAGAATCTCCAGGGCCTGGCGCGTCAACTGGTGCTCACGCTCGATCGGCTGATAGCCATCGGTGTTGATGCCCAGCGCGATGGGCTTCGGCACGTAACCGGGCTTGCTCAGTTGTTCTTCGAGACGCTCGGCGAGGTTGGTCTTGGCGATCAGCTTGGTCTCGAAATCGATGCCTGGCGACAGATCCCAATACGCGTGGCTGGGCCTAGCGAAACAATAGATACAGCCATGCTCGCAGCCTCGATAGGGATTCACCGAACGGTCGAAGCCAACATCCGGCGAGCTGTTGCGGCTGATCACCGTCTTCGCCAACTCCTGACGGACTTCAGTGACGAAGGTCAACGGCGTCTGTTCCTGATACCAACCATCGTCCTCGGCCTCACTGCTGGTGGGCGCAAAGCGGTTGTTAGGCTTGCTGGCGGTGCCGCGCCCGCGCGGGGCTGAAGTCGGGTTCATGGTGCAGGCTCGATAACTGTATATAAACACAGTATTCGTTTTGACTGCCTCTGCACAAGCCACCTTCGTCGGCGCGCTCGTGCCGAAACGGGTGCAGACCCTATGAGGTTGCCTGAACCGTTCGTCGCCTGCCGCGGTCGCATCTGCACACACCTTCGCTTCCTGCCGTGCCGGAGCCTCCATGCCGCCCGTATCGATCTTCGCCTCGCCTCGCATCGCCGCGGCCTCGCTGGCTTTCGCGCTGCTGGCTGGCTGTGCCGATGAGGCACCACCTGAGCCGCAGCATCCACGGGTCAAGGTGGCGACCGTGAGCCAGATCGACTACGCGGCCGATGCCACGCTGACCGGCGATATCCAGGCACGGGTGCAGACCGACCTGTCGTTCCGTATCGGCGGCAAGATCACCGAGCGCCTGGTCGATGTCGGTGACAGCGTGCAGGCCGGCCAGGTGCTGGCACGCCTCGACCCGCAGGATCAACGCAACGCGGTGCGCTCCGCCGAGGCCGCCGCCGAAGCCGCACGGGCTCAGGTGAAACTGAGCGCCGCCAACCTCTGGCGCCAGCAGCAACTGCTGCCCAAGGGCTACACCAGTCGCAGCGAATACGACAGCGCCCTGGCCAGCGACCGTAGCGCACGCAACAGCCTGGCCGCAGCCGAAGCACAGCTGGCCGATGCCCGCGAACAAAGTGGTTACACCGAACTGCGCACAGAGAGCGACGGGGTGATCACCGCCCGCCAGGCCGAAGTCGGCCAGGTCGTGCAGGCAGCTACGCCAATCTTCGGCCTGGCCCGTGAAGGTGAACGCGACGCGGTGTTCAACGTTTTTGAAGCGCTGCTGGTCGAGCCTGGCCAGGCACTGCGCGTCAGCCTGCTGGACAACCCGGATGTCAGCGCCGAAGGCAAGGTTCGCGAGGTCAACCCTCAGGTCTCGGCGCAGAGCGGCACGGTGCAGGTCAAAGTCGGCCTGGAGCAGGTACCGGCAGCGATGACCCTGGGGGCGACGGTCAGTGCGCATGTGCGCAACCCGGCCAGTCACAGCGTCGAGCTACCCTGGTCGGCACTCACCAAGGCCGAGCACGAGCCGGCAGTGTGGCGGCTGGGGGATGACAATACCGCGCAGTTGCATCCCGTGCAGGTCGGCCGCTACCTGACCGACAAGGTGATCATCCGCGGCGGCCTGCAAGATGGCGATCGCGTGGTGGTCGCCGGCGGTCAACTGCTGCATCCGGGCCAGAAAGTGGAAATCGCCGAAGCGCGCGAGCAGAAGGATCAGCCATGAAGCGCTCTATAGGTATCGCCCTGCTCACCGCACTGCTCCTGGCAGGCTGCGCAGAGGAAGAGAAGCCCGAGCCGATCCGCCCGGTGCTGTACACCGAGGTGCAACAGCAGAACCAGCAGGTTCTTGGCCGCTTCGCCGGCACCATCGAGGCTCGGGTGCAGAGCACCCTGGGCTTCCGGGTTGGCGGTCGCGTCGCCCAG
This sequence comes from Pseudomonas sp. PME37.24/006, assembly GCF_055556635.1. Taxonomy (NCBI): domain Bacteria; kingdom Pseudomonadati; phylum Pseudomonadota; class Gammaproteobacteria; order Pseudomonadales; family Pseudomonadaceae; genus Pseudomonas; species Pseudomonas sp. PME37.24/006. The sequence goes on from NZ_JBVHNL010000004.1 coordinate 623,225, forward strand.
CGCCTGGTGGATGCCGGTGCCGAAGTGAAGGCCGGAACAATCCTGGCCACCCTCGACCCCACCGATCAACAGAATGCCCTGCGCGCCAGCGAAGGTGACCAGGCACGTAGCGAGGCGCAGTGGATCAACGCCCAGGCCAATGCGCGGCGCCAGCAGGAACTGTTCGACCGAGGGGTCGGCGCCAAGGCCGTGCTGGAGCAGGCGCAGACCGAACTGAGCAGCGCGCGCAGCAGCCGCGACCAGGCCGCAGCCGCCACCCGCCAGGCCCGCGACCGACTCGCCTACGGCAGCCTGAGCAGCGAATTCGACGCGGTGGTGACGGCCTGGCACGTGGAGGCTGGCCAGGTGGTCGGTGCCGGGCAGGAAGTGGTGACGCTGGCTCGTCCCGACGTCAAGGAAGCGGTTTTCGACCTGCCCGTGGAGCTGGCTGATGCCCTCGACGACCAAGTGCAGTTCAATATCGCCTCCCAGCTCGACCCGAGCATTGCCACCCGCGGCCAACTGCGCGAGCTGGGCCCCCGCGCCGACGCCGCGACCCGTACCCGGCGCGCCCGCCTGAGCCTGGAAGACACCCCACCCGGCCTGCGCCTGGGCACCGCGGTGGCCGTCAGCCTGACCCGCGAACAGAAACCGCGCAGCCTGCTGCCAGCCAGCGCCCTGCAGGAAGTCGACGGCCAGAGCCGCGTGTGGGTCATCGATACGGCAGCGAAAACCGTGCACCCGCGCGCCGTGCAGGTAGTCGGCCGCGAGGGAGAACAGATCAGCGTCGAGGGCCTGGCGCCTGGCGACAAAGTAGTCAGCGCCGGCTTGAGCGAGCTCAAGGACGGCCAGGCAGTACGCATCGATGAGGGCGTGGCACCATGAACCAGCAGGCGCCGCGCAAGAACGGCTTCAACCTCTCCGACTGGGCGCTGCGGCATCAGTCGTTCGTCTGGTACCTGATGTTCGTGTCCCTGCTCATGGGGGTGATCTCCTACATGAACCTGGGTCGCGAGGAAGACCCCTCCTTCACCATCAAGACCATGGTCATCCAGACCCGCTGGCCGGGCGCCACGGTGGACGAAACCCTCACCCAGGTCACCGACCGCATCGAGAAGAAGCTCGAGGAACTGGACTCTCTGGACTACGTGAAGAGCTACACGCGGCCCGGTGAATCGACCGTCATGGTGTTCCTGCGCGACACCACCAAGGCCGGCGACATCGACGGCATCTGGTACCAGGTGCGCAAGAAGATCGACGACATTCGCGGCGAGTTCCCCCAGGGCCTGCAGGGCCCGTCGTTCAACGACGAATTCGGCGACGTGTTCGGCTCCATCTATGCCTTCACCGGCGATGGCCTGAGCATGCGTGCCCTGCGCGACTACGTCGAACGGGTGCGCGCCGAGATCCGCAGCGTGCCCGACCTCGGCAAGGTGCAGATGGTCGGCCAGCAAAACGAAGTGTTCTACCTCAATTTCTCGACCCGCAAACTGGCTGCCCTGGGCATCGATCAGAGCCAGGTGATCCAGAGCCTGCAGGCACAGAACGCGGTAACGCCCTCCGGGGTGATCGAGGCCGGTCCGGAGCGCATTTCCGTACGCACCAGCGGCCAGTTCGCCTCGGAAGCCGACCTGCGCAACGTCAACCTGCGCCTGGATGACCGCTTCTATCGGCTGACCGATATCGCCGAGATCAGCCGCGACTACGTCGACCCGCCGCAATCGTTGTTCCGCTTCGACGGCAAGCCGGCCATCGGCCTGGCCATCGCCATGCGCGACGGCGGCAATATCCAGACCTTCGGCAAGGCCCTGCACGCGAAAATGGATGAGCTGACCGCCGACCTGCCGGTGGGCGTTGGCGTGCATGTGGTGTCCGACCAGGCCGAAGTGGTGGAGGAAGCCGTCAGCGGCTTCACCCGCGCCCTGTTCGAAGCGGTGCTGATCGTCATGCTGGTGAGCTTCGTCAGCCTCGGCATTCGCGCCGGCCTGGTGGTCGCCTGCTCGATCCCGCTGGTGCTGGCCATGGTCTTCATGTTCATGGAATACAGCGGCATCACCATGCAGCGGATTTCCCTGGGGGCGCTGATCATCGCCCTCGGGTTGATGGTCGATGACGCCATGATCACCGTGGAAGTGATGGTCACCCGCCTGGAAAAGGGCGACTCACTTCACGACGCCGGCACCTTCGCCTACACCTCCACGGCGTTTCCGATGCTCACCGGTACCCTGGTGACGGTGGCCGGCTTCGTGCCCATCGGCCTCAACGCCAGCTCCGCCGGCGAGTACACCTTCACCCTGTTCGCGGTGATCGCCGTGGCGCTGTCGCTGTCCTGGCTGGTGGCGGTGGTGTTCGCCCCGGTGATCGCCGTGCACATCCTGCCCAAACGCATGAAGGCCAAGGAAAGCGGCCCGGGACGCATCGCCCGCACCTTCGACAAGGGCCTGCTGCTGGCCATGCGGCACCGTTGGTGGACGATCGGCCTGACTATAGCGATGTTCGCCGCCTCCCTGGCAGGCATGACCCTGGTGCAGAGCCAGTTCTTCCCCGCGTCGGATCGCCCGGAGATTCTCGTCGACCTGAATCTGCCGCAGAACGCCTCGATCAACGAAACCCGCGCCCAGGTCGACCGCCTCGAAGCCAGCCTCAAGGACGACCCGGACATCGCTCGCTGGAGCACCTACATCGGCCAGGGCGCGCTGCGCTTCTACCTGCCGCTGGATCAGCAACTGCAGAATCCGTTCTACGCCCAACTCGTGATCGTCAGCCAGGACATCGACGCCCGTGATCGGCTGGTCGGCAAACTGAAGAAACGCCTGCGCGAGGACTTCGTCGGCATCGGCAGCTTCGTCCAGCCACTGGAGATGGGCCCACCGGTGGGTCGGCCGATCCAGTACCGGATCAGCGGGGCGGATGTCGACCAGGTGCGCAAGCACGCCCTGGAACTGGCGGCGCTGCTGGACAAAAATCCGGACATCGGCGAAATGGTCTACGACTGGAACGAGCCGGGCAAGGTGCTGCGCATCGACATCGCCCAGGACAAGGCGCGCCAGTTCGGGCTGTCCTCGGAAGATGTCGCCAACCTGCTGAACAGCATCGTCAGCGGCACCACGGTCACCCAGGTCAAGGACGACATCTACCTGATCGACGTGATCGGCCGGGCCGAAGACAGCGAACGCAGTTCGCCGCAGACCCTGGAAAACCTGCAGATAGTCACCCCAAGCGGCGTGGCCATTCCGCTGCGCGCGTTCGCCACCGTGGGCTACGAGCTGGAGCAGCCGCTGGTATGGCGCCGCGACCGCAAGCCGACCATCACCCTCAAGGCCGCCGTGGTCAGCGAGATCCAGCCGACCGATCTGGTCGCCGATCTGGCGCCGGATATCCAGAAATTCTCGGACGAGTTACCCACTGGCTACAGCGTCGCCACCGGCGGCACGGTGGAAGAAAGCGGCAAGGCCCAGGGCCCCATCGCCAGCGTGCTGCCACTGATGCTGTTCCTGATGGCCACTTTCCTGATGATCCAGCTGCACAGCGTGGCGAAGACCTTCCTGGTATTCAGCGTGGCGCCCCTGGGGCTGATCGGCGTGGTGCTGGCGCTGGTGCCCACCGGCACGCCCATGGGCTTCGTGGCGATCCTCGGCATTCTCGCGCTGATCGGCATCATCATCCGTAACTCGGTGATTTTGGTGACCCAGATCGACGAGTTCGAGCGAGCCGGCGACTCGCCGTGGCAGGCCGTGATCGACGCCACCCAGCACCGCCGCCGGCCGATTCTACTCACCGCCGCCGCCGCCAGCCTGGGCATGATTCCCATCGCCCGCGAGGTGTTCTGGGGGCCGATGGCCTACGCCATGATCGGCGGCATCTTCAGCGCCACACTACTGACCCTGCTGTTCCTGCCGGCCCTGTATGTGGCGTGGTACCGCATCCGCGAGGATGACCCACAGGATCAACCGAACAAAGACTAACGGCGACGCGCCTACCCAGCAGGGTAGGCGCAGATCGTGAAAGTACTCAGAAACTGCCGTTTGATTGGTAGGCCAGCAGTGCTTCTGCCAGTTGCAGATCGCTGTAATGGGCATACGCCGTGCGCTGCAGCAGCACCTCAAGCGCCGCCTCCAGCATCACGCCCCGAATCTGCCCGTGGCTACCGACAAAGGCCGCTGCATCGTCTCGAGCCAGCTTCAGCTTCTGGTCGATGCTGCTGCTTTCTTCGGATGCCGCCTCGGTCATTTCAGTGCCATCACCGGGTAATGTGGTGGTGATGAATGGTGCCACCGTCAACACCATACCGTAGTAACTGCTGGCGCCCACTGGCTGATCGGCGAACTCCGGCGTCACCCTGACCCAGGCATGAGCCGGCAGGGCCGGCAGCAAAGCGATCAACAGCAGTGAAGCCTTGAGCAGCCTGCAACGGCTCAATTCACGGCCACCTTGTTTTCGCTCGGCACAGCCGGGTCGAGCCGCTTGGCATAGCGCTGGGCCAGCACCGCGCAGACCATCAGCTGAATCTGATGGAACAGCATCATTGGCAGAATCATCAGGCCAATGCTGCTGCCGGCGAACAGCACCTGGGCCATGGGTACGCCGGTGGCCAGACTCTTTTTCGACCCGCAGAATAGGATGGTGATGCGGTCTTCCATATTGAAGCCGCACCACTTGCCGAGCAGCGCGGTGATACCCAACGCGAGAGCGAGCAGCAGACAGCAGGCGAACACCAGGGCCGCCAGAGTTGGCCAGGACACCTGATTCCACAGCCCTTCGACCACTGCCGCACTGAAAGCGGTGTAGACCACCAGCAGGATCGAGCTCTGATCGACATACTTGAGCCAGTTCTTGTTGCGGCCGACCCAGGCACCGATCCAGCGGCGGGCGATCTGGCCAAGGATGAAAGGCACCAGCAGTTGCAGGGTGATCTTGCCGATGGCATCGAGTAGCGAACCGCCGCTGCCGTGCACGTCCATCAGCAGTGCCACCAGCAACGGCGTGAGGAAAATGCCGAACAAGCTGGAGGCGGCCGCGCTGCAGATCGCTGCAGGAATGTTGCCGCGCGCCAGCGAAGTGAACGCGATGGCCGACTGCACAGTGGCCGGCAGGGCGCACAGGTAGAGCATGCCCAGGTACAGCTCGGTGCCGATCATCGGCGACAGCAGCGGCTTGAGTGCCAGACCCAGCAACGGAAACAGGATGAAAGTGCAACTGAACACCAGCAGGTGCAGGCGCCAGTGGCCGGCCCCGGCGACGATGGCTTCACGCGACAGCTTGGCACCGTGCATGAAGAACAACAGGGCGATGGCCAGATTGGTGATCCAGCCGAAGGCCACGGCAGCGTTGCCGCTAACGGGCAGGAAGGTGGCGAGGGCGACCACCGCGATAAGGGTCAGCGTAAAATTATCGGGCAGCAGACGGGAGCGGGCCATGGGCAGAATTCCGAGCGGACGAAGGCAAGCAGTTGCCATAGAAAGGCGCCCACTCTACTCTGAGCTGCAATTGCCGACTAACGCCATAAAGCCAGATCATGTCGCCTAACGGACAAAACTCGATTGCCGAGCGCAGCGTGCCGCAGCTTGAATGCCTGCCGCGGCCGCTCTATGCGCGCAACGAGTCGCTACGCCAGCAGACCGGTACGCCTCGACATAGTCACGCCTGGGTACAACTGACCTATGCCATCCAGGGCGTGCTGCATGTGCGCACCGCAGTCGGCAGCTTCGTGGCGCCGCCGCAGCGGGCCATCTGGATTCCCGCAGGGCTGGAACATGAAGTGCTGAGTTCGCCCAACACCGAAATGCGCAGCCTCTACCTGGACGACAGCTCAATCGACCCACTGCCCGGCAGTTGCCGTGTACTTGGCGTAGACGCACTGACCCGCGAGCTGATCCGCAGCTTCTGTGAACTGCCGGTCGAATACGACGAGGCGGGGCCGGACGGTCGCCTTGCCCAGGTACTACTCGACCGCTTGCGCACGGCGCCCGAAGTGCACCTGTCGTTACCGCTGCCGAGCGACCCGCGCCTGCAAACGTTGTGCGAACGCCTGCAGAAAAGACCGGACGACGACCAAACGCTGGCAGCCTGGGGCGAAAGCCTCGGCGTTTCGGAAAAGACCTTGAGCCGCCTGTTCCTGCGCGACACCGGGCTGACCTTCCGCGCATGGCGCCAACGCCTGCGCCTGCTCGGCGCCCTGACGCCGCTGGAACAAGGTCAGCGCGTCACCGACGTGGCCCTGCTCTGCGGCTACGACTCTACCTCGGCCTTTATCGCCGCATTCCGCCAGCAGTTCGGCGCCACGCCGGGGGAGTTCTTTCGCGGCTGAATTAGCAGCCGCGACGCACTTGCAACGATGAATAGCCATGCTCGCCCAGCTCGCCGCTGAGCACCAGCTGGCCTGCTGCGGCCAGTTCGCGGGCGCGCCAGAACAGGAAGTAATCGCTGGCGAAGAAGCCGTCGGTACGCGCCATCACGTCAGCCATGACGCGGGCCAGCGGCTTGGGCTCGGGGCCGGCGTGGCGCAGCAGAGCAGCGTCGATGAGCTGATAGTCCTCTGCGGTGAAAACGCCTGTCTGCCAACGATGAACGTGACCGCCATCGGCCAGCACGGCGCGCCACTGTGCGGCCAGCGCTGCACGACGCGCTGGCTCGACCGGGCGAGGCTTGGCCAGGGCGAATAGCGCCTGCGGTGCGTGCATGGCAACCGCCTTGCGGCTCTGCACCCAGCTGTTACCGGTGCCGCAAGACACCTCAAGCAACAGCACATCACTGCCCTCCAGCGCATGTGCCACCCGCGCCAGCAGCAGTTGCTCGCTGGCACTGTCGCCGTGCCAGACGGTGACAGGGCGCGCCTGCTGTGCAAGGTCAGTGATCCACTGCGCATCGGCGGGTAGCCCGGCAGCGAAATCTGGAGCTGGCGTTACGCCCTCGGGCCACACTGCGCTCCAGAACGCTACGCGGGCCTCACAGGGCGGCGCGTCGACATCGCCCAGCGGGCCGACCGCAAGGTCGTCACGCAGTACCCGCAACCCGTCATCGGCAGCCTGCTGTCCGATCACATGGCTTACGCCTTCTACGGCGTTATCGCCACATACCAGATGCCACATAGGTGCTCCTTATCGACCGAGGTCACGGGGTGAGCTGGACATCCAGCGCTGACTTGTCGCCCTGCTGCCAGGTGCCTTTCAGGCTGCCATCGGCCTGGAACTCGAGTTCGAAGCGGGCCGGCGGCTCGCTGCTTTCGTGGAGGGTGACGAAGTCCTGCTGATGCTCGCCACCGAGATTGATGTACTTGGCGTGTCTATCGTAGAAGTAGCTGGCGGACAGGCTGTGGTCGGCATACAGCTGCTCGATCACCAGGGTGACCGGATAGCGCCCGACGGTACCGTGGTAAACGCCTTGCGCCGTGCTGTTGACCGGCAGCGCACAATCACCCCGTTTTTCCAGCAACAGGCAGCGTCCGTAAGAACTGAGATCGCCGCTCAGGGCTTGGTAGCTGAAACTGTTGGAAAACTCGCCGAGGTCGTCAAGGGCACGGCTGGCGTGGTTGGCGCAGCCCTCGCCAATCAGAGCCAGGCTATCGGTGCCCAGCTGCACACGGTCATAGTCGAGGCTGATGTCGCGGCGCGTATCCAGGCAGTAGGCATACATGTTGCGCTGCCCTTCGAGCCACTGCTCGTCGTCACTCAAGTTATCGGGGTCAGCGGGTTTACTCGGCGGTAGCGCCTTGAGGAAGTCCTCCAGGCGCTTGACCCTCAAGCTCTGCACTTCGCCTTGCAGACGCAACAGCCCCTCCGGTGTCAGCAGTTGCGGCAAACCGATGGGGCGACCGCTGGCCAGATCGAAGTTGTAACTGCGCGAACTCTGACTGGTATAGGCGCCCGTGGACTCACCCTCGATGTTCAGGGACAGATAACCCGGCCCCTCACCAAGAACCTGATAATCGAGGCTGTTCACGCCCCAGATCTCACCGTCTTTAGGCTGCACGTTCTCGAATGGCGATTTGGCGAAACGCCCGGGAAGCGCCTGCAGCTCGAGGGTATGCAGAAAGGTGTTGATGCGTCCGATGGCGGGGCTAGCGCCAACCAGCAGCGGGAAGCGATAGGTCTCCCAGTCGCTGCGCTTGGCCGTGAGGTCGTCGATACGCACATCGGCCAGCGCAGGTACAGCGATGGCAAGCAGAGGCAACAGCAGGTAGCGCACGAGAAACGGCCTTATTCATGTCTCAGGAGGCTGGCGAGTATCCGCCAGCACATACCCGAATTCCACATGAAGATTCAGAGCAGCTTGCCCGGGTTCATCAGCCCTGCGGGATCCAGCGCCTGCTTGATGCTGCGCATCAGTTCCAACTCCAGCGGATGCTTGTAATGGCGCGCAGCCTCGCGCTTGGCCTGGCCCAGACCATGCTCGGCACTGATGCTGCCGGCAAAATCGCGGGTCACTCCGTAGATGACATGCATGATCGCCTCGGCCTGGGCTTTGAAAGGCGCATCTTCGCTGCCCGGCGGCTTGCTGATGTTGTAGTGCAGGTTGCCGTCCCCCACGTGACCGTAGGCAACGATGCGCACGCCCGCAAACGACTCCTGCAGCTGGCGGTCGGCGGCTTCGATAAAGGCAGGGATGCTGCTGACCGGCACGCTGATGTCGTGCTTGAGGCTTGGCCCTTCATGGTTCTGCGCCTCTGAAATTCCCTCGCGGATCGCCCACAGGGCCGCGACTTGCGCCTCGCTGCTGGCGACCACCGCATCGAGCGCTTCCCCGTGCTCGAAGGCATCGCCCAGGCCGCTCTCCAGCATCTCGGCCAGCGGTGCATCGACCAGCGTGTCGCTCAGCTCGATCAGCACATACCAGGGATGAACCTCGGCGAACGGATCGTTGCAGCCAGCCACATGCCGCAGGACGAACTCCACGCTCTGCCGCGACATCAGCTCGAAACCGGTCAGGCGATCACCGCACAGGGCGCGCATGCGCCCGATCAGATCGACCGCCGCCTGCGGGCTCGGCAGTGCGACCCAGGCGGTGGTACAACTGCGCACCGCGGGGTACAGCTTGAGCACGGCCGCTGTGATGATGCCCAGGGTGCCTTCGGAACCGATAAACAGGTGCTTGAGGTCATAGCCGGTGTTGTCCTTGCGTAGGCCGCGCAGGCCATCCCAGATGCGCCCGTCGGGCAGCACCACTTCGAGGCCCAGGGTCAGGTCGCGCATGTTGCCGTAGCGCAGTACAGCGGTACCGCCAGCATTGGTGGCCAGGTTGCCGCCCACCGTACAACTACCCTCCGCGCCCAGCGAGAGCGGGAATAGGCGCCCCTCTTCGGCAGCAGCCTCCTGCAAACGCTGGAGAATCACTCCGGCTTCGACAGTGATGGTCTCGTTGGCGGGGTCGACGTTACGGATGCGCGTCATCCGGGTCAGCGACAGCACCACCTGGTTACCCGAGTCGTCAGGAATGGAGCCGCCACAGAGACCGGTGTTACCGCCCTGGGGCACCAGTGCCACACCCGCTTCGCTGCACAGCCGCACCACAGCGGCGACTTCCTCGGTACACGCCGGGCGTACCACCAGCGCGGCCTGGCCCTGATAGGCATTGCGCCAGTCGCTCAGGTAGCTGCGCATGCGTTCGCTGTCGCGGATCAGGCCGGCTTCGCCGACCACCTGCTCCAGTGCTAGCAGAAAGTGCTGATCAAGACCGCTCATGGGTATCTCCTCTTCAATCGGCTGCTTTAATCTTTCAATTCGATACGCTGGATACGGCCGACCACGAACAGATAGCAGAGCGCCGCCAGCAGCGAGTTGGCGGCAACGTAAGCCAGGCCGAGATCGAACGAACCGGTGCGATTGACCAGGTACCCGACGACGATCGGGGTGGTGATCGCTGCCAGGTTGCCAAAGGTGTTGAACAGCCCGCCCGACAGGCCGACGATCTGCCGCGGTGACGTATCGGCAACCAGCGTCCAACCCAACGTGCCGAACCCCTTGCCGAAGAAGGCCAGTGCCATCAACGCCAGCACCGCAACGTCGCTGTCGGCAAAAACGCATAGGCCGATGGAGGACGACAACGCCATACCTGTGACAATCGGCAGCTTGCGCGCGAGGGTGAGGGAGTGCCCGCGACGCACCAGCCCGTCCGAGAGCATACCGCCGCTCAGGCTGCCGACGAAGCCACTGATGGCCGGCAACGCCGCGGCGAAGCCAGCGCCGATCAGTGTCATGCCACGCTCTTGCACCAGATACACCGGAAACCAGGTGAGCAGGAAATAGGTGGTCGCGTTGCTCAGATATTGACCAGCGTAGACCCCAAGCAGTGTGCGCTGGCCGAGCAATTGCCACAGGTAGCCACGCTGCTGGCGCTTGCCAGCCCCCGCTGGCGGCGCCAGGTCGATCAACCCGCCACCCTTCTCGATATGGGTGAATTCTGCCACGCCGATGCGCGGATGCAGCCGTGGGCTGTGGATCGCCCGCCCCCACAGGAACGTGAGCAGAAAACCGAAGCAGCCGAGGACGATGAATACCTGTTGCCAGCCAAGCGTCTGCACCACCCAACCCATCAGTGGGGCAAACAGCGCCGTGGAGCAATACTGCGCCGAACCTGAAACGGCGGTAGCAGTCGCTCGTTCGGTGGTCGGGAACCAGGCAGCGATGATTCGCGCATTGCCGGGGAAACAGGGCGCCGCAGCCAGGCCGACCGCCACGCGAAGGAGAAACAGCGACGCCACCGTCCACGCAACCGGGAGAAAGCCCACGAAACCTTGCACGAAGGTCAGCACCGACCAGCTGAACAAGGCGATGGCGTATACACGCTTGACGTCAAAGCGGTCAAACAGCCAGCCACCGGGAATCTGCGCCACCACATAGGCCCAGCCGAACGCCGAGAAAATGTAGCCGAGGGTCACCGCATCGATGCCCAGATCGGCCTGCAACGCCGCGCCGGCAATCGACATGCTTGAGCGGTCAGCAAAGGTTACTGCAGTGACAAGAAACAGCATCGCCACGATGCTGAAGCGCACCCGCCCGGGTTTACTGGCAGTCATGGCAAATCCTTGCAGGGCAACGTGACACTGGAAACCAGCGTTGAGGTCAGCTTCAAAGCAGGTAGCAACAGCAGATGGAGGAGATAATGCTCATGAGAAAGCCTTGGTCTTATTGTGCTTATTCTTGTGTTGAAACTGCCTGCGCACAGGCCAAGTCAGCCCCGAGCATAACGGTTATGGGAAAACTTTTGTCATACGTTATCGTACAACGGCATGGAAATCCGTTCGAACATCCTTGAAAGTATTGAGCTAAAGCGCCTGCGCCTGCCTTTGTCGGCTGATGTAATCGGGCCACCCGCGCTCAGGGTTTCGTTGACAGCGCTCTGCCGTCTTGGTACTAATTTGCCAAGTCATACGACAACATATGACATTCCAATAACAATACCGAGGTTCAGGTCATGCCCAAGACCTTACCCATGCAACGCGTTCAGCACGCTCTGCCCCGCTTTTCGGGCTTCGGCACCGCTAGCCTGGCGCGCTCCGCCACCTGTTCGCTCGCTTTATGCCTCTGAGCCTCCTGACGCCCAGCATCACCTGCTGGCCAGAAGGTCATGCGCCTGCCTGCGCGTCTATTCTTGATTATCCACTCGGCAACCTTGCTAGCCATGCGCCGCGCACGCAGGGTTGCCGAGCTGCAGCACCCTTCATAAAACTTACAAGACTCGGTTGCCTCGGTTAAGCCGAGCGACTTCTACACCCCACGGAGCCTCCAATGAAAAAAATATTCCGCGCCTCCCTCCTCTCTGCCATGGTCGGCATGGGTGCCATCAGCGCCCACTCCGTCGCTATCGCTGATGACGTCAAATGGCCGACTCGGCCGGTTCAGGTCGTCGTGATTGCCAACCCCGGCGGCGACACTGACTTCAACGCCCGCATGATGGCCAAGTACTTCAACGAGATCACCGGCAAGACCATGGTCGTGACCAACGTCGCCGGTGGTGGTGGCACCCTGGCCGCCGAACAGGTGAAGGGCGCTGCGGCGGATGGCAACACCATCCTCTTCACCCACCCGGGCCAGATGATCGTCAACGAAGTCGGTGGTCTGACTGAAGACAGCTACGAAACCTTCGATATTTCCTGCATCGCTGGCGTGGACAAGAGCGCGGTATTCGTCGCCTCCAAGCAGTCCGGCGTAACCAGCATGAAAGACCTGATCGAGAAGTCCAAAGCCAACCCGGGCAGCCTCACCTATGGCACCGAGATGGGTAACTTCTCCCACGTTCAAGGCCTGCAGCTGGAAAAACTCAGCGGCGCGAAACTGAAAATGGTTGATGGCGGCACCGTATCCGACCGCGTGGTCGGCATGCTTGGTGGTCGTCTGGATCTCGGCGCGATGAGCTACGGCGCCGTACAGGACTACGTCAGCGGAGGCCAGATGGTCGCCCTGGGCCAGCCCAACGCCGAGCGTAACCCGCTGATCCCGGACGTGCCGACCCTCAAGGAACAGGGCCTGGACATCACCCTGGACAAGCCGTACATCGTCGCTTTCCCGAAAGGCACCGACCCGGCCATCGTCAAGAAAATGGCCGATATCATGAAGCAGATCACCGAGAAGCCCGCCTACGCCGAGGATCTGAAGAAATTCAAGCAACCGGTTGCCTACTTCAATACTGAAGACTCGAAAGCAATCCTGGCCAAGACCCGCGAAGATTTCATGCAGTTCAAGGATGCTCTGCGCCAAGGCAAGTGAGTCATGACACAGCGCCGGCCGGATGAGAGCCGGCGCTGTGCTTTCGTTCTTCGAGGTTTCAAATGCGTACCACCCCGAATAAAAAAGAGCTGATCATCGGCCTCGCCATGATCGGCTCCAGCCTCGCCTACCTGGTGATGGCCTACCAACTCCCTGGCCACGACGGCGTAGACGCGGGCACTGTTCCGGCGTTGCTGTCGGGCTTGCTGATACTGCTGGGTGCGATGCAGATACTCAGTGCTTTCGCCCGCAAGCCGGCTGCCGCCGAAGCGGCAGCGCCGAGCACCGGAGACCTGCCCGACATGCCCGCTGAAGAAGCGGCACCGGACGTCATCGAACCCCGCACCGTGATCCTGACCCTCGCCCTGATCCTCGGCTACATGGCGTTGTTGGGCCCGGTGGGTTTCCCGATCATGACCGTGGTTTATCTGTACCTGCAGTTCCTCGTCCTGACGCCGGTCACCCAGAAAGCCAAGCACCTGAGCTATCTCCTGATCTCGGTGATCAGCTCAGCCGTCATCTTCCTGCTGTTCCGCGAGGCCTTCGACCTGATGTTGCCCGCTGGCCTGCTGAACAATTTCATCTGAGGATCGACCATGCTCGACTTACTGCAGCAAGGCTTCGGTGCCGTTTTCTCGATCAACATATTGCTGCTGATGGCCATCGGCGTGGCCGTCGGTATCGTCTTCGGCGCGGTGCCGGGCCTATCCGCCACCATGGCCGTAGCGCTTTGCCTTCCACTGACCTTTACCATGGGCCCGCAAGCTGGCCTGTCTCTGCTGGTCGCACTGTTCATCGGTGCCACCTCGGGGGGGTTGATCTCAGCGATTTTGCTGAAAATTCCCGGAACACCCTCATCGATCGCCACGGTGTTCGACGGTGGCCCGTTGATGGAGCAGGGCCATGGCGCCAAGGCGCTGGGCATCGGCATCGTGTTCTCCTTTCTGGGTACGCTGTTCAGCATCGCCGCGCTGATGTTCATCGCCCCGCAATTGGCCAAGGTCGCCCTGAGCTTCGGCCCGCATGAATATTTCGCCATCGCCATCTTCTCTCTGACCCTGATCGCCACGCTGTCCGCTGGCTCCATGGTCAAAGGGCTGTTCGCCGGTGCACTGGGTTTTGCCGTGTCGACAGTGGGCATCGCGCCGGTAGAAGCGATTCGTCGTTTCACCTTCGGCGTCAGCGAGCTGAATGGCGGTTTCTCCATGCTCACGGTGATGATCGGCATGTTCGCGGTGGCCGAAATCATCAAGCTCGCCGAAACCGGCCGCCATGCGGTGCAAGGCAAGGCCAAGTCGGTCAGCATGAAGAACATCAAGGGCTTCGGCTTCTCGTTCAAGGAGTTCCGCGAACAGCTGCCGAACGCTGGCCGCTCTGGCCTGATCGGCCTGGGTATCGGCATTCTGCCGGGCATCGGCGCTGGCACCTCGAACCTGGTGGCTTACATCATCGCCAAGAAACGCGCCAAAGACGGCCACACCTACGGCAAGGGCAACATCGGCGGCGTGGTCGCCAGTGAAACCGCCAACAACGCTGGTATCGGTGGCGCAATGATGCCGCTGATGACCCTGGGCATTCCGGGCGACACCGTCACCGCGATCATGCTCGGCGGCTTCCTGATCCACGGCATCCAGCCCGGCCCGCTGCTGTTCATCAGCCAGGGCCCGCTGGTGTACACCATCTTCGCCGCGCTGATCGTCGCCACCTTCATGATGTTGTTCATGGAGTTCTACGGCCTGCGTCTGTTCATCAAGCTGCTTGACGTGCCCAAGCACATTCTCCTGCCGATCATCCTGGTGCTCTGCGTAGTAGGTGCCTTCGGTCTGTCCAGCCGCCTGTTCGACGTCTGGTCGATTCTGCTGTTCGGTGTGCTCGGCTATGGCTTCGTCAAAGCCGGTATGCCGGCGGCGCCATTCATCATCGGCTTCATCCTCGGGCCGATGGCCGAGACCAACCTGCGACGTGGCCTGATGTTGTCGGACGGCAACTTCATGGACTTCTTCACCAACCCCATCTCCGGCTCTTTCCTGGCCATCGCCTTGGTGTTCATCCTCTGGCAGGTGTACAGCGCAATGCGCCCGAAACAGAGCGCGATCAACGAGATTCTGCGTACCTGATCGCACAACCTGTAAACAAAAACGCCGCTCTAGCTAGAGCGGCGTTTTATATTGCGGCGGGACTATCAGTCGTCGCTTTTCTTCAACTTCGGATTGGGAAAGAACTGCACGGCCTTGACCTTGGGGTCGGCCGGTTTCTTCGGTGTCAGGGCACTGACGTTGACGCGGGTCGGCAGCTCCTTGGCCACCGAGTTGCCGCGCTCGTCCAACGTGTCGGCATAACCGCACTGCACGCACTCGCGGTGCGGCACGCCATCGACGTTCCACATCTTGATGCTGTCCATTTCGCTGCACGCCGGGCACACGGCTCCGGCGATGAAGCGCTTGGTCGTTATCACAGGGTCGTCGCTCATGCCGCCTCCGCACTCAGGCCCAGGTGGCGCAGCAACGCGTCGATGCTTGGCTCGCGGCCACGGAAATCGGCGAACAGCACCATCGGCGCCTGAGAGCCACCACGGGCCAGGATCGCCTCGCGGAAGGCGCGACCGGTCTGCGGGTTGAGCACGCCCTCTTCTTCGAACTTCGAGAAGGCATCGGCAGACAGCACTTCGGCCCACTTGTAGCTGTAGTAACCGGCGGCATAACCGCCTGCGAAGATGTGCGCAAAGCTGTTGGGGAAACGGTTGTAAGCCGGCGGACGCATCACCGAGACTTCGTCACGGATGCCTTCGAGCACCTCCAGCACACTGCGGCCGTCACCGTGAACGGCATGCAGTTCGAAGTCGAACAGCGAGAACTCTAGCTGACGCACCATCATCAGGCCGGACTGGAAGTTCTTGGCAGCGAGCATCTTGTCGAGCAGATCCTGAGGCAGTGCCTCACCACTCTCGTAGTGCCCGGAGATCAGCGCCAGACCTTCCGGCTCCCAGCACCAGTTTTCCATGAACTGACTCGGCAGCTCGACGGCATCCCAGGCCACGCCGTTGATGCCGGAAACCCCGACATGCTCGACGCGGGTCAGCAGGTGATGCAGACCATGGCCGAATTCGTGGAACAGGGTGGTGACTTCATCGTGGGTCAGCAGGGCCGGCTTGCCGGTCGACGCAGGGGTGAAGTTGCACACCAGGTTGGCCACCGGGCTGACCAGCTCGCCGCCGGCAGCACGACGCTTGTCGCGGGCACCGTCCATCCAGGCACCACCGCGCTTGTTGGCACGGGCGTACAGGTCGAAAAAGAAGCGACCGACGTGCTGACCGTTTTCGGAAATCTCGAACAAACGTACGTCCGGGTGCCAGGTATCGAAGCCGGAAAGCTCCTTGATCTGGATGCCGTAGAGCTTCTCGACGATGGCGAACAGACCGCCGAGCACTTTGTCGATGGGGAAATAGGCGCGCAGGATTTCCTGGGAAATGCTGTAGCGCTGCTCACGCAGTTTTTCGCTGTAGTAGCCCACGTCCCAGCTCTGCAGATCGTTGCAGCCATGCTCGGCGGCATAGGCCTTGAGTTCGGCCAGATCCTGCTCGGCGAACGGTTTGCTGCGTACCGCTAGGTCACGCAAAAAGCTCAGCACCTGCTCGGTGGACTCGGCCATCTTGCTGGCCAGGCTCAGCTCGGAGTAATTGGCGAAGCCGAGCAAACGCGCCAGTTCCTGGCGCAGGTCGAGAATCTCGGCCATCACCGGGCCGTTGTCGTTCTGCCCGGCATTCGGGCCCTGATCCGAGGCACGGGTGGAGTAGGCGGCATACAGCTCTTCGCGCAGGGCGCGGTTGTCGGCGTAGGTCATCACCGCGTAATAGCTGGGGAACTCCAGGGTGATCAGCCAGCCTTCCAGCCCTTTGGCCTCGGCA
This sequence comes from Pseudomonas sp. PME37.24/006, assembly GCF_055556635.1. Taxonomy (NCBI): domain Bacteria; kingdom Pseudomonadati; phylum Pseudomonadota; class Gammaproteobacteria; order Pseudomonadales; family Pseudomonadaceae; genus Pseudomonas; species Pseudomonas sp. PME37.24/006. The sequence continues at coordinate 639,809 of NZ_JBVHNL010000004.1, forward strand.
GCCTGTTTCATTTGCGCCTTGGCGGAATCGGTGATGCCGGCCAGCAGGCTTTCGTCCTCGACGTGTTTGCTCCAGGCCTGGGTAGCATCCAGCAACTGGTTCGAGAAACGGCTGCCCAGCTCCGAAAGCTTCATCTGGATCTCGCCATAACGCTTCTGCTGCTCGGCTGGCAGGTCGATACCGGACAGGCGGAAATCACGCAGAGCGTGTTCGAGAATGGTCTTCTGCGCCACGTCGAAACCGGCCGCTTCAGGGCTGGCAGCGAGAGCCTCGTAAGCCTGGAACAGGGCGCGGTTCTGGCCCATTTCCGTCCAGTACTCGGAGAGTTTGGGCAGGCAGGCCTCGTAGGCGGCGCGCAGCTCGGGGTTGTTACGCACGGCATTGAGGTGGCTGACCGGGCTCCAAGCGCGGCCCAGCTTCGAACCCTGCTCGTCGAGCGGATCGATCAGCGATTCCCAGCGCGGCGCATTGCCCTGGCTGGCCAGCAGCTCGGCCACCGCCGTACGGCTTTCGGCGAGGATGGCATCGACTGCCGGCTCTACGTGCTCGGGCAGGATGGTCGAATACGGCGGCAGGTCGAAATCTTGCAGCAGGGGATTGTTCACACTCACGTCGGGTACCTGTGGTGGAATGAATTTAGAAGACTGACAACTGATATGGCGTCCATCTTAATTACAATCAACCCCTGACGCAGCTTAAGAGGTTCTATCGTGGCGATTCGTACTTACCAATCCATCACCCCGCAGCTTGGCGAGCGCGCATTCGTCGACGCCTCGGCGGTGGTCATCGGCGATGTGGAAATCGGTGAAGACAGCTCCGTGTGGCCGCTGACCGTGATCCGTGGCGACATGCACCGCATCCGTATCGGCAAACGCACCAGCGTGCAGGACGGCAGCGTGCTGCACATCACCCATGCCGGCCCGTTCAACCCGGACGGCTTCCCGCTGATCATCGGCGACGAGGTGACCATCGGCCACAAGGTGATGCTGCACGGCTGCACTCTGGGCAGCCGCATCCTGGTCGGCATGGGCAGCACGGTGATGGACGGCGCAGTGGTCGAGGACGACGTGATCATCGGCGCCGGCAGCCTGGTGCCGCCGGGCAAGGTGCTGGAAAGCGGTTACCTGTACGTCGGCAGCCCGGTGAAACAGGCGCGGGCACTGACCGACAAGGAGCGCAATTTCTTCAGCTACACCGCCGGCAACTACGTGAAGCTCAAGGATCAGCATATCGCTGAAGGTTACGACAGGTGAGGCACCTGCTGGCATTTGCGCTGCTGGCTACCGCCTGCGCGCCAGCCTGGGCAGACGATGTGCGCTGCCTGCAATCGGCGGGCGGTGGCAAACCGATCCGCCTCAGCCTGACACTTTTCACCACCGAGCAGGGCGACTGGAGCCGTGCAGGCTCGGTGCTGTATGCCGGCCAAGCCGACAGCTTGCCGATCGTGTTCAAAAGCAGCGAAGTCGTCGATGAGGTGGAGGGTCGCCCGTGGGAATACCTCAGCACCTGGCTGGAAGTGCTGACCGACGAGGAGCGCATCGGCGGGCGCTACACCTTTCACCATCAGGGCGCCGTGGTGTTCGACTTTCAGTACAAGAACCTGCGCACCGGCAAGACCTTTAATTTCGAGGAAAACCCGGCGGTACTGGACGCTTACAACAGCTGTAACTGGCCCGCGTAAGCCAAAATCGTAGCTCTTTGCCGTCCAGCAGCCAGGCGTGCAAGCGAGAGCAGAAAGGAGTAACCTTCATTTGACGTTTATTTTTAATCAAATGAAGGAGGCAGCATGACCGTTACCGCAATGCGTCAGGCCAAGCACGGCAAGGACGACCACTCGCCCGTGGTCGCCGCCTTCTGGGCGTTCAGCGCCGGCCGTGAAAAGCTCAGTGAAGCCGAGCGCCTGCAACAGATCCGGGATGGCTTCGCCGCCGACCTGGTGCAGGCCGTCAAGGCCACCTTCGCGCTGCCCGAGCGCAGCCTGGAAATCCTCCTCAACGCCTCGATTTCGACCCTCGAGCGGCGTCGGCGCGAGCACAAGCTGCTCGACCCGGTCGCCTCGGAGCGCCTGGATCGGATCGCCATGATCTGCCAGTTGGCCGAAGACGTATTCGAGAGCCGCCAGGCGGCTGCAGACTGGATGTCGCGTGTCAATCAGTCGCTTGGCGGGCAGGCGCCGATCATGCTCTGCGAAACGGAAATCGGTGCCAAGCAGGTTCGCCGGGTGCTCAACGCCCTCGATTGGGGTGGTGCCGCCTGATGCGTGCATGGCGTGTCGCCAAGGCCAAGCGGGCGACGGATCTTTCCGGGCGCGGCGCCGCCATCGAAGGCGGGCGCTGGAACGAGCAGGATGTCGCAGCGGTGTACATGGGACTCTCCCCTGCCATCTGCTGCCTGGAAACCTTCGTGCATGCGGAGGGGCCACCGGCGATGCCGATGAAAATTACCTGCTTCGAGCTGCCTGACGACCCTGCGCTTTACTGGGAGCCCGCTGCCAACGAACTGCCGAAAGGCTGGAACGCCCTGCCGGTCGACCGCCCGAGCATGGCGTTCGGCACGGCCTGGCTGCGCGCGGTCAGTCATCTGGGGCTTATCGTGCCGTCAGCCGTGCTGCCGCTGGAACGCAATCTGCTGATCAACCCGCTGCATCCGGCCATCAGCCAGATCAACATCCTCGACATCTATGACTTCACTTACGATGCGCGCATGTTCAAAGCGTGAGTCGCTGAATATCCCAGGAGAGCGCGTGAATATCCGCCCTATTACCAGCGCCGACTTCGATCAGGTCTGGCCCGTCATCCGCGACGTCACCCAGGCCCAGGAAACCTACGCCTATGACCCGGCCATGGATCGTGAAACGGCCTGGAAGCTCTGGGTCGAGCTGCCCCGCGCCACCTTCGTGGCCGAAGAAGACGGGCAGATCCTTGGCAGTTACTACATCAAAGCCAACGCTGCCGGCCCCGGTGACCACGTGTGCAACTGCGGCTACATGACCGCCCCTGCCGCCCGCGGCAAGGGCGTGGCCAGCGCGCTGTGCCAGCATTCGTTGCAGATCGGTCGCGAACTACGCTTTCAGGCGATGCAGTTCAACTCCGTGGTGGCAACTAACACAGTCGCTGTGGCGCTCTGGCAGAAGCACGGTTTCAGCATCGTCGGCACCCTGCCGAAAGCCTACCGTCACCGCACCCTGGGCCTGGTGGATTGCCATGTGATGTACCGCTGGCTGAACGACAATGATCTTTAGCCGAAAGATTGCCTGCGATGGCCACAAAGTGGCGGAAGCGGCCGATCGCGATCTCGTGGGAGGGGCCGGGCGGCGATCCGCTTTAGCCGCGAGCTCTTCACGCCTAGACAGGCACAATCGCGGCTAAAGCCCCTCCCACAAAAGCAGCAGCGCCCGATGTCCGCTTCTGCCTTGCTGCCGTCTATTCGTCAGTAGCTCCTGAGAGCTTACTTGCAGGTAACTACCTGAAGCGCGCCAGCGAGAAGGGTGACAGATCGACAGCGCCTGGCTCGTTGCAGTGATGCATGGCCAGCGCCTCGCCGATGCCGGCGGAATGCTTGAAGCCATGCCCGGAGCAGGCTGACACCAGGGTCACGTTGGCCAGCTGCGGATGGGCGTCGATGATGAAGTTGAAGTCCGGGGTGATGGTGTAGGTACAGACCTTGGACTTGAGCACCCGCTTCGACACACCGAGCAAGCGGCCGGCTACATGGGCGTCATACATGGCGTCGATATCAGCCTGGCTGACGCTGCGATCCAGCGCATCGGGATCACAGCCATCGAGGTACTGCTCGGTGGCGATCTTGATGGCGTTCTCGCCCGGCAGCGGCGGAAAACCGTAGCAACTGTCGGTGTCCGCCGCGCCGTGCAGCAGGATGTAGACCGGCGAGTTGGCAGCGAAGCGTTCAGGCTCGTCGAGCTCGAACCAGAACAACTGCTGACGGCACACCTTGAGCAGGCCCTCGACCGGCGCACCGAGTAGACTGCCCGTCCACATGCCGGCGCAGACGATGGCCTTGTCTGCGGTCAGCGTGCCGTTGCTGGTTTGCACGCGAACACCCTGGCCGACGGATTCGATGGCGGTGACCGGCGTGTTCTTGTGCAAGGTCGCGCCCATCTGCTCGGCTAGCCTCAACTGTACTTCGATGGCCAGCTCGGGGCGCACGAAACCAGCTCCGGGCTCGTAATAGCCGCTGGCCTCTTCGCTGAAACCGCCGAATTGTGGAAAGCGTGCGTGTATCCCTGCAGCATCCAGCAGGTCATGTTCAATGCCGAAGCGCTTGGCCAGCGCCGCAGTCTCACCACCGAAATCAGGTGTGCCATGGCCACGCGTCGGCGCCTGGCTGCTGCTGAGCATCAGCATGCCGCAAGCCTCGAACAAGGATTCGCCGCTCTGCGCTTCAAGCTCCCGCCAGATGCGCTGGGAATTCAACGCCAGCGGTACATAGGCAGCTCCCTCGCCCACCGCCTGGCGGGTAATGCGCGTATCGCCATGGCTGGATCCCTGATCGTGGGGCGGCGCATGACGATCCACGCCGGCCACTCGCACACCGCGCTTGGCCAGTTGATAAAGGGTGGCAGCGCCCATGGCGCCCATACCAATCACGATGACGTCGTAGTGCATGCGCAGTTCTCTAGTGATTCGAAAAAGGCTGGATCTCGTCGCGGAATGCGTCGAGGAAGGTAACCATCCGCGCGTGCCGCTGCTCGGCCAGACGCGCACCTGCGGCGGTCTGAAAACCGGAGGCCAGGCCCAGCAGCTTGGTGCGGAAATGGTCGAGGGCGAAGCGCTGGTCATCCAGCGGGCGATGCTGCGCGTCGATATCGTCGGCGTCGTACAAGGCGCTGCCCATTCGCCCGGACACATGAAAACAGCGCGCCACGCCGATCAAGCCAATGGCGTCGAGGCGATCAGCATCCTGCAGAATACGCGCCTCCAGGCTGGTCGGCGTGATTGCCGCAGAGAAACTGTGCGCTTCGATGGCATGGCAGGCCGCCGCGATACGCTCATCGCGCCAACCCAGACTGGTAAGCACTCCAGCGGCGCGCTCGGCAGAAAGGCGCGATGCGCTGGCACGCAACGGCGAATCCTTTTCTACCGCCACACAGTCGTGCAACAGCACGGCCGCCAGCAGCAGCTCCAGGTCGCCGCCTTCCTCCTGCTGCAACAGGCGAACATTGGCCCAGACCCGCTGCAGGTGCGACAGATCATGGGCACCGTCGTCGGTCGAGGGCGCGCAGAGCGCCAGCAACCGGGTTGCCTGCTGCACAAAGGGGGCAAAACGATCCATGGTCATCGGCTACTGGCTGTGGGCGAAAGCCGCACCTTAGAGCCAGGCGCTGTGGCTAGCAAGCCAAGCGGCCAGGCATTGCTCATCGCTATTACTGGACAATGCCGCATCGCTTGCGACACCTTTGCGCTTCGCTGGCCTGATCAAGCGCTGTCACAGGCAGCGCCACACCAACCCGCGTGGAAAAAACAGACAGACCGGCCAGCTCGATCGTGCATTCCCAACGGCGTCTCAGCACGTAACGGCATTCCCGGTTATCTTCGACACAGGACGGCATCCCAGGGTCACGGAAATGGCAATCACACAACAGTCGCGCATGGCCAAGGTCAACAGCCCGCTCGGCGAGAACGCGCTGGTCATGGAACGTCTGAGCGGCACCGAGTCCCTCGGCCGCCTCTTCCAGTACGAGTTGAGCCTGGCGTCGGAAAATTCATCGCTCAAGCTCAACAATCTGCTCGGCAAGCCCATGGGCATCGCCGTGCAGCTGGCCGATGGCAGCGATCGCTACTTCCACGGCATCGTCGCGCGTTGCAGCCAGACCGCCCATCGTGGCCAGTTCGCCAGTTACCAGGTCACGCTCAAGCCTTGGCTATGGTTGCTGTCGCGCACGTCCGACTGCCGGATCTTCCAGAGCAAGACAGTGCCCGAGATCATCAAGCAGGTGTTGCGCGATCTCGGCTTCTCCGATTTCGAAGACGCCCTCACCCGCTCCTATCGCGAGTGGGACTACTGCGTGCAGTACCGCGAGACCAGCTTCGACTTCGTCAGCCGGCTGATGGAGCAGGAAGGGATCTATTACTACTTCCGTCACGAGCAGGAACGCCACGTGCTAGTACTCTGCGATGCCTACGGTGCACACAGCACGGCACCTGGCTACGCCAGCGTGCCGTTCTACCCGCTCGACGATCAGATGCGCGAGCGCGATCACATTCATGACTGGCACCTGGCGCACGAAGTGCAACCTGGCTCCCTGGCGCTCAACGACTACGACTTCCAGCGCCCCAGCGCGCGCCTGGAAGTGCGCTCCAGCATCGCACGCGAGCACAGCAACGCCGACTATCCGCTCTACGATTACCCGGGCGAGTACGTGCAGAGCAAGGATGGCGAGCAATACGCGCGCAATCGCATCGAGGCGATTCAGGCTCAGCACGAGCAGATTCGCCTGAAGGGCAACGCCCGCGGATTGGGCAGCGGCCATCTGTTCAGCCTCACCGACTACCCGCGCGATGACCAGAACCGCGAATACCTGATCGTCGACAGCGAATACACCATCACCCAAGATCTGTATGAAAGCGGCCGGGGCAGTGAAGCCTTCCAGTTCGACAGCAGCCTCACCTGCATCGACGCCAGCCAGGTATTCCGGCCGCTGCCACTGACCGTTCAGCCGATCGTGCAGGGGCCACAGACGGCCATGGTGGTCGGCCCCAAGGGCGAGGAAATCTGGACCGATCAGTACGGCCGGGTAAAGGTACATTTCTACTGGGATCGCCACGACCAATCCAACGAGAACAGCTCCTGCTGGATCCGCGTATCGCAGAACTGGGCCGGCAAGAACTGGGGCTCGATCCAGATCCCGCGCATTGGCCAGGAAGTGATCGTTAGCTTTCTGGAAGGCGACCCCGACCGGCCGATCATCACCGGTCGCGTCTACAACGCCGAGCAGACGGTGCCCTACGACCTGCCCGCCAACGCCACGCAAAGCGGCACCAAGAGCCGCTCGAGCAAGGGTGGCACGCCAGCCAACTTCAACGAGATCCGCATGGAGGACAAGAAGGGCGAAGAGCAGCTGTTCATCCATGCCGAAAAGAATCAGGACATCGAGGTCGAGAACGACGAAACCCACTGGGTAGGCCACGACCGCAGCAAGACCATCGACAACGATGAGACGGTGCACGTCAAACACGATCGCACCGAGACGGTGGACAACAACGAGACCATCACCATCGGCGTCGACCGCACCGAAAAGGTCGGCAACAACGAGTCCATCACCATCGGCGTGAACCGCACCGAGCAGGTTGGCAGCAACGAGACCATCAGCATTGGCGCCAACCGTACCGAGAGCGTCGGCAGCAACGAGACCATCAGCATCGGCGCCAACCGCACTGAAAGCGTCGGCAGCAATGAAACCATCAGCATCGGCGCCAACCGTACCGAAAGCGTTGGCAACAGCGAGCGCACCACCATCGGTGCCGACCGCACCGCGCTGATCACCGCCAACGAGTACGTGCTGATCGGCGCGGATCTGGCGACCATGGCCGGCGGTAACGAGTCGCACTATGTGCGCGGCGAGCGCAATAGCCGAGTCCTCAAGGATGACAATCTGCATGTCGGCAAGAACTTCGTACTCAAGGCCGGTGACTCGATCACCCTGCAGACTGGCGCCGCCAGCATCGTCATGAAGAAGGACGGCACCATCGTCATTCGTGGCAAGAACATCAGCATCGACGGCTCCGGGGCGATCAACGTCAAGGCCGCCAAGAACATCGTGATGAAAGGCCAGAAGATCCTGCAGAACTGAGCCGCGACCACGGCCATGGAGCAACCTATATGACAGTCCAGTTCCACACCCCAGCCGTCACTCGCCTCGACGGCGTGGTCATCGGCGTGCTGCTCGATGTGCCCCAGGCGTCCAGCCCGGTAGTGGCGTTCCCCGGCTGCCCATCGGAAACCGGTATCGCCGCGACCACCACCACGACGCTCAGCCGTGAAGACATCGGCGCTCAGGTGGCGCTGATGTTCGTCGCCGGTGACCCGTCTCAGCCACTGGTGATCGGCCGCATCCAGCGCCTACCGCAGGCGCCGGTCGCCACGCCAGCGGCCGTGGCGCACATGGACGGCGAGCGCCTGGAATTCAGCGCCGAACGCGAGATCGTGCTGCGCTGCGGCAAGGCCAGCATCACCCTGACCCGCGAGGGCAAGGTGCTGATCAAGGGCGCCTACCTGTCCAGCCGCTCCAGCGGCGTGAACCGCATCAAGGGCGGTTCGGTGCAGATCAACTGAAATGAGCCATACGGTTTACGCCAACGGTCGAGAAATATCGGCGAAGAGCTCCGACGGCAAATCCATTGCCGCATTTCCTGACGTTTGCTTCACGCCTCCCCAGGCACCACCCACACCAATGGGCATCCCCATCCCTTACCCCAATACCGGCATGGCCAGCGATACCACCAAAGGAACACGCACGGTCAGGATCGCGGGCAGGGAGGTGATGCTCAAGAACAAGAGTCACTACAAGACTAGCTATGGTGACGAACCCGGCTGCGCGCCCAAGAAAGGTATTCTGACTGGCAAGATCAAAGGGAAGGTGTACTTCACCTCTTGGTCTATGGACGTCAAGTTTGAAGACAAGAACGTTGTTCGCCACCTTGATCTGACTACTTACAATCACGGCTCAAAGCCCGGCAACACGCCACCATGGCCGCACACAGCCAGCATGGTGCTGGCCTTCCAGCCGGGCGGCAAATGTGCCGGGATGGAACACCTGCGCGTACAGCCCTACAGCGATCCCTGCCCCGACTCGGCCAGCGGTGAGCGGCACACCGGCCACCACCTGATTCCCGGCCGTTGCATGCGCGATATAGCCAACTACAACCATCAGCAGGCACCGGTGATTTGCGTTTCGTTCGGCAACCAATATCAAGGCTCGCACCAGCGTTGCCACGAACGATTCGATCCTGTCGAGCTGAACCATCACCAACAGGGCAAACCGTTCATCTACGCAACCGCCAGGAAGACCGCAGCAGCGTCGGCCGGTGGCGCACTCACGCCACCGCGCGATATCACACCTGATGGACAGGCGTGCGTAGAGCACCAGCTCGACCAGTGCTACACCAGCACATCTGCCAAGGCCCCGGCCTGTACCGACTCAACCGTACTGAGGGCATCAGGCAAACCCGGCAAAGCTATCCCGGCCCCAGTCAGCCCAAGCGCCCCAGCGGGCATGCCTTAGGATTTCAATCATGCAACGCAAAGACTCCGCCCTCTACTTCAAGCACGTGATCGCCATTTCCGCCGAGCGCGCGTTGCTGAGCGGACTTCTCTATGTCGAAGAGACCGAGCCGACCATCAGTCGTATCATGATGATTGCCGAGGGTAACTGGTATCACCTCTATGATCTCGATGACATTACCCAGGACAGCCACCGCCAGGCCGCCGACGGCAATCGTGCCAAGGATGTCTACCACCTGCTGGGACGCCTCGGCTCACTGCGTATTCACCCATCCGGCCCGGCTTTTCAGGATGAGCAGTTGCCGCTGGCCAACGCCTATCTGAAGGCCCTGCGCGAGATAGACGGACAGCTGTACGCTTGTGGCACTCAAGGTCAGGTACTGCGCCGCACGGCGCAGGGCTGGCAACGCATGGATCAGGGCATCTACGAGCCGTTGCAGGATCAGGTCACCTCTAGCCTGAATGCGCTGGACGGTACAGCGACCAACGATATCTACGCGGCAGGCGATAGCGGTGCCTTGTGGCACTGGGACGCAAGTAAGTGGACTCGCCTGGAAAGCCCGACCAACCTGCCGCTGTACGTGGTTCACCACCACAGCGACGGCTCTATATTCCTGGCCGGTTCAGGCGGTGTGCTGTTCAGGGGCAATCGCCAACAAGGCTGGGCAGATCTGAGCGACTCAGCCTTCAGCCACCTGGTGCTGGAAAATGCCTGTGAATTCCAGGGCGCTCTGTATCTATCTGCCGGCACGCATTTGCTGCGTTATGCCAACAATCAGTTGTCAGCCGTTCATGTTCCCCTGCCGGGGCCACTGGCATTTCACAACCTCGACGCCTGTGCCGAAGCACTGTGGTGTATAGGAGACGACTGCGTGTTGTCTTTTGATGGTCAGCATTGGCAAGCACATTCCTGCCCGGAGAACTGATGCGCGAACGGGATAGGTTCTGATGGAACTGCTCAACGCCACGCGAATGGTGGCCGCCTACAACCAGGGTCTGGATGCTGATGGCCGCGAATACTTGGTGGTCATCGTCAAGGGCACCTTCGATCTGCCGGTGGACGGCAGCGTGGCGCGCCTGCTCGATGACCAGCAACCGCTGCTGATGAGCGATACCTTTACCGGTGACCCGGCGCTGTCCGCACCCCTGCGCGAGTTCGACTTCGCCCCTTTCAAGCCGTACTGCGACGTGCTGGTCAGCGGCAGCGCCCACGCGCCAGGCGGCCGCCCGGTCAGCCAGCTGACCGTGGGCATCCGTGTCGGCCGGGTCAGCAAGGCATTCAGCGTGTACGGCCCGCGGCAATGGCAACCCGGCGCGCTGGGCACCAGCGCCGGCGCGCCACAGCCCTTCGTACGTCAGGACATTTCCTACGCCAGTGCCTTCGGCGGCCACCACACGGCGCCGAGTAACCCCGAGCACCTCCTGTGCAACCTGCGCAATCCGGCCGGCCAGGGCTGGTACCCGCGCAGCCTGAGCGGCGGCACCGTGGTCGGCATGCCGATGCCCAACACCGAAAAGCTCGGCCAGCCCGTGGATGCGCCCCATGGCGATTTCGAACCCATGGCCCTCGGCCCGCTGGGCAAGCACTGGCAGGCGCGCGTCGGCTTCGCCGGCACCTACGATCAGGCTTGGCAGGACGAGCAGTTTCCCTTCCTGCCCAAGGACTTCGACGAACGCTACTTCCAGGCGGCCCCGGCCGATCAGCAGACCGACTACCTCAAAGGTGGCGAAGAGGTTTTTCTGCTCGGCATGCTGCCCAGCGAGCGCGCCGGCTTCCGGGTGCCCAGCGTGCGCATGCCGGTGACCTATTTCCTCAGCGCCGGCGGCCATGAAACCGCAGATGCGGTCATAGACACCCTGCTGGTCGACACCGACGCCGGGCATGTGGAAATCACTTGGCGCACCCGCCGACCGCTAAAGCGCAGCCTGTTCGAGATCGCCCAGGTGCTGGTGGGCGAGAAGTCCCGGGCCTGGTGGCGCGCTCGCGAACTGGGCAAGGACTACCACCCGTCTCTGGCCGCCCTGAGCCACAGCCGCTCGACCGAGGATGACCTGTCATGAGCGCCCTCAGCATCCTCTCCAGCGGTATGGTCAGCGCCGTGGGCCTGAGCGCGCCGGCCAGCTGCGCGGCGATCCGCTGCGCCCTCGACAATTTTCAGGAAACCCGCTTCATCGACGGCGGCGGTGAATGGCAGGTCGCCGCCAGCGTGCCGCTGGAGGAACCCTGGCGCGGCCGAACCAAGCTAGTGAAGATGGCCGCCCGCGCTATCGCCGAAAGCCTCGCCGCTTTGCCTGGCCTGGATTGCGCCGCTACGCCACTGCTGCTCGGCGTCGCTGAACTGGATCGCCCAGGGCGTTGCGACGACCTGGACAACAGCCTGCTGCGCGATATCGAGCGTGAGCTGGGTGTGCAGTTTCATGGTGCGTCCACGCTGATCCCGCGCGGCCGGGTCAGCGCCGGCGTGGCGCTGCTCAATGCACGCCGGCTGATCCACGAAGGCGGTCATCGGTACGTGCTGATCGCCGGGGTCGACTCCTTTCTCAACGCAGCCACCCTGTCCGCCTTCGAGCAACGTCAGCGGCTGCTGACCAGCCGCCACTCCAACGGCTTCATTCCCGGTGAAGGCGCAGCGGCGGTGGTCGTCGGCGCGCCGGTGCGCCAGGACGCCGAACAGCTGGTCTGCTTCGGACTGGGCTTTGGCGTCGAGAAAGCTACCGTCGAGGCCGACGACATCCCGCTGCGCGCCGACGGGCTGGTGCAGGCCACCCAGGCGGCGCTCAAGGATGGCAACTGTCGCATGGAACAGATGGACTACCGCCTGACCGACAACGCCGGCGAGCAGTACTACTTCAAGGAAGCGGCCCTGGCACTGAGCCGCACGCTGCGGGTGGTCAAGGAGGAGTTCGATATCTGGCACCCCGCCGACTGCATCGGCGAATGCGGTGCCGCCATCGGCCCGGCCATGCTGGCGGTGGCCCTGGCCGCCTCACGCAAGGGCTACAGCCTGGGTTCGAACATCGTCTATCAACTGGGCAACGACGCCGGCGAGCGCACCGTGGCGCTGCTGCGTTATCAACGGGTAGGAGCAGCCTGATGGCCAACGAGGTCTATGCCAACAACCGGGAGATTTCCTGCAAGGCAGCCAGCGGCAAGTCCATCGCCGCCTTTCCCGACGTCTGCTTCACCCCACCGCAGACGCCGCCGATGCCCCTGGGCATTCCGATCCCGTACCCCAACACCGGGCTGTCCAAGGACACCACCAAGGGCACGCGCACCATCCGCATCACCCGCAAGGAAGTGATGCTCAAGAACAAGAGCTACTACAAGACCAGCTACGGCGACGAACCCGGCCGCGCTCCGAAGAAAGGCATCATCACCAGCAAGATCAAGGGCAAGGTGTACTTCACCTCCTGGTCGATGGACGTCAAGTTCGAAGGCAAGAACGTGGTTCGGCATATGGATCTGACGACCCATAACCATGGATCGATGCCGGGCAATACGCCGACCTGGCCGTATCTGGATCAGATGGCGGTAAGCAAGGGAGAAGGGCCGTGCAAGGAAGACATCAAGAACGAGAAGGATGCCTGCAAGGAATACACACCTCATGGGGACGGGGACCCGTGTCCGCCAACCACAGAACTGGTGAAAGCAAAAAAAGCGCGGGCGCTTACCGCTAAGGGCTCCCCTGCCAGAACCCAGGCCAATACGTCAGTTAAAAGCGCCTACGAGCGACTCGCCAGTAAAAATCGAGCCAACAAATGCCTGCAGGCTCGGCGCTGCATGCTAACGCCCTACAAACCCAAAGGCCGCGGCAAAACCCGCCAGCCGGGCTGCTGCCCTGGCCAGACAGGCCATCATCTTATAGAGGCTTCGGCGTTTCTTGAGCCAGGAACCCGCAAAGACGGTGGCTCACTACGGGCGCAGTTCAAGAACTCGAAATATGACCTTGATCGAGCACCCTGCGTGTGTGCGGAAGGCCCTGACAATACGACTGCAACCCACGGTTTGATGCACACCTATCAAGGCGTCAGGGCAAAAAAGCTGGCTCCAGATGGCACATGGACCTTGCGCCAGGCCACTGAATGCGGCGCGGCGTCAGTGAATATGGTCTTTCAGAGCGGGTGTGATCAGCAGTGCCTGGAATCGCAACTCAATGCCTACCATTCCAGTCCAGAAGTGGGTGTAAAACCAAACACGAAAATACCGTCGTCACCCAGTGGCAAAACTGACAGCAAGGTTGCTGAGCAGGCTTGGCAGCAATATGACAAGGGCAAACGATTGATAGATAACTCAGGGAGTATCACACGATGATGTTCAAAGATGTTGGTTACCGTTACCGCAGCGGGGCTGTGCGCTACGGCGACCTCGCTTATGTCTTGTGCATTGATCCTGATCTTGCGGCAGACGGCTTACCACATACATCTTTTTATGCCTGGGATAATGGCGGATGGGGCATGTATGAGATAGGACGCTGGAACGCTCATTCGATCTGCGTTACTCAAACCCCAAAAGACCAAGCTATCGCGCTGGGCGAACACGGAAATATCCGTGTGATGGGCAACAACGACGATTACGACGAGCAGATAGCCTGTCCCGGCGTAACGCTGAGCATCATGCGAGAAATACGCAACATCAGTGGTTTCGCCTATGTCTGCGGCATGGATCGTCAGGTATTCAAACGAGAGAGCCCAGACAATTGGATCGCTCTACACGGCGATATGCCTAACCAACCAGCCAAGGACATAGTTTTCGGGTTCGAATCCATTCATGGCTACAGCGAGCAAGATATCTACGCCGTCGGCTGGTATGGCGAAATCTGGCATTTCGATGGTGCTGCCTGGAAGAACTGCGCCAGTCCTACCAACATAAATCTCACTCGGGTGTGCTGTGCCGAAGACGGCTGGGTGTATGCGTGCGGTATGCACGGCATTCTTCTGCGGGGTAAAAACGATCAATGGGAAAACCTTGATCATGAGGCTACCGATTCAGATATTTGGGATCTCGAGTGGTTCGCCGGCAAGCTTTATGTTTCTACGCTCCATGCACTGTACTGGCTCAACGGAGACCAGCTTGAGCTGGTCGACTTCGGTGATTTGATCCCCAATAGCTGCCACAGTCTGAGCAGTGCTGATGGGCTGCTCTGGTCCATCGGGGAAAATGACATTCTGGCCTTCGACGGTACTTCGTGGACCCGCATCGAGTGATGATCGCCACCATCCTCGACCAGCACGCCGAAGAAGCCACCTTCCTCGCAGGCCTGCGCAGTTACGCAGTAGGCGCGCCCCATTATGACCTGGAGCACCTCGGCGACCTAGACGAGCGGATCGAGGCGCATCTCGATGGTCTGCAGATCGCCGGCCTCAAGGGGCTTCACCTGTTGCTTGAACAGCTGACTCCACATGCCCAGGGCGAGGTATTCGCTACGGCTGCGCTGGCACTGCGCCTGAGTAACGACAGCGCCCTGGAAACGCTGTATCAACATCTGCACGCCAACCCTGAGGGCGAGCCGTTTCTTGTTGCCGCATTGGGCTGGCTGGAGTGGCACGAAGTCTCCGCGCTGATCGAAGGCTATCTGCATGCCACTGACGTACAGCGCCGACGGATCGCCCTGGCTGCCCACACACTGCACGGCAAGGATCCAGGCCCGGCGCTGCTCTCGGCCCTCGGCCACGGTGATGCCAGCGTACTGGCCGCCGCGGCTCGGCTGGCTGGTACCCTGCGGCGCCGTGACCTGCTGCAGCCGCTGCGCCAACACCGCCTGCACGGTGACGATGACGTGCGTTTCTGGAGCAACTGGGCCAGCGCCCAGATGGGCGACCAGGAGGCCCTCGGCAATCTGCGCCTGTTCGCCGAGCAGCCGGGTGAGCGGCGCCGGCCCGCGCTCGAGGTACTGCTCGCCTGGCAACCGCGAGAGGCCAGCATTGCCTGGCTGCGCGGCCTGATGCAGAGCGAGGCGCACCGCCATATGGCGATCCAGGCCATCGGTCTGCTGGGCGACCCACAGACTATTGCCTGGCTGATTCGGCAGATGCACGAACTGCCCACGGCCCGTGCGGCGGGTGAAGCGTTCAGCCTGATTACCGGTGCGGACCTCGCGGAACTCGACCTGGAATTGAGCGTCTATCCCGACTACGACGAAGGCCCTACCGATGATCCGTCCGACACCAACGTCAGCATGGATCCGGACATCGACCTGCCCTGGCCAGATCCGTATCAGGTCGAACAATGGTGGCAAGGCCAGCAGCAGAGCTTGCAGCCAGGCACCGGGTATTTGCTGGGCCAGCCGTTCAGCGAGAGACAGTGCATGGCCGTGCTGCGCAGCGGTACACAGCGGCAGAGACGTGCAGCGGCCAGCTTACTAGCGCGCTACCAGCCGACCAGCATGCTGTTTGCAACGGATGCGCCGGCACGCCGGCAAAAGCGATTGCTGGGCTGCTGAGCCCAATCGATCAATGACACAAGGAGAGTGCGAACATGTTCAAGAAATCCCAGCTGCCCCCGTCGCTATACTCCGACGCCAGCCATGGGCAGAAATCCCGCTCGAAGAAATCGCCTGCTCACAGGCATGACTACCGCATCAGTCTGCGCATAGCGCCGCTGATTTCTCCTCGCCGCAGCAATCAACCTGCGGCACGTCCCGAAACGCTCAGCCATTCGGCGAGGGAACGACCTTGAACCGCAAAACACTTTCCTGCTGCGCATTGCTGCTTATCGGACTACTCACACAGGGTTACGCCATGGCTTTTTCCAAGACGCTTTATCTGTTCTCCGAGGTAGAGGGCACCGTGTTGCTCGACGGGAAACCTGTTCAGGGTGTGGAGATAGAACAGGAATATCACTGGCATTGGAAAAACGAGCACCGTACCAACACCACACAATCCGATGCTCAAGGCCGCTTTCAACTGCCGGCCGTGACTGCGAAATCACTGACAGCAGGCTTCATGCCCCACGAACCGGTGACCGGCCAGCGAATCACCCTGCGCTATCAGGGTAAGGAACATAAAGGCTGGGTATTCACCAAACACAATTATGACAACCTAGGTGAGGTGAAGGGCCGCCCACTGAAGTTCATCTGTGAGCTCAACAGCGAACCCGTCGCTCACCCGGAAACTGAAACATTCGGCATCTGCGTTCTTCAGTAACGCCCCCATCATCAGACCAGAAGGATTCGGCTGTGAACCCCTTGAGCCCCAAACAATCCGCGCAGATCGCAACGCATGTCTACACCGTCAAGGATGCCGTCATGTCATCCAAAGGTGGTGTGGAGGATGAAGCCGCCCGTCTCGGGCTGAGCAACTCATTCGACTTCTCCAATCTGCAAATGGCCAGTGGAACCAGCGGTGCCGTTTTCCGTACACGGACAGGCTTCGCCTATGCCGTACACGGCGTAGGGGGGCGGCAGGGAGAGATGCTGTTGGCATTTCGCGGCACCGACACCTTTGCAGATGCTATGACCGATGCGAACGCTGGCCTGCAACGCGGCCCGAGCACCTGGCCTGTGCACGCAGGTTTCAATGAAACGTTCAAGTCGTTACGCAATGATCTCGATTCATTCATGCGCGGACGCAACCCCAGCACCGTGCACTGCGTGGGTCACAGCCTGGGCGGTGCGCTGGCTACCCTGGCGGCAGATCACCTCAGTGAACTCGGCGTGGCCGGAATCAAGCTCTACACCTTCGGCTCACCACGCACAGGTGTCGGCGGCTTTGCCCGGCACCTGAGCGGCAAGCTTGGTGCCACCAACATCCATCGCGTTTACCACAGCGCCGATCCGGTGAGCATGGTGCCGATATTCCCGTTCAGCCATGTGCCAGTCAGCGGCAATGTCTGCATGATCCCCTGGAAGGGCGCGCAGATCAGCCCCAATGCACACCGTATGACCCAGTACCTGCCTGCCATTGGCGATGCCACCTGGACAGGGCTGTACCGCAACCCTGAGCCGCCACTCGATCGGGAAATCGACATCTGGCTGGAGAGCGCCAGCTACGGCCCCACCATGCATTCCGCAGCGACATTGTGGATGATTTCCAAGGCCATGCAGTACCTGCTCAAGAAGGCTGCCAATATGGTAATCGGCAGCGCGATCACCGTGAGCATGACCGTGCTGGATCAGATTGCCAGTGTTCTGGTGCAGGGCGCACAGCTTTGCAAGGACATCAGCGATTCGATACGCGCCCTGATCGTGAAAATCTTCAAGTTCCTGGGTCGCGCAGTGCCTGCCACCATCGAAGTGACCACGTTTTTTCTGCGCTGGGTGCTTGATCTGCTGGCCAGGGCGGTCGTCGACATGGCGCGCCAAGCCATGCAGCTCGTGATTCGCTAGTGAATAGCTAAATGACGTTGGCGCCCGACCGGGGCGCCAACGTTCATCACAGATCGCTTTCCTCGACCATCCGCGCGCTACTGGCGTCCAGCGCATAGGCAGCATCGGCCAGGTCGTTGCTGACAGGCTCTATCTTCAGAGTGCCATTGACCCAGAGAGGCTCGTAGATATCTTCGAGGGCGATGCCCTTGGGATAGCGCACCAGCACCAGTTGGTTAGGCGGCGGTGGTGGGACGTGGATGCAGGCGCCTGGGTAAGGCACCAGAAAGAACAGGGTGCTGCGTCCGGCATTGTCGGTTTCAAGCGGTACCGGATAGCCACCAAGGCGGATTTTTTTGCCGTTCATGGCGGGCACGGTGTTGGCCGAATACATCACGGCGGGCAAATCCTTTTCCTGCTGTTTGAGGCCACCCTTGCTGTCGAAGCTACCCGCCGCCTCCGGGCTGTTGTGGGTGATCTCCGGCATCTGTTCAAGCGCGCGCTGATCCGCTTCGGGCATCAGTTCCAGCCAGTCGGTTTCGGGCAGTTCGGCGTGGGCGATGCCGCAGATCAACAGCAGAACAAGGGGCAGGTAACGCATCGACGGGACTCATAGTGGTAATAGCCAACAGGGAGTAGCCAGTCGTCGATGCGTCAGGCTACCGGTTCAACGCTTCTTGGTGATCAAGCCGTAGATCACCAGCAGGATGATCGCACCAACCACCGCGCCGATGAAACCAGCGCCTTCACCCGCCCGGTAGATGCCCAGTGCCTGACCACCGTAGGTCGCAGCGATGGAGCCACCGATACCCAGCAGGATGGTCATGATCCAGCCCATGCTGTCATCGCCTGGCTTGAGGAAACGGGCGATCAACCCGACGATCAGGCCGATTAAAATAGTGCCGATAATACCCATGACGCCCTCCAGAATAGAAAAAGGCGCCGCACGAATGCGGCGCCTTTCATCTGACGAGCGCAGCGCTGGAGAGGTTCAACCTCCCGCGCCAGACGCCTAGCCTGCTGCGATAAGCGCCTGTACCTCGGCGATACGGCTGTCGAGGGTCGCCCGATCCGCACAACGCAGGGTGGCATGAC
Organism: Pseudomonas sp. PME37.24/006; assembly: GCF_055556635.1. Taxonomy (NCBI): domain Bacteria; kingdom Pseudomonadati; phylum Pseudomonadota; class Gammaproteobacteria; order Pseudomonadales; family Pseudomonadaceae; genus Pseudomonas; species Pseudomonas sp. PME37.24/006. Next base: position 658,447 of record NZ_JBVHNL010000004.1, read on the forward strand.
CAACCTTGCGCCCGACCTTGAAGGCCTTGCCGTAGTGATGCAGGTGGCAATCATCGATGGCCGCAACCTTATCCACAGCCGGTACGCTGCCGATGAAGTTGAGCATGGCGCTCTCGCCGACCTTGGCGGTCGAGCCCAGCGGCAGGCCGGCGACAGCGCGCAGATGGTTCTCGAACTGGCTGCACTCGGCACCTTCGATGGTCCAGTGCCCGGAGTTGTGTACCCGCGGCGCGATCTCGTTGGCCTTGAGGCCACCGTCGACCTCGAAGAATTCGAAAGCCATGACGCCAACGTAATCGAGCTGCTTCAGCACGCGCCCGACGTAATCTTCGGCCAGCGCCTGCAGCGGGTGATTGGTGCTGGCCACCGACAGGCTGAGAATGCCGCTGTCGTGGGTGTTGTGCACCAACGGGTAGAAGCGTGTTTCGCCATCACGGCCACGCACGGCGACCAGCGACACTTCACCGCTGAACGGCACGAAACCTTCAAGGAGGCACGGCACGCTGCCTAGCTCGGCGAAGGCGCCGGTGACGTCTTCGGGTTTGCGCAGAACCTTCTGGCCCTTGCCGTCATAACCCAGGGTACGGGTCTTCATCACGGCAGGCAGGCCAATGCTGGCGACGGCCGCGTCGAGATCGGCCTGAGACTGGATATCGGCGAATTCCGGGGTGGGGATGCCCAGATCCTTGAACATCGACTTCTCGAACCAGCGATCACGGGCGATGCGCAGCGACTCGGCGCTCGGATAGACCGGCACGAACTGGGACAGGAACGCCACGGTTTCGGCTGGCACGCTTTCGAACTCGAAGGTCACCAGATCGACTTCATCGGCCAGTTGGCGCAAATGATCCTGATCGCCGTAATCGGCACGAATGTGTTCGCCCAGCGCTTGTGCGCAAGCATCTGGCGCCGGGTCGAGAAACGCGAAATTCATACCCAGCGGAGTACCCGCCAGGGCCAACATGCGACCGAGCTGGCCGCCCCCGATTACGCCGATCTTCATCACTGCGCCCTCGGATCCGGGTTGTCCAGCACGGTATTGGTCTGCTCATCGCGGAACTGCTTGAGCGCCGCGTGGAACTGCGGGTGCTGGTGACCGAGGATACTCGCCGCCAGCAGCGCGGCGTTGATGGCGCCCGCCTTGCCGATGGCCAGGGTCGCAACCGGAATGCCAGCTGGCATCTGCACAATGGACAGCAGTGAGTCGACGCCCGAGAGCATGGACGACTGCACCGGCACGCCGAGCACTGGCAGATGGGTTTTAGCAGCGCACATGCCAGGCAGGTGAGCGGCACCACCAGCACCCGCGATGATCACCTGAATACCGCGGCCTTCGGCTTCTTCAGCGTACTGGAACAGCAAATCCGGGGTGCGGTGGGCAGAGACCACCTTCACTTCGTTGGGAATGCCTAATTTATCCAGCATCTCGACGGTATGGCTCAGGGTGCTCCAGTCGGATTTGGAACCCATGATCACGCCAACCAGTGCGCTCATCGTCGTGCCTCTCTCGTCTCGGGCGCTTGGCGCCGCGGCAGAAACAACAAACCACGCGGTAGGCGTGGTTTGCGGAAACCGGCAATTATACTGCAGTCGTGCGCAAATCGATAATCGGCCGCCCGTCGGAGAACCAGGCGACAACTGCGACTATTGTCCTGGGACAGTGCGTGACCTGGCAGGCCTTCCATACTGGGCTTCTCTATCGAGGAGGATCGCGCCATGCAACAGACCATGAAAGCCGCCGTCGTGCATGCCTTCGGTGAGCCTTTACGGCTCGAAGAAGTGAAGGTTCCCCTGCCCGGCCCCGGGCAGATACTAGTGAAGATCGAGGCAGCGGGTGTCTGCCACACCGATCTGCACGCCGCCGATGGCGACTGGCCGGTGAAACCCAGCCTGCCGTTCATTCCCGGTCATGAGGGCGTGGGCTATGTCGCCGCCGTAGGCCGTGGCGTGACGCGGATCAAGGAAGGCGACCGCGTCGGCGTACCCTGGTTATACACAGCCTGTGGCTGCTGCGAGCACTGCCTTACTGGCTGGGAAACCCTTTGCGCTGATCAACAGAACACCGGCTATTCGGTTAACGGCAGCTACGCCGAATACGTGCTGGCCGATCCGAACTATGTGGGCATTCTGCCCAAGAACGTCGGATTCGCCGAGATCGCGCCGATCCTCTGCGCAGGTGTCACCGTCTACAAGGGCCTGAAGGTCACCGGGGCGCGCCCCGGCCAGTGGGTGGCCATTTCTGGCATCGGCGGCCTGGGCCACGTCGCCGTGCAATACGCCCGTGCCATGGGCTTGCATGTGGTTGCCATCGATGTAGACGACGTCAAACTGGCATTGGCGAAAAAACTCGGCGCCAGCCTGACCATCAACGCCCGCCAGGAGGATCCAGCCGCCGTCGTACAGCGTGATATAGGCGGCGCACACGGCGTGCTCGTCACGGCGGTATCGAACAGCGCATTCAGCCAAGCGATCGGCATGGCGCGTCGTGGTGGCACGGTGGCGCTGGTGGGGCTGCCACCAGGCGACTTCCCAACGCCGATCTTCGATGTGGTGCTCAAGGCCATCAGCATCACCGGCTCCATCGTCGGTACACGCGCCGACCTGCAGGAAGCCATGGACTTCGCTGGCGAGGGGCTGGTCAAGGCGACCATCCACCGCGACAGCCTGGATAACGTCAACGGCATCCTCGGGCAGTTGCGCGCTGGGAAGATCGAGGGCCGGGTGGTGATGGAGTTCTGAGCGCGGGCATCGCCGGAGGGGAACGGAGTCACAGCGTCAGCGGTCAGACGCCTCTAGAATTACCCCCAACTCCATGAAAAGGACTACGCCATGACACGGCTGTCGCTGCTTATCGCCACCACCTTCCTGACCTTCAATGCCAATGCCCTGGAGCTGGCCAAATACCCCAAGGTATTTAGCGCCGACCAAGGCATTAGCGTCGTCATCGCCCCCAGCAGCGACGAGCGCCAGGCGCTGGTGCAAGTGCGCGGCATCAACCACCCCATGGATGAAGTGGTGTTACTGACCGACGTGAAGCAACGCGGTCAACAGGAAAACGATTACTCCACGACCCTGGATGGCCGTGACTATGTGCTGCTTGGCCAACGTCAGGGCTGGGGTGGTGAGTCGTACCAGTTGTACCTGCCCAACAACCGCGAACCGCTTTATGTAGGTTTCGATGAAAAGGCCAGCAAAGCCGTCAAGCCCACCGAACTGCTGGCACTCTATGAGAAACAGAAGAAGGATGGCGTCCAGGAAAAGCTCGCCCGCTTCGACCGCGAGAAACGCCAGCAGTATCACGTTGAGCAACTTGGAGAGATGGATGCACGCGCCTCCGCCAGTTGCGGCAGCCCGGTGAAAACCGAGGTGGACATGAACGGCATCGACGAGAAATTGTTGAAGGAGCTGAGCATCTCCAGCTACTGCGGCGAGGTGGTCAACCAGATGAACAACCTGTGCAGCAGCTCGCCAGCCTTCAAGGAGCAGGCGGCCAAATTCAACACCGTGCAGTGCAGTTTCGCCTCAGAAATGAAGATTCGCGAACAGGGCGACCGCATCCTTTTCACCACCGAGCGCGAAGCGGCCAATCAGGGCGACTTCATCAAGGCGTTCCTGCGCAATCTCTGAGTTGGCAAACCGGGCGGCCAGCGCGGCCGCCCTCCATTCGCATTCGGAATCCCGAACGCAAAGCCGTCGAAAAACCGAACAACCGAACTTCAAGCATCGTTAGATAGCTTGCTATAAATATAAAAAAACATATAAATCAAACGCTTATTAACTGCGCAAGGGTGAGGATCGGCCTGGCATACATCCTGCTCCCTATCTGACCAGGAATGCGATAGCTCTTCCACACAGAGGCACGTACCCCGCTGTACAGCCTCAATAACAACAACACCGAGGAAATCGACCCATGCGTATTGTCCCCCGCGTACTGGCTGTAGCCGTTGCCGCCACCCTGATGTCCAGCCCGGTTTTCGCCGCAGAACTGACCGGCACCCTGAAGAAAATCAAGGATTCGGGCACCATCACCCTGGGCCACCGCGACTCGTCCATCCCCTTCTCGTATTTCGGCGACACCTCCAAGCAGCCAGTTGGCTACTCCCATGATCTGCAGCTCAAAGTCGTTGAAGAGCTCAAGAAGGAGCTGGAGCTGCCGGATCTGAAGGTGCGCTACAACCTGGTGACCTCCCAAACCCGTATCCCGCTGGTGCAGAACGGCACTGTGGATCTGGAGTGTGGCTCCACCACCAACAACGTCGAGCGTCAGCGTCAGGTCGATTTCTCCGTCGGCATCTTCGAAGTGGGCACCCGTCTGCTGGCCAAGAAGAGCAGTGGCGTGAACGATTTCGAAGACCTCAAAGGCAAGAACGTGGTGACCACCGCTGGTACCACTTCCGAGCGCCTGCTCAAATCCATGAACGCCGAGAAGAAGATGGGCATGAACGTGATTTCCGCCAAGGATCACGGCGAGTCTTTCCTGATGCTCGAGTCCAACCGCGCCGTGGCCTTCATGATGGATGACGCCCTGCTCGCTGGCGAAATGGCCAAGGCCAAGAAGCCGGATGACTGGCACGTGGTCGGCACCCCGCAGTCCTTCGAAATCTATGGCTGCATGGTTCGCAAGGGCGACGAAGGCTTCAAGAAGGTGGTCGACAAGGCCATCAGCGCGACCTTCGCATCGGGCGAAATCAACGACATCTACAACAAGTGGTTCCAGCAGCCAGTACCGCCAAAAGGCCTGAACCTCAATTTCCCCATGAGCGAAGAGCTGAAGAAGCTGATCGCCGAACCAACCGACAAGTCTGCTGAGCAGATCTGACGGTGTGATGCCACGCCCCTTTCACGAGAAGGGGCGTGGCGGGCACAGGGGAGGCCTGCGGCTTCCCCAACCTAACTCCTGACGAAGCCGACGCTCATCCGCTCACGCGGATACGGGTGACTGTTGCCTGCGAACCGGCTTCGCCACCGTAGAACGTATTTACGATCTCCAGCTAAAGACTCTTTTTGACGCCGTAGATCGTAAACACGTTCGCAAACCTGCGAGGGGAAACCCGCATGAACTACAACTGGGACTGGGGCATTTTCTTCAAGTCCACCGGCATTGGCAGCGAAATCTACCTGGACTGGTTCATCACCGGCCTGGGCTGGACCATCGCCATTGCGCTGGTCGGCTGGCTAATCGCCCTGTCACTTGGCTCGCTGCTCGGCGTGATGCGTACCGTGCCGAACCGCCTGATCTCCGGAATCGCCACCGCCTACGTGGAAGTCTTCCGTAACGTGCCGCTGCTGGTGCAGCTGTTCCTCTGGTACTTCCTGGTACCGGATCTGCTGCCTGAACCTCTGGAGCTGTGGTTCAAGCAGGATCTCAATCCTGCCACCTCGGCCTATCTGTCGGTTGTGGTGTGCCTCGGCCTGTTCACCGCTGCCCGTGTCTGCGAGCAGGTGCGTACCGGCATTGAAGCGTTGCCCGCGGGCCAGACCGCCGCCGCCTATGCCATGGGCTTTCGTCTGCCGCAGATCTACAGCAACGTGCTGCTGCCCCAGGCCTATCGAATCATCATTCCGCCGTTAACCAGCGAATTCCTGAACATCTTCAAGAACTCTTCGGTGGCCTCGCTGATCGGCCTCATGGAACTGCTCGCCCAGACCAAACAGACCGCCGAGTTCAGCGCCAACCTGTTCGAAGCCTTCACCCTGGCGACGCTGATCTATTTCACCCTGAACATGAGCCTGATGATGATCATGCGCATGGTCGAGCGCAAAGTTGCAGTGCCTGGCCTGATTTCCGTGGGAGGTAAATGATGGACTTCAGTCAGATCATCCCCGCTCTGCCAGGCCTCTGGGAAGGCATGGCCATGACCCTGCAACTGATGGTCATGGGCGTTATCGGTGGCGTGATTCTCGGCACCCTGCTGGCGCTGATGCGCCTGTCGAGCAACGTGCTGCTGTCCAAGATCGCGGCCACCTATGTCAACTACTTCCGCTCGATCCCGCTGCTGCTGGTGATCACCTGGTTCTACTTCGCAGTGCCGTTCATCCTGCGCTGGATCACCGGCGAAGACACCCCAATAGGCGCCTTCGCCTCCTGCCTGGTGGCCTTCATCATGTTCGAGGCGGCGTATTTCTGCGAAATCGTCCGCGCCGGCATCCAGGCCATCCCCAAGGGTCAGATGGGCGCCGCCCAGGCACTGGGCATGACTTACGGCCAGACCATGCGCCTGATCATCCTGCCCCAGGCATTCCGCAAGATGACCCCGCTGCTGCTGCAGCAGAGCATCATCCTGTTCCAGGACACCTCGCTGGTTTACACCGTCGGCCTGATGGACTTCCTCAATGCCGCCCGTTCGCGCGGTGACATTCTGGGTCAGCCCCACGAGTTCCTGATCTTCGCCGGTCTGGTTTACTTCACCATCAGCTTCGCGGCTTCGCAGCTGGTCAAGTTCCTGCAAAAAAGGTTAGCCGTATGATTTCCATCAAGAACGTCAACAAGTGGTATGGGGACTTCCAGGTGCTGACCGACTGCACCACGGACGTCAAAAAGGGCGAAGTGGTGGTGGTCTGCGGGCCATCCGGCTCGGGCAAGTCGACCCTGATCAAGTGCGTCAATGCTCTGGAGCCGTTCCAGAAGGGCGACATCACGGTCGACGGCACCTCTATCGCCGATAAAAAGACCAACCTGCCCAAGCTGCGCTCGCGGGTCGGCATGGTGTTCCAGCACTTCGAGCTGTTTCCACACCTGACCATCACCGAAAACCTGACCATCGCGCAAATCAAGGTGCTGGGTCGCAGCAAGGAAGAAGCCAAGCAAAAAGGCATGGCGCTGCTCGATCGCGTTGGCCTCAAGGAACACGCGCACAAGCACCCGGGGCAGTTGTCCGGTGGTCAGCAACAGCGCGTGGCGATTGCCCGTGCCCTGGCGATGGATCCGGTGGTGATGCTGTTCGACGAACCGACCTCGGCCCTCGACCCGGAAATGGTCAACGAAGTGCTCGACGTGATGGTACAACTGGCCCACGAAGGCATGACCATGATGTGCGTGACCCACGAGATGGGCTTCGCTCGCAAGGTCGCTGACCGGGTGATTTTCATGGACGCCGGCCAGATCGTCGAAGACTGCCCCAAGGAAGAGTTCTTCGGCGACGTCAGCGCGCGCTCCGAACGTGCTCAGCAGTTCCTCGCCAAGATCCTGCAGCACTGATCCACCCTGTCGGCGCTGCGGGAAGCCGCAGCGCCGACACATTTAGGCGCCCCACCGCTCCTAAACCGCCAAACGCCCCGCAACTGGCCAGCTCAGGAGGACTGTGATGCAATGCGCCTCCGCCAGGCTTCGTGTGGTACCGCCCGCCTTGTCCACCAAACCGCGCTACGTCCGACACCTGCTGCTAACCCTGCTGATGCTGATACTGGTCGCCGCGTGCGGCTACGCCGGTTATTACCTCAGCGAAAAGGCCGGCATCCGTAACCTGATCGAAAGCGGTGAACGCCAACTCGAGCTCAACGCCCGTGCGGTGGAAAGCGAGATCAACAAGTACACCTACCTACCCAGCCTGCTGGAGCTGGAGTCCAACGTCAGCCGCCTGCTGCTGACGCCCGACGCCTACCGCCGCCAGCGCGTCAACGACTACCTCGAAGGCCTCAACCGGCGTAGCGGCAGCATGGCCATCTACGTGATGGACACCGACGGCCGCGTGCTCGCCACCAGCAACTGGCGCCAGCACGACAGCTACCTGGGTGAGGATTTGTCCTTCCGTGCCTACTTCCAGGACGCGTTACAGGGCGAGCAAGGCCGCTTCTACGGGATCGGCAGCACCACCGGCGAGCCTGGTTACTACCTGTCCCACGCCCTCAAGGCCAACGGCCGGATCATCGGCGTAGCCGTGGTCAAGGTACGCCTCGACCCGCTGGAGCAGCGCTGGCAACGGGCACGCCTGGAGGCCTACGTCAGCGACGAGAACGGCATCATCATTCTTTCCAGCGACCCGGCCCGCCGCCTCAAGGCGGTGCGCCCACTGAACGCCGAGATCAAGGAGCGTCTGGCGCGCAGCCTGCAGTATCACTGGTCGTCACTCGACGAGCTTATCCCGCTGACACGCACACCCGTAGCCACCGATGTCGAGCAGGTCAGCTTCGCCGCCACCGGCGAGCAGGAGGTCAGCGAGGCGATCAACTACCTGTCGCAAAGCCGCCAACTAGAGGACACACCCTGGCACCTGACGCTGCTCAGCCCACTGCAGGATCTGCGCCGCGAAGCGGTCAGCCACGGCATGCTGGCAGCCGCTGCCTTCGCGTTGCTGGCCTTCCTGCTGATCGCCTGGAACGAGCGGCGCAAGGTGATCGCCACCCGCCTCGCAGCCCGGGAAGCGCTGCAATTGGCCAACAGCGAACTGGAACGCAAGATCACCGAACGCACCGCCGATCTGCGCGCCAGCAATGACCGCCTCAAGGCGCAAATTCGCGAACGACGGCAGGCCGAAGAGACCCTGCGCCTTGCCCAGGATGAACTGGTGCAAGCCGGCAAGCTGGCGGTGATCGGGCAGATGTCCACCAGCATTGCCCATGAGCTCAACCAACCGCTGGCCGCGCTGCGCACCCTGTCCGGCAATACCGTGCGCTTTCTCTCCCGAGGCTCGTACGACGTGGCCACCACCAACCTGCAGACCATCAACGAACTGGTCGACCGCATGGGCAAGATCACCGGCAGCCTGCGCGCCTTCGCGCGCCGCTCCAACGATGGCGGCGAAGCCAGCCTGAGCAAAGCCGTGGACGCGGCGTTACAGGTGGTGCAGCCGCGCCTGGAACGCACTCCGCTGAACATTCACCACCAGTTCGACGACGCGCGCCTGGCGATCAACCAGACCCGCCTGGAGCAGATCCTGGTCAACCTGATCGCCAACGCCGCCGATGCCATGAGCACCCAAACGGATCGCCAACTGTGGTTGCAGGGCAGTGCAGATGGCGACCGCTATCGCCTGCGCGTGCTCGACAACGGCCCCGGCATCGCCCCCGCCGATCGCACGCACCTGTTCGAACCCTTCTTCACTACCAAGCCCGGCGAGCAGGGCCTGGGTCTCGGCCTGACGCTATCGGCCAGCCTCGCGGCAGCCGCAGGCGGTAGCTTAAGCGCCGATCATCCGCCTCAGGGCGGTACCGCTTTCGAACTCAACCTGCCTCAGGTTGCCGCTGTCATGGAGACACCCGATGAATGACGACCTCACCGTGCTGATCGTCGAAGACGATCCTCACGTGCTGCTCGGCTGCCAGCAGGCCCTGGCCCTGGAAGATATCGCCAGCGAAGGCGTCGGTAGCGCCGAACAGGCTCTGCAACGCATCAATGCGGACTTCGCAGGAATCGTCATCAGTGACATCCGCCTGCCGGGTATGGATGGCCTGAAACTGCTGGACGAACTCAAGCGCCGCGACCCGGCGCTGCCGGTGGTACTGATCACCGGCCACGGTGATATCGGCATGGCCGTTGGCGCGATGCGCGACGGCGCCTACGACTTCATGGAAAAACCCTTCTCCCCCGAACGCCTGGTCGATGTCACCCGCCGCGCCCTGGAACAACGCAGCCTGGCCCGCGAGGTGTCGTCACTGCGCCGCCAACTGGCTGGCAAGCAGGCACTGGAGCATCGGCTGATCGGTCGCTCGCCAGCCATGCAGCAGTTGCGCGAGCTGATCGCCAACGTCGCCGACACTTCGGCCAACGTGCTGATCGAAGGCGAAACCGGCACCGGCAAGGAACTGGTCGCGCGCTGCCTGCACGACTTCAGCCGTCGACAGAACAAAGCCTTCGTGGCACTGAACTGCGGCGGCCTGCCGGAAAACCTGTTCGAGAGCGAAATCTTCGGCCACGAAGCCCACGCCTTCACCGGTGCCAGCAAACGGCGCATCGGCAAAATCGAACACGCCAACGGCGGTAGCCTGTTTCTCGACGAGATCGAGAGCATGCCGCTGAGCCTGCAGATCAAGCTGCTACGCGTACTGCAGGAACACAGCCTGGAACGTCTGGGATCCAACCAGTCGGTCGCTATCGACTGCCGGGTGATCGCCGCGACCAAGGCCGATCTCGACGAAGCCGGCAAGAGTGGCCACTTCCGCAGCGACCTGTATTACCGCCTCAACGTGGTTAGCCTGGAGCTGCCTCCGCTGCGCGAACGGCGCGAAGATATCGCCCTGCTGTTCGAGCACTTCCTGCAGCTCTCCGCCCTGCGCTTCGACCGCGCCGCCCCCGAGCTGGATCGCCATACCCTGGCAGCGCTGATGGCTCATGACTGGCCTGGCAACGTACGGGAACTGCGCAACGTCGCCGAACGCTTCGCCCTTGGCCTGCCAGCCTTCAAGAAAAGCGGCAGCAACGACGCTATCGCACCAAGCTTCGCCGAGGCCGTGGAAGCCTTCGAACGCAACCTGCTGGTCGACGCCCTCGAACAGCACGCCGGCAACCTCAGCCAAGCCGCCCAGGCTTTGGGCATGGCCAAGACCACGCTGTTCGACAAGGTGAAGAAGTACGGGCTGGGCTAAACACAGCCCGTGGCCCTTAGGTGGGGACAGGGCGCGTAGCGATACCCATCATTAAACGCATCAGCAAGGAAGCTGACGATGACCGAATACCGCCGCGACCATACGCCTGGCGCCACGTGGTTCTTTACCCTGAATCGGGTTGATCGCAGTAGCGATCTGCTGGTAGAGCATATCGACTCGTTGCGCGCCGCCTTTCGTTACACCATGGGCCGTCACCCATGGTTTATCGATGCCATCGTTATCTTAACCGACCATCTTCACGCGCTCTGCACACTACCGGCCAACGATGCTGATTACGCGCTGCGCTGGCGCCTGATCAAGACTCACTTTTCACGGGCAATCCCTCGCAATGAAAATATTTCTCCGAGCCGCGCTAGACGCGGAGAAAGAGGCATCTGGCAACGCCGCTATTGGGAGCACCGTATTCGCGACGAGAGTGATTTCGCAGACCACGCCGATTACATCCACAACAACCCACGTAAACATGGCTATGTGGAGCGGGTGGCCGACTGGCCGTGGTCATCGTTTCATCGCTACGTGAGAGCTGGGCTGTTACCAGAAAACCGGGCGAGCGGGATGGAGCTAGACATAGACCTAGGAGAACGTGAATAAACCGTTGCATAACCATCATCGTGATGGGTATCGCTTCGCTCTAACCCTCGCCACGCCCCACGCCACCCTCGAGCTTGCGCCACAGCAGGCGTACGCCAGCCTTGCGCGACATGCTCCAGCGGTACAGACGGATCTCCAGCGGGATGACCCAGTGCTCCTTACCGCAGACCACCAACTCGCCGCGCGCCAGCTCAGCATGCATCGACAACCGCGGCACCCAGGCCACACCCAGGCCCTGCAGGGCCATTGCCTTGAGGCTATCGGCCATGGCGGTTTCGTGCACGGTGGTGGAACGCAGCGCGCGCTGGCGTAGCAGCAGGTTCACCGAACGGCCGAGAAAGGTACCGGCGCTGTAGGCCAGCAGCGGCACGCTCTGTCCGGAATCCAGGTCATACAGCGGCGCACCGTGCTCGTCGACCGCACATACCGGAAGCATCTCGCTACGCCCCAGGTACAGCGACGGAAACAGATCCGGTATCAGCTGCACGGCGGCGTCCTGATCGTAGTAGGCAAGAATCAGGTCGCAGGTGCCTTCACGCAACGAGTGCACGGCTTCGCCTACGTTGGTGGCCACCAGCCGAGTGGTCAGTGGCAGGCCGTCACGGCGCAAGCGGGCAATCCACTCGGGAAAGAAGCTGAAGACCAGGGAGTGGGCCGCGGCAATTTGCAACGCCTCACCCTGCTGCCCTTCTAGATGATGCAGATGGCGAACCACCTCGCCAAGTTGATCGACCAGGCTACGGGCGGTAAGCAGAAACAACTGGCCGGATTCGGTCAATTCCACCGGCGTACGCGAGCGGTTGACCAAAGTCAGGCCAAGCGCCGCCTCAAGGCTGCGGATACGCCGGCTGAATGCCGGCTGGGTGACGAAACGCTTCTTTGCCGCCTGGGAAAAGCTGCGCGTGGAGGCCAGGGTGACGAAGTCTTCCAGCCATTTGGTTTCCAGGTTCATGGATCACCCACTCGTGTATTCAGTTCTTTGCCCGACGGATGAAAAGGGCACCCGCTATGCGCGCCCTTCCACCCTGCGACAAGCGGCTGGATAACGCCAGGTGATATCCAGCAGTCACATCGACATTATGCCGATTATGCATAGGGCAGCAAGTAACAGCATTGGCCGCGAAATGGTCTGAGCCCTTACTCTAAAGGTCATCGCGGTATATCCCGCGTCTTTATGAGAGTCGAGGCATCATGTCAGCTGCTGCATTGTTCCGCGTCGAAAAAGACCTGCTCGGTACCCTCGAAGTCCCTCAAGAGGCTTACTACGGCATCCAGACCCTGCGTGCGCTGAACAACTTCCGCCTGTCCGGCGTGCCGTTGGCTCACTACCCGAAACTGGTCGTGGCCCTGGCCATGGTCAAGCAAGCCGCTGCCGACGCCAACCGTGAGCTGGGCCATCTGCCTGCTGCCAAGCATGCGGCGATCAGCGAAGCCTGCGCACGCATTATCCGCGGCGATTTCCACGACCAGTTCGTGGTCGATATGATTCAGGGCGGCGCCGGCACCTCGACCAACATGAATGCCAACGAGGTGATCGCCAACATCGCCCTGGAAGCCATGGGCCATGCCAAAGGTGAATACAAGCACCTGCACCCCAACAACGACGTGAACATGGCGCAGTCGACCAACGACGCCTACCCCACCGCCATCCGCCTGGGCCTGCTGCTCGGCCACGACACCCTGCTGGCCAGCCTGGACAGCCTGATCCAGTCCTTCGCGGCCAAAGGCGTCGAGTTCAGCCACGTGCTGAAAATGGGCCGCACCCAACTGCAGGACGCTGTACCGATGACCCTCGGTCAGGAATTCCGCGCCTTCGCCACCACCCTCGGTGAAGACCTGGCGCGCCTGCGCAGCCTGGCGCCGGAACTGCTCACTGAAGTGAACCTGGGCGGCACCGCCATCGGCACCGGCATCAACGCCGACCCTGGTTACCAGCATCTGGCCGTGCAGCGCCTGGCGCTGATCAGTGGTCAGCCGCTGGTGCCGGCTGCCGACTTGATTGAAGCGACCTCCGACATGGGCGCCTTCGTGCTGTTCTCCGGCATGCTCAAGCGTACCGCGGTCAAGCTGTCGAAGATCTGCAACGACCTGCGTCTGCTCTCCAGCGGCCCGCGCACCGGCATCAACGAGATCAACCTGCCGGCACGTCAGCCAGGCAGTTCGATCATGCCCGGCAAGGTCAACCCGGTGATCCCGGAAGCGGTCAATCAGGTGGCCTTCGAAATCATCGGCAACGACCTGGCGCTGACCATGGCAGCCGAAGGCGGTCAGTTGCAGCTGAACGTGATGGAGCCGCTGATCGCTTACAAGATCTTCGACTCGATCCGCCTGCTGCAGCGCGCCATGGACATGCTGCGCGAGCATTGCATCAACGGCATCACCGCCAACGAAGCCCACTGCCGTGCCCAGGTGGAAAACTCCATCGGCCTGATCACCGCACTCAACCCCTATATCGGCTACGAAAACGCCACGCGCATCGCCAAGGTCGCGCTGGACAGTGGTCGCGGTGTACTGGAACTGGTGCGTGAGGAAGGGCTGCTTGACGAGGCTACGCTGGCCGACATCCTGCGCCCCGAGAATATGATCGCACCGCGCCTGGTGCCCCTGCAGGGCTGATCCACTGCGCCCTATCAACCAGTTATTCGCGCCGCCTCCATTGAGGGCGGCGCCTTCATTTGTGCCCTCGCCTGCCGGGCAACACCCGTAAAGACCGTCACGATGGTCATCACAACAACGACAATTTAGGTGATATCCATGAGTCAGAGCCCTACCCCTATACGCCGCTTCCTAAGGGGCATGCCCCTCTGGCAGCAGATTCTCATCGGCCTCGTGCTCGGCGTATTGGTCGGCCTGCTGTTCAAGGACGGCGCCAAGCTCCTCGCCCCCTTGGGCGCACTGTTCCTCAATGCGATCAAGATGCTCATCGTGCCGCTGGTGTTCGTCTCCCTGGTGGCCGGTATTACCTGCATGCAGGACACCGCCAAGCTGGGCCGGATCAGCGTCAAGACAATCGCCATCTATCTGGTGACCACCGCATTCGCGGTGAGTATCGGCCTGCTGTTCGGTGCACTGTTCACTCCGGGCGCCGGCATGAACATGGTCGCCAGCGCCGCCACCGAGGCCAAACAGGCGCCCTCCCTGGTGGAAATCCTCGTCGGCCTGGTACCGGCCAATCCGGTGACCGCGTTCGCCGAAGGCAACATTTTGCAGATCATCGTCTTTGCCATCGCCCTGGGCGTGAGCATGAACCTGGTGGGTGAAAAAGCCGCGCCCGTGGTCAAGCTGTTCAACAGCCTGGCCGAGGTGTTCTACAAGCTCACCGACCTGGTGATGCGCTTCGCGCCGATCGGCGTGTTCGCCTTGATCGCTGGCGTCGTGGCGTCCCACGGCATCGAAGTGCTGCTGCCGCTGGGCGGGGTGATCGGCGTCATCTACCTGGCCAGCCTGGCACACATGCTGTTGGTGTATGGCGGCCTGCTCGGCTTGCTCGCCCGGCTCAGCCCGCTGCGCTTCCTGCAGGGCATCGCCCCGGCACTGGCGGTGGCCTTCAGCACCTCGAGCAGCTCGGGCACCCTACCGGTGTCGATCGAGTGCGCGCGCAAGAACCTCGGCGTGTCGGAAGGGGTGGCCGGCTTCGTGTTGCCCGTGGGCGCGACCATCAATATGGATGGCACCGCCATTTATCAGGGCGTGCTGGCGCTGTTCATCGCTCAGGCCTTCGGCATCGATCTGAATGCCGGTCAGTACCTGATGATCATCCTTACCGCGACCCTGGCCTCGATCGGCACCGCCGGCGTGCCCGGTGCCGGCCTGATCATGCTCGGCCTGGTGCTGACCTCGGTGGGCCTGCCCCTCGAAGGCGTGGCGTTGATTGCCGGCATCGACCGCATCCTCGACATGGCGCGCACCACGGTAAACGTGGCCGGCGACCTGATGACCACCACCCTGGTCGGCAGCAGCGAGAACGAACTGGATCGCGAGATCTACAACAGCAGCAACAAGGAATAAGCCTGCTTGCACGGTGCCAAGGGATGGCCACGACCATCCCTTTTCTGTTTCGGCGCCAATGCCTGTTGATGCTTTATTGGCAAATCTTCTCGCACAGCACCAGGCCCCTGTAGTGGCCCGACGTGCGATACAGCGTCATCCCCCTGGGCTTCGCTCTTTCAGGACTGATTGCCGTTTGCGCGCCAGCGCGATACAACGGCAGCAGCCCAACAAAGAGAAGCCCCCTCATGACCGTCAAAGCCGCATGGTTCGTCTGTTTGCTGTCCGTTTCCAGCGTCTTCGCCCTGCCCGCTCAGGCCGAACTGCCGCCTGGCTACAAGGTGGTGTTACAAACGGAAAACTTTCCGCCATTCAACATGGCCGATAACGAAAAGAATTTCGCCCGTGACGCCAATATCCAGGGGGTCAGCACCACCATCGTGCGCGAGATGTTCAAGCGTGCCGGTATCGACTACACCCTGACCCTGCGTTTCCCCTGGAGTCGCGTCTACGACGCCACTCTCGCCAACGCCAACCACGGCCTGTTCTCCACCTCGATGAACGAGGCGCGCCGCCCGCTGTTCAAGTGGGTCGGGCCGGTTGCCAAGGTCGAGCGCGTGCTGCTCGCCGCGCCGGGCTCAAACATCCCCAACCTGACGAGCCTCGAGCAGGCCCGCCAGTACCGCATCGGCAGCTACAAAGACAGCGCCGCCAGCCAGACCCTGGAGAAGGCCGGTCTAGAACCGATCAACACCCTGCGTGACCCGGAAAACATCGCCAAACTGACCCAGGGTCGCATCGACCTGTGGGGCACCACCGATCCGGTATGGCGCCACCAGGCACGCCAGGCGGACGTCACCGGCTTGCGCAACGTGCTGACCTTCGACCGCTCCGATCTTTACCTGGCCCTCAACCTCGACACCCCGGACGAAGTGGTCGCAAGACTGCAAAAGGCGCTGGATGAGATGAAGAGCGAGGGCTACGGCACCTGCAACAAACACCCGGAGCTGTGCTGATAGCGACTGCACGTTCACGTCTTTACCGATACAAGGCGCAAGCGGCCGTTCGTTGTGGGGCGCCAATTGGCGGGCTGAAGCCCACCAAATCGAACGTCCGCTATCGCCTTACACCGGCCTGCAGAAAGCTTTGGCTAGCGCTCTGCCAAGATGATCAGAGCGAAGCGTAACGCTCCCTCCCGCAAATAGTGGTACTGCACTTCCCAGTCGCCTTGATTCTCCCCCTCGCGAGCTTGACGCGACGCTCTAGCACGAGGCCGGCGCGCTGGAGCGCATCTTGCTAGACGATATTACGGCATACCGTCTGCCGTTGTAGCGCGTGCTTCTCTGCTCAGCAGAAGACAGCGCGCTTCGTGGCGCTATCGAACACTTCCGGGAGGCAATTCAATGCGTAGCGTAATGGCCAGTCTGTTCTGCCTGTTCACCCTGGCGGCTCACGCCGAGCAGAGCATCACCTTCGTCAGTTGGGGTGGCACCACCCAGGCAGCACAGACCCGCGCCTGGAGCGAACCCTTCACCCAGCAGACCGGCATTCGTGTCGAGCAGGCCGGGCCCACTGACTATGCCGCCTTCAAGGCCATGGTGGAGAGTGGCCAGGTCACCTGGGACGTGGTCGATGTGGAGGCGGATTTCGCCCTGCGTGCTGGCCGGGAAGGGCTGCTCGAGCCTCTGGATTTCAAGCAAATCGCCAAGCGCACCATCGACCCGCGCTTCGTCACCATCTACGGCGCCGGCTCGTTCTACTTTTCCTTCATCCTCGGCTACAACACTCAGGCCCTGCGCGAGGCGCCGCAGAATTGGGCGGCGCTGTTCGACACCGGCACTTTTCCGGGCAAACGCGCGCTCTACAAGTGGCCGAGCCCAGGTGTGCTGGAGATCGCCCTGCTCGCCGATGGGGTGAATCCCTC
The DNA here is from genome assembly GCF_055556635.1 of Pseudomonas sp. PME37.24/006. Lineage (NCBI taxonomy): Bacteria > Pseudomonadati > Pseudomonadota > Gammaproteobacteria > Pseudomonadales > Pseudomonadaceae > Pseudomonas > Pseudomonas sp. PME37.24/006. The sequence continues at coordinate 675,491 of NZ_JBVHNL010000004.1, forward strand.
GCAGTTGTATCCGCTGGATCTGGATCGCGCCTTCAGGAAGCTCGACAGCATCAAGGGCGCTATCGCCTGGTGGGGCAGCGGTGACGAATCACAGCAGTTGCTCGCCTCCGGCACCGCCAGCCTGGGCATGTTCTGGAACGGCCGGGTCAATGCGCTGCACGATCAGGGAGCACCGGTGGGCATGAGCTGGCAGCAGAACCTGGTGGCCGGCGACTTTCTGGTGATACCCCGTGGCTCGCGCAATGTTGCGGCAGCGCGCACCTTCATCGCCCATGCCACCAGCCCGAAACCCCAGGCCGACTTTTCCTCGCTGACCGGTTATGCGCCGGTCAACCTCGGCGCCTCGGCACTGGTGGATCCCAAACTGGCGGAGAAACAGCCCGGCGCCCACAAAACCGGGCAGATCACGCTGGATTTCAAATACTGGAGCCTCAACGGCGAGCGGATCGCGCAACGCTGGAGCGCCTGGCAGGCAGCCAGTCACTGACGCTTTTCGATAACACTGGTCGGCGGGTACTCGCCAAAGTATTTTATATTATGGTATACCATGAACCATAAGCCTCGTGATCCTGCACGGCGGCCAGTCCCGACAGCGCTTCAAGCGCACCGGGCTTTATAAAAAATCGAGGAAAGCGACATGAAATTTTCTTTGTTCGTCCACATGGAACGCTACGACCAGGAAGTCGGCCACCGTGAGCTCTTCGATCAGTTGACCGAGCTGACCCAGCTGGCCGAGGCCGGTGGTTTCAGCACCGTGTGGGTTGGCGAGCACCACGCCATGGAATACACCATTTCGCCAAGCCCGATGCCGATCCTGGCCTACCTGGCTGCCCGCACCAGCACTATCCGCCTCGGCGCCGGCACCATCATCGCGCCGTTCTGGAACCCGATCCGCGTGGCAGGTGAATGCGCCCTGCTCGACGTGATCAGCAACGGCCGCATGGAAGTCGGTCTGGCCCGCGGTGCCTATCAGTACGAATTTGATCGCATGGCCGGCGGCATGCCCGCCAGTGATGGCGGCAAGTACCTGCGCGAGATGGTGCCGGTGGTCAAGGCGCTGTGGAAAGGCGATTACGCCCACGACGGCGAGATCTGGAAATTCCCCACCAGCACCTCGTCGCCCAAGCCGCTGCAGCAACCGCTGCCGCCGATATGGATCGCCGCCCGCGACCCGGACTCGCACAACTTCGCGGTGGCCAACGGCTGCAACGTGATGGTCACGCCATTGATGAAGGGCGACGAGGAAGTGGTCGACCTGAACAACAAGTTCAATGCCGCCCTGGCCAACAACCCGGACGTGCCACGCCCACAGCTGATGGTGCTGCGCCACACCCACGTGCATCTGGCAGACGACCCCGAGGGCTGGAAGGTCGGCGCTGCGGCGATCTCGCGCTTCTACCGCACTTTCGATGCCTGGTTCGGTAACAAGACCACCCCGGTTGACGGTCTGCTGGAGCCGAGCCCCGAGGAGAAATTCAAGGAGCGTCCGGAGTTCGAGCTGGAGAACATCCGCAAGAACACCATGATCGGCACGCCCGAAGAAATCATCGCTCGCATCCGTCACTACCAGGAACTGGGCGTCGACGAATTCAGCTTCTGGGCCGACAACAGCCTGCCCTACGCCGAGAAGAAAAAGTCCCTGGAGCTGTTCATCCAGCACGTGGTGCCAGCCTTCCGCTGAGCCCCGCAACCGCTGCCCCGGCCATGCCGGGCAGCGGCCTTCGCCCTTGCGGCGAGACGCAAAACCCTATCCGAATAAAGACAAGAAGTAGGTTTTCCCATGGTGTCCCGCACAGCCCTGCTGCTCTACCCCTGCCCGTTCTCCCCCGTCTGCGGGCTCTCCCGCGACAGGCGCAGCTGACCCGCTCAGCCGCCACCCCTCACGCATCTAACAGGCAGTTGAAAAACGTAGGCGAGGCAGCCGACGCGAGGCGAAAACAGCCGAAAAAGCGGAGTGTACGAGTTGTACATGAGCATTTTGAGGCTGTTTTCAACGACGCAGCGGCAACGTAGCTAGTTTTTCAACAGCCTGCTAAACCGGCCAGCCCCGCTCACGCGATGCTGCATGCCGTCGCAACTTTGCGCAGGAGAACCGTCCATGTCTCAGCAAGAGCTCGTTGAAAGCAACAGCGTCGGCCAGGTCGCCGATGCCGATCGTCACGGCCGCGTCCGTGATCTGTTCACCCTCTGGTTCAGCACCAATATCGCGCCGCTGCCCATCGTCACCGGTGCCATGGCCGTGCAGGTGTTCCATCTCAGCCTTGGCTGGGCGATCTGCGCCATTCTGGTCGGCCACCTGCTCGGCGGAATCGTGCTCGGCCTGGCTTCGGCCCAGGGTCCGCAAATGGGCCTGCCGCAGATGCTGCAGAGCCGCGGCCAGTTCGGCCGTTACGGCGCCTTGCTGGTGGTGGTGATCGCCGCAGTCCTGTACATCGGTTTCTTCATTTCCAACTGCGTGCTGGCCGGCAAGTCGATCCACACCGTGGTACCGGATCTGCCGCTGCCTGCCGCCGTGCTGATCGGTGCCTGCGCCGCGACGCTGATCGGCATCCTCGGCTACAACTTCATCCACACCCTCAACCGTATTGGTACCTGGGTGATGGGCATCGGCCTGCTCGCCGGTTTCATCGCGCTGTTCGCCAACGGCCTGCCGGCGGACTTCGCCAGCCGTGGCGGCTTCAACCTCGCCGGCTGGCTGGCGATGGCCTCGCTGGGCGCCATCTGGCAGATCTCCTTCGCGCCCTACACCTCGGACTACTCGCGCTACCTGCCGAAAAGCGTGGGTATCTGGAAACCCTTCATCGCCACCTATACCGGTGCCGTTCTCGGTACCTCGCTGTGCTTCGTGTTCGGCACCCTGGTGGCGCTGTCGGTGAGCGCGGGCACCGACACCATGGACGCGGTCAAGCAGAGCACCGGCGCATTCGGCCCATTGCTCATGGTGCTGTTCATCCTCAGCATCATCAGCCACAACGCCCTGAATCTGTACGGTGCGGTGTTGGCGCTGATCACCTCGGTACAGACCTTCGCCGCCGACTGGGCGCCCAGCCGTCAAGCCAGGGTGGCGCTCTCGGCGATTTTGCTGGTGGCCTGCTGCGTGGTTGCGGTCAGTGCGCCTGCGGACTTCATCTCGCGCTTCATGCAGCTGATCCTGGCGATGATGATCGTGCTGGTACCCTGGGCGGTGATCAATCTCGCCGACTTCTACCTGGTGCAGAAACAGCGCTACCACATCCCTTCACTGTTCGACGCCAATGGAGGCATCTACGGGCGCTTCAACCCCAACGCGGTGAGCGCCTATGCAGTGGGCATCCTGGTGCAACTGCCGTTCGCGGTCACGCCGATCTACACCGGCCCGATGGCCAGCAAGCTGGATGGCGCCGACCTGTCCTGGCTGGTAGCGATCATCGTCACCCTGCCGCTGTACCTGCTGCTGTCGCGCCGTGACACGGTGTACCGGCGCAAGCAGATATCCACCTTGTCGCGGGCCTGACGCTTGCGGCTAAGTCAGGCTACTGGGCTGGTCCGGGAAAACAGATAGCTGATGAGAAAGCCCCCGCCCTTGTGCGGGGGCCTTTCGTTTAGGGTCAACGGTAATTCAGCCCGCCACCTCGAAGATCGCACCTTCCACACCCAGCACCTCGCCACTGGCGGAATACACGCCAACGCCTGTCTCACAGACTTCCTTGATTCGTCCATCGGCGCAGCAGATGCGGTAACGCAGGTGAAAGGGCTCGTGCTTGAGCAACGCGCATTGCACGCAGTACCAAACGTAATCGGCGTACTCGGCGAGGATCAGTGAGCCGAAGCTGTGAGCAGGATCGCGGGTCAGGTATTCGGCGCAGTAGCCGGTCAGTTGCAGGCAGCCTTCGCTGACGTAATCCATGTACCAGGTGCGGGCGTTATCGCCGCGATAGATCAGCACCGGCAGATCGTTGATCAACCCTGCGACACCCGCCGGCCCGACGGCGGTCTGGGTACTGGCCGAGGCCTTGCCGGTGTGTCGATGCACCCAGCTGGCCAGTTCCAGACGCGAGTGCAGGTGAAATTTGCGCAGCAGGCTGCGCACGTAGATTTTCACCGTGCCGTCGCTGATGCCCAGCTCGCGGGCGATCTGCTTGTTGCTGTTGCCCGCAGCGATCAACTGCAGGGTCTGCTCCTCACGTTCGGTCAGCGCATTCGACGCTGCCACGGGAGCCGGGGCGAAACCGGCTGCACGCATGCACTCCTCCCCGTCTTCTGCGGTGATTGGACGAATCACCACAGCAACTTCCATGCCTCGCCGGGCCGCACTACCCCTTTTGGCATATCTCCTCTGGTGGATTGAGCGAACAAGCGTGACAGGAAATTATCTTGCCTACAGAGAAACACCAAGCCTGCACCAACTTATGACCTGATCGCTTCAATCCAGAGCAACAAGGATCGCCATGACCCGCACAGCCGAGCTGCCCCCCTTCAGCGTGCCGCGATACCCCAGCGGCGATCCCGCCCAACGGGTGACCTTTCAGGTACTGGTCACCCAGGACGCCGGTCAGCAACGGCAGGCGCAAGTGCTGGCCCGCATCGACGCCAGCGAACTTCGCCACCTGGCGCTGCCGCAATACGCCAACGAAACCGCGCTGGGCGAGGCACTGGGCACGCTGTTGAACGAAGCCCGCATCGGGGTGCACCTCGAGCTGAACGGCGACGAAGCCTTCATCTGGTCGCTGCACGGTGTGGCACGGGCGGCCGGCCTGCTGGCCGACGAGATCACCCTGCACTGCAGCGAAAGCGGCCGACGCATGCTGTTCTGCGTACATTGCGCCAGCCTGCAGGTGGGCACATCCGCCGATCTGCAAGCCTGCAGCCACTGCGCTGTACTGCTGGAAGTGCGCCGGCATTTCTCCGAGCGCCTGGGCGCCTACCTTGGTGTCTGCGCGGATGCCGACCAGCCCTATGCGCAGGCCCGACCATGACCGCCTTCGAGGTGCGGGTCGGTGAGACCCGGATGATCACCCCGGTGATCCGCGAGCTGTCGCTCCAGCCCTTGAGTGGCACGCTGCCGGCGTTCTCCGCTGGCAGCCACGTGCAGGTGCACCTGCCGAACGGCAAGCGCAACGCCTACTCGCTGCTCAGCGACCCGAGCGACACCAGCCACTACCGGATCGCCGTGCGCCAGCAGGCGCAATCACGCGGCGGCTCGCGCTACGTGCACGAACAGTTGCAGACAGGCGATCGGTTGCGGATCTCGCCGCCGGCCAACCTCTTTGCGTTACACAGCACGGCGCGCCTGCACGTGCTGATCGCCGCCGGTATCGGCATCACTCCGTTCCTTGCCTACAGCACCGAACTGCTGCGCCGAGGCGACGCTTTCGAGCTGCATTACGCCTACCGCGCAGGGGTCAACGATGCCTACGTCGAGACCCTGCGCGAGCGGCTGGGCGAGCGCCTGCATGTCTACGAAAGCAGCAACCGACGTCTCGACCTGGGCCAGTTGCTAAGCCATCGCCCACTCGGCACTCACGTCTATGCCTGTGGCCCGCAATCACTGCTCGATGCCCTGCGCGAACAAAGCCTGGCCCTCGGCTGGCCAGCGACGCGGGTGCACTGGGAGGCCTTCGCCACCCCGGAGCCGGGCGTGCCCTTCCTTGTAGAGCTGGCACGCAGTGGCCGTCAGGTGGCGGTCGGCGCCGAGCAAAGCCTGCTCGAAGCCCTGGAGTGCGCGGGTGTGGAGCTGCCCAACCTGTGTCGCGGTGGCGTCTGCGGCCAGTGCCAGACGCCCTACCTGAAAGGCGACGTGGAACACCGCGACCTGTTTCTTGCCGCCGCCGAGCGTGCCACCAGCCTGATGCCCTGCGTCTCGCGTGGCTGCGGCAGCCCGATCCTGCTGGATATCTGATACCGGAGACGTGCCATGCCCCTGATCTTCAAACCGGCAGAAACCTACCGGGACGACTTCAGCTTCCGCAACAGCCCGGCCGCTATTGCCCGGTTCCCATTTCCGTTCCCGGAAGACGCCTATATGTACTCGGTGAACATCGAGCCAGCGGTGTCGCGCGATCCGGGCTCGGTGTTCGAGCACTGCTTCGATGTGGACGAACACTACCTGTCGGAGATGGCCGAGCGCGCCCGCGTTCTGGAGCGTGACCCCGAGCGCTGCCTGGTGATGCCGCACATGGCCCAGGCCGCCTGGGATCTGCTGGAAATGCTGATGCAGCAGCTGGCCGGCGACTATCCGCAGCACTTTCAACTTGAGCGCAACGGCACCGCCTGGCGCTGGCAGAACCTGGCCATGGGCATCGATCAGCACTTCACCTTTGGCGATGCCGACAGCCTGCCGTGCGAGCCGCTGGAGTACATCACCCGGCAGATGCAGGGCGATTTCGCCGTGCTCGACCAGCGTGACGACGACCTGTTCATGGACGCCGGCATGGTCACCTGCCCGGCCGACTGGTCGCTACGCTTCGACGCCGGCATGAGCTTCAAACAGTGGCACTCGCCCGTACCGATGGCCAACCAGATGGGCATCTTCGAACGCGCCCTGAAGTTTCTGCTGAACATTCAGGTCGGCCACCCGGTGCGCCGACTGAACTGGACGCTGACCATCAACCCGCGCCTGGACACCTCGCCGGAGACCTTTCACGAATGGGGCAGCGACCGCGGCTCGGTCACCCCGGACAACGTCGGCCGCCTGGTGCACCTGCGCGTGGAGCTGCAGCTGATGGCCCGCCTACCGCGCTCCAACGCCGTGCTGTTCAGCATTCGCACCTACCTGATCAGCATGGAAGAACTGGTCAGCAATCCGGCCTGGGCGCGCCGCCTGCACCGCGTGCTGCGCGACCTGCCAGATGCCATCGCCGACTACAAAGGCATGACCCGCTACCGCCAGACCCTGGTGGACTGGCTGCGCCAGTTCGACTCCGAAGCCTGACCCGATCACTACACGAGGATTTTCCCATGGCCAACTCATGGCGCATCAGCGCCCTGCGCGAACGCCACCTGGCGCTTGGTTCGAACCTGGAAGACTGGAACGGCATGGGCACCGCCTGGACCTATGCCAGCGATCTGGCCGACCATCATGAGGCGATCCGCACCCGCGCCGGGCTGATGGACGTCTCGGGCCTGAAGAAGGTGCACTACGTCGGCCCCCACGCCGAAAGCCTGCTCGACTACGCCACCACCCGCGACATGGCCAAGCTCTATCCCGGCAAATCGGTGTACGCCTGCCTGCTCGACGAGGACGGCACCTTCATCGACGACTGCATCGTCTATCGCACCGGCCCCAACGCCTTCATGGTGGTGCACGGGGCCGGCACTGGCTACGAGATGCTGATCCGCTCGGCACAGGGTCGCCAGGTCGCGGTACTGTTCGACGACGACCTCCACGACCTGTCCCTGCAAGGCCCGGCAGCCGTGGATTTTCTCGCCGAGCACGTACCCGGCATCCGCGAGCTGCCCTACTTCCATCACCTGCAGACCCGGCTGTTCGACCGCCCGGTGATGATCTCGCGCACCGGCTACACCGGCGAGCGCGGTTACGAGATCTTCTGCAAGGCCGCCGATGCGCCGCTGATCTGGGACGGCATCCTGGAACAGGGCCGGGACCACGGCATCATCCCCTGCGCCTTCACCGCCCTGGACTGGCTGCGCGTGGAGAGCTACCTGCTGTTCTTCCCCTATGACAACTCGCAGATGTACCCCTTCGCCGACCAGAAGGCTGGCGACACGCTGTGGGAGCTGGGCCTGGACTTCACCGTGTCGCCCGGCAAGCGCGACTTCCGGGGTGCCGCCGAGCACTACCGGCGCCAGGGCCAGGAACGCTTCAGGATCTTCGGTGTGCTGCTCAATGGCGAGCAAGCCGCCGAGGGTGGCGACAGCCTCTGGCACGAAGGGCGTCAGGTCGGCCTGATCACCTGCGCCATGTACTCACGCCTGAGCGGACGCTCCATGGCCATCGCCCGGGTCGAACCCGATATCGCCGAACAAGGCGTACCGCTGCAGGTGCGCGGCAGCCTGGAGGTCAGCGCCATCGCCCATACGCTGCCCTTCGACGACCCCGAGAAGAAGAAACGTACCGCCAAGGGCTGATAAACCCGCGCCGGCTCGCTCCCAGGCGTTGCAGGGGAGCGCCGAGCATCGCGACGCCTCGCCAACCGGAGAACCGAACATGAACCAACGAGTCGCCATCATCGGCGCCGGCCCGTGCGGCCTGGCCCAGTTGCGAGCCTTCCAGTCCGCCCAGGCCGATGGTGCGGAGATTCCCGAACTGGTCTGCTTCGAGAAGCAGACCGACTGGGGCGGCATGTGGAACTACACCTGGCGCACGGGCCTGGACGAACACGGTGAGCCGGTGCACGGCAGCATGTACCGCTATCTCTGGTCGAACGGGCCGAAGGAATGTCTGGAGTTCGCCGACTACAGCTTCGACGAGCATTTCGGCCGACCCATGGGCTCCTACCCACCCCGTGAGGTGCTCTGGGATTACATCAAGGGCCGCGTCGAGAAAGCCGGCGTGCGGCCTTACATCCGCTTCGATACCGCGGTGCGCGACGTCACCTTCGACGCGGCCAGCGAGCTGTTCACGGTCACCGCCCACGATCACCTGCATGACCGCACCTACAGCGAAACCTTCAACTACGTGGTGGTCGCCAGCGGCCACTTTTCCACACCCAACGTGCCTGACTTTCCCGGTTTCGAGCGCTTCGCCGGGCGCGTGTTGCACGCCCACGACTTTCGCGACGCCCTGGAATTCAAGAGTAAGGACGTGCTCATCGTCGGCGCCAGCTATTCGGCCGAAGACATCGGCTCGCAGTGCTACAAGTACGGTGCCCGCTCCATCACCAGCAGCTACCGCAGCGCACCGATGGGCTACAAATGGCCGGCCAACTGGGAGGAGCGCCCCTTGCTCAGCCACGTGCAGGGTAGCACCGCGTTCTTCGTCGACGGCAGTTGCAAGCACATCGACGCCATCATCCTGTGCACCGGCTACAAGCACCACTTCCCTTTCCTGCCGGAAGCGCTGCGCCTGAAAACAGGCAATCGCCTGTGGCCGCTGAACCTCTACAAGGGTGTGTGCTGGGAGCAGAACCCGCGGCTGATCTACCTCGGCATGCAGGATCAGTGGTACAGCTTCAACATGTTCGACGCCCAGGCCTGGTACGCCCGCGACGTGATTCTCGGGCGCATCGCGCTGCCCGACCCCGAGCGCATGCACGCCGAGAACCTGGCCTGGCGCCAAGAAGAGGAGACGCTGGAAACCGCCCAGCAGATGTTCGAATTCCAGGGCGAATACATCCGCCAGCTGATCGCCACAACCGACTACCCGAGCTTCGACATCGCCGAGGTCAACGCCACCTTCCTGCAGTGGAAGAAAGACAAGTACGACAACATCATGGGCTACCGCGACAAGTGCTATCGCTCGCTGATCACCGGCACCCTGGCCACACCGCATCACACGCCCTGGCTGGAGGCACTGGACGACTCGCTGGATACCTATCTGAGCGACACGCCGCCGGCCGACCGCCTGAAGTCCGCCAGCTGAGGCGCTGCCATGAACCTGCCTGTGACAAGCCGCCCACTGGAGCCGGCGCTGTTCGCCCGCGCCGCCGATCTGGAACGCCACCGCGTAGCCCCTGGCGGGCTGACCGTGTTCGCGCTGGAGCCGGGTGATCGCCTGGAGGTGATCGACCTCGAGGGCGATCAGCCTGCCGAGCTACTGGCCTTCGCCGAGGATGGCCGCGAAGCGCTGGCGGCACTGGGCCTGCAAGCCAGCGCTGGTGCCGATGCCATCGCCCGCCTGCTGCACGATGGCAGCCGCGAGTCGATTCACGTCAGCAACGGGCTTACCCGCCGTGGTGTGGACTGTCGCCGCCTGCCGGCCGCCGCCCGGCTGTGGCCCGCCGCCACACCCGCAGGCTTCAGCCGCCAACTGCTGGCCAACGCTGCGCTGTGCGTGATCGTCGCCGCCCCTGGTGGGCGTAGCGCAGTGGACAGCCAGCAGCGCGCCAGTGAACTGCGTGTGCTGCTGCACCGTGCCAACCCGCGCAGGCTTTGGGTGCCGACACTTCCCGTGCCGCTGGGCGAATTGATCGACGAGTTCACCATCCACCCCGGCAGCGCGCGCGACTACCTCGTCGCAGCCGGGCAGTTCGTCCAGGTGATCGACGTGGCCGGGCGCCAGTGTTCGGATTTCGTCGCCTTCGACCGCGCCGGCCTGGATACCGGACGCGAGATCGACCTCGACCCCACCGTCACCCGTACCCTGAACGGCAACGCCTACCCGGGGCCGGGCCTGTTCAGCCGCTTCTACGACCGCAACATGCAACCCATGCTGGAGGTGGTGCGCGATACCGTCGGCCGCCACGATACCTTCGCCCTGGCCTGTGCGGCACGCTACTACGAGGCGCACGGCTACTTCGGCCACGCCAACTGCAGCGACAACATCAGCCGCGCCATGGCCGCTCACGGCGTACACCCGCGCGCCGGCTGGCCGGCGATCAACTTCTTCTACAACACCGCCATCGACGCGCACCAGCACCTGACGCTGGACGAACCCTGGTCGCGCCCTGGCGATTACGTCCTGCTCAAGGCGCTGACCGATCTGGTCTGCGCCAGCAGTTCCTGCCCGGACGACATCGACCCCGCCAATGGCTGGCAGCCCACCGATATCCACATCCGCGTGTATTCCGAGAAGGAGCGTTTCAGTCTCGCCATGGCCACTCGAAAAACAGCAGATGCCGATCCGGTGCTGACCCGCGAAAGCGGCTTTCACGCCGGCACCTCGGCCCTCACCCGGCAGTTCGCCGACTACCGGGGCTTCTGGACACCGACCCGCTTCGACGGCTACGGCGCCACCGAGGAATACCACGGCTGCCGCGAACGCGTAGCGGTGATGGATCTCTCCGCGCTGCGCAAATTCGAGGTGCTCGGCCCCGACGCCGAAGCACTGCTCGACCACTGCCTGACCCGCGACGTGCGCAAGCTGGCGGTCGGCCAGGTGGTGTATTCGGCGATGTGCTTCGAGCACGGCGGCATGCTCGACGACGGCACCCTGCTGCGCCTCGGTGCCGATGCGTTTCGCTGGATCGGTGGCGAGGACTACGCCGGCATCTGGCTGCGTGAACAGGCCGCAAAACTGGGCATGAAGGTGTGGATAAAGAGCGCCTCCGAGCAGATCCACAACGTCGCCGTGCAGGGCCCGCTGAGCCGCCAACTGCTCGCGCAGATGATCTGGACGCCAGGCACCCAGCCAACGCTGGAGGAGCTGGGCTGGTTCCGCTTTCTGGTCGGCCGTCTGGATGACTACAACGGCCCACCCGTGATGGTGTCGCGCACCGGCTATACCGGCGAGCTGGGCTACGAAATCTGGTGCCATCCGCACGATGCGCTACAGGTGTGGCAACGCGTGTGGCAGCTCGGCGAACCCCTGGGCCTGGTACCCCTCGGTCTCGAAGCGCTGGACATGCTGCGTATCGAGGCGGGGCTGATCTTTGCCGGCTACGAATTCGACGACCAGACGGATCCGTTCGAGGCCGGCATTGGCTTCTGTGTGCCACTCAAGAGCAAGGCGGCGGACTTCATCGGCCGCGATGCCCTATCAAGGCGCAACGCAGCCCCCCGCCACAAGCTGGTCGGCCTGCAGCTGGAAGGCAACGAAACCGCGGCCCACGGCGATGGCGTATACAGCGGCCGGGCCCGTGTCGGCGTGATCACCAGTGCCACGCGCTCACCGGTACTGGGCCGCAACATCGCCCTGTGTCGCCTGGATGTCGGCTACTGCGAGCCCGGTACCGCCGTCGAGATAGGCAAGCTCGACGGCCAGCAGAAGCGCATCCGCGCCGAGGTCAGCGCCAGCACTGTCGCCTACGACCCGGACAAGAGCAGGGTGCGGGCCTAACCGAACCGGTTGTGGAAAGAGAATTGCTTGGTGATGGCCATTCGATCTCACGGAGGTGGCCCATGTGGTTCAGCAATGCATCCCGAAACCTGGCCGATGAACTCAGCCAGTGGCTCAACCGCCTGTTCGACGGCCAGCCCGGCGCGGCCGCCGCACAACCGCATCTGCAGCGCGACGCCCGACTGCTCAGCAGCCTGCAACGGCTGCAGCGCGACTGGGACGAGTTGCAACGCATCCGCCAGCAGGCCGAATGCCAGGCGCCGCCACCCTGCAGTGCAGAAGAGTACGCCGCACTCCGCGAAGACCTCGCCGAGGCCCGGGCGCAGATCGGCGCACTCATCCACGAACGTGACCACAGCCAGCAGCGCCTGCACGAGCTGGAGGCCGAGCGCGCCCATTGGGACGAAGAACGCCAGGTCTGGGAACTGACCAAACGCACCCTGACCGAAGGCAGCTGGGCGATGAACGTGGTGGCCGGCGACCCTGACCACCCGCAGAACCTGATTCGCTGGTCAGAGCAGTTCCGCGAGCTGATCGGCTACAGCGCCCAGGAATTTCCCGATGGCTGGGACAGCTATTTCAAGGTGGTCAACGCCGATGACCTGAAACAGGTCATGCAGGCCTTCAATGCCTCGATGGTCGACACCGGCGGTGATGGCTTCTACGCCGTCGAATACCGCATGCGTCACAAGACCCGTGGCGAGGTCTGGTACCGCGAACGCGGCCGCTGCCTGCGCAACGCCCAGGGTCAGTTGCTGTATGTCACCGGCGCTGTGCGCGAGATCAGCGACGAGAAAACCGCCGCCACGCTGCACCAGCGCGAACAGGCCAACATCCAGGCCACCTACACGCAGATCGCTCAGGTCGCCGGGGGGATTCGCAGCATTGCCGAGCAGACCAACCTGCTAGCGCTCAACGCCGCCATCGAAGCGGCACGGGCTGGCGATCAGGGGCGCGGCTTCGCCGTGGTCGCCGATGAAGTGCGCAATCTGGCGCGACGAACGCAGGACTCGGTGCAGCAGATCCAGGGCATGTTGCAGAAGGAACGCTCGGGCGAACCATCTTCAGGCGAGGGCTACTGATCGTGAGCAAAAAAAGGGCACTGCAACCCCTTCTACGCCGCAGACAGCAAGGGCTGGAGCCCTTTAGGACTGGCACACTCATTGCTTTCCCAATAAGAACATTTGTTTATCCGCAATAAAATACTTTCGACTCGACCTGCCTGCGCACCACTTATTCCAATAAACCGCTTTCGAGGATTCAGTGATGGAAGAACAGAAGACACCGCCTACGCTCGAAGAGCTGCAGGCCCTGATTGAAATGACCAACACGCTGAACATGGAAATGTTCTATTGGTGGTGTACCGCACTGATGATCTGCATCCACGCAGGTTTTCTGTCTTACGAGATCGGCGCCTCGCGCCTGAAGAACGCCCTGGCGGCGGGCGTTAAGAACATCCTCGCCTTCGGCTTCATCGTGCCCAGCGTGTTCCTGCTCGGCTGGGCCGTTTATAACGCCTTCCCCGATGGCCTGGTGCCGCGTATGGACGCCCTGATGGCCGGCATGCCGTGGAGTCAAGCCATGGGCCCGAACATCCAGGACAACGCCACCGGCATTTTCTGGGGCGCCTTCGCGCTGTTCGCCGCCACCACCGGCTCGATCCTCTCGGGAGCGATCATCGAGCGTGCGCGGATGAGCGCATTCATCATCATGACCATCGTGCTCGGCGGCTTTCTCTGGCTGCTCGCCGCCGCGTGGGGCTGGCACCCAGAAGGCTGGCTGACCGTACTGTGGGGCTACCATGACGTCGGCGCGGCAGGTGTGGTGCACATGGTCGCGGGCTTCTTCGCCCTTGGCGTGCTGATCAACCTCGGGGCACGCATCGGCCGCTTCAACCCGGACGGCAGCGCCAATGCCATCGTCGGCCACAGCATGCCGATGTGCGTGGTCGGCCTGATGCTGATCATCGTCGGCTTCTTCGGCTTCCTCGGCGGCTGCATCATCTACAACTCCGGCGCTCAGTGGACCAACATCTATGGCCAACCGACCAACCTCTCCGCCTTCTCCTTCAACACCCTGATGGGCTTCGCTGGCGGCCTGATCGGCGCCTACCTGACCACCCGCGAACCCTACTGGATGATGTCCGGTGGCCTGGTCGGCATCATCTCGGTAGCACCCGGCCTGGATCTCTACCACCCCGGGCTGGCCTACCTGATCGGCATGGGCGTTTCGGCCCTGGCACCACTGGTCAACAACCTGCTGCTCAAGTTCAAGCTGGACGATGCCGTCGGCGCGTTCGCCGTGCATGGCTTCGGCGGTTTCGCCGGCCTGCTGATCAGCGGCATCTTCCTGGCCGGTTACCCGAACGTGAACGGTATGCCGGAGATCAGTTTCTTCGGCCAGCTCGGCGGCGCACTGGTGATGGCAGCGCTGGGCTTCTTCCCCGGCTACGGCATCTCCTACGCCCTCAAGAAGGCCGGCATCCTGCGCGTTCCGGCGCATGCCGAAGAGCGTGGCCTCGACCTGACCGAAGTGCCGGCCCAAGCCTATCCGGAGTGGAGCAGCATGTACGGGCAGAGCACCACGGTGGGTGGCAACTCCGCACAGCCGCCTCTGACTGCCGCCCCGGCCAAATGACCCCTGGCCGGCCGCGAGGGCGGCCGGCTCATCTCAAGGAGTATCGCCATGAGTATCACCACCTACGAAGGTGCCAGCGCTGTATTCACCTTCGCCGACAAGCCCGCCATCCTGATCTTCATCAGTTTTCTGGTGGCTGCCGTCAGCCTCTACGCCCTGATCGCGACGATCATTCACGAGAAGCACAGCTACGCGCTGCCTGATGAAGAACTCGACAAGCTGAAATAACCCTTCGACCGGCGGCAACCGCCGCCGGTCATCCCCCAGCCCCTCCACTCTTTCGAAGCCACCGCTCGCGAGTTATCCGCAGCGAGCAGCTTGACGGCGCATCGCCTTCACACAACGAACGTCCTCTCGATGACGGCATCTGCCTGACCAGCCGCAGGGCTATGGCGGCCGACCAAGCGCCTTAGCGTCAACCAGGCAGTCGGTGACCGACAGGGGTGCAGCAGTGCATCAGGAGAATGTGCGAGATCTGATCATTGGTCGCAG
Source organism: Pseudomonas sp. PME37.24/006 (assembly GCF_055556635.1). NCBI lineage: Bacteria > Pseudomonadati > Pseudomonadota > Gammaproteobacteria > Pseudomonadales > Pseudomonadaceae > Pseudomonas > Pseudomonas sp. PME37.24/006. Next base: position 690,495 of record NZ_JBVHNL010000004.1, read on the forward strand.
ACAAAGGCTGACGCATACCAGGAACGGCATGCCTTACAGGAGAAACTGCAGCCGTTGCGATTAGCCAGGCCTGCCTTCAGCTCACCGGGCTGAACAGCTTCAGGCCAGCCACCCCACAGATGATCAGCACCAGGCAAACGAGTCGCGCCAGCGTGGCGGGTTCGTTGAGGTAGACGATGCCGTAGATTGCCGTGCCGACCGCACCGATGCCGACCCATACGGCATAGGCAGTGCCCATCGGCAAGTAGCGGGCCGCAAGCGCCAGCAGGTACATGCTCAGGGCGATGAAGAAGATGCAGTAAAGGCTCGGCCAAAGCCGCGTGAAGCCCTGCGTACGAGGAATGGCAGAGGCGTACATCACTTCGCAGATGCCGGCGGCGAGCAGTGTCATCCAGGCCCAGGATGCAGTCATTTGAACTCCTTCAGGTGCACAAAAGCCGGCTTCTCTGCTTGAGAAAAGCCGGCTGATGGGTGTGATCAGTAACCCTGCCCAGGCACCCAGTTGGTGCCGGCCAGCGGTACCCGTGCCATGGCTGCAGACTCCACGGTCAGCGCCACCAGATCTTCTGGATCAAGGTTGTGCAGGTGCGACTTGCCGCAGGCGCGGGCCATGGTCTGCGCTTCCAGCACCAGTACACGCAAGTAGTTTGCCAAGCGTCGACCACCTTCGACCGGGTCGAGGCGTTTGGACAGCTCCGGGTCTTGGGTGGTGATACCGGCCGGATCGCGACCATTCTGCCAATCGTCGTAGAAACCGGCGGCTGAACCGATCCTCTTCAGCTCCTCGTCCAGGCGCGGGTGGTTGTCGCCCAACGCGATCAGTGCAGCAGTTCCAATAGCCACGGCATCGGCGCCCAGCGCCATGGCCTTGGCCACGTCGGCGCCGTTGCGGATGCCACCGGAGACGATCAGCTGAACCTTGCGGTGCATGCCCATTTCCTGCAGCGCCTGCACGGCTTGCGGAATGGCCGGCAGAATCGGGATACCAACGTGCTCGATGAACACTTCCTGAGTCGCTGCGGTGCCCCCCTGCATACCGTCGAGGACGATCACGTCAGCACCGGCCTTCACCGCCAGCTTGACGTCGTAATACGGGCGGCTGGCGCCGATCTTCACGTAGATGGGTTTTTCCCAGTCGGTGATTTCGCGCAGTTCGGCGATCTTGATCGCCAGGTCGTCCGGCCCCGTCCAGTCCGGGTGGCGACAGGCGCTGCGCTGATCCACGCCAATTGGCAGGGTACGCATGCCGGCGACTCGCTCGGTGACCTTCATGCCGAGCAGCATGCCACCGCCGCCAGGCTTGGCCCCCTGGCCGAGGACGATCTCGATGGCGTCGGCCTTGCGCAGGTCGTCGGGGTTCATGCCGTAGCGTGACGGCAGGTACTGATAGACCAGATGCTGGGACTGACCGCGCTCTTCAGGCGTCATGCCACCGTCGCCCGTGGTGGTGCTGGTACCCGCGATACTGGCGCCACGGCCCAGGGCTTCCTTGGCATTGGCCGACAGGGCGCCGAAGCTCATGCCGGCGATGGTTACCGGGATCTTCAGGTGCAGCGGCTTCTTGGCGAAACGGTTGCCGAGGATGACGTCGGTACCGCATTTCTCGCGGTAGCCTTCAAGGGGATAACGCGACACGCTGGCGCCGAGCAGCAGCAGGTCGTCGAAGTGCGGCAGCTTGCGCTTGGTGCCACCACCGCGGATGTCATAGATACCGGTCTCGGCGGCGCGCTGGATTTCCTGGATGGTCAGGCGATCGAAGGTGGCCGACTCGCGCAGAACGGGAGGTTGCTTGTCACTCATGATGATGCTCCTGAATCAGTACGCGCTGGCGTTATCGACTTTGAAGTTGTACAGCTGGCGAGCCGAGCCGTAGCGTTTGAAATCGGCAGCGTTCTCCTTGAAGCCGGCGCGATTGAGCAGCGCCTGCAGCTCCTCGATATGTTCGGCGCGCATTTCTTTTTCGATGCAGTCGGAACCCAGCGACTCGACACTGCCTTTGACGAAGATCTTCGTCTCATAGAGCGAATCGCCCAGCGCATCACCGGCGTCGCCACAGACCACCAGCCTGCCGGCCTGGCCCATGAAGCAGCTCATGTGGCCAATGCTGCCGCCGACCACGATGTCGATGCCTTTCATGGAGATGCCGCATCGTGCGCCGGCATCGCCCTCGATCACCAGCAGGCCGCCATGAGCGGTGGCACCAGCAGCCTGGGAGGCGCTGCCCTTGACGCGCACATAGCCGCTCATCATGTTCTCGGCGCAGCCCACGCCGACGTTGCCGTGCACGGTGACCGAGGCCTTCTGGTTCATGCCCGCGCAGTAGTAGCCGGCATGCCCCTGAATATCGATGGAGATGGCTTCGTTGACGCCAACCGCCAGGTTATGGGCGCCGTTGGGGTGGGCCACGACCCACTCGCGATCGCTGACCGCCTTGGCCTGGTCATGCAGCGCCTGGTTGAGGTCACGCACGCTGGCGCTGGAAAGATCGATGGTTTTCATGCTGCGTGCTCCTTCTTGCGTTCCCAGATGTACAGGGTGGCGGGAACGGGCTCCCAGACCCTGGCCTTGTCGATACCCGGCAGGCTGGACAGCGCCTGGTATTCGGAGGCCATGGCGACGTAGTCATCGGTCTCGGCGAGGATCGCCGGCTTGCAGGCGATCGGGTCGCGGATCACCGCAAAGCCGTTGCGGGTGCCAATGGCGAAGGTGAAGAAGCCGTCGAGGGCCTCCAGTGAGTTGTCCAGAGCCTGTTTCAGGGAGTCGCCCTGCTGCAGACGCCAGGCCAGGTAACCGGCAGCGACCTCGGTGTCGTTCTCGGTTTCGAAATGAATGCCTTCGCGGCGCAGTTCCTGACGCAGACGGAAGTGGTTGGACAGCGAGCCGTTATGCACCAGGCACAGGTCGACACCGGTCGAGAACGGGTGGCTGCCCTCCATGGTCACGGCACTTTCGGTAGCCATGCGGGTGTGGCCGATGATGTGGCTGCCCTTCATCGAGGCCAGGCCGAAGCGCGCGGAAATCTCTCTGGGCAAGCCCATGCCCTTGAGAATTTCGATGCTCTGCCCGGCACTCATGATGCGCACGCCCGGCGCCAGTTCGACCAGTGCGGCACGTACCACGGGCTCTTCGGCCTTGATTTTCAGAACCATGGCGCTGGCGTTCTGAAACCAGTCCAGCTCGGCACCGAGCTTTGCCTTCACGGCGCTCACCAGGGCGGTGAAGTCGTAGCCCTCCGTGGTGGCCTGCAGGGTCAGCTTGACCCAGCCATCGGCGACTTCATCGCCATAGATGGCGAAGCCGGCGCTGTCCGGGCCGCGGTCGGTCATGGCCTCGAGCATCGGTTCGAACAGCTTGCCGAGCTGCGATTCCAGCTGCGGATTTTTCAGGTAAAGCCCCACGATTCCACACATAGCTAAAAACTCCTGGGCAGAAGGCGCCCTACCCACGGGCGGGCGCCGGAAACGGTTGAAGAGACGGTCGGGTCAGAAGAATTCGGTGTAGCGCTTGATCTCCCAGTCGGAGACGTGGCGGCTGTATTCCACCCACTCCATGCGCTTGAGCTTGATGAACTCACCGACGATCTCCTTGCCCATGACCTCGGCAAACAGCGGGTCGGCCTCCAGCGCGTCGCAGGCTTCCTTGAGCGACTGCGGCAGGGTCTTGATGCCTTTCGCGGCAATCGCTTCGAGGCCCAGTGCGTAGAGGTTTTCGTTGCAGATCTGATCGGGCATCAGTTGCCGGTCGATACCGTCCAGCCCAGCGGCGATGATCGCGGCGCTGACCAGGTACGGATTGCAGCCGGCGTCCGGCAGGCGGAACTCCAGGCGGCCGTAGGGCACACGCACCATCGCCGAGCGATTGTTGGCGCCAAAGGCGATGAAGGCTGGAGCCCAGGTGGCACCGGACAACGAGTTGCCGACCACCAGACGTTTGTAGGAATTCACCGTCGGCGCGGCGAAGGCGCACAGCGCCGGCCCGTGAGCCAGCAAGCCGGCGGCGAAGTGATACGCGAGTTTCGACAGACCCATGCCGTTCTTGTCGCTGGCATCGAAGAACAGGTTCTTGCTCTCGGCACTGGCGATGGAAAGGTGGAAGTGCATGCCGTTGCCAGCACGCTTCGGATCCGGCTTGGGCATGAACGAGCAGATCATGCCCAGATCGTTGGCGATTTCGCCGGCCGCCATGCGGAAGAAGGTGAAGCGGTCAGCCGACTCCATGGCGTCGCTGTAGGTGTAATTGATCTCGAACTGGCCGTTGGCGTCTTCGTGGTCGATCTGATAGATGTCGAAGCCGACCGGCTGCAGCGCTTCCGTCAGCTTTTCCAGAAACTCGCGAGAGCGCGACAAGCCTTTGTAGTCGTAGCATGGCTTGTCGAGGTTATCGCTGGCGTCGACCAACTGCAGGGTGCCGTTGGCGTCACGGCGCATCAGGTTGAATTCGGGCTCCAGGCCGGTATTGAGCGTCCAGCCGCGCGCCTTGAGACGCTCCACCTGCTGCTGCAAGACATAACGGCTGTCGTACGGCCAAGGCTCGCCATCGACGTGCCCGATGCACACCACCCGGCCGTAACCCGGCTGCCACGGCACGGGAATCAAGGTCGACAGATCGCCTTTGGCCATGAAGTCCGGGCCATGGGGCTCCATACCCATGCCGCAGATGGCGAAGCCAGCGAACCCTGCCCCAGCTTCCGCCACCGCTTCGAGGCCCGACACCGGCACCGACTTGGTCTTGGCCGAGCCATGGATATCCACGAACTGGGCAAGCACATACTTGATCGCGTGTTTCTCGATGACCCGCTGGGTTTCGCTTGGCAACATCATGTGCCTCCTGTCGACTCGATGATTATTCCGATTAGGAAATTAACTTTCCCAATAAGAATGCAATCAACTTGCCAATTTTCAGCACAACGCATGCGAGCCAGCTGCCGCGCGGGTTTTCTTCTATCCGCAGAGGAAAAATGCTTTCATAGCAGGAATCTCACACCGCCCGGCGTGCACCGTTGCGAAGCAGCCTGATCATTCCTGGTGCGAATTTATTATTCATAATTAGAAAATGGCCTCGCATGAGCAAACCGACAGATATCCCACCCCGCCTGAAACTAGAGCAATACCTGGGCATGCAGATTCGCCGTCAGCGCCAGGCTCAGGAACTGAAGATCGCCGAAGTCGCGCGCATCGCCGGTATCAGCCAGGGCATGCTCAGCAAGATCGAGAACGCTCAGGTATCCACCAGCCTCGATACCCTGAGCCGACTGTGCGATGTGCTGGGCATGCCGATGTCCAAGCTGTTCAGCCAATACGATCAGCAAGGTAGCGGTGCGCTGCTGGTGAAGTCCGAAGAAGGCCTGGAAGTGGTGCGCCGCGGTACCGAGAAGGGTCACACCTATCACCTGCTGAACCATACCCGCGGGCCGAAGAAGAGCTTCGAGGCCTATATGGTCAGCATGGACGATGCCAGCGAGGAATTTCCCACCTTCTCTCATCCAGGCACCGAGTTCCTGCACCTGCTCGAAGGTGAACTGGTCTATCGCCACGGCAACCAGCTCTACGCCATGCAGGCCGGCGACAGCCTGACCTTCGACGCTGAAGTCCCCCACGGCCCGGAACAGCTGGTGCAGGTTCCGATCCGCCTGCTGTCGATCATGAACTACGGCAAGGAGTGAAGGCCGAGTTCATTCGGCGGCTATAAGCGGAAGCGGACGGTCGCGATCTCGTGGGAGTGGCTTTAGCCGCGAGCTCTTTACGCCTAGCTAGGCAAGATCGAGGCTAAAGCCTCTCCCACATAAGCAATCAACAAACGGCTGCTTCCGCCTCGAAGCTGCCTTCAGGCGTAGGGTGGACGTCGCTTCATCCGTCCACCACATTACGATCGCAATGGTGGACAAAAAGAGCGTTGTCCACCCTACGCACTTGATAAAAAGCTCGCGGCTAAAGCCCCTCCTACAAGTTACGCGAACGGCCGCTTCTACCTTAAACAGCCCACGTCGCACTCAACGCCCTTCTTCCAGCGCGCCTTCCAGGTCGAACAGAGCTGGATGGCTGGTGGCGCATCCCTCCTTCCGTTTTCTCGCCTCAGAGACGAACCCGCGACCTGGCTGCGGACTGGCGCCGGGAACAGCGATGACGTCCTCGCTATTATCCTCGCGACCACATCCTATAAATTCCTGATGGGATAAATAAATTCCCCACAGGCATAGACACGAACAAAGCATTCGCTTATAAAAATCACCATCAAGAAAATTAGATTCGTCACAAGAAAATATTTTCATAGACGAACCACGCATTCACCCATGAAGAATTCCCTGCCGCCGACCCTTCAGAGGATCCGACATGCAGCACGCCCAGAATCAGTACGTGATCAAGATCAGTTGCCCGGCCACGTCGGGCATCGTCGCCGCGGTGGCGTCCTTTCTTGCCGAGCATCAGTGCTACATCAGCGAGATGTCGCAATTCGACGACGAGGTCAGCAGCACCTTCTTCATGCGCGCGGTATTCCGTTTCAACACCGGCGTGACCGATGACCTGGCGAAGATCGAGGAAGGCTTTGCCGCGGTGGCCAGTGCCTTCGAGATGACCTGGGGCCTGTACAGCACCAGCAAGCCCACGCGCGTACTGTTGATGGTCAGTAAGTTCGACCATTGCCTGGCGGACCTGCTCTATCGCCATCAGAAGGGCGAGTTGAACATGGAGATCACCGCCATCGTCTCCAACCACCTCGACCTGCGCCCCATGGCCGAGCGCGAGGGCATCCGCTTCATCTACCTGCCGGTGACCAAGGACACCAAGACCGGGCAGGAAGCCGAGCTGATGAAGATCGTCGATGAAACCGGCACCGACCTGGTGGTGCTGGCGCGCTACATGCAGATTCTTTCCAACAACCTGTGCAAGCAGCTGGCTGGCAGGGCGATCAACATCCATCACTCCTTCCTGCCCGGCTTCAAGGGTGCCAAGCCTTACCACCAGGCGTTCGAGCGCGGCGTGAAGCTGATCGGCGCCACCGCCCACTACGTCACCTCGGACCTCGACGAGGGCCCGATTATCGAGCAGGAAGTGCAGCGCGTGGATCACGCCCTGAGACCTGACGACCTGGTCGCCATTGGCCGCGATACGGAAACGGTGGCGCTGTCGCGAGCGGTGAAATATCACATCGAGCACCGCGTGTTCCTCAATGGCGACCGCACGGTGATCTTCCGATGAGCCCGTTGATCGACGGCAAGGCCGCGGCCGCCCGCGTACTCGCCGACATACAGGCAGAGGTCGAGCAATTGCACGCTCAGGGCATCGAGCCGGCGCTGGCCGTGGTGCTGGTCGGTGACGATCCGGCCAGCCACGTCTACGTGCGCAACAAGGTGCTGCGCGCCGGTGAAGTCGGCATTCGCTCGCTCGAATATCGCCTGCCGGCCGAAGCCAGTGCCGCCGAGGTGCTGGACGTGGTCGGCGCGCTGAATGCCGACCCGGCCGTGCACGGCATCCTGGTGCAGTTGCCGCTGCCCAAACACATCGACGAAGTGCGCGTGCTCGAGGCCATTGACCCCGGCAAGGATGTCGACGGTTTCCATAGCGAGAACGTTGGCGGCCTCAGCCAGGGCCGACCGGTGCTGACACCCTGCACGCCAGCCGGCTGCATGCGCCTGCTGCGTGACACCCTGGGCGATCTTTCCGGCAAACACGCCGTGGTGGTCGGCCGCTCGAACATCGTCGGCAAGCCAATGGCCGCGCTGCTGCTGGCGGCCAACTGCAGCGTCAGCGTGGTGCACTCGCGCAGCATCGAGCCGCAGAAGCTGTGCAGCCAGGCGGACATCGTGATCGCCGCCGTCGGCCGCCCGAGAATGATCGGCGCCAGCTGGATAAAGCCCGGTGCCGTGGTGATCGACGTCGGCATCAACCGCATCGAGGAAGACGGCAGAAGCCGCCTGGTCGGGGATGTGGATTTCGCTGCCGTGCAGCCCATAGCCGCGGCCATCACCCCGGTACCCGGTGGAGTCGGCCCCATGACTATCGCCATGTTGATGCACAACACCGTCCTCGCCGCCCGTCAGCAGACCGGGCAAGCCACTCAGGAGGCTCGCTGATGCCTTTCTCGCTGCTCAAATACGGCCTGTCGTCGGAGTATCCCGTCGAGGTCGACCTGCCCGCACCGAAGGAGCTCAAGTCCTCCTACGACGTGGTCATCATCGGCGCCGGTGGGCATGGCCTGGCCACCGCCTATTACCTGTCCCGGTACCACGGCATCAGCAACATCGCGGTGCTGGAGAAAGGCTACCTGGGGGGCGGCAACACCGCGCGCAACACCGCGGTGATCCGCTCCAACTACCTGACCAGCGAGGGGGTGAAGTTCTATATCGAATCGGTGCGGATGTTCGAAAACCTCTCCAACGAGTTCGACTTCAACATCATGTACTCCGGCCGTGGCCAGCTCACGCTGGCCCACACCGACGCCAGCGTGCGCGCGTTCCGCCAGCGCGCCGAAGTGAACAAGCACTTCGGCGGGCGTACCGAGATGATCGATCGCCAGCAGATCCGCGAGCTGGTGCCGAGCCTGAATCTGGATCCCGGCCATATTCCGGTGCTCGCCGGCCTGTGGCACATCGACGGCGGCACCGCGCGCCACGACGCCGTGGCCTGGGGCTACGCCAAGGGCGCAGCCAAACGTGGGGTGGAAATTCACCAGCTCACCGAGGTACAGGACTTCGTCGTCGAGGGCGGGCGCATTCGCGCGGTGAAGACCAATCGCGGCACCATTCAGTGCGGCTGCGTGGTTCAGGCGGTGGCCGGTACCAGCTCGCTGCTGATGAACAAGCTGAATATCAAGGCGCCTATCCACACCTACCCGCTGCAGGCGATGGTCACCCAGCCGTTCAAGCCATTCCTCGATCCGCTGGTGAGCTCCTCGGCCCTGCATTGCTACGTGCAGCAGACCAGCCGTGGCGAGATCGTCTTTGGCGGAGGTTCCGACCCCTACCCGCTGTACAACAGCCGTTCGACCCTGGATCTCAAGGAAAGCCTGCTGGCCTCGGCAGTCGAGATGTTCCCCTTCATGGCCAACGCCAAGCTGATGCGCCAGTGGGGCGGTATCACCGACATGACCCCGGACTACAGCCCGATCATGGGTCTGTCGCCCATCGACGGTTACTACCTGGATGCCGGCTGGGGCACCTGGGGCTTCAAGGCCACGCCGATCTGCGGCAAGACCATGGCCGAGCTGGTCGCCAGCGGCGGCAAGGTTCCAGAGCTGATCGCGCCGTTCGGCCTGGATCGCTTCAGCCGCTTCCAGCAGGTCAACGAAATGGGCGCCACGGCGGCCAGCCACTGACGGGTTACAGCCAATGAAGATCATGACTTGCCCGCTCAACGGGCCGCGCAATATCAGCGAATTCACCTACGGCGGCGAACTCAAGCACATGCCCGACCCGACGACCTGCAGCGTCGCGCAATGGGCCGACTACGTGTTCAACAGCGAGAACCTGCTCGGTGTGGTCACCGAATGGTGGATGCACACGCCGTCGAGCTACTGGTTCCTGGCCGAGCGCCACACCGGCAGCGACGAGATCCTGCGTACCTTCGACCCTCGTGAACTGTTCGACCAGCGTGTCGATTTCGCCGCACCGGAGGCCGCCCAATGAACCGCCTGCCCGCCCCCATGGGGTTGTTGATCGACCGCAACAGACCACTGACCTTCAGCTTCGACGGCCGCTCGTGCCAGGGCTTTGCCGGCGACACCGTCGCCAGCGCCCTGGCTGGCGATGGTCGTTGGCTGCTGTCGCGCTCGTTCAAGTACCACCGCCCACGCGGCCCGCTGACCATGGCCGGCCAGGACGCCAACACCCTGGTGCAACTGCCGGACGAGCCCAACGTGCTGGCGGACGACCACCCGATCGCTGCCGGTATCAGCGTCACCCCACAGAACGTCAATGGCAGCCTGGAGAAGGATCGCGACGCGATTCTCGGCAAGTTCTCCAAGTTCATGCCGGTCGGTTTCTACTACCGCGCCTTCTACAAGCCCAAGGGCATGTGGAAGCGCTGGGAACCGCTGATCCGCAAGAAGGCCGGCCTCGGCGTGCTCGACCTCGGGTTCGAGCCGAGCTACCACGACAAGGCCTACCTGTTCTGCGACCTGGCAGTGATCGGCTCCGGGCCCGCGGGCCTGTCCGCCGCCCTGCACGCGGCCAACGGTGGCGCCAAGGTACTGCTGATCGAACAGAACCCGGTACTCGGCGGCTCGCTGACCTACGCCCGCTTCGGCCTCGACGCCAACGCCGCCATGGGCCTGCGTGAAGAACTGGTCAGTGCGGTGAAGGGGCATGCCAATATCCGCGTGCTCGACCAAGCCCTGTGCAACGCCTGGTTCGCCGATAACTACCTGCCGGTGATCCAGGGCAACCGCCTGTACAAGGTGCGCGCCAAGCAGTGCATCATCGCCAGCGGCTCCTTCGACCAGCCGGTGATTTTCCGCAACAACGACCTGCCGGGCGTGATGCTGACCAGCGCCGCCCAGCGCCTGATGCGCCTGTACGCGGTGAAACCGGGCAAACGCGCGGTGGTACTGACCGGCAACGATGACGGCTACCTGGCCGCCCTCGACCTGTTTGATGCGGGTGTGGAGGTCGCCGCGGTGGTCGACATGCGCGAGCGTATCGACACCCCCGGCCTGGTCACTGCGGTGCAAGCCAAGGGCATTCCCTGTCACGCCGGCCACACCGTGTATGAAGCACTCGCCGACAAGCACGCGCGCCACATTAGTGCTGTCGACGTCAGGCGTATCAGCGCTCAAGGCAAGGTGGCCGAGGCCAGCACGCGGATCGATTGCGACCTGTTGTGCATGTCTGCCGGTTACATGCCGGTCTACCAGTTGCTCTGCCAGGCCGGTGGCAGCCTGCGTTACGCCGACGAACATGCGGCGTTCTCGATTCATAATCTGCCGAAGATTCTCCGCGTAGCCGGCTCGGTGAACGGCCGCCACGACCTGCAACGGGTAATCGCCGACGGTCAGCGCGCCGCCAGCGAAGCCCTCGTCGACCTCGATCTGGGCGGCGCTCCGGTAGACGGCGCGGACAAGGACGACAGCCGGGTCAACTTCCCCTGGCCGATCTTCGCCCACCCCCAGGGAAAGGAGTTCGTCGACTTCGACGAAGACCTGCAGATCCGCGATATCGTCAACGCCACCCGTCACGGCTACCGCGACGTGCAACTGGTCAAGCGCTTCTCCACCGTCGGCATGGGACCGTCTCAGGGGCGCCACTCGGCGCTGCCCACGGCGCGCCTGGTCGCCGATGCCACCGGTCGTAGCGTCAGCGAAACCGGAGTGACCACGGCCCGTCCGCCCTTCTCGGCGGAGAAGCTCGCGCACATCGCCGGCCGCGGCTTCGACCCCTATCGCCAGACCGCCATGCACCGCCGTCATGTCGAGCTCGGCGCCAGGCTGATGCCCGCGGGTGTCTGGCAGCGCCCGGCGTTCTACGGCAAGGCAGAAGATCGTGAAGCCTGTATGCAAGCCGAGGCCCGCCATGTGCGTGAGAAGGTCGGCCTGATCGACGTGTCCACCCTGGGCGGCCTCGACATTCGCGGGCCGGATGCCGCCGAGCTGCTGGAACGCATGTACACCTTCGGTTTCAAGAAGCTCGCCGTCGGCCGTACCCGCTACGCGCTGATGACCGCCGAGGATGGCGTGGTGATCGATGACGGGGTGGCCTGCCGCCTGGCCGAGCAGCACTTCTACGTATCGGCGACCACCAGCGGCGTGGATCGCGTCTACCGCAGCATGCTCAAGTGGAATGCGCAGTGGCGCCTGAACGTCGACATCGCCAACGTCAGTGCCGCCTTCGCCGCGGTCAACCTGGCCGGGCCGTTGTCGCGCCAGGTACTGGAAAAGGTCTGCAGCGATGTCGACCTTGACGCTGAAGGCTTCCCCTATCTCGGCGTGCGTGAGGGCAGCGTTGCCGGGGTGCCGGCGCGGCTGCTGCGGGTCGGTTTCGTGGGCGAGCTGGGTTATGAAATCCACGTGCCCGCGCGCTTTGGCGAGCACCTCTGGGATGCGCTGATGGAGGCCGGCAAGGCCGAGGGCATCCGCCCGTTCGGGGTGGAAACCCAGCGCCTGCTGCGCCTGGAAAAAGGCCACGTGATCATCAGCCAGGACACCGATGGCATGACCCACCCTGCGGAGATCGACATGGGCTGGGCCATCGGCCGCAAGAAGCCCTTCTTCGTCGGCAAACGCACCATCGAGATTCTCGAAGCACAGCCCCTCAAGCGCAAACTGGTGGGCTTCACCCTGCCCAGGGGCAGTGCCAAACCGCTGGAAGGCCATCTGGTGCTCAAGGGCCCGGATATCAGCGGCAACGTGACGTCCTGCGAGTACTCGGAAACCGTCGGCGCGATCATCGGCATGGCCTACGCGGGCGCCGATCAGGCCGAGCCGGGCATGCAGATTCCAATTCGTGTGGAAGGCGGTGAAATTGTCCAGGCCACGGTGGTGCAACTGCCGTTCTTCGACCCTGAAAGCAAACGCCAGGAGCTGTGATCATGAGCCTGACCATTCGCGACCATACCGAACGCAGCCCTCTCTACGACCTGTATGGCAACGCACCGCTGACGCTGCTGGGCGAACGACTGTTCGTCGCCGGCTCGCAAAGCGACAGCGAACAACTGCAACGCTGCGCACTGATCGACCTGAGCAATCTGCCACGGCTCGGCTTGCGTGGCACCGATAGCGCGGCCTATCTGCAGGGCAAGGGTTATCAACTGCCAGACGCACCCAATCAGGCGCGTCTGCAGAGCAGCGGCGAGCGGGTGCTGCGCCTGTCGCAGACCGAGTATTTCCTGCTCGGCAGCCTGACCGACGGCGGTGCCCGCATCGCCTCCGATGAAGCCGACTGGCGCTACGACGACGGCCAGGCCAACTACCTGCTGCCCCGTCAGGACAGCCACGCCTGGCTGGCTCTGACCGGTGCGCACCTGCCTGAACTGCTGGCCAAGGTCTGCGGTGTCGACCTGCGCGCCGATGCCTTTCCGATCGGCGCAGTGGCCCAGACCTCGGTGGCGCGTCTCAATGCCATCGTGGTCAACGCAGGCACGGAAAGGCTGCCAGTGTTCCAGCTGTTGTGCGATCGCGCTTCGGCGCATTACCTGTGGGGCGCGCTGCTCGATGCCATGCAAGAGTTCGGTGGCAAGCCGGCGGGGATCGAAGCGCTGCAATAAGGCCGATGATCGTTCCCACGCTCCGCGTGGGAACGCCTGCCAAGGACGCTCCGCGTCCGCTGCTGATCCTGTGACGCACCTGATACTCCCACGTCGGAACGCGGGAGCCATCCATGAAAGAGATTCGCCCATGGCCGCCGATAAAGAAGAGCTGACCGACTACCGCGTCCCGGCGCTGCAGCGCGGGCTTGGCATCCTGCAGATGTTCAATGCCAGCGAGCGCAGCCTGAGCAGCAACCTCATCGCCGAGCGCCTGGGCGTCAGCGTCTCGGCCATCTACCGCATTTTGGTCACCCTCACCGACATGGGTTACCTGAACAAGCTGGGCACCAACAACTACGAACTCGGCCCCCAGGTGCTGTGCGACGGCTTCGCCTACCTGGCCAGTCGCGACCTGGTGGATATCGCCATGCCGCACCTCAACACCCTGCGCGACCGTACCTCGATGTCCTGCCATCTGGGTATCCGCGAACACACCGAGGTGGTCTATCTGTACCGCGCCTTCGCCGCCCAGCGGCTGTCGGTCAACGTGCCGATCGGCACGCGCCTGCCGTGCCACGTCACCGCCCTGGGCCGCGTACTGCTCAGCGAGCTGGATGAAAACTCCCTGGCGGGGCTCTATGCACACGTACGCCTGGACGGCTACCCGGCCCCCGCACCGAAGACGTTGCCAGAACTGCTGCGCATGAGCGACGAGGATCGTGCCCGTGGCTTCGTCCTGCATCGCTCGGACTACTCCACCGCCATCGCCGCCCCGGTACGTGATCACAGTGGGCATATCGTCGCCGCCATCAACCTGTCCGGGCCGGATGCCGTGATGGACGACGAAGCCAATCGCCAGACCCTGCGTGAAACCCTCTTGACCAGCGCGGCCCAGATATCCCGAAGCGCCGGCTACCGCGCGGCATGAATCACCGGGGTTTCACGTGAAACGCTGATTTCTATCGGTGACGTCGTGTCGATAGCGTGGTCTATGCTGGCACAGCAGCCAACAAGCGAACGGCAATGGAATTCGGCATACAGCATTTCTTCGGTTATCTGATCGCGGTGATTCATGGCCTCGGGGCGATAGCTGCCGTGCACGCGATCCTTACCGTACGTACCGCTCAGGGCGCCATCGCCTGGGCGTTGTCGCTGTTCTTCATGCCCTACCTGACGCTGCTGCCCTACGTGGTTTTTGGGCGTAGCCGTTTTTACGCCTACATCGAAGCCCGCCGTCAGGTGGACAAGCAGATGCATCAGGCCATGGCCGCCCTCGACTGGCGACCGTGGGTTGCAGAAGCCATCGCCGCCGGTGAATCGGAAGCCTACGGCCAGCTACGTGCCCTGCCTAGGCTGGGTCGCATGCCCTGCCTGGCGAACAATCAGGTCAGCCTGCTGATCGATGGCAAGGCGACCTTCGAGGCGATCTTCCAAGCACTGGCCGAGGCGCACCAGGTAATCCTCATCCAGTTCTTCATCGTCCACGATGACAAGCTCGGCCGGCGCCTGCAGGAGGTGCTGCTCGAACGCGCGGCCGCTGGGGTGCAGGTGCACTTCCTGTTTGATGCAGTCGGCAGCCACGCTCTGCCGCGGCGCTATATCAAACGGCTGCGCGACGGCGGTGTACACATGCACGCCTTCCCCACCGGCGGCAGCCTGTTCAATCGCTTCCAGCTGAATTTTCGCAACCACCGCAAGATCGTCGTGGTGGATGGCGAGCGAGGCTTCCTGGGCGGGCACAACGTCGGTGATGAGTACCTGGGCGAGAAGCCGCGGCTTTCACCATGGCGTGATACCCATGTCGAGGTGCACGGCCCAGCCGTGGTCTGCCTGCAGGAATCCTTTGCCGAGGACTGGTTCTGGGCGACCCGCAAACTGCCGCCACTGCTGCTACCGGAGCGCTACCCGGACGAAGGCATGCTCTGCCAGGTGATCACCAGCGGCCCGGCGGATGCACAGGAAACCTGCTCGCTGCTATTCGTCGAGATGCTCAACGCAGCCCGCGAGCGCATCTGGCTAACCAGCCCCTACTTCATCCCTGACGAAGCGCTGTTCGCTGCACTGCGCCTGGCGGTGCTGCGCGGCGTGGATGTGCGCATCCTGCTGCCGTCGCGGCCGGATCACCGCATCGTCTATGCCGCGTCCAGCCTGTTCGCCCTGGAAGCGCTGCGCGCCGGTGTGCGGATCTTCCGCTACCTGCCTGGCTTTCTGCACCAGAAGGTCGTGCTGATCGATCAGGACATCGGTGTGGTGGGCAGCGCCAACCTGGACAACCGCTCCTTCCGCCTCAACTTCGAGATCACCCTGGTGACGGTCGACGCCGAGTTCGCCCGCCAGGTCGAGGGCATGCTGGAAAACGACTTCAGCCAGTCCCGCGAACTGATAGGCGCCGACCGCCGCGACGTGCATCGCCTGCAACAACTGGGCATGCGCGTAGCGCGGCTGATCTCGCCGATTCTCTAGACTTTGTGCGTCAGCCAAGCGCCCCAGAACAGGCTGCTGAAGAACCTTGTACCCTCGGCAAAACCAGCATCGTGGAGCAGGCATTGAACCGCTTGCTCGGAACGAGGTGGATCAGCACCCTGCAGAATTTTCTCGAGCTTGGCCTGCACCTCGTCTGCACCTACACCTTGTTGGCGCCAGCGTGCCGCCCAGGCCCTCAACAGCAATGGCTGACTGGTATATGCATGGTGATTGCCCGCGACGATCAACGGCGCGCATGGCTTCAGGCGCATCTGGATGGATAGCAGCAACGCTCGCTTCGGATCATCGCCAGGCACATGATGCAGGACGCCAATCAATGTCGCGGCATCGTAGCCTTGAGCTGCGGGGAGGTCATCGACCGTACCCTGCACGACCTCGACTCTGTCCAGCAGAC
This sequence comes from Pseudomonas sp. PME37.24/006, assembly GCF_055556635.1. NCBI lineage: Bacteria > Pseudomonadati > Pseudomonadota > Gammaproteobacteria > Pseudomonadales > Pseudomonadaceae > Pseudomonas > Pseudomonas sp. PME37.24/006. The sequence continues at coordinate 706,548 of NZ_JBVHNL010000004.1, forward strand.
CATGGGCCTGTAACTGCTCACGAGCGGTGTCGAGCATCGCCGCCGACGGATCTACAGCCGTGAAACGCCAGCTCGGTTCGATAGCCGCCATGGTAATGATTTCCTGCGCAGTACCACCTGCCCCAACCACCAGCAGATGCGCACCCGGGCTTTGCTCAAGACTGACGCTGAGCATGCAGGCAGCCAGCTCATGGCAGGCATCGTATCCTGCGAGGGCAATACGGCTCTGACGGCCATATTCACTGGCACGGCTGTTATCGAACTTTGCGAAGCAATGCTGGGTCATGGAGCGCTCCATTGGAGCGCTCACCATAGGCGAGAAGGCCTAATAAGAAAAATTCTTACTTTTCATCAAGTCCATTCCAGCATGGAATTCAATGCGGACTGCATCATTCAGCTCGAATGCCTCTTCGTGCAAACCACGCTACCCGTATTACTCAGGGCTGGCGCGGCTTCAACGCGCCACAATCGGCCGATACCCAACGGGCGTCCGACTCCATGCTGCCCTGCTGGCGGCCGGCACCGCTGTCGAACTCGCCGCTGACCTTGGAGCTGAAGGACTTGTCGTCGAGAAAATGCGCCTCACCCTGCCCCTGACCCTGCGGACAAGTGAAGTTGAACACCCAACGATCATTGTCACGCGAAGTGATCTGCTGGCTACAATTGGGATCTTGCAGCGGAATGTTCTGCGCATCGACCTGCGCCTGGCTGATGCAGTACTGCACGCCCTTGTCGCCCAGCTGAATACCCTGCTGGGCCATGGCCCGTTCGAGCATTTCACGCTGCGCCTGAGGTAGGTTCTTGAACTGCTGCAACATCACATCGCTACTCGGCAACGCCTTGCCGCCGAGCTGCATGTTCTTCGAAGTGATTTCCCAGAGACCAGGTTGAATCTGCTGCTGGGCAGTGGCCATGAACGGCAGCACCAGCAGGCAAAGTGGCAGGATTTTCAAACTAGGCATCGGCATACAAGACTCCGTTCAGTGACCATTGATATGGCTCGCCTAATCTCCGACAGCAGAGCTGCCGGGATGTCACTACAGAATGGCCACTCAGCCTTCGACTTCCTGGTGATAAAGCTGCAGCCCACGGGCCTGATAGTTGGCAAGGGCGCTGGGATGATCGAAGGTGCAGGTGTGCACCCAGACCCGCCGGGTACCCGGCCAGGCCCAGGCGGATTGCAGGGCGTGGCTGAGCAACGGGCCACCGAAGCCCTGACCGAAGAACGCTTCGGCGAGACCGAAATAGAGAATCTCCACCGAGCCGTCGGCGTCACGCTGCAACTCGTAGTAACCGGCGATGGCACCTTGGTGATATGCCACCCAGGTGCGATGCTCGTCACGCTCGATCAGCTCGCGCCATTGCCCATCTGTCCAGGACAGCTTGTCCGTCCACTCCCAGGGCCCGCCCACCAATTGGTAGAGAAAGCGATTGAGCTGGAACTGCTTGATCCGGCATTCGACGACCTGCAAATCGTCCGGCAACGCCTTGCCACGCAACTGGTCGGGGCTGTTCATTTCCAGGTAGTAGGTGATGTTTTCAACCTGCTCGCTCATACCGTGATCCGTCGCTCTGGTAAGCCACGTGGCTGTGGCAAAGAGCGCAGGCTAAAGATCCGAGTGGCGTTCAGCAATCCCGCTTCGGGAAAACGGCAGCACTCAGGCACAACCCACCTGTACGAAAATTGGCCAGTAAAAGCTACGCGTGCGCTGCAAATTTACACATGGGCGAAGAAAAACTTACACATAGCCGCCCGCTAGCCCGCATGCCGCCTACACATTTAGCGAAAATCCAGTAGTCAGCCGCGCTTTCTTCCGTCACCTCGCTTATTTACTCTCGGCAGCCCGATTGCAGCCGTCGACACCACCATGACCGATATCGCCACACCGAACGCTCCAAGCGCCTGGCGCCAGCAACTGGCTCAGTTTATGGACGGCAAACCCGTGCAACGCCTGATCACCGTGCTGATCCTGATCAACGCCGTGATCCTCGGCATGCTCACCTCGGTGGAGATCGTCAGCGAGTGGGGCTGGCTTTTGTTGCCTGTGGATATGTTCATTCTCGCGGTGTTCGTGATCGAGCTGGCGCTGCGCTTCGCGGCCCGTGGCATCGGCCTTTTGCGAGATCCGTGGGCGGTGTTCGATTGCATCGTGGTAGGCATCGCGCTCGTGCCGGCCAGCGGGCCGTTCAGCGTATTGCGGGCATTGCGCGTCTTGCGGGTGCTGCGCCTGGTGTCGATCAACCCGAGCATGCGCAAGGTGGTGCAAGCGCTGCTGGCGTCGCTGCCTGGCATGGGCAGCATCATCATGCTGATGAGTCTGATCTTTTATGTGTCGGCGGTGATGGCCACGCAGCTGTTCGGCGAGCGCTTTCCCGAGTGGTTCGGCTCGTTGACCGCCAGCCTGTATTCGCTGTTCCAGATGATGACCCTGGACAGCTGGTCGAGCGGCACGGTGCGACCGATCATGGAGGTGTATCCGCATGCCTGGCTGTTCTTCATCCCTTACGTACTGATCGCCACCTTTATGATGCTCAACCTGTTCATCGCGGTGATCGTCAACGCCATGCAGGACGCCCAAGGCCCGGATCCCGAGATCGAGGCGCGCGTGCAGCGCGAGCAACTGATTCTCGATGAGCTCAGGGCCTTGCGGACAGAATTGGCAGAGATGCGCCGCCAGCCTTGACCCCTAAACGACGGGCAGGGCGACGCCTTCAAGGCGAAAGCGGACGGTGAGCAGAGCTTTTGTGGGAGAGGCTTTAGCCTCGATTTTGCCGAGCTAGGCGTAAAGAGCTCGCGGCTAAAGCCCCTCCCACGAGATCGCAACCGTCCGCTTCTGCCTTTCACCTGCCCAGCTCACAACTCCACAACTCCACCGCGGGCTGACTCGCCGTCGGTGGCCCGAGCCACTCGCTGAAGGGCTTACAGCCCTGGGCATCGCAAAGTTGATAGTCGCCAGCCTCGGGTGTGCGCCCGAGGCGTAGCGGTTGCAGAGGTGGCAGCTGACGCTGGTAGTGCCAGGCGCCATCACGCAATACCGCGCCGTCCGGAATTTCCATGCCGGCACCACTGCCGCGCACCCGCGCCTCGCCAAGCAACAACCCATCCGGCGTGACGCGGTAGTCCTCTTCCCAGCGGATCTTTTCGATCGTGTGGTTCCAGGCCAGGGTGAAGGACGGCAGGGGCATTTGCGCCCATACCGCCCCAGCCAAACCCAGGCACAGACCCATCACGCCGCCGCCACGCGCTGGGCGCGGCGATCACGCCAGACGTGCTGGGCGATCAGCAAGAAGCCCAATGCATAGCCAATCTCGTCACTGATCGGCATCGCCAGAATCAGCGCGACGCCGGCGCCGAACGCCCACAGTCGCTCCCACCAGGCCATGCGCACATTCAGGTAACCCACCACGGCCATGCCCCACAAACCGACCGCAAACACCGTTTTGACGAACATGTACAGCGTTGCGCCCCAGCTGTCGCCCTGCATCATCAGCGCCGGGTCGTACACCGCCATGAACGGCACAACGAACCCAGCGGCGGCGATACGCACGGCCCACAGGCTGATCTTGAAGCCGTTCTCCTTGGCGATTGGCGCCGCCGCGAAGCAAGCCAGCGCTACCGGCGGCGTCAGGTCGGCCATCAGGCCGAAATAGAACACGAACATGTGCGAGACGATCAGCGGCACACCCAGATCCAGCAACGCCGGCGCGGCGATGGCGCTGGTGATGATGTAGTTGGGAATGGTCGGAATACCCATGCCCAGAATCAGGCAGGTGACCATGGTCAGCACCAGCGACAGGAACAGGTTGTTCTGGCCGACGGCAAGGATGTACCCGGCAAAGGTCGTGGCGATACCAGTCAGCGAGACCACGCCGATGATCACCCCCACCAGTGCACAGGCGATACCCACTGGAATCGCATGCCGAGCGCCCTCGGCCAGTGCATGCACACAGGCGCGCAAGGTGTCGCGACCGCCCTTGACGAACCAGCACACCGCGACCAGCGCAGCGATGACGCCGAACACCACGCCAATGCCTAGTTGGAAGAACCCGGCGCAGAGAATCCCCAGGGCTACCCAGAAAACCATGCGCATGACTTTCGACGACACCTTGAGAATGATCGCCGAGCCGATGATCACGATGGCCGTCAACGCCAGCCCGACAGTGCCGGAGAACATCGGCGTACGCCCGGAAAACAACAGGTAGACCAGCACCAGCAGCGGGATGAGCAGATACCAGCGCTCCTTGACCGCGCCCCAGGCGCTCGGGCACTGATCCTTGGGCAAGCCGCGCAGGTTGGCTCGTTTCGCCTCCAGGTGCACCATCCAGAATACTGCGCCGAAATACAGCATGGCCGGAATCAGCGCGGCCTTGGCCACTTCGATGTACGGCACGTTGATGGTCTCGGCCATGATGAACGCCACGGCACCCATCACCGGAGGCATGAGCTGGCTGCCCATGCTCGCCGTAGCTTCTACCGCGCCTGCAAACGCCGGGCGGTAGCCAAATCGTTTCATCAGCGGAATGGTGAACTGTCCGGTGGTGACCACGTTGGCCACGCCAGAACCGGTAATGGTGCCCATCAGTGCCGAGGAAACGACCGAGACTTTGGCCGGGCCGCCGAGCTTGTGACCGAACAGCCCCATGGCGAAGTCGGTGAACAGTTTGATCATCCCGGCCTGCTCCAGAAACGCGCCGAACAGGATGAACAGGAAAATGTAGGTCGCCGACACATAGGTCGGTGTGCCATAGAAGCCTTCGGTACCGAAGGACAGTTGGTTGACGATCTGATCGAAGCCATAACCGCGGTGCGCCAGATCACCCGGCAGGTACTCACCGAACAGCCCGTAAAGCAGGAACAGCCCGCAAATCAGCGGCAAGGCGATACCCATCACCCGCCGTGCGGCCTCGAAAATCAGCACGGTCAGGGTAATCCCGACCACCATATCCAGACTGCTCAGGTCGCCCGAGCGCTGGACCAGATCGGCCTCGAAGTACCACTGGTAAGCGAAGGTGGCCATACCAGCCAAACCCAACAACCAGGCCAGCGGTTGCCAGGGACGCCCGGTGCCACGCGACGGATAGCAGATAAACACCATCAGCAGCAGGAAGCCGATATGCCCTGCGCGCAGCACCTGGCTGGACACGGGGTGGAAGGCTGCCGTGATGATCTGGTACGTCGAGAACAGCAAGGCGGTATAGAACAACGCCTTCGGCCACTCGCTCGGGCTGGCGTTCAGCCCCTGATGTTCACTCATGCTGTCATACCTTCGCTAACGCCCAAAGGGCGAAGAATCGGACGTTCACGCAATGACTCACCCGGCGTGGGCGATATCATCAGTGAGTTGAAAAAGATACCTGGCGGCGCTGTAGATTCGGACAAGCCGCGCGGGTTAGCGCGGCCCTACAGCAGCCTTGCACACGACACTGTCGTGGTGCGTCGCGTAACCCGCCAGGCAGTAGTCGGCGTTGCCCCAGGGATGGGTTAGGGCGCGCCCGTGAGCGCACAGAGTGTGTGCCGCTAACAGGCGTCTAACCCACCCTATGGATGACTACTTGAGTACACCTGCTTCTTTGTAGAAACGCTCAGCGCCCGAATGCAGTGGGATTGGCAGGCCATCGGTGGCGGTTTCCAGCTTGATGTCCTTGGCCGCGGAGTGGGAGTTGGCCAGACGAGGCAGGTTGTCGAACATCAGTTTGGTCATCTGGTAGGCCACCTCGTCGGAGACGCCGTCATGGCTGACCAGGATGTTGATAATCGCAGCGGTGGGTACATCCTGATCCTGGCCGTCATAGGTGCCGGCCGGAATCACGCGCGCCTGATAGGCACTGCTGCCAATCTTGCTGACCACATCCTCGGGGATCGCGACGAAGGTGATCGGCACCATTGAGGCCAAGTCGCGAATAGCCGCCATGCCCAGACCGGAGGATTGCAGGGTAGCGTCCAACTGGCGATTCTTGATCAGCTCGACCGACTCGGCGTAAGGCATGAACTCGACGCGGCCCATGTCCTTGTAGCTCAGGCCAGCCGCCTTGAAGATCGCCCGGGCATTGAGTTCGGTACCGGATTTCGGCGCGCCGACGGAAATACGCTTGCCCTTGAGATCCTCCAGGGTTTTGATCCCGGATTCCTTGCTGGCGACGATCTGAATGTAGTTCGGGTAGGTCGCGGCGATGGCGCGAATCTTGGTCAGCGGCGCTTTGAAGCCGGCTTCTTCAACACCTTTCCAGGCATCGTCCACCGAGTCGCCCAAGGCAAAGGCCAGCTCACCACGACCGGCCTGCAGCAGGTTGAGGTTCTCGACCGACGCCTTGGTGGCCTGTACGGAGGTTTTCGAGCCCTCAATACCGGTGCCATAAACCTGCGACAGCGCCACACCGATCGGGTAATAGACGCCGCTGGTGCCGCCCGTCAAAACGTTGATGAAAGTAGGTGCCGCGAGCACCGCCGTGCTGGCAGTGATGGCCGCAGCGGCGGCAAAAAGGCTGAAACGCTTGGTCAGTCGCATGGGTGTTTCTCCGTGATTATTCTTGTCAGAGAGCCGGTTCGGGATCAGTGAGCAAAAGGGACGGAGAGCGCCGCGTGAACGGACAGCATGCAGTTGTAAACCGCGGTGCATGACGACTCTTGTCTTTCTTATGGTCACCGGATCAATCAATACCGGTTGCCCAGAGAACAATGCAGATGCCATGCCAGTGGCAACAAAGCCCGCGCCAGAGCGCTGAAGGGGTTCAAGCGGGGACTAAACCAGCGGAAGCCTGCCGATTAGCCGAAAGAAAACGGCAAGATTCCGCTCAGACTGGCTCCTGGGTGTGGCTTCGCTCAACCCAGGCTACGTCTTGTGATCGAACCCATTCTGACGAAGTAGCTCGGATTGAGCATAGCGATAGCCGGGGCAGATTTATGCGCCTGCCCCCTCAGTCCTCGTCGCCGCTGCCGGCCGGGCGATAGGTGCTGCGCTGCAGACCGTGACGCTGCATCTTTTCATTGAGCGTACGGCGCGGCAGTTGCAGCAGCTCCATGGCCTGCAAGATGCTGCCCCGACAACGCAGCAGGACGTTGTGCAGGCACTGCGCCTCGAACGCTTCCATCTGCTGGGCCAGGGATTGTTCGGCGTGTTCCTGACTGGAACCGCTCAGGCCCAGCGCATGACGCTCGGCAGCGTTGATCAGCTCGCGTACGTTGCCCGGCCATGAGTGGCCAAGCAGAGCGGCCAATTCGGCCGGCGTGAGGGGTTCCAGGCTGCGACCATGGCGTTGCGCGGCCTCTTCGGCGAAGTGCTCGAAGAGCAAGCTGATATCTTCGCGACGCTCGCGCAACGGCGGTAGTTGCAGGGTGGCGAGATTGAGCCGATAGAGCAGGTCTTCGCGAAAGCGTCCGGCGCGAACCTCATCGAGCAGGTCGGGCTTCACCGCACTGATCACCCGCAGATCGACGCGAATGCTCTGGTTGGAGCCCAAGCGCTCCAAGGTCTTTTCCTGCAGCACGCGCAACAGCTTGACCTGCTGGGCCAGCGGCAGGCTTTCCACTTCATCGAGGAACAGGGTGCCGCCATCGGCGTGTTCGATACGGCCGATGCGCTTGCTCTGGGCACCGGTAAAGGCGCCACTTTCGTGGCCGAACAACTCGCTCTCGAACAAATGCTCGGGAATCGCCGCGCAGTTGAGCGCCACGAACGGCTTGCCAGCACGCTCGCTGAAATCGTGCAGGCAGCGCGCAACGCGCTCCTTGCCAGAGCCAGTCTCGCCACGGATCAAGACGTTCACCGAGGTGCCGGCCAGCTCCAGAATCTGCCGGCGCAAGCGCTCCATGGAGCGTGACACGCCAAGCAGTTGCGCCGTTATTCCCTCCTTGAGCGCGAATTGCTGGTGCAGCCCGCGGTTCTCGCAGACCAGTCGGCGCTTTTCCAGGGCCCGCCGCACCGTATCGAGCAGCCGCTCCGGAGTGAAAGGCTTCTCGATGAAGTCATAGGCACCCTGCTTCATCGCCTGCACAGCCATCGGTACATCACCGTGCCCGGTGATCATGATCACCGGCAGGTCGCGGTCGCACTCGACCAACTTGGCCAACAATTGCAAGCCATCGGTGCCGGGCATGCGCACATCGCTGATCACCACGCCGGGAAAATCGATATTGATCAGCGCCAGCGCTTGCGCGGCATTCGAGCAGACCTGCACGCTGAAACCGGACAACTGCAGCCACTGCTGCGCCGCCTCGCGGATCGCTGCTTCATCATCGACGACGATTACCTGACCACTCATATCACCTCCTGGCTCGACGCCGCAGTGTAACGCCATCCGCTCATGCCTTTGGCAGGCGCAGGGTGAAGACGGCACCCGCAGCAACGTTACCGGCCTCCAGATCTCCGCCCAGATCACGAACGATGCCATAGGAAATCGCCAGGCCAAGGCCAAGCCCCTCACCCACCGGTTTGGTGGTGAAAAAGGGTTCGAACACATGACCCAGGTGTGCCTCGGCGATGCCGCCACCGCTGTCGCTAATACGCATCACGCACTGCTCACCCTGCACCTCGATCGACACACCCAGCTCCCGTATGGCGCTGTCGAGCATGGCATCCAGGGCGTTGTTGAGCAGATTGAGAATGACCTGCTCCAGGCGGATGGCATCCCCACAGACCCGCTCCTCGCTACGGATCTCGCAGCGCAGCTCGACCTGCTCGCTGCGCAGACGCGGCGCCAGCAACAGCAAGGCTTGCTCCAGCACATCACTGAGCAGCAGTCGCTCGTTCAGCCCGGCCGGGCTCTTGCGCGCGAAGGTTTTCAGGTGCCCGGTCAGGCTGGCCATGCGCTGCAGCAGGCCGTCGATGCGCACCAGGCCGTCGCGCACATCGCCCTCACGGCCGTTATCGAGCAACAAACCAAGGCTGCTCAGGTGCATCTGAATGGCTGTCAGCGGCTGGTTGATCTCGTGAGCCATGGCCGCCGACATTTGCCCCAGCGCGGCCATCTTCGCCGCGTGCACCAAACCCTCCTGGGCCTCGCGTAACTCGGCGGTGCGCAGGGTCACTTCGCGCTCGAGGTTCTCGCGGATGCTCGCCTGCAAACGCTGGTTCTTGCGCCGTTGCAGCAGGAATAGGACGAAGAACACCAGGGTCAGCCATACACCCGCCGCCGCCAGGCGATAGCTGCGCGCCGTATCGCCAAGGCTGTCCTCGTCGATCAGCAGGTGCAGCGTCCAGGCTTCACTGCTCAGTTCAAGACGCTGCCACAGGTAATTGTGCCGCCCGTCCGGCCCATCGATGTTCATCCAGTCGGCATCTTTGCCGAGCGACTGCCCCTGTTGTTTGGGCAACGTGCGCAACGCACGCTCTGCATACTTGCGCACCTCCACCAGCTCGGCATGATCGAGCGCATCGAGTTCCTCAAGGGCCTGGAAACGCCAAGCCGGTCGGCTGCTCAGAATCACCACGCCATAGCTGTCGGCGACCAGCAGCACACCGGGCTGGCCGACCCACTCACGCTGCAGCTCTTCCAGTTCGAGCTTGACCACCAGTACGCCGATCACCGCACCGTTATCGTCATACACCGCGTGGGAGAGGAAGTAGCCGGGCACGCCGGTGGTCACACCAACCGCGAAATAGCGGCCAGATGTGTGGTGCAGGGCATCCTGAAAATACGGCCGGAAACTGTAATTGCTGCCGACGAAACTGCTCCATTCGTTCCAGTTGCTGGCCGCCAGTGTGATGCCCTTGGGGTCGATCAGGTACAGCACGCTGGCGCCTGCAGCGGTATTGAGCAACTCGAAGCGGCGGTTGAGCTTGTCACGTAACAGCGGATCGTCCGGCGACTGCAGCAGCGCCTGGATATCACTGTCCATCGACAGCAGCTGCGGCACCGAGCGAAAGCGATCGACCAGGGTCTGAATCGATTGTGCATATAGCTGCAACTGGCCGTGGGCCTCGCTACTGCGATCTTCCCAGGCCCGCTGTTCGGCGTAGCGGCTGGCCAGCCACAGGCTGACGGCCAGGCCGAAGATCACCAACAGCACGATGGCGACGATGCGATAACGCAGAAACAGGGCGGTCATGCACGACTCGAATTTTTATGATGCCGGCATGTTAGCCCGAAATGCGCGCGGGTCGCCTATGAGGATGCCGCGGCTTTTGTAGCCTGAGTTAGCCGAAGGCGTAACCCGGGACGACAGGCTCGGAATAATCGCCCGGCCCCGGGTATCGCTACGCTCAACCCAGGCTACGGGCGATACCGGTCACGGCCGCACCATCATCAGCTCGGGCACCGCACGGCCAGCGACCAGTTGCTCGTCGACCAGGCGCACCACGTCTTCCTCGCTACGCACCTGATACCAGTGACCCGGCGGATAGACCGTCAGCGTCGGGCCCTGATCGCAGGGGAACTGGCACTGGGTACGGGTGATATGCACACCGCCCTCGCACTCCAGCTTGCCGGCCGCCTTGACCTTCTCGCGCAGCATCTTCCACAGCGGCAGAGCGCCACGGCGAGTGCAGCGCGGACCGTTGCATAGCAGCACGCGGTACTGGTGAGCGGGAATCTTCGACCAGGCGTGGCTGCCGGGCAGCGCTGGCACATCGACGCAGCCCAGATGCAGCTCCGGGCGCTCGAGCAGTGCACAAGCGGCCCCGGCTGCATCGGCATCGAGCTGGCCGAACAGGCTGGTGACAAAGACCCGTGCAGGATCGGTCAGGCTCGCCAGTTCGCTACGCAGCCAGTCGACATGCTGGCTGCTGCTCTGCGCCTCCAGATCGATCACCAGCAGCCTGCCGCTGCCCTCCTTCACGCGCTGCCAGAGGCCGTCATAACCGGCGCCGGTATCGACGATGTCGGCCAGCGCAGCCTCGCCACGCAGCTCGACCAGGCGGGCACGAAACAGCTCGGCAAAAGAGCCGTCGAGCAGATCCGGGCCGGCGAACAGCACCTGAGCGTAGGGCGTGGTAGTCATGGGTAGGCTCCGGGAAAAGGGCGGCAGTCTAACAGCGTCGTGACGGACAAGGTTTCGTAGCCTGAAACTCGACGCCATGGCTCAGCAGCGCCTGCCACAGCGCTTCGGGTTCGGCGAACTCGCGATCCACAGCGGGCAACAAGGGTCGCTGCAACACCAGCACCGGCACGCCACGCTCACGAGCGACCTGCAGCTTGTGCTCGGTGGCGGCGCTGCCACTGTTCTTGCTCACCAACACATCGCAATCGAGGCGTTCGAACAGCGTACGCTCATCGTCCAAGCTGAACGGCCCTCGGGCGCCGATCACTTCGGCGCGGGGCGTGGCAGGCTGGCTCTGCAGGCAGCGCACCGTCCAGTGCTGGTGGGCGGGAATCTCGTGCAGATGCTCCAGTGGCTCGCGGCCCAGGGTGAACAGCGGGCGCTGGAAATCGCTCAGCGCGGTGATCAGCGAGGGCCAGTCGAATACCTCACGCCAGTCATCGTCGGGTGATGAAACCCAGCCCGGGCGACGCAAGGCCCAGCAGGCAATACCAGCCAACTGGGCGGCATGGGCAGCGTTGCGGCTGATCTGCGCAGCATAGGGATGGGTGGCATCGACCAGCAGGTCGATGCCCTGCTTGTGGATAAAATCCGCCAGCCCCTCGACACCACCAAAGCCACCGACACGTACCTGGCAGGCCAGATCCTCCGGCACCTTGCCCAGCCCGGCCAGGCTATAGATATGTGCGGGGCCAAGGCGACGGGCAAGATTCAGCGCTTCGCCGATCCCGCCCAGTAACAGGATGCGGCTCATAACGGCTTGCTGACCTGCAACAAGGTGATCGGCAAGGCGCCACGCCAGGTATCGAAGCCGCCCAGGGGTTTGGCCTGGGCCAGTTCGATGCGCGTCAGCTCGCCGCCCTCTTCGCCACGAAAGGCGATCAACGCCGCCTCGCTCTGCAGGGTCACGGCGTTGGCCACTAGTCGGCCACCCGGCTTGAGCGCGCGCCAGCAGGTGTCGAGCACGCCCGGCGCGGTCACCCCGCCACCGATAAAGATCGCGTCTGGCGCCGCCAGCCCGGCCAGCGCCTCGGGTGCCCGCCCGGCCACCAGTTGCAGGCCCGGCACGCCGAGGGCATCGCGGTTGTGGGCGATATGGCCCTGGCGGCCTTCGTCGGCCTCGATGGCGATGGCCCGACAAGCAGGATGGGCACGCAGCCACTCGATACCGATGGAGCCGCAGCCGGCACCGACATCCCAGAGCAGCTCGCCAGGCAGCGGCGCCAGACGCGCCAGGGTGATGGCACGCACGTCGCGTTTGGTGAGTTGCCCGTCGTGGCGATAGGCATCGTCCTGCAGGCCCGGCGTGAGTGGCAGGCGCATGGCGTCATCACCGGCAACGCAGTCGATCGCCACCAGATTCAGATCAGCAGATCGAGCCAGCGCCCAGCCATCAGCCAGGCCATCGATACACCGCTCGCGCTCACCGCCCAGGTGTTCGAAGACGCTCAGCCGACTGGGGCCGAAACCACGCTCGCGCAGCAATGCGGCAATGGCCGCCGGGCTCTCGCCATCGTTGCTCAGCACCAGCAGGCGCACGCCGGGATGAACCTGCGCATTGAGCGCTGCCAGCGGGCGACCCACCAGCGAGACCAGGGCTGTGCTCTGCAGTGGCCAGCCCAGGCGAGCCGCCGCCAGCGAGCAGGAGGAAGGCGCCGGCAGAATGTGCAGCTCATCGCTCGGCAGCTCGCGGGCCAGGCTGGCGCCGACGCCAAAGAACATCGGGTCACCGCTGGCCAGTACACAGACTGGCGTACCGCGCCTCTCGAGCACTGGCACCAGGGAAAACGGCTTCGGCCACTCCAGACGTGTGGCACGGATGCAATGCGGCAACAGCGCCAGCTGGCGCTCGCTGCCAAACACCTGTTCGGCCGCCAGCAATGCATGTCGCGCCGCCTTGCCGAGGCCGGGGTAGCCGTCTTCACCAATGCCCACGACGGTTAGCCAGCGTGTCATGCGTTTTTCCTCGTTATCAAAATCGCCCAGATCGTTCCTCACGCTCCGCGTGGGAATGCCGCCCAGGACGACGCTCCGCGTCCGATGCTGCACGCTATCGGACGACGCGGCTTTTCATCCTAGCGAACAAAGCGGGCATAATAGCGCCTCTGTCGGTGTCCGTCGGCTACGTGGTACGTAGGCGCGGGCCTAAGAGGGAACACGAGCAGATCGTTCTGCGGCGTGGCTGCCCCCGCAACTGTTGCAGCGAGCGCATGCGCCAATCGCCACTGGGAAACCGGGAAGGCCGGCCACGCGCCATGACCTGCGAGCCAGGAGACCTGCCGACGGATTCAGTCGCATGTGCCCACACCGGGCGGGGTGTCCCGGTGATAGAAGCTCGTCCTTCTCTGGCCTATCCTCGAACGGATGCCCATGTGACCCGACCCCGGTGATCCGTTGAAACAGGCTTTTTGCATTCCATCCCCTGCTGTTCGCCCCTCGGCCTGTCCGGGGTTGCTGCGTATCGTGCAGGCGAAGGATGGCGGCATCTGCCGGATCAAGCTGGCCTGCGGGCGCCTCGATGCCACCGGAGCCGAGCGCATAGCCCAGGCCGCACAACACCATGCAGGCGGCGTGATCGAAGCCACCAACCGCGCCAACCTGCAGATTCGCGGCATCCACGCCGGCAGTGAAGACGCATTGATCGGCGAGTTGCTGGCCGCCGGCCTCGGCCCGCGCTCACCCGCTGCCGACGATGTGCGCAACCTGATGGTCAGCCCGGCGGCCGGCCTCGACCCGGCGGCGCTGGTCGACGTATCACCACTGGCCGCCCACCTGCTGACGACGCTGGAGAACACTCCGCGCCTGCACGCGCTGTCGGCCAAGTTCGCCCTGCTGCTCGATGGCGGCGAACGCCTGGCCATGCTCGAACACCCCCACGACATCTGGCTCAGCGCCCTGCCGCTGGATGGCCAGATCGGCTATGCCTTCGGCCTGGCGGGCTGCCCGCCACAAGCGCCTGGCGATGTGCCCGCGCTGGCCGTGGTGCCCGAGGCCCATGCCGATGAGCTGCTGCTGGCGCTGCTCGACCTGTTTCTTGAACTGGCCACGCCCGAGCAGACACGCATGCGCCACCTGCTGGTCAGCCACCCGGCCGCCGAGCTGCTGCAGCACCTGAAGGAGCGCCTGGGTGACGTGCTGCTGAGCGCGGATGACTGGCGACGCAGCCCGGCGGAGCCCCAGGCCCATATCGGTATCGGCGGCCAGCGCCAGCTTGGCCGCGTGTATGTCGGCGGCGTCCCTCCATTGGGCCGGCTCGACGCCGAACAGCTGCTCGGGCTCGCCGCTCTGGCTAGGCGTCTGGGCGATGGCAGCCTGCGCATGACGCCCTGGCAGAGCGTGCTGCTGCCCAATATCGCCACAGCCGATGCGCAGGCAGCCCTCCAGGCGCTGGAGGGGCTCGGCTTGCTGGTCGATGCCGATGCGCCGCTAGCCCGCATCATCGCCTGTACCGGCTCAAGCGGCTGCGCCAAGGGCCTGGCCGATACCAAAGCCGATGGATGCCGCCTGGCCGAGACGCTGAAGGCTGGCCGCCGCCTGGCCGGCATCCACCTCAGCGGCTGCAGCCGTTCCTGCGCCGCCGCCCACCGTGCCCCCGTGACCCTGCTGGCGGTAGCCGAAGGCCGCTACGATCTGTTCGCCCGCCAGGCGGACAGCAACGATTTCGGCGCGCCACTGGCCCGCCACCTGACACTTGACGAGGCCAGCGAGCTGCTGGCCTCGCTTCCCGATACCTGGAGTTTCACCCGATGACCGATTACATCCGCGATGGTCAGGAGATCTATCGCCATTCCTTCTCCATCATCCGCGCCGAGGCCGACCTGAGCGCCATTCCGGCGGATCTCGAGAAGCTCGCGGTGCGGGTCATCCACGCCTGCGGCATGGTCGATGTGGTGCAGGATCTGCGCTTCTCCGCGGGTGCCGGTGCAGCCGGTCGCCAGGCCCTGGCCAATGGCGCGGCGATTCTCTGCGATGCGCGCATGGTCGCCGAAGGGGTGACCCGTGCGCGCCTGCAAGCGGCCAACCCGGTGCTCTGCACCCTCAACGATGCCGGCGTGCCTGAGCTGGCCAAGAAGCTGGGCAACACCCGTTCGGCGGTGGCGCTGGAGCACTGGCGCGAGCATCTCGAAGGCTCGGTGGTGGTGATCGGCAATGCCCCCACCGCATTGTTCTATCTGCTCGACATGCTCGCTGCGGGCGCGCCCAAGCCAGCGCTGATTCTCGGCTTCCCGGTGGGCTTCGTGGGCGCTGCGGAGTCCAAGGATCTGCTCGCCAGCACCTTTGCCGAGCATGGCGTGCCCTACGTGATCGTTCAGGGCCGTCGGGGCGGTAGCGCCATGGCCGCCGCCGCGGTCAACGCCCTGGCCACGGAGGTCGAGTGATGAACGGTATGGACCGCCCCGGCAAAGGCCGCCTGCTGGGCCTGGGCGTAGGCCCGGGCGACCCCGAGCTGATCACCCTCAAGGCCCTGCGCCTGCTCAAGTCGTCACCCGTGGTCGGCTACTTCGTGGCCAAGGCCAAGGCCAATGTCGGTCAGGGCGGCAACGCCTTCGGCATCATCGAAGGCCACCTGGACGACAGCCAGCAGCGCCTGCCACTGGTGTATCCGGTAACCACCGAAAAACTCGAACCGCCACTGACTTACGAAGGCGTGATCAGCGACTTCTACGACACCTGTGCGGTGCAGATCGCCGAGCATCTGGATGCTGGTCGCGACGTGGCGGTGATCTGCGAAGGCGACCCGTTTTTCTACGGCTCCTACATGTACCTGCACGACCGCCTGGCCGAACGCTACGAGGCCCAGGTAATTCCGGGCGTGTGCTCGATGCTCGGCAGCGCGGCGGTGCTCGGCGTACCGTTGGTGTACCGCAATCAGAGCTTGTCGGTGCTCTCCGGCGTGCTGCCCGAAGACGAGCTGCGCGAGCGCCTGCGTGATGCCGAAGCCGCCGTGGTGATGAAGCTGGGTCGCAACTTCGAGAAAGTCCGCCGCGTGCTGCAGGACCTTGGTTTGCACGACCGTGCTCACTACGTGGAACGGGCGACCATGGCCAACCAGCGCATCGTGCCGCTGCACGACGTCGAGCCCATGGCCTCGCCGTATTTTTCAATGATCGTGGTGCCCGGTGAGAAGTGGCGGGGTTGAACCGAAACAGCTGTCTCGCAGTAAGCACCTTTTCCGTAGGAGCCAGCTTGCTGGCGATATCGATGGCCAAATCGATAGTTGTGTTGCGGGTCGGATCGTTTCGCCAGCAAGCCAGCTCCTACATGACTCCAGCGAACTCGCCTGCCTGTTCCTGACAGTGGATAAACCATGACCTCTTCACCCGCCATCGTCATCCTCGGCACCTCTGCGCTGGCCACTGCACGGCGCATCCAGGCACTTTATCCACAGGCCGTTATCCATGGCTTGCGTGAGCGGGTAGACGCCGATCAGGCCTACGACGACTTCGGCGATACCTTGCGCAGCCTGTATCGCAACGGCACGCCGATCATCGCCCTGTGCGCCGCGGGTATCGTCATCCGTAGCCTGGCGCCGCTGCTCGCCAGCAAGGGTGCCGAGCCACCGGTGCTGGCCGTGGCCGAAGACGCGAGCGCCGTGGTGCCGCTGCTCGGCGGCCTGGGTGGCGTCAACCGCATGGCCAGAGAAATCGCCGCGACGCTGGAAACCCGCGCAGCCATAACCACCAGTGGCGAACTGCGCTTCGGCACCTGCTTGCTCGACCCGCCGAGCGGTTATGCCCTGGCCGATCTCGAGCAGGGCAAGCGCTTCGTCTCCGACCTGCTGGGCGGCGAAAGCCTGCACATCGATGGCAATGCGCCATGGCTGGACGAAGCCAAGCTACCGCTGGCCGAGGATGCCAGCCGTACCGTGCGGATAACCACCGAGCAGCGCCCTGCGCAGCCTGACGAACTGCTGATCCATCCACGCACGCTGCTCGTTCTGGTCGACCAGGCAGATGATCTTGCAGCAGCCATCCGCCAGGTATTCGAACAGTCGCGCATGGCGCCGAAATCACTGGCCGCTCTGCTCGCCCCCCAGACTCTGATGAGCGACAAGCGTCTGGCCCAGGTCGCCAGCGACCTCGCCGTACCGCTGCGCTTCGTCCGCGCTGACAATGGACTGCCACCTCGGGTGCACCGCAGCGAAAACCTGCAGTTGCTGCAGGCCGACTCGCCCGAAGCGGCGCTCGGCATTGGCCGCCCCCGCGGTCGCCTGAGCGTGATCGGCCTCGGCCCCGGCGCCGCCGAGCACATGACCCCCGCGGTACGCCGCGCGCTGGACGAAGCCGAAGACCTGCTTGGCTACGAAACCTACGTGAAGATGGCCGAGCCGTTGCGCCCGGAACAGGTACGCCACTGCAGCGACAACCGTGAAGAGCTGCAACGCGCCCGCCATGCCTTCGAACTGGCCGCCAGCGGCCGCCGCGTGGTGGTGATTTCCTCCGGCGACCCCGGCGTATTCGCCATGGCAGCGGCCGTGCTGGAAGCCTTGGAAGCCAATGGCACGGCGACCGACTGGCACGCCGTCGAACTGGAAATTCTGCCTGGCGTCTCCGCTGCCCTGGCCACCGCCGCCAAGGCCGGCGCGCCGCTGGGCCACGACTTCTGCCTGATCTCCCTGTCGGACAATCTCAAGCCCTGGGCGGTGATCGAAAACCGCCTCGACCATGCTGGCGCAGCGGATCTGGCGATGGCCTTCTACAACCCGATCTCCAAAGCCCGCCCCTGGCAACTCGGCCGCGCCCTGGAAATCGTCCGCCAGCACCGCACGCCCGACACAGTAGTCGTACTCGGCCGCGACATCGGCCGCCCCGCCGAAGCCCTGCGCGTGCTCGATCTTGGCGAACTGACGCCAGAGATGGTCGACATGCGCACCCTGGTGATTATCGGCTCCAGCCAGACCCGCCGCTTCCCCCGAGGCGATGGCGGTGAGTGGGTGTACACGCCGCGCAGTTATCCACAGCTCCATCCGTAGCAACGCGCGGGGTTTACACCAGCTTTACATCTGCCTGACGTCACCTTGCACAGGCCTCCCGATAATCGATTCTGCCCAACCATCTGGTCGGGCTGTCGATTCTCTGGAGCCCATGATGAAAGCAAGTCTCCCCCGTACCGCCGTCGCCGCGCTGTTGCTGGCGACGCTTTCCCTGAACGCGGTGGCTGGCCCAGGCGGGCCGGGTGGTGGCCCAGGGGGCCCGGGTGGTTATCGCGGGCACGGCGGCCCTGGGCCAGGCTGGGGCGGCCCGGGCCCACGGCATGGTCACGGCCTGCCGGACTACGCCCGTGAGCTGTGGATCGGCAGCGCGCTGTACTTCGTCGCGGCCGGCAGCTACTACATGTGGAACGCCGACCGCAGGCAATACATCGTGGTCGAGGCGCCGCCGGTAGCCGTGGCGGCCCCTGCGGCCAATTACAACGTGATCGCCTATCCAGCCCGCGGCCAGAACGCGGACTTGCAGGCCCGCGACCGCTACGAGTGCCACAGCTGGGCAGTCAGCCAGAGCGGTTTCGATCCGGCTACCGCCATCAGCGCACCCGCCGCCACCGCCACCGACTACTACCGGCGCGCCCTGGGTGCCTGTCTGAGCGGACGCGGTTACAGCATCAATTGAGCAGCGCTTTCAGGTCGTCGTAGAGCGCCTGGGGAATCTGTACGCCGTCGGTAAGGCTGCGGGCGCGCGCATCGTAGCGACGCTGCGAAGGCAGTCGTGCGCCCTGCCCTTCGATGCCGTCGAACAGCGCCTCGGCCCTTGCCAGGTGCTGATCGGCGGCCGCACCGAGAAAGCGCTGAGGATCGAGGGCGATGATCAGCTCGCCGTGATACGGCGACGATTTGCTGCCCGCGTCATAGGCCAGGGACTCGGCGCTGGTCAGGTCACCGATCAGCGGCCCGGCGATCAGCTCCACCATGGCGGCCAGTGCCGAGCCCTTGTGTCCACCAAAGGTCAGCATGGCGCCGTTCATGACCGCCTCGGCGTCGGTGCTCGGCTGGCCGTCGGCATCGATGCCCCAGCCCTCCGGGATGGCCTTGCCGGCACGACGATGTAGCTCGATGTCGCCGCGGGCGATGGCGCTGGTGGCGAAATCGAAGATGAACGGATGCTTGCCGGCGCGCGGCCAGCCAAAGGCGATGGGGTTGGTGCCGAAGATCGGCTTGCTGCCACCGGCCGGAGCCACCCAGGCATGGCTGGGGTTACAGGCCAGGGCTACCAGCCCAGCCTCGGTGAGCGCTTCAATCTCCACCCACAATGCGGAGAAATGCACACAGCGATTGATCGCCAGCGCGGCGATGCCGTTGGCCCTGGTTTTCTCCTCGAGCACTGGCAACCCGGCCTGGAAGGCCAGTTGCGAGAAGCCGCCGCGGGCATCCACGCGGACGATCGATGGCGCCTGGTCGATCACCTCGGGCTCGGCATCGGCCACCACCTTGCCGGCCTTGAGCGAGCTGACGCAGCCCAGCACACGGTACAAACCATGGGAGGCGCAGCCGTCGCGCTCGCCCGCCAGCACGGTGGCGGTCACGGCACGCGCCTGGGCCTCGCTGAACCCGTTGTGGCGCATGATCGAAAGCGCCAGCTCTTCGGCTTCGGCCAGGGTCAGTCGAATCATCTTCAGCTCCTTGTTAGAGGCGGCCGCAGGGCCATATTGACGGTATACAGTGAGACCTGAACCCGCCGCTGGCTTGATGCCTTTGCTCCCGGCAGATGACGAATTCAGCATAGCCCGATCAACACTGACATCGCCCGTAGCCTGGTGTTGAGCGCGGCGATACCCAGGAGGCAGTCCAGCCGCGCCTTTGTTTGCACGAGCCTCGGGTTACACTGATAGAATGCGACGAATTCTCATTCCCACCGATCCCATCCAGTGCATTCGACCTCATCGGCATCCCACCAGCATCAGGCCATCGATCAGCTCTACAGCCACCACCACAGCTGGCTGCAGGGCTGGCTGCGCAAGCGCCTGGGCAATGCCGCCGATGCGGCGGATCTGGCCCAGGATACCTTCGTGCGCCTGCTCAGCAGTGAGCCGGGCGAGCCGCTGAACCTCACCACACCACGGGCCTACCTGGCCACCATCGCCAACCGCCTGACCATCAACCTCTACCGCCGCCGCTCGCTGGAGCACGCCTA
This sequence comes from Pseudomonas sp. PME37.24/006, assembly GCF_055556635.1. Taxonomy (NCBI): domain Bacteria; kingdom Pseudomonadati; phylum Pseudomonadota; class Gammaproteobacteria; order Pseudomonadales; family Pseudomonadaceae; genus Pseudomonas; species Pseudomonas sp. PME37.24/006. The sequence goes on from NZ_JBVHNL010000004.1 coordinate 726,651, forward strand.
CCTGGCCGCGCTGGCGGAAATACCGGGAGAGCTGGCGCCATCGCTGGAACATCAGGCCCTGGTGCTCGAAGCCCTCGACGAGGTCGACCGGGTACTCGCCGTGCTGCCAGCCAAGGCCCGGCAGGCGTTCCTGATGGCGCAGCTGGAAGGTTATACACAGGAAGAGATCGCCAGCCGGCTCGGCATCAGCGTGCGCTCGGTGCAGCGCCACCTCGCACGGGCCTTCGAGGAGTGCATCGTGCTCGCCAGTCTGGGCGCCCAGCATGAGTGAGTCGCCCATCGACCGACGTGTCGCCCGTGAGGCGGCCGGCTGGTTCGTGCGCCTGCAAAACGCTGGCGCCAGCGCCGCCGAGCATGCTGCCTGCGTCGAATGGCGGGCCCGGCATGCCGATCACGAACGAGCCTGGCAACTGGCCGAGCGCTTCAGCGGTCGCGCCCAGCAGCTTGCCGGAGGCGCCGGACGGGCGGCCCTGGAGCGCCCACGCAATCTGCAACGGCGACAGGTGCTCAAGACCCTTGCCCTGCTGATCGCCGCCACCCCGCTCGGCCTCACCGCACACCACGGCCTGCCGTGGCGCGAATGGCAGGCGGACGAGCGCACCGCTACCGGTGAGCAGCGCACCCTGCGCCTGCCCGATGGCGGACAGCTTCGCCTGAACACTGGCAGCGCGGTCGATATCGCCTATGACGACAGCGTGCGGCGGGTGCGCCTGATCGCCGGTGAGATGCTCGTCGAGGTGCCCCGCGAGCATGCCAGGCGGCCGTTCATCGTGGATACCGCCGAAGCGGAAATCGCCCTGCTCGGCAGCCGCTTTCTGGTGCGCCAATACCCGCAAAGCACCTACCTCGCCGCGCTGGAGGGCGCTGTCGAGGTGCGTCCGCGGCTGTCACGAAGCGATGACGGCCTGCTGCGTCTGGCGGCAGGCCAGCAGACCCACGTCAACGCCCACACTGCAGAGCCTTCAGTGGCACTGGCACAGAATCGTCTCGACTGGCTCAGTGGCGTACTGCGCGCGGAAAAGATGCGCCTCGATGACTTCATCAGCGAGCTGGATCGCTATCGCCCCGGCCTGCTGCGCTGTGATCCAGCGGTGGCCGGGCTGCTGATCTCCGGCGCCTTCCAGCTGCGCGATACCGACCAGATTCTTCGCGCCCTGAGCCAGACACTGCCAGTGAGCGTCCAGTACCGCACGACCTATTGGGTCACCGTCACGGCGCGTGCGAACGCGTAAGAGAATCATTGTCGTGTTTTATGAATGCTGCGTGTCCCTCCCGTAACCACATCATTCTCACAGGGCGGGGACGGAAACATGGCGACGACGCAGGGCATGCAACCACTGGCACGGGCGGTACACGCTGCCGCACTGGGTCTGATCATCGCAGGCGGCAGCCTGACTGCGGCCTCGCTGCAAGCCGCCGAGCAGGCAGCCCAGCAGAGCCGTGCCTATCAGGTACCAGCCGGTAACCTGAGCAGTGCCCTCTCCGACTTCGCCAGTCAGGCAGGCATCACCCTGCCCATCGAACCGGGTCTGGTGGAAGGTTTGCGCAGCCCGGGCCTGAACGCCGCCACCAGCGTGGAAGGCGGCCTGCGGCAACTGCTGCAGGGCACCGGTCTGCAGGCTGCACCGCAGGGTAACGGCCTGTACCTGCTGACGCCGCAGGAAGCGGGGGCAAGCCTGGAGCTGGGCGCGACCAGCATCACCGGGCAAGGCCTGTCGTCGACCACCGAGAACAGCGGTTCCTACACCACTGGCTCCATGCAGACGGCCACCAAACTGCCCCTGAGCCTGCGCGAAACGCCGCAGTCGGTCAGCGTGGTCACGCGCAAGCGCATGGACGACAAAGCCATGACCAGCATCAGTGACGTGATTCAGAGCACGCCGGGCATCTTCCTCAACGGCTCCGGCGGCGTCGGCCGTCCGAGCTTCAGTGCCCGTGGCTTCGACGTCGATAACATCATGTACGACGGCTTCCCCACCAGCTTCCTGACCTACCTGCCCAGCGGCGAAGCCAACCTGGCCATGTATGACCGGGTGGAAATCGTCCGCGGGGCCACCGGCCTGGCCCAGGGCTCTGGCAGCCCCGCAGGCGCCATCAACCTGGTGCGCAAGCGCCCGACCCACGAATTTCAGGGCACGCTCACCGGCAGTGCCGGCAGCTGGGACGATTACACCGGCACCCTGGATGTCGGCGGCCCGCTCAATGAAAACGGCACCCTGCGCGCCCGTACGGTGGTCTCCCGGCAAGACGCCAAAAGCTTCCGCGATTCGGTGGAGCACGATCACGACCTGTTCTATGGCGTGGTCGACGCCGACCTCAGCGACAGCACCACCCTGACGCTCGGTGCCTACCGGCAGAAAAACCATACCAACTACATCTGGGGCGGATTGCCCATGGCACGTGGAGGCGGTCATCTGGGGCTACCACGGGACACCTTCCTGGGTCATGACTGGGAGTACTCGGACAACCGCACCACCGGCTACTTCGCCACCCTGGAGCACGCCTTCGCCAACGACTGGAAGCTGCGCCTGGCCGCCATGCAGTCGAAAACCGACACCGACGTGCTGGCCTCTTCAGTATGGGAATACGACCGCCACTATCTGTGGACGGAAGCCATGGAGCAGAAGGAAACCGGCTACGACCTGGCGCTCAGCGGCCCCTTCCAGTTGCTCGGGCAAGAGCACGACCTGACCCTGGGCGTCAGCAAGCGCCAGCTGGACTATCGTTCCGGCAAGGCCTGGAGCGCTTTCATCGACGCGGGCAGCAACCCCTTCGAGTGGAACCCGGGTGCGCATGCCAAGCCGGACTACGTCACCGGCGGCTACGGTCTTCCAGAAACCACCACTCAGGACAGCGTCTATGCCAGCACCCGCCTGCGCCTGACCGAGCCACTGGCGCTTATTCTCGGCGGCCGTCTCGACTGGTACGAACTCGAAGACCGCGAAAACAGCGAAGGTAACTACAAGGTCACCCGCAACCTGACCCGCTATGCCGGCCTGGTCTACGACCTGGATGCCAATCACTCGGCCTATGTCAGCTACACCGATATCTTCAAACCGCAGAACAGCAAGGGCCTGGACAGCAAGGTGATCGCCCCGATAGTGGGTGAGAATTACGAAGTCGGCCTCAAGGGCGAATACTTTGATGGCGCACTGAACGCCAGCCTGGCCGTTTTCCAGATCGACCAGAAGAATCGCGCCCAGGAGCTGACCGATTTCAAAGGGTGCGGCTCAGGCCCCGCCAGTGCCTGCTACGAGGCTTCCGGCCTGGTACGCAGCCGCGGCATCGACATGGAAATCCAGGGTGCCCTGACCGACAATTGGCAGCTCGCCGCGGGTTACACCTATACCCAGACCAAGTATGTCAGCGACGCCAACGCAGCCCGGGAAGGCGAAGACTTCGACCGCAAGAAACCGCGCCAGCTGTTCAAGCTGTCGACCCTCTACACCCTGCCCGGTGAGCTGCAGCGCTGGCGCATTGGCGGCGATGTCTACCAGCAGAGCCGCATCCGCACCTCGGGTGGCACCGGTGCCAGCGCCTGGAAAAACCAGCAGGGTTCCTACACCGTGGTCGGTCTGGTGGCCGGGTACAAGGCCAGCGAGCAGCTGGATCTGCAGGTCAACGTCAACAACCTGTTCGACCGTACCTACTACAGCAGCGTGGCCAACGGCGGTTGGAGCCCGTACGACATCTACGGCGACCCGCGTAATTTCAAACTGACGGCGCGCTACAGCTTCTGAGAAAGCAGCTCGCCAGCGAAGATCCAGGGAAGGACGACGCAGACCGGCTGCATCAAGGCGAAAGCGGCCGGTGAGCAGAGTTTATTTTGTAGGAGGGGCTTTAGCCCCGAGCTTTTTTGGGGTGCAAAGAGCTCGGGGCTAAAGCCCCTCCTACAAGTTACGCGAACGTCCGCTTCTGCCTTGCTCCAGACGCAAAAACCGGCGGCGCGGCGTGGTGCTACGCAGCCAGTTGGCGGCGGAGCTCGGCCAGTACCGGTGCGCTGTCCGGGCGCACACCGCGCCACAGGTTGAAAGCTTCCACGGCCTGTTCGACCAGCATGCCGAGGCCATCGAGGGTACGTGCAGCGCCCTGCTCCGCAGCCCAGCGATTGAAGGCGGTGGGGCCGGCGCCGTACATCATGTCGTAGCAGCAGGTATGGCCCGGCTGGATCAGACTGGCGGCGATCGGTGGCAGCTCGCCGGACAGGCTGGCGGACGTGCCGTTGATGATCAGATCCACCGGCGCATCGATCCAGTCGAAACCACTGGCCACCACCGGGCCGAGGTCAGCGAACTGGCGGGCCAGTTGCTCGGCCTTTTCCACCGTGCGGTTGGCGATCACCAGAATCTGCGGCTGCTGTGCCAGGAACGGTTCGAGAATGCCGCGCACCGCACCACCGGCGCCGAGCAGCAGGATGCGCTTGCCGCGCAGCTCGATGCCGGCATTCACGGTCAGATCACGCACCAAGCCGGCACCGTCGGTGTTGTCACCGAGCAGGCTGCCATCATCCAGCTTCTTCAGGGTATTCACCGCACCGGCACGGCGGGCGCGCTCGGTCAGGCTGTCGGCCAGGGCGTAGGCCTGTTCCTTGAACGGCACGGTCACATTGCCGCCACGGCCCTCGGCGAAGAAGGCTCGCGCATAGCCTTCGAAATCATCCAGCGGCGCCAGCAGTGTTTCGTAGCTCAGCTCCTGACCGGTCTGATCCGCGAACAGGCGGTGGATCAGCGGCGATTTGCTGTGGCCGATGGGGTTGCCAAATACACCGTAGCGATCCATGAAAGTTTCCGTGCGCAAAAGCCAAAGGCGGCAAGCCTGAAGCTTTTTGCGCTGACCTTCAAGCCTGGTTCTGGTCGTTCAGCCAATCGCGGTCAGTCAGGAAATACTCGGTCAGGCGTGCTTCCTCGCTGCCCGGCTGGGCTTTCCAGTCGTAGCCCCAGCGCACCTGCGGCGGCAGCGACATGAGGATCGACTCGGTGCGCCCACCCGACTGCAGACCGAACAGGGTGCCGCGGTCGTAGACCAGGTTGAACTCCACGTAGCGGCCGCGACGATACTCCTGGAACTCGCGCTGCGCTGGGGTGAAGGACATGGCCTTGCGACGCTGCACGATGGGCAGGTAAGCCTCGATGTAGGCGTCACCGATGGCGCGGATGAAAGCGAAGCAGGTGTCGAAATCCCACTCGTTGAGGTCATCGAAGAACAGCCCACCGATGCCACGCGGTTCACCGCGGTGCTTGAGATGGAAGTAGCGGTCGCACCAGGCCTTATAGCGCGGATAGACATCGGCGCCGAAAGGCTCACAAGCCTGCTCGGCGACCCGGTGCCAGTGCACGCAGTCCTCTTCGTTGCCGTAATAGGGGGTCAGGTCGAAGCCACCACCGAACCACCAGACCGGCTCTTCGCCTTCCTTCTCGGCACTGAAGAAACGCACGTTGGCGTGAGAAGTCGGCACATGGGGATTGTGCGGGTGGATCACCAGCGACACGCCGAGCGCCTGGAAACCACGCCCGGCCAGCTCCGGACGATGGGCGCTGGCCGACGGCGGCAGGCTGTCGCCGAATACGTGGGAGAAATTCACCCCACCCTTCTCGATCACCGCACCGTCACCGATGACCCGTGTGCGACCACCGCCACCGCCAGGACGCTGCCAGGCGTCTTCGATGAAACTTCCCCGGCCATCCTCGGCTTGCAGGGTGGCGCAGATACGGTCTTGCAGGTCGAGCAGGTAGGCTTTTACGGCCTCGGTCTGGTCACTCACGGGCTTACCCTGGTTGCGGCGAAATCGGCGGCTAGCATAGCACCGGGTATCCGCACTCCGCAGTTGACGCGGGTCAACGACAGGTGCGACGTTCAGCCGCTGAGAAAAAACGGTTTAACCCCGTACCGCACTCGCGGTCTATTGCACTCATCTTTAAGCAGGAGCAAGACGATGGCCAAACGCATCCAGTTCAGCCGCCACGGCGGCCCCGAGGTTCTCGAATACGCCGACTACCAGCCGGCTGCCCCTGGCCCTCATGAGGTGCGTGTGCATAACCAGGCCATCGGCCTCAATTTCATCGACACCTATTTCCGCAGTGGCCTGTATGCGCCGCCATCGCTGCCGTCCAGCCTGGGCACTGAAGGTGCCGGCTTTGTCGATGCCATCGGCTCCGAGGTCAAGGGCTTCCAGGTCGGCGACCGCGTCGCTTATGCCACGGGCCCGCTGGGTGGCTACAGCGAGTTGCACGTGCTGCCCGCGGAAAAGCTGGTCAAGCTGCCCGAAGCGATCAGCTTCGAGCAGGCCGCAGCGGTGATGCTCAAGGGCCTGACCGTGCAATACCTGCTGCGCCAGACAGCCGAGCTGAAAAGCGGCGACATCATCCTGTTCCATGCGGCCGCAGGTGGCGTTGGCTCATTTGCGTGCCAGTGGGCAAAAGCTCTGGGCGTCAAGCTGATCGGCACCGTGAGCTCGGCGAAGAAGGCCGATTACGCCAAGCAGCAAGGTGCCTGGGCGACCATCGACTACAGCCATGAAGACGTCGCCCAGCGCGTACTGGAACTGACCGATGGCAAGAAATGCCCGGTGGTCTATGACGGCGTCGGCAAGGACACCTGGGAGACCTCGCTGGATTGCGTCGCGCCGCGTGGGCTGCTGGTCAGCTTCGGCAATGCGTCCGGCGCCGTCACTGGCGTCAACCTCGGCATCCTCTCGCAAAAAGGCTCGCTTTACGTCACCCGCCCGACCCTGGCGGGCTACGCCAATACGGCGGATAACCTGCAGAAGATGGCCGATGAGCTGTTCGGCATGATCGCCAAGGGCAAACTCGACGTGGATATTGCCCAGCGTTATCCGCTCAGCGAGGCTGCTACGGCGCAGACGCTACTGAGTGACCGCAAGACCACCGGCTCGACCATTCTGTTGCCCTGAAACCCCGGCCATGGGATCTGTAGGGATGGCATCGAATCGCTCCCTACGCTCAGCTTCAGGGGTGCTCTGCGCCCCCGCAAGCGAGCGATGATGCAACCCATCGGTGGGCTGAAGCGGATCGCCGCCCGGCCCACCCTACAGGGCATGTGGGTGTGGCGTAGGGTGGGCTTTAGCCCACCAAATCCAACGGCCGACAGTATGAGAGCGAACACGGCCGGTGGCTTTTAATCAGGCCGGGCGACGCACGTCGCCGGTCACCAGATCGCGAATCACGCTGGGATTGCGGCGCCCACCCAGGGCACCGCCCAGCACCGCGTCCAGCTGCCTTGGAAAGTATTGCTCAACCCGCAACCGCGAGCGCGCAGCCGGGCGGCCGGCGGGGTTCGCGGAGGTCGAGACCAATGGCCCGGTCAGGGCGCACAGCTCGCGTACCCGCGGGTGATCGCTGACCCGCAAGGCAACGCTGTCGTGCTCACCGGTGATCCACTCCGGCAGGCGATCCTGATGCGGCACCAACCAGGTATTCGGGCCAGGCCAGGTGCTGGCCAGACGGTCCTGCCAGATCTCGGGCAGATCCTCGAGCAGGAAGTCGAACTGGCGGATGTTGTCGGCCACCAGAATCAGGCCCTTGCGCACGGGCCTTTCCTTCAGCGCCAGCAGGCGATCCACCGCCATTTCATCCCAGGGATCGCAGCCAAGCCCCCAGACCGCTTCGGTCGGATAGGCGATAACGCCCCCGGCACGAACCACACGCGCTGCCTGCTGAACCTGCCAACTGGTGATCATGGATATCTCCCCCGGAAAACACTGGGGCGCAGTGTATTACGCCTTGCAGCCCACCCAAAGCCCGGCTTCGCAGGCAACGCGCCCGTCCAGCTCCAGCTCGGTCAACGCGGCAAGCACCTCGGGCAGCGCCCAGCCGCTGGAGTGGGCCAATGCTTCACTGCTGTGGGGCGCGGCGTGCAGCAATGCCAGCAGCGGGTGGGCTGGCAGCTGCGGGGCAGCCTCGGCAACCGCCGAATGCTCAGTACTGGATGCCTGCCAACCGCGTAAGGCTTCGAGGATGTGGTCGATGCTTTCCACCAGCGTAGCGCCGTCACGAATCAACTGATGGCAACCCTTGGCGCCCGGATGATGAATGGAGCCGGGAATCGCATACACCTCGCGGCCCTGCTCTGCCGCGAGGCGCGCGGTGATCAGCGAGCCACTCGACGGGCTGGCCTCGACCACCAGCACACCCAATGACAGGCCAGAAATTATCCGATTTCTTCTCGGAAAGTTGCTGGCCTGGGGTGGACTATCCAGCGGCAGTTCCGAGACCAGCGCCCCGCCCCGCTCGATGATGTCCTGAGCCAGACGCTTGTGGCGGGCCGGATACAGGCACTGCAAGCCCGTACCGAGCACGGCGATGGTGTGCCCGCCGACATCCAGCGCGCCCTGATGCGCTGCGCCATCGATGCCGAGCGCCAGCCCGCTGGTGATCACGAAACCACCACGGGCCAGGCTGCGGGCGAAACTGTGCGCGGTATCCAGACCGGGCTTTGATGCCCGACGGCTGCCGACCATGGCCAGTTGTGGGCGCTCGAGCAATGTCGGATCACCGGCGACGAACAGCAGCGGTGGCGCATCGGGAATTTCTGCCAGCAAGGCGGGATAGTGCGGGTCATCCCACATCAGCACCTGCTGACCAGGCGCCTGCAGCCACTCCAGGCTCAGCCGTGCCCGCTCGCGCACCTGTGGGCTACGCCGTGCTTCGGCGCACGCCAACGGCAACCCAAGCGAGCGCCAAGCGCTGGCCGGCGCGCTCAGGGCAGCAGAGGCGCTGTCGAACGCACTGAGCAGTTTGTGGAAACGCTTTGGCCCCAGCTCCGGCAGACAATGCAGGCGCAGGCGGGCTTCGAGTTCGGCGGGAGACAACGCAGATGAGAATGGCGACATGGCTGATCATCCTTGATCGGTCGCGCCGCCAAAGCGGCGGAGGTAGAAAACACAAGCCCCGCAGAAGCGGGGCTTGTTTGACGTTACGGGTTGCGAACCTTGTCCATCACTGCCAACTGCCGGGAGGCATTGAGGATCATCCCGTAGCTGAGCTTCTCGTAGGTGCGGAACACCATCAGCAGACCGGCGCGCTCGTCAGGGATCTTCACTGACTCACCGGTAACCCGGTCGCGTACCGTTTCGCCGGTCTTGTAGACGGCCAGCACGTTGCCGATCTCCAGACCGTCACGGGCGCCCTTGTTCAGGGTGACCACGTCGAACTGACCGATCTGGCTGACACCACGCGGCACATCGAGGATCAGGCCCTTGATCTCCGTGGTCGGCTCGCTGGGCATGAACGACGAGTTGATAGCCCGCTCCTCGGTGGCGAACAGACGGTCGCCGTTACGCACTTCCTGGGTGGTGCGGGTCAGGTTGAGGGTACCGACGCTCTCTTCTTCGGCAACGATTTCACCGCCGCCGATGTCATCGGCGTTGATACCGAGGAATTCCTTGGTATCCGGATCCGTGTAAGTCTTGCCCTGACGGAAGATGCCGTACACCGGCGCGGCCGGGTCGAAGGTGCCACGGGCATAAACGCGATCACCGGCGCCACTGACCACACGCTCGGCATTGCCGGCGACGATATAAGGTGCGCGCTGGAACTCTTCCGGGGTATCGACGATACGGTTCTTCAGCAGAAAACTGTTGATCGCCTCCAGCGGAATGGTCGGAATGGCTTCCGCCATCGGCGTGCTGCGCACTTTCGGCGACAGCTTGATGGTGCCGCGCGATTCGCCACGACCGAGCATCAGACGCGGCTGACCGTCGATATAAACCAGGCTCAGCAGGTCGCCCGGATAGATCAGGTGCGGGTTTTCCACCTGCGGATTGGCGTGCCAGATTTCGGGCCATTTCCAGGGCTGGCGCAGAAACTTGCCGGAAATATCCCAGAGGGTATCGCCCTTCACGACCGTGTAACGGTCGGGGTGGCCTTCCTTGAGCTGCACCTCGGCGTGCGCCAGGCCGCTAGCAGCGACCAGCAACAGGGCGAGTAGTGATTTCCTCATGCGGTGAATCCCTTTATTATGTGGCTTCGCGTGAAGCGCCCTAGCGCCGCGACAGAACCCAGTAAAACCGCGGCGTGAAGCCGTTTTTCGATGCTGCCGCCATCTTAGCAGCGGATTTTGAATTTATTCCACAAGTGCATCACAAACGCATATGGCGATTTTAAACATCCTCGAATTTCCCGATCCACGCCTGCGTACCATCGCCAAACCGGTGGACGTGGTCGATGAGGCCCTGCGCCAACTGATCGACGACATGTTCGAAACCATGTATGACGCCCCCGGTATCGGCCTCGCCGCGACCCAGGTGAACGTGCACAAGCGCGTGGTCGTCATGGATCTGTCCGAAGACAAGAGCGAACCGCTGGTGTTTATCAACCCGGCATTTGAATCGCTCACCGAGGAAATGGATCAGTATCAGGAGGGCTGCCTCTCGGTGCCCGGCTTCTACGAGAACGTCGACCGCCCGCAGAAGGTCAAGATCAATGCCCTGGATCGTGACGGTCAGCCATTCGAGATCATTGCTGAAGGCCTGTTGGCGGTGTGCATTCAGCACGAGTGCGATCACCTCAACGGCAAACTGTTCGTCGACTATCTGTCTACGCTCAAGCGTGACCGCATCAAGAAGAAGCTGGAAAAGCTGCATCGCCAGCAAGATTGATCGCATTCAACCCAAAGGCTTGCTTCGCGAGCCTTTTCTTTTTCAGGTGAGACGCACGGCCAGGCCAGCGCTTCCCAGCAACCGCGAGACACCATGACCGAAGCTCTGCGTATCGTATTCGCCGGCACCCCGGAATTCGCCGCCGCCCACCTCAAGGCGCTGCTCGACACGCCGCACCAGATCGTCGCGGTGTACACCCAACCGGATCGCCCTGCGGGCCGCGGGCAGAAACTGATGCCCAGCCCGGTCAAGCAGCTTGCCCTGGAACACGACATTGCCGTGCTGCAACCGCCGAGCCTGCGTGACGCAGCGGCACAGGCCGCGCTGGCCGCGCTGGCACCAGATCTGCTGGTGGTGGTCGCCTACGGGCTGATCCTGCCGCAGGTGGTGCTCGATATTCCACGCTTCGGCTGCATCAACAGTCACGCCTCCCTGCTGCCCCGCTGGCGTGGTGCCGCGCCGATCCAGCGCGCGGTGCAAGCGGGCGACGCAGAAAGCGGCGTAACCGTGATGCAGATGGAAGCCGGCCTGGACACCGGGCCGATGCTGCTCAAAGTGCGTACGCCGATCACTGCCGACGACACCGGCGGCAGTCTGCACGACCGTCTCGCCGAGCTCGGCCCGCCTGCGGTGATCGAAGCCATCGCCGGTCTGGCCAGTGGCACCTTGATGGGTGAGGTGCAGGACGACGCCGCGGCCAACTACGCCCACAAGCTGAACAAGGACGAGGCACGCCTCGACTGGGCACGCCCGGCCGACGAGCTGGAGCGACGGATCCGTGCCTTCAACCCCTGGCCGATCTGCCACAGCACCCTCAACGACGCGCCGCTCAAGGTGCTGGCCGCCCGCCTCGCTGAGGGCCTGGGCCAGCCCGGTGAAATCCTCGCAGCCAGCAAGGACGGCCTGACCGTTGCCTGCGGTAACGGCGCCCTGCTGCTCACTCGCCTGCAATTACCCGGCGGCAAAGCGCTGAACTTCACCGACCTGTACAACAGCCGCCGCGAGCAGTTCGCCGTCGGCACGGTGCTGGTATGAACCCCAGGCTGGCGGCCGCCCGCGCCCTGGCGACGGTACTCGAAGGCAAGGCCTCGCTGGGCAGCAGCCTGCCACCGCTGCTCGACAAGGTCGAGGCACGCGACCGCGGTCTTGCCCAGGATCTGGCCTTCGGCGCCGCGCGCTGGCAACCACGCCTGGCGCTGATCGCCGACAAGCTGCTGCGCAAACCCTTCAAAGATGGTGATCGCGACCTCGAAGCCCTGCTGCTGATCGGCCTCTACCAACTGTTTTACACGCGGATTCCCGCCCATGCGGCGATCGGCGAGACCGTCGGCTGCGTCGACAAACTGAAGAAGACCTCGGCCAAAGGCCTGCTCAATGCCGTGCTGCGCAACGCCCAGCGCGACAGCGAGAGCCTGCTGGCCGAACTGGATCGCGATCCGGTGCTGCACACCGCCCATCCGCGCTGGCTGCAAAAACAACTCAAGGCCTTCTGGCCCGAGTACTGGCAGGCGATCTGCGCGGCCAACAACGCCCATCCGCCACTGATCCTGCGGGTCAACCGTCGCCATGGCAGCCGTGACGGCTATCTCGCCCAGCTGCGTCAGGTCGGTTTCGAAGCGGAGCCCTGTGTCTTCAGCCGCGATGGCATCCGCCTGCTGCAGGCCTGTGACGTGACCCTGCTGCCGGGCTTCGCCGAGGGCCACGTCAGCGTGCAGGACGAAGCCGCGCAGTTGGCTGCCGACCTACTGCAACTGGCGCCCGGGCAACGCGTGCTGGACGCCTGTGCGGCCCCCGGTGGCAAGACCTGCCACCTGCTCGAAGCCGAGCCTGGGCTGCAACAGGTGGTCGCCGTCGACCTGGAAGCCAAGCGCCTGGTGCGCGTACGCGAGAACCTCGACCGCCTGCAGCTCGATGCCACGCTGATCGCTGCCGATGGCCGCGATACGGCTGCCTGGTGGGACGGCAAGCCGTTCCAGCGCATCCTGCTCGATGCGCCCTGCTCGGCCACCGGTGTGATCCGTCGCCACCCGGACATCAAGCTGACCCGTCAGCCGGACGACATTCCGGCGCTGGCCAAACTGCAGGGCGAACTGCTCGACGCGCTGTGGCCCACCCTGGAAGTCGGCGGCATGCTGCTCTACGCCACCTGCTCGACCCTGCCGACGGAAAATACCGAAGTGATCGGCGCGTTCCTCGAACGTACGCCAGGCGCCCGTGAACTCGACATTGCAGGCCCCTTTGGCCTGCAACAGCCCCATGGTCGGCAACTGCTCGCCCAGCAGGACGGCCACGACGGTTTCTACTATGCCAAGCTGATCAAGATCGCAGCGGTTGGAGCAACCCGATGAAAATCATCATCCTCGGCGCCGGCCAGGTCGGCGGCACGCTGGCCGAACACCTGGCCAGCGAAGCCAATGACATCACCGTGGTGGATACCGACGGCGACCGCCTGCGCGCCCTCAGTGACCGCCTCGATATACGCACGGTGCAGGGCAAAGGCTCGTTCCCGACCGTACTACGCCAGGCCGGCGCGGATGATGCCGATATGCTGGTGGCGGTGACCAACAGCGACGAAGTCAACATGATCGCCTGCCAGGTGGCCTACACGCTGTTCCACACGCCGACCAAAATCGCCCGCGTGCGCGAGCCGGCCTACCTGACCCGCGCCGGGCTGTTCGACAACGAAGCTATCCCCATCGACGTGCTGATCAGCCCCGAGCAGGTGGTGACCAACTACATCAAGCGCCTGATCGAATACCCCGGCGCCCTGCAGGTTATCGACTTCGCCGACGGCAAAGCCCAGCTGGTGGCGGTCAAGGCCTACTACGGCGGCCCGCTGGTCGGCCAGCAACTGCGCCAATTGCGCGAGCATATGCCCAAGGTCGACACCCGAGTGGCGGCGATCTTCCGCCGCGACCGGGCCATCATGCCCCAGGGCGATACGGTGATCGAAGCCGATGACGAGGTGTTCTTCATCGCCGCCAAAGCCGATATACGCGCGGTAATGAGCGAAATGCGCCGACTCGAGGAAGGCTACAAGCGCGTGGTGATCGCCGGCGGTGGCAACATCGGCGAGCGCCTCGCCGAAGCCATCGAAAGCCGCTATCAGGTGAAGATCATCGAGATGAACCCGGCGCGCTGCCGCTATCTCTCGGAGAACCTGGAAAGCACCATCGTGCTGCAGGGCAGCTCCTCAGACCGCGATCTGTTGGTGGAAGAAAACATCAAGGATGCCGACATCTTCCTGGCCCTGACCAACGACGACGAAGCCAACATCATGTCGTCGCTGCTCGCCAAGCGCCTGGGCGCACGCAAGGTGATGACGCTGATCAACAACCCCGCCTACGTCGACCTGATTCAGGGCGGCGAGATCGACATCGCCATCAGCCCGCAGTTGGCGACCATCGGCAGCCTGCTGACCCACGTACGCCGCGGCGATATCGAAAGCGTTCACTCGCTGCGCCGCGGCGCCGCCGAAGCCCTGGAGGTGATTGCCCACGGCGATACGCGCTCGAGCAAAGTGGTGGGCAAGGCAATCAAGGATATTTCCCTGCCACCCGGCACCAGCATCGGCGCGATCATTCGCAACGATCAGGTGCTTATCGCCCACGACGCCACGATGATCGAATCCGGCGACCATGTGATCCTGTTCCTGATGGACAAGAAACACATTCGCGATGTCGAGCGGCTATTCCAGGTTGGCCTGACCTTCTTCTAGGGAGCACGTCATGAGCACCGAAGCACTGGAAAAGATGCTCGCCAAGGGTGTGGATAACTCGCTGCTGCGCTTCGGCCTGGGCAAGGGCTATCTGGATGCTGGCGAGGCGGCGCAGGCAGCCGAACACCTGCAACGCTGTATCGAGCATGACCCGCAGTATTCGGCCGCGTGGAAGCTGCTGGGCAAGGCCCACCAGGCCGCCGGCAAGCCCGATGCCGCCCGCGCCGCCTGGCAGAGCGGTTTACAAGCCGCACAGGTCAAAGGCGACAAGCAGGCGGAAAAGGAAATGAGCGTATTCCTGCGCAAGCTGGACAAGAGCGCCAGCGCTTGAATCGCGACGCAACCCGTAACCTCAACCCAGGCTACGCAAAGCGGTGCCCAGCCCCGCTTACTTCATCGCCTGCACTTCCCGAGTCAACAGATCGATAAAGGCTTGGGCCAATGGCGAATGTTCCTGGCGGCGTTTGACCAGCCATACCGCTGTGGTGGCATCGGCATCCATCAGTGTGCGGAACACCACGCCATCGATGCGGATGCGTCGGAACGAGGCCGGCAGCACGGAAACACCAAGGCCCGCGGCCACCAGACCGATGATGGTCAATGCTTCGTGTGCCTCCTGAGTGATCCGTGGGCTGAACCCGGCCTGCCGCGCCAGGTTGAACAACTGGCCGTACAGGCCGCTGCCGTAACTGCGCGGGAAGAACACGAAGGGCTCATCAGCCAGCTCCGCCAAGGCCAACCCGCGATCCTGCTCGCCAGCCAACGGGTGACCGGCATGCAGCAGCGCCACCAGCGGTTCGCTGAGCAGCTCCACCGCGTCCAGCTCGGCGGGCAGCTCCAGCGGGCGAATCATGCCGATCTGCAGTTTTTTTTCCAGCAGCGCCTGGCTGACCTGACGGCTGGTCATTTCCTGCAGATTGAGGTGTACCGCCGGAAACGCCTGGCGAAAGGCGAACACTGCCCGCGGGATGATCGACACGAACGGCGCCGATGCGGTGAAGCCGATCTGCAGCTCGCCGATCTCGCCCTGTTCGGCGCGGCGCACCACATCCACCGACTTGCTGACCTGGGCCAGGGTCTGGCGAGTCTCCTCGAGAAACAGTCGCCCGGCGTCGGTGAGCGCCACATGGCGGTTGCTGCGCTCGAACAGACGCACCCCGAGTTCCTGTTCCAGCGCTTGGATCTGCTGGCTCAGCGGTGGTTGGGAAATACCCAGCAGCTCGGCGGCGCGGCCGAAATGAAGTTCTTCGGCGACGGCCACGAAGTAACGCAGATGGCGCAGCTCCATGAATCCTTCATAGGTCGTTAAACATATCGATCGTGTCGAATATTATATTGGAAAGAACTTGCTCGCCTATTTATCCTTGTGACCATTCCCAATAACAACAACCACCCATGCCGGCATCCGCCCGCGCATGAAGTCGCGTTTCGCCTGGGAAAAATGAGTGTCCAAGAGGTCGTAATGAGTCAGCCCGTTCCACACGCACCCAACGAGTGCGTTCCCGCCAACATTGAAGAGCCTGCCTCCCGCAGCGTTGTCGCAGAGCCTGTTTATATCCAGAAAGGCACCCGTGCCTTTTTGCGCACCATCCTCGCCATGTGTTCCGGTGGTTTCGCCACTTTTGCTCTGCTCTATTGCGTGCAGCCGATGATGCCGATGCTGGCGCAGCAGTTCGATCTCAGCGCAGCGCAAAGCAGCCTGATCCTGTCCGTTTCCACCATCACCCTGGCCGTGGGCCTGTTGATAACCGGGCCGCTGTCCGATGCGCTCGGGCGCAAGCCGGTGATGGTCGTATCGCTGCTCGCCGCCGCGGTGTTCACCGTCGGCAGCGCGCTGATGCCGACCTGGGAAGGCGTTCTGGTCATGCGCGCGCTGGTTGGCCTGGCACTCAGCGGCCTGGCCGCCGTGGCCATGAGCTACCTGAGCGAGGAAATCGACCCGCTGCACCTGGGCCTGGCCATGGGCGTGTATATCGGCGGCAACGCCATCGGCGGCATGAGCGGCCGTCTGCTCAGCGGCGTACTGGTGGACTTCATGTCCTGGCACGCGGTGCTGGGCACGCTCGGCAGCCTGGGCCTGCTGGCCGGTGGGCTGTTCTGGCGCCTGCTGCCCGAGTCGCGCAACTTCCACCCACGCTCGCTACGCCCACGCAGCCTGCTGCAGGGCTACACCCTGCAGTTTCGCGATGCCGGCCTGCCGTGGCTGTTCCTGCAGGGCTTCCTGCTGATGGGCGCCTTCGTGACGATGTTCAACTACATCGGCTACCGCCTGATCGAAGCACCGTTCAAACTCGACCAGACCAGTATCGGCCTGCTCTCGGTGGTTTACCTGTCGGGCATCTACAGCTCCGCGCAGATCGGTGCCCTCGCTGACAAGCTGGGCCGTCGCAAGGTGCTCTGGGCGGTGATCGGCCTGATGCTGGCCGGCCTGGTGCTGACGCTGTTCGACGTGCTGCCGGTAATCCTGGTCGGCATGCTGCTGTTCACCTTCGGCTTCTTCGGCGCCCACTCGGTGTCGAGCAGCTGGATCGGCCGCCGCGCCACTCAGGCGAAGGGCCAGGCATCGTCGCTGTACCTGTTCTGCTACTACCTGGGCTCCAGCGTCGCTGGCACCTTGGGCGGCGTGTTCTGGCAGGCTGGCGGCTGGGACAGCCTGGGCCTGTTCATCGGCTCGCTGTTGCTGGTCTCCCTGGCCGTAGCCCTGCATCTGTCGCGTCTGCAGGCGTTGCCGATGGCGATTCAATCGCGGGGCTAAGCCGCACAAATGAAAACGCCGGCTACCTTCACAGGTCGCCGGCGTTTTTGCTTGGGCCGTACAGGTAGGGTGGATGACGCTTTTTTCATCCACCAAAAGGACGTGGCGGTGGATGGATGAAGCGTCGGCTACGCGCCCCGATCCACCCTACGGATAGACTCAAAGCACGTCGTTAGCGACTGCATCCACGGCGGCCTTGGCGATGGCGACGACTTCATCGGCCTGCGCCTTGGTGAGGATCAACGGCGGCGCGAAACCAAGAATGTCGCCGTGGGGCATGGCGCGGGCGATCATGCCGCGCTCCAGGCAGGCCGCCGACACTTTCGGGCCGACCTTTAGCGCAGGGTCGAAGGGCGTGCGGGCGTCCTTGTCGGCCATGAACTCCAGCGCGGCGAGCATGCCGTCACCACGCACTTCACCGACCAGCGGATGCCCCTCGAACGTCTGACGCAGTTGCGCGTTGAGGTAAGTGCCAACATCGGCAGCGTTGGCGGTGATGTTTTCCCGTTCGAGGATATCCAGGTTAGCCAGGGCTGCGGCGGCACAGATCGGATGGCCCGAGTAAGTCCAGCCGTGCCCCATGGCGCCGTCACGCGTCGAAGCGCTGTCGATCACGTTCCACACCTTCTCACCGACGATCACTGCTGAAAGCGGTGCATAGGCACTGGTCAGGCCCTTGGCGGTGGTCATCAGATCAGGCTTCATGCCGTAGCGCTGGCTGCCCATCTTGTCGCCGAGGCGGCCGAAGGCGCAGACCACTTCGTCGGCGATCAGCAGGATGTCGTATTTGTCGAGCACCGCCTGAATCGCCTGCCAGTAGCCCTTGGGCGGCACGATGATGCCACCGGTGCCCATCACCGGCTCGCCGATGAATGCCGCGACCGTATCCGCACCTTCGGCAAGAATCAGCTTCTCCAGATCCTCGGCGCAATGGCGTACGAAGGCCGCTTCGTCCATGCCTGCCGGCGCCTTGTAAAAATGCGGGCAGGCGGCGTGCTTGATGTCCGCTGCTGGCAGGTCGAAATGCTGATGGAAGGCGGCCAAGCCGGTGAGGCTGCCGGTCATGATTCCCGAGCCATGGTAGCCACGCTGACGGGAGATGATCTTCTTCTTCAGCGGACGGCCGAGCACGTTGTTGTAGTAACGCACCAGTTTGATCTGGGTTTCGTTGGCATCGGAGCCGGAGAGGCCGTAATAGACCTTCTTCATGCCTGCCGGCGCCCAGTCGATGATGCGGCTGGACAGCTCGATGATCGCCTCGCTGGAGTGCCCCACATAGGTGTGGTAGTAGGCCAGTTCCTTGGCCTGCTTGTAGATCGCCTCGGCCACCTCGGTACGGCCGTAGCCGATGTTCACGCAGTACAGCCCGGCGAAGGCATCGAGGTATTCGCGGCCCTGATGATCACGGATGTGCACGCCGGACGCGCCGGTGATGATCTTGCCTGGCAGCTCGCCGCTGGCATGATCATGGGCGTGGGTGGACGGGTGCATGAAGTGGGCGCGATCCTGTTCGAACAGCTTCTGGTAGTCGGTCATGGCGATCTCCATCGGATTCAGAGTAGGTAGTCGGGGCAGGGCGTCAGTAACGCTGGCCCTGATGGTGGATGCAGAAATACTTGGTCTCGACGAAGGCTTCGAAGCCGTCGCTGCCGCCTTCACGACCCAGGCCGGAGGCCTTCATGCCGCCAAAGGGAATCGGGTGGCCGGTGAACTTGGTGCCGTTGACCGCGACCATGGCGTGCTCCAGCCGGCGGATCAGCGGCTGCACCACATCCAGCCGGTTGGAACAGATGTAGGCGGCCAGCCCATATTCGGTGTCATTGGCCATGGCCACAGCCTCGTCCAGCGTGTCGAAGGCGCGCACACCGGCGATGGGCGCAAAGTTCTCTTCACGATAGATGCGCATGGCGTCGGTAACATCCGCCAGCAGCGTCGGCTGCCAGAACCAACCGCCGAGAGCATGGGGTTCACCGCCAACCAGCAAGCGCGCGCCTTTCTCCAGCGCATCAGCGACCCGCTCGGCCGTTATATCCATGGCAGCCTGGTGCATCAGCGGGCCGATAGCGTGACGATCCTCCAGGCCTGGGCCGACGCTCAAACCACGCACGGCCTTGGCGAAGCGCTGCAGAAAAGCTTCGTAGACTGGGCGCTGCACCAGGATTCGGTTGGCGGCGCAGCAATCCTGACCGGAGGTCTGGAACTTGGCGTCCAGCGCGACCTGTACCGCGTGATCTAGATCGGCGTCGTCACAGACGATCAGCGGCGCGTTGCCGCCTAGTTCCAGCGCCACCTTCTTTACATCCGTAGCAGCAGCCTGAAGCACCAGCTTGCCGACCCGGGTCGAGCCGGTGAAGCTCACCGAGCGCACGCGAACGTCCCTGACCAACGTTTCCATGGCCATCTGCGGCTCACCGAGCAGCACATTGAACACGCCGGCGGGGAAGCCCGCTTCCTCGGCCAACTGCGCCAGGGCGAAGGCAGAGTAGGGTGTTTCGTGGGCCGGCTTGACCACCACGGTGCATCCCGCCGCCAGTGCGGCAGCGGCCTTGCGGGTAATCATCGCGCAGGGAAAATTCCACGGGGTGAGCAGGGCGCAGACGCCCACCGGCTCCTTCAGCGTGCCAAGGTGAGCGCCGGGAATATGGCTGGGAATGGTCTGCCCATAGAGGCGCCGCGCTTCTTCGGCGAACCAGGGAATGAAGCTGGCGGCATAGCGGATCTCGCCACGGGCCTCGGCCAGGGGTTTGCCCTGTTCCTCGCTGAGGATGCGCGCCAGGTCTTCCTGATGCAGCAGGATCAGCTCGGCCCAGCGACGCAACAAAGCGCCGCGATGTTCCAGGCTCTGGTCACGCCAGGCGCCGAAAGCACGCTGGGCGGCATCCACGGCAGCGACGATCTGGGGCTGGCCAAGCATCGGCACATGGCCGATCACGCTGCCGTCGGCAGGATTTTGCACGGCAACGCTGGAGCCATCGTCACTATGTACCCAGTGACCATCGATGTAGCACAGCGATTTGAACAGCAGGGGATGGTCGAGGGGCATGGCGATGTCTCCGGGCCGGTGGGCGTAGGAGACATGCTAAAGAAGGGCGGCCTGGTATTTTTCCCAAGCCGGGGTGGCGCTACCGCAGTTTTTTCTGAAGACGCCGGACAGGCAGTTGGTTTTTGCCGCCAGTCAGGCAGATACGCTGCGCTGCGGAAGGCGGCGCACGATGGCGCTGAGCAGCATGCCGTACAGCGGCACGAACAGAATCAGGCTGATGGCCAGCTTGATCACGTAATCCACCGTGGCGATCTCCAGCCAGTTGGCGGCCATGAACGGATCGTCGCTATGCCAGAAGGCCACCGAGAAAAACACAAAGGTATCGAGCAGGTTGCCAAAGATGGTCGAGGCGGTAGGCGCGACCCACCACTGGCGCATGCGCCGCAGGCGATCGAATACCTGGATATCCAGAAACTGGCCAAGGGCATAGGCAAGAAAACTGGCCATGGCGATACGGAACACGAACAGGTTGAATTCGCCGAGGGCCGCCACGCCGCCGAAGGCGCCCTCGTGGAAGAGCACCGAAACGATATAGGAGGCGATCAGTGCCGGCACCATCACTCGGGCGATGACCACGCGCGCAGCGTGCTTGCCGATCAGCCTCACGGTCAGGTCGGTCGCCAGGAAGATGAACGGAAAGCTGAATGCGCCCCAGGTGGTGTGCCAGCCGAAAATGGTGATCGGCAGCTGCACCAAGTAGTTGCTGGCGATGATGATGAGGATGTGAAACGCGATCAGCGCAGCCAATACGGCGCGGCTGACCGATGCAGGAAGCAGGGTCATGTGGCATGTCCTTTTTCGTGAAATGGGGTTAGGGAACCCATTGCCGCAACCGACATGGCCACGAGCGGCGCGCAGTGTACCGCCTGCACCCACGTCAGGACAGCCCGCCCGCCGAGTGGCAGACGGCTTCATCGGTGGCGGCTTGAAGGCGGGAGCGGACGGTGAGCAGAGCGTTTGTGGGAGAGGCTTTAGCCGCGAGCTCTTTGCTCTTCAATAGAGCTCGCGGCTAAAGCCCCTCCTACAAAAAGAAAGCTCTGCATCCACCGGCCGCTTACGCCTTACAACAGTCGTTTCGCCGGCTCCGTCAGCCGTTGCTGGCCAGCTGGGTTTCTTCCGGCATCACCCGGCGAGCCAGCTGGAAGTGCTTTTTCCAGTAGCCGTCGCTGAGCTTGTCGATACGTACGTTGGTGCCGCGCCGTGGCGCGTGGATGAAGCGGTCGCTGCCCAGGTAGATGGCGACGTGATCGACGCTGCGCCCGCGAATGCGGAAGAACAGCAGGTCACCAGGCTCCAGATCGCCCTTGGCCACCTTGGGGCCATCGACCCGGGACAGGGCGCGAGAGGTACGGGGCAGTTCGAGGTCGTCGACCTTCTTGAACGCATAGTTGACCAGGCCGCTGCAGTCGAAACCACGCTCCAGGCTGGTACCGCCCCAGCGGTAGGGCGTGCCCAAGGCACCCATGGCGCGTTTGACCACGCTTTGCGCCGGCGTGTGCTCGACCTTGGCCGGCGGCACCACGCGGCTGCTGCCGTCCTGCAGGTGAACACGAAAACTGGCGGAGGCATTACCAACAGCGGCGCAGCACAGGGCGCCACCGAGAAACAGAGAAAGGAAAAATTTATTCAACGTGATGACCTTGAAGATACCCAAGCCGCCGTGAATCCTTTCCTGAATCAGCCACTTGTAACATTGATGAAATAGAGAGGGGCACTCCGCTCGTCCCGCAGGACGGACAAGTGAAATCGACGGCAAGTTCAATTTTTTCGCCACCCCCTCGACCAGCGGTCATGCTGTTTAACAGTATGCATGGAGCCTGCTGTCCAACTGCTGAATGAATCCAGATGATCGATACAGACTTGCCGATTTTCAGCGCCAATTGGCTTGCACTGCCGTGCTGACGGCCCTAGGGTTACGGCTCCCCATGCAAAAGGACGATGCCGATGAAGCCTATGAAGACCGTGATCGCTGTCAGCCTGCTGGCCATGAGTGCCAGCTTCCACAGCCTGGCGGAAGACGCCAAGTGCGCCACTGTCAGCCTTGCCGACCCAGGCTGGAGCGACATCGCGGTCACCAATGGCATCGCCAGCCTGCTGCTTGACGGCCTCGGCTACAAACCGCAGACCCGCACCCTCGCAGTGCCGATCATCTTCGCCGGTTTGCAGAAGGGCCAGGTCGATGTATTCCTCGGCAACTGGATGCCGGCCGGCCAACACGACTACGAGCGCTACGTCACCAGCGGCCAGGTCGACAAGGTGGTGGAAAACCTCGGTGGCACCGAATACACCCTGGCCGTACCGACCTACGCCTACGAAGAGGGCGTGCAGGACTTCAAGGATCTGCACAAATTCGCCGCGCGCTTCGGCAAGAAAATCTACGGCATCGGCTCCGGCTCACCGGCCAATGACTATATCCGCCAGATGATCGCCAACAACGAGTTCGATCTCGGCGACTGGGAACTGGTCGAGTCCAGCGAGCAGGCCATGCTGGTGCAGGTCGGCCGGGCCGAGAAGCGCGGCCAGTTCGTAGTGTTCCTCGGCTGGACACCGCACCCGATGAACATCCAGTACGACATGCAGTACCTCAAGGGCGGCGAGAAATTCTTCGGCAGCACCGGCTCGGTCAACACTCTGGCGCGCAAGGGCTACGTGGCCGAATGCCCGAACGTCGGCAAGCTGCTGACCAACCTGAAGTTCACCCAGGAGATGGAGAACACCATCATGGATCAGGTGCTGAACGGCAAGGTCGCCAATGCCACGGCCATCAAGACCTGGATCAAGGCCAACCCCGAGGTGCTCGATGGCTGGCTCGACGGTGTGACAACCCGTGACGGCGGCGACGCACTGCAGGCGGTAAAAGCCAAGCTGTAATTGCGCCTCACTCGTCGCCAAGCTCGGAAGGCGCGCCAGCGTTGTCCTGCTTGATGGTCTTGGTGACGATGTAGGTGAAATAGCGCTCGATACCGAGGTCTTCCAGCAACAGCTGATCGACGAAGCGCTGATAGTGATCGATGTCGCGGGCACGGATCATCGCGATGTAGTCGACGCCGCCACCCGTGGCGTAGCAGAAGGCGACTTCCGGCGCCTCACCCAGGCGCTGCTCGAAACGCCGCATGTCTTGCGCGGTGTGGCGGGCGAGGGTGATCTCCACCAGCACCTGCTGGGTCTTGAAGAGCGCGGCCCAGTCGATCTGCGCGCGATAGCCTTTGACCAGCCCGGCCGCCTCCAGCTTGCGCACACGCTCCCAGGCCGGGGTCACCGAAAGGTTGATCGCCTCGGCAAGGGCCGACTTGGTGATCCGCCCGTCCTCGGAAAGGATGCGCAGGATCTTCAGGTCGTAGCGATCGAGCTTGTGCATATCAGCCGACCACGTCAGCGATAACGGCAAGGGTGTCGCCGCCTTTCACCAGCCCGGGGAAATGCCGCGCAGCGAGCAGGCCGCTGCGCTTTGCGCGGTACTCGATGGCCAGCGCACCGGTACGTCGGGCGCTGTGGACGCGGGCAATCACCTCGCCCTTTTCCACAGCGTCACCAAGGTCGCGGCACATTTCCAGCAGGCCATCATCTTCGCTGGCGACGAAGCAGTCGCCGTCGGGCATATCGAGCATCACTGACTCATAGGCCTCGATTTCCCCGGCCAACAGGCCGAAATGGATCAGCAGGTTGCGCACGCCACGCTCGGCAATGGCCAGGCTCCTGGCCGTGCTGCTGCCACCGCCGCCCAGCTCGGTGGTGACGAAAATCTTGCCCTGTTCCTCGGCGGCCGTGTCGTACATGCCCACCGCATCGAGCTCCAGCATGCGCATGCAGTAGGGCGCGGCGAAGGCCCGCATGCCAGCCTCGCAGGCGGCATCCTGAGTCTTGTCGGCCAGCACGTGGCAGGCAGCGAAAGGCAGGAAGTCCAGCGTCCTACCGCCGGAATGGATGTCCAGCACCACATCGGCCATGGGTAGCAGGGTGCGTTGAAAATAGTCGGCGATCTTCTGCGTCACGGTGCCATCGGGCTTGCCGGGAAAGCTGCGGTTCAGATTGCCCTTGTCGATTGGCGAGGTGCGTGTGCCTGCGTGCACGGCAGGCGTATTCATGAACGGCACAATGATGATCCGCCCGCTGACATCCTCGGCGCGCAGGGTCTGCGCCAGCTTGCTCAGAGACAGCGGGCCTTCGTATTCATCGCCATGATTGCCGCCGGTAAACAGCGCCGTGGGGCCGCTGCCATTTTTCACCACGGTAAGCGGAATCATCACCGCACCCCAGGCGGAGTCGTCGCGGGAGTAGGGCAGCTTGAGGAAGCCATGCTGCACGCCGTCACGGTCGAAGTCGACGGTGGGGCTGATGGGGTTGTCACGCAACTGGGTCATTTATGGCATCCAGGCAGAGTGGACAGCCTCGCAGGCTTGTCCACCGTTCAACAAAAACGCGGCGGTGGGATCAGTCCTTCACGAACAGCTTGCGCGGTACGTCGCAGAAGGTTTCCACGCCGCGGTCGGTGATCAGGATCGATTCGGTGATCTCCAGCCCCCAGTCGTCCAGCCACAGGCCCGGCATGAAGTGGAAGGTCATCCCTGGCTGCAGCACGCTCTCGTCACTCGGCCGCAGGCTCATGGTGCGCTCGCCCCAGTCCGGTGGATAACTGATACCAATGGGGTAGCCGCAGCGGCTGTCCTTGTGGATGCCGAATTTCTCCAGCACTTTGAAGAACGCGCGGGCGATATCGCCAGTGGTATTGCCCGGCTTGGCTGCCTCCAGGCCGGCCGCGATGCCTTCGACCACGGCCTTCTCGCCATCGAGAAAATGCTGGGGCGGCTTGCCCAGGTAAACGGTGCGCGACAGCGGGCAGTGATAGCGTTTGTAGCACCCGGCAATCTCGAAAAAGGTGCCGGCGCCGCTGACCATCGGCGAGTCATCCCAGGTCAGGTGCGGGGCGCTGGCATCCGCGCCGGTGGGCAGCAGCGGCACGATGGCCGGGTAATCGCCGCCGTGCCCGTCGGCACCGAGGATGCCCGTGCGGTAGATTTCAGCGACCAGCTCGTTCTTGCGCAGGCCCGGCTCGATCTTCTCGAAGATGGCGGCGTGCATCTTCTCGACGATCTTCGCCGCGATGCGCATGTAGCCGATTTCAGTGGACGACTTGATCGCCCGCTGCCAGTTGACCAGCGCCGTAGCATCGATGAAACGCGCATTGCCAAGGTTGCGCTGCAGCGACCCGTAGGCCGCAGCGCTGAAGTAGTAGTTGTCCAGTTCGACACCGATGCTGAGCCTGTCCCAGCCACGGGCGGCGATCACGTCCCTGGACAGATAATCCATTGGGTGCCGCTCGGTGGACTGCACGTAGTGATCGGGGTAACCGATGATGTTCGCCTGCTCCATGAACACCGTGCGCTTGGCGCCATTGGCATCCTGGCCACGGCCAAACCACACCGGCTCGCCATCCAGCGCCAGCAGCACGCACTGGTGTACGTAGAACGACCAGCCGTCATAGCCGGTCAGCCAGGCCATGTTGGATGGGTCGGTGACGATCAGCAGCTCGATGCCTTTGGCCTGCATGGCACTGCGCGTCTTGGCGATACGCTGGGCGTACTCTTCCCGGCTGAAGGGAAGGTTGACGATGATTTCGGACATTGCGGTTGCCCTCCAGGGTGGAACGGATTCAGGAATCGAAGGTGAAGCCCTTGCCAGCTGCGGTCGCCCGCTCGTAGGCAAGGTTGGCGATGGCGGTGTCTTGGGCGCCTGTGCCGGTCAGATCACACAGGGTGATTTGCGCGGCGCTGCGACGCCCAGGACGCTGCCCGGCGATGACCTGGCCGAGCTCGGCGAAGTCCGTCTGGGCACCAACCAGGCCAGCGGCGATGGCGTGGTGCAGCTCGCCCAGCACACGGGTTTGGGAAAGGCGGTCGGCCACGTAGGCGTCGACCTGCGCCAGCACGGCTGGAGCGATCTCGTTCTTGTGCTCAGCATCCGAGCCCATGGCGGTGATATGCAGGCCAGGGCGCAGGTGTTCGGGCAGGATCAGCGGTTCGCGGCTCGGCGTGGTAGTGATGGCGATATCGGCGCCATCCAGCGCAGCCGCCACACTGTCGACCGCCCGGGCATCGCCCAGCTCGGCGGCCATGGCAGCGGCCTTGCTCCCGTCGCGAGCCCAGATACGTACTTCTCGCACGTCACGCACCAGGCGCAGCGCCTGCAATTGCAGGCGGGCCTGTTCACCGGCGCCGAGAATGGCAACCGCGCGGGCATCCTCCCGGGCCAGCCATTTGGCGGCCACGGCGCCAGCCGCAGCGGTGCGTACCGCAGTGAGGTAGCCGTTATCGAGCAGCAGGGCATCGGCCAGGCCGGTGTGCGCCGAGAACAGCATCATCAAACCATTGAGGCTGGGCAGGCCGAGCCTGGGATTGTCGAAAAAACCCGGACTGACCTTGATGGCGAAGCGCGGTACGCCGGGCAAGTAGGCGGTCTTCACGTCCACTTCGCCGTTGTGCTCGGGGATGTCCAACCGCAGGATCGGCGGCATCGCCACCTCGGCCGTGGCCAGCAGGCGGAAGGCGTTTTCCACCACCACCAGGCTGTCGGTATCGAGGCCGACGCAGTTGCGCAGGTCGGTCTGGTTGAGAATCAGGGTCTTGGCCATGGGGCTTCCTCAGGCGTGCGCGCCATTGAGCACGCGCAGGTGCTGGTCGATATCGATGTTGCGACCGCTGACCACCACGACCACCGGCCCACGAGGCTCGATCAGGCCTTCGAGCAGCGCGGCGATGCCCACCGCAGCGGCACCTTCCACCACCTGCCGTTCCTCGCGGTAGGCGTGGCGCATGCCCCGTGCGATGGCCGCCTCGTCGAGCAAATGCAGCTGATCGCACAGCTCGCGGGTCAGGCCAAAGGTGTAGCGGTTATCCAGGCCGATACCGCCACCGAGGGAGTCCGCCAGGGTCGCCACCTCTTCCACCTCCATCGGCTGACCGGCCTGCAGGCTGGCGTGCATCGCTGCGCCCAGGCGCATGCTGATGCCGTGGGTGCGGACGGCTGGACTAGTGGCCTTGATCGCCAGCGCCACGCCGGCGAACAGGCCACCACCGGAGAGCGGAACCAGCACGTCGCAGACGTCCGGGCACTGCTCAAGGATTTCCAGACCGAGGCTGCCCTGACCGGCGATCACATGGGGGTGGTCGAACGGCGGAATGAACGTGGCGCCCTGGTCGCGGGCGATGCGCAGTGCTTCGAGCTGGGCATCATCCTGGCTGCGCCCGCTGATCACCACCTCTGCCCCCAACTCGCGGATGGCGAGAACCTTGTTCGCCGGCACCAGCTCGGACAGGCACACAGTGGCCTTCACGCCAAGCTGAGACGCTGCAAATGCCAACGCTCTGCCATGGTTGCCGGTGGATGCGGTGACCACGCCCAGACGCTGCTGCTCGGCACTCAATTGCGCCACGGCATTGCTGGCCCCGCGCAGCTTGAAACTGCCGGTGGCCTGCTGCGATTCCAGCTTCAGCCACACCGGCACACCGAGCAGGCGAGTCAGCGAGGGCGAGGCTTCCAGCGGCGTCTGCCGAACCAGGCCGGCGATACGCTGGCGTGCCTGGAGCAGGTCGTCGAGGTGGATCGAAGGCATGGCGCGCATTCCCCGCTTGGTGTTTGCGACCGAGTGTACGAGCGGAGAAATGCACCACCGAATGTACTAGGACGATATTTTTTCATACCGCCGCATTCGACTTTTCCACAGGGCTGCCATGCAGCTAACGAGCACGCCAGCAGGCCCTGGCAAGGCGCCGGTTCATCAGAAAACCGGCCCACGCAAGGGCGCTATCGGCCTAGAAATCGTGAATCTTCGGGTACTGCTCGAAGACTTCGCGGATGGTTTTAAGGCCCTTTTGCATCTGCGCCTCGCTGCATTCGGCGCCCACGCACAGGCGCACCGCACGGGGCCGTGGCATGCCGGGCGGCACGAAAGGATCGGGCAGCGTCAGCGCCACATGCTTACGGCGCAGCTCGCGCAGCAGGCTGTCCGGCTCCCAGTGCTCCGGCACCGCAAGCCAGGCATTCAGTGAATAGGCATGGTTGCGCAGCAGGTACTCGCCCAGCTCGGCCTCGACCAGCGACTGTCGATTGGCCAACAGTTGGCGCTGCATCTGCACCATCTCTTCGGCATGCCCGCCATTGATCCAGCGAGCAGCGATCTCGCCAAGCAGCGGCGTGGCCATCCAGCTGTTGACCCGCAGGATGCTCTCGGTGCGCAGCGCCAAGCGCTTGGGCATCGCCAGGTAACCGATGCGCAAGCCGGCCAGCACCGACTTGGTCATGCTGGTGCAGTAAAACGACAACTCCGGCAGGTAATGGCTGATCGGCCGCGCCCGCTGCTGACCGGCTAGCAGCGGGCCGTAGACGTCGTCTTCGATCACGTACACGCCATAACGACGAGCGATCTCGGCGATCTCCCGACGGCGTGCATCGGGCATCAGGCAACTGGTGGGGTTGTTCAGATTCGGCGTGCACACCAGGGCAGTGATGCGCTCGTTGCCACACATATCTTCGAAGTGCTCGGGATCGATGCCGTGCTCATCCATCTCCAGGCCTTTGAGGGTAAAACCAAGCACCTGGGACGAGCCGATCACGCCGTGATCGGACAGCCCTTCGCAAAGCACCACATCGTCCGGCCCGGCCAACGAGGCCAGGGCCAGAAAGATGCCGTGGGCCGCGCCATTGGTGAGCAGCAGGTCGTCTCGGGTGACATCCAGGCCGAGCCGGGACAACCAGCGCACCCCGGCGTCACGGTGGCTCTCGAAACCGGCGATGGGGCGGAAGGCGCGAATCCATGGCTGATCCGATTCGGTCGCCAGCTCGCCGCACGTGGCCTGCCACAGGCGATCATGCTCCGCGGTGTGGACGATACGGGCGATGGAAAAATCCAGCAGCGCCTGTTCGCTGTGGTCGAGCATCGAGGTAGCCACTCGCTCGCTGGTGCGCCGCGATACGAAGCTGCCACGGCCCACCTCGCAACGCACCCGGCCCTGGCGTTCGAGTTCCTTGTAAGCGTTGGTTACCGTCTGCACGCTGATGCCCAATGCCTCGGAAACCTGCCGCTGTGGCGGCAGGCGCTGGCCGTCGGTGAGGTTGCCCTGTTCGATATCGGCGGTGATCGCCTGCACCAGCGTCTTGTACTTGGACTCACCCTGGCGAGCGCTGCCCAGTGCCTGCTTCCAGTTGTGCATACTGCTCCCGCGGGTTGGAGGCTGTTGGATACAGCATCCCGCCTGTCAGCCTGGGATTCAATTGTCCTAGTGCAATGCCACAGGCAAAAAGCCTTTTGTATGCTCGGGCTCAAGGGTGGAACCGGCGCTCGACGCGCCCAGAAAAATAGCGAATCCACCCGGGCCGTACGCGGCCAGATGCTCTTGAAAACCTGCCTCCTAACATAGCGCTCCGCTCCATCGAGCGGACTACAAGAAACAGGAGAATCACATGATAAGCAGCGTTATTCCTTCCACGGTACGTCGCCTCACCATTGCCTGCGGCGTCTTCGTCGCACTGGGTGCCACGGTCGCACAGGCCGCCGACACCCTGGAGAAGGTCAAGGAAAACAGCAGCGTGCGCATCGGCTACGCCAACGAAACGCCGTTCGCCTACACCGCGCTGGACGGCAGCGTCACCGGCGAGTCACCGGAAATCGTCAAGAAGATCTTCGAGAAGATGGGCGTCAAAACCATCAACCCGGTGCTCACCGAATGGGGTTCGCTGATCCCCGGGCTGCGCGCCAGCCGCTTCGACCTGATCGCCGCCGGCATGTACATCACCCCCGAGCGCTGCAAGCAGGTGCTGTTCACCGACCCGCATTACCAGTTGCCCGACACGCTGCTGACCAAAACCGGCAACCCGAAGAAGCTGCACAGCTATGAAGACATCGCCAAGAGCGGCGCCAAGGTGGCAATCATGGCCGGCACGGTGAACCTCGGTTATGCCCGCGATGCTGGCATCACCGACGGGCAGATCCTTCAGGTACCGGACACCACCGCACAGCTGCAGGCTGTACGCGCCGGGCGCGCCGATGCCGCGGTGGGCACGCAACTGACCATGAAGAATCTGGCCGAGAAGGGCGGCGACACGGTGGAAGCGATCAACGAGTTCAAGGACGACCCATCCCACACGGGCTACGGTGCCCTGGCTTTCCGCCCGGAAGACAAGGCGTTTCGCGACGCGGTCAACGCCGAGCTGAAGAAGTGGATCGGCACCGACGAGCACCTGGCGACGGTCAAACCGTTCGGCTTCGACAAGTCCAACATCACCGACAAGACCGCTGCCGAGCTCTGCCAGTAGGAGCGGGCTTGCCCGCGAGCGGCTTGCGCGGACGGGCAATGCATTTTCGAGTTTCCTTCGCCACATAGGACTGCACTGATGGGCGATCTCCTCCCGCTGTTGCTACAAGGCGCCTGGGTGACCGTACAGATCACCTTCTGGGGCTCGCTGCTGGCCGTCATCTCGGCGGTAATCGCCGCGCTTGGCCGGCTTTCACCCATCGGCCCACTACGTTGGCTGGCCATCGCTTATATCGAAGTGTTCCGTGGTACCTCGCTGCTGGTACAGCTGTTTTGGCTGTACTTCGTGCTGCCGATGCCGCCGTTCAACGTCGAGATGAGCGCCTACGCAGTGGCCATCGTCGGCCTCGGCCTGCATATCGGCGCCTACGGTGCGGAAGTGATGCGTGGCGCCATCCGCTCGGTGGCCAAGGGTCAGTACGAGGCGTGTCAGGCACTGAACATGTCGCCCGCCAAGCGCTTCTACCGAATCATCTTGCCGCAGGCGCTGCTGGCGGCGATTCCTCCGGGCACCAATCTGCTCATCGAGCTGCTGAAAAACACCTCGCTGGTGTCGCTGATCACCCTGTCTGACCTGGCCTTCCGTGCCCGTCAGCTGGATCAGGCGACCTTCATGACCCTGGAAATCTTCGGCCTGGCGCTGCTGATGTACTTCGTCATGGCCCAGGCGATCAACCTGGGCATGCGCCGGCTGGAAAAACGCCTGGCCCGTGGCCGCATGCGCGGAGGCCTGTCATGAATTTCTTCGACTGGCAATTCGCCTGGAGCATCCTGCCGCAGCTGCTGCAGGCCTCGCTCAATACCCTGCTGATCACCTTCGGTGGTTTCACCATCGCCATCGTGCTGGGTCTGTTCCTGGCCATCGCACGGCGCAGCCGCAAGGTATGGCTATCCTGGCCAGCCACCGGGCTGATCGAGTTCATCCGCAGCACACCGCTGCTGATCCAGGTGTACTTCCTGTTCTACGTATTCCCCAATTACGGGCTCAACCTCACCGCCTTGCAGGCAGGCATTCTCGGTATCGCCCTGCATTACGCCTGCTACACCGCCGAGGTGTATCGCGCCGGCCTGGACGCCGTGCCGCGGGCGCAGTGGGAAGCGGTCACCGCACTCAATCTGTCGCCGCTGAGCGCCTACCGCAACATCATCCTGCCCCAGGCGCTGCGTCCAATCCTGCCGGCCCTGGGCAACTACCTGGTGGCAATGCTCAAGGACACCCCGGTGCTGTCAGCCATCACCGTGGTGGAAATCATGCAGCAGGCCAAGAACATCGGTTCGGAGAGTTTCCGCTACCTGGAGCCGATCACCATGGTCGGCCTGTTCTTTCTGTTGCTCAGCCTCGGCCTCGCCTGGTGCGTGCGCCGCCTCGAAGACCGTATGGAGGAGGCGCCACGATGAACGCCCCGCATCTTTCCCCCAACGCTGCCGGAATTCCCGCCATGTCACAGCCCATCGTACGTTTCACCGACGTGACCAAGCGCTACGGCAACCTGACCGTGCTCAATCACCTGAACCTGGAAGTCGCTCCTGGCGAGAAGGTCGCCATCATCGGCCCCAGCGGTTCGGGAAAATCCACGCTGCTGCGGGCCCTGATGACCCTGGAGGACATCGACGAAGGGGTGATCGAAGTCGATGATCAGCCGCTGACTCATATGCCCGGCCGCGACGGCAGGCTGGTTCGTGCCAGCGCCAGCCATCAGCGCAAGGTGCGCGGCAAGATCGGCATGGTGTTCCAGAGCTTCAATCTGTTCCCGCACATGAATGCCATGCAGAACGTCATCGAAGCGCCGGTACAGGTGCTCGGCATGAACAAGCGCGAAGCCAGCGAGCGGGCCCGAGAGCTGCTCGACATGGTCGGCCTGGGCGCCAAGCTCGAGCATTACCCGTCACAGCTTTCCGGCGGCCAGCAGCAGCGCGTCGCCATCGCTCGCGCCTTGGCCATGCGGCCCAAGGTGATGCTGTTCGATGAAGTGACCTCGGCCCTCGACCCCGAGCTGTGCGGCGAAGTGCTCAACGTCATCCGCCGGCTGGGCAGCGAACACAAACTCACCATGCTGATGGTCACCCACCAGATGGGCTTTGCCCGCGAGTTCGCCGACCGCGTGTGCTTCTTCCACCAGGGCTGCATCCACGAACAGGGCACCCCGGCCGAACTGTTCGGCAACCCGCAGCAGGAACGTACGCAGAGCTTCCTCAGTGCGGTGAACGAGGCGCACTGAGACCTTCTCAACGAGGCGGGGACGAACCAAGCTGGTGGGCTGAAGCCTACCCTACGGGGGCGTACGCTAGGTAGGGTGGGCTTCAGCCCACCAAATTTGCTGGTTAATCGGCGGCATTCAACAGCGGAAGCGGAGCGTCCCAGAAGGCATTCCCACGCAGAGCGTGAGGAACGATCAGCGCCAGGCCCAGCCAATCCTTCTCGGCGAGACCTTACTGGCGCGGCACCTCGAACGACAGGGTCGCCACGTGTACCACGCTGTCGTAGCGCTTGCCGTCGACAGTGGCGGCGCCATTGACCTGGGCAGTCACTTCCAGCACGTAGCGGGCAGGGAAGGAGGGGTCGAGGGTCACCACGCCCTCAGCATTGGGCTTGAGGGTGCGCGTCCACTGCTCGGAGGTGTAGACGTTGACCTGCGAGGCCGACACCACGGTGCCTTTCCAGTGCAGTTTGAAGGCATTGCCGTTGGGCTCGGTCGGCACCAGTTCCAGGTCATTGACCGCCTTGGTCTCGCTGCGCCCGGCCTTGGCTTCGTAGATCACCAGGTTGTCACCTTCCGGCAGCTTGGCACTGACGCGCAGATCGCCCTGACCGCTATCGGCGATCGGGTAGGCGTCACCACTGGCGCGCAGCGCAGCGTTCTTGCCATCGGCCTGCTTGATGCTCGGCTCCAGCAGCTTGCCCAGGCTCAGCTGTTCGGTAGGCTGGAAGTCACTCAGGTAAGCCTTGGCTTGCGGGGCCGCGCCACGCTCGATCCACAGGTACTCGGCCTGGGCCACGGGCAAGGCCAAAGTGGTGCCCAGCAGCAGGGCCAGGGAAGCGGCGTGACGGCCACGGAACGGGGTCATGGGAACTCCTTTTCACGGGATTGAACGAGAAGCCCGACGCCAGCGACGGGCAAGAAAAGTGGTGGTTCATCTACAAAGACGGATAACTCGGAGAAAACCCGCACTCAGCGATGAAAAAAACACCACGACTCATTCAACAGGCGTGAAAAGCAGCGTGCCCACGCAGAGGTGGGCACACAGAGAATTTACAGCAGAAAGCGGTCAGTCGCGGATGAAGCGCAGCCCGACGCCATCGGGATCGACGCGCATCACTTCCATCTCCAGGATCGGTGCTTCGAAGGGCATGTCCTGCACCTGGCCGGTTACCCGCGTACCGAGCTCCAGCACCGCCAGATCCTCATGCCGGACGTAAACGCCGCCATCGGAAAGATCGCGAGTCTGGGCGACCAGCTCACCGAAACTCGGATGGCAGATCTTGATGCGGCACTTCATTGGTGTGCGGGGATACTGGCGCTGGTTGGCGGACATGTCCTGAACAGCCTCGTGCAAAAAGATTTGCCCTGTTAATAACTCAATTTTCTGCTTACGCCCAGCCCACCGGCGCCTCGTTGCGAGGCACCGTGAACCTCAGTACCAGCGCGTCTCACCTTCAGGGCGTTTCTTGAAGCGTTTCATGCTCCACATGTACTGGCTCGGGTAGGCACGTACGTACTTCTCCACCACGGCGCTCATCGCCGCCACGGCCGTGTAGGTGTCTTCGCTGTACATGCCTTCCGGCGCGGCTTCCAGGATCACTTTGTAACCCGAACCATCCTCCAGACGCAGCGCATGCAGGAACACGCCAACCGCCTTGTGCCCAACCAGCATGCCCGGCACGAACTTGCTGGTCAGCGCCACGGTGCCGCAGAAGGGCACGAACATCCCGGACGACAGGCTCGGCTCAGGGTCTGCGGGGATGCCCACGGCGCCGCCCTTGCGCACTTCCTTGATGACGCTGAGGATGCCTTCCTTGGTCGACGGTGCCACGCGATTGCCCAGCTGCACGCGCTGCTCGCGGAGCAAGTCGTCCACAGCCTTGAGCTTGGGCGGGCGGTAGAAAATGATCGGTTTGCACTGCGAACAGTAGAAGTGGTTGAGCACTTCCCAGTTGCCCAGGTGGCTGGTGATGCCGACCACGCCTTTGCCAGAGGCGAGAGCGGCCTCGAGCACTTCTAGGCCCTCGACTTCACGCACCCGGGCCAGCGACTTGTGCGCCGGCCAGACCCAGGCGCAGGCGCTTTCGGTCAGCGTGCGGCCAATGTCCATCAGGCTGCGGCCGACCAGCTTGTCGTGCTCGGCGGCAGTCAATTCAGGGAAGCATTTGGCCAGGTTGATGCGCACCACGTCGCGCGAGCCCGATGGCAGTTTCCACATCAGCCAGCCGATCATCGCGCCGAGCGACTGCACCGCACGCCATGGCAACAGGGCGAACAAGCGCAGGGAACCGACTACCAACGCGCCTTTGAGCTTTTCCACAAGCTGCTCCCGTCAAAAAAGGGGCACAGTGTAACCGCCTCGGGCCACCTTGACTGTTACAAGCGCCCGCCCAGGCGACGAGAGCGTCAGTACAGCAGCGTCTTCAAACGCTCCTGCAACCCGCGCTCGTATGCCTGTACGTCGAAGTCCGCCTCCATCACGGCCTTGAGGATCTCCCCCGCCGACGGCAGGCTGGAGCGCTCGACATGCCGCTCGGCATCCCACAGGCCGGAGCGCACCACCGCCTTGGAGCACTGGAAGTAGCAGGTATCGACGCTGATATGCAGCACGCTGCGCGGCAGCTTTCCCTGTGCGCTGCACAGTTCCAGCAAGGCAGGATCGACGGAGATGCTGGCGCGGCCGTTGACCCGAAAGCTCTCGCCGACGCCAGGAATCAGGAAAAGCAACGCCACATTGGGGTCGTGGATGATATTGCGCAGGCTGTCGATGCGGTTGTTGCCCGGGCGATCCGGCAGCAGCAGGGTGCGCTCGTCGACAACCCGCACGAAGCCCGGCGCATCGCCACGCGGCGAGCAATCCAGCCCATCCGGGCCATGGGTGCCAAGCACCACGAAAGGCGACGCGGCGACCAGCGCCTGATAGGGCTCGCTGAGGTAGGGGATTTCCTTGCGCAGCGAACGCTCGTGGGGCTCGCCGTACAGGGCATGAAGTTGTTCCAGGGTATCGATGCGGCTCATGGCCAATGCTCCTATTGCAGTTGCGCGTAACGATCGCAATCCTGGGTGTGATCCATGACCATGCCGGTGGCCTGCATGTAGGCGTAACAGATGGTCGGGCCGACGAAGGTGAAGCCGGCCTTTTTCAGCGCCTTGCTCATGGCCTCGGCTTCGGGAGTAACCGCAGGCACATCACCGCGACCACTGAAATGGTTGATCTTCGGCGCGCCACCAACGAACGACCAGAGCAGTGACACCGGATCGTCGAGGCGCAACCAGGCCTGAGCGTTCTTGCGCGCGGCCTGGAGTTTGAGGCGATTGCGGATGATCCCGGCGTCCTGCATCAGCGTTTCGATATACGCATCGCTCATCGCCGCCAGACGCTCGACATCGAATCCGAACAACACCTGGCGATAGCGCTCGCGCTTCTTCAGCACGGTGATCCACGACAATCCGGCCTGGGCACCTTCGAGCAGCAGCATCTCGAACAGGTGCTGCGGGTCGCGCGACGGCACGCCCCATTCTTCGTCGTGATAAGTCTGATACAGCGGGTCGTCGTTACACCAGAAACAGCGGGGCATGGCAGTCGGCTCGGCGATGGGCGAGGGCAGACTATAACCGGGGATCAACCCTGCGGATGAACTCGAATGTTCCTGTAGCCTGGGTAGAGTGCAGCGAAACCCGGGAAGCAGTTGATCGTTCCCACACTCTGCGTGGTAATGCATCGGCAGGACGCTCTGCGTCCGTACATCGTTATCCGAGCTCGCAAATCGTGGCGCGGAGCGCCCCAGGATGAATGCCCACACAGAGCGTGGGAACTATAGGCCCCTACACATCCGTCACTCAGGATTCGCGTTCGAGAAACGCCGCCAGCTCGGGCGATACCTTGTCGATATCCACCGCCGCGTGATGCACGCTGCCGTCCTTGCCTTCCACCGTCAGCCACAGCTGATCGCTGAGTTTGGCCTTGGCGGGAATCTGGATTTCTACCCAGCGATCCCAGCGGTTGCCAAAGAACACCAGGCCCGCAGCACGTAGTGAACGTGGCTTGCGGATCTTCAGATAGGCCGCGCGGATCTGGTCATCGCAGGTTTCGCAGAAGCGTACTTCGAAGGCCTTGAACGGCGTACCCAGTACCCGATGCGGCGCCTTACGCTGCGCCTCGGCCAGGGTGAACGACCAAGGACCGACCTGGCCCTGCACGGCTTCATCGCTGTGCAGCGGTTTCGGCGAAGCACTGAGCAACAGGCCGACCACCGCCACGGGCACCAGCAGCAACACGCCAGTCGCCCCGCGGCGCATCCAGTGCAGGCGTTCGACCGGCTGTGCGACGAGACTCTCGACCACCGCAGGCTTCTTCTCACGGCGTGGCGCGGCCTTGCCCGGTGACGGCTGCCATGGCCACCTTGGCAGGTAGAAAACCAACACGATACCGGCGACCGACAACCAGCCCAGCCACGCCGCCGCACCGACGCTCACGCCCCAGTGACTGAGGCTCAGGCCCAATGCCAGAGCCAAAAGCAACCAGCCTGCGGCGCGCAGTACTTGCATCCACAGCGGTGACAGCACGCGGCGCAGCAGATGCTTGCAGTGTTTTTCCATCGCCAGCGCCAGGGCGATGAAGCCACCGAGGCTCGCCAGCAGAATGGAGAGATTCAGGCTCATGCCGCACCTCCCGATTGCAACACCCAGCACAGCAATGCGACCACCGCGGTGGGGATCAGCATGCCCAGCCAGGCACGGGTCACGCTACGCACGCTGAACACCCAGATCACCGCCACCGCATACAGGGTAAAGCTGAGCATCGTGGCGGCCAGCACGGCCTGGCTTTTCGGCAGCGGCCAGACCAGCGACAACAACACGGTCAGCGCGGAGGTCAGGGCATAGCCACCCAGCGCCGCAGCCAGCACTCGCGAGACGACCAACCAGCGATAACGCGCCATCGAACCTTCTTTCATGCCAGCGCCTCCTTGCCCGACAACGCAGCCGCCGCATCGGCCTTCAGCCAGCGGCGACGAATCTTCATGGCGCCGTAGGCGAACAGCGCCGCCAGGCCGAACATGCTCAGATCGAACCCCGCCAGCACCCAGTCACCCTCGACGAGGGTCACGCCCAGATGGCGGTCGGTAGTCAGGGCGTTGATCACAGGGATCAGCCCGTAGGCCGCCACCGCCATCCAGGCCATCTCCAGCCAGGCCTTTTTCAGCGGTCGCAGCGAGGCATAGAGGAACAGCCAGCCCCAGGTCAGGAACAGACAGTGCATCTCCCAGTCCGCGCGATCACCCATGCCCACCGGCAACAGCCGGTTGGCCCAGAAGTAGGCGGCCACCGCCACCGGCAGGCCAACCAGGGTGCCGGCGTTGAGCACTTCCACGAGGCGCAGGCCGTAAGCGTCGAACAGCGCCGCACCGTCGTTGCGCTTGAGGTGCTGATTGCGCCGCTTGACCGTCCACAGCACCAGCCCGGTACCGATCATCCCGCAGCCGAGCAGGCCGGCGATCAGGTACAGCCAGCGCAGCCACCAGTCGGCGAACAATCCCTCGTGCAGGCCGATCAGCATGCGGTGGGTCTTGCCGGCGCCGTGGGTCTTGTCCGGATAGACCGTCGGCTGGCCATCGGCAGCAGCAAAGCTCAGCATCACCGGGTCATAGATGTTCACCGAGTCGCCGATGATCCGCTGCACGTCGACACGCACTGGCTCGCCCTTCACCTGGCTGATGGTCA
The DNA here is from genome assembly GCF_055556635.1 of Pseudomonas sp. PME37.24/006. Classification (NCBI taxonomy): domain Bacteria; kingdom Pseudomonadati; phylum Pseudomonadota; class Gammaproteobacteria; order Pseudomonadales; family Pseudomonadaceae; genus Pseudomonas; species Pseudomonas sp. PME37.24/006. The sequence goes on from NZ_JBVHNL010000004.1 coordinate 765,011, forward strand.
GGCTCGACACGCCGCGATCGGGCCATTGCGTTTCAGCGCGCTGCACCAGTTCCTCGAGCGAGACCTGTGGCCGGCTGGCGGGCAGATGCTCGCGCTTGTCGCGGGCAAAGAGGTCATCGAACAACGCGCGCTGCTGCAGGTTGCCGGTGCCATACACTGCGGCGGCACCGGCCGGCATGTAGTTGAAGGCGAAGAAAATCAGGCCGCTGTAGGTGATCATCAGGAAGAACGGCAGCGCCATCACGCTGATTACGTTGTGGGCATCAAGCCAGGAGCGCTGCCCCTTGCCAGGGCGGAAGGTGAAAAAGTCTTTGAAGATCTTCTTGTGGGTGATGATCCCGGTGAGAATCGCCAGCAGCATCAGCATGGTGCACACGCCGACGATGGTGATGCCCACGTTATAGGGCATGTAATGCAGTATGTAGTGCATCTCGTACAGGGCGTCGCCACCACCGGTGGCACGCGGCTCGACTTCCTGGCGCGGCAGTCCGGTCTCGGCGTTCAGCTCTTCACGACCGCGCCGACCGAAATCGTGCCCACGCTCGGGCAGGTCTTCCCAGGCAATCGCCAGGCCCTGCTCGCCACGCGGGCGCAGCGAAGTATGCGGCAGGGTGATGGTCCAGCTCTTGGCGTTGCTGGCGACCTGCTCCAGGCGCTTGAGGCCGCGCTCGAGCATTTCGCTGCGTTCCACGCCCTCGACGCGGATCTGCAGCGGCCGCTCGGGCTGCATCCAGCGGGTGATCTCATCGTCCACGTAACCGGCAGTGCCGGTCACGAACACGAAAAACAGCACCCAGCCAACCACCAGCCCCGTCCAGGTATGCAGCCAGGCCATGGACTGGCGAAATCCCTCTTTCATCGATACTACCCTGCTTATTGTCATGAACACGGCCAGACCGCCTGCGAGGCAGGCCTGCCACCGTGGTGCTGTCCGTAGATAAAATGATGCAGCCCTGCAAACGACACGAGCATCTGCGATGCCCGTAGGCAAAATCGCCACATCTCTAAGTAAGACGGACGAGCGCAGGAAAACCGGCATTTTAACGCGACTGATTATTATTGGCAGGGTATTTCGTGCGGCTAGCTGCACTCGCGAGCAGAGTGCCATCGCCGGGGTGGTGCGTTGGTCTGTAGAGACGGCGCAGCATGCGGGCTGCGCCTTGCTTCGGGTATACTCCCCGGCTTTCTGTCGCAGCCCTAACAGGTGAATTTTTCGTGAGCCAGACAACGCCTGCCGTGCGCACCTTCCAGGACTTGATCCTCGCCCTGCAACAATACTGGGCCGAGCAAGGCTGTGTGGTATTGCAGCCCTACGATATGGAAGTGGGCGCCGGTACCTTCCACACTGCCACCTTCCTGCGTGCCATCGGCCCGGAAACCTGGAACGCCGCTTATGTGCAGCCTTCGCGTCGCCCGACCGACGGCCGTTACGGTGAGAACCCCAATCGTCTGCAGCACTACTACCAGTTTCAGGTAGTGCTCAAGCCGAACCCGGAGAACTTCCAGGAGCTGTACCTGGGTTCGCTGAAGGCCATCGGCATCGATCCGCTGGTGCACGATATCCGTTTCGTCGAAGACAACTGGGAATCGCCGACCCTCGGCGCCTGGGGTCTGGGCTGGGAAATCTGGCTCAACGGCATGGAAGTCACCCAGTTCACTTACTTCCAGCAAGTCGGTGGCATCGAGTGCTACCCGGTGACCGGTGAAATCACCTACGGCCTCGAGCGCCTGGCCATGTACATCCAGGGCGTCGATTCGGTGTACGACCTGGTGTGGGCAGACGGCCAGTTCGGCAAGGTCACCTACGGCGACGTGTTCCACCAGAACGAGGTGGAGCAGTCGACCTACAACTTCGAGCACGCCAACGTCGAGAAGCTGTTCGAGTTGTTCGATTTCTACGAGAGCGAAGCCAATCGCCTGATCGAGCTGGAACTGCCGCTACCGACCTACGAGATGGTGCTCAAGGCCTCGCACACCTTCAACCTGCTCGACGCACGCCGCGCCATTTCGGTGACCGCACGTCAGCAGTACATCCTGCGCGTGCGCACCCTGGCCCGTGCCGTGGCACAGAGTTATCTGCAGGCGCGGCGCAAACTCGGCTTCCCGCTTGCCGCCCCCGATCTGCGTGATGAAGTATTGGCCAAGCTGGAGGCAGCAGAATGAGTGCACTCGATTTTCTGGTTGAACTGGGCACTGAAGAACTGCCACCCAAAGCCCTGAAAACCCTCGGCCAGGCCTTCCTGGCAGGTGTCGAAAAAGGCCTCAAGGCCGCCGGCCTGAATTACAGCAGCGTGCGTTACTACGCCGCGCCGCGCCGCCTTGCGGTATTGGTCGAGCAACTCGCTACCCAGCAGCCGGATCGCACCGTCAACCTCGATGGCCCGCCGTTGCAGGCCGCCTTCGACGCCGACGGTAACCCGACCCAGGCCGCCCTGGGCTTCGCCAAGAAGTGTGGCGTGGAGCTGGCCGAGATCGACCAGAGTGGGCCGAAGCTGAAGTTCAGCCAGCACATTGCCGGGCAGAACGCCGCGAGCCTGCTGCCGGGCATCGTGGAAACCTCGCTGAACGAGCTGCCGATTCCCAAGCGCATGCGCTGGGGCGCCCGCAAAACCGAATTCGTCCGTCCGACCCAGTGGCTGATCATGCTGTTCGGTGATCAGGTGATCGATTGCGAAATCCTCGCCCAAAAGGCCGGCCGCGTATCGCGCGGGCATCGCTTCCATGCCAACCATGAAGTGCGCATTTCCGCACCTGCAATGTACGCCCAGGAGCTGCGCGCCGCCTACGTGATCGCCGACGCCACCGAGCGCCGCACGCTGATCGCCAAGCGCATCGAACAACTGGCTGCCGAGCAACAGGGCACCGCCATCGTGCCGCCCGCCCTGCTCGAGGAAGTCAGTGCCCTGGTCGAATGGCCGGTGCCGCTGGTGTGCTCCTTCGAGGAGCGCTTCCTGGCAGTGCCGCAGGAAGCCCTGATCACCACCATGCAGGACAACCAGAAGTACTTCTGCCTGCTGGACGCCAATGGCAAGCTGTTGCCGCGCTTCATCACCGTGGCCAACGTCGAGAGCAAAGACCCGGCGCAGATCGTTTCCGGCAACGAGAAGGTGGTGCGTCCACGTTTGACCGACGCCGAGTTCTTCTTCAAGCAGGACAAGAAGCAGAAGCTGGAAAGCTTCAACGGGCGCCTCGCCAACGTGGTCTTCCAGGCCCAGCTCGGCACCGTCTACGACAAAGCCCAGCGCATCTCGGCCCTCGCCGGCTTCATCGCCGAACGGATTGGCGGTGACGCCAAGCGTAGCGCCCGTGCCGGTCTGCTGAGCAAGTGCGACCTGGCCAGTGAAATGGTCGGTGAGTTCCCGGAAATGCAAGGCATCGCCGGTTACTACTACGCCCTGAACGACGGCGAGCCAGAAGACGTTGCCCAAGCGCTGAACGAGCAATACATGCCGCGCGGTGCCGGTGCTGAACTGCCGAGCACGCTGACCGGTGCTGCCGTAGCGCTGGCCGACAAGCTGGACACCCTGGTCGGTATCTTCGGTATCGGCATGCTGCCCACCGGCAGCAAAGACCCTTACGCGCTGCGTCGTGCGGCTCTCGGCGTGCTGCGCATTCTCATCGAGAAAGGCCTGGATCTGGATCTCGGTGCCACCGTCGACTTCGCCGTGCGTCAGTACGGCGGCAAGATCAAGCCACAGGGTCTGGCGCCACAGGTGCTCGACTTCATCTTCGACCGCCTGCGTGCGCGTTACGAAGACGAAGGCGTGGACGTCTCCGTGTACCAGGCCGTGCGCGCGGTCAACCCGCTGTCGCCGCTGGACTTCGATCAGCGCGTGCAGGCCGTGCAGGCCTTCCGTCAGCTGCCGGAAGCCGAGGCCCTGGCCGCCGCCAACAAGCGTGTGTCCAACCTGCTGGGCAAAGCCGATGGCTTGGTCGCATCGAGCATCGAAGCGCATTACTTCGATACGCCTGCCGAGTTCGCTCTCAACGCCGCCATCCAGCAGGCCGACAACGCCGTGCAACCGCTGGCACAGGCGCGTCAATACAGCGAAGCGCTGGCCCAGCTGGCCTCGCTGCGCAAACCGGTGGACAGCTTCTTCGAAGCGGTGCTGGTGAATGCCGAAGACCCCAAAGTACGTGCCAACCGCTACGCGCTACTGGCACGTCTGCGCGGGTTGTTCCTGGGTGTCGCCGATATCTCCGTGCTCGGCTAAAGCAGTCGCAAGCTGCACGCCACAAGCTGCAAATAGCAGCCTTGGCCTGCAGCTTGAGGCTTGGAGCTTGCAGCTATGAAGCTGATCATTCTCGACCGCGACGGCGTCATCAATCATGACTCCGACGCCTATATCAAAAGCCTCGACGAATGGATCCCGATTGCGGGCTCCATCGAGGCCATCGCCCGTCTGAGCAAGGCGGGCTGGACGGTGGCAGTGGCCACCAACCAATCCGGTATCGCCCGCGGTTACTACCCGCTGGCCGTACTGGAATCCATGCACACGCGGCTGCGTGAGCTGGTGGCAGAGCAGGGCGGTGAAGTCGGCCTGATCGTGCAATGCCCGCACGGACCGGATGACGGCTGCGATTGCCGCAAACCGAAACCCGGCATGCTGCTGCAGATCGCCGATTACTATGGCGTACCGCTGCAGGGCGTTTGGTTCGTCGGCGACAGCGGCAGTGACCTGCAAACCGCACGTGCCGTCGACTGTCAGCCCGTTTTGGTGAAAACCGGTAAGGGTGCTCGTACCCTGGCCAAGCCACTGCCAGCCGATACGCTGGTATTCGATGATCTGGCGGCGGTCGCCGCACAGCTTCTCACTTGATAGCGCAGGCCCGGCCTGCCACGGTAATTGCTCACATGTCGACAGTGCAGTTCTTCAGAATTTTCCTCTTCTATCTGTTGCTGTCCTCCAGCTCGTGCATCTGGTGCATCATCAGCATGTTCGTCGCCCCCTTCCTGCCGTTCCGCGCGCGTTATCGCTTCGTGGTGCAGAACTGGTGCCGCTGCGCCGTCTGGCTGGCCAAGGTGGTTGCCGGCATCAAGTACGAGATCAAGGGCCAGGAAAACATCCCTGATCAGCCCTGCGTGATCCTCGCCAAGCACCAGAGCACCTGGGAGACTTTTTTCCTGTGTGCCTACTTCGAGCCGCTGAGCCAGGTGGTCAAGCGCGAGCTGCTGTACGTACCCTTCTTTGGCTGGGCGATGGCCATGCTCAAACCAATCGCCATCGACCGCAGCAACCCCAAGGCCGCACTCAAGCAGCTCGCCAGCCAGGGCCGCGCGCGCCTGGAGCAGGGCGCCTGGGTGTTGGTATTCCCGGAAGGCACACGCATTCCGGACGGCCAGATCGGAAAGTTTTCTCGCGGCGGCACCGCGCTGGCGGTAAACAGCAAGCTGCCGGTGTTGCCCGTTGCCCACAACGCTGCGAAGTTCTGGCCGAAGGAAGGCTGGGGCAAGAAAGCCGGAACCATTCAGGTGGTATTCGGCCCACTGCTGTATGCCGAAGGCGAAGGCCCGCGCGCGATTGCCAACCTCAACGACCGTGCTTTCGCGTGGGTCAGCCAGGCGCAATTCGAGATCGGTGCGCTCGACCCGCAAAGCGCCACGGCGGAGCCGCCCAACGATCTCGCCTGAACACAGCCGATCTGTGGATAACCTGTTGAAGGATTTATTTTAAAATTTAAATAGCCGCCTCAAGGTACTGATAAAACTGGATTTTTATCGGTACCTAAAATGTCGATAAATTGGGCATAAGTTTTCATGCGGCAACATGACAACGATCACGCTGGCGTATCGCTTAGTAGGTGCTCAACCGGCTAAGCTGGCGGCCAGACAAAGAAACATGACGAAACGGAGTTCGCGTCCATGCTTTCGATTTATCAGCTCAAACCTCGCTTCCAAAACCTCCTGCGCCCACTGGTGCAGCGCCTCTTCGACCGTGGCGTGACCGCCAATCAGGTCACGCTGAGCGCTGCCATCGTGTCGGTGCTGATAGGCCTGCTGCTCGCATTTCTCCCCGGCCAGCTCTGGCTGTTCGCGCTGATCCCGCTGTGGATGCTGCTGCGTATGGCGCTCAACGCGGTGGACGGCATGCTCGCCCGAGAGTTCGGCCAGCAGTCCACGCTCGGTGCGTACCTCAACGAACTCTGCGACGTGATCGCCGATGCCGCGCTGTTCCTGCCCTTCGCGCTGTTGCCCGGCGTTTCTCCCGTGCTGGTGGTGCTGCTGGTCATCGCCGCGCTGATCAGCGAGTACGCCGGCGTCATGGGGCCCATGGTGGGCGCCTCGCGCCGCTACGACGGCCCAATGGGCAAAAGCGATCGCGCCTTCTGCTTCGGTGTACTCGGTGCCGGTGTCGCCACCGCGCTGCTGCCACTGAGCTGGATAAATCCGATTCTGGCGGTCATCACCGCACTGCTGCTGTACACGCTATACAACCGCGTACGCCAGGGTTTGGCGCAAGCGGCTTCCCCCACTGCGGAATAAGGATGCTCCAATGACAGAAGCTCGCTCGAATACCTTCACGACCCACGACGGCGTCAGCCTGTTCTACCGTCACTGGCCTGCTGTGGATGCACAGCCAGACTCGCCACGCCGCGCTATCGTCATGTTTCATCGCGGCCACGAACACGGCGGGCGCATGGCCCATCTGGTCGAGGAACTGGGCCTGCAGGGCTTCGACTTCTTCGCCTGGGACGCGCGCGGCCACGGCGAATCACCGGGCGCGCGCGGCGACAGCCCGAGCTTCGCCACCAGCGTGCGCGATGTGCAGACCTTCATCGATCACATCGCCAATACCCACGGCATCGATACCGCAGACATGGCGGTACTGGCGCAAAGCGTCGGCGCGGTGATCGTCTCCACCTGGGCACACGACTACGCCCCGAAGATCCGCGCGCTGGTGCTCGCCTCGCCAGCCTTCAAGGTCAAGCTGTACGTACCGTTCGCACGGCCAGGGTTGAAGCTGATGCGCGCCTGGCGCGGCAATTTCTTCGTCAACAGCTACGTCAAAGCCAAGTTCCTCAGCCACGACCCGCAACGCATCGCCTCGTTCGACAACGACCCGCTGATCACCCGCGCCATTTCGGTGAACATGCTGCTGGGCCTGTACGAAGCCGCCGAACGTGTGGTCGCCGATGCCCAGGCGATCCAGATACCCACCCAGTTGCTGATCTCCGGCAGCGATTTCGTGGTGCACCGCAAACCCCAGGAGCAGTTCTTCGCGCGCCTGGGCAGCCTGCACAAGGAACAGCACATCCTGCCCGGGTTCTTTCACGACACCCTGGGCGAGCGCGACCGGGCCCACGCACTAACCCGCATTCGCCGCTTCGTGCTCAAGGCATTCGAGCAGCCGCTACAGCGACCATCGCTGCTGGACGCCGACCGTCTGGGCTGGAGCTGCGCCGAAGCCGAAGAGCTGGCGGCGCCGCTGCCGAAAAACTCGCCTCGGGATCTTTACTGGCGCGCCACGCGTGCCAGCATGCGGCTCGGCAGCAGTGTGTCTGCGGGCGTGAAACTGGGCTTCGACACCGGTTTCGATTCCGGCAGTACCCTGGATTACGTGTACCGCAATACGCCCACCGGCAGCTCGCCAGTGGGCCGGCTGATCGATCGCAACTACCTGAACTCCATCGGCTGGCGTGGCATTCGCCAGCGCAAGGTGCACGCCGAAGAACTGCTGCGCCTGGCCATGGGTAAATTGCGTGAGCAGGATCGCCAGGTACGCATCGTCGATATCGCCGCGGGTCATGGCCGCTATATCCTCGAAGCGCTGGAGCAGGGTACCGAAAAGCCCGACTCGATCCTGCTGCGTGACTACAGCGACATCAACGTGCGCGACGGCGCTGCGTTGATTGAGCAGAAGGGCCTGGGCAGCATCGCCCGCTTCGTCAAAGGTGATGCCTTCGACAAGGCCGACCTGGCTGCGCTGGATCTCAGCAGGCCGTTGCAAAACGTAGGCGAGGCAGTCGATGCAAGGCAAAAAGAGGCGAGAGAGCGCAGTTTACAAGGGGTAAATGAGCATCTTGAGCCTGTTTTTAACGAAGCAGCGGCAACGCAGGTAGTTTTGCAACAGCCTGCGAAGCCGACGCTGGCGGTAGTCTCCGGCCTCTATGAATTGTTCGGCAGCAACCAGATGGTCGGCGACTCCCTGGCAGGCCTGGCGGCAGCCGTGGAAGAGGGCGGTTACCTGATCTATACCGGCCAGCCCTGGCACCCGCAGCTGGAGCTGATCGCCCGCGCGCTGACCAGCCACCGTGACGGCCAGGCCTGGGTGATGCGCCGCCGCAGTCAGGCAGAAATGGATCAGTTGGTGGAGGCTGCCGGCTTTCGCAAACTGACCCAGCGCATCGACGAGTGGGGCATCTTCAGCGTATCCCTGGCCCAGCGGGTGTCTTGATGACGCCCGCCGCGGTCATCCGCGAGAGCGGGTTATGGAAGCGCGGCATCCTCTGGCTGCTACTGCTCGCGCCGCTGTTCTTCGGCACGTACGGCTTCGCCAACTGGTTCACCGGCCAGCGCGATGACGTCGGCAGCCTGGTATTCGCCTGGGAGCGGCAGATTCCCCTGTGGCCCTGGACGATCATTCCCTACTGGTCGATCGACCTGCTCTACGGCCTGGCCTTCCTGCTGCCGGCTACCCGTGGCGCAGTGGATCGGCTCGGCTTGCGCTTGCTGACCGCGCAAGTGATCTGCATCAGCTGCTTCCTGCTCTGGCCGCTGCGCTTCACCTTCGACCGTCCGGAGCTGGACGGTTTGTTCGGGCTGATGTTCGACGTGCTGATGGGTTTTGACAAACCCTTCAATCAGGCACCGTCGCTGCACATCACCCTGCTGGTCGTGCTGTGGGCCTGCTTTGCCCATTCGGCGGTTGGTATATGGCGTGTTGTGTTGCACGTTTGGTTCGCTCTGATCGGCCTTTCGGTACTGACCACCTGGCAGCATCACTTCATCGACGTACCGACCGGCATGCTCGCCGGCTTCCTGTGTCTGTGGCTGTGGCCCAGCGAAGGACGCAGCCCACTATTCGCCTGGCACCTGGCTCGCGATCCGAAACGTTGGCGTCTGGCCTTGCGCTACGCGTTCGGTGCGACGCTATGCAGTGCGCTGGCGATCCACTTCAGTGGCTTCGCGCTGTGGTTGCTGTGGCCGGCGTTGTCGTTGCTGATGGTGGCGCTGAACTATGCGCTGTTCGATGCACAGGGTTTCCAAAAGCGTGCCGACGGGCGCCTCAGCGCTGCCAGCACCTGGTTGCTGGCGCCGTATCTGGTCGCCGCTTGGATCAATTCGCGGGCCTGGACGCGCAAGCATCCGCAGCCCGATGAGGTAGCCGACGGCGTCTGGCTCGGGCGCATTCCCGGGCGTGAAGAAGAGCAGGCTTTTTCGGCAATCGCCGACCTGTGTGCCGAGTTGCCGTGCCGAGTAAAGGACAAACCCTACCGAGAGCTGGCCTGCCTCGATCTGATCGCCCCGAACACCGCGCACTGTCTGCAGGCGGCAGTGGCCATCGACGATCTTCGCCAGCACGGGCCGGTGTTGGTGTGCTGCGCACTGGGCTACTCACGCAGCGCTACCGCGATCGCCGCCTGGCTGTTGCACAGTGGCCGTTGCATGAGCGTCGCAGAGGCCGTTTCGCTGCTTCGCCAGGCTCGCCCACAGATTGTGCTGGGAAACGCTCATTTAGAGACGCTGGAGGGCATATTGAGCCAACCAACGGCCACGTCGGGAGGCGCCTTGCATGGCCAGTGAAATGCACCTGCAACTGGTCGCAGGGCTGTTGCGCCGCGGCAAGGCACTCGACCGCCTTTCCAGTGCCCTGACCCTGCTCGCTCTGGTTATCGGCCTGGTGCCTCTACTCGGTTTCATGGCGCTCACGACGGGAGGGGCAGTGTGCGCACTTCTGCTGGTCTGCGGCCTGCTGCAGAAGTACTACGCGCTGCGTGTAGCGCTGGACGCAGAACTGTTCGTACAAGCGGCAAACGACCCGACGCAACTCAACCGTCGCACTGCAGAGCTCGATCAGGCGCTGATTCTGCTTGGCCATAAGGCCGATCAGGGTTCGCGCTCCTGGGAACAGCGTGGCCAGGGCGCCCTGCGCCTGCTGCGCCTTCAAGCCACGTGGCTCGGCCTGCAGTTGTTCATCGCCCTGGCAGCCATCGTGCTGATGCCCTGGCTTTCACACATTCGATTCGGATAAGGAGCTGTCCATGCTTGCGTCACTGGTCGCATTTCTCATCACCTCCGGTGCGCGACTGCTCACCGGCGCCCGCGCATTGTGGCTCGGCAGTACCGCGCAGTCGGTGCAGCGCATCTACTACGCCAACCACAGCAGCCACGGCGACTTCGTGCTGCTGTGGGCATCGCTACCCGCCGAGCTGCGCAAACGCACGCGCCCGGTAGCCGGTTCGGATTACTGGATGAAGGGCACGCTACGCAGCTTCCTGATCCAGCGTGTATTCAACGGCGTGCTGGTCGACCGTCAGCGTAACGACCCCAGCGCCAATCCACTGCAGGCGATGCTCGATGCGCTACAGCAAGGTGATTCGCTGATCGTCTTTCCGGAAGGTACGCGCAACCTCGAGGATGGTCTGCTGCCGTTCAAGAGCGGCCTCTACCACCTGGCCAAGGCACGACCAGACGTTGAGGTGATTCCCGTTTGGATCGCCAACCTCAACCGGGTGATGCCCAAGGGTCGATCCTTACCGTTACCACTGCTATGCACCCTGAATTTCGGCGCGCCGCTGGGCATGGGCGAAGAGGAGGGCAAAGACGCCTTCCTCGAACGCGCCCGCGACGCCCTGCTGGCCCTGGCTCCCGAGGAGGTTTGAGATGGATCGCAATACCTTGCTGTTATTCGCCGGCATCGGCGGCATCCTGCTCCTCGCCAGCCTGATCGGCTGGCTGCTGAAACTGCGCGCTGGCCCTGGTCCGCAGCCAGTCATCGACAACCTCAATGCACGCATCAACGCCTGGTGGGTGATGGTGCTGGTCATTGGCTTCGCCTTCCTGTTCGGTAATACCGGCGTGGTGGTGCTGTTCTATTTCGTGTCGTTCTACGCCCTGCGCGAGTTCATGACCCTGACGCCGACCCGGCGCAGCGACTATCCGGCACTGATCGCCGCGTTCTACTTCGCCTTGCCCATGCAGTACCTGCTGATCGGCATCGGTTGGTATGGCTTGTTCGCCATCTTCATTCCGGTCTACCTGTTCCTGTTGCTGCCGATCCTATCGTCCCTGGGTGGCGACACCACGCGCTTCCTGGAGCGCACGTCCAAGGTGCAATGGGGGCTGATGATCGCCGTGTACTGCATCTCCACCGTGCCGGCACTGCTGACCCTGGAAATCGCCGGCTTTGAGGGCCGCAACCTGCTGCTGATCGCCTGGCTGGTGATCGTCGTGCAGATCTCCGACGTGCTGCAGTACGTCTGCGGCAAGCTGGCAGGCAAACACAAGATCGCCCCCAACCTGTCGCCGTCGAAGACCGTGGAAGGCTTCTTCGGTGGCGTGGCACTGGCGACGCTGATCGGTGCCTCGCTGTACTGGATCACCCCGTTCGCCTTCTGGCAGGCCGGCCTGTTCGCCTTGCTGGTGTGCCTGCTCGGCTTCGCCGGCGGCCTGGTGATGTCAGCGATCAAACGCGACCGTGGCGTGAAGGACTGGGGCCACATGATCGAAGGCCACGGCGGCATGCTCGACCGCCTCGACTCGGTCTGCTTCGCCGCCCCGGTGTTCTTCCATATGGTGCGCTACTGGTGGGGGTGAAGCTTCAATCGCATCGACAAATAATTGATTAATAAAAACCCGGCTAGAGGCCGGGTTTTTTGTGCACCGAAAACACAATAAGTCGGCGGGCAAATAAAGTGTGATTCCTCCCCTAATAAGAATCAGGACTACAGATATGTCCGCTTTTTCTCAGTACGTTTCCGTTGATTGTGGGGGTTACGGCCTGTCCCACTTGTTGCCATGACACTGGGGGGGTATAAATTAGCCATCTTCAACGAGGTGCGTTAGCAGCCCTCGAACGTCAAACCCGGCCCTTGCGCCGGTTTTTTTGTTTATGGCGCGCCGTGGTCGTGGTGCCGAGCCCATGGACGGGCTACCCAAAAGAAAGCCCCGCCGAAGCGGGGCTTTTTCGTTTGTTCAAAAGAGAGGGCGACTTCAGCCGGTGCGGACACACCGACAGAGGCCGCCGACCAGCAGAGTGCACCTGCAAGCCAGCCAAGGCCCCCTCACTCTCGCGAGAGCGGGGCGAGCCTAGCAGAAACCAAAAGGCTATGCAGATGTTGAAAGAATGCCGTTGTGGCAAGTGCAACCGACTTCTCGCCCGAGTAGGTGAGTACACCACCATCCAAATCAAGTGCTCGCGCTGCAGCACGCTGAATCACCTGAAGACCGAGAGTCTCGTTACCCCGCCTCTGAGCGCCTCTACTGCGGATCAATCCGCACTATCCCAAACTATCTGAGGTGACACGCATGAAACTGAATAAAAAATACCTGGCTCTGGCTGCTGTGACCCTGGCTTCAGCAGTGAGTGCGATCAATGCACAAGCAGCGACGCAGACTCTGTGCGAGAACATCGCGCGGCCGGCTGGTTACCTGTCTGTGCAGGCTGACATTCCGAACAGCCGCTGCCCGACTGGCAAGGCTATCAAATGGACGACTCCTTCGGACGGCTTGGCCATCCTGCTCGCACCACAACTCGATGACATTACGCCGCCATACCGGGTTACCCGTGTGAATAAGAACGGAGCTAACCAACTGCTCAGCTTGAGCATCGCCGAAGTGAAGGACGGTGGTACGTTCTGCTCGATCCGCTCTGTGCCGTACAACTTCTTCAATGTGGTTGGCGGCTTTGTGAGCAACTGCAACACCAGCGGTACCTCGACGTTGCCCAACACCTGGAAGCTGTACAAGGTGTTCGGATCTTCGATTGAGGTGCCTTCTTCTGGTGGTGCCGCAAAGGTGAGCGTGGCGATCAACAGTCGCCTGAGCAAGCCGACCCTCAACTATGTGGTGCGTACGACCGCCAACCTGAATGGCCAAGTGACTACGATCAACCGGCCTGGCTTTACTCAGTCTGGGAAGTACACGCTGAAGCAGCTCGCGCCGAGCTTGGTTGAGAAGGCAGAGCAGGGCGCGTCCTTCTCGTTCCAGGTGGTGATTTTTGATGGCCCGACTGCCATCGCGGACGGTACTACCACCGCTACCGGTGCTCAGCTGATCGGTAACTGATGTAGTTCGGCCCCAGCTTCGGCTGGGGTCGTTCATTTATTTCGGCTGATACAGCCAACTGTCCGCGCTGCGGGCATTTCTTTTTCTGGCCCTTGGCAGCTTGGGAGGTTGTGACATGAGCGATCCGCTGAGCGAGCTAGCACTTTGCGGGCTGGGGCCAGGGTCTGCTTTAGCGACATCATGGCTGGTGCGGACGGCAACGCCGCTACGGGCGCACCGTGCGGTGCCCTGGTATTCGTGATTGCACCGCCCGACCTGAAGGGCAAAGCGCGTCTGCTGTTGTTCTTCGTAAGCCCATTGATGGGCTACCTGCTCAGCCCCGCGCTGGACGAGCTAAAGCTGTCGGGCATGCGCCCACTAGTTTAACCCAGGCCCTGCGGCTTTCGCCGCATCGGCCACGGTTGTGGGCATCGCCATGGCCTGTATCAAGAAGCTCGAGGCACCTTTAGCCGGGATATGTCCATCGCGGCTTATAGGGGAATCTACATTCTGATTCGCGATCTGCGAATTCCGGCGTAGGCATGGCCGGTGGTCATCCAGTTGGTTGCGTTCGCCTATGCGCTGCGCGGTCGCGGAGGAATCTCGCTGGTGTTCTCTGACCGAATCAGACCGGTTTGGTCTGGGTCGAGCGGCGTCGAGCTGCGGTAACATGGGATGAGTAAGGCTAGCCGACTGCTGTAGCCAAGCGCTACTGCTGGCTGATCATCTTCAGGGCAATCCTCTCTGCCTGCCTAATGGAGACTATTTGAGGGAGCAGATCAGCAGCAGCCTGCTTGCTGATGAGCGATGGGATCGTTAGATCGTTATAAGTTGCTGATCTATAAATAAAAACCGGCCAAAAGGCCGGTTTTTATTTATACCGTGACAGTAACGCCCAATCGCGATACTTATTGTGCCCATCGACAAGGCATCAAACGTCGAGGTTGGACACCGCCAGGGCGTTGGTCTCGATGAAGTCACGACGCGGCTCGACTTCGTCACCCATCAGGGTGTTGAAGATCTGGTCAGCGGCGATGGCGTCTTCAATGCGGACTTTGAGCATGCGACGAACCTCAGGATCCATAGTGGTTTCCCACAGCTGGTTGGGGTTCATCTCGCCAAGACCTTTGTATCGCTGGATGCTGTGACGCTTGGTACTTTCGGTCATCAGCCAGGTCAGGCCTTCTTTGAAGGTGGTGACCGGCTTCTTGCGCTCGCCACGCTGCACGTAGGCGCCTTCTTCCAGCAGACTGTTCAACTGGTCACCCAGGGTGGTGACGGTTTTGTAGTCGTTGCTGGTGAAGAAATCACGGTTGAAGGTGATGTAGCTGGAGTTGCCATGGGAGATCAGCTCGACCTCAGGCAACCACAGGTGACGTTCCTGGTCTTCACGTAGGCTGGTCTTGTAGGCCAGACCGGATTTTTCCATGGTCTTCAAGCGGGCATCGAACAGAGTCAGCCAGCTTTCCATGGCAGCCTTGTCGGCCATCAGTTCGGTAGTCACACCCGACAGGTAGACGAAGTGCTCGGTGAGTTCCATGGGGTACAGGCGCGACAGACGCTTGAGGGTCTTCATCACCAGGCGGTAGTCATTGACCAGACGCTCCAGCGACGCACCGGACAGACCCGGTGCACTCTCATTGACGTGCAGGCTGGCGTCTTCCAGGGCCGACTGGGTCATGTATTCCTCCATGGCCTCGTCGTCCTTGATGTACTGCTCCTGTTTGCCTTTCTTGACCTTGTACAGCGGCGGCTGTGCGATGTAGATGTAGCCGCGCTCGACCAGCTCTGGCAACTGGCGGAAGAAGAAGGTCAGCAGCAGGGTACGGATGTGCGAACCGTCGACGTCAGCATCGGTCATGATGATGATGTTGTGGTAACGCAGCTTGTCGATGTTGTATTCCTCGCGGCCGATACCACAACCGAGCGCGGTGATCAGCGTGCCGACTTCCTGAGAGGAGATCATCTTGTCGAAGCGTGCTTTTTCGACGTTGAGGATCTTGCCCTTGAGCGGCAGGATCGCCTGGGTCTTGCGGTTACGGCCCTGCTTGGCAGAACCGCCCGCGGAGTCACCCTCCACGATGTACAGTTCGGAGAGGGCAGGATCCTTCTCCTGGCAGTCGGCCAGTTTGCCTGGCAGGCCTGCGATATCCAGCGCGCCTTTACGACGGGTCATTTCACGCGCTTTACGCGCCGCTTCACGGGCACGAGCGGCGTCGATCATCTTGCCGACAACAGCCTTGGCTTCGTTAGGGTTTTCCAGCAGGAAGTCAGAGAAGTACTTGCCCATTTCCTGCTCGACCGCGGTTTTCACCTCGGAGGAGACCAACTTGTCCTTGGTCTGCGAGCTGAATTTCGGGTCCGGAACCTTGACCGAGATGATCGCGGTCAAACCTTCACGGGCATCGTCGCCCGTGGTGGCGATCTTGTGCTTTTTGGCCAGACCTTCCTGCTCGATGTAGTTGTTCAGGTTGCGCGTCAGCGCCGAACGGAAGCCCGCCAGGTGGGTACCGCCGTCACGCTGAGGAATGTTGTTGGTGAAGCACAGCAGGTTTTCGTTGAAGCTGTCGTTCCACTGCAGGGCCACTTCCACACCGACGCCGTCATCACGTTGTACGGAGAAGTGGAACACCTGGTTCACGGCTGTCTTGTTGACGTTCAGGTATTCAACGAATGCACGTAGGCCACCCTCGTACTTGAACAGTTCCTCCTTGGCGGTACGCTCATCCTTCAGAAGGATGCCGACACCAGAGTTCAAGAACGACAGTTCGCGCAGGCGCTTGGCCAGAATGTCCCAACTGAAGTGAATGTTGGCGAAGGTGTCTGCCGACGGCTTGAAGTGAATCTGTGTACCTGTGGTATCGCTGTCGCCAACAGCCGCGATAGGTGCTTGTGGCACACCGTGAATGTAGGTCTGTTCCCAAATCTTGCCGCTGCGGCGAATGGTCAACACCAACTCTCTAGAGAGCGCGTTGACCACCGAAACACCAACACCGTGCAGGCCGCCAGAAACCTTGTAGCTGTTGTCGTCGAACTTACCGCCGGCGTGCAGCACGGTCATGATGACCTCGGCAGCAGAGACGCCTTCTTCCTTGTGAATATCGACCGGAATACCACGGCCATTGTCGCGCACACTGATCGACTCATCCGGGTGGATGGTAATGGTGATATCGCTGCAGTGCCCCGCCAGGGCTTCATCGATGGAGTTATCGACCACCTCGAAGACCATGTGGTGCAGACCGCTGCCGTCATCGGTGTCGCCGATGTACATGCCAGGCCGCTTGCGTACGGCATCCAGGCCTTTAAGGACCTTAATGTTATTGGAGTCGTACGTTTGGTTTTCGCTCATGCTTCACTCCCGGTGGTCGAGGTCTGGGTGATACGTCCATGTTCCACGTGGAACATGGAAACCGGCGTATCCGTTTGCCAGCCATCGCTCAACAATTCATGGTCTACGCAGGTGATGAATACCTGGCAGTTCAAATCTTCCAACAAACGGCACAATGCGCGGCGGTGCTGTTCATCCAGTTCTGACGGTAAGTCATCCACCAGATAGATACATTGGCCACGCTTGGCCTGATCAACCAAATGCCCTTGGGCAATCCGTAAGGCGCACACCACCAACTTCTGCTGGCCGCGCGACAAGATGTCCGCTGCGTTGTGCGCACCAAGCCTCAACCTGAGGTCTGCTCGCTGCGGGCCGGATTGGGTATGCCCAATCTGCTGGTCACGCAACAGGGAAGACGTCAGCACTTCATTCAGGGGGCGGTCTTTGTCCCATCCCCGGTAGTAACTCAGCGTGAGCCCCTG
Source organism: Pseudomonas sp. PME37.24/006 (assembly GCF_055556635.1). Classification (NCBI taxonomy): domain Bacteria; kingdom Pseudomonadati; phylum Pseudomonadota; class Gammaproteobacteria; order Pseudomonadales; family Pseudomonadaceae; genus Pseudomonas; species Pseudomonas sp. PME37.24/006. The sequence goes on from NZ_JBVHNL010000004.1 coordinate 782,028, forward strand.
AAGCTCAACCAGCTCGCTCAGGGTGCGCTCGAAGACAGGCTTCAGCTGCTGTATGTAGGATCGCCGATAAATGTCGATTTCATCGCTGGCCAGGCACAACTCGCGATCCCAGGCCGCTTGAGAAACGGCATCAAGTGTACCACGGCGAAGCCACGAGTTCCGCTGCTTGAGGGCCTTCTGCAGGCGCTGCCAGGCGGGGAGAAAACGAGGTTCCACGTGGAACACTCCCCAATCGAGAAACTGCCGACGGATTTTCGGTGAGCCTTCGAGCAAGCGAAAGCTATCGGGATTGATCAGTTGCAACGGCAGGGTTTCAGCAAGTTGCGCTGCGCTGCGCGCATTCTGTCCGTCGATGCGAATCTGAAAGTCACCCTGGCGATCCCGTGAAACGCCCAAATTGCTCTGCCGCCCATCAGCGAGGTTCACCTGCCCAAACAGAGTGCAGACTTGTTGCTCGTACTGGATAACGGGCAATAGCCGAGCACTGCGAAACGAACGCGCAAGGCCGAGCAGGTGAATGCCTTCAAGCACGCTGGTTTTACCGCTGCCGTTGGCGCCATAGAGGATGTTGATGCGCGGGGAGGGCATCAGCGTCGATGGCTGAAGATTGCGCACCGCGGTCAGGTTAATGCGGATCAGGGACATGAAGCGGGCCGTCGAGGAAGGGGCAAGCAAATAGTACTGCCAGAAACGAAATCAGCTTTGGATGTAGCGGGTCAGGGTCTGATCCGAACATACCAAAGCTGATTTCAATAACGCCTGGGTTGCCTGTTAGCGGCAGCGACAATTACAGGCGCATCGGCATGACGACATAAGCGGAATCGTCATTGTCGGCTTCCTGCACCAGCGCACTGCTGTTGGAATCGGAAAGAATCAAACGCACCTGCTCGGTAGTCATCACGCCCAGCACATCGAGCAGATAGCTGACGTTGAAACCGATCTCCAGCGCACCACCGTTGTACTCGACAGCGATTTCTTCTTCGGCTTCTTCCTGCTCCGGGTTGTTGGCCTGGATTTTCAGCAGGCCAGCGGCCAGTTGCAGACGAATGCCGCGATACTTTTCGTTCGACAGAATCGCTGTACGGCTGAAGGCTTCACGCAGGCCCTGACGATCGGCAACGACCAACTTGTCGCCACCACGCGGCAATACGCGCTCGTAATCCGGGAACTTGCCGTCGACCAGCTTGGAGGTGAAGGTGAACTCGCCGGTGGTCGCACGAATGTGATGCTGACCCAGAACGATACTAACGGTGCCGTCCTGTTCGGTAAGCAGACGGGCCAGCTCCAGGATACCTTTGCGTGGCACGATCACCTGATGACGCTCGACCTGCTCGATGCTGGCTTCCATGGAGCACATCGCCAGACGATGGCCATCGGTGGCGACAGCGCGCAGCACACCGGTTTGCACTTCCAGCAACATACCGTTGAGGTAGTAACGGACGTCCTGCTGAGCCATGGCGAAGCTGGTGCGCTCGATCAGGCGACGCAGTTTGCTCTGCACCAGATCGAAGGTCAGCGAACCCGGACCTTCTTCGACGGTTGGGAAGTCGTTGGCAGGCAAAGTGGACAGCGTAAAACGGCTGCGACCGGCCTTGACCAGCAGCTTCTGCTCGTCGACACGAATGTCGATCAGCGCGTCAGACGGCAAGCTCTTGCAGATATCCATCAGCTTGCGGGCCGGTACGGTGATTTCACCCGGCTCGGCAGCATCTTCCAGCGTCACACGCCCGACCAACTCGACTTCAAGGTCGGTGCCGGTCAGCGACAGCTGCTGGCCTTCGACGACCAGCAGCACATTGGATAGAACCGGCAAGGTCTGGCGGCGTTCCACGACGCCGGCGACCAGTTGCAGGGGTTTCAACAGGGCTTCGCGTTGAATGGTGAAGTGCATGGTCTAGTCCCTTGCCTCGTGCGTGGAGTTGCGTATCAAGTAGTCAGTGTACGCAGCAGATTCTTGTAGTCCTCGCGAATATCCGCATCGGACTCCCTAAGTTGAGCAATCTTACGACAGGCGTGCAATACCGTGGTGTGATCGCGACCGCCGAAGGCCACACCGATTTCCGGCAGGCTGTGGTTGGTCAGTTCCTTGGACAGCGCCATCGCCACCTGACGCGGTCTGGCGATGGAGCGAGAACGACGCTTGGACAACAGATCGGAAATCTTGATCTTGTAGTACTCGGCCGTGGTGCGCTGGATATTGTCGATACTGACCAGCTTGTCTTGCAGGGCCAACAGATCCTTCAGCGACTCGCGAATCAGCTCGATGGTGATGTCACGCCCCATGAAGTGCGAGTGGGCGATCACCCGCTTCAACGCACCTTCCAGCTCACGTACGTTGGAGCGGATACGTTGGGCGATGAAAAATGCCGCGTCGTGAGGCAGATCGATCCTGGCCTGATCGGCTTTTTTCATCAGGATCGCCACACGGGTTTCCAGTTCGGGCGGCTCTACCGCCACGGTCAGGCCCCAGCCGAAACGTGACTTGAGGCGCTCTTCCAACCCTTCGATCTCTTTCGGGTAGCGGTCGCTGGTGAGGATCACCTGCTGGCCACCTTCGAGAAGCGCATTGAAGGTATGGAAAAACTCTTCCTGGGAGCGTTCCTTTTTGGCAAAGAACTGGATGTCATCGATCAGCAGCGCATCCACCGAACGGTAGAAGCGCTTGAATTCGTTGATCGCATTCAGCTGTAGCGCCTTGACCATGTCGGCCACAAAACGCTCGGAATGCAGGTAGACCACCTTGGCGTTCGGGTTCTTCGCCAGCAGGTGGTTACCCACCGCGTGCATCAAATGCGTCTTGCCGAGGCCAACGCCACCATAAAGGAAGAGCGGGTTGTAACCGTGTTTGGGATTGTCCGCTACCTGCCAGGCAGCAGCGCGAGCCAACTGGTTCGACTTACCCTCGACGAAGTTGTCGAAGGTAAACGTACGGTTGAGATAGCTGGTGTGCTTGAGACCACCTTCTACCTGTACATTACGCTCATTGCGCGCCGGAGCAACGCTGGATGCGGCACCGGCCATGGAATCAAAGCTGGCCCGCGAGGGTTCGGATTGAGCCGGAGGTTTTGGCGGCGGTGCAATGACCTGTGGCACGGGGGCCGGGGAAGACGGAGGCAAGCTGCTGTAATTGGAAACCGGCTGGGAAGGTGAGGGCGTCAGCACAGCCCGTGGCGCCGAGCTACGACGGCTGCCGATCAACAGCGATATGGCGGGTACCACACCCATTGCACGCTCACCTAACAGCTCGAGCATACGGCTCATGTACTTCTCATTAACCCAGTCGAGCACGAAACGATTGGGTGCGTAGACACGCAGCTCATCGCCTTCGGCTTCTACTTGTAGTGGACGGATCCAGGTGTTGAATTGCTGGGCAGGCAGTTCGTCGCGTAGAAGTTCTACGCACTGCTGCCAAAGTTCCACGGACACGGACATCCCCTGATCAAAAGCGCTGAGTCAAAAACAGCCGCCATTGTAGCCTCCACAGCCCGAGTTATCCACATACGAAAGCTCTCGAGTACATGCCAAATCAAGGCGTTACCCGATATGTCGCATGTCGGATGAATAACTATAAACCCTGTGGATAAAGCACCTTGAGATCAGTGTGCAACCCTAGGCGAAACTCGGTGGATAATCAGCCTGTGGGTAAGTAGCCCTTTCGTCCCCAGCTTATAACCACGTACCTAACAACTGCGGCACCGCTTTCTGACAGAGTTTCATACTCGCTTAAGCCTTACAGACAAAGGCCTAAAGGCACTTATCCACAGAATATTGGTTACGTAAATATAAAAACAATAACAAGCTCTTCTTAAAAGATTCTTTCCTTTATATATTTATCTATCTCGAAAACACTTGGTTGGAAATTGACCTGGCCTGCGGCTTTGTCTAGAATCGCCGGTCTCTTAAAACGGGGGCCATTCCGGCCCGTTGTCGACAGCCAGGTAACCGCATCATGAAACGCACTTTCCAACCCAGCACCATCAAACGCGCTCGTACCCACGGCTTCCGTGCTCGTATGGCTACCAAGAACGGCCGTGCCGTCCTGTCGCGTCGTCGCGCCAAGGGCCGTGCTCGTCTCGCAGTCTGATATTCCAGTCTTGTGGTGAGTCGAGGCTTCGGCCGGGAGAAGCGCCTGCTAACTCCCCGGCAATTCAAGGCAGTTTTCGACTCTCCCAGTGGCAAAGCGCCGGGCAAGAGTGTCCTGCTGCTTGCGCGCAACAATGAGCTTGATCATTCACGCCTAGGTCTGGTGATCGGGAAGAAAAGCGTCAAGCTCGCTGTTGAGCGCAACCGCCTGAAACGCCAGATCCGCGAATCGTTCCGCCTCAGCCAGGACAACCTGGTCGGCTGGGACATCGTGGTGGTAGCGCGTAAAGGCCTGGGCGATCTGCAGAATGCCGAACTGGCTCAACAGTTCGGCAAACTGTGGAAACGCCTCGCCCGCAGCAAACCCGCCCAACAGGCCGATGCCCAGACTGGGGTGAACGACAATCCGAATGCGTAAACTGGCTCAAGCTCCAATCCGGTTTTACCAGTACGCCATCAGCCCGTTGATGGCCAGTCATTGTCGTTTCTACCCCTCTTGTTCCTGCTACGCGCTTGAAGCCATCGAAACCCATGGCGTCCTGCGTGGTGGCTGGCTGACCGTTCGTCGTCTGGGACGTTGTCACCCCTGGCATCCCGGAGGCTACGATCCGGTGCCCCTCGCGAAACACTCCCGATCCTCTTCGATGGCCGAATAATCATGGATATCAAACGCTCGATCCTGATCGTCGCCCTGGCAGTCGTGTCCTACATGATGGTTCTTCAGTGGAACCAGGACTACGGCCAGGCCGCTCTGCCGAATCAGACAGCTTCGACCAGCAAAGCCGCTCCCAGCTTGCCGGAAACCGCCTCCGTTGCCAGCAACGACGATGTCCCAACGGCAAACGCCGACGGCAGCGCTCCTAGCCCGGTGGAGGCCGTCGCTGTCAGCGATGAGCTGATCCAGGTCAAAACCGACGTTCTGGATCTGGCCATCGATCCGCGCGGTGGTGATGTGGTGCGTCTGCAACTGCCGCACTACCCGCGTCGTCAGGATCGTCCCGATGTGCCCTTCCAGTTGTTCGACAACGGTAGCGAGCACCTGTACCTGGCACAAAGCGGCTTGACCGGCACCAATGGTCCGGACGCCCGTGCCAACGGACGCCCGCTGTACAACAGCGAGCAGCGCGTCTATCAATTGGCAGACGGCCAGGATCAACTGCAGGTCGATCTGAAATTCAGCGAAGCCGGCGTCAACTACATCAAGCGTTTCACCTTCAACCGTGGCCTCGTCGCAGGCTGTTCGGCCAAGGAAGTGGAGCAGAAGAAAGCCGGTTGCATCAATGGTAACGGCTACCAGATCGGTGTTTCTTACCTGATCGACAACCAGAGCGGTGCCGCCTGGAGCGGTAATCTGTTCGCCCAGCTGAAGCGCGACAATAGCGGCGATCCATCCTCAAGCACCGCCACCGGCACTGCTACCTACCTCGGTGCAGCACTGTGGACCGCTGAGAAGCCCTATACCAAAGTGTCGATGAAAGACATCGACAAGCAGGGTCTCAAGGAAACCGTACAAGGCGGCTGGATCGCCTGGCTGCAGCACTACTTCGTGACTGCCTGGATTCCGTCGAAAGACGACACCAATCTGGTACAGACCCGCAAGGACAGCCAAGGTAACTACATCATTGGCTACACCGGCCCTGCACTGAGCATTCCTGCCGGCGCTGAAGGCCAGACCAGCACCACGCTGTATGCCGGTCCGAAGATTCAGAAGGATCTCGCTGCGCTGTCGCCGGGTCTGGATAAGACGGTCGACTACGGCATTCTCTGGTTCCTTGCCGAACCGATCTTCTGGTTGCTGGAACATATCCACAACATTCTGGGCAACTGGGGCTTCTCGATCATCGTCCTGACGCTGATCATCAAGCTGGCTTTCTTCCCGCTGTCAGCTGCCAGCTACCGTTCCATGGCGCGCATGCGCGCCGTATCACCGAAGCTGCAGGCTTTGAAAGAACAGTTCGGTGATGATCGCCAGAAGATGTCCCAGGCGATGATGGAGCTGTACAAGAAAGAGAAGATCAACCCGCTGGGTGGCTGCCTGCCAATCCTGGTGCAGATGCCGGTATTCCTCGCGCTGTACTGGACTCTGCTGGAATCCGTAGAGATGCGTCAGGCACCGTGGATCCTGTGGATCACCGACCTGTCGATCAAGGATCCGTTCTTCATCCTGCCGATCATCATGGGCGCTACCATGTTCATCCAGCAGCAGTTGAACCCGACACCGCCAGATCCCATGCAGGCTCGTGTAATGAAGATGATGCCGATCATTTTCACCTTCTTCTTCCTGTGGTTCCCGGCTGGTCTGGTGCTGTACTGGGTGGTCAACAACGTCCTGTCCATCGCTCAGCAGTGGTACATTACCCGCAAGATCGAAGCGCAGACCAAGGCTGCAGCGGCCTGATCTACCCCGCTTCGCCAGCTACAGACAGAGCGCCCCCTTGTGGGGCGTTCTGCTATCCAGCGTTTGGAGGAATTTATGCCTACATCCCGTGAAACCATCGCCGCCGTCGCTACCGCCCAGGGGCGTGGTGGTGTAGGTATCGTGAGGGTCTCCGGCCCACGCGCACGGATGATTGCGATCACCCTGAGTGGTATCGAGCCTACCCCTCGACATGCGCATTACAGCGCGTGGCATGACGATGCCGGTGACGTGATCGACGAAGGCCTGTTGCTGTTCTTTCCAGGCCCCAACTCCTTCACCGGTGAGGATGTACTCGAATTGCAGGGCCATGGCGGCCCGGTAGTCCTGGATATGCTCCTGCAACGCAGCCTGGAGCTTGGAGCACGCCAAGCCCGCCCGGGTGAGTTCAGTGAACGCGCCTTTCTCAACGACAAACTCGACCTGGCTCAGGCAGAAGCCATTGCCGACCTTATCGAGGCTAGTTCTGCACAGGCAGCGCGCAATGCTGTGCGCTCGCTGCAAGGCGAATTCTCCCGGCGTGTGCACGAGTTGACCGAACGGTTGATCAGCCTGCGCATCTATGTGGAAGCTGCCATCGACTTCCCTGAAGAGGAAATCGACTTTCTTGCCGATGGCCATGTACTGAGTCTGCTCGAAGGCGTACGTGCACAGTTATCCACAGTTTTACGCGAGGCTGGCCAGGGTGCGTTGCTGCGCGATGGTATGAACGTGGTGATCGCCGGTCGCCCGAATGCGGGTAAATCCAGCCTGCTCAATGCGCTGGCCGGGCGCGAAGCCGCTATCGTCACCGATGTCGCCGGCACCACGCGGGATGTGCTCCGTGAACATATCCACATCGATGGCATGCCGCTGCACGTGATCGATACTGCCGGGCTGCGTGACACCGAGGATCAGGTCGAGCGGATCGGTGTAGAGCGCGCGCTGAAGGCCATTAGCGAAGCGGATCGGGTACTTTTGGTGGTCGATTCCACCGCGCCCGAGGCCAATGATCCTTTTGCCCTGTGGCCGGAGTTTCTCGAGCAACGACCGAACCCAGCTCAAGTCACGCTGATCCGTAACAAGGCCGATTTGTCGGCCGAAGCCATAGGCCTGCAGACCAGCGACGACGGTCATGCCACGCTGGTGTTATCGGCGAAGTCCAGCGATGGCCTGGATCTGCTGCGTGAACACCTGAAGGCCTGCATGGGCTTCCAGCAGACGGCGGAAAGCGGCTTCAGCGCTCGTCGCCGCCACCTGGATGCGCTGCATCAGGCTCAGAGCCACCTCGATCACGGCCATGCCCAACTGACACTTGCAGGCGCTGGCGAGCTGCTTGCCGAAGACCTGCGTCAGGCCCAACAGGCGCTGGGTGAGATTACGGGTGCCTTTAGCTCCGACGATCTGCTGGGGCGCATCTTCTCGAGCTTCTGCATCGGTAAATAACTGCTTCTGGATGCAGCGGCATTGCCGAGATCACCCAAACGGTGCTCTCGGCCTGGTACTGATCTCGCACTTATCCCCAGCCATACACTCCCCGTCAGTGGATCAGGCAATGATCCAACGCGTCTGCACGTGCACCTCCCACCCAGTCTCCGTCCGCAGTCACCCACGCAGTTAGTGGCAGGGAATGCTGCGCGTATACAGCTAGCTACGAACTGCCCATTTCAACGCTCACCTTCAGTTGAGAGTGAAAATTGGATTTCCACAGGGAAAATAAACCCTGTGGAAAACCAACTCTAAGCTATGCCTATAACCCGGTGAAAAAGCTAGGGATAAACCACCCTGTGAATAAGTACCACTTTTACACACAGGCTGATCACTGCTACCTAACACCCTCCGCCCAGGATAATCCCGCTTTCATACATCGCTGTACACTATGTGGTTACTGGCCTGTAGGGATCTATCCACAGAAATCGCGTAGACCATTTATAAACATAAAAACAAGCTTTATAAAAAAATCATTCTTTATTCTTTTATTTACCTTAAGACCCTCTGCCTACCAAACACGATGTCCTGACAGGGATGAAGCACATCTGGCAGGCGTACAAAATGATCGTTGACCAATTGGCTATTTTTTGTTCAAAAGGCTTCTTTCAACCTGGCTAAGTCCCTATACTTGCCGCCCTTTCTCGCTTTCAAACTAAAAAGCTCCCTTCTCAACAGGCACGAGGTGCGTGGTGGATTTCCCTTCCCGTTTTCAGGTGATCGTCATCGGCGGCGGCCATGCCGGTACCGAGGCTGCGCTTGCAGCGGCGCGCATGGGCGTAAAAACCCTGCTGCTAACCCACAACGTGGAAACCCTCGGGCAGATGAGCTGCAATCCGGCCATAGGCGGGATCGGCAAAAGCCACCTGGTCAAGGAAATCGACGCCCTGGGTGGCGCCATGGCGATTGCCACCGACAAGGGCGGCATCCAGTTCCGCGTACTCAACAGCCGAAAAGGCCCAGCAGTACGTGCGACCCGTGCCCAGGCTGACCGCATCCTGTACAAGGCCGCGGTGCGCGAGATCCTGGAAAACCAGCCCAACCTGTGGATATTCCAGCAGGCTGCTGACGACCTGATCGTCGAGCAGGACGAAGTCAAAGGCGTGGTCACCCAGATGGGTCTGCGTTTCTTCGCCGATTCCGTCGTGCTGACCACCGGCACCTTCCTCGGCGGACTTATCCACATCGGCCTGCAGAACTATTCCGGCGGTCGTGCCGGCGATCCACCTTCGAACGCCCTCGCCAAGCGCATGCGTGAATTGCCGCTGCGCGTCGGTCGCCTGAAAACCGGTACGCCACCGCGCATCGATGGTCGCTCGGTGGACTTCTCGGCGATGACCGAGCAGCCAGGCGATACACCGATTCCGGTGATGTCGTTCATGGGCAACAGGGAACAGCATCCTCGCCAGGTGAGCTGTTGGATCACTCACACCAACGCCCGTACCCACGAAATCATCGCGGCCAACCTCGACCGTTCGCCGATGTATTCTGGGGTTATCGAAGGTGTCGGCCCGCGTTACTGCCCGTCGATCGAAGACAAGATCCACCGTTTCGCCGACAAGGACAGCCACCAGGTGTTCATCGAGCCGGAAGGCCTGACCACCCATGAGCTGTACCCCAACGGCATCTCCACCTCGCTGCCGTTCGACGTGCAATTGCAGATCGTGCAAAGCATCCGCGGCATGGAGAACGCTCATATCGTGCGCCCGGGCTATGCCATTGAGTACGACTACTTCGATCCGCGCGACCTGAAGTACAGCCTGGAGACCAAGGTCATCGGCGGCCTGTTCTTCGCTGGGCAGATCAACGGCACCACCGGCTACGAAGAAGCCGGCGCACAGGGCCTGCTGGCCGGTGCCAACGCCGCATTGCGCGCCCAGGGCAAGGACAGCTGGTGTCCACGCCGCGACGAGGCGTACATCGGCGTGCTGGTCGACGACCTGATCACCCTGGGCACCCAGGAGCCGTACCGCATGTTCACCTCGCGGGCCGAATACCGTCTGATCCTGCGCGAAGACAATGCCGATCTGCGCCTGACCGAAAAGGGGCGCGAGCTGGGCCTTGTGGATGATGAACGCTGGGCAGCCTTCGAGGCCAAGCGTGAAGGCATCACCCGCGAAGAGCAGCGCTTGAAAAGTACTTGGGTACGCCCGAACACGCCTCAAGGCGACGCCATCGTCGAACGTTTTGGTACGCCGCTGACCCATGAGTACAACCTGCTCAACCTGCTGTCGCGCCCGGAGATCGATTACGTTGGCCTGGTCGAGGTGACCGGTGAAGGCGCTGAAGATCCCCAGGTCGCCGAGCAGGTCGAGATCAAGACCAAGTACGCCGGTTACATCGAGCGTCAGCAGGACGAGATCGCTCGTCTGCGCGCCAGTGAAGATACCGTGCTGCCGGAAGACATCGACTACGCCAATATTTCTGGCCTATCGAAAGAGATTCAGCACAAGCTGGGCAACGCCCGGCCCCAGACCCTGGGCCAGGCATCACGGATTCCGGGCGTCACCCCAGCAGCGATTTCCCTATTGCTGATCCACTTGAAGAAACGTGGCGCCGGTCGCCAGCTGGAGCAGACCGCCTGATGTCCGTTACGTCTCGTCATGCCGAAGAACTGCAACAAGGCGCCCGCGAACTGGGTGTCACTCTGTCCGAGCAGCAACACGAGCGATTGCTCGCCTACCTGGCATTGCTGATCAAATGGAACAAGGCCTACAACCTGACCGCCGTGCGCGACCCCGACGAGATGGTCTCGCGCCATCTGCTCGACAGCCTCAGCGTGGTGCCCTTCGTCGCAGAGGCTGGGGATAACTGGCTGGACGTCGGCAGTGGCGGCGGTATGCCAGGAATTCCGCTGGCCATCCTGTTTCCTGAGCGGCGCTTCACGCTGCTCGATTCCAATGGCAAGAAAACCCGTTTCCTGACCCAGGTCAAACTCGAGCTGAAGCTGGTCAACCTGGAAGTTATCCACAGCCGTGTGGAAGCCTTCACGCCGGAGCACCCGTTCAGCGGTATCTGTTCGCGGGCTTTCAGCTCGCTGGAAGATTTTTCCAACTGGACGCGCCACCTTGGCGATACCCAGACCCAGTGGCTGGCGATGAAGGGCGTGCATCCGGATGACGAGCTGCAAGCACTGCCAGCAGACTTCCGTCTCACTGCAACCCACGTGCTCAAGGTTCCCGGTTGCCAAGGTCAACGCCATCTGTTGATACTGCGTCGCTCGGTTTAGGGGGAACGGCAACATGGCTAAAGTATTCGCAATCGCCAACCAGAAAGGCGGCGTGGGCAAGACCACGACCTGCATCAACCTGGCGGCTTCCCTGGTTGCGACCAAACGCCGTGTGCTGCTCATCGACCTTGATCCACAGGGCAACGCCACCACCGGTAGCGGTGTGGACAAACAGGCGCTGGAGCATTCCATCTACGACGTGCTGGTTGGCGAGTGCAACCTGGTCGAGGCCATGCAGTTCTCCGAGCACGGCGGTTACCAGCTGCTGCCGGCCAACCGCGATCTGACCGCCGCGGAAGTTGGCCTGCTGGAAATGAAGATGAAGGAGAGCCGCCTGCGTTACGCCTTGGCGCCGATCCGTGAGAATTACGATTACATCCTCATCGACTGTCCGCCGGCGCTGTCCATGCTGACCGTCAACGCTCTGGTCGCCGCCGATGGGGTGATCATTCCGATGCAGTGTGAGTACTACGCACTAGAGGGGCTGAGCGATCTGGTCGATAGCATCAAGCGTATTGGCAAGCTGCTCAATCCGTCGCTGAAGATCGAGGGCCTGCTGCGCACCATGTATGACCCGCGCATCAGCCTGACCAACGATGTATCGGCGCAGCTCAAGGAACATTTCCCTGACACGCTCTATCAAACCGTCATCCCGCGCAACGTGCGCCTGGCCGAAGCGCCAAGTTTTGGCATGCCGGCGCTGGTCTACGACAAGCAATCACGTGGAGCGATCGCTTATCTGGCGCTGGCTGGCGAATTGGTTCGCCGCCAGCGTGCGAACGCTCACACCGCAAACGTATAAGGAATTCATGCATGGCCGCCAAGAAACGTGGGCTGGGACGAGGCCTGGACGCCCTATTGGGGGGCTCCAGCGTCGACGCCCTGGAGGAAGAAGCGGTCAAGGCTGACACCAGCGAGCTGCAGCACCTGCCCCTGGATCTGATCCAGCGCGGCAAGTACCAGCCGCGCCGTGATATGGATGCCACTGCGCTCGAAGAGCTGGCCCAGTCGATCAAGGCTCACGGTGTGATGCAACCTATCGTCGTGCGTCCTGTAGGCGACGGTCGTTTCGAGATCGTCGCCGGTGAACGCCGCTGGCGAGCGACTCAGCAAGCCGGCCTGGAACGCATCCCGGCGCTGGTACGCGAGCTGCCAGACGAAGCGGCCATTGCCATGGCGCTGATCGAGAACATTCAGCGCGAAGACCTCAGTCCGATCGAAGAAGCGATGGCCCTGCAGCGCCTGCAGCAGGAGTTTCAGCTCACCCAGCAACAGGTCGCCGAAGCAGTTGGCAAGTCGCGGGTAACCATCACTAACCTGCTGCGCCTTATCGCCTTGCCAGAAGAAGTAAAAACTCTTCTCTCCCATGGTGATCTGGAAATGGGCCACGCTCGTGCGTTGCTTGGTTTGCCTGCCGAACAGCAGACAGAAGGAGCGCGACACGTTGTCGCACGCGGGCTTACCGTCCGTCAGACCGAGGCAATGGTTCGGCAATGGCTGAACACACAGGAGAAGCCCGTTGCCCCTACCAAGACCGATCCGGATATCAGTCGCCTCGAACAGCGCCTGGCTGAGCGGCTGGGCTCTCCCGTACAGATCAAGCATGGGCAGAAGGGCAAAGGGCAATTGGTCATCCGCTATAACTCCCTCGATGAACTCCAGGGCGTTCTAGCCCACATCCGCTGAAACAATTGCCCGCGCAGCACTAGTGCGAAAAGGCTTTCGGGCAGTTGAATGGGGTGGGAACCACCCCTATACTCTGCGCGCATTTCGACGGCACAAAATGTGCCAAGTTATTGATTAGCTTGGTAACGAAGTCTGAGTACGATCTACCGGGAAAAATGATGGATTCACGCACGCCAAAACGCCTGCCATTCCATCGATTACCGGTGTTTCCTGTTCTGGTGGCTCAACTGATAGTGGCATTGGTTCTTGCCGCTGCCTGCTGGCACTGGCGTGGCTCGATCGGTGGATATTCGGGCTTGTACGGCGGCCTGATTGCCTGGTTGCCGAATGTGTACTTCGCCCACAAGGCATTCCGGTTTTCCGGAGCGCGGGCGGCCCAAGCTATCGTTCGGTCGTTCTACGCCGGCGAAGCAGGGAAACTGGTTCTGACAGCGGTGCTTTTTGCGCTGGTGTTTGCAGGTGTGAAGCCTTTGGATGCGCTGGCGTTGTTCGGCGTATTCCTGCTGACCCAATTGGTCAACTGGTTCGCACCCTTGCTGATGAAGAGATAACTTTTAAAGCCTTAGAGCGTTTGAGGGATTTATGGCAGCTGCAGAAACCGCTTCGGGTTATATCCAGCATCACTTGCAGAATCTGACCTATGGTCAGCATCCGGTGAATGGCTGGGGCTTCGCCCACTCCGCTGAAGAAGCCAAAGAAATGGGCTTCTGGGCGTTCCACCTCGATACCCTGGGCATGTCCGTGGTGCTGGGTCTGATCTTCATCTTCCTGTTCAAGGCTGCCGCCAAGCGTGCCACCTCGGGCCAACCGGGCGGTCTGCAAAACTTCGTCGAAGTGCTGGTCGAGTTCGTCGACGGCAGCGTCAAGGACACCTTCCACGGCCGTAACGCGCTGATCGCGCCGCTGGCTCTGACCATCTTCGTCTGGATCTTCCTGATGAACCTGATGGACTTGGTGCCGGTTGACTGGATTCCGGTCGCTGCTGCCAAGATCGCCGGTGACGAGCACCTGTTCTTCCGCGCTGTACCGACCACTGACCCGAATGCGACCCTGGGCATGGCCCTTTCGGTGTTCGCACTGATCATTTTCTACAGCATCAAGGTCAAGGGCATCGGTGGCTTCCTTGGCGAACTGACCATGCATCCGTTCAGCGCCAAGAACATTTTCGTGAAAATTCTGCTGATCCCGGTCAACCTCCTGCTGGAGTTCGTGACCCTGATCGCCAAGCCGATTTCCCTGGCTCTGCGTCTGTTCGGCAACCTGTACGCTGGTGAGCTGATCTTCATCCTCATCGCGGTGATGTTCGGTGGTGGCATCCTGTTGGCAGCACTGGCAGGCGTACTGCAGTGGGCCTGGGCAGTCTTCCACCTGATCATCATCACGCTGCAGGCATTCATCTTCATGATGCTGACCATCGTTTACTTGTCGATGGCGCACGAAGACAGCCATTGATGATGTGCCGCGTATCCATTGCCTTGCTGGCCGGATGCGTGACGTTGTCGATGGATTCCGGCTTCGACTGGAACGCCCGCAAGGGCACTGGAAGTAACGGTTTTGCTTTACCGCTTTACCCTTAGAAAAACCTAAACCAATACGACGTAAAAAGTCGGGAGGAAAGATGGAAACTGTAGTTGGTCTGACCGCGATCGCTGTTGCTCTGCTGATTGGCCTGGGCGCTCTGGGTACCGCCATTGGCTTCGGCCTGCTGGGCGGCAAATTCCTGGAAGGCGCTGCGCGTCAGCCGGAAATGGTTCCAATGCTGCAAGTGAAAATGTTCATCGTCGCCGGCCTGCTCGACGCCGTGACCATGATCGGTGTTGGTATTGCACTGTTCTTCACCTTCGCGAACCCCTTCGTTGGTCAAATCGCTGGCTGATCACTCGAATTTTCGAGTTGATTGGTGTGATGGACAACGAACGAGCGAGGTGTTGGCGTGAACATTAATGCAACCCTGATTGGCCAATCCGTTGCCTTTTTCATCTTCGTGCTGTTCTGCATGAAGTTCGTATGGCCTCCGGTCATTGCGGCTTTGCAAGAGCGTCAGAAGAAGATTGCAGAAGGTCTGGATGCTGCCAGTCGTGCGGCTCGTGATCTGGAGTTGGCCCAAGAGAAAGCGGGTCAGCAACTGCGCGAAGCCAAGACACAGGCTGCTGAGATCATTGAGCAAGCCAAGAAACGCGGTACCCAGATTGTCGACGAAGCTCGTGATCAGGCTCGCGTCGAAGCGGATCGTGTGAAGGCTCAGGCTCAGGCCGAGATCGAACAGGAAATCAACAGCGTCAAAGATGCCCTGCGTGCCCAAGTGGGTGCTCTGGCCGTCGGCGGTGCCGAGAAGATCTTGGGCGTATCTATCGACCAAAACGCGCATGCGGAGCTGGTTTCCAAACTGGCAGCCGAAATTTAAGCGAGGGCGCGATCATGGCAGAACTGACCACGTTGGCCCGACCTTACGCTAAGGCGGCTTTCGAATACGCCCAGGCCCACCAGCAACTGGCCTCTTGGTCAGCCATGCTTGGCCTGGCAGCGGTGGTGTCTCAGGACGCCACGCTGCAGCGCGTGTTCAAGGCTCCGCGTTTGACGAGTACAGACAAGGCCACCACCTTTGTTGAGGTGTGTGGTGACAAGTTCGACGCCCAGGTACGCAATTTCATCCATGTTGTCGCAGAGAACGATCGTCTGGCCCTGTTGCCGGAAATCTACTCGCTGTTCGAGCTGTACAAGGCCGAACAAGAGAAGTCGATCGACGTGGATGTCACCAGTGCCTTCGCATTGAGCGATGAACAGCAAGACAAACTCGCCAAGGTTCTCAGTGCACGGCTCGGCCGGGAAGTGCGCCTGCATGCTGCGGAGGACGCTACCTTGATTGGTGGTGTCGTGATCCGCGCCGGCGACCTGGTTATCGATGGCTCAGTTCGCGGCAAAATCGCGAAGCTGGCCGAAGCATTGAAATCTTGAGTTTGAAGGGGCAGCAGAGCTATGCAGCAACTCAATCCTTCCGAAATAAGTGAAATCATCAAGGGACGTATCGAGAAACTCGACGTCTCTTCCCAAGCCCGTAACGAAGGCACTGTCGTCAGCGTGTCTGACGGTATCGTGCGCATTCACGGTCTCGCCGACGTCATGTACGGCGAAATGATCGAGTTCCCGGGCGGCGTCTACGGTATGGCACTGAACCTGGAGCAAGACTCCGTTGGTGCCGTTGTGCTGGGTGCTTATACCACCCTCGCCGAAGGCATGAGCGCCAAGTGCACTGGCCGCATCCTGGAAGTTCCGGTTGGTCCGGAATTGCTGGGCCGCGTTGTCGACGCACTGGGCAACCCGATCGATGGCAAAGGCCCGATCAACGCTCAAGCCACCGACGCAGTCGAGAAAGTCGCACCTGGCGTGATCTGGCGTAAGTCGGTCGACCAGCCGGTGCAGACCGGTTACAAGTCGGTCGATGCCATGATCCCGGTAGGCCGTGGCCAGCGTGAGCTGATCATCGGTGACCGTCAGATCGGTAAGACTGCTCTGGCAGTCGACGCCATCATCAACCAGAAGAAGAGCGGCATCTTCTGCGTTTACGTAGCCATCGGTCAGAAGCAATCGACCATCGCCAACGTGGTTCGCAAACTGGAAGAGTCCGGCGCCCTGGCCAACACCATCGTGGTGGCTGCTTCGGCTTCCGAATCCGCTGCGCTGCAGTTCCTGGCTCCTTACGCCGGCTGCACCATGGGCGAATACTTCCGTGACCGCGGTGAAGATGCCCTGATCGTATACGACGACCTCTCCAAGCAGGCCGTTGCTTACCGTCAGATCTCCCTGCTGCTACGCCGTCCGCCAGGCCGTGAAGCCTACCCGGGCGACGTGTTCTATCTCCACAGCCGTCTGCTGGAGCGTGCATCGCGCGTTTCCGAAGAGTATGTCGAGAAGTTCACCAATGGCGCCGTGACTGGCAAGACCGGTTCCCTGACCGCTCTGCCGATCATCGAAACCCAGGCTGGCGACGTTTCCGCGTTCGTTCCGACCAACGTGATTTCGATCACCGACGGTCAGATCTTCCTGGAATCGGCCATGTTCAACTCGGGTATCCGTCCGGCCGTCAACGCCGGTATTTCGGTATCCCGTGTGGGTGGTGCTGCACAGACCAAGATCATCAAGAAGCTCTCCGGTGGTATCCGTACCGCTCTGGCTCAGTACCGTGAACTGGCGGCATTCGCCCAGTTCGCTTCTGACCTGGACGAAGCCACCCGCAAGCAGCTTGAGCATGGTCAGCGCGTTACCGAGCTGATGAAGCAGAAGCAATACGCTCCGATGTCCATCGCGGACATGGCGCTGTCGCTGTATGCCGCAGAGCGTGGTTTCCTGACCGACATCGAAGTCGCCAAGATCATCAGCTTCGAGCAGGCTCTGATCGCCTTCTTCAACCGTGATCACGCCGACTTGATGGCGAAGATCAACGAGAAGGGTGACTTCAATGACGACATCGATGGCCAGCTGAAAGCCGGTATCGAGAAGTTCAAAGCCACCCAAACCTGGTAAGCCGCAGCGGGCGCCCAACGGCGCCCGCCTGCTAACCCGATAGGTGTGAAATGGCAGGCGCAAAAGAGATTCGCAGCAAGATTGCGAGCATCAAAAGCACGCAGAAGATCACCAGCGCCATGGAAAAGGTGGCGGTCAGCAAGATGCGCAAGGCACAACAGCGCATGGCAGCTAGCCGTCCCTACGCGGAGCGTATCCGCCAGGTAATTGGTCATTTGGCCAACGCCAACCCGGAATACCGTCATCCCTTCATGATCGAGCGCGAAGTAAAGCGTGTCGGTTACGTGGTGGTGAGTTCGGACCGTGGTCTGTGCGGTGGCTTGAATACCAACCTGTTCAAGGCCCTGGTCAAGGACATGTCGGCAAACCGCGAGCGCGGCGTGGAGATCGATCTCTGCGTGGTTGGTAGCAAGGGTGCGGCATTCTTCCGCAACTTTGGTGGCAACGTCGTCGCTGCGATCAGCCACCTCGGCGAAGAGCCGTCGATCAATGATCTGATCGGCAGCGTCAAGGTGATGCTCGATGCTTACCTGGAAGGGCGCATCGACCGTTTGTCCGTGGTTTCCAACAAGTTCATCAATACCATGACCCAGAAGCCGACCGTGGAGCAGTTGATTCCACTGGTGGCCGATTCGGATCAGGAGCTGAAGCACCACTGGGATTACCTGTACGAACCCGACGCCAAGCAGTTGCTTGACGGGCTGATGGTCCGCTACGTGGAGTCGCAGGTGTACCAGGCAGTGGTCGAGAACAACGCAGCCGAACAGGCCGCGCGGATGATTGCGATGAAGAATGCCACCGACAACGCTGGCGATATCATCAAAGACCTGCAGTTGGTTTACAACAAGGCACGTCAGGCAGCGATCACCCAGGAAATTTCGGAAATCGTCGGCGGCGCTGCCGCGGTTTAACGGTTCAACTGTCTAGAACGGTTGGACAAGTCAGAGGAATCAAAGATGAGTAGCGGACGTATCGTTCAAATCATCGGCGCCGTCATCGACGTGGAATTCCCGCGTGACAAGGTGCCGAGTGTTTATGAAGCGCTGAAAGTAGTCGGCGCCGAAACCACTCTGGAAGTTCAGCAGCAGCTGGGCGACGGCGTGGTGCGTACCATTGCGATGGGTTCGACCGAAGGCCTGAAACGTGGCCTGGACGTCGACAGCACTGGCGCAGGCATCCAGGTACCGGTCGGGGTGAAAACCCTGGGCCGCATCATGGACGTACTGGGCAACCCGATCGACGAAGCTGGCCCGATTGGCGAAGAAGAGCGTTGGGGCATTCACCGTCCTGCGCCGACCTACGCCGAGCAAGCTGGCTCCAACGAGCTGCTGGAAACCGGCATCAAGGTTATCGACCTGGTTTGCCCGTTCGCCAAGGGCGGTAAAGTAGGTCTGTTCGGTGGTGCCGGTGTCGGCAAGACCGTGAACATGATGGAACTGATCCGTAACATCGCCATCGAGCACAGCGGTTATTCCGTGTTCGCCGGTGTGGGTGAGCGTACTCGTGAGGGTAACGACTTCTACCACGAGATGAAGGACTCCAACGTTCTCGACAAGGTAGCCCTAGTCTACGGTCAGATGAACGAGCCACCAGGCAACCGTCTGCGCGTAGCACTGACCGGCCTGACCATGGCCGAGAAGTTCCGTGACGAAGGCCGTGATGTTCTGTTCTTCGTGGACAACATCTACCGCTACACCCTGGCCGGTACCGAAGTATCCGCACTGCTCGGCCGTATGCCGTCCGCAGTGGGTTATCAGCCGACCCTGGCCGAAGAAATGGGCGTTCTGCAAGAGCGCATCACGTCGACCAAGACCGGTTCGATCACCTCGATCCAGGCCGTATACGTACCTGCGGACGACCTGACCGACCCGAGCCCGGCGACCACCTTCGCCCACTTGGATGCCACCGTCGTACTGTCCCGTGACATCGCTTCCTTGGGTATCTACCCAGCGGTCGATCCACTCGACTCGACTTCGCGCCAGCTGGATCCGAACGTGATCGGCCAGGAGCACTACGACACCGCTCGCGGCGTTCAGTACGTGCTGCAGCGTTACAAAGAGCTGAAGGACATCATCGCGATCCTCGGCATGGACGAACTGTCGGAAGAAGACAAGCAGCTGGTATCTCGTGCTCGTAAGATCCAGCGCTTCCTGTCCCAGCCGTTCTTCGTGGCCGAAGTCTTCACCGGTTCGCCAGGCAAGTACGTTTCCCTGAAGGACACCATCGCTGGTTTCAGCGGCATCCTCAAAGGTGATTACGATCACCTGCCGGAGCAGGCGTTCTACATGGTCGGCGGCATCGAAGAAGCCATCGAGAAAGCGAAAAAACTGTAATCACCCGTGCGCCTGGCAACGGGCGCTTACGTGAGGCTAGATATGGCTATGACAGTCCATTGCGACATCGTCAGCGCAGAAGGCGAGATCTTCTCCGGTCTGGTCGAAATGGTGATCGCCCACGGCAACCTGGGTGATCTGGGGATTTCCCCGGGCCACGCACCGCTGATCACCGACCTTAAGCCGGGCCCGATTCGTCTGGTCAAGCAGGGTGGCGAAACCGAGGTGTTCTACATCTCGGGTGGCTTCCTCGAAGTGCAGCCGAGCATGGTCAAGGTACTTGCCGATACCGTGCAACGTGCTGCCGACCTGGACGAAGCCTCTGCTCAGGAAGCCGTCAAGGCTGCCGAGAAAGCGTTGAGCGAGCAGGGTGCCGAGTTCGACTACGGTTCTGCCGCTACGCGTCTGGCCGAGGCCGCAGCCCAGCTGCGCACCGTCCAGCAACTGCGCAAGAAGTTCGGCGGTAGCTGATACCTGCGGGCTTCATCGTTGCTTGGTAAAAGGGTAGCCTTGGCTACCCTTTTGCTTTTCTGCCGTTTTCATTTCGCTGCCGACCCGTGCTGCTGCGATTGCCAAGGAACCGCTCCCCATGTCCCTCGATATCGTCATTCTCGCCGCCGGCCAAGGCACCCGCATGCGTTCCGCTCTGCCCAAGGTGCTGCACCCGGTGGCCGACAAGCCAATGCTCGGTCACGTCGTCGACACCGCCCGCAGCCTGCAGCCACAGAGCATTCAGGTGGTGATCGGGCATGGCGCCGAGAAGGTCCGCGAGCGGTTGGCGGCAGACGACCTGAATTTCGTCATCCAGGCCGAGCAGCTCGGCACCGGCCACGCGGTGGCTCAGGCGCTGCCGCAGCTCAGTGCCGAAACCGTACTGATTCTCTACGGTGACGTGCCGCTGATCGAGACTGCGACCCTGCAGCGCCTGCTGGCTCTGGTTCATGACGACCAGTTGGGTCTGCTCACCGTCGAGCTGGCCGATCCGACCGGTTACGGGCGCATCGTGCGGGATGATCAGGGGGTGGTGCAGGCCATCGTCGAGCACAAGGATGCCAGCGAAGCGCAGCGGCAGATCCGCGAGGGCAATACCGGCATTCTCGCCGTGCCGGGCAAGCGTCTGGCCGATTGGCTGGGGCGGCTGTCGAACAGCAATGCCCAGGGCGAGTACTACCTGACCGACGTGATCGCCATGGCAGTGGCCGACGGCCTGGTGGTGGCCACCGAACGTGCAGCCGATGAAATGGAAGTGCTGGGTGCCAACGACCGCATCCAGCTGTCGCAGCTGGAGTGTCATTACCAGCAGCGCAACGCCCGCCGGCTTATGGCGCAGGGCGTCACCCTGCGTGACCCGCATCGTTTCGATGTGCGCGGTGATGTCACCGTGGGCCGTGATGTGACCATCGACATCAACGTGATCCTCGAAGGGCGGGTGATCATCGAAGACGATGTACAGATTGGCCCCAACTGCGTAATCAAGGACAGCACCCTTCGCAAGGGCGCCATCGTCAAGGCCAACAGCCACCTGGAAGGTGCCGAAGTCGGCGAGGGTGCGGATTGCGGCCCGTTCGCCCGTCTGCGTCCCGGCAGCGTGCTGGGTGCCAAGGCCCATGTGGGTAACTTCGTGGAGCTGAAGAATGCGGTGCTGGGCGAGGGCGTGAAGGCGGGTCACCTGACGTACCTGGGTGACACTGTCATCGGCGCGCGCACCAACATTGGCGCTGGCACCATCACCGTCAACTACGACGGTGCCAACAAGCACCAGACGGTGATCGGTGAGGATGTATTTATCGGCTCTAACAACTCGCTGATAGCACCTGTTGATATCGGTGCGGGTTCCAACACGGCTGCGGGCTCGACCATTACCAATGACGTGCCACCTAAAAACCTGGCCGTTGCCCGTGGCCGCCAGCGCAATATCGAAGGCTGGCAGCGCCCAGTCAAGAAGTAGGAGCCTGCGTTGAGCGGAGCGATACCCAGGAAATGGCCGCTGTGGATGAGGTTGTGGATAACCTCTGTATAGGTGCCTCGCGTAATCGCGCTACCTAGGAGTCAATGCATGTTCGGTGTAACGGATTACAGTGCTTTCGTGGCGGCCTTCATCGTTCTGCTGGCGATTCCCGGCCCTGGGAACCTGGCGCTTATCTTATCCACAGGCAAGGGCGGGATTCGCGGCGGTCTGGCATCGACGCTGGGCATCATCCTCGGCGATCAGGTTCTGATGTGGCTGGCTGTGGCCGGTGTGGCTGCTTTGCTCAAGGCTTATCCCGCTGCCTTCCATCTGGTGCAGTGGCTGGGCGCGGCTTATCTGATCTGGCTGGGCGCGCGGATGGTGCTGGCCAAGCCAGGCGCTGCGCCAACCCTGGATATAAAACCGCGCCAGTACCTGCGGCAGACCTTGCTGATTACTCTGTTCAATCCCAAGGCCATCGTCTTCTACATGGCCTTCTTTCCGCTGTTCATCGACCCGCAGCGCCATCAGGGCATGCTCACCTTCGGCTTTTTGGCCGTGACCATTGCGGTGCTGACCTTTCTTTACGGGCTGATAGTGGTGCTCTGCAGCCATTTGCTGGCAGAGCGCATGCGCGCCAACCCTCGCATTGGCAGAGGCCTCGAAAAGCTGGCCGGGCTGTTTCTGATCGGTTTTGGGGTCAAGCTGACCCTCAATTGAAAAGCTGGAGAAGTCCTGGAAAGCTGGAGTTGTGGATAACTTTATTGGCGAATTTGCTTGCCCGGTAACTTGACTCCAAAGCTTCGTTAGGTTTTGATTCGATCCATTATCTTTCGAATCGAAACTTAAGCATGTCGAAGCGCAACACACCGCAGCGCCGCCACACCATTCTTGCCTTGCTTGCCGAGCAGGGTGAGGTGAGCGTGGACGCGTTGGCCAAGCGCTTCGCGACTTCCGAAGTGACCATCCGCAAGGATCTCGCTGCTCTGGAAACCAATGGCCTGTTGCTACGCCGCTATGGCGGTGCGGTGCCGTTGCCCCAGGAACTGATCGTCGAGAGCAGTCAGCCGATTTCCCGCTACAAGCAGGCCATCGCCCGTGCCGGCGTGGCGCGGATTCGCGAGCATGCGCGGATCATCATCGACAGCGGCACCACCACGGCGGCGATGATTCCCGAACTGGGTCACAAGTCTGGCCTGGTAGTGATGACCAATTCGCTGAGCGTGGCCAACGCCTTGAGCGACATCGAGCACGAGCCGGTGCTGCTGATGACCGGCGGAACCTGGGATCCGCACTCGGACTCCTTTCAGGGGCAGGTCGCCGAGCAGGTGCTGCGCTCCTATGATTTCGATCAGCTGTTCATCGGCGCCGACGGCATCGACCTGCAGCGCGGTACTACTACCTTCAATGAATTGCTGGGCCTTTCACGGGTGATGGCCGAGGTGGCCCGTGAAGTGATCGTGATGGTCGAGAGCGACAAGATCGGCCGCCGCATCCCCAATCTCGAGCTGCCCTGGAGCAGCGTGCACACCCTGATTACCGATGAGCGCCTCGCTGATGAGGCGCGTGAACAACTCTTGGCCCGCGGGATCCAGTTGATCTGCGCGGTAGCTGACGCTTCCTGAGGAGAACGCTATGTGTGGCATCGTAGGCGGCATTGCCGAACGTAACATCACCGCTGTGCTGGTCGAGGGCCTCAAGCGCCTCGAGTACCGTGGCTACGACAGCGCCGGTGTGGCGCTGGTCGATGATCTAGGTGCATTGCAGCGTCGTCGTCGCGTCGGCAAGGTCAGCGAACTGGAAAGCGCGCTGAGCAGCGAGCCGCTGCCGGGTCGCCTGGGGATCGCCCACACCCGTTGGGCCACCCATGGCGTGCCGACCGAGAACAATGCTCACCCACACTTCTCCGGTGATCAGCTGGCCGTGGTGCACAACGGCATCATCGAAAACCACGGCCCGCTGCGCGAGCGCCTGCAGAGCCTGGGTTATACCTTCAGTTCCGATACCGATACCGAAGTCATCGTGCACCTGCTCGATCACACCCTGAAAACGCAGAGCGACCTCGCTGACGCTCTGAAGGCGGTGGTCAAGCAGCTCCAGGGTGCTTACGGTCTGGCCGTGATCAGCGCCGCTTGCCCTGATCGTCTGCTCGCCGCCCGCAGTGGCAGCCCGCTGGTGGTAGGTTTGGGCCTGGGTGAGAATTTCCTCGCCTCCGACCAGCTCGCCCTGCGTCAGGTCACTGACCGTTTCATGTACCTGGAAGAAGGCGATATCGCAGAGATCCAGCGCGACAGCGTGCAGGTCTGGGATACCAACGGTAATGTCGTTCAGCGGGAAGTGGTGCAGTACCACGAAGGCGCCGATGCGGCCGACAAGGGTGCGTTCCGCCACTTCATGCTCAAGGAAATCCACGAACAGCCCACCGTCGTGCAGCGTACGCTGGAAGGCCGCCTAGGCAGCGATCATGTACTGGTGCAGGCTTTCGGCCCTCAGGCTGCCGAGCTGTTCGCCAAGGTGCGCAACGTGCAGATCGTCGCCTGCGGCACCAGCTACCACGCCGGCATGGTTGCCCGTTACTGGCTCGAAGGGCTGGCAGGCATTCCCTGCCAGGTCGAAGTGGCCAGCGAGTTCCGCTATCGCCGCGTAGCTGTGCAGCCGGACACCCTGTTCGTCAGCATCTCTCAGTCCGGCGAGACGGCCGACACTCTGGCCGCCCTGCGCAACGCCAAGGCCGACGGCGGCTACCTGGCCAGCCTGGCCATCTGCAACGTCGGAATCAGCTCGTTGGTGCGTGAGTCCGACCTGACCCTGCTGACCCACGCCGGCCCCGAGATCGGTGTCGCTTCGACCAAGGCTTTCACCACTCAACTGGTCGGCCTGATGCTCCTGACCCTGGCTCTCGGCCAGGTCAAAGGTACCCTGGAAGCCGGTGTGGCTGCCGAACTCGTCGAAGAGCTGCGTCGCCTGCCGGCCCGCCTGGACGAAGCGCTGGCCATGGACAAGATCATCGAGAAGGTTTCCGAGCTGTTCGCCGAGAAGCATCACACCCTGTTCCTGGGCCGCGGCGCTCAGTACCCGGTGGCGATGGAAGGTGCGCTCAAACTCAAGGAGATCTCCTATATCCACGCCGAAGCCTATCCGGCCGGTGAACTGAAACACGGCCCGCTGGCCCTGGTGGATGCGGATATGCCGGTGGTGACCGTCGCGCCGAACAACGAGCTGCTCGACAAGCTCAAGTCCAACCTGCAGGTGGTACGCGCCCGTGGTGGCGAGCTGCTGGTGTTCGCCGATGAGCAGGCCGGCATGAGCAATGGCGAAGGCACCCACGTGGTGAACATGCCGCACATCCACGATGCCCTGGCGCCGATCCTCTACACCCTGCCGTTGCAGCTGCTGTCCTACCACGTGGCCGTGCTGCGCGGCACCGACGTCGACCAGCCGCGCAACCTCGCAAAATCGGTAACGGTTGAGTAACGGAAAATGTGCAGGCATATCGCGTAGCCTTGCAGATCTTTTTAGCTGGATCGGTCGTTAAGGAGTCGAGCATTGAGTCACAAGAGCAAAGCGATTCTCTGGGCCAGCATGGGGTTAAGCCTGTTGCTGTTGGTAGTCACGCTTCGTTTGTTCTCTGTCTGGGCGACGACGCTTCCGCTGGATGTGCCGGTACGGCTCGACCAGGACAGTACCCTGGAGTTTCCGGTCAAGGTTCGAACCCTCGAGTTCGATACCCTGGCTGTGGTGTTTTCTACCGGTGAGCTGCCGCTGTATACGGTGCGCAAGCTGTCTGGCGGACCGATCTGGGAAAATGAGCAGTGGGTCGAGTACCCACCAGCGCCGATGACGGTGTCCTGGAAGCTGCTGACTCCGGCAGGTGAGCGGGTGTCCGAAGGGCAGGGAGACGTAGGGCAAGAGTTAACTAGCTATGGCAGTGACGAGATTACTCGTGCCGTAGCGCGCATTCCCATGGAGCCTGGGGACTATCGCCTTCAGGTGAACGTGCTGACACCCGATGCACGCTTTGCTGAAGTAGCCACGCGGCTGGTGGTGGTGGCGCAAGGCAAGGGGCAAACCTGGCAATCGGGCGTTGCCTGGTGGGGCGCGATAATCTCGGGCGTGCTGCTGATTCCGCTGATGGTCATCTGTGGATTGTTGACCCTGCATCACTACACGCGCTGGCGTTACGGAGCACCTGCGGCGGATTGACTGGTGAGCCAGCAGCTTTCAGCGGAAGGGATGAGCGCGAGCCCTGGAAGCGTATGCGTGGTGCCAGCCCGAAATGCCAAAGGGGCTCCGATACAACGAGTGCTCCGCAATGGAGCACTCATTTGTGAATGTCAGCTGACAGTAAGTGATGTTCCTCAGGACGCAGCGTCAACACGCGTACACCATCACCGGTAACCGCTACGGTGTGTTCGAACTGCGCCGACAGCTGGCCATCACGGGTTACGACGGTCCAGCCATCGCGTTCGGTACGCACCCCAGGCTGGCCTTGGTTGATCATCGGTTCGATGGTGAAAACCATGCCTTCGCGCAGGGTCAGGCCGGTTTTTGCTTTGCCCCAGTGCAGCACCTCCGGCGGCTCGTGCATTTCCTTGCCGATGCCATGGCCGCAATACTCGCGAACCACCGAATAGCCATGGGCACGGGCGTGTCTTTCGATGGCGTGACCGATATCGCCCAGGCGGCCGCCCGGGCGCACGGCTTGGATGCCTTTCCACATTGCTTCATAGGTAACTGCGGCAAGCTGCCGGGCCTGTGGAGAAACCTCGCCGATCAGGTAGGTTTTGCTGGAGTCGGCGATGTAGCCGTTCTTCTCCAGGGTGATATCGAAGTTCACCAGGTCACCGCTTTGTAGAGTCTCGCCGGCACTGGGTACGCCGTGACACACCACCTCGTTGCGTGAGGCGTTCAGCGCATAGGCATAACCGTACTGCCCCTTGCTGGCAGGGCGGGCCTGGAGCTGCTGGACGATAAAGTTATCCACAAGGTCGTTGACCTGCAGGGTCGACATGCCCAGCAGACTGAGGCTATCCAAATGGCTGAATACGGATGCCAGCAGCCTGCCGGATTCCGCCATGAGGGCGATCTCTTCCGGCTTCTTGATCATACCGCTGCTTCCACATGGCGCGGGGGCACTACACCGGCAGCGCGCATCTCTGCGGCGATCACTTCGTTGAAACTCAGCGTCGGGTTCATCTCGCACAGCATGCCGATGCGGATCCAGAAGCCGGCCTGGGCGTTGATCGAGCGGCACGACACGCTGCTCGCCTTACGAATCTGGTCGTGCAGCTCATCTTCGATATTGACGATGCCCATGGGTGCTCCCGATATACGAAACGTATATGGATCATATATCAGCGCTCGAATCTCTGCCATTGCCGTGCTACCGGACGGATCGCGCGCTGGGCCGTATTTCCTGACTCTACCCGTCGGCTGATCTACGTCAGTGGTTGTAATAAGAACGATTCGCGAATAATGTGCGCGGTCGCCAGCATATCCACGCTGTTGTTTGCGCTTGTCGGCCTCGGAGGGCGTCCATGTCGCTACCTGAAACGGATTCCATCGTTCCGCTCGATGTTCTCTACGGCACGCACCACGGCTGGCTAAGTGGCTGGCTGCGGCGTTCGCTCGGCTGTTCGCAGCAGGCGGCGGATCTGGCTCAGGACACCTTCGTGCGGCTGCTGACGCGTGGCAAGCCGATCAGTGATCGCGCCCCGCGCGCCTTGCTGGTTCGTATCGCCCGTGGCCTGGTGATCGACCATTGGCGACGTGATGCGCTGGAGCGTGCCTACCTCGACGCATTGGCACATTTGCCCGAAGCCAGTCACCCGTCGCCGGAAGTACGCCACGAAGCACTAGAGTGCCTGGAGCGAATCGCCGCCTTGCTCGACGGCCTCAAGTCC
Organism: Pseudomonas sp. PME37.24/006; assembly: GCF_055556635.1. Classification (NCBI taxonomy): domain Bacteria; kingdom Pseudomonadati; phylum Pseudomonadota; class Gammaproteobacteria; order Pseudomonadales; family Pseudomonadaceae; genus Pseudomonas; species Pseudomonas sp. PME37.24/006. The sequence continues at coordinate 809,614 of NZ_JBVHNL010000004.1, forward strand.
GCCATACGTGAGGCCTTCCTGCTCTATCAGCTCAGCGGCCTGACCCATCAACAGATTGCCGAGCAACTGGGCATTTCCAGCCGTACCGTCGAGCGGCACGTGGCAAGCGCTTTGTTGCACTGTTACCGCGGCTGCTTCGAGGCAGCGTTGTGAGCGTAGCCGCCGAGCGTTTACCTGAGGCCATCGTATGCGCGGCCATCGAATGGCAGATGCGTCTGCGCGATCACGCTGGTGGCGAGGTGCATGAGCAACTGCAGGAATGGTTGGGGCGCGATGCGCGTCATCGACTGGCTTGGCAGCGCCTGCAGCAGATGGGTGGGCTGTTCCAGGCAAGCCAGCTGCCGGATGCCGCGCACACCATCCCCTTATTGCGCCGTGCCGAAGCCGACCTGGGCCGGCGACGCACGCTGAAGTTACTTGGTTTCGGCCTGGTGGCGGGCGGTGCCACGCTGTTGGTGACGCAGACCTCGCCCATCTGGCGGGCCGACTTCGCCACTGCGACGGGTGAGCGTCGGCGCATCAGCCTGGGCGCGGCTGCCGAGGTGGTGCTCAACACCGGCAGCGCTCTGGACGTAGAGGGGCAGGAGTTGATCCTGCGCGCTGGCGAGGCGCTGGTGGAGGGCGCGGACTGGCAAGCCCGCTGCCGTTTCGCCACCTGCCAGGGCCGCGATGCCAGCGTGCTGCTGCGCGAGCGTGACGATTACAGCGAGATTCGGGTGCAGCGCGGCGAAGTGCTGGTGTCCACCGCAACCGGCCAGTTGCGGCTGCGGGGCGGCGAGGGAGTCGGTGTTTCTGCGACCGGCACGACCACCCTCGGTCAAGGGCCTATCGACCCCTTTGCCTGGGCACGCGGTCTGCTGGTGGTCAGAGACATTCGCCTGGCCGACTTCCTGGGCGAAGCGGGGCGCTATCGAAAGGGGTGGCTGGGCTGCGATGCCGCCGTGGCCGATCTACATCTTTCCGGAGTTTTCCGCCTGGACGAGCCGGAAGTGATGTTGCGCAACATCACCCACCTGCTGCCGGTGAGGATCGTCGAGCGTACGCGCTGGTGGGTACGGGTGATGCCGGTGGCCTGAGGCCGACCGCGAGTGGCTGTTTGAAGGCGTAAGCGGACGGTGGATGCAGAGCTTTCTTTTTGTAGGAGGGGCTTTAGCCGCGAGCTCTTTGCTCTTCAATAGAGCTCGCGGCTAAAGCCCCTCCCACGAGATCGCGACCGTCCGCTTCCGACTTACAACCATAAATGAAACCCCGATTTTTAAATCGAATGTCGGACTTTTCCGGTTCGTCCGGTTAGAGGGAATCACTCTCTCAATGGATACCGTCATGCGTTCTGCCAGCCCCCTGCCGTTTCAGCCTCAGCCTCGTACATTGTCGGGTGCCATCTGCCTGGCGCTGGCCTTGCTCGGCGGCACGGCGAGCCTCACGGTGCAGGCTGCCTTGCCAGTTGCCGCTGCCGTCGCGCCGAGCATTGCGGCCGGGCCGCTGGAGCAGGCGTTGAGTGCGTTTGCCGAGCGCGCGGGCATCACCCTGTCGTATTCCCCTGATGTGGTTCGCGGTTTGAGTAGCCCGGGCCTTTCCGGTGGCGGCTCGCTGGAGGAAGGGCTGGCGACGCTACTCAGCGGCAGCGGCCTAGTGGCCCGCAAGACCACATCGGGTTACGTGGTTCTGCCAGGCAAGGCCGAAGCCAGTGTGCAGCTCGACGCCACCAGCATCCAGGCAGCGGCAACACAGAGTGCCTTCGAACCGGCGGGTGGTTATTTCGCCAACAACGCCAGCAGTGCGACCAAGAGCGACCGGCCGATCCTGGAAACCGCCCAGAGCATCAGCGTAGTGACGGCCGAGCAGATCGCCGATCGCAAGGTCAACCGGGTCGAGGATGCGGTCGCCTATACGGCGGGCGTGCGAGTTGGCGGCTCGGGCCTGGATCCGCGGTTCGACACCATCAACGTTCGTGGTTTCGAGACCACCCAGTCCGCGGATTTTCTGGATGGTCTGCGTCAGGCTGGCAGTGGTTGGTTAGCCTTGCCTTCTATCGAGGCCTACAGCCTGGAGCGCATCGAGGTGCTCAAAGGCCCGGCATCCGTGCTTTACGGACAGATAAGCCCCGGTGGTATGGTCAATCGGGTGAGCAAGCGGCCGAGCCTGTTGGCGAAAAACCAGGTCGAGGTGCAGGCCGGCAGCTACAACCACCGGCAGGGCCAGTTCGACATCGGCGGCAAGCTGGATGAAGAGGGCGACGTGCTGTTCCGCACTGTGGGCGTCTATCGTGATGCCGAGTATTCCATCGAGCAGATGGACAACAACACGCGCCTGCTGGCACCTTCGCTGAGCTGGCAGATCGACCCGGATACCAGCCTGACGCTGCTGGCCCAGTATCAGGAACGGCAGACGGCTGCGTCGCCGATGCTCTATCAGGATGGTGGCCGTCTTACCAACATCTGGCAGGGCGACGAGTATTTCGACAAGCTCGAGCAGCGCAAGTGGTCGATCGGCTACGAGTTCGAGCACGCTTTCAACGAGACCTTCAGCCTGCAGCAGAACCTGCGTTACGGTCAGTTGGATACCACCAACCAGTATCTGGATGTTGGGCCGGTTAGCGTCGACAACATTCTTCCTCGCAGCACCGCAGGTAGCTACGAGGATATGTCCACGTTATCCACAGATACTCGCCTGGTGAGCCGTTTCGCCACCGGCAATCTGCAGCACACCGTGGTTAGCGGGGTGGACTACGCCTGGCTCGACACGGCCCTGGTGTATGCCACGGGTGCTGCTCCGTCGCTTGATCTCGATGCGCCTGACTACCATCAGCCGATCTCTGACCCGGACAACATTCTGGTTGATAGGGACGGCCTTGAGCACCGTGCAGGCATGTACCTGCAGGATCAGATCGAGCTCGATCGCTGGCGCCTGTCCGCTGGGCTACGTCGTGACTGGGTGCATGCGCGCTCCAATGGCGACCAGTTCGGCGTAGACGTCAACAGCAAGACCAGCAATTCGGCTACTACCGGATCGCTAGGTGCGCTCTATCTGTTCGACAACGGCCTTGCCCCTTACGCCAGCTATGCGACCTCGTTCCTGCCGCAGAGTGGTTCCGACTCCGTTGGCAAACTGTTCGAGCCGAGCGAGGGCGAACAGTACGAGATTGGCCTCAAGTATCAGCCGCCGGGCAGCAGCACCCTGCTCACGGCCTCGTTGTACCACCTGACACAAACCAACGTGGTGACGCGGGATCCGGCAAACAGCAGCTTCCAGGTTCAGACTGGCGAGCAGGTTTCTCGCGGTCTGGAACTGGAAGCGGTCTCAGACCTGAGCGATAACCTGAGAATGACCTCGAGCTACAGCTTCAACGACGCCGAAGTCACCAAGGACAGTGACTATCAGGGCAAGGCGCCGAAGAACGTGCCGCGTCACATGGCATCACTCTGGCTGGATTACCGTCTGCCGTTCGGACTCGGCGTGTCGGGCGGTGCGCGTTATACCGGCAGCACCTACGGCAACGGCGACAACACCCTGAAGAACGAGGCCTACACCTTGATCGATGCCGGTGTGCACTACGACTTCGGCGGCGGCCTGGACGGTGTGCGCCTCGCTCTGAATGCCCGCAACCTCACTGATAAGCGCTATATCAATTGCCAGGACAGCAATTGCTACCGCGGCGAAGCGCGCAGCGTGGTCACCAGCCTGAGCTACAACTGGTGATCGCAGCAGGCTGGTGGCGTGCGTTGCTGAGCGCGGTTCTGCTGTGCAGCCTGGCGGTCGCCCAGGCCGAGCCGGTGGCGCTGGACGGTACCGAGCAATGGACGATGAAAAGCGCCCAAGGGCGCGAGTACCGCATCATGATCAGCCTGCCGGAGGGCGACGTGCCCCACACCGGCGGCTACCCGGTGATTTACCTGCTCGACGGCAATGCCTACTTTCCGGCCTTCCATGCCGCCAAGCGTGCCCAGGAGCGGCTGCGTGGTTCGATTCTGGTGGCCATCGGTTACCCGAGCGACACGCCCCTGGACTTCGAGCGCCGCGCGTTCGACCTGTCGCCGCCGCAACCCGCCGAGCGCAATACACCGGCGCAGGGTGGGCAGGATCTGTTCCTCGACTTCATCGAGAAACGCCTGATGCCCAGGGTCGCCGAGCGCTTCAAGGTCGATCAGGATCAGCGCAGCCTGGTCGGCCATTCCTTTGGCGGGATGTTTGGCATCTATACGCTGTTCACCCGGCCCGCGTTGTTCCAGCACGTGGTAGCGATCAGCCCGAGTCTGTGGTGGCGTGATCGCTACCTGCTGGAGCATGAGCAGGCTTTCTTCAGACGAGCCCACGCTGGTCAGCTGGATCTTATCCACAGCAGCCTGACGCTGTTGATAGGTGATCGTGAGGCGCCTCAGGGGATTCAGGATGCCCGCGCCCTGCAGCAGCGCCTGCAAGGTCTGTCGCAGTACGGGCTGCGTAGCGATTTCCATGTAGAGGCAGGCGAGGATCACACGTCGATAGTGTTTCGGGTGGCTTCGCGGGTGCTGGATGAGTTGATCAGCACGCGGCGCTATTGAGCCATGTGGTCTCGATAGCTTTGCGAATATAGATCGAAAACTATACAAAGCTTTGAAAGTCCCGTTATATATGGGCTACAGAATCTTATCCACAGATAGTTAAAGAGCTTGTTCAGAGTAGATGTGTATAACTGCTCCGAGCTGGTCAGATTCTGTACAGATATCTGAACGCCATAGTATGTGCGGCCTTTGGCCGAGAGCTACCAGGTTATCCACAGATTAAGTCACGGTAATTGTGAACATCGCTCTGCCTGTCGATAACTTCGCCGTGGCCAGACACGCGCTGCAACCACTCGTCATCCAATCGTCATGTTAGTGACATAGCGTCCCTGCGCATCAGGAAGAAAGCAGGAGCACCGTGATGCATGACGATCAATTGACTGACCTTGAACGTTTGACCCTTTCCCGACGCCGTTTCATCGGCGCAGGCGCGCTGACTGGCGCCGCATTGTTTCTCGGTGGTGGTCTGCTAGGCCGTAGCGTGTTGGCCGACTCGATCAGTGCAACGGTCGGCAGCCCGCTGCTCGGCTTCAACAACATTGCTGCGTCCGCGGCCGATACCATCACCTTGCCGCCCGGTTATTCGTTCAGCACATTGATCAGTTGGGGCCAGCCGCTGCATGCCAGTGGCCCGGCGTTCAAGGGCGATGGCAGCAACACTGCAGCCGAACAGCTGCAGCAGTTCGGTGACAACACCGATGGCATGAGTTTCTTTCCCTGGCCGGGCGACGCGGATCGCGCGTTGATGGCCATCAACAATGAATACGTGAATTACCGCTACCTGCTGGCTCACGGCGGTTTGCCGAAATCCACCGAGGACGTGCGCAAGGCGCAGAATGCCGAGGGCGTGACGGTGATCGAAGTGCGTCGCGGTGCCAGTGGCTGGGCGTTCGTTCAGGGCTCGCCTTACAACCGCCGGGTGCATGGCAACCTGCCGATGGACGTCAGCGGCCCGGCACGTGGCCACGAGCTGCTCAAGACCGCCGCCGACCCGGCTGGCATCGAGGTTCTCGGTACCTTCCAGAACTGTTCCAGCGGCCAGACCCCCTGGGGCACCTACCTGACCTGTGAAGAGAACTTCAGCGACTGCTTCGGCAGCAGCGATGCAGGCCTGCAGTTCACTGCCGATCAGAAGCGCTTCAGCGTGCTGCATGCCAGCGCGGAAAACGAATGGCACCACTTCGATCCGCGTTTCGATGTGGCGAAGACGCCCAACGAGTTGAACCGCCATGGCTGGATCGTCGAAATCGATCCGTTCGACCCGCAAGCCAAACCGATCAAGCGCACGGCCCTTGGCCGTTTCAAGCATGAGAACGCTGCCCTGACCACCACCCGCGATGGTCGCGTGGTGGTCTACATGGGCGACGATGAGCGCGGTGAGTTCATCTACAAATTCATCACCCGTGATCGCCTCGATCGCGGCAATGCCAAGGCCAATCGTCATCTGCTCGACCATGGCACGCTGTATGTGGCGCGTTTCGACGAAGGTAACGGCAATGCCGATCATCCCAAAGGTCGTGGCCGCTGGATCGAGCTGACGGCGGGCAAGAACGGCCTAAGCGCCGAGAAGGGCTTCGCCAGCCAGGCCGACGTGGTGATTCGTGCACGTCAGGCGGGTACTCAGGTCGGCGCCACGCGGATGGATCGCCCGGAGTGGATCACCGTCAGCCCGCAGGACGGCCAGGTCTACTGCACCCTGACCAACAACAGCAAGCGTGGCGAGGAGGGTCAGCCGGTCGGCGGACCGAACCCGCGAGCCAACAACCTTTACGGGCAGATCCTGCGCTGGCGCGAGCACGGTGACGATGCGGCCGCGGCGGATTTCGAATGGGATCTGTTCGTGGTCGCCGGCAACCCCGTTGTGCATGCCGGCACGGCTCAGGCTGGTAGCCATGCGATCAATGCCGACAACATGTTCAATAGCCCGGATGGTATCGGCTTTGACGGCGGCGGTCGCCTGTGGATCCAGACTGACGGCAAGTACAGCAACAAGGGTGACTACTCCGGCATGGGCAACAACCAGATGCTTTGTGCCGACCCCAAAACCGGCGAGATCCGCCGTTTCATGGTTGGCCCGGTGGGCTGCGAGGTGACAGGGCTGGCCTTTTCGCCGGACTACAAAACCATGTTCGTGGGCATTCAGCATCCCGGTGAAGAGGGCGGCTCGACCTTCCCGGATCATCGCCCCGGTGTCTATCCACGCTCCTCGGTGATGGTCATCAGCCGTGACGATGGCGGCGTGATCGGCGCCTGACGTTGTTTAGAGGGTCACCGTCGTGGCGCCGCGTATCACCACATTTCCGCCTTCCTCCGGGAGGCTGGGAATACTGATACCGAGCAACCTCAGGGTAGGCACGATGGCCCTCTGATCGCTGGCGCCCTCGTGGTTGTAGAGGCGTTGCAGGCACACGTGCAGCACGTAGCGTGGTGCGCTGGGATCGCGGGCATCGAGGGCGATATTGCCATAGGAGGGGTGGCCATTCTGGCCGGGCAGGCTGGTCCAGCTGAAACCGGCGGCATCCTGCTCCGGTGGTGGGCAGTTGCCACCCAGCCAGCTGTCCGGCAGCCAGCTGCGTTCCACCACACGGGTGACTTCCCGGCTGAGCAACTGGGTGTAGGCGGCGTTGCCGGGGTCGACCTGCAGGGTGGCGCGGGCGGCATCGGCGCTGACCTGCTTGAAGGTCAGCATCAGCAGCATGGGAATGCTGTAGGCGATGATCCCGTAGACCACCACGAAAAACACGCCGAACAGCATGGCGAATTCGATGGCCACGGCGCCTTGCTGGGTTTTTCGTTTGCTGCGTTTCACATCACACCTCACTGAACCAGGCGCGGGATGCCGCAGCTGATGCTGTGGACTTTGATTTCGCTTTTGCCGAGTTCCAGGCCAAGGCTGGTTAGCAGACTGCTGACCGCGCTGCCCACGGAGTTGAGCAGTGGTTTTATCAGATCGAGCACAGGATTCAGGATGGTGAGTAGCAAGGGCTGGGAGTTACTGCTCAGGCCGAGCGCGGTGGCGAGGCCCGTCAGGACGCTGTTCAGGAGCCCTCCCTGAGCTTTTGTCTGCAAAGAGATAATCAGTTCATCGCGACAGCGAGTCTTGTTGGTGGCGCAGTTGATAAGACTCAATTTACTGTGCCACTCATCGGGCATCGTCGTATCCAGTAAAAGCAGCACGGGTCTGGGCCAGCTAAGCCCATCCGCTTTCATGGCCGCTCGAATGGCATCCTTGCTGCTGTAAGCCGCGAGGTATTTATCCGCGATCTGAGCAGCCTGGGCGGCGGTAAAGCCTGGAGAGCCGTCCGACCCCTTTGGCACCCCGAGCCCTATCATTCTGGTGACCTGTGAAAGCAGGTTGGCGATCGAGTCGCCAATCTTCAACTGATTGACTTGGGTTATATCGGACTCGTCCACGGCTAGCGTCACCTCATCTCGAACAGGATTGGTGCCGGTGCCAATCAGTGGCACTGCAGCCTTGCCCTTGATCAGGTCGGTGTTCAGCAGCCTGAGAATGCTGGCGTCCTCTAGGTTTGATTCGGTGCAACTGGCGCGGGTCGACCATAGCGTGCCGCTGGGCATATTGCCGATACAGATATTGCCGACCGTGGACTCGACTTCGATGGTCGCCTCCGGCTCTGCCAGAGAGCAGTTGATATCCGTCACTTCGCCCCTGGCACTCACCAAGTCGAGGATGATAGGTAGCTTGATCGAGGTGCCCAATATATTGAGCAGCGAGCTCGCTAGAGGAACACCCGTGCTGTCGATATTGATGTGCACGCGAGTCTGTGCGTTGAATGCTGTCGTTCCTAGAGGGCCGATACCGATGGCCGGGGGTTCTACTACGCCAAGCTCCACCTTCACCAGCCCGAGAAGATTCAGTTGATCCACCAGCAAACCGCGCCCCTGAACGGCAGTCATCAGGCCTGTGGATAACACGTCACCAAGCGCGAGTTTGGCATCCAATGCTGACCCGACGGCCCGGCCCGGCCCGGTGACGAGCTTCAACAGTCCGGGACGTTCATCGGTCGCCAGCAGATTGACCGTGGCGTCCTTCAACGTAGAGTTGGCCAGCTCGCTACCAAGCGCTCTGATATCAGCAGCCAACGCCTCGTTATGAGTCACCAGCTTTGCAGATACATCGATCAGCTTTTGAATGCCGACCGCATTGACTTTGGTACCCACTAATTCTGCCAATCCCTCTGGCGTAAGCGCTTTTAATTGATTGATGCCAACCTCCACCCCAAGCGCTTTTAGTAATTCGCCCGGTGTCACCTGAGCATTCGCAAGGCCTTCGGAGTCGAGTAGCGTCAGGCTGCTTATGTCTGCCCCGGCGGCTTTCAGTAGCCTTGGCAGCGCTCCGTTGGCATTGAGGTCGAGCAATTGGGCGCCGACGCTGAATACCGTCAGCGGATCGCTGTCTTTCTCGGCCACCGCTACGGCTTGCAGGTTCACGGTGGAGTTGCCGGGAAGGCCGAACAGACCACCGGTACGGACGATGATGCTGGCAGGCACCTGGCTGCTGGTGACGACCCTGACGGCTCTGCCACCGGCATCGATTGTCGGTACCCGCAGGCCGTCGATGATCGCGATGCTCGCGCAGGACGATGTCAGCCCATCTACAAAGCCGTAGGACGCGGCGTTTTCGAGGGCATAGAGATGGGCCTTGGCGGTATCGAGAGCGCAGTTACCCGACTCAAGCCGGGAGATGGATTCCAGGGCTGCGGTATCGGCGAGCTTCTGTAGCTTGCGCTGTTCCAGATACAGGCGGCCGCTATCCACCACCAGGGCGAGAAACAGGATAGCCATGACCAGGGTCGCGGCGCTGAGGATGCTGAAAGCACCACGCTGGCGCTGCAGATCGGATCGAATGCGCCTCATGCTCAGCTCCCCGACCCTGCGTTGTACAAGCGGATGGTCGCTTCGCCGCGTATCTCGCTGGGCAGCTGTGGAACCTTCCAGCCGAAGATGGAGAACGGCGGCATGATGCTTTCAGGGTTGCCGTGGCGTACGCACACGCTCCACACAGTGCCGGTTTTCAGGAAGCCGTCGTAGCCGTTGCAGGTTTGCGTCCAGGCCTCCGGCAGCCAGGAATTACGCATTGTCTGCAACACCCGCTGCTGATGTAGGGCGAGTTGTTCCGGCGTGGGCGCGCGGGTATCGGGCGAGTGGATGGCATCTCGCAAGGCTTCGGTGGCCAACTCCTGGTAGGTGGCGCCAAGCAGGAAAGGAATGCTGTAACCCACCAGGCCGTAGAAAATCAGAAAGAAAATGATGAAGGCGATGGAAAACTCGACGGCGACGGCACCGCGCTGCTTGTGAGCCGAAGGTATTTCTGAAGAGTGAGGCACTTCCCTGATCCTCGCGCCGTTGCAGTCGCTCAATGCGGCGGACATACAGCGGGTATAACCCGAGCTGCTGGTTCCGCTGGGCACAGGTCACCTGTACATGAAGTCGGCGGGGAGATGATGCCGATGACACACAGAGGGCTTGCCAGTAGATATGTAATAGCAAGCAGATATGCACGGCGCCATAGCACTTTGTGACTAACACCAAGCACCCTCACCCGCCGTGCGAATGTTGGCCAGGCCCTCAGTAAAGCTGCGCTTTTAGCAGCGGCCTGAGCAGGTAGTTGAGCACCGTGCGCTTGCCGCTGAGGATATCTACCTCGGCCACCATGCCCGGAATTATCGGCAGGATTTCATCGCGACGCTTGAGCTGGCTGCCGTCGGTCTTGATCAGCACTTCGTAGTAGAACTCTTTGCCCTGTGCCGTTTCCTCGGCAATGGTGTCGGCGCTGATTTGTTCAAGGGTGCCGTTCAGGTAGCCGTAGATGCTGTAGTCATAGGCGGTGATCTTCACCTTGGTGGGCATGCCGGGCACCAGGAAGGCCACGTCGCGGGGTTTGATCCGCGCTTCGATTAGCAATCGATCCTCCACGGGGATCACTTCCATGATCGGCTCGCCAGGCTGGATCACCCCACCTCGGGTGTTGATCAGCACGGTGTTCACCCGGCCGCGCACCGGTGAAAGGATCTCGGTACGGCGTAGTTGATCTTCCCGCTGTTGGACGATGGGCTCCAGGGCACTGAGTTCGGCCTTCTTGCTCTGCCGCTCGGTGTAAGCATCCTGAAAGTAGCTGCTGCGCAGCTCGGTGAGTTTGCCGTTGAGCGTGGCGATCTCCTGGCTCAGCTTGAGCGCTTCCATCTGGCTCACGGCACGTTTGGCCACCAGCGGCTCGACCAGGTTCAGCTGCTGCTGCGAGAGGCGTATCTGCCGGTTGATGGCGCTGACGCCATCCTGCAGTTTGTCGCGCCGCGACTTGAACAGTTCCTGCTCGGAGCGGGCCAGGGGGCTCGCGGGGTCGATATCCTCGGGGAACGCGATGCGATCCTTGCCCAGCACTTCGGCATCCAGGCGTGCGATGGTGGCACGCATGGCCGCCGACTGATTGGCCGACTCCTGGAACGAGGTACGAAAGCGCGTTTCGTCCAGCCGCACCAACGGTTGCCCGACTTCCACCAGATCGCCTTCGCCGACCAGCAGGCGATCGAGAATGCCGCCCTCCAGGCTCTGGATCTTCTGAATACGGGTGAACGGCACCACGCGGCCATCGCCGCGCGTTACTTCATCGAGCTCGGCCCAGGTAGCCCACGCGATGGCCAGCAATACGGTAGCCAGAATCGTCCACAGCAGGGGCCGGAACAGCGGGTGGGTGGCACTCAGCAACGGGTCTTCGAGCTGTCGGCGCAGGCGATCATTGGATGGCATGGTTGCCTCCTCGGTTTTCCGCTGGCGCGTTCACCACGTTGTCCTGCACCACCTGATCCAGAGCGCCATCCATGATCACTCGGCCCTGACGCATCACCACCGCGCGCTCCACCAGCGAGAGCATGACCTTCTTGTGGGTGACCAGAATCAGGGTACGTCCGGTTATCCACTGCTGCAGGTACTCGACCACCTGCTTTTCGCTGGTCTGGTCGAACGAGGATGTCGGTTCGTCGAGCAGTACGATGGGCGGATCCTGCACCAGCACGCGCACCAGCCCGACCGCCTGACGCTGGCCGCCGGACAGGCTGGCATTGCCCTGGATGGGCATGTCCAACCCCAGCGGGTGGCTGCGCACCCAGGCGCCCAGGCCGACGCCGTCGAGGGCTTCGAACAGCTCCTCGTCACTGACCGCGGCACCCTCCAGATTGAGGTTGTCGCGCAGCGTGCCGTAGAACAGGGCGATGTCTTGAGGCAGGTAACCGATATGCCGGCGGCGATCCGCGGGGTCGATCTGAGTCAGGCTGATGTCGTCGACCATCACCCGCCCGGAGCTCGGATCGAGCAGCCCGGCAAGCAGGCGCAACAGGGTGGATTTGCCGGCACCATTGCCGCCCAGCAGGGCGATGCGCTCACCGGCGCGAATGCTCAGGGCGTTGACGTCGACGATAGGCGGGGCGTCATCATGGCTGAGGCGCAGCTGCTCGAGTCGATAATCGCCTGCCAGGTTTTCCTTGCGTACGAAGCGCTGGCCGGCGGGCCGTTCCACCGGTCCGGTCATCAGTTGGTCGAGGCCTTCGAGGGCGACCTTGGTGTGCTGCCAGCGGCCGAGAATGCCGGCGATCTGTGACAGCGGCGCAATGGTTCGCGCGGAAAGAATCGAGCAGGCCACCAGAGCACCCATGCTCAGGTAGCCATCGCTGATGCGGTACACGCCGAACACCACCACGCCGACATAGCAGAGCTGTTGCACTGTGCTCACCCCGTAGCTAAGCGCCGAGGTCAGGCTCTGGGTCTTCATTGCGCTGCCGGCGAGCTGCGCCGTGAGGGTTTCCCACAGGTGCATGCAGCGGCCTTCGGCGCGGCTGGCCTTGACTGTTTCCAGGTGCTCGATGGATTCCAGCAGGATGCCGTTCTTCACCGCGCCCTCGCGCAGATTCTGCCGGGACAGACGCGCCAGGCGACCCTGGGCGAGCAGCCCGGGCAACACCATCAGCACCGCCGCGACCGCAGGCACCCAGACCACATGGCCACCGATCAGGGCGATGATCAGCAGGAAGATGAGCACGAAGGGCAGATCGCTGATCACCGCCGCGCTCGACGAGGTGAAGAACTCGCGCACCGATTCGAATTCGCGAATCTGCGTGCTGAAGGCACCGACCGAGGCGGGCTTGGCGCCCAGTCGGGTATTGAGCACCCGATCGAACAGCAACGATGACAATTGCAGATCCAGGCGTTTGCCCAAGGTCGTCAGCAGGTGCGCGCGCAGCCCGCGCAACAGACTTTCCAGGACGATGGCCAGGGCCACGCCACTGGCCAGTACCCACAGGGTGTCGAAGGCAGCGTTGGGCACCACGCGGTCATAGACCTGCATGGCGAACAGCGCGGCGGCAATCGCCAGCAGGTTGGCGATAAAGGCCGCTACGGCGACCTCGATATAGGAGCGACGCAGACGCTTGAGCGCGCTGTAGAACCAATGTTCGTGAGTCGGGCTAGCGAACTCTTCTGCGCGGCCATCGGGGCGATAGCGGCATTTGGCGAACACCGCCATGCCGCTGTAGATACTCTGCAGGTCGGCGATGGCCAGGCGTTGTACGCCACCATCGCTATGGGGCACGAGAATTTCGGCGTGCTCGTCGTGCTGGCTGACCAGCACCACACAGCGTCCGTCTTCGAGCAGCAGCAAGGCGGGCAGCAGGTAATCGTCGATCCGCTTGAGTGGCTCCTCGGCGACCCGCGCGACGATATCCGCACGGCGCAGAGCGCGGGCGACCATGCGCAGGGGCAGGCGGCCCTGCTCCAGGGCGATGCCATCGGCCAGTTCGGCGCCTGTCACCGGTCTGCCGAGCTGGCGGCAGAGCAACACCAGACCCTGGCGCAGTGGATCCTGATCGCCTCCCTTGCCCGCTGTTGCCAGGTTGTCAGGATCCATTCAGGCCATTCTCCAACAGGGGGCCGAGCAGACCGATCTGCGCGGCGGCACGGTACTCGAGGCGCAAGCGTTCGACCTGCAGCACGATCAACTGGCGCTCAGCCTCGAAGCGTTCACGTTGTACGGTAAGCAGGTCGATCACATCGCGGCGACCGACCTCGAACTGTTCACGGTAAAGACCGCCTACCTGTTCCGAGTCCCTCACCTGCACGGCGAGGGCATGTTCGCGCCAGAGCAGGGAGTCGCCGATATCGAACAGGCTCTGTAATTGGCGGCGAATGTCGCGCAGGATGGCGTCCTGACCCCAGCTGGCCGACTCCAGGCGTTGCGCGGCGGCAGTGGGGCGCTGGAAGTTGGAAAGCCCTTGGATGGTGTCCATGCGCAGGCGCAGGTTGACCATCGAATCGTTCTGCAGGCGCCCGCCGATTTCCCGGCGCGTCGCCGAAGCCTCCAGATTCAGTTGTGGCAGCAGCGCTGCCTTGGTGCCGCGCAACTCGGCCTCGGCCAGGCTGGTATCTTCCACGGCGCGCTGATAAAGCGGCGAGCTGCTGATGATGCGTGGCAGGTCTCGTGTCGCCAGGTAGCGCTGCATGGAGGGCGGACGGGGCTCGGCAAGACCCTCCGGTGGTGCTCCGACCAGCAGGTTGAACTGGTTGCCGGCATCGAGCCGTGCGCCTTTTTCCAGTGCCAACTGCTCCTGAGCGCGGGAGATTTCCAGGCCGGCACGATCCTGTTCGCTGCGATCCGAATAGCCATCTGCACCTCGCGCCTCGGTCATTGCCCGGATGTCGTCGAGCATACGGATATGGCGGCGTACAGCGTCGATGCGGCGGTCTGCGACCAGCACATCCAGGTAGGTTTCGACGATATCCAGGGCGGCGTCTTCACGGGTCACCTCGGCGGTGGCCGAGAGTTGGCGCTGCGTTGCCTTGGCGGTGTCGACCTGGCTTTCCACACGGCCCCAGTCGTAGAGCATCTGCGAGACGGTGACGTCGTAGACGGTCTCGCCCAGGTTGAATTCCTGGGGGCCGCCAGAGAGCGACAGCGATGGGTGGTAGCCACCCCTGGCTATCTTCACCTCGGTTTCGGCGCGCGAGACTTCAGACAGCGCTGCACGCACTTGCGGGTGAATGGCCAGCCCGTTGCGTACCGCCTGATCGACCGGCATGGCCGCCGCCGAGGCGGGCAAACACAGGGCGAAGGCGACGCGCATGACCCAGTGACAACAACGTGTATCCATACTGCGCAACGGCTTCCCTATCAACTGACCACGACCTGTACCGTATTTTCTTCCACCAACAGCGTGGTGCTTCCGTAGGTATAGACGTCGTAGGTGATGCCGTCGATCTGCTGCGCCCCGGTTTTCAGCGCGCTGGCCGTGAGGTTGAGCACATCATTGCTTTCGCCGGTGATCTGCAGGGTGTTTCTCGAGTCGGTCATGGCGTCGACGGCTGCAGCGGTGAGGGTCAGCGTGCTGCCTGAATCACCGGTACCGAGATCGATGCGCTCGATATTGCTGAAAGTGCCGATTCCCGCGGCCCCATAGTTGATGTCGATCCCGCCATCGAAAACCACCGTGTCGAACCCGGTTCCGCCATCGACGCTGCCGAAGTTGGTGGCCTTGATCTGGATGGTGTCGTTGCCTGCGCCTGCATCCACGCGGTCGCCCGAGCCGACATTGAGGATCAGGTCATTGCCGGCGCCGGCGAAGATCCGCTCGCCTGCGATGGTCGCGTTGCCGGAAAGTATGTCGTCTGCGGCCGTGCCATCGACCCGCACGTTGCCGATGGTCAGGCCGAGTAGGCCCAGCGGGTCGAGGTCGACGGTATACACGCCGCTCGTCTTGCCGGCGGAGGTTGCGGTGATGCGCAGTGCAAGATCGCCGCCGAGGTTGAGGATGTTGGTGAGCGACAAGCCTAGCTGGCTGAGCACGGTGGGGCTGAGCAGGTTGACCGAGAAATTGCCATTGGCATCGGCTGCCAGCGGGGCGATGCCGATATAGCCAAGCGGCGTGAGCACTTCGACGGCCAGTGCGGCACCGGCCACGGTCTTGCCGCTGATGCCCAGCCGGGCGGCTGGAAGATTGAGCAGATTGAGATTGGCGTCCACGGCCAGGTTGCCTAGGGTGATGGGTTGCTGCTGCAAGCTGGTACCCAGGCCCAGTGTCGCGACGTTGCTCTGGTTGCCCGCCTGATCCTTGGCGGATACCGAAACCTGAGCGCTGAGCAGCTGATCGTAGCTCAGGCCGATATTCAGCCCGGTAAGCAGATTCAACGAGGCCAGGCCCGCGTTGTTTGCGGTGACCGTGGCGGTGGCCACCGTGCCGCCCAGGTCGATGCGTATCGTCAGTTCACTGTTCGGCTCACCGGAAATGGTCAGCAGGTTCCCGACCAGACCGAGTACCGGAGAGGAGGGCGGGATGGTGTCGACGGTGAAATTCGCCGCCTGGGAGCTGGCGCCATTGTTGATATGCGCCGTCACCGAAGCCGCCCCTTGGGGGAAGCTGCCGGTGGGTGGCACTACCGACACGACGGCGCTGCCAGCCAGGGCCTCGGCAGCGGTCACGCTATGGGTCTGGTTGAACTGGTAACCACCGGTGCCGGTGTAGGTGACGGTGACCACGTCACCGGCGCGTACGCCTGTGGCCAGGCCAACGCGTACCTGAATACCGTCCGCTGCCTCGGCAGCATTGATGTAGGTATCGGCCGCCTCGGGAACGCTGATGGTCGGCGCCGACAGGTTGGGCGCGTTGGTGTTCGCGGATACGCTGACGTTGCCCGCAGCATCGATGGACGTCACGCCGATCGGCTGGCCGGCCACCAGTGCCGGGATCAGTACCGCGGCGAACGTACCCGCTGCGGTCGCCGTCACCGTGATTGGATTGGCGACGTTGCCGTTAACCACGATACGCACCTGGCTGTTGGCTTCGGCATTGCCGGTCAGCAGCGTGCCATCTGCAGTGACGAACAGGTTGCTCGGCGCGCTCGGTGCCTGGCTGTCGATGTTGGTAGTCGCCGCCGTACTGGTATTACCGGCAGCATCCTTGGCGACCACAGTGACCGCGGTGTTATGGGCCAGCGGGGTACCTGGGGTGAAGCTCCAGGCACCACTGGCATTGGCAGTGGTTTGGCCAATCGCTGCGCCGCCAGGGCCCGTAATGATTACCGTGCTGCCAGCCTCGGCGGTGCCGGTCAGCACAGTGCCGTTGCTGATTGAAATGCTCGGCGTGTTGGGGGCCACCTTGTCGATGGTGGTGCTGACCGGGAGGCTGGTGTTGCCCGCGGCATCCTGAGCCACGGCATTGACCGCAGTGCCATTGGCCAAGGTGGGCGGTGAAGAAAGCGTCCAGACGCCATTGGTGCCAGTGACCACTGTGCCGATCAGGGTGCCGTTGACGCCCGTCAGGGTCACCGTGCTACCCGCCTCGGCTGTGCCCGTGAGTAGCGTGCCATTGCTCGGCTGAATGGTCGGGGCAACCGGCGCCACGGCGTCGATGGTGGTACTGACCGGGCCGCTGTTATTACCAGCGGCATCTCTGGCAATCGCCGTTACCACCACGCCATTGGCCAGGGCGGGGCTTGGCGAGAATGCCCAGGCGCCGTTGCTATCTGCGGTGGCGATGCCGATCTGCACGCCGCCCGTGCCGGTGAGGATTACCGTACTGCCCGCTTCGGCGCTACCGCTCAGTTGGGTGCCGTTACTTGCCACGATGGTCGGCGGATTGGGGGCGATATTGTCGATGGTAGTGGTTGCCGATGGGCTGATGTTGCTGGCCGCATCCCGGGCGACCACGGTTACCACCGTGCCATTGGCGAGCGGGGTACCGGGATTGAGGCTCCAGCTGCCGCTGGCATTGGCGGTAGTGGTGCCGATCTGCACGCCGCCCGTGCCGGTGAGAATCACCGTGCTACCCGCTTCGGCCGTGCCGGTCAGCAGGGTGCCGTTGCTGGCTTGGATGGTTGGCACTGCGGGTGGCACGCTGTCGATCACGATGATGGCCGGCGCACTGACATTGTTGGTGGCGTCAGTGGCCGTGACGCTGACCGAAGTGCCGTCTGCGAGTGTCGGTAAAAACGTCGATGACCATGCACCTGTGATCGGGTCGGCCGTCACCTGAACGTCTGGCTGACCGGCAACGCGGATGGTGACTGTACTGCCCGGTTCAGCGATACCGCTGATCAGGCTGCCGTTGCTGGGTGCTACGACTGGCAGGTCAGGGCCGGAGTCGTCCACCGTCACGGTGGCCGGGCCACTCGTGTTACCGGCGGCATCCACGGCGATGGCGGTGACCAGTGTGTTGTCTGACAGTGCAGGGGTCGAAGTGAAGTGCCAGTTGCCGTTGGCATCGGCGGTGACCTGGGCGATTTGTAGACCCCCGACGCTCAACCACACGGTGCTGCCTGCCTCTGCAGTGCCGCTCAAGTCGGCACCATTGCTGGCGGCGATGAAGGGAGGAGGCGGTGGTACGGAGTCGACTCTGGTACTGGCCGAGGCACCGAGGTTGCCTGCCGCATCGCGGGACTCCACGCTGACCAGTGCGCCATTGGGCTGTGTCGTAGGCGGGACGAAGCTCCAGGTACCACTGGCACCCACTATCAGCGTGGTCAGGGTGTTGCCATCGACCTTGAGGGTCAGGGTACTACCAGCCTCCGCGGTGCCCTGCAGCAATGCGCCATTGGTGGCGGCGATGGTTGGTGTTGCTGGGGCAATGGCGTCGATGATGATGCTGGCAGACGCTCCCGTATTGCCAGCCGCATCCCGTGCGCTGATGCTGATCAAGGCGCCGTGCTGCAGGGGTGGTTGTGGGCTGAAGTTCCAGTCTCCACCAGGCCCCGCCGTGGCCTGGCCGATGATGACCCCGCCGGGGCCGGTGAGGATCACCGTACTGCCAGCCTCGGCGCTACCGGTCAGCGATATACCGTTGCTCGGCTGAACGGTCGGGGCAATCGGCGCCACGGTATCGATCACCAGATTCGCCGATGGGCTGGTGTTGCCTGCCGCATCGCGAGCCGCCACGGTGACCTGGGTATTGTTGGTAAGCGCCACGGGTGGAACGAACGACCAGTTGCCTGCGCCATCGACAATGGCCTGACCAATGGCGGCACCGCCGGCCCCAGTGATGATTACCGTGGTACCTACCTCTGCAGTACCGCTCAGGATCACGCCGTTACTGGGGTTGATGCCCGGGGTGGCAGGAGCCAGCGCATCGACTATGGCCTCGGCCACAAGGCTGACATTGCCTGCTGCATCGGTCGCCGTGGCGCTGATCTGGGTGGTGTTGCCCAGGGGCGGTGTTGCGGTAAACGTCCAGCTGCCATTGGCATCGACCTCGGCGGTGCCGATGCTGCTGCCGTTCACCTGGATGTTCACGGTGCTACCGGCTTCGGCGGTTCCGCTGATGATCTGGCCGTTGGTTGGGTTGATCAGCGGTGCCGATGGCGCGACGCTGTCGATCAGGGTGCTGGCCGGCGCGCTCTCATTACCCAGGGCATCTCGAGCCACAACTGTAACCAGGCTGCCATTGGCCAATGCCTGGGCCGGCGCGAAGCTCCAATCGCCATTGGCGTCGACGTTAACGCTGACGCTCGGGATAACACCTGCACCCGTTATGATCACCGTGCTGCCGATTTCGGCGGTACCGCTCAGTAAGGTGCCGTTGCTCGGGTTCACGGTCGGATGATCCGGCACCTGCGAATCGATGACGGTACTCGCCGATGGGCTGGTATTACCCGCCGCATCGCGTGATACCACCGTGACCGGGGTGCCGTCGGCTAATGCGTTAGTGGGCGTGAAACTCCAGATACCCCCCGCGTTTGCCGTGGTTTGGCCGATGGGGCTTGCGCCTGCACCGGTGATGATCACCGTGCTGCCTGCTTCCGCGGTGCCACTGAGTTCGATGCCATTGCTTGGCGAAATCGTCGGTGCAACCGGAGCGACGGTATCGATGGTGGTGCTGACTGCGGCGCTGGTGTTGCCAAGTGCATCACGAGCGACGGCACTGATCACTGCACCATTGGGCAGTGCGGGGGAGGGTATGAGCGTCCAGGTACCCTCAGCCGTGGCGGTCACCTGACCGATGATGCGACCGCTGGCATCCGTGACCACCACCGTGCTGCCTGCGTCGGCGCTACCGCCCAGCTGCACGCCATTGCTGTCGTTGATTGTCGGCGTTGCTGGCGCCAGTGCATCGATGGCGGTCGCTGCCTGGCCGCTGGTATTGCCAGCGGCATCGCGAGCCACTGCCGTAACCACGGTGCCGTTGGCCAACGCGGTATCCGGTGTGAACGTCCAGTTGCCATTGGCATCAGCAATAGCCTGGCCGATGCTGACCCCACCTGAGCCTGTGAGAATCACCGTGGCCCCAGCTTCGGCAGTGCCGCTCAGTTGCGCGCCGTTGCTGGCGTTGATGGTCGGGGTATTTGGAGCGACGCTGTCGACCACGGTGGTAGCTGGCGTACTGCTGATACCCCCCACATTGATCGTGGCGTTTACGGTGGTGCCGTCCGCGAGTGGAGTCGTTGGTGTAAACACCCAATTGCCCTGGCCATCGACCAGCGCCTGGCCGATAGGCGTACCTGCTGCGTCAGTGAGCAGTACGGTGGTGCCCGGTAGGGCGGTGCCGCTCAATTCGTTGCCATCACTCGGCGCTATGCTCGGGCGTGGTGGCAAGGTGGCGTCGACCCGCACCGTCGAGGCGGTGCTTTGATTACCGACGGCATCGGTGGCGATAACCGTCAGCAGCGCCCCATTGGGCAATGCGCTAGCGGGCGTGATCGACCAGTTTCCGTTAGCGTCAGCCTGAAGGGTTTGGCTGAACCCATTGGGCCCGGAGACGGTGACGAAACTATTGGCCTCCGCCGTACCGTTGATCTGTACCCCATTACTGGGGTTCACCACAGGCGCATTGGGTGCCTGGGCGTCGATGGTGATGCTGGCCCCCGGGCTGGTATTGCCGACGCTATCGCGCGCCACCACTGAAACCTGGGTTTGATGGGCCAACTGCCCGTTGATGGGGTAACTCCAGGTGCCGCTGTTATCGACCTGCACGGTCACTGGGGCGGCATTGCCGATGCTCAGCAGCACTGTGCTGCCTGGATCCGCTGTGCCGGTTAGAAAGCCTGAGCCACTGCTGGCAGTGATAGTGGGTACGCCAGGTGCAATGGCGTCGATGACCGTCGTTGCGGGCTGGCTGGTGTTACCGGCGTTATCGCGCGCGACCACAGTGACCTGCGTGCCATCAAGCAGCGGATTTTGCGCTGTGAATGTCCAGTTGCCGTTGGCGTCTGCCGTGGTCTGGCCGATCGCAACGCTGCCAGGGCCGGTGAGAATGACGGTGCTGCCGGCCTCGGCAGTACCGCTCAGGAGGCTGCCGTTGCTGGGTTGAATGACCGGGGTGTTGGGCGCCTGGGCATCAATGGTGATGCTGATGGGCGTGCTCTGGTTGCCGGTAGCATCCCGTGCGGTGATGCTGACAGGGGTGCCGTGGGTGAGTGCATTCGGTGGGGTGAAACTCCAGGTGCCGTCTGCGGCGACTACGGCCTGACCGATGACGGTGCCGCCGGCGCTAATGATCAGAGTGCTGCCGACCTCACCGACGCCGCTGAGTTGTGTGCCATTGCTGGGCACGATGGTCGGTGAACTTGGCGGCAGATTATCGATGGTGACGCTACTGGTTGGGCTGGTGTTGCCCGCCGCATCGCGTGCCACCACGCTGACCTGGGTGCCGTTGGCCAGTGCAATGGCTGGTATGAAGGCCCAGTTACCGTTTGCGTCAGCTGTGACTTGGCCTATGGCGGCACCGCCAAGTTCGGTCAGAATCACGGTACTTCCCGGTTCGGCGCTGCCGCCGAGTTCGCTGCCATTGCTCAAGGCAACGGTAGGTGCCGCGGGGGCGGCACTATCTATCGTCAGTGATGCCGCCGGGCTGGCGTTACCGCTGGCATCCGTGGCAATGGCTCGAACCTGCGCGGAGTTGGGTATCGGCGGGGTAAGGGTGATGCTCCAGGTACCATTTGCACCGACCGCTGTTTCGGCTATCAGGTTGCCGGCCAGATCCCTGATGGTCAGGGTGCTGCCAGGCTCTGCGCTGCCGCTCAATACGCGGCCGTTACTTGGATCGAGAAGCGGAGCGGCAGGCGCGCTTGCGTCGACGATCACGCTTGCCGCCGGGCTGGTATTACCGGCGTCATCGCGGGCGACCACGCTGATTTGCGCATTGTCGGCCAGTACGGGAGACGGAGTCAGCGTCCAGTTGCCGTCCGCATCGGCTGTAGTTCGGCCAATGATCCGTCCACTGGCATCGCTGACGATCAGCGTACTGCCCGCTTCTGCGGTTCCGTTCAACAGTGTGCCGTTGCTGGGCAACAGAGTAGGCGTCTGCGGTGCGACGCCATCGGTGGTGGTAGTGGCTGCCGCGCTCTGGTTACCCGTCGCATCACGTGCGACCACGCTCACCAAAGTGCCGTTGGCCAGTGCTGTGCCCGGTTGGAATGTCCAGATGCCCTGATCGTTGGCAGTGGCCTGGCCAATGCTGGCGCCGCCAGGGCCGGTCAGGATCAGCGTGCTACCCGCTTCGGCAGTGCCGGTCAGCAGGCTGCCGTTGCTCGGTTGTACAGTCGGTATGGCCGGGGCGATGCTGTCCACCACCGTGATGGCCGGAGCACTGCTTACGCCATTGACGCTGACGGTAGCGCTGACGCTGGTGCCGTTGGCCAGTGGCGCACCTGGAGTGAAACTCCAGGCGCCATTCGCATCGGCGCTGGTCTGGCCGATGGCGACGCCACCCGCACCGGTCAACACCACGAGGGCGCCGGCTGCAGCGGTACCGCTGAGCTCGCTGCCGTTGCTCGGCACGATGGTCGGGCGTGCTGGCAGCGTGGTGTCGATCGTCGTTGCGCTGGTGGTGCTCTGATTACCCGCCGCATCGGTCGTAGTAACGACCACCGAGGTGCCATTGGGCAGCGGGCTGGACGGGGTAACCGCCCAGTTGCCATTGGCATCGGTTGTGGTGGTCTGGTCAGGGCGGCCCGGCGTGGTGACGGTCACGGTGCTATCGGGCTCGGCGGTTCCGCTCAGTATGTTGCCGTTGCTGGGATGCACCACGGGCGCTGCTGGCGGTTGGCTGTCGACACCGCCGGTAACCGGCACGCTGCTATTGCCGCTGGGATCCTGCGCCACAACCGTGACAGGCGTGCCATTTGCGATAGGCGGCGTTGGGACGTAGCTCCAGTTTCCGTCGCTACCCACATTGACCTGAATCGGGGGCGTGTTGCCGATGGTGACGATGACCGTACCGCCAGCTTCTGCTGTGCCGCTCAACTCGTTGCCGCGAGTCGGGTTGAGGGTCGGAGCCTGGGGTGACTCGGCATCGACAACACCTGTGGCTGGTGCGCTGGTATTGCCGGCAGCATCACGTGCGCTGACGCTGATAGGCGTGTCATGGCCTAGCGGCTGAGCAGGAGTGATGCTCCAGATACCGTTGGCATTTGCAGTCGTCTGCCCGATGACTACGCCACCTGGGCCCGTGACGATTACCGTGCTGCCTGCTTCGGCCACGCCACTGACGGTATTGCCATCGCTTGGACTGAGTGTCGGCAGGGGTGGCGGGATGCGGTCGATGACCACGCTGGAGGGCGTGCTGGTATTGCCCACGGCATCGCGTGCCGTTACCTCGATGTTGGCACCATTACCTAAAGGCGTGGTTGGTATGAAGCTCCAGTTACCATCCGCATCGGCAGTGGTCTGGCCGATCAGTTGGCCATTGCTGTAGATCAGGATTATCTTGGCGCTCGCTTCGGCCGTGCCCGTCAGCAACTCACCATTGCTGGGCTGCACCACCGGTGCTTCGGGCGGCGCCGCATCGATGGTGATGGTGGTGCCGGCACTGCTGCCTTGAGGGTTCTGTGCGATGGCATTGATGACGGTGCCATTGGCCAGAGGCGATGCTGGAGTAACCGACCAGGCTCCGCTGCCATCGGCTGTGGCTTGGCCGATAAGTCCGCCATTGGCGTCTCTGACGAAGATCATGCTTCCCGCGTCAGCCGTACCCGAAATGACCGTACCGTTACTCGCGCTGATGATCGGCGCATTGGGTAGTGCGCTGTCGACGGTTACCGAATCGACAGGGCCGGTATTACCCGCGGCATCGCGGGCCACTGCGCTGACCACCACGCCATTGGCGACCGGTGGGCTGGCGGTGAAGCTCCAGTTGCCGTTGGCATCCACCAGGGTCTGGCCGATGACGGTGCCGCCGGCGCTCAGTATCAACGTACTGCCGGCCTCGGCAGTGCCGCTGAAGACGATACCGTTGCTGTTGCCGATGTCCGGCGCCAATGGTGCTGCTGCGTCGATGGTCAACGCGGCGACCGGGCTGCTGTTGCCAGCACGATCCGTAGCGATGATGTTGACTACGGTGCCGTCTGCCAGTGCCGGGTTAGGGCTGTAGCTCCAGAGCCCGTTGGCATCTGCGGTTACCGTCACCGGTGGGTTGTTGCCAATGGTTAGCGTGACGGTGCTATTGGCTTCCGCCGTGCCGCTCAGCAAGGTGCCATTGCTGGCTTCTACGGTGGGCGCTTCAGGAGGGTTGCGATCGATCACGATACGGATGATCGGTGAGCGAATGCCCTGCACGTTGGTCGCCGACATGTCGACTAGGGCGCCGTCGGCCCAGGGAGTATTTGGAGTGAACGTCCAATTACCGTTGGCATCGGTAATGGCTTCTCCGATCAGCGAGCCATCGGGGTTGGTGATCAGCACCGTCGAGCCGGGTGGCGCGGTGCCGGTCAGCTGATCACCGTTGCTTGGATCGACCGTGGGTGCATCGGGTGACAGCACGTTCGGTGCGATGATGGTCGCCGTCTGGCCTTGGTTGCCAGCGCCATCGATGACCCACACTGCAATCGTTTCCCCCGCCACCAGCGGTGGGCTCAGCGTGAAAGTGAAGCGCCCGTCTGGGCCGGCGATGGTGAAAGCGTCGGCGATACCATCACCGTCCAGATCGATCTCGACGCGCGCGCCCGGTTCTGCGAGCCCGGTCAGCACGTCGCCTTCGGGAGACACCTGCAGCTCACTGGCCTGATCCGGCGCCGTGCTGTCAGGTGCAGCGACCTGCGCTGCCGGACTGGTATTGCCGGCTGCATCCACGACCACCACGCTGACGGCTTCGCCGTTGGTCAGCGGCGGTACGAGTGACACCACGAAGCGGCCGTCGTTATCCACCGTCGCGGTGTAGTCGGCGACGCCATCTCCGTTTACATCCACCTGCACGGTCGTTCCCGCTACAGCGCTGCCGGTAAGCAGGCGGCCATCTGCGCTGATCTGCAGGTTTGTTGCGGCGGGAGGCGCCGCTAGGTTGCCACCACCGCCGCCGTTATTGCTGCTGCTTCCCCTGCTATTGATCTCATCGGCCACGACCACGCCACCGGCAATCGCCACGCCGCCAATGATCGCGGCGGTGCCCAGGCCCAGGGTGCCCCCGGTGGTGGCTGCAGCAGATGTCAGCGAGGTGAATCCGGAAAGGGTGGTTTCCGATGCATAGGACGCCGCGAGAATGCCGTCGGATGCGGCTTGCGAAAGGTCTACCGCGATCAGCTGTTCTTCTTCACCCACCAGGAACAGCTGGCTTGGCTGTTCGACTGGCGAATAGAAATTGCTGATCCGCAGCACTTCCCCATCCTGCATCTGCAGGACCAGATCCATGCCCTCACGGCTGTAACTGGCAACTGATTCTGGGGAGATATTCAGTGCGACGTTACTGCGCTGACTCAGCGGTAGCGTATTGCTGACAGTGCGTTCGGTTGCTTGAGCGACTTGCTGGTCAATAGGGGCGACCTTAGCCTGTACTGCCATGAAGATTTCTCCCAATCCTTAACTTTCGACTTTCATCGAATTCCTGATTTCACTCCGGGAGTACCCGTAATTCAGCTGCATCAGATGAAAACGACCGCTATGTAAAACTAGCGTCCGAATCCTAAGCGTGTAGGGGGAGATGATATTTTTTTGGAATAGCGTTCTAGTATTTTTAGAGCCGAGAGCTATTTAATACGAATGAATTAATGCCAGTTTTTCATAAAGGAATTTTTAAGGCTTTGTTTTTATTATTTATTTTCAAAGTCTTTATTTTTTGTTTTTTTAGTTGATAAGCGAATATGCAGATTTCTTTTGAAAAAAATTATTCCTCAGCTATGCCGCTGAAACCACAGCGCTTATATAAGGTTCAATTCTTCTGGTCGGCTATTAACTTGAGCGGCGCAGTATTATGGTCAAAGGCTTACACGATAAATCGTCATTCGGCATTGCAACTACCTATCTCAGTTGTAATTGCATGCCGATAACTGGCTGTCGCGGATTATTCGATCCACTCGCGGCCATGACGCTCCAATAAGTGTTGCAGTTGTTCCGGGCCATTACTGCCTGCTGCATAAGGGCGTGGGCGCTGATAATGTTGATCCCAGCCCTTGATGATTGGATCGATCCACTGCCACGCAGCCTCAACCTCGTCGCGGCGCATGAACAGCGTCGAGTCGCCTTCGATGACATCCAGCAATAGGCGCTCGTAAGCATCCCAGCGGCGCTGCTTGTTGAAGGCATCGGCCAGATTCAGGTCAAGCTCGACCGGTTTCAGACGCATCCCCTTACCCGGCTCCTTGGCCATCAATTGCAGGCTGATACGCTCTTCAGGCTGCAGGCGGATAAGCAGCTGGTTGGCTTCGCCGTTACCGAACAACTGGTGAGGCACCGGCTTGAACTGGATAAGGATTTCCGAGGTCTTGCGCGCCAGCCGCTTGCCGGTGCGAAGATAGAAAGGCACGCCGGCCCAGCGCCAGTTGTTGATCTCGGCCTGCACGGCAACGAAGGTTTCGGTATCGCTGTCGTTGTCGACGTTCTTCTCGAAGTAATAGGCGGGCACTTCCTGGCCGCCGATCATGCCGGCGGCGTACTGGCCGCGCACGGTCTTGTCACGCACGTCGAGGCCAGTGATGGGCTTCAGCGCTTCGAGAATCTTCACCTTCTCATTGCGCACCGACTCGGCGTCGAAGCGCACCGGCGCTTCCATGGCCACCAGGCAAAGCAACTGCAGCAGATGGTTCTGAACCATGTCGCGCATGGCGCCGGCCTGGTCGTAATAGGCGCCGCGGTTTTCCACACCCAGGGTCTCGCAGACGCTGATCTGCACGTGGTCGATGTGCCCAGCACGCCACACCGGCTCGAACAGAGCGTTGGCGAAACGCAGCGCCATCAGGTTCTGCACGGTTTCCTTGCCCAGGTAGTGGTCGATGCGGAACACCTGGGATTCATCGAAAACCGCACCGATCCCGGTATTGATCTCCAGAGCCGATTGCAGTGAATGGCCGATGGGTTTTTCCAACACGATGCGCGCGCGGGAGCCTGCCAGACCGGCAACCTTGAGGTGCGAGGCGATGTCTTCGAACAGATTGGGCGCGGTGGCCAGGTAGTAGACCCTCACCCGTTCCCGGTCATTGCCCAGGTACTTGGCCAGGCGGCCGAAGTCGGCGCTCTGCGAGGCGTCCATGGTGAAGTAGTCGAGACGCTCGGCGAAAGCGCGCCAGGTTTCATCATCGAAGTCAGCGCGTGCCACCTGTACGCGACAGTGGCGCTCGGCAAGCGTTTGGTAAGCCGCACGGGTGTGGTTGCTACGAGCCAGGGCGAGGATGCGGGTATCGCGATTCAGGCGACCGTCGCGATGCAGGTAATAAAGCGCAGGCAGCAGCTTGTGCAGGGCCAGATCGCCCGTGCCGCCAAACACCAGCATGTCACAGGAATTGCTCAGCATGGGGAACTCCGATTCGGTTTGTCCGTGCGAGGGCGTCAGGCTTGTAGTATAACTACAAGAACACTACAGCCCGGCGCACTTGGATCATAACCGAGTCACGACAGCTCCAAAGCCCAGCCGGCGTATCCATCACCAATCATCGAGTCCCTGCCAGTGAATTTGTTGCAGCACATCGCCCAGTCACGCCACCTTCTGCGTAAGTCGGAACTGAAGGTAGCCGATCATGTACTACTCGATCCTACGGCGGTAATGCACAGTTCCATGGCTGAGTTGGCGCATTCTGTGGGTATCAGCGAACCGACCATCGTGCGCTTCTGTCGAGCCATCGGTTGCAGCGGTTTTCAGGATCTCAAACTCAAGTTGGCACAGAGCCTGGCCGCCGGCGCAAGCTTTGGTCAGTTCGCCATTCATGAAGACGATTCGGTCGCAGACTTCAGCATGAAGATCTTCGATACCACGCTGCATACCCTGATCGAGGTGCGCGAGAATCTCGATGCGGTGGCACTGGAGAAGGCCATCGGCCTTTGCTCCCAGGCGCAGCGCATCGAGTTCTACGGTTTTGGCGCGTCCGGTGCCGTGGCGGCCGATGCCCAGCACAAGTTCTTCCGCCTGCTGCTCAATGCGGCGGCGTACTCCGACCCACACATGCAGGCGATGTCGGCGATTACCCTCAAACCGTCGGACGTTGCGGTATGCATCTCCCAGTCCGGGCGCTCCAAGGATCTGCTGACCACTGCCAACGTGGTACGTGAGGCCGGTGCTTCGCTGATCGCCCTGTGCCCAGGGCAGACGCCGCTGGCGGATCTGGCCACGGTCAACCTGGCCATCGACGTGCAGGAAGACACGGAGATCTATACGCCGCTGGCCTCGCGCATCGCCCACCTGGTGGTGATCGACGTGCTAGCCATGGGCGTGGCCATGGCCCGTGGCCCGAGCCTGGTCAACCACCTCAAGAGCGTCAAGCGCAGCCTGCGCAGTCTGCGGCTGTCGGCGAAGTCGATAAAGAATCACGAAGAAGGCGCCTGAGTTCACCTCAGCGTCACCGCATTGCCCTCAAACTGTCATGGCGTTCGCTGAAGCTGGTCTCCCGTTATTCAACCTGGAGACCTGCCATGGCTCGCCATGTGGATGAAGCGCAACAGCATGAACAGAGTGTGGTGAAAGCCCGGCGCAAACTGCTCGACGAGCAGCGCATGCGCTACCGCCGCGCCATCGAGGCGTATGGCGAGAACCGTCGGCTGCAGTCCGAGATCGCCAGTTTCCACGACCCGTTCTCCATCGAATCCCATCGGCTGCACTGAGTAAGCTCAGCGCAATACATCCCGGGCGACGAGGCTCCTATAATGGTGCTTTTGCCCACCGCCAGGGATGTGCCATGCGTCGTCATCTGCTTGTTCTGCTGCTCCTGCTCTTTCCGCTGTTCGCCGTCGCGCAGAATGCGCAGCCGAAGGTCGGCCTGGTGCTGTCCGGTGGTGCCGCCCGCGGGTTGGCGCATATCGGCGTGCTCAAGGCGCTGGAGGAGCAGGGCGTGCAGATCGATGCCATCGCTGGCACCAGCATGGGCGCGGTGATCGGCGGCTTGTATGCGTCGGGTTACAGCATCGCTGAACTGGAGGAGGTGACGCTGACCATGGATTGGCGGCAGGTGCTCTCCGACGACCCGCCCCGCACCGATATGCCGTTCCGCCGCAAGCAGGATGACCGCGACTTCCTTATCAAGCAGCGCCTGAGCTTCCGTGACGACGGTAGCCTTGGCCTGCCGCTGGGCGTCATCCAGGGTCAGAACCTGGCGCTGCTGCTCGAGCGCCTGCTGGTGCGCAGCAGCGACGTGCGCGATTTCGACCGCTTGCCCATTCCCTTCCGTGCCGTGGCCACCGATATTGCCAACGACCAGAAGGTGGTCTTTCGCAGCGGTCACCTGCCCCAGGTGATCCGCGCGAGCATGTCGATCCCGGCGGTATTTGCGCCGGTCGAGCTGGATGGTCGCCTGCTGGTCGATGGCGGCATGGTCGACAACATTCCGGTGGACGTGGCCCGTGACATGGGCGTGGATCGGGTCATCGTGGTGGATATCGGCACCCCGCTGAAACCGCGTAAGGAACTGCTCACTGTGGTCGACGTGCTCAACCAGTCGATCACCATGATGACGCGGCGCAATTCCGAAGCGCAACTGGCGACGCTGCAGGCCACCGACGTTCTGGTGCAGCCGAACATGTCGCCCTTCGGCGTGACCGACTTCGGCCGCGGTGAGGAAATGATCGAAGCCGGCTACCAGGCCGCCAAGGCGCTGCAGCCGCGCCTGACAGCGCTGGTGCGACGCAGCGGCGGCAACCCGGCTCTTACGTTGGCGCGCAGTGCCGAGCAACGCACCCCGGTGATCAACGCGATCCAGGTGGATAACGACTCCAAGGTCGGCGACGAGGTGATCCGCAACTACATCCGCCAGCCTCTCGGCGAGCCCTTGGACATGGCCGGGCTGCAGCGTGATATGGGCACGCTGTACGGTCTCGATTACTTCGAGCGGGTGCAGTACCGGGTGGTCAGCCACGAGGGTGAAAACACCCTGGTGATCGATGCGCGTGAGAAACGCACCGGCACCGATTACCTGCGCCTGGGCCTGAATCTCTCCGACGACTTCAATGGCGACAGCGTCTTCAATCTCGGCGCCAGCTTCCGCAAGAACGGCATCAACCGGCTTGGTGCCGAGTGGCTGACGCGGGTGCAACTGGGCGATCGCCAGGAGCTCTACAGCGAGTTCTACCAACCGCTGGACGTGGGCTCGCGCTGGTTCGTCGCGCCGAACGTGTATGGCGAGGCGTGGAACGTCGACGCCGTGCTCGACAATGACCCGATCGCCGAATACCGGGTGCAGCGCTACGGCTACGGGCTCAATGTGGGCCGGCAGATCGCCAACAACGGCGAGATCCGTTTCGGTATCGGCCAGGCCTGGGGCGACGCGGAGGTACGTATCGGCGAGCGTGACCAGCCAGAGTTCAGCTTCACCGAGGGGTACTACGAAATGAAGTACTCCTTCGACACCCTCGACAACGTCGACTTCCCCCACGAAGGCGAAGAAATCGGCCTGCACCTGCGCCAGTACGATGCCAGCCTCGGTGCCGACGACCGCTATCGGCAATGGGAGTTGAAACTCGACAAGGCCTTCAGCCAGGGGCCACACAGCCTGTTGCTCGGCGGCCGCTACGGGCGCACGCTGGACGATGCCGAGATCGTCACCTCAAGCTTCCAGCTAGGTGGCGCCCGGCAGTTGTCCGGCTTTCGTCAGGATGCCCTGGCAGGGCAGAACATCAGCCTGGCGCGGGCGGTGTACTACCGGCGCATGACGCCGCGCTCGTTCCTGCCGCTGGACTTCCCGATCTACCTCGGTGCCTCCCTGGAGCGCGGTCGAGTGTGGAACAACGACAATGCTTTCGACAGCGGCTACATCAATGCGGCAAGCGTTTTCCTCGGCTATGAAACGCCGCTGGGGCCGCTCAACTTCAGCTACGGGCTCAATGACCAGAACGAAAAGGCGCTGTATCTGAATCTGGGCAGCAGCTTCTGATTCCGCCTAGAGTCGCTGCAACAGCGCCTGCAGGGCCAGCTCCGGTTCCTGGCTCCACAGGCCATAGCTCAGTGGCATGATTTCCAGGCCTGCGCGAGCCAGAACACGGTAGCGCTCGAGCTCGAGGAAGCCCTCGCCTTCGCCCGGAAAGCCGATCAGGTCGATGGCAAGGCACTTGTCGCCTCGCTGGCAGAATACGTCGAGAAGCAGGCCGGCCAGGGGGTAACGCGTCCAGGTGGAGACGCCTTGTGCCTGCAGCGCCGTGCACAGGGCGCGCTCGAAGTCGTCCTGGTCGGGCTGGCCGTGCGGCGCCATCGTCTGATCGGCGAGGCTTTCCAGATAGCGGCGCAGCAGGTGTTCGCTCGGCAACTGACGCTCGTCGCCGCTGAACAGCAGAACCTGGCGCTCCCGGGCACGGGTGATGGCGACGTTGAACATGTCCTGGCGGTTCAGATAGGCCGCGGCCTGGCTGGAGCTGGCATCAATGGCGAAGCTGATGATCATCAGGTCGCGTTCCTCGCCCTGGAAACCGTATGGCGTATCCACCAGCAGGCGAAAGTCGCGAAGGCGCTGCAGGTCGAGGCCGGCGATACGCTGACGGATCGCTTCGACCTGATCGCGAAAGGGTGACAGTACGCCAATCCCCGGTTTGACCGGGCTGTCGGCGTAGCGGCCTATGTGCTCGTCGATCAGTTGCAGCACACGCTGCACTTCCTGTTCGTTGACGCCGTTGTGCCCGCGCTCGCCAGGCAGGCGCTGCAGTTTCAGGCTGTCGCAGTGACTCAGCCCCGGACGCTCCTTCATCACCCGCAGGCGGTTGTCGTAGAAGCGCTGGTTGCTGAAGCGGATCAGTGCCGGGCGACTGCGAAAGTGTTCGTCGAGAAAGGTCAGCGCGGCCTGCTCGGGGAGGTGCAGGCCAACCAGATCCAGCACACTGTTGTCACGGTAGCTCCAGCGCTCGCGCTGGTCGACCGGCAGCCCGCAGCGCTGCAGCAGTTGCGTTTCACGACTGCGCGAGAGGAACGACAGGTGACGCAATTGCTTGGCGTCCCCGGTGATCACCGCTCGACGGCAGCGCTGGAAGGCTGGCAGCGCCGAGGCGATATCGCACTGGGTGGCTTCGTCCATGACCATCACGTCGAACAGGCCGGCCTTCAGGGGCAGCAGGCGGTGCAATTCATCCAGCGTCACCACCCAGATCGGGAAGGCAGCCAGCAGCCGCTGTGGGTCGATGTCCTCGAACAGCGCCAGCTGGCGTTGCGACTGGCGTGCGCGAATCGCCTGGTTGTACTGCACGAACAGTTGTCGATCTGCTGCCAGCAGCCGCTGCAGGCGCGAGGTGCGACGGGTATTGAGGTAATCGCGGCTGAGGCGCTCGCGGCGCTGCTGGCATTCGCGCAGTTCATCGAGCAGTACCCAGGGGCGTACGCTGCCACGCACGCGCCGGCGCACCCAGGGCAACAGCAGGTGGCGACGCCAGAACCCCAGGGCGCCGCGATCGGCACGCAGAATCAGCCGGCTCCAGCGCAGCGCCTGGTCACCGCGTTTGCCGAGCGCCGCTACCAGACGGCGTTCTTCGTCGATCAGGCGCCGCAGCGCCTGCTCCTGCTGGTGTTCCGCGTCCTGAGCGATTGGCGTCAGCTCACCCTGCAACAGGCTGCTGAGACGCTCGCGCAGGTTCTGCTGGAGGCTGCGGCCATCGCCCTCGAGTACCGCATCACGGAGGCCGAAGTCTTCACGCAGCTTCTGCCCGATGACCCGCACCGCCTGTTCGCTGCGGCTGACCAGCAATACCGTTTCACCGTGCAGGTAACGATCCAGTGCCAGCGCTGCCAGGGTGTAACTCTTGCCGGTTCCGGGTGGGCCGGATACCTGGCTCAGCGGATAGCGAGCCGCGTTGGCCAGGGCCTGGCTCTGCGCGTTGCTGAGCTGGGCCGGCAAGGCGTAAGGGCTGCTGGCGCCCTGGGTTGCAATGGGCACCGGCGCACCGAGCAGTTGGCGCAGCGGCGCAGACCAGTCCTTGCCATCCTGCAATTGTTGCAATTCGTGGACGATGCCACGGCTGCCGCTGCCGCGCGGTACCAGCGCGACCATGGCCGCCGAGCGCAGTGACAGGCTGCGACGGCGCAGCGCCTTGTCCACGGCCTGCTGATCCTCCAGAGCTGGAAAACCACTGGCGGTGAGCACATCGGCAACCCGCGTACGACGGCTGACCCAGCCCAGCAGATCGCCGAGCATGTGAGCATCGATTGGCGCATCGGCCATTGGCAGGTCATCGAGTGAGACGCTGTCGTCGGCCAGCAACTGGCGCAGCAGCCGCCAGTTCGCCAGGGGCTGCGCGGTATCGATGGTCAGCAGGTGAGCATCGCCTTCGCTGCCGTTGCTCAAGGTCGCCTCGTAGTACACCAGCGGCGCGCAGAACGCGGTGGCCGGCCCTGCTTCGCTGCTCAGCCGACCGCATACCGGCAGCACGCCATAGACCAGTTGCAGCTCGCGCTGATAAAGCTGCTGTTGACGCTCCAGCTCGGCCCCGATACCTGGCGGCAGTGCCAGTAGCGGCAGGGCGCCGCTGGCCAGCTCTTCGCGGCCGTCCAGCCAGGCACGGCGCTCGGCGGGCAGAGCGACCAGATTGTCGAGGTTCAGGTCACGGCTATCGGCCAGGTAGGCGCTGCGATAGAAGGTCAGCAGTTGGGCGATCCGTACGTCGTGTTCCTGCATCGTGTTTTCGTCGCGGCCTGTAAGGTCAGGCGGCGACTCTACCGTCGTGGGCGCGCTGGTGTCACCGGTGTGCATACAGGCGCTGTAACCCGCTGTTATGTAAATTCGGCAAGTGATAGGGAAATTGCCGGAGAAATCCGTTAAAACGTCTGATCCTGAGCGGATCTGCCTATGCCGCCGGCTCCCCGCTCCCTGACTGTGAAGAAACGGCATGCCCCTGTCCCGAACATCGTTGCTCGTGGTTTCCGTCGTGCTGCTGGGCGCCCTGACTTGGTGGTGGCTGCGCCCGACCACGGCGCTTATCGATCAGACTCCTGGCGCAGTGCCGGTGGTCGTCCATGAAGTGACCCCGGCCGACATCCCGGTGTTGCTGAGAACGCTGGGCCGTGTGCGGGCGCTGAACAGCGTGGAAATTCGCGCGCAGATCGATGCCACCCTGGTCGAACTGCCCGTTGCCGAAGGGCAGCAGGTACGCAAGGGCGAGCTACTGGCGCGCCTCGACGACCGCAGCCTGCGTGCCGCCTTGCAGCAAGCAGAGGCCGAACGTGGCGTGACCCGCGCGGAGCTGGATATCGCCCGTCTCGATCTGCAGCGCTACCAGAATCTGGTTCGCGAGCGTGCATCGCCCGCCCAGACCCTGGATCAACAGAAAGCCCTGGTAGCACGCCTGCAGGCCACCCTGGCGACCCGCGAAGCGGCGGTGACGGCCGCTCAGGTGCAGCTTTCCTATACACGTATCCAATCGCCCATTGATGGCCGCTTGGGCATCCGCAATGTGGATGTCGGCAGCCTGCTCAGGGCCAACGACACCGCCAGCCTGTTCTCGGTGGTGCAGACCAACCCCATCGATATCGAGGCGACCCTGCCCCAGCGGCGCCTTCCCGAGCTGCAGCGCTTGCTCGCGGCCGCCGAGAAAACCCCGGTGCAGGCGTTCCGTGAGGATGGCGGCACGCTGCTCGGCACCGGGCAACTGGCGCTGATCGACAACCGCGTTGCGCTGGATACCGGCACCCTGCGCTTCAAGGCGCGTTTCGATAACGCCAGCGAGCAGCTATGGCCGGATCAGTCGGTGGTGGTCACCCTGCAGACCGATCTGCTTGCCCAGGCCCTGTCGGTACCGCTGGAAGCGATTCGTCAGCGCACCGAGGGCACCTTCGTGTGGCGTTTAGAAGGCGACAAGGCGCAGCCGGCGGCAGTGAAGGTGCTGCACGAAGATGAACAGCGCGCGGTGGTCGAAGGGCTGGCGGCAGGTGATCGGATCGTCACCGATGGCCAGTCGCGGCTGCGCCCGGGCGTCACCGTCAGGAGCATCGAGCCGGTGCCCGTCGCGCCCGGAGAGGCATCTTGATGCAGCCGCGCGGGTTCTACGCGCTGTGCATCGCTCATCCTATCGGCATGATTCTGTTGTCCCTGGCGCTGATTCTCGGCGGCATCATCGCCTTCGTGCGCCTGCCCCTGGCGCCGCTGCCGGAGGTGGATGCGCCGACCATCGAGATCTCCGCACAGATGCCCGGTGCCAGCGCCGAAACCATGGCTTCCTCGGTCGCCACGCCACTGGAAGTGCAGCTCAGCGCTATCCCTGGCGTCGACGACATGACCTCGACCAGCTCGCTGGGCCGGGTCGAGCTGATCCTGCAGTTCAATCTAGACAAAGACATCGACGCCGCTGCCCAGGAAGTCCAGGCCGCGATCAACGCCGCTTCGTCACGCCTGCCAAGCCAGCTGCCGGAGTTGCCGGTGTGGCGCAAGATCAACCCGGCGGATACGCCGATCCTGATCCTTTCGGTCAGCTCCGATACGCTCTCGCCCTACGAAGTCAGCGATCTGGCCGAGTCGTCCATCGCCCGCCAACTGAGCCAGATCGAAGGCGTCGGGATGATCCGCCTCAACGGCCTGCAGCGCCCGGCGATCCGCATCCAGGCGCGGCCCGAGCGACTGGTGGCGGCCGGCGTCACCCTGGCCGACATTCGTGCTGCGGTGCAGCGCGCCAGCGGTAATCGGCCTACGGGGGCGCTGGTCGGCGAGCATCGGCTGTCGACCTTGGACAGCAATGGCCAACTGTTCGAAGCCAATGATTACGCCGAGCTGATCGTCGCCTACCGCAACGGCGCTGCGGTGCGCCTGGGTGATGTAGCGAGCGTGGTAGCCGGCGCGGAAAACGCCTATACCCAGGCCTCGCCAGACGGTAAACCGGGAGTCGCGGTGGTCATCCGCCGACAGCCGGGGGCCAATATCGTCGCCACCGCCGATGCGGTGACGGCTGCGCTACCGGAGCTGACTGCCGGCCTGCCGGCCGATCTCGAGGTCAAGGTGCTCAACGATCGCACCCGCACCATCCGGGCCTCGCTGCACGAGGCCGAGCTGACCCTGCTGATCGCCGTGGCGCTGGTGATCGGCATCATGGCGCTGTTCCTGCGGCAGTGGTCGGCGACCCTGGTGGTGTTCGCCGTGCTGGCCACCTCGGTGATCGGTTCCTGCGCTGCCATGCTGGCGTTCGGGCTGTCGCTCAACAACCTGACGCTGGTGGCGATCATCGTCGCCGTGGGTTTCATCGTCGATGACGCCATCGTCGTCGTGGAGAATATCCACAGGCATCTGGAGCGCGGCGTCGGCCGGGTGCAGGCGGCGCTCGATGGCGTACGCGAGATCGGTTTCACGGTGATTTCCATCAGCCTGTCGCTGGTGGCGGTGTTCATTCCGCTGTTCTTCATGAGTGGCTACGTGGGTCGGCTGTTTCGCGAGTTCGCCCTGGCGGCTACCTCGGCGATCATGATTTCCGTGGTCATCTGCCTGACCCTGGCGCCCGCCCTGGCCGCGCTGTGCATGCGCCCGCTGGCCAACCATGGCGGCCCGGGGCCGACCATGCGCCGCGTGCTCGGCGGTTACGAGCGCGTACTGGTCTGGGCGCTGGATCATCCACGCAGCATCCTGACGGTGTTCTTCGCCTGCATCGCCATCAGCGTGGGAGGCTTCGCGCTGATGCCCAAGGGCTTCTTTCCGCTGCAGGACACCGGCTTCATGAACGGCACCGTGCAGGCCTCGGCGGACATTTCCTACGAGGCGATGCGCGCCAAGAACCGGCAACTGGTGGACATCCTGCGCAACGATCCCGACATCGTCGCCTTCAATACCGATATCGGTAACGACGGCAGCTATAGCGTCGGCGGCCTCGCCGTGGTGCTCAGCGACCCGGATGATCGCGACGTCAGCGTCGAG
The DNA here is from genome assembly GCF_055556635.1 of Pseudomonas sp. PME37.24/006. Taxonomy (NCBI): domain Bacteria; kingdom Pseudomonadati; phylum Pseudomonadota; class Gammaproteobacteria; order Pseudomonadales; family Pseudomonadaceae; genus Pseudomonas; species Pseudomonas sp. PME37.24/006. Next base: position 846,360 of record NZ_JBVHNL010000004.1, read on the forward strand.
CAGATCATCGACCGGCTGCGCCCGCAGTTCGCCGCGATCCCCGATCTGCGCGTGACCCTGCGCGCCGCCCAGGACATCAACCTTGGCTCGCGCGCCTCGCGGGCTCAGTATCAATACGTATTGCGCAGCCGCTCGCTGGAAGAGCTGGCCACCTGGACGCCACGCCTCACCGAAAGGCTGCAGGATCACTCGCTGTTTCGCGACGTCAACAACGACCTGCAGTTCGACGCCTCGGTAACCCCCGTGCAGATCGACCGTGAGGCAGCCTCGCGCTATGGCTTCTCGGCCGCCGATGTCGATGAGGCGCTTTATGACGCCTTCGGCCAGCGCCGAATCAACGAGATTCAGACCGCTTCCAACCAGTATCAGGTGGTGCTGGAGCTGAGCAGCAGCCAGCGCCAGCGGGTGCAGAGCCTGGAGCTTTTCCAGCTGCGTTCGCCGGCAACCGGGCAGTTGGTGCCACTGAGCACCTTCGTGCGGATATTGCCGGCCAAGCCGGCGCCGGTGAGCATCAACCACAGCGGCATGCTGCCGTCGGCCAACCTGTCGTTCAACCTGGCGCCCGGCGTGGCCTTGGGCGACGCGGTCGCGGTGTTGCGTCAGATCGAGCAGGACATCGGCATGCCGGCCAGCATCGGCGGGCGCTTTAGCGGTGCTGCCCAGGCGTTTCAGCAGACCCTGGCCTCGCAGCCCTGGCTGATCCTCGCGGCGCTGGTCGCGGTGTACATCATTCTCGGCGTGCTCTATGAAAGCCTGGTGCACCCGCTGACCATCCTGTCGACCATTCCTTCGGCGGGCATCGGCGCCTTGCTGCTGCTCTGGTTGTGGGGCCTGGATTTTTCCATCATGGCGCTGATCGGCCTGATTCTGCTGATCGGCATCGTCAAGAAGAACGGCATCCTGCTGGTCGATTTCGCGCTGCAGGCCCAGCGCCAGGGCATGGCGCCGCGAGAGGCGATTCACCAGGCCTGCATGACGCGCTTCCGGCCCATCCTGATGACCACCCTGGCCGCGATGTTCGGGGCGGTGCCGCTGATGCTGGCATTCGGCACCGGCGCCGAGCTGCGTGAACCGCTGGGCGTTGCCGTAGTCGGTGGCCTGCTGTTCAGCCAGATACTGACCCTGCTGACCACGCCCGTGGTCTACCTGATGATGGATCGCCACCTGGCCAGGCGACGTGAGCCGGTTGTCCAACACCAGGAGCTCGCGCCATGAGGCCGCTGCTGCTGGTCTTCGTCTGTCTGTCACTCGTAGCTTGCAGCAGCCGTGAGCCGTTGCCGCCTGCGCCCTTGCCGGCAGAGGCAGTGGCAGCTCTGCCGCAAGCCTGGTGGCAGAGCCTGCAGGATCCTGCCCTCGATCAACTCGTGGAGCTGGCGCTGCACGACAACCTGGATCTGGCCACCGCAACACAGCGCATCCGCGAGCAGCGTGCGCTACGTCGTCAGGCTACCGGCAATCGTTATCCGAACCTGAGCATTACCGGCAGCCACGAGAAGGGTCGTAGCGCTAGCGATGGCCACGACGAGGACTATTTCTATGCTCTCGACCTGAGCTGGGAGGCTGATCTGTTCGGTCGCCTGAGCGCTCTTGAGCGCGCCGCCGATGCCAATCTACAGGCGGCGGACGCCGACTATCAGGCGCTGCGCGTCAGCCTGATCGCCGAGGTGGCAGGTACTTATCTGAACCATCGCCTGGCCCAGCGTGAGGTAGAGATCGCTGGGCGTGCCGCCGACAGCCAGGCGCAGATCGCCAGGATCACCCGCATACGCTTCGATCAGGGCACTGCCAGTGGCTTCGATGTCGAGCGTCTCAATACCCAGCTTGCCGTCACGCGGGCTGCAATTCCTGAAGCGCGGCAGCGCGCGGAAGCGGCGCGTTACTCGCTGGCTTATCTGCTCAACGCCGAGCAACCGCGCATTGACGCCCTGCTGGCCGAGCAGGCCACCCCGCTGGCGCCCCGTGACGAGCGCCTGCTGCCATTGCTGGAGCTGCCGGCGAGCAGCCTGCGTGCCCGCGCTGACGTGCGCGCCGCCGAGCTACGATTGCTGGCTGCCGACAGTAGCCTGGATGCCGCCAAGGCACTGCGTTATCCACAGCTGACCCTTGGCGCACTGGTGGGTTTCGAGCAGGGTATTGGCGTGCCGGCCTGGACGCTCAGCGGACAGGCCCTGCAACCGCTGTTCGACTTCGGCCGTATTCGCGGCGGTATCGAAGCTGGCGACGCGCTGCGCGAGCAGGCCTGGCTGGGCTATCAGGCGAGCCTGATTCAGGCACTGCGAGAAACCCGCAGTGCGATCAGCGCCTATGTTCAGGGGCTCGACCGTCAGCGCCTGTTGGACACGGCCAGCCGTTCCGCGGCCAACGCCACGGCTTTGGCGCAACGGCAGTACGACGCCGGTACTGTGTCCCTTATCGAAGTGCTGGATGCCGAACGCACCCAGTTCGACACAGAGCTCGAACAGCAGCGCGCCTTCACTGATGTAGCGCTACGATGGGTGGAGATCTACCGCACGCTAGGGCTGGCACCCGCGCAGCCGGCAGGTTCGTCAGGCGAGCCTGCACAGACTCCGAATTGAGCGAGCTGTGTCATTGAGAGGGTGTGGGAACGATAGGGGTGGTCACGGCTAGCAAAGCTTAAAGGTGAACACCTTTCTGTGACACTCAGGAATTGACCGCCTGGGAGATCGGAAAACGCTGATTGAGCACTTCGATCAAGCGCTCCTGGTAGATGGGTTTAGGTAGGAAGTCGACCACCTGCAGAGGTAAAAGCCCAATTACGTCGTTCATATCCGCATGACCGGACATGACGATAATCGGCAAGGTCGCATGCTTGGGGTTGGCGCGCAGATTCTGGATAAGACGCAGCCCACTTTCGTCGGGCATGCGCAGATCAGTGATCACCAGTGCGATGGCAGGCCAGGTATCCAGGCATAACATCGCACCACTGACACTATTGGCGCAGTGACAATGGAAACCTTCACCCTCGAGCAACTCGCCAAGTTCTTCAAGGGCTTCGGTTTCATCATCTACCAGCAAGATATGTTGGCGCATAAATTACCTGCGGCGAAGCCGATAACATATTACATTTACATGTGTGGAGTGCCGCGCTTAGGTTTTAGGTAGTTTGCCACCTATAAGAGTGAATAGCGCATTGATGTCAGTTCCAAGTGTTGTTGCCCCGGCGACGATAACAACTCCAATCAATCCAGCAATAACCGAATATTCGATAGCCGACGCGCCGTCTTCTTTGGCGAAGAACTCGCGGATTTTTTCGCGAAGGATAATGAGTGTGAACATGTTCGTACTTCCTCTGTAGCCATGCAGGCAGGGACGCCTGTAGATGGGGCTTGCAAGGGGAAGTGTAGAAACGGTGTGCGGCAGTTCGCAAACTCACCTTGGTATTATATAGAAAGTATTAATCACAACTATAAGCGCTAATAAATTCAATGCTTAAGGCATTAGTTATGAAGGGCTATTGTGTAAGCGTCAGCGCTCTGACTACTATGCAGCGACGAACGGCATGAATTATTGATGGCTGGATTCGCGATAAGTTTCCGGAAAATCTTATTAAAGTGAAAAGCCGCGTTGCCGATACTCAACACGGTTCCATTTACCCGCCTATCGTTATTCAGCATGAACATCGCGTTGTGCCGAGGTCTTGCAGTTCTATGGCTACAAGGAGTGTGCTGTCATGAATAGCCGATTGACGCTGGTGCTGGCTGGCGTGCTGCTGGTGGGTGCCGTGGTCACGGGGTATTGGGGGCTGAGCCTGAGCCGAGAACCCGTGCAATCGGCATCGGCACCCGTGGCGCCTGCTGCTACCCCGGCAGGGCAGGTGAGCAGCGAACTACAGGCTCAGGTAGACGAGCAGCAACGCACCAGCGTGGTGGTGCTCGCTCGTGATGTACAGGCGCTGACTCCCATCACGCGTGACGATCTCGCCGTGGAGCGCCTGCGCATCGCCCCGCCGGGAAGTTTCGCCAAGCCGGAGGAGTTGCTGGGTCGTACGCTCTGGCGACACACCACGGCCGGTACGGTTGTGAATCAGGCGACGTTCGAGATGGGCGGCCCGCTGGCACGGATGATTCGTCCTGAGGAGCGGGCCATTGCCGTCGCAGTGGATGAAGTCATTGGCGGCGGCGGGCACCTGAGCCCCGGTGATTATGTGGACGTGCTGCTGTATCTGCGCCAGGACGAAAACAATCGTGATCAGACCGCTCAGGTGCTGATCCCAGCACTGCGGCTGCTGAGCGTAGGTGGCGCCCTGGGGGCGACCAATCAGGGAGAGGCGGCGCAATTGCCCGCGGATGCGGAGGAAGAGCGCCGTCGACGTCGTTCACCTACCACCGCCGTTCTGGCCGTTCCCGACGTTCTGCTGACGCGCTTCATGCTGGCCACTCAGGTCGGCAGTCTGCGCCTGGCCGTGCGCAGCGCGGACGAAAAACTGCTGGCAGGTTACTACGCGGGTGACGAGCCGAAGGCCGCTATCGCCGAGGCGCAACGGCAACTGTTCCAGTTCGAGAAGCTGGCGTTACGTGGCGCTGCGCCTCAACCGCAGCCGGGCGTGGTGGTACAGCAGGTGTCCACGCCTGCCAGCATTCCGGTGTATCGCGGCAATGATGCCTCTCGGCAAACTCCCTGACCGGCAAGGATTCCAGCCATGAACGATGCCAACCGTAGTCCGCGCCGCTCGCGCCTGGTGTTATGCCTGGTGGGAGCGTTGTTGGGCCTGCCATCCGGGGTGTTCGCTTCCTGCGCAGGCCTCGAGCCGGTGCCGGCGGTAATGGAGGTGACACAGGGCATGCAGCGCGAGCTGCGCTTTCCGGTACCGATCACGCGCCTGGCCATTGCCGATCCGGAGGTCGCCGATGTGAGCCTCAATACCAATGAGAGCTTCCTATTGCTGGGCAAGCGTGGCGGCACCACCAGCCTGATGGTATGGACGCGCTGCGACCTCGAGCCCAGGCAGAGCATGGTCGTTGTGCAGGGCGCCGCTACCGCTGCGCTCGCCGAGCCGGCGGTGCTTTACGGTGAGGACATCGTGCCGAGCCAGGTGCAGACCGATATCCGCTTTGTCGAGGTTAGGCGCAGCAAGCTGCGTGAAGTGGGGATGCGTGTATTTGGTACGGCCTCAAACAACTTCCAGATTGGCGTTCCTAGTCCTGTGCCCTTAGATGGTTTCAATATTATCTGGGGCGGTGGCAGCAGCAAGTTTCTGTTGAGGCTGGATGCGTTAGAAGAGAGTGGCTTTGCTTACACCCTGGCTCGCCCCAGCCTGGTTTCTCTCAGTGGTCAGAGCGCGAGCTTTCTCGCCGGTGGCGAATTTCCCATACCGGTACCCAGCAGCGGCAGCGATTCGCTGTCCATCGAGTACAAGGAGTTCGGCGTGCGTCTGACGCTCACGCCAACCGTGGTCGGGCGCAACCGTATCAGCCTCAAGGTCGCCCCCGAGGTCAGCGAATTAGACTTCACCGCCGGCATCACCATCGCCGGTACGCAGGTGCCTGCGCTGAACGTGCGGCGCACCGATACCAGCGTTTCCCTGGCCGATGGCGAGAGCTTCATCATCAGCGGTCTGATCTCGACCAACAGCTCCTCGACTGTGGATAAGTTGCCTTTTCTCGGCGACGTGCCCGTGCTCGGCGCGTTCTTTCGTTCCTCGCGAATCGAACGCGAGGAGCGTGAATTGCTGATGGTGGTCACCCCGCGTCTCGTGCAGCCGCTGGCGGCCAATGCCCAGCTACCGGAATTGCCGGGTGAGCAGTTCCGTAACTACGACCCGGGTGTGTTCCGGCAACTGTTCCTCGAGAACGGCGACTTTCATCGGGCTGACGGCTTGTCGCGTTAGGGAGTACGCATGGAACAGATTTTTCTCGCACAAACCCGCCGCAAGCAGGATCTCGAATGGTTGCAGGCCGCTTTGGCTGGCCAGGGGCAGGTACTCAACGTCGGCGAGACGCTCGATGAGGTGCTCGGGCTGATGGACATGACCGGCAGCTGCCTGGTGTTCGTCGGCCTCAGTCGCGAAGGGCAAACGGCCCAAAGCGCGTTGATCGAATCGTTGCTCGATGTACGGCCGATGGTCGTGGTGGTGGCCCTGGGCGATGGCCTGGATAACCAACTGGTGCTCAACGCCATGCGCGCCGGTGCCCGTGATTTCATCGCCTATGGTTCACGCAGCAGCGAGGTGTTGGGGCTGGTTCGCCGTCTGACGCAGCGCCTGCCGCAATTGCCGCCGTCCCGTGACCAGGGCGAACTGACGTTGTTGTGCGGCCTACAACCGGATGCCGATGCCGCACTGCTGGCCGTGCACCTGGCGCTACAGGTTCAGGCCCGCGGTCAGCGCACGCTGTTCGTCGACCTTGGGGTGCCGAGAGGAGAGAGCCTGGAGCTGTTCGGGCTGGAGTCGTCGTTCTGCTTTGGCGATGCGTTGCGCAATATCCGCCGTCTCGATTCGAACCTGATCGAAAGCGCCTTCGCCCGGCACCCCGACGGCCTGCGCGTGTTGCCCCATGGGCCGGATGACGATGCCCTCGAACGCTTCAGTCTTGGCGAGCTGTTTCTGCTGCTGGGCAGTTTGCGTCAGCATTTTCAGCACGTGGTGGTGAATCTCTGCGGTCAGCCTGACTGCGATGGTCTGCGCTCCTTCGCTACTCACGCTCAGCGACTGTTCTGGTGCGTCGATCAGAGCGTGCCCAACTGCCGCCGTAACCTGGCTCTGTTGGCGCTCTGGCGTGGCAAGGGCATCAAGCTCGACCATGCACGGCTGCTGGTCGACCGCTACCAACCGAGCGTGGCACCTGGCCTGCAGGAGTTGAGCAGAACCTTTGCGTTGCCCCTCGAGGCTGGCCTGCCGCTGAGCCCGGTCACTCGCCTCAAGGCCAAGAATCAGGGCGTGCCACTGTACGAGTTCGCCCCGCGTGATGGCCTCACGCAGGGGCTGCTGGCGCTCGCTAACGGCGTGGTCGAGCGCAAGCAGGGTGGCTCCGGTCGCTGGTGGCAACGCTTGCTGAGGGTCGGCTCATGACGATTGGTCCGTTCGGTGGCGATGGTGCGCGCGTCGGTGTGCAGGATCTCAAGCCGGTGTTGCACCGTTACCTGATCGATGCTCTGGAAGAGAAGGGCGAAAATCTGCTCGAAGGGACTCGTACCTCGTTGGCGAGCTTCGTCAGCGAGCAGGTCAGTGACTATGTCAGCCGTCGGCAGATCGCCATCTCCCGCTATGAGGTGGATCGTCTCGCCGAGGAGCTGGTGGACGAACTGACCGGTTTCGGCCCGCTGGAGATTCTTCTCAAGGACGAAGGTGTGACCGAGATTCTGGTCAACGGGCCGCACCGGGTATTCATCGAGCGCGGCGGGGTGCTGCAGCTCAGTGACCTGCGTTTCATCGACGATCAGCACGTGCTGCGGGTCATCCAGCGCATTCTGGCCCCGGTGGGGCGGCGGCTCGATGAATCCTCGCCGATGGTCGATGCGCGCATGCCAGATGGCAGCCGCATCAACGCGATCATCCCGCCGGTGGCCCTGGACGGCCCCTGCATCTCGGTGCGCAAGTTTCGCAAGGACATGCTGCGCAGCGCCGACCTGCTGGCCAGCAACTCGCTGGATCAGGCCATGCTCAGTTGCCTGGAACTGATGGTCAGGCGCCGCTGCAACATCATGGTCAGTGGCGGTACCGGAACCGGCAAGACCACCCTGCTGAACATGCTGAGCCAGATGATCGACCCGCGCGAACGTATCGTCACCATCGAAGACACCGCCGAGCTGGGGCTCAATCACGATCACGTGGTGCGTCTGGAAACCCGGCCACCGAATGCCGAAGGTTATGGCGAAGTGGGCGCCCGTGAGCTGGTGCGTAACGCCCTGCGTATGCGCCCGGATCGCATCGTGCTCGGCGAGGTTCGCGGCGTCGAGGTGCTCGACGTGCTGACCGCGATGAACACCGGTCACGACGGCTCCATGAGTACCGTGCACGCCAACAATGCCCAGGATGCCCTGCTGCGTCTGGAAACCCTGGTGGGCTTCTCTGGCGCCACGATGGCCGAGCGCACGCTGCGGCAGATGATCTGCGCAGCGCTGGATGTGGTGATTCAACTGACCCGTCTACCGGATGGTCGTCGCTGCATCAGTGAGGTGGTCGAGGTGCTCGGCCTGCGCGAGGATCAGTACGTCACTAACACCCTGTTCCGACTCGATCGCAGTGGCGCCGGCACCTTCTGCCGCGATGCGCCGAACCCGGCTGGCCACAAGATGCGCCGCGACTGAGCGGGGGCGTCCCAGGCGCCAAGGAGACCTTGAATGAACGCATCAATGCTGCTGGGGGTGATCTGCCTGATCTTGCTCGGGGCGGGCCTGCTGATGCTGCGCAGAAGCCGTGAGCAGGCCGCTTCCGAGCAGGTGATCCAGCGCTTGCTGATGGATCAGCCGGAGCCTCTGGGGGTGGTGTCCATCGGGCATGTGGATAAGTTGTTTCTGCGTGCCGGTTTTAGCAAGCCACGCAAGGGCCTCGGCCTGTGGCTGTTCATCTGGTTGCTTGGCGCCTTGATGGGGTTGATTGTCGGCCATTGGCTGGGCCTGCTGGTCATGTTGTTGCTACCACTGGTGCTCGGGCACCTGTTCATTGCATTGCGTTATCGCCGCCGAGTACAGCGCATGATCGAGCAACTGCCGATCTTTCTTGACCACGTGATTCGCAGCCTTAAGTCCGGGCGCGCGCTTGGCGACGCGCTGATGCTGGCCATGGAGACCGCGCCCGAACCCCTGCGCGAGGCGATGGCCCGTACCCGCCGTAACGTGCAGCGCGGCATGGGCTTGGGCGATGCCCTGCAGGATTTCGCCGATCTCTACGAGCGTGATGAATTCCAGGTACTGGCACTTGGGGTCAGGGTCAATCAACGTTATGGCGGTAACAGCACCGAGCTGCTGAACAACCTGATCCGGCTGATCCGCGAGCGCGAGCAGAGCGCTCGCAAACTGCGCGCGCTGACCGGCGAAACGCGCATCAGCGCCTATGTGATGGGCGGCTTGCCGCTGGCGCTGGCCTGCTACATCTTTGTCACCAACCCGCAATTCATGCTGGGCATGTGGCAGGAGTCCACGGGGCGCATGGTGCTGCTGTTGGCATTCGTGCTGCAGGCCCTTGGCAGCTTTTCGCTTTGGCGCATGCTGAGGAGCCTGTGATGGGTGGTCTTCTGCTGCTCAGTGCGTTGCTGCAGTTGCTGCTCGCACTACTGTTCATCTACCTGGCCTATGGCGATCTGCGTGCCCGGCGGCAATTCAGCCAGCGCATGGGCAGCGTATCGCGGGTTTCCGGTGGTGGCATGATGCGCGGCATCGGCGGCAGCTCGCTGGGCCGGCGTACCCTGAGCATGGATAGCGAAACGGTGCAGTTGCTCAATCGCCTGGGCTGGCGCAAACGCAGTCAGCAATCGATGTTCTCGGCCATCCAGTTGGGCACGCCGATCGTATTGCTGATGTTGGTGGTGATCGTCCAGCTACTCTTGAACAAGGCGCCGCAACCGATCTGGCTGGCGCCGGTGTTCGCGCTCGGTATCGGTTACCTGATTCCCAAGCGCTGGCTGGCCATGGCGGCCAGGCGTCGACAGGAGCGGCTGGCTGAAGAGGTGACGACGTTCATTCCCTTGCTGCGCATCCTGTTCGATGTCGGCATGACCGTGGAGCAGGGGTTGCGGGTGCTCGCCAAGGAGTCCGAGGGCATCCTTCCGAACCTCAGTGCAGAGCTGCGCCAGGTGCTGGCGCGGGTCGATGCGGGGCTTGAATTGGGCCGTGAATTACGTGACATGGCGGCCCTGCTGGAAGTCTACGAGGTCACCGATTGCGTAGTGATCCTCGAACAGCTTATCGTCCAGGGCGGCGGAGCCATGGCCTCGTTGCTGCGGCTCAAGGAGCTGATCGATGATCGGCATCATACGGCTCTCGAAGAAAGAGTTTCCAAATTGTCCGGGAAGATGTCCGTGGTCATGATGATCTTCCTGTTCCCGGCATTGTTGATCGTATTGGCGGGGCCCGGATTTATCGCGATCGTCGGGGCTCTGGGGGAGTTGAGATGAAGCGTGTAGTGAGCGTGGTAGGGGTGGTGGGACTGTTGGCTGGTTGCGCGAGCAGCCCGGCCCAGTCCCCCTGGTTGATGAGCAGGGGCGCAGCGACCCCGATGACCTGTGCACCGTTGTCCCAGGATCAGGAACTGGCCCTCAATCTTGCGCAGAAAACCGCCGATGAAGGGCGTCTACACGCTGCATTGGCCAATCTGGAGCGCCTGCCCAGCGGCCTGCCCCAGGCGAATTTGTACAAGGCGCGCATTCTGCGCTCGCTGAACCGCCCGGAAGCCCAGGAGCTTTACACCAGCCTGCTCGGTACCTGCCTCAAGGCTCAGGGTGAACACGGCCTGGGCCAGCTCGCCAGCGCTCAGGGCCGTTACGAGGAAGCACTGACTCATCTGCGCCTGGCGGCCAATCTCGATCCGACCAGCGATACCATCCGCAACGACCTGGGCGTGGTGTACATGAACCTCGGTCGTATGGATGAAGCGCGCTTCGAACTGCTGACCGCACTGGAACTAAACGAAACGGAGAAGCAGCCGGCATTGAACCTGATGACCCTGCTGATCTTCCAGGGCAACTTGCCGCAGGCCAGCGCACTGGCCGAACGCATGGGTTTTTCCGCTAATGAGTTCCGCACAGCCGAACAGCGTGCCCAGACATTGCGCAGCCAGATCGGTGTGGCGGGTGCCGCTGCGCCGCAGCCCGGCGCTCCGACACCAGCCCCGCGTGCTCAGCAGAGTTCGCCTGCTGCTGCGACTCCGGCGCCGAAGCCAGCCGATACGCGGCCAGCTCCGTTGCAGCCGGCGGTTGCCCCTGTCGTTGCCGCACCTGTTGCGAAGCCAGCCGAGAAGTCAGTAGCGCCACAATTGGTTGCTCAGCCCGCGGTGGCTCGTGCGGCAGAGGGCCCGGCGCTCCCCGCTGCGCCGCGCGCTCCAGCCGTTCCGGCGCCGCAGCTATCCAATTTCCGTCCGGCTCCGGTGGTACCGCTTTCCGTTGCCAGCGCCGTGAGGTCGCCAGCAGCTCCAGCGCCAGCCGTTGCTCCCGTGGTCGTGGCCAGAGCGCCAGCCGCAGAGCCGGCACCTGCCGTTACGCGTACCGTCTTGGCTAGCGCAGCGCCGATTCCGGCGCCGCCGCGCCAGGTGGCCGCTGCTCCGGCGGTGGTCAGCCAGCCGACGGCGCCTGCGGTAGCCGCCGCCCCTGCGCCGGCCGCTGCTCCTGTGATCGTGGCCCAGGCGCCTGCCGTCGCGCCGACACCTGTCGCTACGCGTGCAGCCGTGGCTAGTGCAGCACCGACCCCAGCGGCGACGCCCCAGGTTGGCGCTGCTCCGGTGGTGGTCAGCCAACCGGCTGCGCCTGCAGTGGCTGCCGAGCCGGTGGAGGTCGTCGCTTCCGCGCCGGCTTCCACACCTGCCAATCAGGTGCGGGCAAAGATCGAGATGCGTCCAGGCCGTCTGATCGTGCCTGACGACGGGGGCTTCATCCGCGTCGAGCCTGTTAGCGAGCTACAGGGCGACACAGTGGCCAATCAGCGCTGATCGGACACCCACCAGCCACGGCGCAACTGCGCGAGAGGGAGAGCACCATGAAGGGGATGATCGTTGGCGTTGCGCTGCTGGCATGCCTGCCGCTGGTTAGCCAGGCTGCTGGCGAGGGAGGGGCGGGTGGCTTGGTTGGCAGTGAGGTAGAGACGCAGACAGCCCACTGGTTGCGGCTGCAGCGAGAAGGGCGCCTGGCGTCTTCCCATCCTCAGACATCGACACCCGCCGAGCGAGAGTTGGCCTTGCAGCGCTGGCTGGAGAGCCATAAGCACCCTATCCCGGAGTTCTTCGAGCAGGATGTAGGGGGGGAATTTGGTGAAGAATAAAACATTGGCTGAATAGTGTATCAATGTCGTTGTACGGACTTGTTGTCGGTGTGAAAGAGTCGTCAAAACTGCGGCGTCTGTATAAATTTCAAGAGAAACTCTATACAAAACGCTTACAAAGTTTACCCATGGGAAGGATAGGACAGCGCCAGTTGTGTGCGGTTGTGCACGCGCGTCAGTCTCAATATCTGGGAGACATAAAGTTTTACGGTGTTTTCGGTAATGCCCAATTCGCAGGAGATCTGGTAATTAGTCATCCCTTTGGCGATCAATTGCGCGACCGCCAACTGCCTTCTCGATAGTTTGTCGAAAGGCTCGGGAATAACATCCGCCGCCACAGTCATTTGCGCGACGTTCTTTATTGGCGTTGGCAATAGGTCGCTGTGCATCTCGTGCAGCGATGCAGCCAGATCCTGAATGCGCTGACGAATCTGCTGTTCCTTGATTCGTTGCTCGACGCGCTCATGCAAGCGCTTCACGCTGGCCCCCAGCTCTTCCAGATCCACTGGTTTCTGGTAGTAGTCGGAAACCCCGGCGCGCAAGGCCAGGATGACGTCCTGCTTGTCGGTACTGCCGGTAAAGATAGCCGTTTCGTAGAGCCGCCCAGTGCGTGTAATACGGGCCAGCTCACCCACCAGTTGAACCCCGGTCAACCCGGGCATGTGCATATCGCTGAGCACGATACCGATATGTTCATCCTGCTGGAACGCCTGTAATGCATCCTCTGCACAATGGCACGCCGTAACACCATAACCGAGTTGCTCGAGAAACTCCGCGAGCTCCTCGACAATGGCCGGTTCGTCGTCGACTATCATTATCCGTAAGGGATAGGAGCTTTCCATGCAAAGACTCTATAGGGAGACGGATGATTGATATTAGAAAATTAGGATAGCTATGCCCTAAGTTATAGTCAAAGCTGTGCAGTCGAGCCCGCTGTGATTAACAGCGGTTATCAGTTTTTTGCTATAGGGCTGGTCGATATTTTTCATTATGCTCGCTGCAAGTTGTCGATCATATGGCACCGTTTATTTGGCTATAAACCACAATGCTGTAAGTACAAATCCCAAGCATAGAAAAGGTGCATAGGGTGGTGCTTTGCCGTTGGTCGTTCTTAGCGCGACCAGGCGTCTTGGAAGTGCCAGGCGGATATCAGGCCAGATGCGCACCAGCGTGACCCAGATGATCAGCACGAGGGCGGCTCCGATAACGCTGAACAGTACATGTGCGGCATCGCTGGCGGCACCCAGAGCCACGAGCATTTTCACGTCTGCAGCGCCCATTTGCCGACTCAGGTAGCCGGGCAGCGACAGCAGGCACGCGATACCGATAGCCAGCACTACCGCTGGCGGGCTGGCACCGGTCAGGCTGCTGCCTGACCACAGCAGGTAGGCCAGGGCGACGCAGAGACCGCCCAGGGTCAGCAGGTTGGCGATCTTGCGGTGTTGAGCGTCCTGAAACGCGCAGGCGCCAAGCCAGCAGAGCAATACGATATAGGCCATGGATGCGATGGGTGTCCGGGTTCAGTAGGGGCGAGGTAGCCCGATCACATCGACGGATATTTCGATCCGTCTGCGGCGCTAATCATGGTAGGTGGGCCGGACAATGCAAGTATTCAAGGATTGGTTCAAGCGTGACCCCGAAGCGCAGGCGGCGCCGGAGGCGACTGTTGCACCCGCAGCGGTTTCCGCCAACAGTCCGTGTCTGAATCTTTCCATCGATGCCCTCGGGCGCGTATTCGAGGTCTCCGGCAGTCTCTCGTACCGCCTGCCAATCGCGGTTTCCCAAGTGCTGCCGCTGGAGCAGTTGCTACACGGTCAGAGTCGCTATCTGGTGACGGATCTGGCGGCTTTCGTGCAACAGATGCTCGATCTTTCCTTCGTCACCCGTGACGGCAGCATTCTGCATACCCGCGGCTGGCTCAAGGCTGAAGTGCAGGGCTGGTCGCTGCAGGCCTTCGAGATCGGCGACTTTCTGGCCCGCTTGCAAGCCTGCGAACAGCGTCTGCAGGTGTTCTCGCAAATCAGCGCTGTGGCGCAGAGCATACGGGGTGCCGACCGGGTCGAATTTCCCCGCCATGCCCACGAGTGGCTGGGCGCGATGGCTCAGGCCTTGCGGCTGGCCTGCACGGCGCTGGCCCTGCCGGACGCGCAGCGGGGCGGCTGGCAGATCGTCGGGCATTACCGCGACGCGCTGACGCCGGTGTTCTGGGAAGACGGTCAGCACCTGCCCCGCGAGTTGCAGCAGTACGCTGGCGACCAGCCCGTACAGTGGTTGCGAGGTGGAGTGGATGTCACCGAATGGCACGCCGCTGATTCTGTCTGGCTGGTGCCCTACGCTGATCATCAGGGAATCCGTGCCTGGCTGCTGTGCTCGCCTTACATCGCCCACCAGAGCATGCCCGAGCTTAATACCCGTGATTGGCTGGATCTGTTTTCCAATGTCGCCGCGCCCCTGTTGCAACGCCTCGATGAGCAGAGCCGGCGGGTGCACGTCGAGCGTGTAGATATCCTGCAGAATCTGCTCGGCACCGGCTGGTGGGAATACATGCCGCGCAGTGGGGCGTTTCTGCTGGCCCCCAGCCTGATGCAGCGCTTCGGCTTCGATCCGCGCCAGGCGGTGACCCTGGCTGACTGGCTGGAGCTGCTCAGCCCGGCCGACCGCGACGAATTCCGCATCCGCCTGGGCGATGCCGAGATGAGCGGTCGTGCCTTCGAACAGGTGGTGCGTCTGCGTGACGCCGCCGAGGAGCTGTGCTGGTTCCGCATCCACACGCGGATCCTCAATGCCAACGGCCAGCGGCGCATCGTCGGCGCGGTGCTGGACATCAACGACATGAAGCTCAAGGAGGTCGAAGCCGATGCGGCGACCACGCGCCTGAAGAGCCTGGTCGCCAGCGCGCCGGCGCTGATCTACGTGAATCGCTATGAAGAGGGCGCCTTCGTGCCGGTGTTCTGCAGTGATAGCAGCAGCGCCCTGCTGGGCTGGACACTGGAGGATTTCGTGCAGCGCAGCATGGCCGACTTCATCCACCCCGATGACCGTGACATTTATTTCGCCCACACCCGCACGCTGCTCAGCCAGGGCGCCGCCAGTTGTCGCTACCGGCTGATCGACCGCGAGGGGCATTACCACTGGCTGCAAGACGAAGCCAAGCTGCTGCGTGATGAGCGCGGTATTCCCGTGGAGGCGGTCGGCCTGTGCCTGGACGTGACCGAGGCCGCCCAGGCCGCCGAGCGGATTCGCGAGAGCGAGGAGCGCTATCGCATCCTGGTGGAAGACTCGCCGGCGATCATCTGCCGCTATCGGCCTGATCTCACGCTGGTCTACGCCAACCGACCGTTGGCGCAGTATCTGGGCATTCGTCAGGAAAACCTGCCGGGTACCAGCCTGGCGACCTATCTGTCGGCCCAGGAGCTGACCCAGTTTCGCGAGCGCCATCGCCAACTGACGCCCGCCGAGCCGGTCTCCACCGCACTGGTGCGCATGGACCTGCCGGGGCGCGAACATATCTGGTGGGTTCTGGCCGAGCGTGCGGTGTTCGACGAGCACGGCAAGCTGCTCGAAGTGCAGGCCGTCGGGCGTGACGACACAGAATTACAGAAGGCCCGGCAGATGCTCAACCAGAGCGCCAAGATGGCGGTGCTAGGCGAGATGGCCACGGGGCTGGCCCACGAGATCAACCAGCCGCTGAACGTCATGCGCATCGCCCTGACCAATACCTTGAAGGGTGTGGAAAACGGTTCGGCCAACCCCGATTACCTGAAGAACAAACTGGGGCGTATCGAGCAGCAGATCACCCGGGCGGCGAAGATCGTCAACCACATGCGCATCTTCGGGCGGCGCTCCGAGGTCGAGGACGATCTGTTCAGCCCTGACGAGGCCATCGAGGGCGCCCTGACGCTGATCCGCGAAGGCGAGCTCGCCCGCGATATCGACCTGACCCTCGACCTCTGCGGTTCTCCCCAGGTGCGTGGGCATGCCGACCAGCTCGAGCAGGTGATCATCAATCTGCTGGTCAACGCCAAGGATGCGCTGCTCAGCGCGCGGGAAAAGCAGCCCGAACTGGAGCCGCGTATCCACCTGCACAGCTCGCTCAGCGAGAATAAGGTGGTCGTGCAGGTTCAGGACAATGCGGGCGGTATCGACCCGCTGCTGCTGGATCGCGTGTTCGATCCGTTCTTCACCACCAAACCAGTGGGCAAGGGCACCGGGCTGGGGCTGTCGGTCAGCTACGGGCTGGTCAACCAGATGGGTGGCAAGCTCAGCGTGAGCAACCAGGAGGGTGGTGCTTGCTTCCGTATCGAGCTGCCGGTGGTCGCCCCCTGACATGAGCGACTGGGTAGATACCTTGTACCGCTGTTGCGACGGTGTGCTGGGTGGCGATCAGACGCTGATCGAGCAACTGCGCGACGCGGGCTTCGACTGCCGTGAGGGCTGCTGGAGTTTCCATCTGCCGGCGCTGCATGCCTGGTTGGGCGAACAAGTGGTCATCCAAAGCGCGCTCGATTATCCGATCTTTCTGCAGCGCCTGTACGCCAGCGATCTCAACGGGCGTCTCGCCCAGCGGGGCGCGCAGATCGTCATTGCCGACAATCACGGCAAGGTCAGCGAGAGTCTGTATCGTCTGCAGCGCCTGCCCTGAACAGGTGGCGATGGCTCTCGTGGTACAGCGCCGAATTGGCGAAGTCCTCGGCGCCCAGCACCCTGCCAACCAGAATCAGCGCAGTGCGACGAAAGCCTTTGGCGCTGACCTTCTCTTCGATATCGGCGAGTGTGCCGAGCACCCAGTCCTGGTCCGGCCAGCTGGCGCGATGCACCACCGCGATCGGGCAACTGGCGCCATAGTGCGGCAGCAGCTCGCCGACGATCTTCGCCAGGTGTTGCACGCCCAGGTGGATGGCCATGGTCGCGCCGTGCCGAGCCAGATCGTGCAGCTGCTCGCCTTCGGGCATCGGTGATTTGCTGGCATAGCGGGTGAGGATCACCGTCTGCGAAACATCCGGCAGCGTCAGCTCGCTTTCCAGCAGCGCGGCGCAGGCTGCCGTAGCCGTGACCCCAGGGATGATCTCGAAGGGGATGTCGAGTGCGCGCAGGTGACGAATCTGCTCACCGATGGCGCCGTACAGCGATGGGTCTCCCGAATGTACCCGTGCCACGTCCTCGCTGCGTGCATGGGCGGCGTGCAGCAGGGCGACGATTTCATCGAGATGCAATTCGGCGGTGTTCACCACCAGGCTGGCCTGATGGCCGTCGAGCAGTGCTTCCGGCACCAGGGAGCCGGCGTAGAGAATCACCGGGCAGGAGCGAATCAGGCGCTGGCCCTTCACGGTGATCAGCTCGGGGTCGCCGGGGCCGGCGCCGATGAAATAGACGGTCATGAGATTCCTGGGTTGCAAGCGGTAAATGGTGGAAGACTGGCTGCGGCTGTAGGAGCCGCGACCCCGCAGCGAATGGCTTGAACGACTCCGTTTTGCGGCGCGGCTGCAATTTTTCGCGCCGAGGTCGACGCACCTACAGTAGCGGCGTTTCTAAGGTTCGATGTCTGCGACAGCCAGTGTGGCGTTGGCGCTCTTGCACTTGGTTATCCACAGGCGAGCAGGTCGATTGCTCAAGTGTTCGGCCAAGGCCAACGCGCTGGCTTCTGCAACGCTCTGGCTGCCGGTAACGTGCAGGGCGATAGCCGAGGTCTGGCTCAGGCGCTCATGGTAACCCGTCAGCGCATCCGCGGGCATGAAGCTGATGGGCAGGCCCAGATGCTCGGCCAACTGCAGTAAACCGGGCTCGTCAGCCTTGTGTTCGCTGCTGGCCAGGGCTGTCAGCTTGGCAGTGCTCGAGCCATGCTCGGCCAGCGTATCGTCGAGCAATGCCAGCAGCTCGCTCAGCGAACACCCGCGCCGGCAACCCAGGCCGGCGACGAGGGTAGGGCGCTCGTTCATTCTGCGTGTCGAGTGCGGCCATGGAACCAGGCGGCAGCCAGCCCCAGGGCAGCCCAGAACGCAGCGTTGGTGAGCAGCGAGGCAAGGATGAATTCGTGCTCCAGCGCTTCGGGTGCCAGGCTTTCGTGCACCTCAGGCTGCGGTGCGCCAATCACATGGGGCAGCGCCAGAATCACCAGGCCCAGTATGCGCAGCACCCAGTTACCGCCAAATGCCAGCAGCGCCAGGCCTGCGGCGGTCGAAGCAGCGGTGCCGATCCACCAGTACTGGCGCAGCAGCAGCTCGGCTGCGGCGGTACCCGGCAGCTCCGGCGGCAAGCCGCTTGAGGGCGCGAGCACGAAGGTGGCGAAGCCAGCCAGGCCCCAGAGCAGGCCCTGCCAGGTCTTCTCGGGGGCGCGCAGGGTGAACAGGCCGGCGAGCATCAGCGCAAAGCCAACGCCTACCACCAGATTGCTCAAGCCTGTGGATAACAGCCGTTGCCAGCCATCTTCCGGTGCCCAGGCTTCACCGTCATGACTGTGACCGCCAGCGGCGGCATGATCGTGAGCGGCGCTGGAGGTGTCATGACTGTGTTCGAGAGTGGCCGCGGGTTCGGCGACTTCGAACGTCTCGGCATGCAGGATCAGTGGGGTTACCCACAGGCTCTGCAACAAGGTCAGCACGATGGCGGCGAGCAGGCCGGCGAAGCCGGCAGTCTGGGCGATGCGCTTGATCATCATGGCGTCCTCAGTGGCACGGAAACGCGGCGCTATGCCGGGTATCGTGGGCGGCGTTATGCAGGGCTTCTACGTGGGAAAAGCCTGCGAAGAAGATCAGCACGGCGCCCAGAACGCAGCTGCCAACGGCGAGCAAGATACGTTGCGACAAGGGACGCGCAGAGGCGGTGGAATTCGAAAGGACGCTGCTGGACATGATCGTAGACCTCAGGGGTAAACGGCACAGCAGGACACGGCGAGACTGCCCGCACAGGCGGGCGATAGTCGGCGCGTGCCCGCCCACCGCGGGTTGCCAAACAGAGGATTCAGGCCGGTCTCCGGGCTCACGATGATCACTGGGCAGTGATAAGGATCGGCCTTCCCATGCTCTCGCACAGTGGCCAAAACGATCCTGACATTCGCTTACCGTTGCGGGGGCAGCGCCGGACTCGAACCGGCTTCCCGTTTCACCTCACGCACGGCGGCGTGAGACACCTGAAACAACCGCGCAAGAACACCACGAAGCGCCAAGTGCGTCAACATGTTACAGGTCACCCCGTGATTGACCGTATCGCAGGCTCTGCGTAGCCTTGCGTTTTTCGAGGTTCTCCACTCGTGTGGAGCTAAGAGGGAACACGGCAAGCCGTGGCTGCCCCCGCAACTGTAAGCAGCGAGCGCATCGCCAACCGCCACTGGGAAACCGGGAAGGCCGGCTACGCGCCATGACCTGTGAGCCAGGAGACCTGCCTCGATAATGCTTTCGACAACCGGGCGGGGTGATCCGGTGGTGTTTGTGCGACAGCCCCGGCTGGCGCCTGCCATCTCATTGCCCGCTCGCCGTTTCTCCAGACGCCAGGGGCCTCCATGAAAACGCTCGCCAAACTTCCCGTCACCATCGTCACCGGCTTTCTCGGTGCCGGTAAGACCACCTTGCTGCGGCACATGCTGGAAAACGCCGAAGGCCGCCGTATTGCCGTGATCGTCAACGAGTTCGGCGAGCTGGGTATCGATGGTGAGATCCTCAAGCAATGCTCCATCGGCTGCACCGAGGAAGAAGCCAACGGCCGTGTCTTCGAACTGGCTAATGGCTGCCTGTGCTGCACCGTGCAGGAAGAGTTCTTCCCGGTGATGCGCGAGCTGGTGGCGCGTCGCGGCGACCTCGACCACATCCTGATCGAAACCAGCGGTCTGGCCTTGCCCAAGCCGTTGGTTCAAGCCTTCAACTGGCCGGAAATTCGCAACGCCTGCACCGTCGATGCGGTGATCACCGTGGTCGACAGCCCGGCGGTGGCTGCCGGCACCTTCGCGGCCTTCCCCGATCAGGTCGACGCGCAGCGCAAGCTCGATCCCAACCTCGATCATGAGTCGCCCCTGCACGAATTGTTCGCCGACCAACTGGCGAGCGCCGATTTGGTGATCCTCAACAAGGCCGATCTGCTCGATGCCGAGGCGCTGGCAGCGGTGCGCGCTGAAGTTGGCGAAGAGCTGCCGCCAGCGGTCAAGGTGGTCGAAGCCCATGGCGGTTCGCTGCCGCTCAATGTGCTGCTGGGCCTGAACAGCGAGACAGAGCTGCACATCGAGGGTCGCAAGACTCACCACGACAATGAAGACGAAGACCACGATCACGACGAGTTCGACTCGTTCCACGTGGAACTACCGGAAGCCGATGAGGCCCGCCTGCTGGCTGCACTGAAGGACGTCGTGGGTAAACACGGCATCCTGCGCATCAAGGGTTTCGTCGCCGTGCCGAACAAACCCATGCGTCTGCTCCTGCAGGGTGTCGGCCTGCGTTTCGACAAGCATTTCGATCGTGCCTGGAAGGCCGATGAAGCGCGGGTTACCCGCCTAATCGTAATCGGCCAGGAGCTCGACCACACGGCCATCGCGGCTGAGCTGAAAGCGGCTCTGGTATAACCATGATCGTCCGCAAGCGGGCTCCTACACGAACCGTAGGAGCGCGCTTGCGGACGATGCTTTAGGCGAGAATATGCACCTCCTGCGCACCCAGCCCGGCCAGTCGCTGCCGGCCGATAGTATCGCCGACCTTGGCCAGACCCCCGCCGAGCTGGTGGTGCTGTGCACCGGTGATTCGCACCTGTCGCTGCTGGCCGAGGTCGCCCGTCATCTGCCCGAGGATTACCCCAGCCTGCGTCTGGCCAGCCCGGCACAGCTGAGCAACAACGCCTCGGTGGACTTCTACGTCGAGCAGGTGCTCAGGCATGCCAAGGTCATCATGATTTCCGTGCATGGCGGCGTCAGCTACTGGCGCTACGGCATCCAGCGGCTGGTGGAGCTGGCGGGGCAGGGCAAGACACTGATTCTGGTGCCGGGCTGTGATAACCCCGACCCCGAGCTCACTGCGCTGGGCAACGTGACCGCCGAAGATGCCGAGCGGCTCTGGCAGTACCTGCGCCAGGGCGGTGTGGATAACGCGCGGCAGTTCTTCAACTGCATCGCCGACCGCTATATGGGCCGTGACTATGGCTGGCAGCCTCCCCGAGCGCTGCCGCGGGTTGGCCTGTATCACCCACGCGTGGGCAATGCGTCGCTGCAGGATTGGCGTGCCAGCTGGCAGCCGGACGCACCCGTTGCCGCGCTGCTGTTCTACCGCACCCATGTGCAGGCAGCCAACACCGCTTTCGTCGACACCTTCTGCCAGCGGCTGCAGGCTCAGGGCCTCAATCCGTTGCCCATCGCCGTGGCCAGCCTCAAGGAGGCGACCTGCCTGGCGCAGGTCGAGGATTGGCTGGACGAAGCCGGCGTGAGCGTGATCCTCAACACCACCGGTTTCGCCCAATCCAACCCGGAGTCGCCCCAGGCAAGGCCGTTCCGTCGCGACGTGCCGGTGCTGCAGGCGCTTTGTGCGCTGGACAGCGAAGAACAGTGGCAAGGCAACGCTCAGGGTCTCGGCCCCCGCGACCTGGCCATGCATATCGCGCTGCCGGAACTGGACGGCCGACTGATCACCCGGCCGATCAGTTTCAAGGGCCTTGCCTGGCGCAGCGAGCGCAGCCAGAGCGATGTGGTCTGCTACCGCGCGCACCTGCCGGGCATGGATTTCGTCGCCGAACTGGCGCGGCGTTGGTGCGAACTGCAGCGCACGCCTGCAGCGCAAAAGCGCGTCGCCCTGGTGCTGGCCAACTACCCGACCCGCGACGGTCGCATCGGCAACGGTGTCGGCCTGGACACCCCGGCGGCGGCGCTGAATATTCTCCAGGCCTTGCAGCAGCAGGGTTACCCGGTCGATGCGTTGCCGGACAGCGGCACCGCGCTGATCCACCAGTTGCTCGGTGGCGTCACCAACGATCTCGACAACCTCGACCTGCGGCCCTGCGCGCAGAGCCTGGCGCTGGACGACTACCAGCGATTCTTTGCCGCCCTGCCCGAGGCTAATCGCCAGGCGGTGCTGGAGCGCTGGGGCACACCGGAAAACGATCCGATGTTCCGCGATGGCCGGCTGATGATCGCCGGCCTGCGTTTCGGTCTGACCTTCGTCGGCATCCAGCCGGCGCGGGGTTATCAGGTGGATGCGGCGGCGGTCTACCACGACCCGGATCTGGCGCCACCCCACGGTTACCTGGCCTTCTATTGCTGGATGCGCCATCTATACCAGGCCAACGCGGTGATCCATGTCGGCAAGCACGGCAACCTGGAATGGCTACCCGGCAAGAGCGTCGGCCTGTCCGAAAGCTGCTGGCCGACGGCAATCCTCGGCGCCCTGCCGAACATTTACCCCTTCATCGTCAATGATCCCGGTGAAGGCGCCCAGGCCAAGCGCCGTACCCAGGCGGTGATAATCGACCACCTGATGCCGCCGCTGACCCGTGCCGAGAGCTACGGCCCGCTGCGTGATCTGGAGCGGCTGGCTGACGAGTATTACGACGCCAGCCAGCTCGACCTGCGCCGCGCCAGTGAGCTGCGTGGCGAGATTCTGCAGAAGGTGCGCGAGGCCAGTCTGGATCGTGAACTGGGCCTGCAGCTCAATGACGACCCGGCCAGCTGGTTGCCGCAACTCGACGCCTACCTGTGCGACCTCAAGGAATCGCAGATTCGCGATGGCCTGCATGTGTTCGGCGAATCGCCGAGCGGCACGTTGCGCCGCGACACGCTGCTCGCTTTGCTGCGCATTCCTCGCGGCGATGGCCAGGGCGGCAACGCCAGCCTGCTGCGAGCCCTGGCCCATGATCTGGCCCTCGATTTCGATCCGCTCGATTGCGATATGGCCGCGCCATGGAGCGGGCCGCGTCCGGCAATATTGGTGAGCCTGAGTGATGAGCCGTGGCGCACTATGGGCGATACCCGGGAGCGACTGGAGCTGCTGGGATTACGACTGATTGAGGGAGCGGATTTCGAATCCGTTGGATCAAGCAGCGCCGCAGTGCTGCACAGCCTGCGCAGCCATATCGCGCCGTTGCTGGACGCCTGTGGCGATGCCGAGATGCACGGCCTGCTCTATGCCCTTGATGGTCGCTTCGTGCCCTCCGGCCCCAGCGGCGCACCCAGCCGAGGGCGGCTCGATGTACTGCCGACCGGGCGCAATTTCTATTCCGTGGACGTGCGCAATCTGCCTACGCCCACGGCCTGGCGCCTTGGCGTGCAGGCTGCCGACCGCCTGCTGGAACGTCACTTGCAGGATGAAGGCGACCATCTGCGCCAGCTCGGCCTGTCCGTGTGGGGCACCGCGACCATGCGCACCGGCGGCGACGATATCGCCCAGGCCATGGCCCTGATGGGCGTACGCCCGGTGTGGCAGGCCGGTAGCGGGCGGGTCGAGCGCTTCGACGTGCTGCCCCTCGAGCAGCTCGGTCGCCCGCGTGTCGACGTGACCTTGCGGGTGTCCGGGTTCTTCCGCGATGCCTTCGCCAACCTGATCCGCCTGTTCGACGACGCCGTGCAGGCGGTCGCCGATCTGGACGAGTCGCCGGACATGAACCCGCTGTCCGCGCGCGTCTGGCAGGAAGCCCTGGCGCTGCAGGATGGCGGGCTGGACGAACTCGAAGCGCGGCGCCAGGCCGGCTGGCGGATCTTCGGCTCCAAGCCCGGCGCCTATGGGGCCGGCGTGCAGAACGCCATCGAGGAGCGCCTCTGGGAAAGCCGCGCGGATCTTGCCGAGGTCTACCTGAACTGGGGCGGCTACGCCTACGGCAAAGGCAGCGAAGGTACGCCGGCGCGTGGCCAGTTCGCCGAGCGCCTGGAGCATCTGCAGGCGGTGCTGCACAACCAGGACAACCGCGAACACGACATCCTCGACTCCAACGACTATTACCAGTTTCAGGGCGGCATGCTGGCGGCGGTGGAAACCCTGCGTGGCGCCAAGGTGGCCAGCTACCACGGCGACAACAGTCAGCCCGATACGCCGCGCATCCGTACCCTCAAGCAGGAATTGGCCCGGGTGGTGCGCGCCCGTGCGGCCAACCCGAAGTGGATCGAGGGCATGAAGCGCCACGGCTACAAAGGTGCCTTCGAGCTGGCCGCAACCATCGACTACCTGTTCGCCTTCGACGCCACCAGCGAGCTGGTCGATGACCATCAGTACGCCCTGCTCACCGACGCCTACCTGATGGACAGAGACACCCGCGACTTCATCCAGCAGCACAACCCCGGCGCCCTGCAGGACATCATCGAGCGCCTGCTCGAAGCCCAGCAGCGCGGCATGTGGCAGGAGCCGGGCGACTATCGCGAAGCCCTGGAAAACCTGCTGCTCGACAGCGAAGAAAGCTGAGGTCTGTTGGCGCGTTGGCCGAAAGTGGCGGAAGCGGTCATCTGCTGCGGGGTTCGATCTGATCGTTCCTCACGCTCCGCGTGGGAATGCCTGCAGGGACGCTCTGCGTCCGATGTCGAGGCCTGGCGGGCGCAGAGCGCCCTGGATTGGGCTCCCACGCTGGAGCGTGGGAGCCATCATCAATCTCGTGGGAGGGGCTTTAGCCGCGAGCTCTTTACGCCTAGCTAGGCAAAATCGAGGCTAAAGCCTCTCCCACAAAAGCTCTTCCCACCGTCCGCTTCCGCCTTGAAGCTGCCTTCAGCGCTTTTTCGGTTTTTACAAGTCGCCTCGGTTGCCCTGGCCTGACCTTGGGTTTAGCCTACCCGTCCATTTCCCTCCGGAGTTTCGTCCAATGCGCCAGTAATGCCGTCGTGTCCGCACGACCTGTGATTGTCCGCCGCGGCCTTGTGCCTCGCGTTTTCACGGCATTGCCTGGAGTCATCCATGACGAACTCGTCTGTTATCGCGCTCGAGCGCGTGTCCTTTGATTTTTCCAACGGTCGGCCTCTGTTCGATGAGCTGAGCGAAACCTTCGATGCCCGGCATACCGGACTGGTGGGGCGCAACGGCGCTGGCAAGAGCGTGCTCGGCCGCCTGCTCGCGGGGCTGTTGCAGCCGACCGGCGGGCGTATCCTGCGGCAGGCTCAGGTTGCCTATCTGCCTCAGGAAATCGAAGTGCCTGAGGGTGCTCGGGTGGTCGACCTGACGGGCTTCGCTGCACCTTACGATGCGCTGTGCCGGGTGACTGACGGGCGCATGGGCGAAGACGATATCGAGTCGCTCGAAGGCCGCTGGGATATCGCCGAGCGCCTTCAAATCGCATTGCGTGAGCAGGGCCTTGACCATCTCTCGCTGCAAACCCCGGCTGCCATGCTCAGCGGCGGTGAGCGCACGCGGGTTGCGCTGCTCGGCGTGTTTCTCTGTGGCGCGGATATGCTGATCCTCGATGAGCCGAGCAATCATCTCGACCGCCGCAGCCGCCAGCACCTTTATCGACGCTTGCAGCAGTGGCCGGGTGGCTTGCTGGTGATCAGCCATGATCGCGAACTGCTCGAAGGCATGCAGCGCATCGTCGAGCTGGCGCCAGGCGGGTTGCGCGCCTACGGGGGCAATTACAGTGTCTATCGAGACTGTTTATTGCGCGAGCGCCAGGCCGCCCAGCGTACGTTGGAGCATGCCCGTACCGAGCGCAAACGGGGTGAGCGTGCCTTGCAGGCGCAGCAGCAACGTCAGCAACGGCGTACCGCCAGCGGGGCGCGTGAGGCGCGGGACAGCAACCAGGCGCAGATCCTCCTGGGTCAGCAGAAGAGCCGCAGCGAGGCCAACGCCGGGCGGCTGCAGCAGCGCCTGCAGGAGGCCCGTAGCGGACTCGAGGGAGCGGTGAGCGAAGCTGCGACGCGGGTCGACGAGAACCTGAAAATTCAGCTGCATGGCGGTGCTGCAACCCTGCCCGAGGGCAAGCGGGTGCTGAGTCTGCGTGGCGTGCAGGCGCCGTTCTCGGGCGCCACCCTGCCGGATATCGAACTGTTCGGCCCCCGTCGGCTCGCCATCACCGGGCCCAACGGTTGTGGCAAATCGAGCCTGCTGGCGATGCTCGCGGGGCGGCTTTCAGCCGTTGCGGGCGAGTGTCGGGTCGAGGTGCCTCTGGCCTATCTGGATCAACAGCTGTCCTGCCTGCAGGCGGCGCAGAGTGCGCTCGATCACCTGCGACACTGCAATCCTGAACTGCCCGAAGCCGTTGCCCGCACCCGTCTGATGCACCTGGGGCTCGATGCCCATCGGGCGCTGCTGCGCAGCGCACGGCTGAGTGGTGGTGAACGCCTCAAACTGGCGCTTGCCGGGGTGATCGATAGCGAGCCGGCAGCGCCCCTGCTAGTGCTCGACGAGCCCGATAACCATATCGATCTCGACTCGCTGCTGGCCGTCGAAGCCATGCTGCGCGAATACTGCGGGGCACTGGTCGTGGTGTCTCACGACACCGTGTTCATCGAGGCGTTGGCGATCACCGACCGCCTGCAGTGGACGACGCAGGGCTGGGAGTATCAAAGGGTCTGATCGATGAGCCGTCATTCGCTCGAGTCGAGCGCAGCGGCACCCGTGAGGCGTGCCCCCGGTATCGCTTCACTCAACGCCAGGCTACGGGGTCAAACCAGGTGGCGCATGCGCACGGCAGCGTCGATCAACATCCGTTCGGCACCGGTCCAGCCGAGGCAGCCGTCGGTGATCGACACGCCATAGCGCAACTCGCCGCCAAGGCTCTGGGCACCGTCGTACAGGTGGCTTTCGATCATCACCGCACGCAGGGCGCCGTCGCCTGCCAGGCGCTGGTCGAGCACGCTGCGCAGTACGTCGGGCTGGCGCAGCGGGTTCTTGCCGCTGTTGGCGTGGCTGCAGTCGACCATGATCCGCGGGGCGATGCCCTGGCGCTCCAGCTCGGCGCGGGCGGTGGCGACGCTGGCGGCGTCGTAGTTCGGCCCAGCGTGGCCGCCGCGTAGCACCAGGTGAGTGTCCGGGTTGCCGTGGGTCTGCACCAGCGCTGGCCGGCCGTGGCCATCGACGCCGAAGTGCTGATGGGCATGGGCCGCCGAGCGCATGGCGTCGCAGGCGATGCCGAGGCTGCCGTCGGTGCCGTTCTTGAAGCCCACCGGCATCTCCAGACCGCTTACCAGTTCACGATGCACCTGGGATTCACTGGTGCGTGCGCCAATTGCCGCCCAGCCGAGCAGGTCGTCGAAGTAGCCGGCCACCAGCGGCTGGAGGATTTCGCTGGCCAGTGGCAGGCCAAGCTCGAGCATGCGCAGCATCAGTTGTCGCGAGCGGCGCAGGCCTTCGGTCATGTCGCCGCTGCCATCCAGCGCCGGATCGTAGACCAGGCCCTTCCAGCCCACCGTGGTACGCGGCTTTTCGACGTAGGCGCGCATCACCAGCAGCAAGCGATCACCCACTCGCTGGCTGAGGGCGGCCAGGCGCTCGGCGTATTCGAGTACGGCGGCGTCGTCGTGCAGGGAGCAGGGGCCGACCACCACCAGCAGACGCGGGTCGTGACCATCGAGAATGGCGCGGATCGAGTGGCGCTGTTGCTGCACCTGGCGCGCGAGCGCGGCGGAGAGTGGCAGCTCTTCGCGCAACTGGGTGGCGCTGGGCAAGGGCGAGGTCTGGCGGCGGGTCTTGGTGTCGACCAGGTGCAGATCGGCGGATTTGGCGGTGGAGCGGGAATTGACGGCTACGGACATGGTGGTTTCCTCGGCCGGCGCGGACGTTACCGCGCGCGGCGCACTATCTGGCTCGATGGGATGTTCGATTGAGTGGATGAGCAGCGCGGCTGCCGGTAAATCGCCAGTTGTAGCGGTAATAGGTTTGGTAGGTGCTGCAGTTGATATAGGCGGTCATGGTGAAATCCTCTGTGAAAAATCGATGTACCGGAAAAAACAAAACCCCCGGTCGGGAGGCCGACCGGGGGTTTCGAGAAACTGTCTGGTGGCGACCCTGAGTTGCTAGGGCGCCTGTGGGGTATCAGGCGCGCCTGTGGCTAAACCAATACCCATAAAAATACGCAGCCGCCGCGACCACGGATGCCTGGGCACGCGCGATCTCGATGCAGGCTGCATCGAGGCGGGTGCTGTTCAGGATCGGGGATGTGGACATGAAGGGCTCCGTTGAATGGGCTCGACGTTAATTCATCGCGGTGGTCGATTGCAAGCGCCGTTGGTTGAGCGCGGGCAATGCACGGCGGGTGGCCACGGTCAGCGGCTCGGGCAGACTGTCCAGCGCGAACCAGCCGATATCGCCGTGTTTTTCGGGCTCCACGTTGCGTACCTCACCCTCGAAGGCATCGGCCAGATAGACCGGCGCCAACCAGTGTTCGCCGCGCTGCGCATCGATCTGATCGACCACGCAGAGCAACTCCAGTGACGTCAGGCGGATGGCGAGTTCTTCCTCGATCTCGCGGCGCACCGCCTGCTCGACCGGCTCCAGCCAGTCCACCTTGCCGCCGGGCAACCCCCAGCAGCCGGCTTCCGGCTCACGCAGGCGGCGCACCAGCAGCAGGCGCCCGTCCCGCACGATGGCCGCCCCACAACCCAGGCGTGGTTGCTCGCTCATCAGGTTTCCTGCCTGCCGATCCATTTGCCCACCTGCGGTGCTTCATAGCCGTCGATCGCTTTCAACAACGCGTCGATATCCTGCTCGACGATCAGCATCTCGCGGTGCGGCGCCTTGACGAAGGCTTCGTCGACCATGTGATCGAGAAACCCGGCGAGGCGGTCGTAGTAGCCGTTGATGTTGAGCAGCGCACAGGGTTTCTGGTGGTGGCCCAGTTGTGCCCAGGTCCACACCTCGAATAGTTCTTCGAGGGTGCCGACGCCCCCCGGCAGGGCGATGAAACCATCGGACAATTCGGCCATCAGCGCCTTGCGCTGGTGCATGGAGTCGACGATTCGCAGGTCATCGAGGCCGGTGTGGGCCACTTCCTTTTCCCACAGCGAACGCGGGATCACGCCGATCACCTCGCCACCGGCCTCAAGCGCCGCGTCGGCCACGGCGCCCATCAGGCCGACGGACGCGCCGCCATACACCAGGCCGATGCCGGCTTTGGCGAGCGTTTGGCCGAGGCGGGTAGCCGCCTCGATATAGACGGGATTGGTGCCCGCATTGGAACCGCAGAAAATGCACAGGCGCATCTGAGTCTCCCTGGATAAATCGCACGCGACAGCATCGCGAAACCGCCGACCATAGCAGAACAGCGGGGTGGGATTCGACCGCCCGCTGCTACAATGGCGGCTTTGCTCAGCCGGATTGCGCCATGACCGATAACGCCCACTTCCCCCTTGCCGCCGTGGTCGGTGCCGACTCGCTGAAGTTGGCGCTGTGCCTGGTGGCGGTCGATCCGGCAATCGGAGGGGTGCTGATCGAAGGCCCGCGGGGCATGGCCAAATCGACCCTGGCCCGCGGCCTGGCCGAGCTGCTGGAGAGCGGCGTGTTCGTCACCCTGCCGCTGGGCGCCAGCGAGGAGCGCATCGTCGGTACGCTCGATCTGGACGCTGCCCTTGGCGAAAGCCGCGCGCAGTTCTCGCCCGGCCTGCTGAGCAAGGCCGATGGTGGGGTGCTGTATGTCGATGAGGTCAATCTGCTGCCCGATCATCTGGTCGATCTGCTGCTCGATGCGGCAGCCAGTGGCGTCAATCATGTCGAGCGTGACGGTATCTCTCATCGCCACAGTGCGCGCTTCATTCTGATCGGCACCATGAACGCCGAAGAGGGCGAGCTGCGCCCGCAACTGCTCGACCGCTTCGGCCTCAACCTGGCGCTGGACGGCCAGCCGCAACCGGGGGCGCGGGCCGACATCGTCCGCCGCCGCTTGGCCTTCGATGCCGATCCCCAGGCGTTCATCGCCCAGTGGGCCGAGCAGCAGGCGGCACTGGCCGAGCGTTGCGAGCAGGCGCGTGCTCAGGTAGCGCGCATTGCACTCGACGATCAGGCGCTGGAGGCGATCACCGGGCGCTGTTTCGAGGCAGGTGTCGATGGCTTGCGCGCCGACCTGGTCTGGCTGCGCGCGGCCCGTGCCCATGCGGCCTGGCGTGGCGCGACTGGTATCGAGCCTGTGGATATCGATGCGGTTGAGGACTTCGTGCTGCGCCATCGCCGTCGGCACACCCCGCCCCGGCAGCAGGCTCAGCCGCCGGCCAGCCCTCCCGCCCAGGCGCCGAGCGAGCAGCCAACAGCGGGCGAAGGCCAGTGGGGCGAGCTGCCGCCGCAAGCGCAAACTACCGGCGAGCGCCGTGAACCGCCGCGCTGGGCAAAAAAGCCCTGAGCATCCCCCCGCGCGCCAGAGCGGGGATGGATGCGAAGCCGGCTCCCGGCAAACAGGCACATGGCCGCAGCGGCGCCAGGCAACGCGGCGCGAGCGGCGCTATCGACTGGCTCGCCACCTTGTTGCAAGGCAAGCCAAAGCGCCGTGCGGATTTACAGCGCCAGCCCCGAAGTAGCGCACCCGCGCAGCTGTGGCTGATCGTCGTCGATGCCTCGGCCTCGACCCGTCGCCACGGTGCGCTGAGCAAGGCCAAGGGATTGCTTGCCGAGCTGTTCGAACGGGCCTACCGCGAGCGAGCGCGGATCGCCGTGGTCGACGCCCAGGGCGCGCGACCTCAATGGCATTGGCAGGGTCAGAAAGCGTCCGGCGCCCTGCAGCAGTGGTTGGCGGAGCTCGGTGCTGGCGGCGGCAGCCCGTTGATCCCGGCATTGCAGGAAGCCCATGGTTGGCTGCAGCGGCGTCAGCGCCTCAAGCCGGGCGAGGCGCAACGCCTGCTGGTGGTCACCGACGGGCGTTTGCGCGAATGGCCAGCGCTGCCGCCCAGCCCCTGTCCGGCGACACTGGTGGATATCGAATGCGCGCCGATCCGTCTGGGCCGTGCCGTGCAACTGGCAGATGAGCTCGGCGCCGAGTACCGACATATCGACGCGCTGAGCCCTGTGGCACGGCGCTGATCGCCTGGTGCGCCATGGCTCTTCAGTGGTTGCGCTTTCGTTTCGACAACTGATCAGCAAACTGGAGATTTTTCTGTTCTGCAGCGGATGGCCAAGGGCCATGTTCGCGTAGAATGGCAGGCTTCTTCCTGCCTGAGCCTGCGCCAGCATGCACACCCTCGATCAATTGCGTGCCGGCCAGCTTCATGGCATTACCCGGCTCGACCTGTGCGCCTCCCTGGAGCAGTTTCCCGAGGAAATCTTCGCGCTGGCCGACAGCCTCGAAGTGCTCAATCTGAGTGGCAACCGGCTGAGCGATCTGCCCCACGACCTGCACCGGCTGCATCGTCTGCAGGTGCTGTTCTGCTCCAACAATCGTTTCGAACACGTGCCGGAGTCAGTTGGGCGCTGCCTGTCGCTGCGCATGGTCGGCTTCAAATCCAACCGTATCCGTGAGCTGTCCGCCAAGGCGCTACCTCCGCACCTGCGCTGGCTGATCCTGACCGACAACTGCCTGGAGAGTTTGCCTGAAGCCCTCGGCGACTGCGTCGAGCTGCAGAAGCTGATGCTCGCCGGCAATCGCCTGAGTGCATTGCCCGCCAGCCTGGCGCGCCTGGAGAAGCTGGAGCTGCTGCGCATCGCCGCCAATCGATTGCCCGGCTTGCCGGATGCGCTGCTGGATCTGCCACGTCTGGCCTGGCTGGCCTACGCCGGTAATCCTTTCGACAGCAGTGCCGCATTCGAGTCCCTGGCACCCGAGGTGCCGTGGCACGAGCTACAGGTGGGCGAGGTGCTGGGTCAGGGTGCGTCAGGGATCATCCATCATGCCCGCTGGCAGCGGCCGGATGGATCGTTCGAAGCCGTTGCGCTCAAGCTGTTCAAAGGCCAGATGACCAGCGACGGTACCCCCGACAGCGAAATGCGCGCCTGCCTCGCCGCCGGACGCCACCCGAACCTGATCGACGTGCTCGGGCGCCTCGTTGCGGCACCCGAGGGCGAGCAGGGGCTGCTACTGGGCCTCGTCGATCCGCGATTCAGCACCCTGGCCGGGCCGCCGAGCCTGGAGAGCTGCAGCCGTGATATCTATCCGTCGGGTTGGCGGGTGCCTTTCGCTCAGGCCTTGCGAGTGGTCAGCGGCATCGCCTCGGCGCTGCGTCACCTGCATGCACAGGGCATCTCCCACGGCGACCTCTACGGCCACAACATCCTGCTCGATGAGGCTGGCGAGGTACTGCTCGGTGACTTCGGTGCCGCGGCGTTCCAGCCCCCGGCGGCCCCCTTGCAACACGCAGCCGTGCAGCGCATCGAGGTGCGCGCCTTTGGCATTCTGCTCGAAGAGTTGCTCACCCGCAGCGAAGTGCCCGCGCTCTACGCGGCGCTGCTGGAAGAGCTGGTGATGCGTTGCCAGCAGCCGCAGGTCAGTGCCCGACCCGACTTCATCGAAATCGATACGACGCTGGCGCGTCTGTTGGCCATGCAATCGGGCAACCGCGATGAGTCGAGCGCTGGCGTCGAGACGGATCTGCTGCCGATCTGATTTCACCCGGTCATTCGGTGTAGCGCAGCACCAGCAGCTCGCGGTTCTCGATACTGTCCGCGAACAGTGCCCGAACCTGCGCCCCGTTGTCCTCGCGGGCATACAGGCGGCTCAGCAGATCGAGCAGGCTGGCGGTCTGCGCCTGATCCAGGGCCCGTGAGCGACGAAAGGCGATGAGGCTAGCGCCGATGCCGAACAGGGCATAGCCGTAGTGGTTTTCCAGATGCTCGGCCAGGCGGAAATTCTCCTGAGGCGACAGGTCGCTGGAAAAGTAGCCATTGGCGAAGCCGTAGATGGCCTCGCAGGCGCGCTGTACGGGAATCCGCAGCAGATAGCATTCATCATCGAGCACCGAGACCAGGTCGGTATTGGCAGCTACCAGGTCGGCGAGGCTGTCGTCATCCACACGCAAATCCTTGGCGAACAGGTCGTCGAAGGAGGTTTCCTGCATCGTGCGTTCAAACGCCAGGCGACGAATGTGCAGGCGCTGTTGCAGCGACAGGTCGTCCCGTGGATAGCCATCTTCCAGCCAGCTCGCGGCGATCCCCGCCCCCTGCAGCCAGTCGCCGCTGTCCAGATCATGGCGGTTGCTCGCATGCATCGCGGTGTAGAGCGCTTGGCCCAGATCATCCAGGGTGAACAGGTGGCGATGCCCGTCGGGCACATCGTCATAGGCGCTCAGCAGCTCTTCCAGCGAGGCCGGCTGGTGCAGCCGGAAGCATTGGCCGAGCAGGCGGCCGTCCGGTTCATGTACGGGATCGAGTCGCATGGGGGCACCCATTGGAACGAGGAGGGGCTCCATCATAGCGTCCCCTTGCCGCCCGGCGCCCGCTCAGTGCCTGGCTTGCGAGGGTGGAAACCCGTACTGGCGCTTGAAGGCGGCGCTGAAACTGCTCAGGTGTTCATAACCGGCCAGGCTGGCGGCCTCTTCGATCGACAGTGATTGCTGACAGATGGCGTGATAAGCCTGCTCCAGACGGCGTTTGCGCAGATAAGCGGCGATGGTGATGCCGTTGCGGCTACGGAAGGCGTTCTGTAGATCGACCGGGTTGGTGCCGAGCTGGCGTGCCATCTCGGCGATGCTGAGGTCGTTCGCTTCGCCACTGTCGAGCCAATCCCTGAGGCGCAGCAGGCAGCGTTCGAGGTGGCTGCCGAGGCGTCTCTCCGGCGGCGCATCGATACCGCGCAGGATGTCGCAGGCCAGGTCGAGAGCGAAGCTCTCCCGTTGCAGGCGCTGCAGCAGCGGCGGCAAGCCGGCGTCACGTTCGAGCAACTGGTGGGCACGCTGCAAGATATCCACAGACGGTTGCCAGAGCAGGCTTTGCCAGTGGCTACGGCTGAAACGCAGCAGGTTGTCACTGCGTAACTGGCTGCCGAGGGCGAAGTGCTGCAGCCAGTCGGGGCTGATGCTCAGGCACACTTTGGTTTCCTGACGTTCGCTTTGCCAGTGGCGCTGGAACTGGTCGGCAGCTGTCAGGTTGACCAGCATGGCGCGCTGGCCGCCAGGGCGGGCGTCGAAGTGCAGGCGCTGGCGCGGCAGGCTGACCTCGGCCTCGCCGCCGAGCAGGAAGGCTGCAGTGATCCCCGGTGCCAGGCGGTTGTCGCTGCTGGCGTCGACCAGGTCGCGGCTCTGGCTGAAGTACAGCACCAGGCCATCGCTCAGTACCTGCACCTGTTGCTCGCCATCGAGCACCGGCTGCTCGCCCGGTAGCTCGCGCTGGAAATGCAGGTTACCGCCCAGAGTATGGGCGACGTCGCTGAGCTGGCCGCAGGTGAAGACCGTCATGGCGGGCTCCGATGGAAGTTTGCTTGTGGCTAAGTTTTCCTTGTTTTCACCTAAGCGGGCAAGCTTGTTCGGAATTATTCTCATGTGCAATGTATTTGCAGCCTGCCGGGCTGCATCAGGATCGCTCAGAGGAATACTGCGGCAATGGGTTTGTTCATTACAGAAACGGCCGTGGTCGAGGCCGTCTTCGCAGACGACGTCAGCCTCGACGACATTCGCGATTGGTTGGCGCATATCGAGCGCCTGATCGCTCGTCGACAGCCGTTCTACTTCATCTCCAGCACCCAGGTCGGTGCCAGTCTGGCCGAGGGTTATCGCGCCGTGCAGGGCGCCTGGTACAAGCGGCACAAGGCGAATTTCCAGACCCGCTGCCGTGGCCTGGTGCGTATCGCCGCTGACGCCGAAGAGCGCCAGCGCCTGGATACGCCAGCGCTGCACGCCGCCTGGGGCGTGCCTTATTTCGTGACCCTGGAGCGTGAGCAGGGTTTTCAGTGGATCGCCGAGCGCATGGTGAGCGATGCAACAGTCCAATGACTTCACGCCGGTAACGCGGCTGAGCCTGGCGGTCATCGTCGTGCTCTACCTGGCTCACGCGTTACCGCTGTACTTCTTCAATGTGGCGCTGCCAGCCATCCTGCGCAGCCAGGGCGTCGATCTGCGCTGGATCGGCATGCTTGCCCTGCTGTACATCCCCTGGGCCTTCAAGTTTCTCTGGGCACCGCTGGTCGACCGCTACTACCTGCATGCACTCGGCCGGCGCCGCACCTGGCTGTGGCTGACCCAGGCAGCCCTGGTGGCCGGCCTGCTGGCCCTGGCGGTGAGCGGGCTCGAGCACGGCCTGTTGCTGTTCGTGCTGATCGGCCTGTGGATATCTACCTTCGCCGCGACTCAGGACATCGCCATCGATGGCTATACGGTCGAGTCGCTGGCAGCCGAGGAGCACCGCCTGGGCAGCATGGCGCAGAGCATGGGCGTGGCGCTGGGCAGCA
The DNA here is from genome assembly GCF_055556635.1 of Pseudomonas sp. PME37.24/006. Classification (NCBI taxonomy): domain Bacteria; kingdom Pseudomonadati; phylum Pseudomonadota; class Gammaproteobacteria; order Pseudomonadales; family Pseudomonadaceae; genus Pseudomonas; species Pseudomonas sp. PME37.24/006. Next base: position 881,451 of record NZ_JBVHNL010000004.1, read on the forward strand.
TGCTCGGTGGTGCCGGCGTGCTCTGGCTGTATCAGGCCGCTGGCTGGCAGACCGCGTTGCTGACACTCGCAGCGATGGCCGCACTGCCCATGCTGGTGGTGGCGCGCGTCGAAGAGCGTCACTCGCCGGCCGCCGAGCGACCGAGCTTCATCCACACGTTGCGCCGCCCGGAAATGCGCTGGGCGCTGTTGCTGATCCTGCTCTACCGGGCGGTCGAGGCGCCGGCCATGGCCATGCTCACGCCGCTGCTGGTGGACCAGCAGTGGTCGCTGGCGCAGATCGGTGTGCTGATGTCGGTGGCCGGTGCCAGCATCGGCCTGTTGGCGGCGGTGCTGACCGCCAGGGCGCTGAAGAACCAGGCGCCCGAGGTGTTGCTGATTCGTGCCGGCTGGTGGCGCAGCGGCATCTACCTGCTGCTCGCCGCGTTGCTGGCCAGCGGCCTGGCTGCCACCTCGACGCCCTGGCTCGGCCTGGTGGTGCTGGCCACTCTGGCACTGCGCTACATGGCGATGACCAGCCTCTATGCACTGTTCATGCGCCTGTGTTCGCGCCAGCAGGCCGGTACCGACTTCACCGTGCTGGTGTGCTTCGAGTTGCTGGTGTTCTTCATCGGCGGCTCGCTGTCCGGGTTCCTGGCCAAGGGGCTGGGCTACGAAACCTATTACCTGCTGCTGGGGGGCCTGTCGGTGCTCAGCGTGCTGGTCTGCAAACCGCTCATCAAAAAACTCTCTTCCGGCTTCGCTTCGTAACTTATCCACAGGGGAACATCATGCGGCATCTTTCGGCATCCATGCAGGTCACGCTTTTGAGTCTGGCGGTCAGTGCCCAGGTGTTCGCGCAGAGTGGCGAGCGCACGGGAGCCGGCGGCAGCCAGGTTCAGGAGCTGGGGCCGATGGTGGTGACCGCCACGCGTTCGGCCAAGAGCATCGCCGAGATCGCCGGTACGGTGTACGGCATCGAGCGTGAGCAGATCGCCGAGCAGGCAGCCGCCGGCCGTTCCACTGCGGATATCCTCGGTCAGTTGGTGCCGTCGTTGGCGCCGAGCAGCGGCACCACCAGCAACTACGGCATGACCATGCGTGGGCGTACCGTGCAGGTGATGATCGACGGCGTGCCGCTGACCGGCTCGCGTGACGGTTCGCGTCAGCTCAACAGCATCAGCCCGGCGATGATCGAGCGTGTCGAAGTGATCTCCGGTGCCACCAGCATCTACGGCGCGGGCGCCACCGGTGGCCTGATCAACATCATCACCCGCAACGCCGACGACGAAACCAGCGACTTCAGCAGCCGTATCGGCCTGCGCACCCCGGGTCGCGCCGCCCGTGACGCCATGGCCTACGAGGCTTCGCAGACCGCCGCCTTCCACCAGGGCGCGGTTAGCGGCTTCGCCGGCTTGAGCTACACCAAGCAGGGCGAGATCCGCGATGCCGATGGCGAGCGCGTCGGCCCGGAAATCGCCCAGACCGACCGCCAGGACACCACCAGTTTCGACTTCAATGGGCGCCTGACCTGGCACCTGGACGACGACCAGCAACTGAGTGGCGGCGTGCGCTATTACAACGACGAGCAGGACAGTGATTACGGCCCGGACTACGGCCCCAATCTATCTGCCTTGCTGGTGCCCAACTATCAGCCCAGCCATGAAGCGGTGGACGGCCTGCAGCTCGACGACCAGCCGCGCACCCGCCATTACGGCGCCAACCTGCAGTACCTCAACCGCGACCTGCTTGGCGGCCAGCAACTGACGGCCGAGGTCTACTACCGCAAGGAGAAATCGCGCTGGTTCCCGTTCGCCAGTCGCGCGGCGAATACCGCGTTGCCTGGCGGCGTGGCCAATGTGGTGCTGCAATCGAGCACCGATATCGACGTGTGGGGTCTGCGCACCGCGCTGCAGAAGGGCTTCACCCTGGCCGGCCGCGACCTGCAACTGACCTACGGCCTCGATCACGAGCGTGAGCAGGACCGTCAGGACGGTCAGTTCTACGACTTCAACCGCTTCTTCGCCAGCAATGGCCTGAATTACCGGGACACCTATCGCTCGTCCATGGGCCCAGATGTCGAGGTGAGCAAGACCGGCCTGTTCCTGCAGGGCGACTACCAGCTGACCGAGCGCCTGAGCCTGCAGGCCGGGGTGCGCCGCGAAACCATCCGCAACCAGGTGGACGATTCCATACCCTACGGCGAGGCGGTCACCGCTGCCAGCGTGGCTGGCTACCAGGCTCGTACCCTCGAGGGTGGCAACGTACGCCACAGCGAAACCCTGTTCAACCTCGGCGCCGTGTATGCGCTGACCGATGCCCAGCAGGTGTTCGCCAACTTCTCCCAGGGCTTCAGCCTGCCCGACACCCAGCGCATGCTGCGTGACGTGCCCGCCAACTTCGTGATCGATAGCAGTAGCATCGACTCGATCAAGGTGAACAACTACGAGCTGGGCTGGCGCATTGGCGAAGCCGGCGGCGTGAATGCCGGAGTGACCGCGTTCTACAACACTTCCGACAAGGTGGTGCAGTTCAACCGGGATTTCAGCGTTTCGGTGGCCGATACCGACGAGCGTGTGTGGGGCGCCGAGGGCAACCTGCAGGTGCCCATCACCGAGCGCTGGATCCTGGGCGGCACCTTGGCCTACACCCGTGGCCAGTACAAGGACGCTGCCGGCGACTGGCGTGAACTGAACGCCTTCCGCGTCTCGCCGCTCAAGGCCACTCTCTACAGTGACTGGCGCTTCGCTGACGGCTACGGCGTACGTCTGCAGACGCTTACCGTGGGGGGCAGCGACCGTGCCTACGACGATGCCCAGGCAGCCGCGATCAGCCCGACCATTCGCGCCACGCCGGCGACCAAGATCCAGGGCTACACCGTGGTCGACCTGATCGCCCACGCGCCCTGGCTTGGCGGCGAGGTCGGCTTCGGCGTCTACAACCTGGCCGATCGCGACTACAAGACCGTTTACGGCCAGCAGGCGGCGGCTACCTACGGCGCCATCTCCAGCCTGCCGGCGCAGGGCCGTACCTTCGGCCTCAGCTACTCGGTGGTGTACTGATCGCTCAGGGCTGGTAGTCCAGCGAGCGCTTCGACGACTCCGGCAGCGACAGGCCGCCTACCAGAGCCAGCAGGGCGATGGCGATCAGGTAAAAGGCCGGCGACATGCGGTTGCCGGTCACCTCGATCAGCCAGGTAGCGACCAGCGGTGCGGTGCCGCCGAAGATCGTGTAGGCCAGGTTGTAGGTGAACGCCGAGGCGGTGTAGCGCACGCGGGTAGGGAATTGCTCGGAGAGCAATACGGCGGTCACCACGCCGCAGATCACCGCGCCGACCGCCAGCAGCATGGCGCCGATGGCCGAAGCCAGCAGGGTGCCCGAGGCGGCCAGGGTGAAGGCCGGATAGACCGCGACGATCAGTGCAACCCCCGCGGTGAGGATGGTACGGCGGCGGCCCACGCGATCCGAATAGCGGCCCACGAACGGGCACAGCAAGGCGGCGAACAGCAGCGCCATCAGGCTGGCGAGCAATGCCGTCGGCCGCGCCGCGCCGCCGACCACCTGCATGTAGGTGGTCAGGTAGGTGGTGAACATGTAGAACGACAGCGCCGTGGCGGAGATGAACGCCGACAGGCACAGCACGGTGGCGCCGTGCTCGCGCAAGGTTTCGCGCAGTGGTGAGTGCTCCGGGTGCGCTTGCGCGGCGAGGGCCTGGAAGGCCGGCGATTCGTCCAGACGCAGGCGCATGTACAAACCGACCAGGCCCAGCGGTGCGGCGATCAGGAAGGGCACGCGCCAGCCCCAGGCCTGCATCTGCGTTTCGTCCAGCCACAGGCCCAAGCCGAACACCAGGCCCGCCGCACAGGCGAAGGCCGCGAAGGTGGAGACGGGTACGAAGCTGCCATAACGGGCCTTTTGTTCGGTCGGCGCGTGCTCCATGACGAAGGCGCAGGCGCCCGCGTATTCGCCGCCCGCAGAGAAGCCCTGCAGGCAGCGCGCCAGGGCCAGCAGCAGCGGCGCGAGCAGGCCGATGCTGGCATAGGTGGGCAGCAGGCCGATCAGGGTGGTGGCGCCGGCCATCAGCAGCACGGTGATCGACAGCACGCGCTTGCGGCCTATGCGGTCACCCAGAATGCCGAACACGATGCCGCCCAGCGGGCGCAGTGCGAAGGACACGGCGAACACCGCGAAGGTCTGTAGCAGCGCCAGGGCCGGGTCGCCCTGTGGAAAGAACAGCGCGGCGATGGTGACGGCCAGGAAGCCATAGACGGCGAAGTCGAACCATTCGACGAAGTTGCCGATGGCCGACGCGGCGATCACCTTGCGCAGAACGCCGAGATCGACGTGTGTCGCCTGTTGTGGATAAGTGGTCACGCTCATGGCTGCCTCCGCGCAGTTGCTCCAACATGCGAACGCGCCTGGCCCGGGCCTTGGCGTCCATCTGTGGATAACTTACGTGGCTCGGTAGCCGTGGCGGGATTCGAGTGCGACCTGGGGGTAGTCGTGAGCGACAGGGGTTTCGCGCAAGCGTCTTGAGGCGGTCAAATCATTGCGCTCCCGGCGCGATCGCTGGTGGATAAGCTTCGCGTTATCCACCCTACGAGCTAATGCGCATCGCACGTTCGTGGGAGCGGGCCATGCCCGCGATTTCGCGCGCATGGACTCCGCCCGCTCCCACAGTAGATCCGTGCAAATGTCCTCTGCCGTAGCCCGGTTCGAGCGCGGCGGCACCCGGGTACAACGCCAATCCACCGTCCACAAAAAAGCCGACCCTGAGGTCGGCTTTCTCTTTACAGCGCAGAGCTGGCCGGCGCCGTAGCGCCGAGCCGTTTCTTACAGCGCGTCGCGGCTGCTGGCGCCGTCAACCAGACGGGCTATGCCCAGCGGGTTGGCGTTCTTCAGTGCGTCGGGCAGCAGCGCGTCCGGGCAGTTCTGGTAGCAGACCGGGCGCAGGAAGCGATCGATGGCCAGGGTGCCGACCGACGTACCGCGAGCGTCGGAAGTCGCCGGGTACGGGCCGCCGTGAACCATGGAGTCGCAGACTTCCACACCAGTCGGGTAGCCATTGAACAGCACACGCCCGACTTTTTGCTCGAGCAGCGCGAACAGCTCTTCGCTACCGGCCAGATCGCCCGGCTCGGTGAGCAGGGTGGCGGTCAGCTGACCATGCAGGCCGTTGATGGCTTTCAGCAGCTCAGCCTTATCAGCCACTTCGACGACGATGGTGGTCGGGCCGAAGACTTCTTCCTGCAGCAGTTCATCGCCGTTCAGCAGCAGGCTGACGTCGGCTTTGAACAGTTGCGGACGAGCCTGGTTGCCTTCTTGCTTGGCACCGGTCAGGTGTGTGATGCCGGAATGCGCATTCAGTGCTTCCAGGCCTTTCACGTAGCTCTTCAGGGTGCCGGCGTTGAGCATGGTTTGTGGCTGCTGCTCGGCCATCTTGGCGGTGAAGCTTTCCAGGAAGGCGCTGAACTCAGGCGAACGAACACCGATCACCAGGCCCGGATTGGTGCAGAACTGACCGCAGCCCATGACCACCGAACCCGCCAGCTCGCCAGCGATTTTCTCGCCACGGGCCTTGATGGCTTCCGGCAGCAGGATGACCGGGTTGATGCTGCTCATCTCGGCGAATACCGGGATCGGCTGCGGGCGCGCTGCAGCCATGTCGCACAGGGCGCGACCGCCTTTCAGCGAGCCGGTGAAGCCGACCGCCAGGATGGCCGGGTGCTTGACCAGGGTCTCACCGACGCCACTGCCGTAGATCATGTTGAACACGCCTTTCGGCATGCCGGTTTTGTCAGCGGCGCGCAGCAGGGCTTCGCCGACGAACGCAGCAGTAGCCATGTGGCCGCTGTGTGCTTTGAATACGACCGGGCAACCAGCGGCTAGCGCAGAAGCGGTGTCACCGCCAGCGGTGGAGAAGGCCAGCGGGAAGTTGCTGGCGCCGAACACGGCAACCGGGCCGAGGCCGATGCGGTACTGACGCAGATCTGGACGCGGCAGCGGCTGACGATCTGGCAAGGCACGGTCGATACGCGCGCCGTAGAAATCGCCACGACGCAACACTTTGGCGAACAGGCGCATCTGGCCGCTGGTACGGCCACGCTCGCCTTGAATACGGGCGGTAGGCAGTGCGGTTTCGCGGCAGACGGTGGCGACGAATTCGTCACCCAGGGCATCTAGCTCGTCGGCGATGGCGTCGAGGAAATCGGCGCGCTTGGCGGCAGGCAAGGCGCGGTAAGCAGGGTAGGCAGCAGCAGCGGCTTTGGCAGCGGCATCGACTTCTTCAGGGGTGGCCTGGATGAAGTCGTAGGAAAGGGCTTCGCCAGTGGTGGCGTCGTGGCTTTTATGGACGACGGAGCCGGCTGCGCTGTACGCGCCGCCGATGATGTTGTGGCCGATAGTCGCGGGCATTGTTAGCTCCTGTTGTTGACGGATGAACATGTACGAAAAGGCTTTGATTGTACGATGTCTGATAAGTTGCGCAAGTCTGCAGTTACCCAGCCCTCGCGCGAGGGCTGGGTAACTGCGATCAGAACAGCTGCTTCGGCAGCCAGGTGGCGATACCAGGCATGGCGAGAATCAGCAGGAACAGCAATAGCTGAATGGCGATGAAGGGTAGTACACCCCGGTACATCACACCGTAGCTGTAATCGGACGGGGCGATGGACTTGAGGTAGAACACCGAGGGGGCCAGGGGCGGCGTCAGATAACAGGTTTGTACCACCACCATGAACATTACCGCGAACCATACCGGGTCGATGCCGGCGGCCTTCACCAGTGGGGTGAAGATCGGTACGAAGATCAGTACCAGGGAAATCCAGTCCAGCACCATGCCGGCGAAGAACACCATGGCCATGAGGATGAAGATCAGCATGTAAGGGCTGAAATTCATCTCTTCCATGAACTCAGCGATCATCCATCCGCCCCCGCCAGCCGCGAAGATGGCAGTGAACATGATGCCGCCGGCCACGATCAGCATGATCATCGAGGTGATCTTGATGGTCGAGACCAGGGCCTCGATCAAGCGCTGGATGCTCAGTTCGCGGAACCAGATCGCCAGAACCGCTGCACCAAAGGCACCCACCGCAGCCGACTCGGTGGGCGAGGCAATTCCCGCAAGCATCGAACCCAGCACCGCGGCGATCAGCAGCAGCGGTGGAATCAGGGCGCGGAGTGTGATCTTCAGTTTCTCGCCCAGCGGTGTGGCTTTCATCTCTGGCACGGCAGGCGCCAACGAGGGTTTAAGCCAGCAGAGGATGATGATGTAGAGCAGGAACATGCCCAGCATCAACAGCCCGGGGAACAGCGTGGCGGCGAACAATTGGCCGATCGACAGCTGCGCCATCGACGCATACACGACGACGATCACCGAGGGCGGAATGATCGCACCCAGCGAGCCGCCGCCGCAGATGGTGCCGGAGATCAGCGCGCGGTCGTACTTGTATTTGGACATGGCCGGAATGGCCATCATGCCCACCACGATCTCCACTGCACCAACCACGCCGGAGCTGGCGGCGAAGATACCGCACATCAGCATCGAGGAAACCGCCAGGCCGCCGGAAAAACCGCCTAGCCATAACTGCATCGCACTGAACAGGCGTTGTGCCAGGCCGGTGCGTTCGAGGATCGCGCCCATCAGCACGAACAGCGGAATCGCCGACAGGGCGAAGTTGGTCGAGGCCTGCAGCAGCGAGCCGTACATCTGCTGGAGGATGTTGTCGCCGAACAGGAACATGCCGAACAGACACGACACACTGATCAGCGAGAAGGACACGGGGATACCGAGGAATATCAACAGAAACAGCAGGGCGAACATCAGTAGGGGTATGTATTCCATCATCGGTCAATGTTCCTTGTTGCCGGGCTGCTTGCGGTTGCCGATGAACAGCGCGGCATCGACGATGAGCTGATAGGTCAGGCCCGCCAGGCCTAATGCGAGCGCCAGGTAGAACGGCCACATGAGCGGCGCCCAGGCACTGACGTGCTCGACTTCGCCGTTGACAAAGGCATGCCAGGCGCGGCGTCCGGCGACATAGGTCAGGCCGCCGATGATCGGTGTCAGCACCAGCAGATAGAAGCCCGCGTTGAACCAACGCTGTACCGCTGGCGGCATTCGTGAGGACAGGAAGTCGACACGGACGTGGGTTTCCTCCTTGAGTGCGTAGGCGCAGCCGAGCAGGAAGATGCAGCCATTGAGCATGTAGGAAACATCGAAGGCCCAAAGCGTCGGGCTATTGAGGGCATAACGCGAGAACACTTCGTAGATCATCGCCAGCACCATGATCAGTGCCATGCTGGCGGCTATGCCAAGCAGCGCTTGGGCTGGCCAGTTGTACCATCTGTTTTTCATAACGCCTCCGTACCTGGCCGGCGACCCGAGGGTCGCCGGCCCAGTCGATTAATGTCTGTAGAGGTAGGAGGAGTTTTCCGACCAGCGCTGCATGTAGTCGCTGTAGTCCTTGAAGATGGCCTTGGCGTCGATGTCGTCGGCTTTGCGCGCTTCCAGCTTGTCGGTGATCAGTTTGTTGCCACGCTGGGCCAGGTCATCGGTGATGCTCTTGTCCAGCTCGATGATCTCGATGCCGGCCTTGCGATAGGTCTGCATGGCCTTCATGTCGCTGTCGAGGAAGTGGAAGTAGCTTTGCATCGTGGTCAGCTTGGCTGCCTCTTCCAGTTTGGTGCGGGTCTTCTCGTCGATGGCGTTCCAGTTCTCCTCGGTCATGAAGAATTCCCAGACGAAGGATGGCTGGTGCACGCCAGGAGTGAGCAGGTAAGGCGCCACTTCATGGAAGCCTTCGGTCAGGTTGGCACCTGGCGTTGCCCACTCGACGGCGTCTACGCCCTTGCGTTGCAGCAGGGTGTAGATCTCGCCCGGCGGCACTACGGTGGGTGATGCGCCGACCTGCTGAATCACTTCGGCCCAGGCACCGGCGGTACGGAATTTCAGGCCTTTGAAGTCTTCGAGTTTCTCGATCTTCTTGTTGGAGTGGGCCAGCACTTCGGTGCTGCCGACGCCGACCACCAGGCTGTGTAGGCCCATGTTCTTGCGGCGAAACTCCTGCAGGTACTTCAGGCCGTTGCCTTCGTACAGCCAGGTGAGGGTCTCTTCGCCGGACATGCCGCCCGGGTAGCCGGCGAACACATTGTTCAGCGGGTCTTGATTGACCAGGTAGGTCGGTGTGGAGTGGCCTGCCTTGAGTACGCCGTTCTGTACCGATTCGTAGACCTGGAACGGCGGCACGATAACGCCCGCGCCAATCGGACGAATCTTCACCTCGCCATCGGTGAGCAGGGCGGCGTTGCTGGCGAAGCGTTTGAGGAAGTTGTCGAAGAAGAAACTGCCTTCCGGCACTGACGTCGGCACCGAGTAGGTGTAGCTGGCCGCCTGGGTCGTGGCGCAGCAAAGCGCCAGGCCGAGAGCGGCAAAAAGCTGAGTGGTCTTGTTGATCATCCTGTTCCCCTTGGTCTTTATGTGTTTGCCAGGTGCGCGGCGTGCGCATCTATCAGGCAAGGCAGATGAGGCCAAAGAAGCGGGAGGGGTGGTCTCCCGCATCCATGCAGCTGTAGCGGTTGTTACAGGCCGACATCCGGCAGATGCGGACGGTTGGCCAGCGCGTTGGCCATGATGGCTTCGACGTGGGCACGGTCTTCGCCGTGTAGTGGCAAACGGGTCAGTTCACCGCTGCGGCCGGCGACGGCTTCGCACAGCGTGATGCACTGCACCCGCTCGGCCGGATGCGCTGGAAGCACCCGGCCGACGTACAGCGATCAGGCAGCGTTGTTTTCGGCCGACCAGTTGGCGTACCACTGGCGGAACAGCGTGTATTGCGTCTCGGCGTAGTTACGCTGTGCGTCGCTGAGGGCATCGGTTTCGTAGAAGTGCAGGGCGTATTCCTGGTCGCCCCCCAGCACCATCAGGTGTTTGTAGTAGAGAACCAGGTCGGTGCCTTCGTCGAAGGACGACAGCACGTTCAGCGCCTCGGACAGCTCCAGAGCGCGGCGGCGGGCAACGGCGTCGCCCTTGGAGGCCCTCTTGCTCAGCTCGACCAGTTGCAGCACCTCGCGCGGCAGGGCGTTGCCGATACCGGTGATGGCGCCAGTCGCACCGCAATTCACGAAGCCGTGCACCACCTGGGTATCGACGCCGGCCATGAGAATCACGTCTTCATCCTGCGAGGTGATGTGCTCGGCGGCGTAGCGCATGTCAGCGGCACCGCCGAATTCCTTGAAGCCGATCAGGTTGGCGTATTTGCGGCGCAGCTTGAAGAACAGTTCGGCGCGGGTCGCGAAGCCGTAGTACGGGCTGTTGTAGATCACCGCCGGAAGCTCTGGCGCTGCTTCGAGAATGGCGGCGAAGTGCGCTTCCTGGGCGGCTGGCGAAGCGCCACGGGACAAGACGCGCGGGATGACCATCAGGCCGTGGGCGCCAACTTTGGCGGCGTGGGCAGCATGGGAAACCGCTTCGCGGCTGTTCACCGCACCAGTGCCGACGATGGTCGGGATGCCGGCAGCGACCAGGCGCGCCACCCCTTCCTGGCGTTGGGCCTCGGTGAGCAACGGCCAGTCGCCCATGGAGCCGCAGTAGACCACGGCGCTCATGCCTGCTTCGATCAGCGCGTGGGCTTTTCGCACCAGGGCATCGAAGTCCGGCTTGCGGTCGGCTGTGCACGGGGTCATCAGGGCGGGGATGGTGCCGGTGAAGATGTTGCTGCTCATGGTGTTGCCTCCGGGGCAGAGTAAAAGTATTTCGTATACGAAAACAAATGGCCGTAATGACCCATCTATTTTCCGTTGTTGGGCGTTATGCCCGGGTCAGGTCGCCGGCGAACCGGCGGGTTTCAAATTTTCAATACCTGTGCGGCGAGTCGTAGGGTGGATCGGGGCGCGTAGCCGATGCCTCACTTACGCGGCCCGACCCACCCACCGCTCTGCTCAATCAATTACCTATTACAGCTTCAGCTCCACCGGCCAGGTGTCCGACAGGCGATAGCCCGTTGGCCAGGGATCGCTCGGGTCGAGCAGGTGCTGGTGAGTGCCGGTGATCCACGCCCGGCCGGATAGGCAGGGGTAGATCGCCGGGCGACCTGCCACGTCGGTCAGCGAGTCGATGCGGCAGTGAAATTCGGAACCGATGATCGAACGGCCGATGAAGCGTTCGCCCACCGCCAGTTGACCTTTGGCGTGCAGCACTGCCATGCGCGCCGAGCAGCCGGTGCCGCAGGGCGAGCGGTCAATCTTGCCGGGGCGGATGACCACCGCATTGGCGCCCGTGGCGATGCCGTTCTCGTGAACCACCGGAGCGGCGATCTGGCAGAAGGAAATATGGCTCCAGTCCGGGTTCAGCGGATGCTGGAAACCGAGCTGCTCGTTGGCGGCTTTGGTGATGCGCAGGCCCACGGCGACCAGATCGGCTGCCTCATCGGCTTGGATGGCGAAACCCAGGTGACGCGCATCGGCGATTACGAAGCTGTCACCGCCGTAGGCGGTATCGACCTGCAGCGACCCCAGGCCTTCGACCTCGATCCAGGCGTCGAGCTTGTCGGCGAAGGACGGTACGTTCTTCACCTCGACCCGCTCGGCCTTGCCGTCGCGACAGTCGGCGATCACTTCCACCAGGCCGCCGGGTGCTTCCAGGGTCAGGAAGGTTTGCGGCTCGGTCATCGGCAGGATGCCGCTGTCGAGCAGCACGGTGGCTACGCACAGCGAGTTGGAGCCGGACATCGGCGGCACATCGGCCGGCTCCATGATGATCCAGCCCATCTGCGCCTTGGGGTTCTTCGCCGGCACCAGCAGGTTGACGTGGCGGAACACGCCACCGCGCGGTTCGTTGAGCACGAAGTTACGCAGGAAATCGTCCTGTTCGATCCAGCGCGACTGCTGCCACAGGGTATCGCCAGGTGGTGGCGCGACGCCGCCGACGATGACGTCGCCGACTTCTCCTTCGGCATGGCAGCTGACCACATGAATGACTTTGCTGGAGCGCACGGGGCAGCCCTCTTAATGAACTTATGTGTGGGCCGTAGGATGGGTGGAACCCATCGACGATTGATGGGTTTCACCCATCCTACGGCTCGTTTGCGGTGCCGGCGGCAAAGTCGCTCTTAATGAACCGACTTGAGGAAGTCGGCGGTTTCCGGTTTTTGCGGATTACCGAGCACCTGCTCGGGCGCGCCGATCTCGTGCACCAGGCCGTTGCGGAAGAAAGCCACGCGGTCGGACACGTCTCGGGCGAAGCGAATCTCGTGGGTCACCAGCACCATGGTCATGCCGTCTTCGGCGAGCATGCGCATGGTGTCGAGCACTTCACCGACCAGCTGCGGGTCGAGGGCGCTGGTGGCCTCGTCGAACAGCATGTAGTCGGGGCTCATGGCCAGGGCGCGAGCGATCGCCATGCGCTGTTGCTGGCCGCCGGACAGCTTGCCGGGAAACACCTTGAGCTTCTCGCCCAGGCCCACATGGGTCAGTTGCTGCACGGCGATGGCCTCGGCTTCCTGCTTGCTCAGGCCGAGTACCTTGCGCGGCGCCAGCATGACGTTTTCCAGCACCGTCAGGTGCGGGAAGGCATTCCACTGCTGGAACACGATGCCGATCTTCTGCCGCAGCTTGTTGATGTCGGTGCCCGGCGCGTGCACTTCGGTGCCGTCGACGCGGATGCTGCCGCTCTTGATCGACTCCAGGCCATTGATGCACATCAGCAGGGTCGATTTACCGGAGCCGGAGCCGCCGATGATCGACACCACTTCACCCTTGTTCACGGTCAGGCTGACGCCCTTGATCACTTCGAGCTCGCCGAAGGATTTGTATACGTTGTCGATCTCAATCATTTTCCTGCCACCTTCTTTCCAGACGGGCGCCAAGGCGGGCGACCACCAGGCTCATGACGTAGTAGATGAGGCCGGCGATGCACAGCACCAGCAGCGGCTCTTGAATGCGTGTGACGATGGTTTGCGAGGCGCGCAGCAGCTCGACGATGCCGATCCACATGACCAGCGCGGTGTCCTTCATCACGCTGAGCACCAGGTTCAGCCAGCCAGGGAAGGCCACCCGCGTGGCCATCGGCAGAACGATGTAGCGCAGGTCCTGCAGATAACTCAGACCCAGGGAGCGGCTGGCGCGGCGCAAGGTGAATGGCACCGACAGCACACCGGCCCGCACGATCTCGGTGAAGTAGGCGGCGGCGTAAATGCCCAGCACGATGCAGCCCACCGCGAAGGCGCTGATATCGATGCCGGCGATACTCTTGAACGAGTTGAACAGCACGAACTGGATGAGCAGTGGCACGCTGCGAAACATGTCGAGTACCCAGGCCAGCGGCAGGGTGGCGCGGGGCAGCAGGGCACGCAGCAGGCCGGACAGCAGGCCGGCGAAGGAGCCCAGCAGGATGGCCCAGAAGGTCAGCTGCAGGGTGACCCAGGCACCGTCGAGCAGGTAGAGGAAATCGTTCCAAGTGAAGCTGGTATCGAACATGTGGGTGCTTCCTCAGTAACGGAACAGGCGCCAGGCCAGCAGCCGGGCAACCGCTACGATCGCCTTGGCGATCAGGTAATACAGCACCGCCGCGATGGCGAAGAACTCGAAGGTGCGGAAGGTCTTGACGTTGTAGTCCTGGGTGACGCCGGTGAGGTCGTTGTTGAGGCCGACGATCACCCCCAGCGACGTCATCAGCACGGCCCAGACCATCTGGTTGGTCAGCGGGTAGAAGACGATGCGCAGCAGCTGCGGCACGACGATCATCCGGTAGGCCTGAAAGGCGCTCATGCCCAGCGAACGCGCGGCACGCACCTGGGTGTCGGGCACGGCCTTGAGACCACCGCGGAAGTTTTCCGCCAGGTAACCGGCGTTGTTGAAGGTGATGCCGGCCAGCAGCGCGACCCAGGAGCTGACGTGCCAGCCCATCGAGCCCAGACCGAAGTACAGGATGTAGATCTGGAACAGCGACGGCGTGTTGCGCGCGATGGATACCCAGCCATTGGCGAAGCCACGGGCCACGGGGTTCTTCAGCTCACGCATCACCGTCAGGGCGAGGGCGATGAGTACGCCGAAGATCATCGACAGGGCGGCCGTTTCGAAGGTCACCCAGGCGCCGGCGAGCATGTCGGGCAGAGCCTTGAATGCCTGGCGCCAATGGAAGGTGTAATCAAACATGCGTGGGGTTCTCCACAGGGGAAGCCGGTTGCAGCCAGCGCGGCAGACGGCCGCTGGCCTGGCCCGAACAGGCGGCGTCGACGCACTCGGCCAAGCTGGCGAAGTGCACCGAACGGCCGACCAGCCCGGGCGCGTAATGGGCGTATTTGCCCGAGTTGGTCATCAGGGTGCGGCAACGGGTCGGCACCACCGGCTCGCCGAGCATGCACCAGCAGGTGTCGGTCACCAGCGTCGCACCGAAGGCTTCCAGCACGCTCAGGTAGCCGGCCGCGCGAGCCTGTTCGAGAATCGCTCGACCGCAGGTGATCACCAGGCTTACCTGAGCACTCTTGCTGCGGCCCGTGCACAGGTGCGCGAGGTGGGCGAATTCGCTGAGCGAGAAGTGCGGATTACCGAGCGCAATCAGGCCTACCTCGGCTTCATCAGCGCTGTTGAGTTCGTCCCAGCTGCGCCGCAGATCGGTGAGGGTGACCGGCTCGGTGGGCGTCGATTCGGCGCTGTGGATAACGTTCTCCGGGTGCCTGGCTTCCGGCGTCACCCCGGCGATATGGAACAGTGGTGCTGCCGAACTGGTGGCGAAGGCGGCGCCAAAGGCCTTGAGATCGTCCAGGCTCGGCTGGGCCTTCTCAAGGCCGTGTACCAGCGCAATGCCGCTGCCGCAGAGCAGGCCGACGTGGTAGCCGAGAAGCGGGTAGAAGGCATCATCCAGCTCGGCGAGCTCTGGCAGCTCGATCTGCAGGCTGGCCATGCGGTGCTCGTCGAGGTGACAGCCGACCCTGGGCGCGCGGCCGGTGAGGGCGATGCAGATATCCAGGTAATCGGGATATTTGAGGGTACGTGCCCCGAGCACGCTGTTGGCGTAGACCACCGCATTGGACTCGGCCCAGACGATCTGCTCGCCCTCGGCCGGCGCGCTGTCCAGCAGGTAGGGCGCACAGGTGAAACTGAGCTGGGCGCCCATGGCCATGTAGGCATCGCCGAGTGCACTGGCCGGTTCGCCGAATGCGGCATCGATGCCCAGTGCACGCCAGCGGCGTTGATCCACGGAAATCGAGTTGAGGGTGGTCGGTACTCGCACCTTGGCTCCCCAGGCCACCAGTTGCTCGGCGAAGCGCAGGCTGGCCGGGCCGGTGTAGATGCAGCCGTCGATATGCGCCTGGGTGACATCCAGCAGTTCGCTGGCGCCCTGCAGCTCTGCCATGCGCAGCACCAGCTGCATGGCCACCTGTGCAGCCTTGCCCTGGCTACCGTCGAGCAGGGCACGGTCGCTTTCGCTCAATTGCAGGGCGCTGGCGAACAGCGGCTGCTGATGTATTGAAGCCACACCTGTCGGCCGGGCGTCGGCCGGGCGCTGTGGATAAAGCTGCAGCCGCTCACCGTCGAGGCGGGCGTAAGCCTGGCCACGCAAGCGGGTGAAGGCTTCGTGACCGATGCACAGCACGGCAATGGAACGCTGGAACAGCAGTTCAGCCACCCACACGCCCAGTGTGAGGATCTCGTCTGCCTCGGCGAGCACCAGGGCGCTAGGCGCGTGGTCGCCGCTGAGCAGCTCCATCATCACACTGCTGCCGGTGCAGGAGCCGCGGCCGCTAGGAATCGCCAGCACGCGGCCCGCCAGGTTCTGGCCACTGAGCGGGTGATGACGGTCGATCACCTCGCCCGTGAACGGGTCGACGCCGCCCCAGAAACTCAGGCCCATCTCGGCGAACAGCAACTCACCCTCGGCACACCCGGCGACCAGGCTGCGGCCCTGAATGGCGCAGGCTGGCAGGTGGGTCGAGGCATGGTCAGCGACTGTTGGCATCGATGGCTCCAGGCGTGAATAAAAAGCCCGGCGCCATGGGGCGCGCGAGCATGAAATCGTGGGTGTTGCTGGTCGGGTGGGTCAGGCCACGCGGGTTAGGCGCTGCGCCTCAACCCACCCTAGGAATGGCCGTTGATCAGTAGTACACGCCCGGCACGGTCAGGTTGGCCGGTTTGATTTCGTCGCCGACCCACTTCTTCCACAGCTCGTCGTAACGGCCGCTGCGTACCTGCTGGTTGACGAACAGGTTGAGGTAGTTGATCAGGCCGTACTCGTCACGCTTGGCTGCGAGGGACACGTAGTCGACGACGTAGGGCGCATCACCGACCACTTTCAGACCTTTGTACTTGCCGGACTTGAGGGTGGCAGCGGCTACGGTGTTGGTGACCACGGTGGCGGCGATGTGGCCCTGAGCGACAGCGAGGATGGTGTCGTTCTGCGACTGATAGGCGCGGAAGCTGCCGTCGCCCCAGGCTTTCACGTCCTTCTCCAGGGCGATAGCTTCGTAGGTG
Source organism: Pseudomonas sp. PME37.24/006 (assembly GCF_055556635.1). NCBI lineage: Bacteria > Pseudomonadati > Pseudomonadota > Gammaproteobacteria > Pseudomonadales > Pseudomonadaceae > Pseudomonas > Pseudomonas sp. PME37.24/006. Next base: position 897,893 of record NZ_JBVHNL010000004.1, read on the forward strand.
CCGCTGGTGTTACCCACGGCCTTGCCCTTGAGGTCTTCGTATTTGCTGATTCCGGTGTCGTCGCGGGTCAGCACGACCATCTGGAAGGCGAAGTAAGGCACGGTCAGGCCTACGGTCTTGGCGCGCTCCAGGGTGTCAGAGGTGGAGGCGACGATCACGTCGGCACGGCCGGAAACCAGCGCAGGGATACGATCCGGGAACGGTGTTTCCACCACTTCGGCATCGACGCCGAGCACTTTCGCCAGATCGTTGCAGTAGTCGACGTCGAAGCCGATCGGCTGGTTCTTGTCGTCACGCGAGCCCATGGGCGGGAAATCCAAGGTGACTGCGCAGCGCAGCTTGCCGGATTCGATGATCGAGTCGAGTTTGTCGGCGTGTGCGGTGCCGATCAGGGTGGTGCTAAGTACTGCGCTGAGGGCTACGGCAAAAGCGGGGTTTTTCATAGGAGCCTCGAAACTGTGCAGACAATCGTTATAGGAAATTTCGTATACGATATTTCATATGCAACGGCTGTGCCTGTTCTGACGCTTTCTGTGCAAGCCCCTATGGATGGTGGGTTGAGCGGGAATAAGGGGGAAACCAGCGGTTATTACGGGAAGCGGGATGTTACAGATGGGAGCAATGCTGCCTCACCGGCGCCCCATTTCGGAACACTAGTCGGTATCAGCCATTATGCGAATCGCGAAACTGGCTGGGTGTCAGCCCGGTCAGCGCCCTGAACTGGCGGCTGAAGGCACTGTGATCGGTGTAACCGCAGCGCAGGGCGATCTCGGTGATCGGCAGATCCTGCAGCAGCAGGCGGCTGGCCTCGCCGAGGCGCGCCTTGTGGATCATCTGCCGCGGGGTGAGCTGGAAGATGCGTTTGCAGTGGCGCTCCAGTTGCGCCACCGACAGCCCGGCCAGTTCGGTGAGCTCGGCCAGGCTGATCGGCCGGGCGAAGTGCTCGCGGATATGCGCGTCCACCGCCGCCAGCTTCGGATAGGCCGGGTGGCTCGATTGCGGTAGTTGCACGTCCCGGGAAATACCGGCCACCCCGATGATCTCACCTGCAGGGTTGCGCAACGCCAGTTTATGGGTCAGGCACCAGACGGGCTGATTGCCGTAATAGAGGTGCAACTCCAGCTGATCGGCAAGATGGCTGCCGTCCGTGAGTACCCGCCGATCCTGCGCCGTGTAGGAGGGCCCGAAGTTGGCCGGGAACACCTGCTCGGCAGTCATCCCGAGCAGCTTGGCCTTGCTCTTGAAGCCCAGCCGCTGCGTCAGTGTCTGGTTGACCAACGCGTAGCGCGCTTGCGTGTCCTTGATGAAAAACACCACCTCGGGCATGGCATCGAGCAACGGCTCGATCTGCCGGAGGCTGGCGATCAACGCAGGTAAGTCTTGATGTAGAGCGGCGGGCAGCAGAGTTTGCATGGCGAGTGGTGGCTGATCAGAAGGCGCTGAGCCTAGCGCGTCGGATTGACGCAGGAAAATGTACCGTTTGGTTAATTTACGGGTGCGACTCGTTCCGTTTCGGTGCACACTGGCACGCATACCAATTATTACAAACAGTATCGGCGACTATCCTTAGGGGTAGCGGCGTCGATGCTGTGTCTCTGTGTTCGTGAAAAACAGGATAAAACGATGAATGATGGTAAAGGTGCCCCGCGCGGCACACGTGCACTATTGCTGATCGTCGGCGTGTTGATCGCCTTGGTCGGCCTTGTCTTGCTCGGCGGCGGTGCATATCTGGCCAGCCTCGGCGGCAGTTGGTACTTCCTGCTCATGGGCCTGGCCGTGCTGGCCAGCGGCGCGCTGATCGCCGCTCGCAAACCTTCGGGCGCCTGGCTGTTCGCCCTGGCGCTGCTCGGTACCGTGATTTGGGCACTGGTCGATGTCGGCCTGGTGTTCTGGCCACTGTTCTCACGCCTGTTCACCTTTGGTGTGATCGCCCTGGTCGTCGCGCTGATCTACCCGACCCTGAAGAAGGCAGCCGGTGATCGCGGCGGGCGTGGTGGCTATGCGCTGGCCGCCGTGCTGGCGGTGGCGCTGATCGCCAGCTTCAGCGGCACCTTCGTGGCTCACCCCAGCGTGGCGGCGAGCGGTGACGGCCCGGCCGTGCAGCCGGTCGATCCGACCCAGGCCCAGAAGAACTGGGAGCATTACGGCAATACCGCTGGCGGTAGCCGTTTCGCTGCGCTGGATCAGATCACCCGCGCCAACGTGAAGGATCTGCAGGTCGCCTGGACGTATCACACCGGCGACGTGGCGGAGAGCAACGGCAACGGTGCCGAAGATCAGCTCACTCCGCTGCAGGTGGGTGACAAGGTGTTCATCTGCACCCCACACAACAACATCATCGCCCTCGATGCCGATACCGGCAGCGAGCTGTGGCGCAACGACATCAACGCCCAGGCTTCGGTCTGGCAGCGTTGCCGTGGCCTGGCCTACTTCGACGCCGATGCGCCACTGCAGCAGCCTGATGCTGCGGGTGCCGTCGCGGTGCCGACCGTGGCCATCGCCGAAGGCGCCAACTGCCGTCGTCGTCTGCTGACCAACACCATCGACGCCCGCCTGATCGCGGTAGATGCCGACACCGGCGCACTTTGCGAAGGCTTCGGCGAGAATGGCCAGGTCGACCTCAAGGCCGGTCTGGGCGCTGCGCCGGATCCGCATTACCAACTCACCTCGCCGCCGCTGTTGGCCGGTACCACCGTCGTGGTGGGTGGGCGCGTGGCCGACAACGTGCAGACCGATATGCCTGGCGGCGTGATCCGTGGTTTCGATGTGGTCACTGGCGCCATGCGCTGGGCGTTCGATCCGGGTAACCCGGAAGATCGTCAGGCTCCGTCCGATGACCAGACCTACGTGCGCAGCACGCCGAACTCGTGGGCGCCGATGTCCTACGATCCGGCGATGAATACCGTGTTTCTGCCCATGGGCAGCCCGTCCACCGACCTTTACGGTGCCGAGCGTACCGAGCTTAACCACAAGTATGGCGCCTCGATCCTCGCCCTGGACGCCACCACTGGTGCGGAAAAGTGGGTCTACCAGACCGTGCACAACGACCTCTGGGACTTCGACCTGCCGATGCAGCCCAGCCTGATCGATTTCCCCAAGGCCGACGGCAGCAAGGTGCCAGCCGTGGTGATTGGCACCAAGGCCGGGCAGATCTTCGTGCTCGACCGTGCTACCGGCCAACCGCTGACTGAAGTCGTTGACGTAACGGTCAAGGCGGCGGACATCAAAGGTGAGCAGTACGTACTCAAGCAGCCGCTGTCGGTGGGTATGCCGCAGATCGGTGCGCAGACGCTGACCGAGTCGGACATGTGGGGCGCCACGCCGTTCGACCAGATGCTGTGCCGCATCAACTTCAAGCAGATGCGTTACGAGGGCCTCTACACTGCACCGGGCACCGATGTGTCGCTGAGCTTCCCAGGCTCCCTGGGCGGGATGAACTGGGGTGGCCTGTCCACCGACCCGGTCAATGACTACATCTTCGTCAACGACATGCGTCTTGGCCTGTGGGTGCAGATGATCCCGGCGGAGAACCGCGGTGAGGCCTCGTCGGGCGGTGAAGCCATCAACACCGGCATGGGTGCGGTGCCGCTCAAGGGCACGCCTTATGCGGTCAACAAGAACCGCTTCCTGTCGCTGGCTGGCATTCCTTGCCAGGCGCCGCCGTTCGGCACGCTGACTGCCATCGACATGAAGACCCAGAAGATCGCCTGGCAGGTGCCGGTCGGTACTGTGGAAGACACCGGTCCGCTGGGCATCAAGATGCGTCTGCCGATGCCGGTTGGCATGCCGACCCTGGGCGGCTCGCTGGCCACCCAGTCCGGCCTGGTGTTCTTCGCCGGTACCCAGGACTACTACCTGCGCGCCTTCGATAGCGGCACCGGCAAGGAAGTCTGGAAACAGCGCCTACCGGTGGGTAGCCAAGGTACGCCAATGACCTACGTGTCGCCGAAGACTGGCAAGCAGTTCATCGTGGTTACCGCTGGCGGCGCCCGTCAGTCGCCGGATCGCGGTGACTACGTGATCGCCTACGCGCTGCCGTAAGTTCGCCTGTACGGTAATCGAGGCCGCATCGCCCGAAAGGGGATGCGGCCTTTTTCATGCCTGCGATTCGGGTGGCTGAAAGCCTGAGGGATTCGCCTCAAAGCAGGGACACGCGAGTTATCCACATTGTGTAGGAGCCCGCTTGCGGGCGAGGCGGTGGTGGCCGATCAGTAAGTGCGCGTGATGGCTGCCAATCGCTGGCAAGGGCTAGGCGCCCCCCGCTCCTACGATAAGGCCCTGAGTTACCCACAAGACGCAGAGATGCGGCCCAGAGGAGATTCTCGGGGTATTTGGATAGGAAAGGGAGCTGGCCGTAGCCATGGGGAGGGAAACAAGGCTGAATGCCAGAAAGCAGAAAGGGGAGCCGAAGCTCCCCTAAATCTTATTCGAATCATCGTTCTTATTAGTGCTACCGGCCTTTTGTTCTTGTTTTAGCCGCGGCCCCCAAAGGGGGCCAAGAGCGAACGGATTTGTTTGGACGCTGATGTTGCCGTGATCCTGAGATCCAACCCGTCTGTCGCTGCCTTACAAAGCAGTTTTATTCTTCTCGACCCGGTTGCGGTACAAGCCCGATGGCGGTCCTCTCCAAAGAAATCAGTTAGCTGCGTCTCTGCGATTTTGTCTTTCTTATGCTAGAGCCGTTGTTTTGTTCTTGTTATCAGATGTGTCTTGTTATTTTTGTTGTGCGGAACATAGAGCATATCCTGTGCCAATTTTAGAATATCTATATTTTTCAATGATTTAGTGATTTATGGTTTTTGCGTAACGGTTTTCAGCTGCTGAAAGCGTTACCGCACTACTCGGTTTGTTACCGTTTGATGGAACACTGGAACACCTTTTTACAAATGAGATTCATTTCTATGGCTGGGCGCTCTGGGCCGCGCTTTCCAGTTGCATCAGGGTTTCGATTCGAGTCGGGCCGAAAGGTGGGCGGGGCGCCGCAGGCTGCCAATCGAACAGGTATTGGGTGGCCGCGCCGCAGATCCGGCCCTGGCAGGCACCCATTCCGCAGCGGGTCGCCAGCTTCGCTTCGCGCCAGTTGCTGTGCGCGGCTACGGCGGCGTAGGGCACGTCCTCGCAGCGGCATAGCAGGGTATCCGGCTCGGCCAGGTGTTTGAGTGCCGGGTCGAGGGCGAATCGCCTGTTCAACTCGTCGGCAAAGCGCTGCCAGCGCGCGCGTCCTTTCCACAAGTGTTGCGCAGCCTCACGGTTACCGGCTGCGGCATGGCCGGCGATGCTGCCCTCGACCAAAGCCAGCTCGCTGCCGCCGAAGCCGGTGCACTCGCCTGCGGCGTAGATACCGCTCACATCGGTGGCCTGCCAGGCATCCACCTTGATGGCGTTGTTACCCAGCGCACAGCCAAGGGCCTGCCCCAGTTGCACGTTGGCAATCAGGCCGAAGCCGCAGGCGAGGCGCTCGCACTCCAGCTCTTCGATCTTGCCGCCGCGCTGCAGGCGTACGCCTTCCAGGCGATCCTTGCCCAGTGCGGCGACGATCCGGGTACCAGGGCGGTAACCGCCGTCGAACAGGCTGAAGGACTGCAACAGCTTGTGCGGCCAGCGCGGCAGCTGCATGGCGAAGGCGGCGACTGCTCCTGCCGATACCTGCTCGGCGATGCGCAACACTTTGGCGCCGTTGTGCTTCGCTGTACCCGCGCTGGCCAGCAGCAGCGGGCCGCTGCCGGCGATCACGATGCGTTCATCGGCTACCGGCAGTCCGCCCTTGATCAGCGCCTGCAGGCCACCGGCACCGGTAACACCGGGCAATGTCCAACCGGGAAACGGCAGTAACAACTCGCGCGCGCCGGTACACAGGATCAGCTTGCGGTAGGCGATCACCCAGCCGCGCTCGGGATCTTCCACCAGCAGTGCATGGCTGCCGGATCGTGCCACCACGCGAGTGGCGGCGTGACGCTGGATATTGCGGTGCGCATCCACCGCATCGCGCAGGCGGCGGGCCTGTGCGGGGATGCTGGCCTGAGCGCCGTCCCGCCAGATTTGCCCACCGGGCAGCGGGTTATCGTCGAGCAGCACCACCTGCGTGCCATCGTTGGCGGCGGCCAGCGCTGCCGACAGGCCCGCCGGGCCGGCACCGATGATCAGTACTTCCGTCTGTTCGCTCATGGCCGCGTCTCCACGCGCATGCCATCGAGGCACAGAGTCTGGCAGGCCAGGCGGCGCAGGCCGTCGATGGTCACCCGGCATTCCTGGCAGACGCCCATGCCGCACAGTGGCGCACGGCGCTGGCCGCTGACCGAGGTGCGCGCGCTGCCATCACCGCCCAGCGCCAGGGCTGCGGCGACCGTGGTGCCTGGCGCTACGCTGAGCGGGCGGCCGTCGAGATGCAGGTCAGGCATGCGTGGGGTCTCCAGCTTGGCTCAGGTAACGTCGCGGCGAATAAGCCGCCGCAGGAATGGGCTCGGCCTCGTTGAACAGCAGTGCGGCCAGTAGATCGGCAGTACCCGGCGCAGCGGTAACACCCAGCCCTTCGTGGCCGACCGCCAGCCATAGACCGGGCTGCGCGGGGTGCTCGCCAATCAGCGGCATGCCGTCTGGCGTGGCAGCACGAAAGCCCGCCCAGGCGCGGATGCCATTGAGTTGCGCCAGGCCCGGCGCATAGCTCGCGGCATGCTTGAGCATGCGTGCCAGCAACCAGCCGTCGACTTCAGGATCAAGGGTATCGAACTGCCTGGAGGTACCAATGAACAGCTGGCCCGTCGGCCGCGGCTGAATGTTGCAGGCCACCGAGGCGCCGCTGGTGTTATGCACGCTGGTCAGGTAGCTCAGCTCGGTGATGGTGTGAGTGACCGGATGCGGGTAGCGATCGGTGATCAGCAGATGGCCTTTCTTCGGCGCGATGGGCAACTCCGGGCACAACTCCACGGCCTGGATGCCGTTGGCGAGCACCACGGCATCGGCGCTCAGCCAGCCGCCGTCTTCTAGGCGTACGCGGTTGCCGTCCAGCTCCATGACCTTGGCGCGGCGTTGTGTGATGCCTGGTACATCGAGCATCCAGCGAGCGGTGTTCGGTGCGTAGAGAATGCCGTCGTCGGGCAGACGCAGGGCGCCGTGCAGGCCATCGCGCAGGATTGGCTCCATCCCCTGCAGGGCGTGTCCGGGCACCATCTCGCAGCGAATTCCCTCGGCACGCAGGTTGACGCTCTTGGCTTCCGCCGCCGCCAATTCCTGCTCGTTGGCGGCCAGCCACAGCGTGCCGTTGTTACGGTAGGCGCAGTCGTCCGGCAACTGCGGGCCCAGCTCGCGCCAGCGGTGTACCGAGTAGCGGCTGATGTCGAGTTCGGCCTGGTTGTCATCGAGCACCAGCAAGTGCCCCATGCCGGCAGCGGTGGCACCGTGCAGACCGGCATCGATCACCAGCACTTGCTGGCCACGGCGGGCCAGTTCGCGGGCGCAGGCAGCGCCGATGATGCCGGCGCCGATGACGATCACATCAGCGACCCGCGTCGGATTCACGGGCGAATGCCCCAGGCGAACGGGTCGTCCTGTTCGAGCAGCAGGGTTGCCTCGGCGCTGATATTGGCGCGGCCGCGGATGGTCGGAATCACCTTGTCGTCCTGCCATTCGAACGAACCGTCGAACACGCTGCCGATCACGCTGGCCTGACGCCAGATCTCACCGGGTTGCAGCTTGCCATCGGCGGCCAGGCAGGCCAGCTTGGCGCTGGTGCCGGTGCCGCAGGGCGAGCGGTCGTAGGCCTTGCCGGGGCACAGCACGAAGTTCCTGCTGTCGGCTCGCAGCGAAGCTGCTGCGCTCGATGATGCTGCGTTGGGAGCTGGCGAAAAATGCTCATTTACAGCCAGTAAACTGCGCTTTTTCGCCAGTTCCCGCCTTGCCTCCTCTTCGCTCGCGACGCTTGGCTGCGAGCCTTCCTGCTGTTCATCTTCTGCAAACAGCTCGATATGGTCGATCAGGCCGCCGTCCTCGCCACGAACGCCCTGATCCTCGAGCGCTTTCTGTACCGCGTAGGTATACGCGGTGAGGGCTTCGACGTTGTCACCGGCGATGCGCTGGCCGTGGTCGGCGATCAGGAAGAACCAGTTGCCGCCCCAGGCGATATCGCCCTGCACCGAGCCGTAGCCTGGCACCTGCAGTTCGACGGCCTGGCGGTAACGGTAGGACGGCACGTTGCGCACACTGACCGAGCGATCTTCATGCAGGGTCGCCTCCACAGTGCCCACTGGCGTTTCGATCTTGTGCACGCCAGCGCCGATGCGGCCCATATGTGCCAGCGATACCACCAGGCCGATGGTGCCGTGCCCGCACATACCGAGGTAGCCAGTGTTGTTGAAGAAGATCACTCCGGCACAGGCGCTGGGGTCGACGGGCTCGCAGAGCAGGGCGCCAACCAGCACGTCATTGCCGCGCGGCTCGAGAATGCAGGCGGCGCGCCAGGCATCGTGCTCGCTGGCCAGCAGCTGTTTGCGCTCAGCCATGCTGCCCTTGCCGAGATCAGGAAAGCCGCTGACCACCAGCCGGGTCGGCTCGCCGCCGGTATGGGAGTCGATCACTTCGATGCGTTTCATGGGAGCTGTGCCTGTGTGCCGTTTGAGTGGCTACAGCGTGACGCGAGGCGTGCTGCCGCGGCTTGAAGGATTTGCGCGAGGACGATGACGAAATCGGCATAGTGCTCCAGGTCATCGCCTGGCAGACATTTGTTGCGCCTCGCCTAGGGTGAGCGACCGTAACAAGGCGCTAGCTGACGTTTGTTGTGGGGAGGTGAGCAGATCGCTCCTCACGCTCTGCATGCTGAACTTCAGCGAATAAAGTGCACCTTGCCCGTGTCGTCGCTGCCCATGTAGATCCCGTAGCTGCCGGTTTCGCGTTCGGCGATGTAGCGTTCGAGGATCTGGCGGATGGCCGGGTAGTAGATCTGCTCCCAGGGAATATCCTCGGGGGCGAAGAAGCGGCGGGCCAGGGTTTCGCTGCCGAAGTAGCCGGTGTCGTGCAGCAGCTGGGCGCGGAAGATCAGGTACACCTCGCTGATCGAGGGCACGCTGAAGATCGAATAGGGGCAGAGGATTTCGGCGACCACACCGGCTTCCTCGCGCACTTCACGCAGCGCCGCCTCTTCGGTGGTTTCGCCGTTCTCCATGAACCCTGCGGGCAGTGTCCAGGTACCGACGCGCGGCGCGATGGCGCGTTGGCAGAGCAGATAGCGGCCGTCCTGCTCGATGATACAGCCGGTGATGATCTTGGGGTTTTCGTAGTGGATATACCCGCAGCCGGCACATACCAGCCTCGAGTGGTCGTCGCCGGCCGGACGGCGCCGTTCCAGCGTCGCGCCGCCGCATTGCTGACAGAAGCGCGGGCTGGGCATGGGGGTCAGCGCCCGATACGCGGGTCTTTCAGACCGATGGGGGCAACGATGTCACGCGCCTTGGCACCTTCCTGTTTGGCTTCCAGGTATTCCAGGGCGACCTTGGCCGCGGCACGCACGTGATCGACCGACGCCTGATGAGCGGCCAGTGGATCGCCACTCTTGATCGCCTCGACCATGCGCTCCATTTCTTCGTTACTGGTGCTGCGGCGATTGGTCTGCGATACCGAGGTGGCGCGCAGATAGCTGATACGCGCCTGCAACTGACGCAGCTGGGTGGCGGCGATGTCGTTGCCCGAGCCTTCCATCAGCACGTTGTAGAACTCCTGCACCGACTCCAGCACCTCCGGCAGCTCGCCCTCTTCGAGGGTTTTGCGGTTGTTCTCCAGAGCGCGTTCCAGGGCGCGGATGTCCTTGGCGCGTGCGCGCAGGGTGAACAGCTGAACGATCATGCCTTCCAGTACACAGCGCAACTCGTAGAGATCGCAGGCGTCTTCCAGGGTGATGATCGCCACGCGCGGGCCCTTGGCGTCGGCGAACTCCACCAGGCCTTCGGACTCCAGATGGCGCAGCGCTTCGCGCACCGAGGTACGGCTGACCCCCAGCCGATCGCACAGATCGCGCTCCACCAGGCGGTCACCGGGCAGCAGCTGGAAGTTCATGATGGCGCTGCGCAGCTTGTCCAGAACGATCTCCCGCAGGGTCACGGGGTTGCGGTTGACCTTGAAGCTATCGTCGATCGGCTGGCGTTTCATGGTTAGGGCTCGAGTTATAGGTATGGGATCACTCAAACTATGCCTCGCCCTGCTGGGTCTCGGCATCCGCTTCGGCGAAAGCCTCACGGGCGATGCGGAAGCTGTCGACTGCGGCAGGCACGCCGCAGTAGATGCCGACCTGCAGCAGAATCTCGCGAATCTGCTCGCGGCTGAGGCCGTTGCGCAGGGCGCCGCGAATGTGCAGCTTCAGCTCGTGCGGGCGATTGAGCGCGGAAATCATGGCCAAGTTTATCATGCTGCGTTCCTGCATCGATAAGCCTTCACGGCCCCACACATGCCCCCAGCAGTATTCGGTGACCAGCTCCTGCAGCGGGCGGTTGAAGTCGTCGGCGTTCTCTATCGAGCGCTTCACGTAATCCTCGCCCAGTACCTGGGTACGAATCTGCAGCCCCTTCTCGTACTTGTCGTTGCTCATGCTGTCACCTCCGTTCAACGATCGCCGATCAGGCCGATCTGAGTTTCAGGTAATCATCGATGCCGCTGCAGGCGGTCTGCATGCCGCTAAGTGCAGTGGCCTGTGAAGAAGGCAGCGCAAAGGGCTGCAAATACCTTAGGTGAAAGCGGGTAGGGCGCCGAGTTTGCCGCGGTGATAGATCATCGGCACCGGGGCGACTTCAGGCAGAATCAGGTTCTTTACTGCGCCGACCATGATGGCGTGGTCACCGCCGTCATACTCACGCCACAGCTCGCACTCGATGATCGCGGCGGCGTTTTTCAGCAGTGGGTTGCCTTGCTCGCTTAGTGTCCATTCGATGCCCGCGGCCTTGTCCTTGCCCTTGCCGGCGAAGGCATAAGCTTCGGCCTGTTGCTCGGCGGACAGCAGGTGAATCGCGAAGCGCTTGCTGTCGCGCAGCAACGGGTAGGAGTCGGAGGCGTAGTTGGGGCAGAACAGCACCAGCGCCGGGTCGATCGACAGCGCGCTGAAGGCGCTGGCGGTGATGCCGACGATGCCGCCATCCGGGCCCAGGGTGGTGACGATGGTCACCCCCGAAGGGAAGGCGGCCATGACGGATTTGTACAGTCCGGGTTCGATCATTTGTACTTTCCTCGATGCGCTCAGCGCATCACGAACGGGTCGGGCATCGGCGCTTGCGACAGGTTGATCCACACCGTTTTCAGTTCGGTGTAGGCGAGTACCGAGTCGATGCCGCTTTCACGGCCGTAGCCGCTGTTCTTGAAGCCACCGATCGGCGCCATGGCCGATACGGCACGGTAGGTGTTGACCCATATGATGCCTGATCGCACGCCCTTGGCCAGGCGATGGGCGCGGCCCAGATCGCGGGTCCAGATGCCGGCAGCGAGGCCGAACTGCGAGTCGTTGGCCATGGCCAGCGCTTCGGCCTCGTCCTTGAAGCGGATCACCGAGGCCACCGGGCCGAAGACTTCTTCCTGCATGATGGTCATCGAATGGTCGTCGCATTCGAACAGGGTCGGCTCGTAATACCAGCCTTCGCCGTCGACCTGGGGGCGTTTGCCACCCAGGCGCAACGTCGCACCTTCGGCGACGGCAGTGGCGACCAGACGCTCGACCACGGCCAGTTGCTGAGCGGTGGCCATGGGGCCCATCTCGCTGGCATCGTCCTGCGGGTTGCCGATGCGGATGCGCTTGGCGCGCTCGACCAGGCGTTCGACGAATTCATCGTAGATGCTGTCCTGCACCAGCAGCCGCGACCCGGCCACGCAACTCTGCCCGGAGGCGGCGTAGATGCCGGCGACCACACCATTCACGGCGCTGTCGAGATCAGCGTCGGCGAAGATGATGTTCGGCGATTTGCCGCCCAGCTCCAGCGACAGCTTGGCGAAGTTCTCCGCACTGGCGCGCACCACATGGCGTGCGGTGGCGGCGCCGCCGGTGAAGGCGATCTTGCGTACCAGCGGGTGACTGGTCAGCGCCGCACCGGTGGTCGGCCCGTAGCCGGTTACCACGTTGACCACGCCGGCCGGAAAGCCCGCCTCCAGAGCCAGGCGAGCCAGTTCGAGGATGGTTGCCGAGGCATGCTCCGAGGGTTTGAGCACCATGGTGTTGCCCGCCGCCAGGGCTGGCGCGAGCTTGATGGCGGTCAGGTACAGCGGGCTGTTCCAGGGAATGATCCCGGCTACCACGCCAATCGGCTCGTGGGTGGTGTAGGCGAACATGTCCGGCTTGTCGAGGGGCAGGGTGCCGCCTTCGAGCTTGTCGGCCAGGCCTGCGGTGTAGTGGAAGAACTCCGGCAGATAGCCGACCTGGCCGCGGGTTTCGCGGATCAGCTTGCCGTTGTCACGGCTCTCCAGCTGGGCCAGGGCTTCCTTGTTCTCGGCGATCAGGTCGCCGAGACGACGCAGCAGTTTGCCCCGTGCAGTGGCGCTCAGGTTGCGCCAGACCGGGTTGTCGAACGCTGCCTGAGCGGCCTGCACAGCGCGCTCGACGTCTTCGCCGGCAGCATCCGGAAGCACTGCCCAGGCCTGAGCGCGCGCCGGGTCGAGGCTCTCGAAGGTCTTGCCGGACTGCGCGTCGACCCACTGGCCGTCAATGCACATCTGATAGCGTGCGAGTGTCATGCGACGATCCCCTTTGCAGTGTTCTGCAGCTGGCTGGCTTCTCTGAGGAATTCCAGCAGCATCTGGTTTACCAGGCGCGGCGATTCCACCGGCATCATATGCCGTTGTTCGGCCAGCACCACGGCCCTGGCGCCTGGGATGCACTGCGCCAGTTGTTCGGCCATCTGCGGTGTCGAGCCCGGATCGAGCTCACCGGTAGCGATCAGCGTCGGCACGCGGATATCAGCCAGATCGTCGGCGCGATACATGTCCTGAGTGGCGAACAGCGTATAGGTAGTCAGATAGCCCTGGGCATCGTTGCTGGCCAGGGTCTGGCGTATGGCGGCGATCTGTGCCGGGTTGGCAGCCTGGTACTCACGGCTGAACCAGCGCGACAGCGCGGCTTCGGCATTGGCGTCAGGGCCATGTTCGGCGGCCTGGGCCGTGCGCTCGATAACGCCTGCACGCTGTTCCAGGCTGCGGTTGAACACGCTGTTGAGTACCACCAGGGCGGCGATGCGCTGCGGGTAGTGCAGCGCGAAGGCGCGAGCGACTAAACCGCCCATGGAAAAGCCGATCACCGTGGCCTGCTGCTGACCGAGGTGATCGAGCAGTTCGCGCAACTGGTCGGCGTAACCGGCCAGGTCGGTGTCGATTGCCGGTCGCGGGCTATCGCCGTGGCCGAGCATGTCATAGACGATGACCTGGAAATGCTGGGCCAGGCCAACCACCTGGCCGCCCCACATGTCCTTGGTCAGGCCGACACCGTGGATCAACACCACGGGTTGGCCCTGGCCGATCACCCGGTAACTGGTGCCGGCGGGGGTACGTTCAGCGAGATGCCGAATCATGGCCTGCTCCCGATTACTGCGCCTTCTCGGCGGCCAGTTCTTCCAGATCGATGTAACGGTTACCGATGCGCGGGTGCAGGCGACCGCCATTGGCGGCACCCAGTACCACGACGATTTCGTCGGCACGCGGTGCATCTTCGATCTGCATTTCCAGAGTGATGTAGTGCGAGCGCAGGCCTTCATCGTCCTTGTGCATCATCGGAATCTGGATCGAAGTACCCGGGCCACCGCGCTTGTTGGTAAAGCTCAGGTAGCTCTTGGCCTTGACCGCTTCGCGGTAGTGATTGCCGAAGCGCAGGGTGTGGATAACGGCCGAGGCGTGCTCGATTTCACCATCGGCACCGACCACGGCAGCCTTGCCGTAGGCCTCGATCTTGTCGGCACCGCCGATGGCGGCGATCAGGCGCGCGACCATCAGTTCACCCAGCTCGGAGCAGTTGGCCTTGATCACTGGCTTGAGGTCTTCGACGAAGCCGTTGCCAACCCACGGGTTCTTGATCACGACGGCCAGACCGACCATGGTGACCGGCTTGTCGGTGGCCTTGCCGCCTTCGATCAGGGTTTCTTCTACATAGCTGACGATCTTGCGAATCTCGAAACTCATGGCAGCTCCTTTGGCTGGTTGGTGTTGAGTATTATGGTATACCAGAATACGCAATATGCAAGCATCTCTGAAAGTCAGGCACAGCGCCGCCTTGGCAGCAATCAGGGAGAGCGCTAGCTGGTTGAAAATGGTTGTTTTAGGCAGGGATGAATTGCAGATGCATGATGGTTCCCACGCTCCGCATGAGAACCCAGCCTGGGGCGCTCTGCGCCCCGACCGTTATCACTTCACTGGCGGTGAATCGGACGCGCAGCATCCTGCCGAGGCGTTCCCACGCGGAGCGTGAGGAACGATCAGCGTGCGGTCTTGATGGTTACCACTCTCCCAGTGTGCCTCAGCGCCAGTTGTGGCTGGCGCAGGCCACTGCGTCATGGGCATGCAGGCTTTCGGCATGGGTGACCTGGATATGCAAGCCGCTGACGCCTGACATTACCCGAACCGCCTCATGCAGGCGGCGGGCGGCGTCCTCGCAGAACATCAGATTCTGGCCGTTGGCCAGGGCGAAGGCCTGTTCGTCAGCGCGTTTGACAGCGGTCTGCACGGCGGTGCCCAGGGCAGCCTCCGAGCGCTCGAGCAGTTCGATGAAGGGCAGGGCGTCAGCATCGCTTTCCAGGCGAATCCGAATCTCTGCATCGCTGCGTTGGCTATGCGGTGTGGCGACGATGCCGGAATTGCTACCCAGCTAGGCATGCACCTGCTCGAACTCCGGCGTGCGCTCGGCGAAGTCGTCGCTGAAGCGCTGCTGGATCAGTTGCCGCGCCAGGGCCGCCGAGCAGGGGCAGGTCGAGGAGTAATTCACCTGCAAACCCAGCTCCAGATGAAAACCGCCCGGGTCGAGGTGCGAGCGGATGGTCAGTGGGTAGGCCTTGTAGCCGGACAGTGGGCTGACCAGTGCTGGCCGCTCGATCAGCCACTCACCGCGCAGATCCAGGTGTGCGCATAGCGACAGACCCTGGTGGCTGTCCAGAAAGCTTTGCAGCACCTGGCGCAACGAGGCGGGCGACAGCGGTTCGCGCTGCAAGTGGGCCAGCGCCAGATACAGGCGTGACATGTGGATGCCGCGTGTCTGGCCGTCGTCCAGGCTCACGCCGGCATCGACCCTTGCGCTGATGACCTGTTCCCCTATCCGCACGGGCAGAGCAATGCCGCGCATACCGACCCAGTCGAGGGTGGCGGCGGAGTTGGCGCTGCGCTGTGCGGCGATATCGGGCAGGTTGGTCTGGAGGCTCATTGATCACCTTTGCTTGGCGTGCATGACGATTTGGCTTTAAATGTTATATTATAACACTTAAAGTTAATCCAGTGAGCCCACCATGACCGCCGATGAACTGCTTGCCCTGCCGCCCCAGGACTACATGAACGAAGCCCAGCAGGGTTTCTTCCGGGATCTGCTGATCCGTCAGCGTGAGGAGTTGCAGCAACGCATCGACGATGAATTCGGCGCGCTGCGCGAACAGGAGCGGCCCGCCGACGAGGCCGACATCGCCAGCCGCGAAGAGCAGCACCAGTGGCAGATGCGCCTGCTGGAGCGGGAAAAGAAGTTGCTCGACAAGATCGATGAAGCCCTCGAGCGGCTAGCCCATGGTGAGTACGGCTGGTGCCGCGAAACCGTTGAGCCGATTGGCCTGCGTCGCCTGCTGCTGCGGCCCACGGCCAGCCTGTGTATCGAGGCGAAAGAGCGCGAAGAACAGCGCGAACGCCACAAACGCTCCGTGTAATGCCTGAAGCCCTGATGAGGAATCCGAGATGCCCAACCGTCTACCTGTAACCGTGCTGTCCGGCTTTCTTGGCGCCGGCAAGAGCACCCTGCTCAATCATGTGCTGAAGAATCGCGACGGCCTGCGCGTGGCGGTGATCGTCAACGACATGAGTGAAATCAATATCGATGGCAGCGAAGTGCAGCGCGATGTCAGCCTCAACCGCGCCGAAGAGAAGTTGGTGGAGATGAGCAATGGCTGTATCTGCTGCACCCTGCGAGAGGACTTGCTCGAGGAAGTGAGCAAGCTGGCTCGCGATGGCCGTTTCGACTACCTGCTGATCGAGTCCACCGGCATCTCCGAGCCGCTGCCGATCGCCGAAACCTTTACCTTCCGCGATGAACAGGGGCAGAGCCTGGCCGATCTGGCGCGGCTGGATACCCTGGTCACGGTTGTTGACGGAGTGAATTTCCTGCCCGACTTCCAGGCTGCCCAGAGCCTGGCCAGCCGTGGCGAAACCCTTGGCGAGGAAGACGAGCGCTCGATCAGTGACCTGCTGATCGAACAGATCGAGTTCGCCGACGTGCTGCTGATCAGCAAGATCGACCTGATCAGCCTGGCCGAGCGCGAAGAGCTGACTGCCATCCTGCGCGGCCTCAATACCCGCGCCAGGATCCTGCCGATGAGCATGGGCGCGGTGCCGCTGAAGGCGATTCTCGACACCGGCCTGTTCGACTTCGAACGTGCTGCCGAGTCGCCGGGCTGGCTCAAGGAAATGCGCGGCGAGCACGTGGCGGAAACCGAAGAATATGGCATCGCCTCCAGTGCCTATCGGGCGCGCCGGCCGTTCCATCCGCAGCGTTTCTTTGCCTTTCTCAACCGTGAATGGGTCAACGGCCGGCTGCTGCGCTCCAAGGGTTTCTTCTGGCTGGCCAGCAAGTATCAGGAGGCTGGCAGCTGGTCCCAGGCTGGTGGCCTGATGCGCCATGGTCTGGCCGGGCGCTGGTGGCGATTCGTGCCGAAGAACCAGTGGCCCCAGGATGAAGATGACCTCAAGGGCATCATCCGCCAGTGGGACACCGCCAGCGGTGATTGTCGCCAGGAGCTGGTGTTCATCGGCCAGCGCATCGACTTTGCGCTACTTCACTCGGAGCTGGACGGCTGTCTGCTCAGCGATGCGGAGATGGCCGCCGGCACCGAAGCCTGGAGCTTGCTGCCTGACCCGTTCGGCCCTTGGGTGGAGGCGGCATGATGCTCGCGTTCAAACCCCGAGTGATGCCGCAGCAGGTCAGCGGTGAAGGGATCGACGTGCTTGGCGAGGCGTTGCGTGACGAGGTCAATCTGGCGGTCTGGCAGCGCAGCCTGCCGGAGCATCTTTCGGCCTTCGCCAGCACCTTGCTGGCCCAGGGCGAGCCGCTGGCGCAATCGTTGAGCATCGACCTGAGCGACGTCGATGCCGAGCCTGCATTGCCCGGCCTGCTCGCCGAGTACAGCGACATCCCCGGCCAGGCAGCGTTTCTTGCCGACGTGGCCTGGCTGATTCGCGCTTATGCCTTTCTGCTCGACGCCCGCAGCATCGGTTTGCGCTTGCGCGCCCTGGACGGCGCCATGTGCCCGCGTTTCCACGTGGATCGCGTGCCGCTGCGGCTGATCACCAGCTATGCCGGCCCCGGCAGCCAATGGCTGCGCGAAGGCGCGGTATCACGCCAGCACCTCGGTGGGCCCCAGGCGCTGCCAACGGAAAATACTGTGGTCGAGCAGATCGGCTGCGGTCATGTCGCGCTGCTCAAGGGCGAACACTGGATCGGCAACGAAGGCCGAGGCCTGGTGCATCGTTCGCCCGCGTTGCCGGCGGGAGAGCGGCGCTTGTTGCTGACCCTGGACTGGCTGGCCTAAGAACCTGTTCAGGATCCGATGCGTGCCGGCCCTGCTGCGTTAAAGCAGGCTCTAGCTCGGCTAGACCGCGAGCAGGTTTTGAGCGCTGCCAATCTGCGGGCAAAAAAATGCTGCGCCTGGGCGCAGCGACATTGCAGCCGGGCCTGACCGACTGCGAAGAGAGGGTGTATTAACGCCGATAGAGATGACGATTGAGTGACGGCTCAGTAGGCCATCCAAACGCCTTTGCTTTGCTGTTCGCAGAACGGCTTGAGGTAGGCGGCGTCGTTGGCTACCCCGTAGTAGTGAACGTCCTGCTGGTAGGGCGTGCCGCCCACTTTGGCGTTGCGGCAAACGCCAAAGGCGCCGGTGGGGCACTGCTCGACGAAGCTGACGTCGACCTTCTGGCCTTTGAGCTGTGGCTGGCAGAAGCCAGTACGGAACAGGTTTGGCGGGATGCTGCGGTTCTGCTGACAAACCTTGACGTCCAGCCGCTCCGCCTGGCTGTGCACTACACATGCTTCGCCCCAGGCCAGGCCGGAGACACTACAGAACGCAAGCAGCAGCAAACGACGCATCGAACCAACTCCGGAAAATGTTGCGAAACTGTAGGGGTTCCGGCGAGCTTATCGCAAGCTGCGCTTTTCCCTAAGCCTCTAACGCTGCACCATAGCGCCATGTTGAAACAGATACCCACCTACCTGATCGCCGGCCCGCTGGGCGCCGGCAAGACCAGCTTGATCCGTCAGTTGTTGGCGCAGCGGCCTGCGGGTGAACGCTGGGCGGTGCTGATCAATGAGTTCGGGCAGATCGGCCTGGATGCTGCGTTACTGGCCCGTGACGAGGACGGCCTGAGCTTCAGCGAAGTCGCCGGTGGCTGCCTGTGTTGCGTCAATGGCGTGCCCTTTCAGGTCGGCCTGGGTCGTCTACTGCGCAAGGCCAAACCGGATCGGTTGTTCATCGAACCATCTGGGCTGGGTCATCCGCTGAGTCTGCTGGAGCAACTGAGTCAGGCGCCCTGGGAGGGCGTGCTGGCCGTACAGCCGCTGCTGATGGTACTCGACGCCGCCGCTCTGGCTGCCGATCAGCCGCTCGCCGCGAGCCAGCGCGACGTCTTGGCTCACGCTGCGCTGCTGGTGCTGAACAAAAGTGAAGGGTTGGATGACGTCGCGCGTGCTCGCATCGAAAAGCGGTTCCAGCGAACGGTGTGCTGGACGAGCCAGGGCGCATTGCCCTTCGACCGGCTGCCGGTGGCTCCAGTGACAGGCACTGCGGCCTATAGCGGCTCCCCACCGGATGGCCCGTTACCTCCCGTCGCCGTCTGGCGTAGTGCCAAGGAGCCGATCTGTCTGATCCAGGATCAGCCAGAGGGCTGGAGCATAGGCTGGCGCTGGCACCCCAGCCAGTGCTTCGATCTGCTGGCGATCCAGCAGTGGCTGACGCCGTTGCCATGGCGGCGCGCCAAGCTGGTGCTGCAGACCAATGCTGGCTGGCTGTCGGTCAATGCACTGGAGGGGCAGACACTGCACTGGCAGACCAGTGAGTGGCGCAAGGATTCGCGGCTGGAGCTGATCTTCAGCAGCCCCCAGGACGAAGCGTCGCTGCGCGCGGCAATGGCCGCCTGCCGAGTGGATTGAGGGCTGCTTCAATCCCGCGTGGACGGATGATCACGGCGCCATTGCTGCAACTCGATCACCTGACCAGACTGCCTGGGTGCGGGTGCGGGTGCGGGTGCGGGGTTAGGTATCGCCGTCGGAGGCGCACGGAACGGGTACGGATCCAGTTCGATACTGCCCAGGTGCGCGCCGAACATGACGATACGGCCAGCATGGCGCTGTTCGCCAGTGACCGTGAACTCGAAACCGTAGACCCGGGCAAAGCGTCGGTTACCGCGGCCATCACGCACGATGCCGAAACGCTGGAAGGCGACGTTGCCGTCGAGCAGTTCGATATCCAGCTTGCCGCAGTGCTGCTTGACCAATGTCAGCGCACGCTCACGAATGCCGTGGCCATGCCACAACCAGGCGGCAGCAGCGGCCAGCAGAATCAGGATGAATAGGTTGCCGAGGGTCAACATGGTGCATGGGCTCGGGACAGTGAGCGCTCAGCTTACCCGATCCGCCAGGCAATGGCGCTCTGGCGAATCGAGTACAACGAACCATTTTACTGTGCGATCGGTGCCGGTGCCTGCAACCCCAGGCGCTCGAACATCACCCGGGCGATTTCTCGCTCACCCATCACCACCAGGTCGGCGTTGTGTTCGCGCAGGTAATCGACTTCATCGTCGAAGTGAGCGCGAGCAATGATGTCCAGCCCGGCATTCGCCTGACGGCCATGCAGAGCGATCTGCCCGGCTTCCAGACTGTTGGGGATGGCGATCATCAGCCAGCGCGCCTGGGCGACGTTGGCCAGTTCCAGTACGTGGGTGCTGGCGGCGTTGCCGAGCACCACGCTGAAACCTTCCTCGCGCAGTTCCTGGGCGCGGGTACGGTTGTCGTCGATGATCACCAGCGGCACGCCTTCGCCACGCAGGCGTTTGCTGATCCGGCTGCCGACACGGCCGTGACCGATGAGGATGGCGTGGCCGACTTCGCTGATCGGGTGCAGGTCGTTGTCTTCACTGTCCGTTGCGCTGACCTGATCAGCCGGCGTGGTGTGCTCGCGGTGATCCAGCCACGGTTGCAGGCGGTCGATCAACAGGAACAGCAGCGGGTTGCAGAGGATCGACAGGATCGCGCCGGCCAGCACCAGATCGCGGCCCGCTTCCGGCACCAGATTCAGGCCGACGCCCAGGCCGATCAGGATGAACGAGAACTCACCGATCTGTGCCAGGCTCACCGAAATGGTCAGCGCTGTACTCAGCGGCTTGCGGAACGCCAGCACGATGAGCATCGCCGCCAGAGATTTACCGAACACGATGATCAGGAAGGTACCCAGCACCAGCAGTGGCTGCTCGAGCAGGATCGCCGGATTGAACAGCATGCCCACCGACACGAAGAACAGCACCGCGAAGGCATCACGCAGCGGTAGCGAGTCTTCGGCGGCTTTGTGGCTGTATTCCGACTCGTTGAGGATCATCCCGGCGAAGAAGGCGCCAAGGGCGAAGGACACCCCGAACAGCTGCGCCGAGCCGTAGGCGATACCCATGGCGATGGCCAGTACGGCCAGGGTGAACAATTCGCGCGAACCGGTACCGGCACTGCGCTCCAGCAGCCAGGGAATGACCCGGCGCCCGACCACGATCATCAGTGCGATGAAGGCAGTGACCTTGCCGAGGGTGATCAGCAACTGCATGCCGATGCTGCTGGAACCGTCGCCCTGGGGGATGCCGCCGAGCACGCCGGACAGCGCTGGCAGCAGTACCAAGGCCAGCACCATCACCAGGTCTTCGACGATCAGCCAGCCCACGGCGATCTTGCCACGGCGGGTGTCGATCAACTGGCGCTCTTCGAGGGCGCGCAGCAGTACCACAGTACTGGCCACCGACAGTGCCAGGCCGAACACCAGGCCGGCGCCCCAGCCCCAGCCCATCGCCCAGGACAAGCCCATGCCCATCACCGTGGCCACTGCGATCTGCACCACGGCGCCGGGAATGGCGATGTGTTTGACCGACATCAGGTCTTTCAGGGAGAAGTGCAGACCCACGCCAAACATCAGCAGGATCACGCCGATCTCGGAGATTTCGTGGGACAGTTCCTTGTCGGCAACGAATCCGGGTGTGAAGGGGCCGACGATGACGCCAGCGATTAGATAGCCTACCAGTGGCGACAGACGCAGGCGGTTGGCCAGGCTGCCGAACAGGTAGGCCAGCACGAAGCCGGCGGCGATTGTCGCAATCAGGGGGGTGTGGTGAGGCATGCGTTCTCCCTATGAACAGAAGGGCCTGGCATGCCTGCACTGCAGCGGGATACAGCGCAGAACAGCATAGCGGCCAAGGTCGGATTGCCCGACCGTAAAGACCGATATTTTATATTAAAATATTGTTTATAACTAAAGGGTCTTTATACAGGATGTGTCTGCAAGCTGCCTGGGCTCTGTAAGCCGCGTCATGCCTCGCCTTTGAGTGCGCGGTAGCGGCTTTCCAGCTCCTGGCGAATCTCGCGGCGTTGATGGCCCTGTTCGAAACGTCGCTGTTCTTCCGAGGTCTGCGGTTGACGGGGCGGTACTTCGGTGGATTTGCCGTTTTCGTCGACCGCCACCATGGTGAAGAAGCAGCTGTTGGTATGACGCACCGAGCGCTCGCGGATGTTTTCGGTGACTACCTTGATGCCGACTTCCATGGAGGTGCGCCCGGTGTAGTTGACGGAGGCCAGAAAGGTCACCAGCTCGCCGACGTGCACCGGTTCGCGAAACGTGACCTGATCCACCGATAAGGTCACTACGTAGCGACCGGCATAGCGGCTGGCGCAGGCATAGGCCACTTCGTCGAGATACTTGAGCAGTGTGCCGCCGTGTACATTGCCGGAAAAATTGGCCATGTCCGGGGTCATCAGAACGGTCATCGTCAGTTGGGCGTTTCCGGGTTCCATAGTGTCTGGCTCATCAGGTTGAGGGGGCGCGATTGTCCGCGATGCGTCAGGCGCCGGGTGGTCGATTGTGTCTATGTACTCGATTGCTGCAACGTATGTAAGGGCAATTCACTCTCAGAGCCATGCTCCTTATTCACCAACAAGGAAGACACATGAAGCTAACTCTCCTTTCCTGTGCCCTGCTGCCGCTGTTGGCCGCTGCCGCCCAAGCCGCACCGCAGCCCTGCGACAGCATCAGCCTGTGCAACTCGGCCGGTACCGCAGCCTATCAGGCCGGACATTACGATGATGCGGCAGACGCCTTCGAGCGCCAGTTGCGACGCGCCGAACAGGCTGACGACGCTGCCGCCCGCGAGCTGGCGCTGAACAATCTGGTCGTGACCAGTCTGCGTCTCCAGCAGCCGGGCCAGGCAAGGGCCTGGTTGAACCTGGCACTGGACGACGGCATGCAGGGCACGGCCACCCGCCACAACCTGCGTTCGGTGTCTGCCGCGCTAAATTACCAGGCCCTCGGCGCCAGCCTGGAGGGGCGCTATCTGCGCTATGCCGGAGCAGCGGTATGGAGCAGCCTGGACATCACCCGCCAGCCGGACGGCAGCTACCGTGCATCCTTCTCCCCGCTGCGTGCGGGCGGCAAGGTCGAAGAGTACGGCCCTGCTGCCATCGGTAATCTGCAGGGCGCGTTGCAAGGCGAGAAAGCCTATTTCCTGCTGACCGCAGCCGATCTGCCTAGGGGCTGCGCCGTGGAGCTGTTTCACGAAGGGCTGGATATGCGCGTACTGGAAGTCTTCGACCCGCAGTGCCAGCAATACGGCGGCGCCGGTATCAGCGTTGCCGGCGAATACCTGAAGGTCAGTGCCGACCCGCAGCAGCAAGAGCGCTGATCAGGCACTGCCTGGAATGTCTGCACATGTAGTCAAGGTTGAGCGCAGCTGGCTTTTCGGCGAACGATACTCGCCGCACCAGCATGGTTAGTACCGCCGCCTTCGCCAGCAAGCCGGCCCCTGCAGGGTCGTCTCGACGTCATGCGTGATTCAGATACCAGCGCCAATCCTGTTCGCCGACTTTGGCCATGCAATGGCGATATTCGTTCTGCTTGATCGCCGGGAACACCTTGAGGAAGTCCGCCCCCAGTGTGTTCTTCCCCATTGAGGCTGCTCCAGAGCGCACGGGGCGCCGAGCCAGTCGGCGGGCAGCATCTCTGGCCTGTGCATAACCGTTGCCGATAATGGCCCCGGGTCGATCTTCTGGCTGATTTCATGCTGGCGGATGTCCGCGAAGATCGCCGTGGTGACCTGCAAACGGCGTCGGGCGTCTTTTTGCGGCACCTGTGCAACCGTTTACGGCGTGCACTTGGTGGCAAATTGTTCTGAGTATTGCTGCGTCGCGCGAGTACGGCTCGGATGTTAATCTGCAGTCAAAGTGGCCCAGCAACGGGTCAATAACCCCATTCTTCAGCAGGCTCACGTGAGCCATCGAGCAGCCGCCCGAGCTCGCTTGTGCCTGCCCCAAAACAAGGAGCCGTTTCCTCATGCATGCCATCAGCTTCATCCAGGATCTAGCGGTGATCATGCTGGTGGCCGGCGTGGTCACCGTGCTGTTCCACCGCTTCAAGCAGCCAGTGGTTCTCGGTTATATCCTCGCCGGCTTCCTGATCGGCCCGCACACACCGCCGTTCGGCCTGATCCATGATGAAGAGACCATCCGCACCCTCGCCGAGCTGGGGGTGATCTTCCTGATGTTCTGCCTGGGGCTGGAGTTCAGCCTGCGCAAGCTGTTCAACGTCGGCGCCACGGCCTTCATCGCGGCGTTTCTGGAAATCATCCTGATGATCTGGATCGGTTTCGAGATTGGCCGCTATTTCGAATGGAGCACCATGGATTCGCTGTTCCTCGGCGCGATCCTGGCGATTTCTTCGACGACCATCATTATCAAGGCGCTCGGCGACCTGAAGATGAAGAACGAGCGCTTCGCACAGTTGATCTTCGGGGTGCTGATCGTCGAGGACATTCTCGGTATCGGCATCATCGCGCTGCTGTCCGGTATCGCCCTGAGCGGTAGCGTGGAAACCGGCGAGGTGTTCGCCACCGTTGGCAAGCTGTCGCTGTTCATGATCGTCGCCCTGGTCATCGGCATCATTCTGGTGCCGCGCATCCTCGCTTATGTGGCCAAGTTCGAAAGCAACGAGATGCTACTGGTGGCGGTGTTGGGCATGTGCTTTGGCTTCTGCCTGCTGGTGGTCAAGCTGGAATACAGCATGGTGCTGGGTGCCTTCCTGATCGGTGCGATCATGGCCGAGTCGCGCCAACTGGTGCAGATCGAGCGTCTGATCGAGCCGGTGCGTGACATGTTCAGCGCGATTTTCTTCGTTGCCATCGGCCTGCTGCTCGATCCCAACGTGCTGGTCGAATACGCCTGGCCGATCGCGGTGATCACTGTGGCCGTGATCGTCGGCAAGGTGTTCTCGTGCAGCATCGGCTCCTTCATCGCCGGTAACGACGGGCGCACCTCGCTACGCGTCGGCATGGGCCTGTCGCAGATCGGCGAGTTCTCTTTCATCATCGCCACCCTGGGCATGACCTTGCAGGTGACCAGCGACTTCCTCTACCCGGTAGCGGTTGCCGTATCGGTGATCACCACCCTGACCACGCCATACCTGATCCGCTCGGCCGATCCGCTGGCGGTGAGTCTTGGCAAGGTTATGCCGCAGCGCGTGTCGCGGGTGTTCTCGCTGTACGGCGAATGGCTGCGCAGCATCCAGCCGCAAGGCCAGGGCGCGATCCTGGCGGGGATGATCCGCAAGATCGTTATGCAGGTGCTGGTCAACCTGGCTTTCGTGGTGGCGATCTTCCTGGGAATCGCCTTCTTCGCCACGCAGTTCGGTGCCTGGCTGGCCCAGTGGCTGGATCAGGAGAACCTGCGCAAGGCGGTGATCTGGGGTACGGCCTTGCTGTTGTCGTTGCCGTGCCTGATTGCGGCGTACCGCAAGATCAAGGCGCTCTCCATGCTGCTCGCCGAGATGAGTGTGCGCCAGGAGAAGGCCGGTCGTCATACGGCGCGGGTGCGCAAGGTGATTTCCGAGGTCATTCCGCTGCTATCACTGGTCGGCATCATGCTGCTGCTGACGGCGCTGTCGTCGAGCATCCTGCCGTCCAATGACATGCTGCTGCTGGTCGGCGTCGTTGCCGCTGGTGTGGTGGCCGTGCTGTGGCGCTGGTTCATCCGCGTACACACACGCCTGCAGATCGCCCTGTTCGAAACGCTCGACAAGCCCGAGACACCCGGGCATCACTGAAACGACAAGGGCGCCAGATAGGCGCCCTTCTTGTATGTAAACCCGTAGCCTGGCGTTGAGCGAAGCGATACCCAGGGCTGTATTCCCCGCGTGTCGCAACGCTCAGCACGGGCTACGAAAGCAGCCGCTGCGCCCTAGGGGAATGATCATTCCTCCAGCCAGACTTCACGTACCCAGTGCCAGACCGAGTCCCAGCTGTCGTCGGTGAGGTCTTCTTCTTCGCCGTCCCACAGCAGCACGGTGCCGTCCTGCTCGACGCAGTAGTAGTTGCCCTGATCTTCGCAGATCGGCACCAGTTCTCGGGATACACCCAGCGACCAGGCAACCGAGGCCACTTCTGGCAGGTAGGTGTGCGACTGCGGGTCGGTGGCCGTGACCGGCTCCAGGCGGCCGTAGACCACATCGCTGACCTTGAGCAGGAATTCGCGCAGCTCGAACGGCAAGTTGATGAGGATCTGCTCCTCAATCTCCACGAGCAGTTCTTCTTCCGGCAGTTCCAGCGGTACCGGTACCGGTTCGTTCAGTTCACGCAGTTGTTCGATGACTTCTTCCACGGGCGGCTCCAGTAGAGGTCGGCGATTCTCATCAGGTTTTGGAAAGCACAAAACAGACGAGCGCTAGGTCAGCTGCCGTCTGGTTTGATATTTCTGTAATAGCGCAGCTTTTTACGCTGAATGGAAAATAGTCACAAGCCGCAAAAAGGCAAAATGCCATGTTGGTTGCGATATGACCATTCCATAGGTCTCGGTGCGAATGACCGAGAGATGCAGCACAGGTTCCAAAAGTTCAGGCCCGGAAAACACAAAACCCGGGCAAGCCCGGGTTTTGTCATCACGCGTGGGATCAGCCGTTTTGGCGGATACCGGCAACCAGCCAGGGCTGGTTGTCGCCCGTCGGGCGCTCGAGGCGCCAGCTTTCGCTGAACACTTCGCCCTGGTCGAAGCGCGAGGTCTTCGATACACCGCTGAAGGTCAGGGTGGCGATGGTCTTGTCGGCGTGGTCGTCGACACCGTCCAACTGCACGTCGAGGTTGTCGATGTAGGTGGACTGGAAGCCCTCACCCAGATCGGCGCGCTCGCGCTTGAGGAACTCCAGCAGTTGCGGGGTCACGAACTCGGCGATCTTGTCCATCTCGTTCGCGTCCCAGTGCTGCTGCAGGCTCAGGAAGTGCTCGCGACCAGCATTGATGAAGCTCTGCTCATTGAACCAGGCAGGTGCGTTGATCACCGGTTTGATCGCAGCAGCGCTGCTGCCACCGAAGATCGACTGCTGTGCGGGTTGCGGCTGGCCATGGGCTTCACGCTGGAAGGGAGCACCACCGGCGGCTGCGACGTTCGGCTGCTGCTTCTGGCGACGAGCGGCCAGGAAGCGGAACAGCAGGAAGGCGATCAGGCCGAAGATCAGCATGTCCATGATCTGCAGGCCTTCGAAGCCATCACCCATGAACATCGAAGCCAGCAGACCACCGGCGGCCAGGCCGGCCAGTGGGCCGAGCCAGCGCGAAGCACCGCTGGCGGCGGCAGGAGTACGGCCAGGCGCAGCGGCGTTGGCGTTAGGCTGGGAAGGAGGTGTGGCCTGACGGGTCTGGTGGCTCGGTGCGGAGCCAAAGGATTTTCCGCCGCCCATACGCTTGGCGTCGGCAGTCAAACTGAAGGACAGGCCCAGACAAACTACCAGGGCGATACTGAGGAAACGCTGCATTATCGGTTTTCTCTTGGTTATTGAAACACTGACGGGCATCTTGCCCGTGGCCGGTCGGCATGACCAGCAACAGAATGTTTCGAGCTTTTGCCCAACGCAACGGCTGGCGCTGTTTAGTCGTGTACTTGGGGTGGACGTAAAACGGAACCCGAGGGTTCCGTTTTATTAACGGCTACTGTCGATCCCTATTCGGGTCGACGGGTGCTTAGCGCCAGTTGTACAGCTCTTGTTCGGTCACTGCGCTCATCGGCGTGACTTCATCCTGGAAGGTCTTCATGGATTTCCAGATGCGGCCGTTGAGTTCGTTCTGGCCTGCGAGCTCTTCCAGAACCACCTGAGATTCACGCTTCATGGCGTCCAGCACTTCGTCGGGGAAGCGCTTGATCGGCACGCCCTGCTCTTTGAGCTGGGCCAGGGATTTGGCATTGTTGAAGATATAGTCGTCCATCATGTCCAGGGTCGCCGCACGGGCGGCCTCTACTACAATGGCTT
This sequence comes from Pseudomonas sp. PME37.24/006, assembly GCF_055556635.1. Taxonomy (NCBI): domain Bacteria; kingdom Pseudomonadati; phylum Pseudomonadota; class Gammaproteobacteria; order Pseudomonadales; family Pseudomonadaceae; genus Pseudomonas; species Pseudomonas sp. PME37.24/006. The sequence continues at coordinate 925,609 of NZ_JBVHNL010000004.1, forward strand.
GCAGGTCGGCAGGCAGGCTGTCGAAGGCCTTCTGGTTGACCATCGACTCGACCACCGCCTGTGGCTCCTGCCAGCCCGGGAAGTAGTAGTACTTGGCGGCTTTATGCAGACCGAAGGCAAGGTCGTTGTACGGGCTCACCCAGTCGGTAGCATCGATGGCGCGGGTTTGCAGGGCGGTGAAAATCTCCCCGCCAGGCAGGTTGACGGTGATCGCGCCGAGCTTGCTCCACACTTCGCCGCCCAGGCCTGGCATGCGAATCTTCAGGCCTTTGACGTCTTCCAGGGAGTTGATTTCCTTGTTGTACCAGCCGCCCATCTGCATGGTGGTGTTACCCGCCGACAGCGGTTTCACGCCGTAGGGCGCATAGGTCTCGTCCCACAGGGCCTGACCGCCACCCTTGCTCAGCCAGGCGTTCATTTCCAGGGTCGACAGGCCGAACGGCACCGAGGTGAAGAACTGTGCGGCCGGAACCTTGCCTTTCCAGTAGTAAGGCGTGCCGTGGCCCATTTCTGCAGTACCACGCGACACTGCATCGAACACTTCCAGCGCCGGTACCAGCTCACCAGCAGCGTAGACCTTGACGGTCAGCCGCCCGGCGCTCATGGCATTGATGCGTTCGGCCAGACGTTCGGCGGCAGTGCCCAGGCCCGGGTAGTTCTTCGGCCAGGAGGTGACCATCTTCCAGTGAAAGGTTTCCGCTTTTACAGGGGTGGCGCTTTGCTGGGCAGCAGGGGTTTCTTCCTTGCAGCCGGCCAAGCCGATGGCAGCGAGCAGCGCCACAGCGGCGCCGAACAGGTTACGGCGGTTCATCGTGATCTCCCTTAGGGGTGTTGAGCAGCGTGCCCAGGTTACTTTTATTATTGGCCGTCGGCTTGAAGCGCTCGATGCCCGTTGGTTTAACAAATTCTTATCAGCGCAGCAGGGGCGAGGCGCAGCCAGCTTTGAGCTGGCGCCTCAAAGTGCTTCCAGCTTGGCGTAGGCCAGCATCAGCCACTTGCTGCCCTCGTTTTCGAAATTCACCTGTACGCGTGCCTGCGGGCCGGAGCCCTCGAAATTGAGGATGGTGCCTTCACCGAACAGTGAATGCTGCACGCGTTGGCCAAGGTTGAACGGGGTGTCCGGCACGGCGCTGCCAGCGAACAGGCTGCTGCCGCTCATGCTGCGGCTGCCACTGCCGTAAGGTCGGCTGACGCTATTGGACAGGCGCACTTCCTGGAGCAGGTGCGGGGGAACCTCGCGCACGAAACGCGACACCTTGTTGTAGGTCTCGTTGCCGTACAGGCGGCGGGTTTCCGCGTAGCTGATCACCAGGTTGTGCATCGCCCGGGTGATCCCGACGTAAGCCAGACGCCGTTCCTCTTCCAGACGGCCGGGTTCTTCCAGGCTCATCTTGTGCGGGAACAGGCCTTCTTCCATGCCGACCAGGAACACCCGTGGGAACTCCAGGCCCTTGGCGCTGTGCAGGGTCATCAACTGGATGCTGTCTTCGTTTTCGGCGGCTTGGGTGTCGCCGGCTTCCAGCGAGGCGTGGCCGAGGAATGCGGCCAGCGGTGTCTGCTCTTCGTCGCCGTCTTCACCCTCGTAAGAGTCGAAAGCGCGTGCAGCAGAGACCAGCTCCTCGAGGTTTTCCACCCGTGCCTGGGCCTTCTCGCCCTTCTCGTCGCGGTGATAGGCGAGCAGGCCGGACTGTTCGATGACCAGCTGCGCCATGCTGTGCAACGACATCCCTTCGACCTTCAGGGCCAAGGTGTCGACCAGCTCGACGAAGGCATTCAGGGCGCTGGCGGCACGCCCACTGACGACCTTGGTGCCGACAGCTTCATGCAGTGCGGCCCACATCGACAGCTCGTTGGCCCGCGCGAACTGGCGCAGGGTTTCCACCGTCTTCTCGCCAATGCCACGGGCCGGTACGTTGATCACCCGCTCTAGTGCCGCGTCGTTGCCGCGCTGGTGGATCAGGCGCAGGTAGGCCATGGCGTTCTTGATTTCGGCGCGTTCGAAGAAGCGCTGGCCACCGTAGATGCGGTAGGGAATCTTCTCGCGCAGCAGCGCCTCTTCCAGCACCCGCGACTGGGCGTTGGAGCGATAGAGAATGGCGATATCGCTGCGCTTGAGGCCTTCCTTGCGCAGGGCATCCTCGATGGTTTCGACCACGTAGCGAGCTTCGTCGTGCTCGTTAAAGGCGGCGTACAGGCTGATCAGTTCGCCGTCACCGACGTCGGTGCGCAATTCCTTGCCCAGGCGTCCCTGGTTGTTGGCGATCAGCGCATTGGCGGCGTTGAGGATATTCGCCGTGGAGCGGTAGTTCTGCTCCAGGCGGATGATCTCGGCCCCGGAAAAATCACTGTCGAACTGCTGAATATTCTCGATCTTCGCCCCGCGCCAGCCGTAGATCGACTGGTCGTCGTCGCCCACCACCATGAGGCTTTCGCCGCCCTTGGCGAGAAAGCGCAGCCAGGCGTACTGAACGGCGTTGGTGTCCTGGAACTCGTCCACCAGAATATGCCGGAAGCGCCGATGGTAATGCTCCAGCAGACCGGGGTTGTTGCGCCACAGATCGAGAGCGCGTAACAGCAGCTCGGCGAAATCGATGACCCCGGCGCGCGCGCAGGCCGCCTCGTAGGCTTCATAGATGCTGCGCATGGTGGCCAGGAACAGGTCGCCGCTGGCCTGAATGCCCTGTGGGCGAATGCCTTCATCCTTTTGCCCGTTGATGAACCACTGCGCCTGTTTGGCCGGCCAGCGTTGCTCATCCAGGCCCAGCTCGCGGATCACCCGTTTGACCAGACGCTGCTGGTCGTCGGAGTCGAGGATCTGGAAGTTCTCGGCCAGGTTGGCCTCGCGCCAATGCGCGCGCAACAGGCGGTGTGCCAGGCCGTGGAAGGTACCCACCCACATGCCGGCCGGGCTCTGCCCAAGCACGTCTTCGATGCGATGACGCATCTCGGCGGCGGCCTTGTTGGTGAAAGTCACCGACAGGATGCTGTGGGGCGAGACGTCCAGCCGCTGGATCAGGAACGCGATGCGATGCACCAGCACGCGCGTCTTGCCGGAGCCGGCACCGGCCAGCACCAACTGATGACCAGGCGGTGTGGTAACCGCGTGGTGCTGGGCTGGGTTGAGGGAGGTGAGTCGCTGATCGAGGTCATTTTGCATCGCGGCATTCTAGGGAGGTAGACACGCCATCACAAGCGCTCTTGGCCGGATGGAGCGCGGCTTTGAGGGATGATCTGCAGGCCAGCTGGTTAACCTTCCGCGATCGCCAGGAGCGCTTGTTGTAGCAACTCCACCTACCCAGCCAGAGCCTGTATTACAGCCAGCTTTAAGGCCGGTGGTGACCAGCAGAGCCATAACCTTTTTCCAACCCCCTTTCCTAATGGCTCTGCCTCATGCTCGTCCTGATCATGGCCGCTGCCGTATCTGCCCCCAATGATCAGCAATCAAAGGCTTTATGGCGTTGTGCAGACCTCGCAATACACCAGCCGACGAACGGTATTTCACGACTGAAGCGCCCTGCGTAGAGCTTGCTCTTCTGACTCCGAGCATCCTGAAACACCCATTTTCCCTGCGATTGGCTAACGGCGGCTTGGCAAGAAAGTTTTTCGTCTCCTATCCTGTTGTCCGGACAACCTGATAACTACGGCGATCATAGATCGTCGAACAAAAAGAAGGAGTTCCATCCATGAGCGTCAAGCAAATTGGCGAGCAGCGTTACCGTGGACAGATTGGTCGCTATTTCGAGGATTTCGAGATCGGCGATGTCTATGAGCACCGCCCTGGTCGCACCATCACCGAGACCGACAATATCCAGTTTTCCCTGCTGACCATGAACCTACATCCGATGCACTGCGATGCGGCTTATGCGGCGAAGAGCGAGTTCGGCAAACCGTTGATCAACAGCGGTCTGACCGTGGCTATCGTGCTCGGCATGACAGTGCCGGATGTCAGCGGCAAGGCCATCGCTAACCTCGGCTGGACCGATATCAAGCTGACGGCACCCGTTTTTCCCGGCGACACCATCTACGCCACCTCCGAGCTGCTCGACAAGCGTGAATCCAAGTCGCGTCCCAACCAGGGAATCATCACCGTGAAGACCACCGGCACCAAGGCCGACGGTACGGTGTTCATGAGCTTCGAGCGCAAGGTGCTGATTCAGAAGAGAGAGGGCAACACCCTCGATGAAGCCGCGGGTTACTGACCTGCCGCGACTCTGATTCCCTCCCATCGCTAACGCTGTACTGCCGTTCCTCTACAACAAAAAATACGAGGAAATACCATGTCCATGCTAAAGCGCGTCATCGCGGTATCCGCCGCAGCCTGCACCCTGGCGGTCTTCGCTCCGGCCGCTCTGGCCGAAGAGCTGGTGCTGCCCAACGAGGTGGCTGCCAGCCACTGGAAGACCGGCTACATGAACCAGTTCGCCGAGCTGGTGGACAAGCGCACCAATGGCGAGATCGACGTCAAGGTCTTCCCCGCCTCCCAGCTGTACAACGATCAGGACGCTTTGGCTGCGCTCGGTACCGGTGCGGTGCAGATGGTCTGGCCGGTTTCGGTGCGTATCGAGACCATCGACCCGCGCCTGGGCGCCATTAATCTGCCGTTTACCCTGACCGACAAGCTGATGACCAATCAGTGCTACGCCAAGGGGCTGACCGAGCTGATGTCGTCTTATGTCGAGCCGCGCAATCTGAAAATTCTCGGTTTGCTGCGTGCCGCCGACCTGTTCTTCATCATGAGCAAGCGTGATGTGAAGCAGATGGCTGACTTCAAGGGCTCGAAGATCCGGGTTATTGGTGGCCGGGTGTTCCTCGACACCATCCGCGGCTTGCAGGCCAGCCCGATCTCGATGCCTGCCTCGGAGATGAGTACGGCACTCGGCCAGGGCGCTATCGATGGTGTGTTCACCTCAGCCGGAGGCTGGGCCGAGATGATCGGGCAGACTGGCAAGCACGCCTACTACGTGCCGAATTTCTCGCTGACCACCTATGCCGTGGTCGTCGACAAGGTCTGGTTCGATGCCCTCGCCAAGACCGAGCAGGATGCCGTCACCAGCAGCATGGACGAGATCACCGCCAAGCAATGGCAAGAGGTAGTGGTCGAGGATCAGAAGCTGATCGACAAGATGGTGGCGGGCGGTGCGACCTTCACCCAGACCACTGCGCAGGAAGCTGTGGGCTACGAGAAGATTGCCGAGAAGAACAAGAAGCTCTTCGCCGATGAGTATCCCGACGTGTTGCCGGCCATGGATGCGATCGAGAAGAGGTGTCTGTGATGGCCGTGCAGACCATGAAAACCACCCCAAGACCCGTGGACGACAGACGTACGCCCGTGCGCCGCAACCTGTGGATGCTGTTCGAGCGCAAGGTGCTGCTCAACGTGGCTACCGTGATGTTCCTGGTGGCCACCGCGATCATGCTGTTTGAGGGTGTCTCCCGGGCCGCCTTCGACAGCAGCTCGTTCTGGGCGGAGGAAGGGGTGCGCTACCTGATGATCTGGGCATTCTTTCTGACCCTCGGCGTGGCCGGCAATGCTGGTCATCACATCCGCACCGAACTGCTGGTCGAGCGCCTGGGGCCACGCCTGAAGACCTTCTGCCATGTGATGTCGAGCCTGGTCGGTGTGGCCTTCTGCGGCTTGTTGTTCTACGCCTCGCTACCACAGGTTCATCGCTACTACACGATGGGCATGATGACCGAGTCGAACCTCGATCTGCCGCTCTGGGTACTGTTTCTGGTCATGCCACTGGGTGCCCTGCTGTTCCTTACCTATTACCTGCGCTGCTTGGTACTTGCTCTCAAGGGCGAGGATCCGTTCGGTAATGGTGAGATCACCGGCTCACAGCTCTAGGAGGCCGCCATGCTGATGCTCACTGCTCTGCTGGTCATGCTGGCATTCCTTGCCATTGGTACCCACGTGGCGGTTGCCTTAGGGCTGGTCACTACCGGGCTGATCCTGTTCGTCGCCGGCGTACCGACCACGGTGATCGCGCAGACCGCGTTCAAGTCCATCAACAGCTACCCGCTGATGGCCATTCCGATGTTCGTGCTGGCCGGCAACCTGATGATGCGCGGCAACATCGCTGAGCTGCTGATTCAACTGGTCGGCAGTGTAGTGCAGGCGGTGCGTGGCGGCCTGGCGCTGACCGCGATGATCGCCAGCGTATTCTTCGCCGCGGTATCTGGCTCCAGTGTCGGCTCGGCCGCCGCCATCGGTGCATCCACCGTGGGTGGCCTGACCAAGGAAAACTATCCGCCGCGCTTCTCCGCCGCCATCGTTGCCGTGGGTGGCACGCTCGGCCTGATGATTCCGCCATCCCTGGGCTTCATTCTGATCGGCTCGATCGTCGGCTTGCCGGTGGATCAGCTGTTCATCGCCGGCGTATTGCCGGGGCTGATGGAGGCCTGCTTGCTGATGGTCGCGGTGATGTTCTTCTCGCGCCGCAACGGTTATGGCGCCAAGGTACAGCGCGCCGACTGGCGAGCGTTCAGCCGCAAGCTACCAGGGGCCGGCGCGGCGCTGATGATGCCGGTGCTGATCCTCGGCAGCATCTACACCGGCTACCTGACGCCCACCGAAGTATCGGCTTTCGCGGCTGCCTATGCGGCGATTCTCTGCCTGTTGGTGTACCGCAGTGTGAGCCTGGGTGGTGTCTGGGACGTGGCCCGTGACTCGCTGCTGCAGACCACCATGATCTTCGCCGTGGTGATGGGCGGCAGCCTGGTCGGCTTCGCCCTGGCCCGCATGGGCGTTTCGGCCAGCCTGGTCGCCGCGGTTGGAGCCATGGATCTGAGCCCCTGGCAGTTTCTGATTCTGGTCAACATCGTGCTGTTGATTCTCGGCATGTTTCTCGATGGTATCGCGCTGATCGTGCTCACTGCACCACTGCTGTTTCCCATCGCCACACACCTGGGCATCAACCCGATCCACTTCGCCGTGATCATGGTCGCCAACGTCGAGATCGCCACACTGACGCCGCCCATCGGTCTCAATCTGTTCGTCATGGCGGGTATTTCCAAGCAGCCGGTACATGAGGTCGCCCGTGGCGTGGCGCCTTTCTATGGCGTGCGTCTGCTGGGCCTGATGCTGATTACCTTCATTCCGGCGATCTCGCTGTCGCTGGTCAACTGAGGACAACAACAATGACGGCCTCTACTGCTACTCCCATCGCCGTGACGCTCGGCAGCTTTGCCGAAGAGCTGCACTATGACGCCATTCCCGAAGTGGCCCGAGAGCGCGCCAAGCACCTTATCCTCGATGCCGTGGGTATCGCCCTGGCCTCGACCCGCTACGAGTTCGCCCAGCGCACGCTGTCCGCTGCTCGCGAGCTGGGCGAGGGCGACAGCGACGTGATCGGCCTCGGCGCCAAGCTGTCGCTGCGTGATGCCATGCTGCTCAATGCGGTGCTGGTGCATGGCCTGGATTACGACGACACCCACGGTCGCGGGGTGATTCACGCCACGGCCAGTTGTTTCCCGGCCGCCCTGGGCATCGCCGCGAAGTACGGTACCAGTGGTCGCGATCTGCTCACCGCCTACATCCTCGGCATGGAAGTGGCGACTCGCCTTGGCGCAGTGGCCAAGGGCGGCTTCCACCAGGTCGGCTTTCACCCCACCGGGCTGATCGGCGCCTTCGGCTGTGCGCTGGTCGCCGGCAAGCTGCAGAGCCAGACCGCTGCACAACTGGCGATGACTCAGGGCATCGTGCTCAGCACCGCCTCGGGCAGCCTGGAGTTTCTTGAGGACGGTGCTTGGACCAAGCGCATGCACCCGGGGTGGGCCGGCGTTGCCGGGCTGACTGCGGCGACCCTGGCGCGGCATGGCTTTACCGGGCCGAATGCGGTCTACGAAGGGCGCTTCGGCCTGTTCAAGAGCCACTTGGGCGAGCGCGAAGCCGAATGCGATTACGCCCTGGCAACCGATAGCCTGGGCAGCACCTGGGAAGTCGGCGAGGTGGCGGTCAAGCCGGTACCGGCCTGCCACTTTACCCATGCGGTGGCCGACGCGGCGGTAACCCTCCACGGCCAGGGCGTGCGGGTCGAGGACATTGTCCGCGTCACTGCCCTGGTGCCGAAGGAAACCGTGGGCATCGTCTGCGAGCCACAGGCCAGTAAGCGCAAACCGGCGAGCAGCTACGAAGCGCAGTTCAGCGTGCCCTATGCCGTGGCCAGCGGATTGTTGCGCGGACGCTTCGGCCTGGCTGATCTCGAGCCCGCCGCCTTTGGCGATCCGGCCGCCCTGGCGCTGATGGAGAAGATCCACTACGAGGTCGACCCTGATTCCGGCTTCCCCCGCCATTACTCCGGCGAGGTGATCGTCACCCTGCGCGACGGTTGCGAGCTGCGCCACCGCGAAGCGATCAACCGCGGCGCTGCCGACCGACCGCTGTCCAGCGCAGACATCATCGCCAAGTACCGAGAGAACGCCCATACCGCCGTGGCGCCACAACGCGCCCAGGCGATTCTCGACGCGGTGCTCAACCTTGATAGCGGCAGCGCCCGGGAACTGTCCCGCGCGCTCGCCGCCGCTGCCTGACTTTCATACAAGAACAATCTGGAGACACTGCGATGAGTGAATATGACGAGCAGGAAAGCATGATCCTCGATGCCCTGGATCGCTTCCTGGAAACCGAGGCCAAGCCCTTCGTACACGAGCTGGAAAAGAATGACATCTACCCCGAGGAAATGGTCGAGAAGATGAAGGCCATGGGCCTGTTCGGCTGCATCATCGACCCGGAATACGGTGGCCTGGGCCTGTCCACCGCGACCTACGCGAAGATCGTCGAGCGCATCTCCTGCACTTGGATGTCGCTCTCCGGGATCATCAACTCGCACCTGATCATGGCCTCGGCCATTCAGCGTCACGGCACGCCGTCGCAGAAGGAGCGCTTCCTGCCACGCATGGCCAGCGGCGAACTGCGCGGAGCCGTCGGCTTCACCGAACCGGACGCCGGCACCGACCTGCAGGCGATTCGCACCACGGCGCGACGCGAGGGCGATCACTACGTGGTCAATGGTGCCAAGACCTGGATCACCAATAGCCTGCATGGCGGCGTGGTTGCCCTGCTGGTGAAGACCGACCCGACCGCCGAACCGCGGCACAAGGGCATGAGCTGGCTGATCGCCGAAAAGGGCCCCGGCTTCAAGGTCGCGCGCAAGCTGGAGAAGCTCGGCTATAAGGGCATCGACACTTGCGAGCTGGTCTTCGAGGACTTCAGGGTGCCGGTCGATTGCCTGATCGGCGGCGTCGAGGGCGTCGGCCTCAAACAGGTGCTCTCCGGCCTGGAGCTGGGGCGCATCAACGTTGCCGCCCGTGGTGTCGGCGTGGCGCGTGCGGCGCTGGGTGAGGCCACTGCCTACGCGCAGATCCGCAAGACCTTCGGCAAGCCGATCTGCGAACACCAGGCGATCCAGCTCAAACTCGGTGAAATGGCCACTCGCCTGGAAGCCGCACGGCTGCTTACCGAGTCCGCCGCCAAGGCCTATGACAAGGGCGAGCGCTGCGATATGGAAGCCGGCATGGCCAAGTACTTCGCCACTGAGGCGGCGCTGGAGAATGCCACCGACTGCATGCGCATTCACGGCGGCTACGGCTACTCCAAGGAATACAACGTCGAGCGTCTGTATCGCGATGCCCCGCTGCTGACCATCGGCGAAGGCACCAACGAAATGCAGCGCATCATCATCGCCAAGCAACTCGTGCAGAGGAATCCGGTATGACCTTGCCCCTTGCAGGCGTGCGCATTGTCGCCGTCGAACAGTATGGCGCCGGCCCGTTCGGTACCCAGCACCTGGCCGATCTTGGCGCGGAAGTGATCAAGATCGAGAACCCTGCCGATGGTGGCGAAATAGGTCGCCACGTCGGTCCGTATTTTTTCGAGGAAGGTGACAGCCACTTCTATCAATCCTTCAACCGCAACAAGAAGAGCGTCACCCTCAACCTGAAGAATCCCGAGGAGAAGGCGCAACTGATCGAGCTGCTGAAAAGTGCCGATGCGCTCTACGACAACCTGCGCGGCGACCTGCCTGAAAAGCTCGGGCTGACCTACGCGCAGCTCAAGGAGCACAATCCGAAGCTCGTGTGCTGCCACCTGTCCGCCTATGGCCGCGAGGGCGTGCGCAAGGCCTGGCCGGGCTACGACTATCTGATGCAGGCCGAGGCCGGCTACTGTTCGCTGACTGGCGAACCGGGTGGCCCACCGGCACGCTTCGGGCTGTCGATCATCGACATGATGACCGGCACCACAGCGGCCCTGGCGCTGGTGTCGGCGCTGGTGGGGGCACGCGCCACGGGTATCGGTCGCGATGTCGACGTGAGCCTGTACGATGTCGCGATGCACAACCTCAATTACCTGGGCACCTGGTACCTCAATGATGGTGTGAAGACCGAACGTACGCCCCGCTCAGCACACCCCTCGCTGACCCCCAGCCAGTTGTACAAGACCCAGGACGGTTGGATGTTCATCATGTGCAACAAGGAGAAGTTCTGGGCCGTGCTGGCCAACCTGATCGACAAGCCGCAATGGGCGAGCGATGAGCTCTATGGCAACTTCAAGGCGCGCCTGGCCAACCGTGACCAGCTCACCGCCGATCTCGATGCGGTGTTGATGCAGCAGCCCACGGCCTACTGGCTGAAACACTTCGGCGGACAGGTGCCGGCAGCGCCGGTCAATGATGTTGGCCAGGCACTGGATAACCCATTCGCTCACGAGCAAGGGCTGATTTTCAACGTCGAACACCCGGTGCGCGGTACGATCAGGACGCTTGCCTGCCCGATCCGTTGTCCAGGCGAGACGTTGCCCAACCAGCCGGCCCCTCGGCTGGGTGCGCACAACCAGTCGATACTGGGCGCGCTCGACAACAAGAAGTCTGCAGGAGTCAGTTGAGATGAACCAGGAATTGCCTTCCCTGCTGTCCGGTGGACAGCCCCGTTACCTGATCTTGGCGCAAGCGCTGATGGATGCGATCAAGGTAGGGCGTTACCCACTGCACAGCCTGCTGCCGACCGAGCATGAGCTGTGTAAGCAGTTCAACGTCAGCCGGCATACGGTGCGGGAGGCGATTCGCCGGCTCAACGAGCTAGGCCTGATCAGTAAGCAGCAGGGCGTCGGTACCCGGGTCAAGGCGACTCAGGCGGCCTCGCGCTACGTGCAGGCCAGCGAAGGCATTTCCGACCTGCACCAGTACGTTCGTGATGTGCGCATGGAGCTCGGCACGCTGGAGGATATCAGCGCCGACGAAGAGCTGGCCGAGCTGCTCGAATGCAAGCCTGGCCAGGCCTGGGTCATGGCCAGAGGGTTGCGCCACCGTGAAGGCGACAGCGCGCCGCTGGCCCGTACCCTGGTGTACGTGCCGCGGGCCTACGCGGCTGCACTGGAAGCCTTTGGCGATGGCCACACGCCGATCTACGAACTGTTGCAACGGCGCTTCGGCTTGCAGGTGGCCGAGGTACGCCAGACCATCAGTGCGGTGAATCTCGATGCCGACGCGGCCCACGCCCTGCAGGTACCGGCCGATTCGCCGGGGCTGCATATCGTGCGCAAGTATTACGGTAGCAATGACGAACTGCTGGAGGTGGCGGTCAACGTTCATCCCGGCGAACGCTTCAGCTACTCGATCACCCAGCGTCTGACCTGGCAGGGCGCCAACGGTGAATAACAGCTACGCGGCCCTGGCGATTACGCTGGCGATCCAGGCTCTGGTGTCCATGGCCTCGTTCACCGTACCGGTGCTGGCGCCAGCGGCGCTGAGCGACCTCGGCGGCAGTGTCGCCCTGGTCGGCCTGTTCGTGGCATTGATCTATCTGGGGGCGATGATTTCCAGCCTGCTCAGCGGCAACTGGATCCTGCGTTTCGGCGCGATTCGCGTCAGCCAGGCGTGCCTGCTGCTGTGCGGCGCCGGCCTGGCCATCGCCGCCGGTGGCCAGCTCTGGTGCCTGGGGCTCAGCGCCCTGGCCCTGGGCGCCGGTTACGGCCCGGTGACGCCGGCCAGTTCGCACATCCTGGCGCGCACCACGCCGCGCCATCTGATGGGCTTCATGTTTTCCCTGAAGCAGACTGGCGTGCCCATCGGTGGCGTGCTTGCCGGCATGTTGGTGCCGAGCCTGGTTGGTGCCGCTGGCTGGCGTGGCGCACTGCTGCTGGTGGCGGTGGCCTGTGTGCTGATGGCCGGCGTCGCCCAATGGGTGCGCAACAGCCTTGACGATGATCGCAACCCGCGCAGCGACCGGCCACGCAATGATCTGTTCAAACCGCTGAAAATGATCTTCGCCATGCCGCGCATGCGTAATCTGGCGCTGTGTTCGCTGCTTTTCGGCGCCATGCAGTTGTGCCTGACCACTTACCTGGTCAGCTACCTGACCGAGGATTACGGCCTGGCGCTGGTCAGCGCCGGTGTGATCCTCGCCCTGACCCAGGGCGCCGGCGTGGTCGGGCGCCTGCTCTGGGGCTGGGTCGCCGACCGCTGGCTGGAGCCGCGCCGCCTGCTGCCCCTGCTGGCGCTGTTGATGGCGATTTCCTCGCTGCTTACGGCGGCTTTCACCCAGAGCTGGCCGCTGTCACTGGTGGCGGCCGTGAGCATGCTGTTCGGTGCCACGGCCATCGGCTGGAACGGTGTGTATCTGGCCGAAGTGGCGCGCCTGGCACCTACTGGTACGGCTGGCCTGTACACCGGCGGTACGCTGTTCTTCACCTACTTCGGCGTGGTCGCCGGGCCACCGCTGTTCGCCGCAGTAACCCATTTCAGCGCTTCGCTGGCCAGCGGTTATGCGCTGTTCGGCGGGCTGATGCTGATCATCGCCGCCACGCTGCATCGTTTTGCCCGAGCCGCCACGGTGCGTGGCGACCCTGGCTGAAGCCACCCTCGCAATCCCCTCAATTTTTCTGCAATCGCTCACGTGGAGACCTGCCATGGCTGCCCGTTCGTACCTGTTTGTCCCCGGAGATCGTCCGGAACGCTTCGACAAAGCCTGCGCCGCTGGCGCCGATGTGGTCATTCTCGACCTTGAGGATGCCGTAACGCCCGACCGCAAGGCCGAGGCCCGCGAGTCCATCCGCACCTGGCTGCAAGCCGGCGGCAAAGCCTGGGTGCGCCTCAATGGCAGCGATACCGAATGGCATGCCGAGGACTGCTCGTTGCTCGATTGCGCCGGGCTGCTCGGTGTGTCGCTGCCCAAGGCGGAGAGCGCCGCACAGATCGCCGCGCTGGCTGCACGCCTGCCGGAAACCCTATGCATCCTGCCGATCGTCGAGAGCGCCCGCGGCATCTGCAATGCCGAGGAAATCGCGGCGGCGCCCAAGGTGCAGTGCCTGGCCTTCGGTTCGGTGGACTTCCAGGTCGACACCGGCATCCTCGGCGATGGCGAGGAGTTGCTGTTCGCCCGCTCGCGCCTGGTGATCGCCTCGGCCCTGGCGCGCATTGGCGCACCGGTGGATGGCGTGACCATTGACCTGGCCGATCTCGATCTGCTCGCCCGCGATGTGCACCGCGCCCGCCAGCAAGGCTTCGCCGGCAAGCTCTGCGTGCACCCCAAGCAGGTGACGCCGATCAACGATGGCTTCCGTTCCACCGAGCATGAGGTGCAGTGGGCACGCCAGGTTCTGGATACCGTTGCCGCGCATGACGGCGTCGGGGCGCTCAGCCTGAACGGCAAGTTGATCGACCTGCCGGTGATGCTGCGCGCCCAGCGCATTGTGGAAAACGCCTGAGGCGTCGGAGCCGATCATGACCGCAGCCCTGAAACGCGAACCCCGCATTAGCCGCGCGCGCCAGCACCTGCTCGATAACGCTCGCCAGCTGTTCGCCGCACGCGGCTTCCATGCCGTGAGCCTGCGCGAGCTGGCGCAGGCCGTGGGGCTGCAGGCCGGTTCGCTGTACACCCATATCGACAGCAAGGACGCGCTGCTGCAGGAGCTGATCGAAGACGGTTTTGAACGCCTGATCGACAGCGTGCAAGTGCAGGTGCGCGCCGTGGCGGCGAACCGGCGGCTGGCAGTGTTCCTGCGTCACCACCTGGCGTTCCAGCTGGCCAATCCGGATTGGTACGTGCTGGCGCTGGTCGAGTCCCGGCACCTCTCGGCCGAGGCGCAGGAAGAAGTGTGCAGCCTGGAGGTCGATTATGCGCTGCTACTCGAGGGCCTGCTGCAGATCCACCTTGGCGGTCGTGGCGACCCTTGGCGCAGCGCCACCGTGGCGCGCCAGGCACTGCGCCTGCTGGATGGCCCGCCTGGCGGCGAGGGCGCGGCGCTGGACGACTGTGTCGACGACCTCGAACGGCTGATTCTCAATCGCCTGCATACCTGACGTGCAGCACGCAACACCAAAACAGGAAATGGGAGAACAACAATGTACAAACACTCCACGACCCACTCGTTGTCTCTGGCTCTGCTGGGCCTACGACCCACTCGTTGTCTCTGGCTCTGCTGGGCCTACCGCTGATTGCCCAGGCGGATTTCATCGGCGACAGCAAGGCCAGCCTCGGAATTACCAACTACTACTTCAACAGCGACTACCGACAGAGCGGTGCCAGCCAGTCTAAGCGCGACGAATGGGCCCATGGCTTTCTGCTGCAGTACGAATCCGGTTTCACTGACGGCCCTGTCGGCTTTGGTGTGGATGCCATCGGCATGCTCGGTATCAAGCTCGATTCCAGCGCGGATCGCATCAACACTGGCCTGCTCTCGGCGGACAACGCCGGTAACCCGCAGGACGAATACAGCGAGTTGGGGCTGACCGCCAAGGCGCGAGTATCGAAAAGCACCCTGCGAATCGGTACGCTGATTCCCAAGATGCCCACCGTGCTGGCCAACGAATCGCGGCTGCTGCCGCAGACCTTTCGCGGCGCCTATGTAGAGTCCAGAGAGATCGACGGGCTGACCCTCGACGGCGGCCGCCTGACCGAGAACAGCCTGCGTAATGACAGCAGCAGTGAGGACATGATCGTCAGCGGTCAGGCGATCAGTGGCGGGCGCTTCACCGACCAGTTCGACTTCGCTGGCGCGCGCTATGCGTGGAGCAAGAGCCTGACCACCTCCTATAACTACGGTCATCTGGACGACAACTACAAGCAGCACCTGCTCAACCTGGTGCACACCCTGGCGATTGGTAGTGGCTCGCTGAAGAGCGACCTGCGCTACGCGCGCTCCACCGACGACGGCGCCAGCAATGTCGACAACCGTGTGCTCGGCGCCATGTTCACCTACAGCCTCAGCGGCCATGCCGTGAGCCTGGCGTATCAGAAAGTCAGTGGCGATACCGGCTTTCCGACCATCAATGGCACCGATGCCTTTCTGGTCAACTTCGTGATGCTCTCCCCGGACTTCGCCAACCCCGGCGAGAAATCCTGGCAGGCGCGCTACAGCTACGACTTCGCCGCCCTCGGCATTCCCGGTCTGACCTTCATGACCCGCTACGTCCGCGGCGACGGCTTCGAGCGCGCCTGGCGCAGCGCCAGCGAATGGGAGCGCAATAGCGAGATCGGCTACGCTTTCCAGAACGGCGCGCTGAAGAACGTCGCGGTCAAATGGCGCAACGGCACTTATCGCAGCGCGGGCGGCAACGACATCGATCAGAACCGGCTGATCCTCAGCTATACGCTGCCGCTGATGTAAGGCAGGTCAGGCGCTTATTAAAGAGCGCTGGCAGGGACGGGGATCTCATCGTGACCCGGGGCTGCAGAGGCAAAGCTGAACCTGCTTAGCGCAGGTGTCCGGACAGTACGCCCTTGAAGATCAGGATGTCCTTGCCTTTGTCGTCCAAGACTATCGGATAGGCGCTATCCAGGCGCTGCAGCTCGAGTTGTTGCAGCGCCGGGAGGTCGGGATACTTCGCGCGGGTCAACGCCTGATCACGCTGCAGTTCATAACTGTGGATGAACGAGCAACTGACGTCGAGATTGGCGCAGGCCGCACGGAAATCGCCAATGTAGTAAGCCTTGCCCGGTTCCAAGTCGAGTGGGATAGAGAAATCCTCGCGCTTCCAGAATGTGTCCGCCTTGCGCCGGAACAGCACGTTGTACAGCTCATAGCGCCCCGGTTTGAGGGGCATCACGAACAGGCTGCCAATGCCACGTTCACCATCGCGAATATCGCGGGGTGTGCGCAGGTGCACGTTGTTGCGCAAGCGCGCCGATGCAGTGCCGCTGCCGTCTTTCTGACGTAGCAGGATGCTCTGCTCATGAAGCGGGTACTTGGCGTCCGGCCAGACACCCACCACGCCGACCAGATAACTGGTGGCGCCCTGGTCAGGGCGGATTTTCTTGTCGATGTCGACTGTTGACAGGCTGTAGCAGCCAGCCAGGTTAAGAAGCAGTAGTGAACAGCAGATAGCGCGTAGCAGGCTCATCGTCACACTCGGGCAATTGAGGGCAGGCCGGCTGCGGTGAGCGGTCATGCCGGTAGCAAACAAAGACCGTCGATACGGGGGAGCGTGAGGGGCCAATCCGTGGCGGCAGTCTTTCAAGAAAGCGGAGCACAATTATAGGTCGAGCACCGAGGTGTCGGGTTCTCGGTAGCATGAACCGGTTCTCAGCGATGGTATGTCGGGCTGGGAAAAGTCACTTTGATCCTTGGCTGCCTTAACAATTTGCGCAGTGGTCTACTGCAACAGGGGATCGGTTCGGGAGAAAATTGGTCTTTTCATCACTTGAGCCACACGCACATGGACGTTCGCTTCAGCTTCACCACGCTGCCTTTGACTTTGGCGCTCTCATGGGCACTCGTCGGCTGCAGTTCCACAGCCAAGGAACCACAAGTTCACCCCGGTCTGGCGGTGTTCAATGAAGCGGTTACCCTGCCGGTCGTCACCGACTCCATCGTGCGCGAAGGCGATGAGGTGAGTTACATGGTCATGCGCCAGGAGGGGCAAGGCTTGCTGGCTCATTTTCGCGCTTCCTGTAGCCAGGCCAGCGCCAGCATGGCGTACCCCACTCGCCGCGGGATGGCAGCGTTCTCGGATACACCCATGAGCAGCAACCTGTTACCGCAGACACAGCGTCAGCAGTTGCTCGATAGCGCACAGCTACAGCAGGTCTGCGCTCAACGGCCTGCCCCGGATTGGCGAGTGCTGGGGGCTGCCGGGGATCAGGATTGGCTCTTGCTCGATAACAACAGCCTGCAGAGCCAGGATGGTCTGCTGCATGTCTGGGGGGGCGAGAGCTTTCTGCGTTATCGGATCATTGATCGTGGTGAAAGCCTGGCAGCACAGAGCCGCGAACGCCTGGTACTGAATTGCGCGCAAGGTAGCTTCAGACGTACGAGCCAGTTCTTCCTCGATGCCGGTGGCCGCCTGCACAGCGGCAAGCTGGAGCTTGAGTCGATAGCTTCGCCGGTCAGCGGGGCGCCTGCCTACCAGCAGCAATTGTTCAAGGCTGCATGCCTGCCCAAACACGAGCGCAAGGCGCTGCCGGTTTTCCAACCGAGAGCACCGTTACCGCCGCTGATGAAACAGCCTGTGGCTGCTGCCAAGGTTCTCGCGGCCATCGAGGCGCTGGCGTTGCCGCACCCACCGCACGCCCTGCAACGGCTCGGCTATCGCTATGACGTAAGGGTGTTCAACGGCCTGGAAGCCAAGAGCATGGGCCGCAAGGTGTTTATCAGCTCCGATAGTTCTGGGCAGATGCTGCAGCAGACACTGGACGATAGTCTGCGGCCAAAAATAGCCCTGACGTTCCGGGGCTTGTTCGAACTCGCGAGTGGTTCCATCGACAAGCAGACCGGCGAGGAAGTCGGTGATGAGCGCCCCGTGGTGGACGTGACCTTTCATGGCGATTGGCGAGCCTTGCCGGTTGGCGAACAGGTCAGTTACACGCTGATCCGCGCGACGCCGGCTGCGGCCGACGGGCAACCATCGGGCAAAATCAGTGCGCCTCAAGTCATAACCTGTCAGGTTGGCCAGGAGCGGGCCGCCAATACGCTCAATAGCGCGCTCAGCGGTACGGCCAAAGCACTTTCCTGTACCCGCATGAGAACCCGCAAGATGCTCTGGGAAGAAGCGTACTGGTATTTAAAGGACTACGGCCTGTTCGTCAGCGCTAGTGAGAACACCCCCTTGGGCAAATGGGATTGGCGTCTCGAGTCGGTGGAGTAGTGCCGATGGATGCAGACGCCGCGTTTCTCTAAATGTGTGGGCTCCGGCTTGCCTGTTGAAAAGACCGGCCTTGGTTTCTCCCATCCAGGCCTCTGTCGTTTCTTGGGGCCAATCGCATCTGTGACGCGAGTCCTGAAAGCGCTGCCGACTTTCGAGTTGTCGATAAGTGGTCCTCTGGATTGCGACGTATGGCGATTGCTGTTGCGATCCATGGCACATAATCGAAAGCAGGCTACGATTATCATCCGCTAATATGGTGGTCTAGCCGGTGTTTCGCGGCCACTGCATCTCGGCTTGCTGGGACTGTATGCATATCAAGCCGCAACGCGGCATGGACTGATCGACTTAAGGATATCCATCATGAACAAGACAACACTCATCGCTGCATCTTTCCTCTCCCTGACCATGCTGGTGGGTTGCGGTGGCCGTACCCCACTGGACTATGAAACTGGCACCTACATCGCCCCCGAGACGGTTCAACAGCTGAAATCCTCCAGCGCCACTCAGGATCAGGTCGTCAAGCAGATCGGCTACCCGAACACCAAGTCCGAGCTGAGTGGCAAGGAAGTCTGGAAGTACGATTACACCCTGATCAGCGCACTGCCTGGTGCACCGAACAAGAACGAGTCGACCGTGTTCGAGTGGAGCAAGGCTGGCAAGCTGCTGGACGCTTACAAAACTAATGGTGGTGCCGGCTCGAACGGCAACCCGCTGTTGAAAGCGGCCGGTATGTAAGCGACATCTGTTGCTGAAACCAAAACGCCCGACATTCTGCATGTCGGGCGTTTTTGTATGTGGCGAAAAACGTTGGCGGGTTTTATCAGCTCAGAAACTGGCTACCCCCGGCTTACGGCCTTCGGCGCGAACAGGGTGCGGATCGCTTCCCGGTACTCGCTGCTGCCGGTGCGTAGGCTGTTGTTGTGGTTGCCGCCATCTATCAGCAGCAGGCGTTTGGGTTCGTTGGCGGCCTGGTAGAGGCTTTCGCTGAAACGCTGCGGGATATAGCGGTCATTGGTGCCGTGGGCGATCAGCACGGGTACCTTGACGTCGCCAATCTTGCTCAGCGAGTCGAACTTCTGTGACAGCAGCCAGTGCACCGGCAGCGATGTGTACTCGGCGGCTACTTCGGTCGCAGCGTCGGCCAGGTTGGTGAAGGTCGACTCGATGATCAGCCCTGCCAGCGGCGGCGTGTGGCGATCGCGGCCCAGTGATTCGGTGAGGTTGACCGCTACTGCGCCGCCCAACGAGTGGCCGTAGACGAAGCGCTTGGCAGGGTCGGGCTGCAGTTCGGTGAGGCGCTGCCAGGCGATCTCGGCGTCTTCGTAAATGGTGCGCTCGGAGGGCAGTTCGCCGAGGCTCTCGCCAAAACCGCGGTAGTCGATGGCCAGTACCGAGAAGCCCATGGCGTGCAGCTGTTCGATGCGGAACATCTGGCCAGTGAGATTCCAGCGCGAGCCATGCAGGTACAGCAGGGTGGGGGCGTCAGCCTTTTGCGCGGGCCACCACCAGGCGTGAATGTTCTGTTTGTCGCCAAACTGCGGCGCGCTGAGGGTCATTTCCTCGACGCCGGCGGGCAGGCCACTGAACCAGCTGGCGGTGCCCGGTTCGATGCGGAACACCAGTTCGCGCTCCTTCTGTTCCAGCTTGGCGCAGCCGACCGGCAGGCCGACGGCCAGGCACAGCAGCAGGCTCAGGCTGAACCAGCGGCGGCGCAGGGTGTGGATAAGTGATGTGGTCATGGATCTCCGCATTGCTCGAAACGTGACGCCGCGGCCCCTGCACAGGGGCGGCAGCGTGGCGTGAAAGGGTGATAGGCGAGTAGACAGGAGCGCAGCGGCGATGTTCGTCTGGCGCGCGCTTTTCGGGTATCGAGTTGTTACCGGATCATGACATGGCTGCTGCCGCTTTCAAGCCTGCGCTATGCTGCGCCGCTCACATGCTGCGGACTCGTTCATGTTGTCCACGTCTTCCGATCTGCGCCGCCCGGCGGGTGCCACGCTGGTGCTGCTGGCGTCGTTGTACTGCGCTCAGGGTTTACCATCCGGGTTGATCGCCCATGCGCTGCCGGTGCTGCTGCGTCAGCACGGCGTGGATCTGGCGCTGATCGGCCTGCTCAAGCTGCTGGCATTGCCCTGGTTGCTCAAGGTGCTGTGGGCGCCCTGGGTGGATCGTCTGTCGTCGCGCCGTCTGGGCCATCACCGTGGCTGGATCCTGCCGCTGCAGAGCGGCGTGCTGCTGATTCTGCTGGCGTTGGCGCTGCTCTCGCCCGATGCCTTGTTCGGCGGACATCTGCCGTTGCTGCTCGGCCTGCTGGTGCTGGTCAATCTGGCGGCGGCGACCCAGGACATCGCCACCGACGGCCTGACCGTGCGCCTGCTGCCGGAGCGCTGGCGCGGGCTGGGCAACAGCCTGCAGGTCGGTGGCTACAAGGTGGGCATGATCATCAGTGGCAGCGGCCTGTTGCTGGTCATCGACCGCGTCGGCTGGAACCTCTCGCTGCTCTGGCTGGCGGGTCTGCTGGCGCTGACGCTGGTGCCGATCTGGCGCTTCGCCGAAGCGCGCCATCTGCCCCCTCGGGTTGCCGCCGTCGAACCGGTTGGGCCGAGCCTGTTGCTGCACCATTACCGTGGGCTGTTGGCGCTACCGGGCATGGGACTGTGGCTGGCTGTGGTGCTGACCTTCAAGCTCGGTGACGCTCTGGGGTCGCCGATGATCAAGCCGATGCTGGTGGATCAGGGCTGGAGCAACGCCGAACTGGGTCAATTGACACTGATCAGCAGCCTGGTCGGCATCGGCGGCGCGCTGCTGGGTGGGCTGCTGTATGCGCGTCTGGGCGTGCTGCGCGCGTTGCTGATCTTCGGCGCGCTGCAGGCGCTGAGCCTTGTCACGTTGGCGCTGCTGGTGAGCCGTGGCGGTGATGCAACCCTGGTGTATACGTTGACGCTGTTCGAGCAGGCGGCCGATGGTTTGTCCACGGTGGCACTGTTTGCCGCGATGATGCGCCAGTGCCGCGCCGGCTACGAGGGGGCGGATTTCACCCTGCAGGCTTCCACGCAGATTCTGCTCGGCGGCTTCGTCGGTGCAACCAGTGGTGTGCTGGCCAAGGCGCTCGGCTATGACGGCCTGTTCATCTGCGCCGGCGCTCTCGGCCTGGCGGCGCTGTTGCTGGTATGGCGTTATTTTCGCCGCCACGGCTGGCGCTAGCAGCGCTCGCCTTCCGTAGCCCGATGGAGTTCCGGATTTTGTAGGAGCCCCGACCCCGGGGCGATGAAATCGTGGCCATCCTGCAAAACGGCGTTGTGGCCACCATTCGCCGCGAGGGCGCGGCTCCTACAGGATCGTTGGTGTTAGGCGAGCACGGGTTGAGGCGAATATCGCTTCCTGGGTATCGCTGCGCTCAACGCCAGGCTACCGGGTTCGCGGGGATTGTTTTTCGTAGCCTGGGTCGAGCGCAGCGACACCCGGGGATGTTTCGCTCAATCCTCGAACTGCACGGGGCAGGTGGGGCCTTCGAGTTTGTGGATTTCTTCGATCACGTGGGGGCGGGCGTGGCGCAGAACCAGTTGGCGGTTCTGCGCCTGCAGGCGGCGCGCTTCCAGATGGAGCATTTCCACGCCGGCGTAATCAATGAAGTTGATATGCCGGGCATCGACCACTACCCGCTCGCCACGGCTGAGTTGCAGCACCTGCTGCACGTAGTGGCAGGCGCCGAAGAAGATCGAGCCTTCCAGGCGCAGCAATTCGTCGTCGCCGTCGCGGGTGTATTTGAAGCGCGGCTGCGAGGTGCGCTTGAGGTAGAAGAACAGCGAAGCCAGCACGCCGGCATAGATCGCCGTTTGCAGCTCCAGCACCAGGGTGGCCAGCAGGGTCAGCAGCATCACCACGAACTCCGCACGGCTGACCCGCAGCAACGCGCGTACGCCGGCGACATCCACCAGCCCCCAGCAGATCAGCAGGATCGCCGCGGCCATGCTGGGTAGGGCGATATGCGCGATCAACCCCGCACAGAGCAGCGCGAAAGCGGCCACCAGCAAGGCGGAGAACACCCCGGCCATGGGGGAGGTAGCGCCCGCTTGCAGATTCAGCGCCGAGCGAGTGAAAGAGCCCGCCGACAACGAGCCGGAGAACCAGGGGCCGATCAGGTTGGAAAGGCCCTGGGCACGCACTTCCTGATTGGCGTCCAGTACCTGCTGGGACTTGCTTGCCAGGGAGCGGGCGATGGACAGGCTGGTGACCAGGCCGAGCATGCCGCAGGCGATGGCGGCGGGCAGCAGTTGCAGCAGGCTGTTGACCTCGACGTGCAGGGTGGTGAGCGGTGGCAGCGTGCCTTCGAAGGCATTAACCAGGGTGATGCTGGCGAAGAACCCTGGCAGCGCGGCGACCAGCAGGCTACCGGCGACCACGCCAATCAGCAGCGCCGGCAAGCGTGGCCACAGACGACGGCACAGCAGGCTTACCGTCAAGGTGAAAATTGCTACCAGCACGGCGTGCCAGTCGGCCTGGTCGAGGTGCTGGAAGAGATTGAGCAGGGTCGCTACCGCGGTGCGCTGGCTGTCGACCTGCAGGCCCAGCAGGTTGGGTAGCTGACCGAGGGCGATCACCACCGCGGCGCCGAGGGTGAAGCCAAGTACTACCGAGGGCGAGACGAAGTTGACCAGATTGCCGAAGCGCAGCAGCCCCAGCAGCCACTGGAAAAGCCCGGCGAGAAAGGTCAGCACCAGAACCAGCGCGACGAACTCCTCGCTACCGGGCCTGGCCATGGGGCTGACGCTGGTGAACAGGACGATGGAAATGGCCGCCGTCGGCCCGCCAATCAAGTGCCACGACGAGCCCCACAGGCAGGCGATGATCACCGGCACGATGGCCGCATACAGCCCGTACTCGGCGGGCAAGCCGGCGATCAGTGCGTAGGCGATCGATTGCGGCAAGGCCAGAATGGCGCCGCTCAGCCCGACCAGCAGATCCGTACCCAGGGCGCGCCGGGTGACACTCGGCCACCAGAGCAGGAAGGGCAACAGGCTGTAACGGCTGGGTAAGCGCATGCGTTCGCTCGGCGGCGGGTGATCAGGTGGCAAGCAGAGTAACAGAGGCTTTAGTCATGTTTTCCCGGAGTGTCCGAGTGCATCGCGTGTATGACGTTGGAAAGGCGAAAGCGGACGGTGGATGCAGAGCTTTCTTTTTGTAGGAGGGGCTTTAGCCGCGAGCTCTTTACGCCTAGCTAGGCAAAATCGAGGCTAAAGCCTCTCCCACAAAAGCTCTGCTCACCGTCCGCTATCGCCTTTTAACTGCCTTACAGTTTGGCCTTCACCGCCGCAAGCGCATCGCCGCCATCGCGCGTGGTGACGCCCTGCAGCCAGCCGTCGATCACCTCGGGGTTGGCCTTCAGCCAGTCCTTCACGGCCTGGTCGTTGCTGGCCTGCTTGCTCAGCACCTTGTCCATGATGGCGTTCTCCATCTCCTGGGTGAACGTCAGGTTGCTCAGCAGTTTGCCCACGTTCGGGCACTGCGCCGCGTAGCCTTTGCGGGCCAGGGTGTTGACGCTGCCGCTCTCGCCAAAGTACTTCTCGCCGCCCTTGAGGTACTTCATGTCGTACTGCACGTTCATCGGGTGTGGCGTCCAGCCGAGGAAGGCGACGAATTCGTCACGTCGCACCGCACGGCCGACCTGCACCAGCATGGCCTGTTCGCTGGACTCGACCAGCGTCCAGTCCTTGAGACCGAATTCATTGGCGGCGATGATTTCCTTGATCGACTCGTTGGCCGGTGCGCCGGACGCGATGCCGTAGATCTTGCTGCCGAACTTGTCGGCGTGCTTTTCCAGATCGGCGAAGGTCTTCACCCCGGCGTCATAAGCGTAGGTCGGCACGGCCAGGGTGTACTCGGTGCCGCTGAGGTTTTCGGCAACCTTGTCGACCTTGCCGTTGGCGACGAACTTGTCGTAGTTGGCCTGCTGCGCGGGCATCCAGTTGCCGAGGAACACGTCGACCTGACCCTTCTGCAGGCCGGCGAAGATGATCGGCACGCCGAGTGTCTGGGTCTGCACTTTGTAGCCCAGCCCTTCGAGTACCAGGCTGGCGATGCCGTTCGTCACGGCGATGTCGCTCCAGCCTGGATCGCCGAGCTTCACCGTGGCACAGCTGGCGTCTTCGGCGTGGGCTTGGGAGGCGAGGGCGGTGGCCATGAACAGGCTGCCGGTGACAGCCGTCTTGAATGTCTTCATGCCTATTTCCTTATGTTGGTTTTTAGAGTGGCAGGCTATGCGACGCAGGCCAGCGTGCCGGGTTCCCACGGTTTTCCGCTGGGTCACCCGGCGCGCTGCATCACGGTTGGGGGAAGCGAGCGCGGCGCTCCAGATCGTCGAGGTCGATGTGGTTGCGCATGTACTGCTCGCTGGCGTCGACGATCGGCTGGTGATCCCAGCTTTTCAGCGCGCCTTTGGTCAGCGCTTCGGCGACCAGGCGGCGGCGGCGCTGGCTGGCCAGGGTCGCCTGGTGAATGACGGGAATGTCCCAACGGCCGCGTGCCTCCTCGAGGAAGGACTCGACCTGCTTGCGATGATCCCACGACTGGGCCAGGTTCTCGCGCTCCAGCGGATCGTTCGCCACGTTGAACAGCAGCAACGGGTCTTCTTCGGAGTAGATGAATTTCCACTCGCCGCGGCGAATCATCATTAGCGGGCTGGTGGTGCCTTCGGCCATGTATTCGCCGAGCACTTCATCGTGGCCGCCAGTGCCCTGCAGGTGCGGCAGCAGCGAGCGGCCGTCGAGCACCAAGCCAGGCTCGACCTGGCCGCCGGCCAGCTCCACCAGGGTCGGCAACAGGTCAACGGTGGACACCGACTGGCTGACCCGGTGCGCCGCGAAGCGCGCTGGAGCGTGAACCAGCAGCGGTACCCGGGCGGCCATCTCGAACCAGTGCATTTTGTACCAGAGGCCGCGCTCGCCAAGCATGTCGCCGTGGTCGCCGGAGAATACGATGATGGTGTCGTCGGCCAGCTTGCAGTCCTTGAGGGTCTTGAGCAGCTTGCCGATGTTGTCGTCGATGTAGCTGCAGGCGCCGAAGTAGGCGCGCCGCGCATCGCGGATCTTGTGCTCGGGCAGCGGCTTGTCCCACAGGTCGATGACCTTGAGCAGACGCTGGGAATGAGGATCCTGCTCGGCCTGGTCGATCAGCTGGCGGGGCAGGGGGATGTCGTCATCGCTGTAGCGATCCCAGTATTCCTCGGGGATGGTGTACGGGTCGTGCGGATGGGTCATCGACACGGTCAGGCAGAACGGCTGATCCGGCGTTACCCGCACGTGGTCGTAGAGATACTGCTGAGCCTTGAACACCACCTCTTCGTCGAAGTCGAGCTGGTTGGTACGCACGCAAGGCCCGGCCTGCAGCACCGAAGACATGTTGTGGTACCAACTGGCGCGCACCTCTGGCTCGTCCCAGTTCACCGCCCAGCCGTAGTCGGCGGGGTAGATGTCGCTGGTCAGGCGTTCTTCGTAACCGTGCAACTGATCGGGGCCGCAGAAGTGCATCTTGCCGGACAGCGCCGTGCGATAGCCGAGGCGGCGCAGGTAATGGGCGTAGGTCGGCACGTCGGCTGGGAAGTCGGCGGCGTTGTCGTAGGCGCCGATCTGGCTGGGCAACTGGCCGCTGACTAGAGTGAAGCGCGACGGTGCGCACAGCGGGCTGTTGCAGTAGGCGGAGTCGAACAGCACGCCCTCGGCGGCCAGGCGCTGCAGGTTGGGCACCTTGATCGGCGAGGCCGGGTCGTGCAGTGGCAACAGTGGTGCGGCCATCTGGTCGGCCATGATGAAGAGGATATTCGGGCGTTTCATGGCGGTTGGTGTTCCATATAGTTGTTTTATGCGAGAGTGCTGTTTCGATCATCCAGCCTAGCCAGGCATGGGTAAACCCGGATCAGGTACATGACTAGGATAAGCACAGCTTATGCTTAAGCCGCTCGATGGCGTTTCTCTGGACGTGCTGCGGGTGTTTGAGTCCGCAGCGCGCCACCTGAGCTTCACGGCTGCGGCAGCCGAGCTCGGTAGCAGCCAGCCGGCCATCAGCCAGCAGATCAAGCGCCTGGAAGAACAGTTGGCGACCCGCCTGTTCGACCGCGTGTACCGTGGAATCGTGCTGACCGAAGCCGGCGAAACCCTGCTGGGCCCGGTACAGGAGGGCCTGGCCGCGCTGGATGCCGGTCTGGAGGCGGTGGTCGGCCGGCAGCAGCATGAGGTGCTGCAGGTGGCCACCGACTTCGCCTTCGCCGCCTATTGGCTGATGCCACGGCTGCAGCGTTTTCATCAGCTGTATCCGGAGGTCGATGTCAGCCTGGTCACCAGCGAGCGCGACATGACCAGCCTGCCTGCGGAGATCGATGTCGCCATCTCCTTCGGGGACGGGCGCTTGAAGAACGGCCAGGTGCACCTGCTGTTCAAGGAGGAGGTGTTTGCGGTGTGCAGCCCGCAGTTGCTCAATGGCCAGAGCGCCTCGGCCAATCAACTGCTGGCGAGCCTGCCGCTGCTACACCTGCGCCCAGAGAGCCGCTCGCGCTGGTTCGACTGGAACGGCCTGTTCCGCGCCCTGGGAATCGCCGAAACGCCTAGCCCCGGCAGCCTGCGCTTCGACAACTACACCCTGCTGATCCAGGCCGCAATCGCCGGCCAGGGCGTCGCCATCGGCTGGCGGCATCTGGTCGACGAGCTGCTTGCCCAGGGGTTGCTCAGTCGCGTCGACGGGCGCACGGTAACCTCCGAGTTCGGCTATTACGTGGTGCTGCCCGAGCGCAAACGGCGGGTGCGCCTGGTGCACAATTTCGTCGACTGGCTGCGGGACGAACTGCTGCGCGAGACGCTACCGCCACTGCAGGGCCCTATCGATCCACGGGGAATAGCTATCTGAGCGATTTGCGCAGGCGCCGAGTGCTCTGACGCGCGCCCTCTGGCACTGTATGATCCGCGCCTGATTTTCCAAGAGCCCGCGCCATGCCTTACCTGCTCGCCGTCACCGTCCTCTGGGCGTTTTCCTTCAGCCTTATCGGCGAATACCTGGCGGGCCGGGTGGACAGCGATTTCGCCGTGTTGGCGCGGGTGGCCGTAGCGGCGCTGGTGTTCCTGCCGTTCACCCTCTGGCGCGGCTTGCCGCGGCGCTTGCTGGCCGGCTTCTGGCTGGCCGGGGCGCTGCAGTTCGGGGTGACCTACCTGTGTCTGTACCGCAGTTTCCAGGTGCTGACGGTACCCGAGGTGCTGCTGTTTACCGTGCTCACGCCGATCTACGTGACATTGCTCGACGATGCCCTGTCCCGCCGCTTCAATCCCTGGGCTCTGGTGGCTGCGCTGGTGGCGGTGGGCGGCGGGGTGATCATTCGCTTCGATCGTCTCGAGGGCGAATACCTGATCGGTTTCCTGCTGCTGCAGCTGGCCAACGTCACCTTCGCCGCCGGCCAGGTGCTGTGCCGTCAGTTGCTGATGCGCTACCCCACAGAGCAGCCGCTGCATCGCTTTTTCGGCCACTTCTTCCTGGGCGCCATGGTGCTGGTGCTGCCGTCGTTCCTGCTCTTCGGCAACCCGGACAAGCTGCCGCAGACCGCGTTGCAGTGGGGCATCCTGCTGTGGATGGGGCTGTTCGCCACGGCCCTGGGACTGTTCTGGTGGGTCAAGGGCAGTATCAAGGTGGATGCCGGCACCCTGGCGGTGATGAACGAGCTGCATGTGCCAGCTGGTCTGGTGGTGAATCTGCTGATCTGGAACCGCGATGCAGATATTCCGCGCCTGGCCCTGGGCGGCGCGATCATCCTCGCTTCGCTGTGGCTGAATCGTTTGGGGCGCAGGCGCACTATCGCTGCCTGATCCATTTATCGGAGAATGGGAACCCTGCTTGACGGGTGCTAACATCGCACCTTCAATTGCATACGCAATCAGCTGTTTTTCAAACCCTATTTGCCTCTAATAGGGTCACGGATGACGTTCTTTCCACCGGCATGGATCGCCTCTTCAGCCATCTCTTGCCCAGTGAATGCCATCGTGAATATTCGTCGCCCTTTTGCCAGCCTCGCCCTGGCCTGCCTGTTCATCGTTTCCCCGCTGGCCGCCGACGCTGCCGCCCCCGCCAAGCAGGAGCTCGCTTCCGGCAGCGCGCTGCTGGTCGACCTGACCACCGACAAGGTGCTGTATTCCAGCAACCCTGACATGGTGGTACCGATCGCCTCGGTCACCAAGCTGATGACCGCCATGGTCACCCTCGATGCCAAGCTGGCGCTCAACGAGCAGCTGCCGGTGATCATCCGCGACGTGCATGATATGCGTGGTGTGTATTCCCGCGTGCGCATCGGCAGCGAAATCAGCCGCCGGGAAATGCTCCTGCTGACCCTGATGTCGTCCGAAAACCGCGCTGCCTCCAGCCTCGCCCATCACTATCCGGGTGGCGTCACCGCTTTCGTTGCCGCCATGAATGCTAAGGCCCGCGCCCTGGGTATGACTCAGACCCGTTACGTCGAGCCGACCGGCCTGTCCGAGCACAACGTATCCAGCGCCAACGACTTGGTGAAGCTGCTCAAGGCGACGCGCAAGTACCCGCTGATCGGCGAGCTCAGCTCGACCGGCGAAAAGACCGTGGCTTTCCACAAGCCCAATTACACCCTGGGTTTCCGCAATACCAACGCACTGACGCGCAAGGCCGGCTGGGATGTGCAACTGACCAAGACCGGTTTTACCAACAGCGCCGGTCATTGCCTGGTGATGCGTACCACCATGGGCGGCAAGCCCGTGGCATTCGTAGTACTCGACGCCTTCGGCAAGTACACCCACATGGCCGACGCCAACCGCCTGCGCAAGTGGGTGGAAACCGGCAAGGTCACGCCAGTGGCACCTGCTGCTCTGGCCTATAAACAGCAACGCGCCTCGCAGCGCCAGTTGCAGGCTGCGCAGTAAGTCGCCTAGCGCTTCTGCCAGAGCGGGTCGCTGGCCAGACGCTGGGCGATGAAATCCAGCAGGGTACGCAGCGCCGGCAGCATCTGCCGGCGTGATGCATAGATGGCGTGGATGCCCAGTGACTGCGGTTGCCAGTCCGGCAGCAGGCGCACCAGGCGACCGTCTTCCAGCATGGCTGCGGTTGCGTACAGCGGCTGCATGCAGATGCCCCCATCGTTGAGGGCCGCTTCCAGCAGCACTGCGGTGTCATTGCTGCTGAGGTTGCCGTCCACCGCCACTTCCTCCTCGCTATCGGCCTGTTCGAAACGCCAGACGCTGCGCCCGAAGTAGCTGTAGGTCAGGCAATTGTGTTGGGCCAGATCCTGCGGTTGCTGCGGCACCCCGGCGCGCGCCAGGTAGCCTGGTGACGCGCACACCACCGAATGGCAGGTGCCCAGGTGGCGCGCCACCTGGTTGGGCTCCAGCTGATTGGTGATGCGCAGCGCTAGGTCGATGCGCTCCTCCACCAGATTCACCGCCTGGCTGTTGACCAGCAGATCGATCGAGGTATTCGGGTAGCGCGCCAGGTAGTCGACCAGCATCGGGCTCAGCCACAGCTGCGCGAACGACTGGCTGCTGGCGATGCGCAGGTTGCCGCTGGGCCCGTCAGTGGCCTTGATGCCGGTGGTGCGCATCATCTCGGCGGTGTGCAGCATCTCCCGGCAGTGCGGCAACAGCTCGTTGCCCACCTGCGTCAGGCTCAGCTTGCGCGTGGTGCGGTGCAGCAGGCGTGCGCCGACCCAGCCTTCGAGGGCCGCCAGGTAGCGCGACACCATGGCCCGGGAGAGATCCAGATGTTCCGCGGCGGCGGTCTGGCTGCCGCGATCCACCACTTCGACGAAAACGCGGGTTGCCGTGAGTCTGTCCATGATTCGCTCGATTCATGCAACTGAGTTGGGTCGATTATGCGGCTTTTTATGGCTTTTGCAGCGAGTAAGCTCAGGGCTCACTCATCGGCGGCGCTTAACCATGAATCGCTCAGCCCAATTACTCGGCGTTTTATCACTGTTGGTGTTTGCCGCGTTCGCCGCTGCCAGCAGTGAGCCGGCTGCCGATCGCTCATCACTCGTCAAATCGGAGAATTCCATGAAAGTCGTCGTACTTGGTGTCAGTGGGCGTGCAGGTTCGCGTCTGCGTCATGAACTGTTGCAACGTGGTCATCAAGTCACCGGGATCGCCCGTGACGTCAGTGCAGTGCCTGCGCAGGAAGGCCTTACCCTGGCCAGCGCCGACGTGGCCGATGTCGCGCGTCTGGTGCCGTTGCTCAAGGGCCACGACGCAGTCATCAGTTCCACCCGATTCGTCGGCAGCGATGCCGCCAGCCTGATCGAAGCAGTGAAGACTGCGGGCGTGCCGCGTCTGCTCGTCGTGGGTGGTGCCGGGAGCCTGGAGGTGGCACCAGGTGTCGCGCTGATCGACACGCCTCAATTCCCAGCGGCCTATAAGGAGGAAGCGGGGGCCGGGCGTGACTTCCTCAACGTGCTGCGTGGCGAGAAAGAGCTGGACTGGACATTCCTGTCGCCATCGGCGCTGTTCGAGCCAGGTCAGCGCACCGGCAAATTCCGTGTCGGCAAGGACAGCTTGCTGGTCGATGCACAAGGCAACAGCTCGATCTCCATGGAAGACTTCGCCATCGCCCTGGTCGATGAGCTGGAGCAGCCCAAGCACTCGCGTCAGCGCTTCACCGTCGGCTACTGAGGCTTGTCCTGGCTGCAGACTGAATAAAAAAACGCGGCTCAAGCACGTCCACATTCGGCAATAGTGGAGGTGACTTGGCCGCGTTGCAGGGCCTTGGCTTCATTCAAGGCAAGTTGCTAGGGAGTCCTGTATCAGGCCAGCAGTTGCATACCCAGCTGGATGGCCACCCAGACTGCCAGGATGGTGGCAGCGCCTAGCGCGATGTTTTCGAACCAGTTGTTGCAGTACTTGCCGAGCAGTTTCTTCTGGTTGGACATGATCAGCAGGCCCAGAGAAATCACCGGTAGGCCGACGATGTTCAAGGCATTCACCGCAATGGTCAGGGTCACGAAGTCCGGCATGCCCGGCAGCGACCAGACCAGCGGAGTGATCAGTACGAACAGCAGGAACCACTTGTGCAGCGGGTCTTTGTGGAACGTGCTGCCATATTTCTCGCGGCGCTTGGGCACGATGTGGTGCAGGGCATCGGTGATCAGCATCGGAAACGCGGTGGTCTTGCCAGCGACGCTGGCGAACAGCGTGGCGAACGCGCCGACGAAGAACAGGTACCAACCGGTTGGGCCAAAGAACATCTGCAAGGCTGCACCCAGATCACCCAGCGTATCGACCTGCAGGCCGTTAGGACGCAGGATTTCCGCACCCACTACCCAGATCGCCAGGTTGATGATGATGCCGACGAACACGGCGAACAGCAGATCGTTGCGCTGCATGCGCTTGTGTTCCGGGCCCGTCCAGCCTTTCTCCTTCATCACATAGGGCAGCACGAAGTTGGCGATGGAGCCGGCGACCGCGCCGATCACCGATACGGCGACGATCAGTGCACCGTGTACTCCCTGATCTGGCGGAATGCTGAAACCGATAGTGCCAGCCGCGATGCCGCCCCAGTCTGGGCCGGCCATCAGCGCCAGGGCGATGAACGCCAGGGTCATCAGGCACAGCAGGCCTTTCATCACCCCTTCGATCAGCGAGTAGATGCTACGCCCGACCAGCAGCCAGACCGCGATGGCGACGGCAATCGAGCACAGCAGTGGCGCGTTCCAGCCGATCAGGGTGGCCAGTGCTTCACCGGCGCCCTTGAGCATGTAGGCGTTGGTCAGATGGCCCATCAGCAGGGCGTAACCGAACATGAACCAGGCGAAGCTCGGATGCAGTTGTGCGTAACCACCGAGGATGCTCATCCCCTGGTTATTGCACAGCTGGAAGCGCGCCATGATGTTGACGATGAGGAAGCGCAGCAGGAGAGAGACGGCCAGTACCCACATCATGGCGTAGCCATAGTTGGCACCCGCCACCGAGGAGGTGATCAGGTCGCCAGCGCCTAGCCATGAGAGCACGGCAATGATGCCGGGGCCGAGCATCTTGAGCAGTTTGCCGAGGGTGGAGCCGGAACTGTTTACAGCTGTCTTGTCGATGACATCAGTGTGGGCCATGCGTGGGCCTCCGATTATTTTTGTTGGAATGACACCAGCTGGGTATTACGACATCACACAACTTGAATGGGTTCAAGAGCGCCTAAATTTTTCAGTGACTGTGTTTTGGTAGCGCTATCTATTTTTTATGTATTTAAAATCAGATAGTTATGTTGTTGAAAAGTAGCTGTGACGGAATTCGTTATTCCGATAAGCGGTCTTCTGGCGTTGCCATATCGCTTCAGTCGTAATACAACTTGATGAGATCAAGGCGTTCGCCTTGCCTGGCAGCGTCGAAAAAACGGGCTATCAGGTACCGCGTCATGCGCTCCAGAGGCCGATCACGGCGCTCTATACGTTCAGAGGAGAAACCGATGACTGATTCAAATGCGCGTCCACAATTACTGATGATTGGGCCGTTGTTACCGAGTCTGGTTGAGCGAATCGCCGAACAGTACGAGATCCACCGCTACTGGGAGTTGGCAGATGCCGATGCCTGGGTTCGCGAGAACGCGGGGCGTATCGACGGGATCGCCACCAGTGGTGTATTCGGTGCCAAGGCCGAGCTGATCGAAGCCTTGCCCAACCTCAAGGCCATCATCAGTTTTGGTGTCGGATATGACGCGATCGCCGTCGATACGGCAAAGAAACGTGGCGTAACCGTCACCAATACCCCCGGCGTTCTAGATAACTGCGTGGCCGATACGGCGGTGTCGATTCTGCTCGCGCTGGGTCGTCGAATCAGCGAGGCGGATCGCTTCGTGCGCAACGGTGAGTGGGAGAAGGGGCGCTTCCCGCTTTCCGGCAGCATCGGTGGCAAGGTGTGCGGCATCGTCGGTATGGGCAATATCGGCCGGGCGATCGCCAAGCGAGTCGAGGCGTTCGGCATGACCGTCGCCTATCACAACCGCCGTCGCCGCGATGATGTCGACTATGCCTATCACGAAACCTTGGAAGGCCTGCTCGAAGCCGCTGACTACGCCGTGCTGGTCGTGCCAGGCGGCAGCTCCACCGACAAGCTGATCGGCGCCGAGCAATTGCGCGCGCTTGGCCAGAAAGGCTATCTGGTGAATATCGCCCGCGGCACCGTGGTAGACGAGCAGGCTCTGGTCGAAGCGCTGCAGAACGGCACCATCGCCGGCGCCGCTCTCGACGTGTTCGCCGAAGAACCCAAGGTGCCTGCAGCGCTGCTGGCATTGGACAACGTGGTGCTCACCCCGCATATCGGCAGCGGCACCCACGAGACCCGCCAGGCCATGGCGGATCTGTTCTTCGCCAACCTCGAAGGTGTATTCAAACAGGGCAAGGCCGTTACGGCGGTTTGATTGCGTGAGTGACAAAAAAGCCGCTGTCCCGTAACCGGGGCAGCGGCTTTTTGTTGTGGCGCGGAGTGCTTAGCGACGAGCGCTGCGCACGCCCTCGGCCAGCTGGCTGCACAGGTTGAGCACGCCGTCGATGGCCTGCTGGTCGTTGTCGGCCTTGGCAATCTGGTCGATCAGTGCCGAGCCGACCACCACGCCGTCGGCCAGGCGGGCGATGGTCGCCGCGTGTTCCGGGGTGCGGATGCCGAAGCCGATGCTGATCGGCAGGTCGGTGTGACGGCGCAGGCGGGTGACGGCTTCCTGCACGTGTTCCAGGGTCGCCGAACCGGCACCGGTGACGCCGGCCACGGAGACGTAGTAGACGAAACCCGAGCTGCCGTTGAGTACCGTGGGCAGGCGCTTGTCGTCGGTGGTCGGGGTGGTCAGGCGGATGAAATCGATACCTGCAGCCTGAGCCGGGTCGCACAGGTCGGCGTTATGTTCCGGTGGCAGATCGACCACGATCAGGCCGTCGACGCCGGCGTCCTTGGCATCGGCGATGAAGCGCTCAACGCCGTACTTGTGAATCGGGTTGAAGTAGCCCATCAGCACCAGCGGCGTAGCCTGTTCGGTTTCGCGGAATTCACGAACCAGCTGCAGGGTCTTGGCCAGGTTCTGCTTGGCGGCCAGGGCGCGGATGTTGGCGAGCTGGATCGCCGGGCCGTCGGCCATCGGGTCGGTGAACGGCATGCCCAGTTCGATCACGTCGGCGCCGGCTTTCGGCAAGCCCTTGAGAATCGCCAGGGACGCATCGTAGTTCGGGTCGCCAGCGGTAACGAAGGTCACCAGGGCGGCACGGTTCTGCTCTTTGAGTTCGGCGAAGCGCGTCTGCAGGCGGCTCATATATGTTCTTCCTGTTCGTCGAAGTGGTGCATGACGGTCTGCATGTCTTTGTCGCCGCGGCCCGAGAGGTTGACCACCATCAGGTGATCCTTGGGCAGCGTTGGCGCGCGTTTGAATACTTCGGCCAGGGCGTGGGAGGTTTCCAAGGCCGGGATGATGCCCTCCAGGCGGCAGCACTGGTGGAAGGCAGCAAGCGCCTCCTTGTCGGTGATCGAGGTGTACTCGACGCGACCGATATCGAACAACCAGGCGTGTTCCGGGCCGATGCCCGGGTAGTCGAGGCCGGCGGAAATCGAGTGGGCGTCGATGATCTGGCCATCGTCGTCCTGCAGCAGGAAGGTGCGGTTGCCGTGCAGTACGCCGGGTACGCCGCCATTCAGGCTGGCGGCATGCTTGCCGGTTTCCACGCCATGGCCGGCCGCTTCGACGCCGATGATCTGTACAGATGCGTCATCGAGGAACGGGTGGAACAGGCCCATGGCATTCGAGCCGCCACCGATGCAGGCGACCAGGCTGTCCGGCAGGCGGCCTTCCTGGGCGTGCATCTGGTCGCGGGTTTCCTTGCCGATGACGGCCTGGAAGTCGCGCACCATCGCCGGGTAAGGGTGTGGGCCGGCCACGGTGCCGATGATGTAGAAGGTGCTGTCGACGTTGGTCACCCAGTCGCGCAGGGCTTCGTTCATCGCATCCTTCAGGGTACCGGTGCCGGCGGTGACCGGAATCACTTCGGCGCCGAGCAGTTTCATGCGGAAGACGTTGGCCTGCTGGCGGTCGATGTCGGTGGTGCCCATGTAGATCACGCACTGCAGGCCGAAGCGCGCAGCCACGGTGGCGGTAGCCACGCCATGCATGCCGGCGCCGGTCTCGGCGATGATGCGCTGCTTGCCCATGCGCTTGGCCAGCAGGATCTGGCCTATGCAGTTGTTGATCTTGTGCGCGCCGGTGTGATTGAGCTCTTCGCGTTTGAGGTAGATCTTCGCGCCGCCGCAGTACTCGGTCAGGCGTTCGGCGTAGTACAGCGGGCTCGGACGGCCAACGTAGTCGCGCTGGAAATAGGCCAGCTCCTTGGCGAACTCGGGATCTTCCTTGGCCTTTTCGTACTCGGCGGCCAGGTCATGGATCAGCGGCATCAGCGTCTCGGCGACGTACTGCCCGCCAAAGCTACCGAACAAGCCGGTGGCGTCTGGGCCGTTGCGTAGTGAAGTCATGGGGTTCTCCTGTGAATTCTGGAGGCCTTGAGCGGCCTGCCTGCGCCGGGTGGAATTGGCGTCGATGGTGGGCAGACTAACGCCGAGACCGCTCAGAATAAAGCGATTAGTTTGCTCGGATATGTGAGTAAAGCTCACGTGATGACGGCGTGCGGGTGAGGGCAAGGTTCTGATTACCAGTGCGCCGTTACGAGACGCTGCGGCCGTTTATGCACGCAAACGGTGCAAGGGTTCTGCTGAGTATCTCTTGCGCTCCCCGGCTCCTATAGGGAGTGGCGGCTGGCATGCATCATGCTTATGTACTTTTATTCAAGTAACTTGAATAAATATCCATAGCTTCAAGAAGAGGCCTCGCCATGAACCGTCGTGCCGTGAAAAACCTGTCACTCGCTTTGGCCACATTGCTCGTCAGCTCGCTGGCTCAGGCTGACGATCTGCTGCAACGCATCCAGCAGGAAAAACAGATCACCATCGCTACCGAAGCACGCTTCGCACCGTTCGAGTCGGTAGAGAACGGCAAGATAGTGGGCTATGGCGTGGATCTGATGAATTACGTATTGGCCGACCTGCCGGGCGTCAAGGTCAAGCAGCTGGATCTGCCGTTCCAGGGCATTCTGCCGGGCCTGGATACCGGCAAGTTCGACTTCGTGGTGACCTCGGTGACTGTCAACAAGGCGCGTTTCGAACAGTTCGCCTTCACCGTACCGATCGCCGAGTCCACCGTGGCGCTGCTCAAGCGTGACAATGATGACTCGATAAAAAGCCTGAGCGATCTCAACGGCAAGGTGGTCGGCTCGCAGAGCGGATCCGGTCAGCTGCAGATTCTTCAGGCCTATGATCAGAAACTCAAGGATGCCGGCCAGCCAGGCCTCAAGGCCATTCGTCAGTACGTCAGCTTCGACGAAGCGTACGCCGATCTCGCGCTGGGGCGCCTGGATGGCGTTGCCCAGTCGCTGTCCAACCTCGGCCCACTGATCAAGTCGCGCCCTGGTGTGTTCACCACGCTTAGCGACATGCTCGGCCCGCAGACCTACTACGGTTGGGTAGGCCGCAAGGATGCCGACAGCGCCAGCCTGGTCAAACTGTTCAGCGACGGCATCGCCCGCGCCAACCGTGACGGCACCATGAAGACGCTGCAGGAAAAATGGTTCGGCTTCACCATGGATGTGCCGGCCGACGCCATGCCTGAGCCGAGCATCTGAGTTGCTGACCATGGATGACTTCGGCGTTCGCTTCGCACTTTACTGGCCCGCTCTGCTCGACGGCGCGCTCACCACCTTGTGGCTGTGCCTGGCCGGGATGCTGCTGGGCTTCGTTCTCGGCGTGCTGATCTATCTGCTGGGCAGCAGTCACAGCCGAGGGTGCGTAGCGTTCGCCAGGGTCTACGTGAGCTTCTTCCGTGGCACGCCGATGCTGGCGCAGTTGCTGCTGCTCTTCTATTTGCCTGCAGGGCTGGGCATGGACGTGCCGGCGCTGGTCGCTGCCGGTCTGGCATTGGCCCTGAATACTGCGGCCTACCAGTCGCAGATCCTGCGCAGCGGTTTCGCTGCCATCCCGGCAGGGCAACTCGAGGCCGCTGCGGTATTCAGCATCGGTCGCTGGCGCACGCTGCTGCATATCCAGTTGCCGCAAGTGGTACGTCTGACCCTGCCGGCGCTGATTTCCGAACTGATCGATGTGATCAAGGTGTCGGCGGTGGTCTCGGTGATCTCCATCACTGACCTGATGCGGGTCAGCCAGCAACTGGTTTCGCAGACTTACCGTCCGCTGGAGGTCTATCTGGTCGCCGCACTGTTCTACCTGGCGCTGACCAGCCTGTTGGCGCTGCTTGGGCGCCAGCTTGAGCGTCGCTGGCAGGCGCGCAGCTGATG
Organism: Pseudomonas sp. PME37.24/006; assembly: GCF_055556635.1. Lineage (NCBI taxonomy): Bacteria > Pseudomonadati > Pseudomonadota > Gammaproteobacteria > Pseudomonadales > Pseudomonadaceae > Pseudomonas > Pseudomonas sp. PME37.24/006. The sequence goes on from NZ_JBVHNL010000004.1 coordinate 963,040, forward strand.
GAGAACTGGATGAATTACCTTCCCGATTTCGGTCAGGCGCTGCTGGTCACCCTGGGCATCAGTTTTGCCGGCGCGGCGCTGGGCCTGCTTCTGGGCTTTGCCCTCAATGCCCTGCGCCTGGCGGTACCGGGCTTCATTGGCCTGTATCGGCTGTATGTCTGGCTGGTGCGCGGTACGCCGTTCCTCGCGCAGCTGTTGCTGATCTATTTCGGTTTGCCGGTGCTTGGCCTGACCCTGGACGCCATCGAGGCGAGCATTCTCGCCCTGTGCCTCTACAGCGCCGCTTATTTTGCCGAGCTGCTGCGTTCGGCCTGGGCCAGTGTGCCGATCGGCCAGCTGGAGGCCGCGCGCGTGCATGGCCTGAACGGCATCCAGACCTTCTGGCACATCCAGGCGCCCCAGGCGCTGGCGTTCGCGCTGCCGTTGCTGGGCAACCAGGTGATCCTGACCATCAAGGAAAGCGCGGTGACATCGATCATCACCGTGCCGGAGCTGACCATGACCGCCGGACAGATCGTCTCCAATACCTTTTCCTATGTCGTGCCCTACGTGCTGCTGGTGCTCTCGTACTGGCTGCTGACGCTGCTGGTCGGTTTCGCCGCAGCTGCGCTCGGCCGTCGCGCAACGCGCTACCTGCGAGGATGACCCGATGAGCAATCTTCCCCTTCTTGAACTGCGCGGCGTGGGCAAGTCCTACGGTGCCAATACCGTGTTGCAAGGTTTTGACCTGAGTGTGCGAGCCGGCGAGATCGTCTCGCTGATCGGCCCCTCCGGCTCCGGCAAGACCACTGCCCTGCGCTGCATGAATTTCCTCGAAGCCTATGACCAGGGCGAGGTATGGATCGATGGCCAACTGCTCGGCTACAGCGGCCCTGGGCGGCGCCCAGCCGACCAGGACAGCGCCGCCAGCGTCGCCGAGGTACGTCGACCGCTGGCCATGGTGTTTCAGCAATTCAATCTGTGGCCGCACATGACCGTGCTGGAGAACGTCATGGCGCCTCTGCTGCTGGGCAAGCGCCTGAACCGAACCGAAGCTCGCGCGCTGGCCGAGGCGGCGCTGCAACGGGTTGGCCTGGCAGCCAAGATGGGCGCTTATCCAGCACGCCTGTCTGGTGGGCAGCAACAGCGCGTCGGTATCGCCCGGGCGCTGGCGGTGAAGCCGCGCCTGATGCTGCTCGACGAGCCGACGTCGGCGCTCGATCCGGAACTGGTAGAAGAGGTGCTGCAGGTGATTCGCAGCCTGGCCAGCGACGGCATGACCATGGTCATGGTGACCCACGAGATGAGTTTCGCCGCACAGATATCCAGCCAAGTGGTGTTCATGGAGGCCGGGCAGATCGTCGAAACCGGTGCGCCGGCGACGATGTTCCAGGCGCCCGCCACCGACCGCCTGCGACAATTCCTCAAACCCTGGTTCAACCGCAGCCTGACGCCACGCCAGGAGGTGTGCCAATGAATGCCGAGCGGGTGATGGGGGGGGTGCGTGCCGAGCGTCTGCATGGCCTGCTCGATACCCTGGCCGGGTTCGGCGCGCTGCCGGCCGGCGGGATGAATCGTCAGGCGCTATCTGCAGAGGATTTCGATGCACGTGCCTGGCTGATCGGCGAGGCGCAGCGTATCGGTTGCCGTGTGTGGACAGATGCTTGCGCCAACCTGTTCATCCGTCGCGACGGCCTGGAGGATCTGCCGCCGGTGATGACCGGCAGCCACATCGATACCCAGCCCAGCGGCGGCCATCTGGATGGCTGTTACGGTGTGATGGCCGGCCTGGAATGCCTGCTGGCGCTGCACGATCAGGGCCTGCGCACGCGCCGACCAATTGAGCTGGTGGTGTGGACGAACGAGGAGGGCAGTCGTTTCAGCCCCGGCGCCATGGGTTCCAGCGCCTTCGTCGAACCCACCCGCATGGCTGCCTATCGAGACAGCCTGGATGCTTCGGGCGTTAGTGTCGGTGAGGCGCTGGACGAGCATGGCCGCCGTTTCTCCGGGCTACCGCTGCGCGAAAGGATCGCCGCGCATGCCTTCGTCGAACTGCACATCGAACAGGGGCCGGTGCTGGAGCGCGCGGGTATGCCGCTCGGCGTGGTCTCAGGCATCCAAGGCGTGCGCTGGTATCAGGTGCGCTGCCGCGGTGCTTCCGCCCATGCCGGCACTACGCCGATGGACATGCGCCAGGACGCACTGCTGCTGGCTACCGGCTGCCTGCCAGCCATCGACACTCTGGCCGAACGCCTGGCGGGCGCCGACAAACGCCTGACCTTCGGGCGCTGGCACGTGCTGCCCAATTCGATCAATACGGTGGCCGGTGAGGTGACCTTCAGCATCGACTTTCGACACGCCGACAATGCCGTGCTGAACGCTTTCGATACGGCGCTGGCCGATTGCCTGCCGGTAGATGCCGAGCTGCAGATGCTCTTCAGTCATCCGCCAGTGGCCTTCGATGCAGCCGTCGTCGATGTGCTCCAGCAGGCGGTCGACGCCACTGGCGAAGCCTCCCTGAGCCTGCGCTCGGGCGCCTTCCACGACGCCATGTACCTGGCGACGCATTGCCCGACCGGCATGCTGTTCGTGCCAAGCCGCGACGGCATCAGCCACAACCCGCTGGAATACACCGAACCTTCCCAGCTCGAAGCCGGCGCCCGTGCGCTGGCCTGGAGCCTCGTCCAACTGGCTGAACAAGCCTGACCTGTCCTTGCCCAACTAGGAGCGACCATGAGCCATTCGAACCACGCCCACGATTATCCCGCCTGCTGCCAGCCCGACAACGGAGCCTCGCTGGGCACTAACGCCACCCTCAACGAGCCGCTGTCCGCCGACGGCACGCCGGAACTCGGCAAGACCTACACCGTGCCCGCACGCTGCGGCCGTGCCGTGCGCCTGAAGGCGGGTGAGGTCATCAAGATCATCAACACCCACGGCACCCAGGTGTGCGACACCTGGCTGTTCAATGCCGAAGACCTGAGCGAATTCCTCTCCATGGAGCATGCTCGCGCGCACATCGACCGCATCATTCCCAAGGCGGGTGACGAGCTGTTCAGCAACCGCCGCCGTACCATCGGTACCTTGCTGACCGACACCTCGCCGGGCGTGCACGACACCCTGATCGCGGCCTGCGATCTGCATCGCTACACCAACCTCGGTGTCGAGGGTTACCACGACAGCTGCGCCGACAACATGCGCCTGGCCCTGCAGGCCATCGGTCTGCGCGCCCGCGAAGTGCCCCAGCCGTTCAACCTGTGGATGAACATCCCGGTCAAGCCGGACTACAGCATCGAGTGGCTGCCACCGGTCTCCAAGGCGGGTGACTACGTGGAAATCCAGGCAGCCGTGGATTGCGTGGTGGTGATGTCGGCTTGTCCACAGGACATCGTGCCGATCAACGACCTCAATCCGGTGGAAGTGCACTTCTCGGTTAATGCCTGAGGTCGCCCTGGACACCAGAGCCGGTTTGGTTGGTGTCAGGGGATTAATTACCCGTGTGCCTTCGGCGATACTGTGCGGCCAGCGGGAGAATTCGCTGCCGCACGTTTGCCTTCAATACGGGTTATCCATTCATCGAGAAACGCATGCTCAAACCTAGCCATACACCGCCGTCGAAGGCCAATCACACCGATGGCCTGCCCAGTCTGGGAGTGCGTCTGCGCCATGCCCGCAAGGTCGCCGGCCTGACCCTCAAGCAGGTGGCTACCGTCGCCGGGTGTTCGGAAAGCCTGATTTCCAAACTGGAAAACGACGCCGCTTCTCCGTCGCTGGCCATGCTCCACCGTTTGGCAGGCGCCTTGGGCAGCAACGTATCCACTCTGACGTCCGAGGAGTGGGTATCCGATGAGCCGGTGCTGCGTGCGGGTGAGCGCCCGGTCAAGCGCTTCGTCAAGCGCAACAAGGACGGCGACATCGGCCTGGAGCGCATCACCCACCTGCAAAAGGGCGGGCTGCTGCAGGGCAATATCCATATCGTCGCGCCAGGCGTGGCCAGTGATGGCTTGATCGAGCATCCCGGCGAAGAAATGGGTTATGTGCTCGAGGGCAGCATCGAGCTGACCATTGGTGAGCAGTGCTACAGCCTGGCGACGGGAGATGCCTTTCACTTCCCCAGCAACCTGCCCCACGGTTATCGCAACAGCGGCTCTACCGAGGCGCGCATTCTCTGGGTGAATACACCTGTGACGTTCTGATGATCGCTCTGATGTGATTCATTCGACTGGACTGCGCCGTTCGATGCCGGATAATCCTCGCCCTTGATGTGATGTATACGCACAGGTCGGAGGCGGGATGAAAACAGGATGGTTGTGGCTGTTCCCAGGTATCGGGGCGCTTCTGCTGGTGATCGCCATCGGCATTCAAATCGCTCGCATCAGCGCTGAGGCGCAGATGACCCTGATCGAGGGTTCGATCGTCGATCTCGAGGACGGCTGCCCGACGGTATCGTTCATGACCCTGGACGGCACCCTTGGCGAGTATCACAGCAGCACCTGCAGCACGCCGCCGTCCTTCGATATCGGTGAGCGGGTTGCACTCTATTACGACCCGCAAAGCCCTGAGCGGGCGCACATCGACAGCTTCGGCCAGAACTGGCTGGGTAGCCTGATCGTCGGTGGCATCGGCAGCGTATTCCTGGCGATCGGTCTGCTTTTCGTGCTGCCGCCGCTGTTCGCCAAGCGCCGCGCCGCTGAGTTGCGGGTCAGCGGCACAGCGGTGCAGGCCGAAGTGGTGGATGTCGAACTCAATGGCTCACTGAGCATCAACGGCCGCAACCCATACCGCATCGTCGCCCAGTGGCTGAACCCGCAGACCAACAAGCTGCATGTGTTTCGCAGTGAAAACCTGTGGTTCGATCCAGGCCCCTACATAAACGAGTCGCTGGTCACCGTGATGATCGACCGGAGCAACCCCAAGCGCTACAGCATGGACACCCGGTTTCTGCCTGAGCTGGTGGACTGAGATGGCCCAGGAGCTGCCCTCCCTGAATGCCCTGCATGCCTTCGAAGCAGCAGCACGGCTCGGCAGCGTAAGCCGTGCTGCGGTCGAACTGCACGTCACCCACGGCGCGGTGAGCCGGCAGATCCGCACCCTGGAAGAGCAGCTCGGGGTGGCGCTGTTCGTCAAGGACGGGCGCGGACTCAAACTGACCGAAGCCGGCATGCGCTTGCGTGATGTCAGCGGCGAGACGTTCACCCGGCTGCGTCAGGTGTGTGGTGAGATCCGCCAGCGGGAAGTCGACACACCCTTCGTGCTCGGTTGTCCCGGCAGCCTGCTGGCGCGCTGGTTCATTCCGCGACTGGATCGGCTCAACCAGGCCTTGCCCGAGCTGCGGCTGCAACTGTCCACCAGCCAGGGCGAACTGGATCCGCGCAGCCCCCAGGTGGATGCCACCCTGCTTTACGCCGAGCCGCCCTGGCCCGCGGACATGCAGGTCTTCGAGCTGGCGCGCGAATCCATCGGCCCCGTGGTTAGCCCAAGGCATGCGCGGTTTGCCGAATTGCGTGAGGCCGCGCCAGGCGCTTTGCTGCGCGAGGCCCTGCTGCACACCACCTCGCGACCGCAAGCCTGGCCGCAGTGGGCTGCAGCCATGGGGCTGGAACCGACGCAGATGCGTTTGGGCCAGGGCTTCGAACACCTCTATTACCTGCTCGAAGCGGCGTCAGCGGGGCTCGGTGTGGCCATCGCGCCCCTGCAACTGGTGGCCGATGACCTCGCGGCTGGGCGGCTTGCCGCGCCCTGGGGCTTCGTCGAAACCGAGGCGCGCCTGTCGCTCTGGGTGCCGGAGCGACGCAGCGGCCGCCGCGCCGAGCAGCTCGCTCAGTGGTTGAGAACCGAGTTGCAACCAGCGAACTGAGGCGTTTGCAGGCGAGAACCTTCCCCGCTGTGCGCCGGTCATAGCATCGGCCCCGCGGCATGTTCAGGGCCATCATCGATCAAGAGGGATGTATCCATGAACAATATGCTGACGGCGGCTTGCCTGCTGAGCGGTATGGTGGCGAGTGCGGCTGCTCTGGCCGAGCCGCTGAATATCGAGGGGATCGGTCTGTCGCGCGACGTGTCCTGCAAAGGCCAGGACGTGAACATCACCGGCAATGCCAATGTGATTCACCTGACTGGTGAATGTGGCGCCGTGCTGGTCTATGGTTCGGAGCACAAGGTGACGCTGGAAACGGCCAAGTCGCTGACCGTGTCGGGCGCCGAGATCGAGGTCGTTGCCGAGCAGGTGAATGCCTTGAGCGTCGACACCAGCAACAACGAGGTTCGCACGGCGGTCATCGCGGGCGAGCAACCGGCCGTGGTCACGGTAGAAGGCGCTGAGCACGAACTGGATCTGAAGTTCGACGGCGAGGCCAAGCTGAGCGTAATCGGGGTCAGTCAGCTGGTGCACTGGAGCGGCGATGAGCCTGAGGTGCAGCTGGGAGGCATCGACAACAAGGTCGAGCGCAAGTAAGTGATGCGGGCGCCCCGCCGTTCAACAGCGGGGCAACGCGCGTTCTAGTCCACTTCGGTGAACTGGATGATTTCCACCCAGTAACCGTCCGGATCCTTGATAAAGGCAATGTTGCTCATGCGCCCGTCGGTCAGGCGTTTCTGGAAGTCCACGCTCAGGTCTTCGAAACGCTGGCAAGCCGCCTTGATATCCGGCACCGCCACGCACAGGTGACCGAAACCGCGTGGGTCGCTGTTGCCGCTGTGGTAGGAAAACTCCGGATCCTTCTCGGTGCCGTAGTTGTAGGTCAGCTCCAGCACGCCGGGGATGGACTTGCGCCATTGATGGCGTGCTGCCGGGTCGGCCGGGATCTGCGACTTGTCGGCAATCAGCGCCAGAAAGTACAGGCTGAACTCGGCATCCGGAAAATCCTTCTTCTCGAGCAGGGTGAAGCCCAGCACGCGGGTATAGAAATCCAGCGACTTCTGCAGATCCTTCACGCGGATCATGGTGTGGTTGTAGACGAAATCCGCCGTGGCGACGTCAGGCTTGCCGGTTACGCCGGGCAGGGTGTTGAGTTCATCGAGGGTCATAGGGGCTCCATCAGGCGGTGATTGGGCGTGTCGAAAAGTCTGTATTTGTTTAGATGGCTTCGACTCGCGTGTTTTTCAAGGTTGTTGCCTCGGCAGGGCGTCTTTAAGGCAGAAGCGGCCGTTCGCGTAACTTGTAGGAGGGGCTTTAGCCCCGAGCTCTTTGCTCTTCAATAGAGCTCGGGGCTAAAGCCCCTCCTACAAAAAGAAAGCTCTGCTCACCGTCCGCTTACGCCTTGCATCAGATCTCCAGGGTAATCAGTTCGAAGCGCACTGCGTCGCCGTCGAGATGCAGCAGGGCCACGCTGATCGGCAGCTTGAAGCGTCGCGGGCCGGCGCTGCCTGGGTTCAGGTAGAGGACGCCGTCGCGCTCTTCCTGCAGAGGCTTGTGCGAATGGCCGGCGATCACCACGTCGATGCCCTCAGCCTTGGGGTCGATATCCAGTTGCTTGAGGTCATGCAGCAGATACAGGCTCACCGCGCCAAAACGCAATGTCAGCCGCTCGGGAATGCCATCGGCCCAGGTGTTGCCATCGTTGTTGCCACGCACCACCGACAGCGGCGCAATACGTTCGAGCTCGGCGAGTATGTGCGCTCCGCCGATATCACCACCGTGGATCAAATGATCGACGCCCTGCAGCGCGGCCAGCGCCTCTGGGCGCAGCAGGCCGTGAGTGTCGGCGATCAAGCCAATCTTCATACGTTCTCCTGCTATATACCTGTAGGAGCCAGCTTGCTGGCGATCCGTTCCGTGCAAAAACGTAGCCCGGGTCGAGCGAAGCGACACCCGGGACACAATGGCTAAGCATCGCTGCCGGACATCGCCAAAAACAGAAAACCCGGCGCAGGGCCGGGTTTTCATGTGTCGCGCTACGGGATCAGCCGTCCAGCATTGCCTTGTCGCGTACCGCACCCTTGTCAGCGCTGGTCGCCAGCAGGGCGTAGGCCTTCAGTGCGGTGGTCACTTTACGAGGACGTTTTTCGACCGGTTTCCAGCCTTTCTTGTCCTGCTCGACCCGGCGTGCAGCCAGTTCTTCGTCGCTGATCAACAAGTTGATTGAGCGGTTTGGAATGTCGATCAGCACCTTGTCGCCATCCTGCACCAGGCCAATCGCGCCACCGGCAGCGGCTTCCGGCGAAGCGTGGCCGATGGACAGGCCCGAGGTGCCGCCGGAGAAACGGCCGTCGGTCAGCAAGGCGCAGGCTTTGCCCAGGCCCTTGGACTTCAGGTACGACGTCGGGTAGAGCATCTCCTGCATACCCGGGCCGCCTTTCGGGCCTTCGTAGCGGATGATCACGATGTCGCCTTCTTTCACTTCGTCAGCGAGGATGCCGCGTACCGAGCTGTCTTGGCTTTCATAGATCTTGGCGCGGCCTTCGAAGACGTGGATGGACTCATCCACGCCGGCGGTTTTCACCACGCAGCCATCCAGGGCGATGTTGCCGTACAGCACGGCCAGGCCGCCTTCTTGCGAGTAGGCGTGCTCGACACTGCGGATGCAGCCGTTTTCACGGTCGTCGTCCAGGGTGTCCCAACGGGTCGACTGGCTGAACGCGGTTTGCGTCGGGATGCCCGCCGGGCCAGCCTTGAAGAAGGTGTGCACGGCTTCATCGTCAGTCTGGGTGATGTCCCACTTGGCGATGCCTTCGGCGATGGACTTGCTGTGCACGGTCGGCAGGTCGGTGTGCAGCAGGCCGCCACGGGCCAGCGAGCCGAGGATCGAGAAGATCCCGCCGGCGCGGTGCACGTCTTCCATGTGGTACTTCTGGATGTTCGGCGCGACTTTGCACAGTTGTGGCACGTGACGGGACAGACGGTCGATGTCGCGCAGGTCGAAATCGATCTCGGCTTCCTGGGCGGCGGCCAGCAAGTGCAGGATGGTGTTGGTGGAACCGCCCATGGCGATGTCCAGGGTCATGGCGTTTTCGAACGCCTTGAAGTTGGCGATATTGCGCGGCAATACCGACTCATCGTTCTCGCCGTAGTAACGCTTGCACAGCTCGACGATGGTACGGCCGGCCTGCAGGAACAGCTGCTCGCGGTCACTGTGGGTGGCCAGGGTGGAACCGTTGCCCGGCAAAGCCAGGCCCAGAGCTTCCACCAGGCAGTTCATCGAGTTGGCGGTGAACATGCCGGAGCACGAGCCGCAGGTCGGGCAGGCGCTGCGCTCGTATTCCGCGACCTTCTCGTCAGAAGCGCTGGAATCGGCGGCGATGACCATGGCGTCGACCAGGTCGAGGCCGTGGGAGGCGAGCTTGGTCTTGCCGGCTTCCATCGGGCCGCCGGAGACGAAGATCACCGGGATGTTCAGGCGCAGGGCGGCCATCAGCATGCCAGGGGTGATCTTGTCGCAGTTGGAGATGCACACGATGGCGTCGGCGCAGTGGGCGTTGACCATGTACTCCACGGAGTCGGCGATGATCTCGCGGCTCGGCAGGGAATACAGCATGCCGTCATGGCCCATGGCGATGCCGTCGTCGACCGCGATGGTGTTGAATTCCTTGGCAACGCCGCCGGCTTTCTCGATCTCGCGGGCGACCAGTTGGCCCAGATCCTTCAGGTGCACGTGACCGGGCACGAACTGGGTGAAAGAGTTGGCGATGGCGATGATCGGTTTCTTGAAGTCTTCGTCCTTCATCCCGGTGGCACGCCACAGGGCACGAGCGCCGGCCATGTTGCGGCCGTGGGTGGAGGTCTTCGAGCGGTAATCAGGCATGACGGATTCCTGCGGCTAATCAGGTAGGCATTGATAGGTGGGTGAGCGGATCAGCGGCAGATGACCGCGACGCAAAGTGGCAGGGCGCACGACGGGATCTCCGTCTGCCTGCCTGGGCTCACAGGCCCGCCGAAGGGTGGGTGGCGGGAAATGCCCTGATTCTACGCCGCCGTAGACGCCAAGGGAAAGGCAGGCTACGCCTTGGCGGACGATCTACGTCTGGTATTGGCGGCAATGGCACCTTTGTGCGCTGCCTTGCTTTCAGAAGTTGTAGGCCAACTGCGTCCAGATGCGCGGCTGGCGCTCAATGTCGCGCTGCGCCGGGTGGTCGCCGACCTTCCATCCGGCCTGCGCGCTGATGCTCCAGGTGTGATCCGTCCATCCCGCGCCAACGCCTGCTGCACTGAGGCGGCGGGGCTTAGTGTCGGTGGCCAGGCCCGGTGTGTTCACCCGTGCTTCGCCGTGATCGGCGAAGGCGACCAGTTGCCAGCTGTCGCTCAGGGCGTAGCGCAGCTCGGCGCTGGCCAGCCAGCCTCTGTCGCCGTACGCGGCGGTCTGGTGCGTGGAGCGCACGCCGAAGACGCCGCCGATATAGAGCTTTTCCGAGTCGTCCATATTGTCATCGCTCCACTGACCCTGGGCGCGAAGGTACAGGGCCAGGCGCCCGCCCAGTTGTTGCAGACGTGTCAGATTGGCGCGCAGCACACTGAAGTGGCCGGCATCGGCCTTGCCGACCAGGGAGTAGGGCGAGCCGTCGATATTCAGGCTGCCCTCGCTCCAGCTCAACCCTAGGCTGGTGGTGGCGCCGTTCAGCAAGGAATCATGAGCAGTGGCGGAGAGACTGTAGTTGAGCACGCGCGAGCGTTTCTCACTGTCGATGCCGAGCAGGCCGATCTCGTCCTGTAGACGCTTGTCGTCGTACTGCAGGCGGGCCTTGAGGTTGAACGCCTGGTATTGCAGCAGTGGCTGGATGACGAAGGCACTGGCCGTGCGGGTTTTGCCTTTGGCGGCAAGTATTTCCAGTTCGTCTCCCAGTTCGTAGGACAGATCCGAGAGGATTATGCCCAACCGGCTCGACCAGGGGCCGACTGCCAGGTGGTAGGCGCCCCAGTGGTAATGGCCTTCCTCGGCCGAACCCATGCTGCGCAGGCTCAGCAGGTCGCTCTGGTCAAGCAGGCCATGCAGGTTGATGGCGCTGGCAAGCCGGCCGCTTTCGTCATCTCCTCCGAAGTTGTCCAGTGCCACGGCGCCGCTGAAGAACGGCATCGCACTCAGGTCGTGCGGCGGTTGGTAGTGTGTGTCGCCCAGCGTCAGGCTGCTGTGTGACGGCAGATCGGCGATTTGCTGAAAGGGCAGCAAATCCGCCGCAGGGGTGTTGGCAAGGCAGGTGAACGGCAGCACGGACAATGCGTACAACAGGCGGCAAGCCATGCGCATGGAGGAATACCGGAATGATCGTCGGGGGCGAAGCTCAGGATGGCAGGAGTGAGCACGCGGTGGCGAGGCAAGATATGGCTTTGTGCTATCTGTGCGCAAGCCCCGCTGAGGTGATTGCGGGCCGCCCTCTGTGCATGGCAGCCCGGATTTACCAGGTTCTCAGAAGAGCTCGCGGCTGAAGCCGCTCCTATGGGGACACTGCTTTGCAGTGTGGGAGGGCTTTAGCCGCGGTGATTATGTTTTAGAAGAACCGCACCAGCTGCACCCACACCCGTGGACTGCGGTCGACATCGCTCTGCGGGTCATCGTTGCCCAGCTTCCAGGCTGCCACGGCATTGACCTGCCAGTCGTGCGCGGCCCAGCGTGCGCCTACGCCTGCTGCCGAGAGGCTGCGATGGTTTTCGCCATTGCTCCAGGTGTCCTTGTTCAGGCGTACCTGACCATGGTCGAGGAAGCTGCTCAGTTGCCAGCTATCGGTCAGCGCGTAGCGCAGCTCCAGGTTGGCCAGCCAGCCCTGGTCGCCGGATGCCTCGCCCTGCGGATAGGCGCGCACGCCATAGGCGCCGCCGAGGCTGATCTTCTCCGAGCTGTCCAGGTTGCCGTCGGCCCACTGGCCCTGCAACTGGCCGTACAGGCTGAAACGGTCGGTCAGGCGTTGCAGGCGCACCAGGCTCGGATTGAGCTTGTGGAAGCGGCCCTGGGTGCCGGCTGTCAGGTCATCGATGGCCTGATTCAGCTCGCCGTCGATATTCAGGCTGCCCTGGCTCCAGGCCAGGGCGAAGCTGTTGACGCCACCGCCGAGCAGGTTGTCGCGGCTGTTGCCGTTGAGGGTGGCGATGACCACACGCGAGCGCTTGTCGCTCTTGCTGTCGAACAGGTCGATATCGTCCTTCAGACGCTTGTCGTCGAACTGCAGCTGGGCGTACAGGGAGAGGTCGCGGCTGCGCACCAGCGGCTGAATGGCATAAACGCTGGTGATCCGCGCATTGCCGTGGGCCTTGAGGTCGCCGAAGTCCTTGGCTAGCTCGTAGTCCATATCCGAGTAGGCGACACCGACCTGGGTGGCCCAGGGGCCAATCGGCAGTTGGTAGGCGATGCGCCCGTACTGCTGGTCTTCATCTGAACCCATGGCGCGTAGCGACAGGCGATCACCCAGGCCCAGCGGGCTGTTGACGTTGAGCGTGCCGCCCAGGCGGTACTCGCCGGTAAAGCGGTTGCCGTAGTTGTCGGCATCCACCGAGCCGGACAGCAGCGGGCCGGGTTGCACGTCCACCAGCAGGTCGGTGGCGCCGACCGAGGCACCTGGCTTGAGGGTGGATTTCACTTCCACGCCGGGGGTGTCGGCGAGCAGCAACAAGCTGCGTTCCAGCGCGGCAGAGCGCACGGCGTCACCGCTTTTAAGGGCGGCGATCGGGCTCAGGGCCGCATCGGAAACGCGCGAGGTGTTGTTCAAACCGACTTCGCCATAGCGGCCTTCCATCACCGCGATCTGCATCACGCCGCCGTCGATCTCCTGGGCAGGCAGGTAGGCCCGCGCCAAGGGGTAGCCACGCTCACGGTAGGCCAGGGTGATGCGGTTGGCGCCGGCTTGCAGTTCGCCAAGGGATACCGTGCGACCTTGCAGATCGCTGAGTAGAGCCAACAACTCGTCGCTGGCGATGGCGCTGTTGCCCTGCAGGGTGAAACCGTTGACTTGCAGGCTCGGGCCGCTGGTGGTGGCCTCGGTTGCCGGCGCATCAGGCAGGTTCAGCTCCAGGCGCTGTTTGCCAGGCAATTGCAGCGGCATCTGGTCGATGTTCTGTTGCGATTGGCCGGCGTCCGGCACGGTGGCAGCCATCACGGACAGCGACAGCAGAGAAAGAGCGCTGCCGATCAAGGGGCGAACGAAACGCATGAATCAGATTCCTTCTGGCAGGCGGATGCCGTGGTTGATGACCTGCAGGTTCAGGTGTTCATCGAGCGGGGTGGTGACCAGCATGTCCGGGGTCAGAGCGTCGGACTCCTGGGCCTGTTGGTTGCCCTCGGTCGAAACGGTCTGGCCATTGGAGGCCAGCACACTGATGTAGGGTTGGCCGCTGCCTACAGGGCTCGGTTCGGCTGCCGCAGCGGTTACGAGCAAGGCGCCTTCCGCGTATCTGATGTCGTAGTTGCTCAATGCGGAGCCGATGGCGTCGCTGGCGACGATGGCGTAGTTGCCGATTGCAGCACTTGCAGGTTTACCCTCACTGGTAAGGCTGACGGATGCAATGCTGTCGCCACTGACCAGGCCGCTGGTGGTGTAGCCGTTCAAGACGATGCCTTGCCCGACAACCTTGCTGGCATCTTTGGCGGTGATGGTCAGTGCGGCTTTGCCAATGGCCAGGCTGCCATTGGCATAGGTGATGGCGTAGTTGTCGGCGGTAAGGCCGCTGGCGCTTAGCACATAGTTGCCAGCATTGGTGGCGTTCTGCGCGGTGCCGCCGTAGTTCAGTGTTCCACCCAGCACCGCGCTGGTCTCGTTGTTGACGAAACCGCTGTAGCTCA
>NZ_JBVHNL010000004.1:976818-1079193 GCF_055556635.1 Pseudomonas sp. PME37.24/006
TAGCTCACACCGTTACCGCCGCTCCAGGCCTGGCCGTTGTAGGTCTTGCTGGCGTCGTTGGCGGTGATGGTCAGTGCAGCCTTGCCGATGTTCGCGGTTAGCCCGGTGGGTTGAACGATGCTGTAGTTGCCGGCATCGGTGCCGCTCAGGGTGTAGCCGCTGACGGTCACGGCTTTGCCAGTGTCGGCGTTCTTGTCGACGAACGTGCCGGTGCCGGTTCCACTCACGTTCACTATATCAGCGCCAATGGCCGTGACGATGGCAATGCCAGAGAGGGTGGCCGCGCGGGCGCCGTCGTAGGTCTTGTCGCCGGCGGTGATGCCGGTGACAGCCAGATCCGCTTTGGCGATGGTCAGGCTAGTGTCGACATCGGCATAGCTGATGTCATAGCCGCGCTGGCCCGAGTATAGGCCGGCAACGAGAATCAACGTGCTATCGGCGCTGCTGTAGGTGCCAGCGTTCTTGCTACTGCTCGTGTAATCCAGGCTGCCCAGCAGTTTACTGGCGTCCGGCGTGTTGCCCTGGCTGTCGGTATAGGTGCCCACACCCGTGGCGGCGTTGCCGTCATAAGTTTTATTACCGCCGCTGACATCGACGGTCAGCGTGACACTCTGCAAGAAACTACGCAGCAGCGGGCCGGTGTGGCCCTCGTAGATACGCCAGATGGTGTTTTCACCGCCGTTGGCGGATATATCCCAGCCGGAAAAGGTGCTGGCTTGCTGCATTTGTTGCGTGGTTTTGGCCGTGCCGCCGGCACTGCTGGCTTGGCCGGTTGTTTGAGTGTCCCAGAAACTGTTCTGGATTAGGCCGTTGTTCGCACCGACCAGTCCGCCGGTAAAGGCGGCGCCGAAACCGAACCTGTTGACGCTGACGCTGCCGCTGGCATAAGCATTGCTAATGCTGCCGTCGTTGCTGCCGACCAGTCCGCCGGTAAAGGCATCGAGGAAACCGAGCGTGAGGACGCTGACGCTGCCGCTGGCATAAGCATTGCTAATGCTGCCGTTGTTGTTCGCACCGACCAGTCCGCCGGTAAAGGCGCCACCGCCATCGGTGATGCTGTTGACGCTACCGGTGGCGTAAGCGTTGCTAATGCTGGCGTCGTTTCTGCCAACCAGTCCGCCGATAAGGATGTCACCACCACTGACACTGCTGGCCTCGACGCTGCTGGTGGCGTAAGCATTGCTAATGCTGCCGTCGTTTCTGCCGACCAGTCCGCCGATAACGATGCCACCGCCACTGCTGCCGTTGACGCTGCCAGTGGCGTAAGCATCGCTAATGTTGCCGTTGTTCAATCCGACCAGTCCGCCGGTAACGATGCCACCTCCACCTCCACCTCCCCTGACACTGCTGACGTTGCCGGTGGCGTAAGCATTGCTAATGCTGCCGTCGTTTCTGCCGACCAGTCCACCGATAACGATGCCACCGCCACCGCCACCGCCACCGTTGACGCTGCCAGTGGCGTAAGCATTGCTGATGGTGCCGAGGTTCCAGCCAACCAGCGCACCGCTGAGCCCGTCGCCCCGCACGGTGCCGCCCACGAGCCCGATATTGTGTATAACGCTGCCGCTGTCGGTAGAGCCAAACAGGCCGGAGTAGCCAGAAGGGGCAGAGACGATGGTGAGGTTGCTGAGGGTGTGGCCCAAGCCATCCAGCCTACCGCTGAACTTTGTTGAGCTATTACCGACTGGCTGCCAATTGGTGATGCTGCTCAGGTCGATATCGCTGCCCACGGCGTAGTTGCCGCTGAGGTTGTTGTTCATGGCTTGCAGCGCAGCGGCATCATTGACCACGGAGTAGGTGATCACGCTGCCGCTCGAGCCTTTCTGGGTGCTGAAGTTGTTGCCGCTTTGCAGGTTGATGGGCGCCTTTATGTTGTAGTCCGCTGCGCCGCCATTGGTGCTGGCCTGGCCGTACTGCAGGGCGACCTTGCCGCTGGCGTGTTCGGCAGTCATGGCGGCGTTGACATTGATATTGCGCTCGGCGGTGAGGGTCAGCGTGTTGCCACTGCTCCACGTGATGGCATCATTGATATGGATATCGCCATTGCCACCCGCCGTACCCATCGTGGCAGTCTGGATCTCGAAGTTGTTGTTCTGCACCGCCGCCGACACCGCTGCGCCGCTCATATCGCCGCCCGTGGCGGCGACGGTGAAGTCGTTGGGGTCGATCAGCCAGGTACCGGTCTTGCCGTTCTGCGCCTTGGTGGTGACCTTGGCGCTGTCAGCCACCTTGACGTGGGCGCCGGAGGTTTCGATAAAACCGCCGTTGCCGCCATTGGGTGCGCTGGCATCCAGGGTGCCGGCCACCTGCACACTGCCGCCGTCAAAGCTGCCAAGCAGAACGATCTTGCCGTCCTTCTCGCCCAGGGTCTGCGCCTCGATCACCCCGGTGTTGTTGACTACTGTCTTGAGCAGCGCTTCGCCGGCATCCGCGGTCAGCAGCACCTGGCCGCCATCGGCCTTGATCAGCTTATGGTTTTCCACCAGCGCATCGACCACCGCCTCATCGACCTGAACGTTGAGCAGGCCATCGCCGGCAAAATCCAGGGTGACCTTGTTGCCTGCCGCCAGGGCCACGCTGCCCTGGTTGGCGACGATTACGCCGTTGTTGCTCACCGTGCCGCCGAGCAGGGCCACCGCGCCGCCGTCGGCGGCAGTGATCTTGCCGTTGTTGATCACGCTGGCATTGCTGCCGTTACCCTTGAACTGGTAGTTGCCGGCTTCGAAGTCGCCGTTGCTGATATCCAGCGTGGAGGCCACCAGGCCGCCGACATTGACCTGTGCGCCCTGGCCGAACAACACGCCATTGGGGTTGATGATAAATACCCGGCCATTGGCATCGAGCTGGCCCATGATTTTCGAGCCATCGGCGCCGAGCACGCGGTTAAGCGCAATCGAGTCGGTGCCGGGTTGGTTAAAGGTCACCTTGTTGCCACTGGCGATATCGAAACTCTGCCAGTTGATGGCGAGTTTGTTACTGGCCTGGTCGATCACCATTTGGTTGGTGCTGGGCGTGCCGATCTGGCCCTGACCCGCCACCACTTGGCCGCCGGTGGGCAGGTCGGCAGCGAGTACCATGGCTGGCAGCAGCAAGGCCGCCGCGAGTACCGCACCGGCGCCCTTGCCGCGCCGGCGGGCGTGCTCATGGGCGACAGTCCAGGTGGCGAGGCTGGGGTTCCAGACAAGAGCGTAGGTACGGTTCATGGAAACTCTCCAGAGCGATGAAAACCGACCAGGCTGCCGATGTGCTGGGCGACATGAAGCGAGTCGGGAGTGGATATGGTGTGCAGGCGAGCGCGGGTCTGCACCTCTGATAGTAGGCGCGTATTAGACGTGAAGGTGTTGGCAATTGGCTATCACTGAAACTAGGTAATTTCGGCCAGAATTTGTTCTGGCCTGGTGAGGGCTGTTATCGCAATCCCCTGCTGGGCAATACCTGATTCTGGTGATAGTCGGATGCCACTACTGCGTGCCACACTCATCGTCCTTATTTACCTTCATGGAGTGCTGCTCGCCGATGTCGACCGCCAGCCTTCCTCCCGATGATGTTCTGCTGCCCGCACCGGTACTGGTTGTCGAGGACGATCCGTTGATGCGCCAGCGGCTGTCGCGGGTGCTCAGCGAGATTGGTTATGCGCACGAGGCGGTGAACTTCTCGATGAGCCTGGCCGAAGCACGGGCGCATGTCCGTAGCCAGCCCGTGGCGATGGTGCTGGTGGATCTGGGCTTGCCGGATGGCAATGGCATCGAGCTGATCCATGAGTTGCGCGTGCTGGATCCGACCTTGTGGGTTTTGGTGATCTCGGCCTGGAGCACCGAGGAGGCGATTCTCGGTGCGTTGCGCGCCGGGGCGACTGGGTACGTGCTCAAGGAGCGCGATGACCTGGAGGTGAGCCTGTCGATTCGTAGCGTGCTGCGTGGCGGTGCGCCAATCGATCCGTTCATTGCCCGGCGTATTCTGACCTTGTTGCCAGCTGCGCCCCGGTCTAACGAGTTGGCGGAGATTGAAACGCTCAGCGCCCGCGAGAGCGAAATTCTCGAATTGGTTTCCCGTGGGTTGAGCAACCGGGAAATCGCCGAACAGTTGACCATTTCCCGCCATACCGTCGAATGCCATATCAAACGGATTTACCGCAAGCTGGCCGTCTCCTCGCGCACCCGCGCGGTGAGCGAAGCCCGGCAACGCGGCTTGTTGTCCTGACGCTGCTGCTCGTCCTGCTGCCATGGTTTTCCAGCCTGGCGCAGGCGAGCTGCCAGCCGCTTATCAGCAGCGTGATGGCGGCCCCCGAGCGGGCTGGTGATGGTGTGCGCCCGCTTGATGGCTGGCAGCCGGTGAGCCTGCCGGATCTATGGCAACGCCACTGGCCAGGCTTTCTCGGGCCGGTGTGGTATCGGTTGGACTGGCAGGCCGACTGCTCAGGTGAGCCGCTGGCGCTGAATATAAATCGCATGGTTATGGCCGGTGAGGTGTGGCTCAACGACGATCTGATCTGGCGTGACGAGAGCCTGGTCGAGCCCTTGTCGCGTAGCTGGAACCTGCCACGCTACTGGCTGTTACCAGCCTCCGGCCAGCAGGAAAGTAATACCCTGTGGATTCGCCTGGTCGGCTCGGAGCATGCGGCGCCTGGTCTGGGTGCGGTGCGCCTGGGTGTGTCCGAGCAGGTCTGGCCCGAGTACCGCCTGCAGTTGCTGCTGCAGCGCGAACTGATTTTCATCGGCCTGCTGATCTCCCTGGTACTGGGTGTGCTGTTCCTGACGTTCTGGCTGTTCCGCCGTCAGGAGCATGCTTTCGGCTGGGTCGCACTGGCTTCGCTACTGTGGTCGTTCGGCATCCTCAATATGCTGCTGACCTCGTCCTGGCCGTTCGCCAATGGCGAGGTTTGGGATCGCCTCAGCCTGGTGGCGTTGTCACTGTATTGCCCGGCGTTCTGCATGTTCATCTGGTCGCTCGGTAGCATGCGTTTTCCACGCTTAGGGCGTGTGCTCTGGGGCGTGACTATCGTGCTGTGCATGGCCACGCTGCTGGTGCCGAAGGCGCAGATTTCGGTGCTGCAGATGCTCTCTGCCTTTGTCCTCAGGGCTGCCTTGCCGGTGGTCTGCCTGCAACTGCTGTGGCATGCCTGTCGTGCACGTGAGGCCTACCTGATCCTGCTTGGCACGTGCATCTTTGGAGGGACTGTCTTCGAGGTTCTGGCTTTTACTGGTGTTTTGGGTGTTCCAGGAGTCTACGCGCTTCTGTCTGCACCGTTGATGTCGGTGGTGATGTTCCTGATCCTGGCCGCGCGCTTCTCCAGCAGCCTGCAACGCATCGAGCGTTTCAACGACGATCTGCAGGCCAGGGTCGACAGCACGCGCGCAGAGCTGACCCAAACACTACAGCGTGAGCACCAGTTGGAAGCCGACAACATTCGCCTCAACGAACGCCTGCGCCTGACCCACGATCTGCATGACGGTCTGGGCAGCTCGCTGATGCGCTCGATTACCACCATGGAACATGGTTCGGGGCTACGCGGTGAGCAGTTTCTGTCGGTGCTGAAGACCTTGCGCAGCGATCTGCGCGATGTGATTGACGGCTCCTCGGCGGTGCCCAGCTGGCAGTCACCGCAGGAGTGGCTGGCGCCGTTGCGTCGGCGCTTTATCGACCTGTTCGACGACCTTGGCATTGAGTCGCACTGGAGTCTGCCGGCGCAATGGCCGGGAGTATTCACGCCACCACAGTTGCTAGCCCTGACGCGCTTTCTCGAAGAAGCCCTGACCAACGTGCTCAAGCATGCCGGCGCCACCCGGTTGGAAGTGGGCGTACGCGCCGAGGCGGAGCATGGCCTGAGCCTGTGGGTTCGTGACAATGGCCGCGGCTTTGCCGTGGATGATGTGCTTGCTGCGGCCGCTGGCGTCGGCATGAGCAGCATGCGTATGCGCATCGAGCGCATGGGGGGGCAACTACGGATCGAGTCGGCCCCTGGTGAGACGCTGCTGACGGCGACTATCCAGGGCGACCAGGCGACTGCTCAGCACTAACCCCGCAGGATGGCAGTGGGGATCTGTTCCAGCGGTATCTCGCGGCTCACGGCGCCGAGTTTCATGGCCTCTCGGGGCATGCCGTAGACCACGCAACTGGCTTCGTCCTGGCCGAGGGTGAGGGCGCCGGCCTCGTGCATCTCGCGCAGGCCGCGGGCGCCGTCGTCGCCCATGCCGGTCATGATGATGCCCGTGGCGTTGGCGCCTGCAGCGCGGGCCGTTGAGCGGAACAGGACGTCCACCGAAGGCTTGTGACGACTCACCGGCGGGCCGTCGACCACCTCGACCAGATACTGGGCGCCGCTGCGTTTGAGCAGCAGATGGCGGCCACCGGGCGCTATCAGCGCACGGCCGGGCACCACCCGGTCGCCATGCCGTGCTTCCAGTACTTCCAGTTCGCAGAGGCCGTTGAGGCGTTCGGCGAAGGCAGCGGTGAAGCGTTCTGGCATGTGCTGGACGATGACCAGCGCAGGGCACACCCTTGGCAGGCGGGTGAGAATGTACTCCAGTGCCTGGGTGCCGCCTGTGGACGTGCCGATGGCGACGACACGTTCGGTGGTGCGCGCCATGGCGCCCTGGCCCGGTGGCAGAATGACGTCTGCGCTGAGCTTGCTCTGCACGGGCGCAGGCGGCGCGGCCTTGTTCTTTACCAGGCGGCTGACATTGGCGCGTGCCGCCGCCTTGACGGCATTGACCAGGTCATCGCTGGCATTGACGAGAAACTTGCTGAGGCTGGCCTGGGGCTTGGTGACGATACTCACCGCTCCGGCGGAGAGTGCCTGCATGGTGGTAGTCGCACCTTTCTCGGTCAGCGTCGAGCAGATCACCACCGGCGTGGGGCGCTCGGCCATCAGCTTCTTGAGGAAGGTGATGCCGTCCATACGGGGCATTTCCACGTCCAGCACGATGACGTCAGGCCACTCGCGCTGCATCTTGTCGAGGGCAAAAAGTGGGTCGGCGGCGGTGCCGATGACCTGGATCGCCGGGTCGCTGGCCAGCACCGAGGACAGCACCTGGCGTACCACGGCGGAGTCGTCGACGATCATGACTTTTATAGGTTTCATGCGTATCGCTCTCAGGTGTGACCGGATACGGCTGTTGGCGCCGTTTGTTTCAAGGCCAGATGGCCACTCCAGATGTCGAAGATCAGGTTGCGATGACCGACACCTCCCACATGTTCGCCGTGGCAACTGAGTTTCTTCTCGGCGATTAGACGCCTGGCCATGTCAACGTTCTGTAGACCCACATGCCGGCGGTTGCTATTCATGAGCGCGGGAAACATATGCCCGCCCCCGAAGATGCGTGCCTGGTAGTCGGACACTTTCGTACCACTGAGGCCTATGGCTTCGCACAGCAGGTTCATGACCTCATCGCCGTAGCGGCCGTCCGGATGGGCGGTTGGGCGGCCGCGCGTCGGCAACATGAAATGGCACATGCCGCCAAGGCGGGCATGGGGGTGCCAGAGCACCAGTGAAACGCAGGAGCCAAGCAGGGTTCGTACACGGGTGTAGGGGCCGCCGAAATGGTAGTCGCCGGGTTTCAGATAAACCTCGGCGATGGAGGGGGTGTTAGGCATCTGGTTTGCGGTAGATCGAAGGTTTGACGACCTTGAGCGTATCGTTGACGCCGTTCAGGCTCTCCGAGTGACTGATGAAGAAATGTCCGCCCGGGCGCAGGTGCTTGACCAGGCGAGCCACTACCTGGCGCTTGGTGTCAGCGTCAAAGTAGATCATCACGTTGCGCAGGAAAATTACATCGAACAAGCCTAGATCCGGTAGTGCGCTGTTCAGGTTGATCTGCTCGAAGCGGATGCGCTGGCGCAGCGACGGAGCGATCATCATGCGCCCCTGATTATCGTCGACGCCGCGCAGGCAATGCTTTACCAGCAGGTGGCGGGGGATGTTCTGGCTGTCTTCCAGGTCATAAACACCGCTGCGGGCCTGCGCGAGGATACGTTGGCTGATATCCGAGGCAAGAATCTCCCAGGGCCTTTCGCCGAGCCGTTCGGCCAGCAGCAGGGCCAGGGTGTAGGGCTCCTCGCCGCTGGAACAGGCGCCGCTCCATATGCGCAAGGGCCGTCCGCTGGGAATGGTGGCGGGGTTCTGCAGCAGTTCGCGCAAAAAGTCGAAATGCTTGGGCTCGCGAAAGAAATAGGTTTCGTTGGTGGTCAGCAGATCCACGCAGGTCTGCAGTTCCGCCGCGTCTTTGCTTATGCGGTTGAAGTAGTCGCCATAGCTGGCCATGCCAAAAGAGCGCAGGCGCTTGTTCAGGCGGCCGGCCACCAACGGTTTCTTAGCTTCGGAAAGGTGGATGCCGGCAATCTCGTGGATCAGGTGGCGGAACTGGCCAAATTCCCGGTCGGAAAGGGTGGCTTGAGTGGTTTCGCGCATATCAGCCCCGCGCGCCTTCGAGGCCATGCTGCTCGGCCTGACTGAGCGCCGCATGTTCTTCAGCGGAGATGATCCGGCCGATATCGAGCATTACCACCAGCCGCTCATCGAGTTTGCCCATGCCACGAATGAAGTCGGCGCGGATGCTGCCACCGAAGCTGGGCGCCGGTTCGATCTGCTCAGCGTTCAGCTCGCGAACTTCGTTGACGGCGTCCACCACCATGCCGATCACCTGGGTGCCGGTCTGGTTGAGTATCTCCAGAATCACGATGCAGGTTCTCGGCCCGATGGCGGTGGCCCGGCCGCCGAAACGCTGACCGAGATCCATCACCGGCACCACCGCGCCGCGCAGGTTGATCACACCAAGAATGCTTGGCGGCATCATCGGCACCGTGGTCAGCCGGCCGTACTCGATAATCTCCCGCACGGCACGGATTTCAACCGCGAACAGCTCCTGAGCCAGGGTAAAGGTCAGGTACTGGCCCGACACCGCGGTAGCGTCGTCGAGCAGTCGGGTTTCGGCGCTCATGGCCTACTCCTGAAAGCGCACGTAACCGGCCGGCAGGCCCGTTCCATGGCCTTGCTGGCCTTCGTCGCCGCGCAGTTGGCGTGCGGCATTGTTGCCACGGCTGTTCTGCTGCTTGTTGCGGGGTGGGTTGGCGGTCGTGATGCGCTCTCCACTGCCGCTGAGGCGGAAGAAGTCCATCAGTTGCTGCAGCTGTTCGGCCTGGCCGCTCATTTCCTCGGCAGTGGCGGCGAGCTCCTCGGAGGCCGAGGCGTTCTGCTGAGTCAGCTCGCTGAGCTGGTTCATGGCCGTGCTGATCTGGTTGACGCCGCTGCTCTGCTCGTCGGAGGCGGCAGCGATTTCCTGTACCAGGTCGGAGGTCTTGGCGATGGATGGCACCATCTCGTCGAGCAGGGTGCCGGCACGTTCGGCCAGGGCCACGCTGTTCTTGGCGACTTCGCCGATTTCCTGAGCGGCTACCTGGCTGCGCTCGGCCAGCTTGCGTACTTCCGCGGCGACCACCGCGAAGCCTTTGCCGTGCTCACCGGCACGGGCAGCCTCGATGGCAGCGTTGAGGGCGAGCAAGTTGGTCTGGTAGGCGATGTCGTCGACGATGCCGATCTTGTCGGCGATGGTCTTCATGGCGCGCACGGTGTCCTTGACCGCCTGGCCACCTTCACCCGCTTCGTTGGCGGCCTTGCTGGCCATGCCATCGGTCACCCGGGCGTTCTCGGTGTTCTGCGAAATGGAGGCGGACATCTGTTCCATCGAGGCACTGGTTTCCTCGACCGAAGCAGCCTGTTCGGAAGCGGCCTGGCTCATGCTCTGGGCGGTCGAGGAAATTTCCTCGGAGGCGCTGGACAGCGAGTCAGCGGAGCCACGGACTTCGGCAATGATCTGCGTGAGCTTCTCGCTCATATTACCCATCGATTTCAGCAACTGGCCGGTCTCGTCGCGAGCGGTGCTGTCCAGTTTCACACGCAGGTCACCTTCGGCCAGCAGGTTGGCGGCTTCCACCGCGCGGCTGAGTGGGCGGGTGATGCTGCGGCTGATCAGCAGACCGAGAACGATACCGATCAGCAGGCCACCGATGATGACCGCGATCATCATCGTACGGCTCTGCAGATACAGCTCGGTGGTCTTGTCGTTGGCGATCCGGGCGTTGTTTGCCTTGTCTTCCGAGAGTTCGCCGATGATCTCATCGAGCTTGTCACCCTTTTCCCGTACCAGTGCCAGCTGGCGCTGCAGCTCCGGGTTCTCCGCGTACAGCTCCTGTGCTGCTGCGGTTTGCAGGGCCAGGGCCATGTTGCGCTGATACTCGACCCAGATGGTGTCGATTTCCCGGAAGCGTTCGAGGGAGCGCTCGTTGTAGAACAGCTCGCGGGATTCATCGATGTTCTTGCGGGCGGCCTCACTGTAGCGGGCGATATCGGCGAGGATGCGCTCGCGATCCTGCTCGGTTGTCGCCAGCAGGAAGTTGGAACGGGCACGGCCGATGAAGATGATATTGAGGTTGGCTTCCTTGATCTTGGAAAGCCCGACCAATTCCTTCTCGTACATGTTGTCCGCAAGGTCGTTCATGGTGGACGTATTGGCCAGGCCGATCATGCCAACCACGGCGCTGATACTGGCGACCAAGATGAACGCGACGATGAGCCGGGTACCGATCTTGAAATTGCTGAGCATGCTGGAGATCCTTTCGAATGGGAGAGTCGCTAGTGAGATCAAGGCCGTACGGTTCTGCCGACGTCGCTGGTGGTTGAGGTGCCAAGTGTTTCCAGATCGAGTACCTGGTCGAGTGCCAGGAGCGTGACGAAACGGTCGTCCAGACGAACGACACCCGTGATGAATTCGCTGCGCAGATGGCTGCCGAACGCCGGTGCCGGCTGGATCTCGTGCGGGCTGATCTCACGTACTGCGCTGACCGCATCGACCAGCACCCCGAGAGGTTGCGGGCGATCTTCGTCGGGTACGTCGAGGATGATGATGCAGGTGCGTTTGCCGAGCTCGGTACGCTTGCCGTTAAAGCGCGCCAGAAGGTCGATCACCGGCACCACGGCACCGCGCAGGTTGGTTGCGCCGCGTACCGTGGCCGGCATGCGCGGCACCGGTGTGAAGCGGGTGTACTCGAGAATTTCCCGTACGCTCAGGGTGTCGACGGCGTAGTGCTCGCCAGCGAGGATGAAGGTGAGGTACTGGTGCGCGGTTGACTCGTGCCCAAGTGTTGCCATGTTCATGCTTCGAGCCTCGCCCGGCGCGGGGCTTCCGGGGTGCTGGTGAGTTGGGTGAGCAGGCTGGGAATGTCGAGGATCAAGGCCACCGCGCCGTCACCGAGGATGGTGAAACCGCCGAGCCCCGGGCAGCTGGAGAACACCTTGCCCGGTGGCTTGATCACCGTCTGGAATTCACCGAGCAACTGATCGACGACCAGCCCGGCTCGCAGACCTGCCTGTTGCACCACCACCACGCTCTCGCGCCGCGGCGCCGGGCTGTCGTCCGCGAACAGCTCGCGCAGGCGGACGATGGGCAGCATCTGTCCGCGCAGTTCGAGATGGCCACCTTCCGGCAAGGTGTCGGCCTGCAGCTCGATGCATTCCTCCACCAGCTCCAGCGGAATCACGTAGCCAGCCTGGCCGACGCTGACCAGAAAACCGTCGATGATCGCCAGGGTCAGGGGCAGGCGGATACGGATGCGCGTGCCCTGGCCGAGGCTGCTGTCCAGTTCGATGGTGCCGCGCAGGGCGGCGATGTTGCGCTTGACCACGTCCATGCCGACGCCGCGTCCGGACAGGTTGCTGACCTGCTCGGCGGTGGAGAAGCCGGGCTCGAAGATCAGCGCGAAGATTTCCTTCTCGGTCAGCGTCTGGCCTTCGCCGACCAAGCCGCGTTCACGGGCTTTGGCGAGGATGCGCTGTGAGTCGAGGCCGCCACCGTCGTCACTGACCTCCAGGATGATGCTGCCGGCATCGTGGTAGGCGTTCAGCGATACGTTGCCTTGGGCGGGTTTGCCCCGTGCCAGGCGCGTGTCGACCGGTTCGATGCCATGATCCATGGCGTTGCGTACCAGGTGCGTCAGCGGGTCGGTGATGCGTTCGACCACGGTCTTGTCGAGCTCGGTTTCCCCGCCGCTGATGGACAGGGTGATGTCCTTGCCGAGCTCGCCGGATACGTCGCGCACCACGCGCTGGAAGCGGTTGAAGGTGCTGCCGATCTGCACCATGCGCAGCGGCAGTGCCGAGTCGCGCACTTCCTCCACGAGGCGTGACAGCAGCTCGGTGGCTTCGAGCATTTCCGGGTGGCCGCAGTTCTGCGCGGTCATCCGTGCGCCGGCGCCAGCGATGATCAGTTCGCCCACCAGGTCGATCAGCCGATCCAGCTTGCCGGCATCGACGCGGATCAGGCTGTTCTCGTTGCTGCGGTTTTCCTTGATCTGTTGTTGCTTGTGCAGCGCGGCGGCGATCACCGGTGGTTGCACCAGGCTTTCTTCCACCAGCACTCGGCCGATCGGGCGCGGCTCGTCACGCTCCTGGCCCTGCACCTGGGTGTGCAGCACGTCCTGCAGTTCGCTGGCGGTCAGGGTGCCGCAGCGCATGAGAATTTCGCCCAGGCGCATGTCTTCCTCGGGCAGGGCGCGGATCAGCTCCAGGTACTCGTCCGACTTGCTGTTGGGCGGCAGGATACGGATCAGGCTGTCTTCACGGACGAACTCGAAGGCACCGTCGATGGTGGCCTTGTCGGCGTCACTGGCAAAGGCGACCTCGAAACCCAGGTAGCAGGTTTCCGGATCCATCTCGGCGGCTGCGGGGATGCGATCAAGCAGCGGCACGATGCTGATGATGCGGCCAAAGGTATTCAGGTAGCGGAACAGACCCAGCGGATCCATGCCGTTGCGCAGGGTGTCGGGGCCGAAGCGCAGGGACAGGTGCCAGTGATCGGCACCCACGCCCGGGCCATGGCCGCGTTCGATACGCGTGGCGGCGGTCAGCACCTGCTCGGTGCCGGGCGCAGGTGGCAGATAATGTGTGAGGCGTTCGGCCAACTGTTCGTGCAGCGCCTGAGTGTCGGGCTCCATGTTTGCCAGATCGATGCCGTCGTCGACCAGCGCAACCAGGCGCGCCAGGTGATCGCCTACCTGCAGGAAGAGGGCGGTCATCTCCGTGTCGAAGTGCAGCTCGCCGGTGCGTACGCGGTCGAGCACGCTTTCGGCGATATGGGTGAAGGCGACGATCACGTCGAGGCCGAACAGCCCTGCCGAGCCTTTGATGGTATGCGCCGCACGGAAAATGGCATTGATGGTGTCGGCATCGCCCGGGCTGTTTTCCAACTGCAGCAGGGCTTCTTCCATCTGCTGCAACAGTTCCTGGCTTTCGGCGATGAAGATCTGCAGCACTTCGTCCATATCCATGGTGACTACTCGCTCGCCGGCTTGATCAGAATGGGGTCACCGAAAAAGGTGCCGAGCCCGCTCAGCTCGAAGGCTTCGATCACTGCCGGGCTGTGGTTGGTCAGGCGCAGGTCACAGGTCATGCGGGCCGCTTCCTGCTTGGCCAGAATCAGCAGTTGCAGGCCTGCGCAGTCCAGTTCGTCGACGGCACAGAGATCGAGCTCCACTTCCGTATCCGGCGCGAGAACCTGCATCAACAGCTCCATGTGTTCGGCCGCGCTGTAGATGGTCAGGCCACCTTCCAGTGGCAGGATGCGGTAGAGGTTCTCGGCCGGCGCGTCGGTCATGGCAGGATCAGCTTGGACACGGCAGTGAGCATCTGCGCTGGCTGAAAGGGCTTGACCACCCAAGCCTTGGCGCCCGCTGCGCGGCCTTCTTCCTTCTTCGCTTCGCCGGCCTCGGTGGTGAGCATGATCACCGGGGTGAACTTGTAGGCGGGCATTTGCTTGACGTTCTTGACGAAGGTGATGCCGTCCATGTTCGGCATGTTCACGTCACTGATGATCAGGTGAACCTTGCGACCGTCCAGTTTTGTGAGGGCGTCCTTGCCGTCACAGCCTTCGATGACCTGATAGCCAGCCCCCCTGAGCGTAATGCTGACGACCTGACGGATGGAGGTGGAGTCGTCGACGATGAGTACGGTTTTGCTCATGGGGGAACCTCAGAAAAACGTGATTTCAGAATCGTTGCGCTTGGTGGAGCTGTCGCCGCGATGCACGTCGTGTTGCTCGGGCATGGTGTAGGTCTGCGCCAGTTCATACAGCCAGCGATCAACGTCCAGGGGCTCTGGGGTCAGGCCCTGGCGGCGTTGGGCGTTGCGTTCATGGAGATGGGCGAGCAGCTTGTCCTGGTCGCCGGCGATATGGCCGAGCATCTGGCTGGTGCGGTCCTGGAACTGCAGCGCCACCAGCACTTCGGCGATGTCCTGGGCGACCGCTTCGCTCTGCGCGCGCATCGTTTCGTTGTGATTGACGATGTCGGTGGCGTTCTGGTTGAAGCGGTTGATTACCCCGGCGATCACTTCGCTGGCCTTGTTCAGGGTGGCCGTGTCGGTCTTGGTGTATTCCTGGGAAATGCTCAGGGTCTTGTGGATGGCGTCGTTGACGATCACCACGGTTTCGCCGATGCGCTGTCCGGTGTCACCTGACATCGACGAGAGCTTGCGCACCTCGTCGGCGACCACGGCGAAGCCGCGGCCGCTTTCGCCCGCCCGGGCGGCTTCGATGGCCGCGTTGAGGGCCAGCAGGTTGGTTTGTTTGGCGATGTTGGCGACGTCCTGCGCCATGTCCTGCAACTGTTCGGTGAAGGTGGACAATTGCATCACTTCCCTGAGCAGCGATTCCTTACTGGCCAGTGCTTCGCGTAGGGCCAGGACGATCATGTCCAGCTCGTACTCACAGGTCGACAGCAGCGCCACCAGGCGTTTGCCTGCCTCGCGCTCGGTGTTGCCGCCTATGCTGTTCTGGATGCGGGTTGCCAGTTGGGCAAAGCGTTCGCTGAGGGCGCTGATGGATTCTTCGGTGTGGCTGCGAGCCGTCTGGATTTGCTGCGACCAGAGCGGCAGCGTTTGCTCACACAAATGGCCGAGGTTGTCGACTTCGCTTGGCGCGGGCGTTTCGTGAGCTTGGGGGAGCTGTTGCACGGAGGCATTGCCTGGCAACGCCAGAATCGCCACCGCACCCACCACAATCAGGCCGGCCAATGCGGGCAGCGTACCCAGTGTTCCCTGGCCAACCAGTATTACGGCGGCGCTGCCGATGACCAGAATCAGCAAGGGGGCAATCAGGTGATGGATTCGCTCGCGCACTTCTTTGCTCCGCGGTGGGCTGGGATCAGGCTCCACGGAACGGGGATCGGCGGGGGCTTCCTGCGCAGTGACCAGTCATTCCTTTGGACGCCCGCAGCATGCATTAACCTTCTTTGCTGAAGGCATCAGGGTTTACTGGTTTATTGGCGCCAAAATTCTTGCAAAGAGCTAAGGATATTCTTATCTTTTGTCGGATTCAGGAAAGGGTTGAGGCGAACTTGATCAAGTCTGCGTTGCTGGAGAAAGACATTTTCTCCATCAGATTAATCTTATGTGTGCTGACCGTTTTATTGCTGATCATCAACTGCTCCGCAATGTGATTCACGCTCAGGCCTCCGGCAAGTAGCCGCATGATCTGGAACTCTCGGTTGGTGAGGCTGTCGAGCCCGCTACGGGTGGACGGTTTGAGGCTGCTCAACGCGATGGGCTCGATCAGTTCGGGGTCGATGTAGCGGGCGCCAGCGCTGACTTTTCTCACCGCATCAATGAGCACTTCCGGTGATTGGCTCTTGGTCAGGTAACCGCCGGCTCCGCAGCGCAGCACGCGCATGGCGACCTGGGGATCGCTGTGCATGCTCAGCACCAGAATCGGCAGGGCCGGATGATGGTGGTGGACGCGTGTGATCAAGGCTTCACCGCTCAGGCCGGGCATGCTGATGTCGAGCAGTAGCAGATCCACCTTGGTGGTGCGCAGGCGTTCCAGGGTTTGCGGTCCATCGGCTGCTTCTGCGGCGATGTGGACGTCGTCGTAAAGCTCGAACAGGCGCTTCAGCCCTTCGCGCATGATCATGTGGTCGTCTGCGATCATCAGGTTGATCATGGCTGGAGTCCTTGAGAGCGAGGTTTTACCGGGAATATCGCCTGCACGATGGTTCCCTGGCCGGGGTGGCTGAAGATGATGACTGGCCCGCCGAGGCGCTTGCCGCGCTCGCGCATGCCAGACAGCCCGGTTGAATCCGGCAGGGTATCGCTGAGAGTGAAACCGCAGCCGTCGTCGGAGATCTCCAGTACGTAATCGTTGTCGCGGCGCTCGAGGCTGACGGCGGCCCAGCCTGCGTTGGCATGCCGCACGATGTTGGTCAGCGATTCCTGCACGATCCGGTACAGATGCGAAGCCTGCTCCGGTTTCAGGTCGATCGGTTTGGCCGGCAGGCTGCAGCGGCAGGGGATGCCAGACAGTCGCTTGAAATCCTCGGTAAGGTTTCGCAGGGTATTTTCCAGATCATGTCGCAGACGCCCGATGGGGCCCCCGAACTGTACGTCGCGTATGGCATTGATGGCACTGTGAGAGATGCTGATCAAGTGCAGGATCTGTTCGCTGAGATCCGGGCGCTCGCGCTTCAGGTGAATGCGCAGCACGCCCAGTCCCTGCTGCAATGCGGTCAGTTGCTGGCCCAGTTCGTCATGCAGTTCACGGGCTATGCGCTTGCGTTCCTGCGCTCTTGCCATGGCATATAGCTTGGCCTGGCGCTTGCGATGTCGGGCCGCATCGGTGTCCTTGTTTTGCTGCGTTCTGCTTTGGCTGCACTGCTGGGAGAGCATCGTTGCGTCGTTCACGTGGGCTCTTCTCTATTTTTATGACGGGGTACCGCGCCTCAGTCACCGGAACGTATGCACTGTGGTGGGTCGGTCTCCGGTACGGCAGAGCTGGCAAGAAGTAGCGTGAGCGACGCGCCCAGTAATGGCGTGTGCGTTTACCTGCTACCAACCCGGCGTGAATCATTCCCAGAGGCGCGTTCGTGTCATGCATCACACCAGACTTGGCCATGCGCGAAAGCAGATATCGCTGTCGCACCCGCCACACGAGTGTGGGCTGGCCTTGTTTGCGCCTGCCAGGTAAGCGTGGGCCGTGCTGTCAGCAGTTTTTGCTGGCACATGTTTGCCCACTGCGATCACTGGCGTGTGCAGGAGGTGGTGCGAGCGCCGTGACGATCAAACGTCGGGCGTTGCGAGAAGAGGAGTAGATCATCTGGCTATGAACTCTGTGCTGCTGAGAACTTAGCATATCGTCCGCGCCGCTCGTGATAACAGAGGAAGATGCATCATCACGTAAATCCGGGCGTTTCAGATCTGCCCAGTGCAGACCGCAGTCGAGCGCGAGGGTTCGACGAGCCCCGGCCACCCACTGTTGGCGTAGGCTGTCTTCGACGCAGAAGACAGCCCTGTGCGCAGTGGTTCGCCACTCAAGTGAGGCCAGATTGCACGTGACACGTGCTCTGCCCGCTACAGCCGGCAGGGCTGCTATCAGCTATTGGGCAGCAGGCGCACGGTCATGCTCTTGATGTAACGGGTTTCGCCAATGGCCGGATGCACCGGGTGATCCGGGCCCTGGCCGCCGCGCTCGAGCAGTTGGATGTTGCGATCCAGATGGCGAGCGCTGGTCAGCAGGATGTTCTGCAGGTTGTCTTCTTCCAGGTGCATCGAGCAGCTGGCGCTGACCAGGATGCCGTCCTTGTTGAGCAGGCGCATGGCGGTTTCGTTGAGGCGGCGGTAGGCGGCCTCGCCGTTCTTGATGTCTTTCTTGCGCTTGATGAAGGCGGGTGGGTCGGCGATCACCACGTCGAAACGCTCTTCGGCCGACTTGAGCTCGCGCAGGGCGGCGAACACGTCACCTTCCACGCAGGTCATCTTCTCGGCGAAGCCGTTGAGCGTGGCGTTACGCTCGACACCGTCGAGTGCGAAGGCCGAGGCGTCCACGCAGAACACTTCACTGGCGCCGAACGCCGCAGCCTGCACGCCCCAGCCCCCGATATAGCTGAACAGGTCGAGCACGCGTTTGCCCTGCACATAGGGCGCCAGGCGGGCACGGTTCATGCGGTGGTCGTAGAACCAGCCGGTCTTCTGGCCTTCGATCACCGGCGCTTCGAACTTCACGCCGTTCTCTTCCAGGGCGACCCACTCCGGCACCACGCCGAACGCGGTATCCACATAGCGCTCGAGGCCTTCGGCGTCGCGTGCGGCAGAGTCGTTCTTGAGCAGGATGCCGCTGGGCTTGATCACCTGGATCAGCGCAGCGAGTACGTCATCCTTGTGGCGCTCCATGGTCGCGGAGGCCAGTTGCACTACCAGGATGTCGAAGAAACGGTCGACCACCAGACCCGGCAGCAGGTCGGAGTCGCCGTACACGAGGCGATAGCAGGGTTTGTCGAACAGCCGCTCGCGCAGGCTCAAGGCCACGTTGATGCGGTGCACCAGCAGGGATTTGTCCAGCACGTGCTTGACGTCACGGGACAGCAGGCGGGCGCAGATCAGGTTGTTCGGGCTGACGGCGACGATGCCCAGCGGCTTGCCGCCTGCCGCTTCGAGGATCGCCTGGTCGCCCGCCTCGAAGGCGTTGAGCGGCGTGACGGCCACATCGATCTCGTTGCTGTAAACCCACAAATGGCCGGCGCGCAGGCGTCGGTCGGCATTGGCTTTCAGGCGCAGGCTGGGCAGGGACATGGTGGGCTCCGTCGTAAAAAACGCGCATTCTAAACGAGCAGCCCGTCGGGTGCTCGGTGGCAGGTGAAAAAGCTGGCAGCAGCGGATCGGCTTTGTCCCGGTGCTCGGCCTGTTCTATGTCGCTTGGCCTTTTTGTTTAGCCTTTATCGATGACCGGTATATTTACTCTGTAACCGCCGGGCAAAAGTCATCTGCCACAGGGTAAACTGTGCGCTCCATCACCTTTCATGCCCCGCCGCCCCTATGGAAAAAGAACTCTCCGCCGAGCAGATCCAGACGTTTCTGCAGGGCATCAGCGTGCCGCCGCAACCGCAGATCATGGTTGATCTGCAGTTCGAGCAATACATGCCCAACCCGGATCTCAAGGCCATTGCGCGGCTGATCAGTCAGGATCCGGGGCTTTCCGGTGCCTTGCTGAAGATCGTCAATTCGCCGTATTTCGGCCTGGCCAACCGCATTGGCTCGATCCAGCGAGCGGTCAATCTGCTGGGCAGCCGCTCGGTGATCAACATGGTCAACGCGCTGTCGATCCGCGGCGAGATGACTGACGACACCATCGTCACCCTCAACCGCTTCTGGGATACCGCCCAGGATGTCGCCATGACCTGCCTGACGCTCGCCAAGCGCATCGGCTACGAGTCCGTGGACGAGGCCTATACCCTGGGCCTGTTCCACAACTGCGGCATTCCGCTGATGCTCAAGCGCTTTCCCGATTACATGACGGTGCTCGAAGAGTCCTACGCCAGTGCGAGTGCCGAGCGCCGCATCGTCGACACCGAGAATCGCCTGCTCAATACCAACCACGCGGTGGTCGGCTACTACACGGCCAAATCGTGGAACCTGCCTCTTCATCTGTGTGATGCCATCGCCAATCATCACAACGCTCTGGCCATCTTTGCCGATGACAACGATCGTGATGCACAACTGAAAAACCTGCTGGCGATCCTCAAGATGGCCGAGCACATCTGCCGCAGTTATCAGGTACTGGGCAACCAGAGTGAAGATCACGAGTGGCAGAGCATCGAGCCGCTGATCCTCGATTATGTCGGGCTCTCCAATTACGACTTCGAGAGCCTGCGCGAGAGCATTCGCGACCTCGGCGCCGCCTGATCCGCCCCGCGCCCGACAGTTGACGTCACGACCTGGCAGCCCCTAGGGTGCTGCCTTGCCACTCTGCTGAAGTAGCCGCCATGCCTGAATTGCCAGAAGTCGAAACCACTCGCCGTGGTATCGCGCCCCACCTCATCGGTCAGCGCGTCAGCCGAGTCATCGTCCGTGAGCGTCGCCTGCGCTGGCCGATCCCCGAAGATCTCGATGTGCGCCTGTCCGGCCAGCGTATCGAGGCGGTTGAGCGCCGCGCCAAGTACCTGTTGATCAAGGCCGAGGTTGGTAGCCTGATCAGTCACCTGGGGATGTCCGGCAATCTGCGCCTGGTCGAGGTCGGGTTGCCTGCGGCCAAGCACGAGCATGTCGACATCGAGCTGGAGTCGGGGCTGGCGCTGCGTTACACCGACCCACGGCGCTTTGGCGCGCTGCTGTGGAGCCTGGCTCCGCTGGAGCATAAGCTGCTCGCGGGGCTGGGGCCGGAGCCGCTGACCGATCTGTTCGATGGCGAGCGCCTTTATCAGCTGTCCCGCGGCAAAGCGGTGGCGGTCAAGCCATTCATCATGGATAACGCCGTGGTAGTCGGGGTGGGCAATATCTATGCGACCGAGGCGCTGTTCGCCGCGGGCATCGATCCGCGCCGTGCCGCCGGCACCGTGTCGCGGGCGCGGTACGTGCGCCTCGCCCACGAGATCAAGCGCGTGCTGGCCCACGCCATCGAGCGCGGCGGCACCACCCTGCGTGATTTCGTCGGCGGCGACGGCCAGCCCGGCTACTTCCAGCAGGAGCTGTTCGCTTACGGTCGCGGCGGCCAGTTCTGCAAAGTCTGTGGCAGCACGCTGCGTGAGGTGAAGCTGGGCCAACGGGCGAGCGTGTATTGCTCGAAATGCCAGCGATAGCTCAATTCGTCAGGAGATGCGACCAGTTGCTCAGCGATTGACGGCCATCACGCTGACAATTGCCAGAGCGCTGTTATAGTTAGCGCATCGTCCGTATATCTTCGAAGGATCGTCCCATGAAACTGTTTCGCTCTTGCGCTGCTGTTCTGGCGCTGACTGCCGCCTCCCTGGCGCTGACCGCCAACGCGCAAGAGGCGCAGCAGAATGCCAGCGGCGACCCGCTCTACACCGTTCAGGCCCCGGATGCCTTCTCGATGATCGGGGATCTGCTAATCGCCCGCCCACTGTTGATCGGTGCCACGGCGATCGGTGCTGTCGCCTTCGTCATCGCGCTGCCGTTCTCGGCTGCCGGCGGCGGTATCGGCGCGGCGGGTCGCGCGCTGGTGGTCGAGCCCGGCAAGGCGGCTTTCGTCCGCTGCCTGGGTTGCACCGGTGATGGTTACAACCAGCGCCAGTAATCGCTGAATTACCAAGCGGCCCCTGACTCTTACAGAGTCAGGGGCCGTTTTCGTTTGCACGCAGGCAAAAGGAGATGCCATTGGGCAATAGATCGATGCTGTTCATTTTGCCACTGGTGGCGCTGGGGCTAGGCCTGTCGTTCTGGTTTAGCGCGCCCTGGACGCAGCTCTGTGCCGGGCTTGCACTGTTTCTGTTCGGCATGCAGTGCCTGGAGGAGGGGCTGCGACAGCTTGCCGGCAGCAAGCTGGAACAGTTGCTCGGGCGCAGTACGTCGACACCCTTGAGGAGCCTGCTGTTCGGTGTGGGCGGCACCTTCCTGTTGCAGTCCAGCACCCTGGTGTCGCTGCTGACCATCGCCTTTATCAGCACCGGGCTGATTCAACTGGCCGGTGGCATCGCCATCCTGTTTGGTGCCAACCTCGGTGCCACCAGCGGCATCTGGTTGCTGGCCATGGCTGGGCAGAACCTCAGCCTGTCGCCGCTGGCCCTGCCGCTGCTGGTTTTCGGCGTGCTGGCGAGTTTTCTGGGGCCGCGCAGCAAGGCTGCCGGGCGTATCGTGCTCGGTATCGCGTTCATCTTTCTTGGTATTGATCAGATCAAGGACGGTTTCGCCAGTTTCGGCGACGGCCTGGATCTGACCGCCTATCAGGTGCAGGGCATCCTTGGCAGCCTGTTGTTCGCGACCATCGGCCTGCTGGTGACGGTGGTGCTGCAGTCCAGCCACGCCACGCTGATGCTGACCCTGGCCGCGCTAGCCGGGGGCCAGCTGGAACTGAGCCAGAGCGTGGCCATCGCCATTGGTTCGAACATCGGCAGCAGCGTTACCACCGCATTCGTCGGCTCCCTTGGCGGTAACCGCAGCGGCCAGCGCCTGGCGCTGGCACACGTGCTGTTCAACGTAGTGACCGGTGTGCTGGCGTTCGTGCTGCTCGGCCCGCTGGCCTGGCTGGTGCATGCCATCGCCGGGCTCGTCGGCCTGGGCGACAACCCGCTGATCCAGCTGGCCATGTTCCATACCCTGTTCAACGCCATGGGCGTGCTGCTTTTCTGGCCTTGGCAGCGCCAGTTGGCGAAGCGGTTGACGCGCTGGCTGCCGGATCGCCAGGAGCCCAAGGTACTGATCACCGAGTTGGATCCCACCCGGGAGCCGGAACGCACCAAGGCGCGTTACCTGAACGAGCGTGCCCTGGACTCCGCCGATGCGGCGGCTGGTGCAGTGGTGCAGGAGCTCGGTCACCTCGGGCGCCTGAGTCTGGAGGTAATCTGCCACGCCCTCTACCTGCCGGTGGATCAGTTGGCCAGGGCTCGCGTCGAACCGGCGCTGTTGCAGGCGCCGCCTGAACGCTTCCACTTCGATGCCGAGGCCCTGTACCAGCGCCATATCAAGGGCGTGTATGGCGATCTGCTGAGTTTCATGGGGCGTCTCGAGCAGCCGCTGGACGAGCAGCACCAACAGTTCTGGATTGCTTGTCAGGTAGCAGCGCTGCAACTGGTGGATGCGGTGAAGGATGCCAAGCACCTGCAGAAGAATCTCGGCTATTACCTCGAGGCCGAGCCGTCGGCAGCCCGGGATGCCTACGTGGAGCTGCGCGGGCATCTGCTCACAGCGCTGCACGAGGTGCGTGAGCTGGCGCGTTCAACGCTGGACGAAGAACCCTGGCTCGCACACCTGGATGCGCTGGACGCCAAGGCGGGGCGTTTCGATGGTGATTTTCGACAGCGTCTGTTCGCCCAGGTACGCAGCGGCCTGCTCGATGGCCTGCAGACCAGCTCGCTGATGAACGATCTGGGTTATGCCAGCCGGATCATCCAGAGTCTGCGCAACGCTCTGATGATCGGTGCGCAGCAGCCCTTGCTGCGTGAGCTTCGGCAATTGGGCAGTCAGGAGGCGTCGTCCATCGTCACCGAGTGACAGGGGCGCCGGTCAGCGTGGTTGCACGTCGCTGCTGCCAACCCCGCGTGGATCGCTGGCCGCCTCCACCGCCCCGGTGGTCTTGTTCCAGCGCAGTACCTGCTGATTGCCGTATGTCCGCTCCAGCGCCTTCAGGCTGTAGCCGCGCGCCTGCAGGTCGGCGATCTGCGCGGCGCTGAAAGTCTGCGGTTCGTGTTCGATGACGTCCGGCAGGTACTGGTGGTGATAGCGCGGTACCGCCGGCCAGCGCTCGATGGGCTGGGCATCGAGGTACTCGAGGATCGACAGCAGCACCATACTGGGAATACGGCTGCCGCCTGGTGTGCCGAAGCTGGTGAATTCGCTGGGACTTTCCACGAAGGTTGGGCTCATGCTCGACAGCGGCCGCTTGCCGGCGGCGATGGCATTGGCGTGGCTGCCGGCCAGACCGTAGGCATTGGCGCCAGCCAGATCAGCGGCGAAGTCGTCCATTTCATCGTTGAGCAGCACGCCGGTGCCGGGCACGGTGAAGGCGGCGCCGAATGGCAGGTTGATCGACAGGGTGGCGCTCACCGCGTTGCCGCTGGCGTCCAGTACGGTGAAGTGGGTGGTGTGGTCGCCTTCTTTCCAGGTACCGGCGGGCGGCAGTTCGTTACTCGGCGTGGCCCGCTGCGGATCGATGCTGTCGCTCAGGCGTTGCAGGTAGTCCGGGTTGAGCAGGCTGGCGGTAGGGCTGTCCACGAAATCCGGGTCGCCCAGCAGGCCGCGGTCGCGGTAGACGCGGCGCAGGGTTTCCACTACCAGATGGCTGCGCTGTACCGGTTCTGCCTCACGCCACGGCAGGTGCTGCAGAATCAGCAGGCTCTGGGCGATAGCCAGGCCGCCGGCAGAGGGTGGCGGTGCACTGATCAGCTCGCGGTTTTCGGCCAGCGGTACACGGATGGGTTGGCGCTGCACGGTTCGATAGTTGGCCAGATCCTGCAGCGTCCAGATCCCACCCGCAGCGCGCACGCCGGCTACCAGCCGCTCGGCTAGCGGCCCGGCGTAGAAGCCATCGCGGCCTTCACGCGCGAGCGTCAGCAGGGTATCGGCCAGTTCCGTTTGGCGCAGCAGCGTGCCTTCTCTGGGTACCGTTCCGTCGTCCAGAAACAGCCGCGCGGTTTCGGCATCGTCGCGCATGGTTGCCAGGCGCATCTCGGCACGCTCGCGATACACGCGGTCGACCGGGAAGCCTTCGCGGGCGAGGCGGATGGCTGGGGCCAGGCTGTCGCGCAACGGCAGGCGGCCGTGTCGCTCGGCCAGCTCGACCAGCGCCGCAGGTAGGCCCGGAATGGCTGCCGCGAGCGCACCATCGCGGGACAGCGCCGCCTGCACCTGCCCATCGCGTCGATAGAGGTCGGCATGGGCAGCGCCAGGCGCGCGTTCGCGGGCGTCGAGAAAGTCGTAGCTGGCGTCGGCGTTGCGCAGCAGGAAGAAACCACCGCCGCCCAGTCCAGAGCCATAAGGCTCGACCACGGCAAGGGCTGCACTGATGGCCACGGCGGCATCGAAGGCGTTACCGCCCAGCGCCAGGGTTTCCCGACCGGCCACGGTGGCAGCGGGATGCGCTGTGGCGATGGCGCTGCGCCCGGGCTGTTCGCTGGCCTGCAGACCAAGGCTGCACAGCAGGAGCAGCGCGCTGAACAGCGCCGAGATAGCGTGCTGGCCGCAAGGAGAGCGGCGCACCCTCAGGCCTTGCCGGTGAGGATCTGGTACTTCTCCAGCAACTGCTCCTTGCTCTCGACGTTGTTTTCGTCGAGGGGAATGCAGTCCACGGGGCAGACCTGCTGGCACTGAGGCTCATCGTAATGGCCCACGCATTCGGTGCACAGGTTGGGGTCGATCACGTAGATCTCCTCACCCTGGGAGATCGCCGCGTTCGGGCACTCAGGTTCGCAGACGTCGCAGTTGATGCAATCATCGGTGATGATCAGGGACATGAAAGGCAAGCTCCTGCCGGGCCACTGGCCGCGACACATTCAAACAGGAATGCGCGATTGTGCCGGATTGTCGCCGTCAGCGCACGCTTGGGCGCCGTACGGAGTGACGCCCCTGCGCAGCGTGTGGGATTACCCGCGCGCTGCTCCCTGGATCACTGTGCCTTGAAGCGTTCGGTCAGGGCTTCGGCCACGGCGGGGTGGACGAATTTGGTGATGTCGCCACCCAGGTTGGCAATTTCCCGCACCAGGGTGGAGGAGATGAACGAGTACTTCTCCGACGGGGTGAGAAACAGGCTTTCCACCTCCGGTGCCAACTGGCGGTTCATGTTGGCCAGCTGGAATTCGTACTCGAAATCCGAGACCGCGCGCAGGCCACGCAGAAACACGTTGGCACCTTGTTCCTTGGCAAACGAGGCCAGCAGCGTGGAGAAGCCGATGACTTCCACGTTCGGCAGGTGTTTGGTGACTTCCCGAGCCAGCTCCACACGCTGCTCCAGGGGGAACAGGGGGTTCTTCTTCGGGCTGGCGGCCACGGCAATGACCACGGTATCGAACAGGCGCGCCGCGCGCTCGACCAGATCGCCGTGCCCCTTGGTAATGGGGTCGAAGGTGCCTGGGTATAACACTCGATTCATCGTGACGTCCTGGCGGAATGCCGTTGGGGAGTCGGATGGTAGCGCAGCAAGCCAGCGTGGGCCAAGTCGAGGCCCGGCGAGGGGCTGCGGATGTGGGCGTTAATCGCGCTGCCTGGCTGCCGCTCAGCGGATGAACAGCTTGTAGACTAGCTTCTGCAGCGCCTTGCCATAGGGCGGGTAGATCAGCCTGGCGGTGTTGAAACGCTGCTTGATGAGCACGCCTTTGGCCTTGCTGAAGGTGAGAAATCCTTCGTGGCCGTGATAGTGGCCCATGCCCGAGGCGCCGATACCGCCGAATGGCATATCGTCCTGAGCGACATGCAGCAGGGTGTCGTTCAGGCATACGCCACCGGAGTGGCTGTGGTGCAACACGTGTTGCTGCTCGCGGCGGTCGTAGCCGAAGTAGTACAGGGCAAGTGGCCGTGGGCGCGCGGCGATGTACGCCAGCGCGTCGTCGAGCCGGTCGTAGGGCACGACTGGCAGCAGCGGGCCGAAGATTTCGTCCTGCATCACTAGCATGCTGTCGTCGACATTCAGCAGCAGGCTATGGGGCATGCGCCGATCCGCGCACTCGGCGGCCAGAGGAATTACCATCGCGCCCTTGTCACGGGCGTCGGCCAGATAACCGAGCAGGCGCTGCTGCTGGCGTGTGTTGATGATGCTGGTGTAGTCGGGGTTGCCCTCGACCTGTGGATAAAAGCGCTGCACCGCACGGCGATAGGCATCGACGAAGCCCTCCACCCGCTGGCGCGGTACCAGCACGTAGTCGGGGGCTACGCAGGTCTGCCCGGCGTTCAGGGTCTTGCCGAAGGCGATGCGTTCGGCGGCATGCTCCAGCGGTACGTCAGCGGAGACAATGGCGGGGGATTTACCTCCCAGTTCCAGGGTCACCGGAGTCAGGTTCTCGGCGGCGGCGCGCATCACATGGCGGCCGATGCTGGTGGCACCGGTGAACAGCAGATGATCGAAGGGCAGCTTCGCGAAGGCCATGCCGATCTCGGCTTCGCCGAGCACCACGCTGACCAGGTCTTCCGGGAAGATGCCCGCCAGCATCTCCTTGAGGCGCTGCGACGTTTGCGGGGTGGCCTCGCTGAGCTTGAGCATCACCCGGTTGCCGGCGGCCAGGGCACCGACCAGCGGGGCGATAGCGAGAAACAGTGGGTAGTTCCACGGCACGATGATGCCTACCACCCCCAACGGCTGATAGATCACCCGTGCCGAGGCCGGCATGAAGGGCAGGCCGACACGCCGCCGCGAAGGCTTCATCCAGCGGCTCAGGCGTTTGCGCGTATAGCGGATGCCATGCACGGTAGGCAGCATTTCGGCGAGCAGGGTTTCATCGGCGCTACGATTGCCGAAATCCTCGCTGATGCAGCGAATCAGCTCATCCTGCTCGCTGAGCAAGCGTGCCTTGAGGTTGTCGAGCCAGGCGATGCGCTGGTCGGCCGAGGGCATGGGGTTGGCCTGGAAGGCCTCGCGCTGGGCCTGAAAGCGCTGTTGCAGTGCGTCGATTTGCTGCTCGCGCTGCATGAAACCTGGGTTGTCGGCCATACCTGGCTCCTCTACGAACCGATCGGGGTGGAGGATCTGGGCTGGATATTCTGATCCATCGCCAGTAACCATTGCGGAATCCGCCGCTCCAGGTAATAACCGGGCTGGCGCGCCGTGCCGTCGACGAAGCCGACGTGACCACCCTTGGCATGCAGTTCGAAAGTGATGCAGGGCGCCAGCTCATCGGCCTCGGGCAGGCTGTGGGGATATACGAACGGGTCGTCGCTGGACTGGATCAGCAGTGTCGGCGTCTGGATGCGCCCCAGGTAATAGCGGCTCGAGGAGCGACGGTAGTAGTCGTCGGCGTTTTCGAAGCCGTGCAGCGGCGCGGTGATGCGGCCGTCGAAATCCCAGAAAGTACGCATGCCGTCCAGCGGGCCGAGCTTTTCCAGGATCGACAGGCGGTCTGCCTGGCCCTGATGGGCGAACAGGCGCTGCTTGTCCTTCACGTAGGCGACCATGGCACGCATGAAATGGGCCTGATACACCCGCGAGAAACCCACGCCGATGCGGTCTGCACACTGATCGAGACGAAACGGTACCGACACCGCCGCAGCGCCCTGCAGGTCGCTTTCAGCGCCGCTCTCGCCGAGGTACTTGAGCAACACGTTGCCGCCCAGCGAGTAGCCCACTGCATAGAGCGGCGCCATGGGCCGTTTGGCGCGCAGGTGGCGTACGGTTTCGGCAAGATCTTCGCTGGCGCCGGAGTGATAGCCGCGCGGCAGCAGGTTGGGTTCGCCGGAGCAGCCCCGCCAATTGAGCGCCACGCTGGCCCAGCCCTGGGTGGCCAACTGCTGCTGGAGGCCGAGTACGTAATGGGAGCTCGATGAGCCGGTCAGGCCATGTAACACCAGCACCAGCGGGGTATGGGCGTCGTGAGGGCCGTGCCAGTCGAGGTCGAGAAAGTCGCCGTCCTCCAGCCACAGGCGCTCGCGCTCGCGCTGCAGGGCGGGGGCTCGTCGACCCAACGAGCCCCACAAGGTTTGCAGATGAGGGCCAGGTAACCACCAGGCTGGGGAGAAGTCATTGGCCATTACAGCCCTCAAGGGTGTCGTCGCAGGTTATGCGCTTCTCTGCCACAGCGCGTAATGCACCTGGCCGGCTTTCTGTTCGCGGTGCAGGCGCCAGTTACCGGGCATGCCCAGGCTCGACGGTGGCTGCTCGCTTTCGGTGTAGACCCAGGCGTTATCGACCAGCCAGCCGCGCTGTTCGAGCAGCTCGCAGGCCGGCAGGAGTAGATCCTGGCTGAACGGCGGGTCGAGAAACACCAGATCGAAGGGCGTTGCGGGCTGTGTCTGCAGGTAGGCGAGGGCATCGCTTTGCAGTACCTGGCCGTTGTCACAGTGCAGGGTCGCTAGGTGACCGCGCAGGCTGTTCACCGCCGCCGGGTTGAGATCCAGCGCCAGGGCACTGCCAGCACCGCGCGACAGCGCTTCTAGAAACAGCGCCCCACTGCCGGCGAACAGGTCGAGCACCTTGGCCGCTTCGACGTAGGGTGCCAGCCAGTTGAACAGGGTTTCCCGTACGCGGTTGGGCGTCGGGCGCAAGCCATGGGCCATGGGAAAGCCGAACTGCCGGCTGCGCCACTGGCCGGCGATGATGCGCAGTTGCCCGTCGCCGCCATGGGCGGCGACGGGCTTGGCGGGAGTGGGTCGTCTGGCCATCAGTGCTCCGGGACGCCAGTCGGTAATTCGGCGGGTTTGTCAGTGGGTGGCGGCAGCTCTTTCTGCTCGACCTTCGGCCCGGCCGTGACAATCACCAGCGCCTCAGGGTCGAGATGCTTGGCCATGGCGGTTTTCACCTGCTCGACGCTGAGCGCCTGCACCTGAGCCATGAAGTCTTCCAGATAGGTCAGCGGCAGGTCGTAGAAACCGATGGCACCGAGCTGGCCGACGATGGCGGCGTTGCTTGCGGTGGACAGCGGGAAGCTGCCGGCCGTCTCGCGCTTGGCGGCGTCCAGTTCTTCCTGGGTCGGGCCGTTGGCGATGAAGTCACCCAGCAGATCCTTGACCAGTTGCAGGGTGCCATCGCTGAGCTCGGCACGGGTCTGCAGGTTGATCATGAACGGCCCACGGGCCTGCATGGCACTGAAGCCGGAGTAGACGCCGTAGGTCAGGCCGCGCTTCTCGCGCACCTCGGTCATCAGTCGGGTACCGAAACCACCGCCGCCGAACACCTGATTGCCCAGGTACAGCGCGGCGTAATCCGGATCAAGACGGTCGATACCGAGCTGGGCGATCAGCAGGTGGGTCTGGTTGGACGGAAAGTCGATGTGGCTCAGGCCGGCTTTCGGCTCCTCGGGAGCGACGGTCTTTGCCAGCGCCGGGCCCTTGGGCAGTGCCGCGGAGACTTCCGCAGCCATGGCCTCGGCTTCCTCGCGC
Organism: Pseudomonas sp. PME37.24/006; assembly: GCF_055556635.1. NCBI lineage: Bacteria > Pseudomonadati > Pseudomonadota > Gammaproteobacteria > Pseudomonadales > Pseudomonadaceae > Pseudomonas > Pseudomonas sp. PME37.24/006. The sequence goes on from NZ_JBVHNL010000004.1 coordinate 1,006,322, forward strand.
GACAGGTCGCCGACTACGGCGATCACCGCGTTGCCAGCGGCATAGGCCTTGGCATGGAACGCTTGCAGCTGTTCGCGGCTGATGCCGGGAACCGAGCTTGGGTTGCCTTCGCTGGGGTGGCCGTACGGATGGTTGCCGTAGAGGCGCTCGAACAGCTCAAGGCTGGCCAGCTTGCCGGGGTTCTGCTTCTGGAATTCGAAGCCGGCGAGCACCTGGTTCTTGATCCGTGCCAGGGAGTCGGCGGGGAAGGTCGGCTGACCGATGACCTGCTCGAACAGCTGCAGAGCCGGCTGGCGCTGCTCTGCATCGCTGAGGCTGCGTAGGCTGGTCACGGCCATGTCGCGGTAGGCGCCATTGCCGAACTCGGCGCCGAGGCTTTCGAAGCCCGCTGCGATGGCGCCGACGTCCTTGCCGGGTACGCCTTCGTTGAGCATGGCGTTGGTCAGCATGGCCAGGCCCTGTACGTCACCATCCTGGCTGCTGCCGGCGGCATAGGTCAGGCGCAGGTCGAACATCGGCAGTTCGCGGGCTTCCACGAACAGCACCTTGGCGCCTTCGGCGGTCTGCCAGCTCTGGATGTCGAGCTTGCGCCGCTCGGGCGCCTTGCCATCCAACTCAGCCAGGGATTGCAGCTGGGTGTCATCGCTCTTTGGCGCGTCGGCGGTGGTCGGTGCGGCGTCGGGGGCGCGCTGCACGGTGAAGGTCAGGGCCACCAGCAGGGCGATCAGGAACAGCCCCAGCAGGGCGTAGCGCGGGCCGTTACGCTTACTCATCGCGCTTCTCCTCGGGCAGTACGTGGGCGACGCTGAGGCGTTCGCGGGTGAAGTAGGTCTTGGCGGCGTTCTGGATATCGGCCGGGGTCACGGCTTCCAGCTCGGCCAGTTCCTGGTCGATCAGTTGCCAGGACAGGCCAACGGTTTCCAGTTGGCCGATAGCGGTGGCCTGGCTGGTGATCGAGTCGCGGTCGTAGACCAGTTCGGCTATCAGCTGAGCACGCACGCGGGCCAACTCTTCGGCCGACGGCGGGTTCTTCTGCAGATCCTGCAGCTCGCGCCAGATGCCGGCTTCGGTCTGCTCAAGGGTCTTGCCGGTTTGCACGTTGGGTGTGGCGGAGACCATGAACAGGCTGTCGCCGCGGGTGTAGCCGTTGTACCAGGCACCTGCGCCGGAAACCAATTCCTCGCCGCGCTCCAGGCGGGTTGCCAGGCGCGCGCTGTAGCCGCCGTCGAGCAGGGCACTGATCAGGCGCAGTGCATGCACTTCGCGCGGCGTCTTGGTCGTGGCCAGGCCGGGTACGTTGAAGCCCATCATCAGGCTTGGTAACTGGGTCTTGAGGTGCAGGGTGATGCGTCGCTCGCCCGGCGCCGGCAGTTCCAGGGGAATCTTGGCGGCCGGTATCTCACGCTTGGGGATCGCACCGAAGTAGCGCTGCGCGAGCGCTTTGACCGCGTCCGGGGTCACGTCGCCGACCACCACCAGGGTAGCGTTGTTGGGCACGTACCAGGTCTGGTACCAGTGGCGCAGTTCGTCCACGGTCATACGATCGAGGTCGGCCATCCAGCCAATGGTCGGGATGCTGTAGCCGCTGGCCGGGTAAGCCATGGCCTTGAAGCGTTCGAAGGCCAGGCCCGACGGTTTGTCGTCAGTGCGCAGGCGGCGCTCTTCCTTGATCACCTCGATCTCGCGGGAGAACTCGTCGGCCGGCAGGCGCAGGCTGGCCAGGCGATCCGCTTCCAGTTCGAAGGCGACGCCCAGGCGATCACTGGCCAGCACCTGGTAGTAGGCGGTGTAGTCGTCGCTGGTGAAGGCATTCTCTTCAGCGCCCAGGTCGCGCAGCACACGGGAGGCTTCACCCGGGCCGAGCTTGCGGCTGCCCTTGAACATCATGTGTTCCAAGGCGTGGGACAGCCCTGTCTGGCCAGCGGTCTCGTAGCTCGAGCCCACCTTGTACCAGAGCTGGGACACCACTACCGGGGCGCGGTGATCCTCGCGGACGATGACCTTGAGGCCATTATCGAGAGTGAATTCATGGGTCGGTTGTGGCGCCGTGGCCTGGGCTGCCAGGGGCAAGGCGCAGGCTAGCAGCAGGCCGGCGAGATGGCGGGCAAGTGAATTGGACAAACCTCTCTCCTCGTAGAACCACGTTGAGCGTGGCGATTGCGACGACGGCTGGGCCGCGGTCGTGCAGCAGGTACCGCGTAGCGCCAGATGGGGTGTTGGCTTAGCCGTGGCATGTGCGGAGGTGCTAGGATACGCATCCGTTTTACTGGCGACCACGTCTGTGCAGCGATGGTGTGCGAATCCCCTGCACGCCTGCCGCCAAGCACTGCCCTCAGCCCCACCGTGCAAGGGCCATGGCGTTCGCCCCTCTGAGATAGCCGTCCTCCATGTTTGGTTCAAAAGACGACAAGACCCCGGCCCCTGATGCCAGCGCCGAACAGGGCGCAGAGAAAGCCACTGAAAAGCGCGGCCTGTTCGGCTGGCTGCGCAAGAAGCCTGTAGAGCCCGCTCCCGCACAGCCTCAGGCTGAAACCGAGGCGCAGCCTGATGTGCTCGAAGCACCCGAGCCGGTCGCGCTCGAGGTGCCTGAGCAGCCTCAGCTGAGCGAGCCGACTGTGGTTGAAGTCGCTGCGCCAGAGCCGGTTGCTATTACCGAGCCGGCGCCCGCGCCAGAACCGATCGTGATCGACCCGCTACCGACCCGTCACGGCCCCGAGGCGCTGGACGAGCCGGTCGCCGAGCAGCCTGCCGCTGCGCTCGAGCACCCTGTCGAGCTGGCCACTGGTAGCGACATTCATCACGCCATGCCGGCGACCCCGGCTGCCGTGCTGGCAGCGCCTGTCGAAGTGCCCGCGCCGGTCGTCGAGCAGAACAAACCGTCGGACAACCAGGGTGGCTGGTTTTCCCGTCTGCGCCAGGGCCTGTCGAAAACCAGCGCCAGCCTGGGCGAGGGCATGGCCAGTCTGTTCCTTGGCAAGAAGGTCATCGACGATGATCTGCTCGACGAGATCGAGACCCGTCTGCTCACCGCCGACGTTGGCGTCGAGGCCACCACGGCGATCATCCAGAGCCTGACCCAGAAGGTCGCGCGCAAGCAGTTGACCGACAGTGATGCACTCTACAAATCCCTGCAGGAGGAGCTCGCCGCGCTGCTGCGCCCGGTTGAGCAGCCCTTGCGCATTGATACTGGCAAGCAGCCCTTCGTGATCCTGGTGGTGGGCGTGAACGGCGCCGGCAAGACCACCACCATTGGCAAACTGGCCAAGAAGCTGCAGGGCGAGGGCAAGAAAGTCATGCTCGCTGCTGGCGACACTTTCCGCGCCGCCGCAGTGGAGCAGTTGCAGGTGTGGGGCGAGCGCAACAAGATTTCTGTGATCGCCCAGCACACTGGCGCCGATTCCGCCTCGGTGATCTTCGATGCCGTGCAGGCTGCCAAGGCCCGCGGTATGGATGTGCTGATCGCCGATACCGCCGGGCGCCTGCACACCAAAGACAACCTGATGGAAGAGTTGAAGAAGGTGCGCCGGGTGATCGGCAAACTGGATGACACTGCGCCCCACGAAGTGCTGCTGGTGCTTGATGCCGGTACCGGACAGAACGCGATCAACCAGGCTAAACAATTCAACCAGACAGTGAACTTGACCGGTCTGGCCCTGACCAAGCTGGATGGTACGGCCAAGGGGGGGGTGATTTTCGCCCTGGCCAAGCAGTTCGGCCTGCCCATTCGCTATATCGGCGTTGGCGAAGGCATCGATGATCTGCGCACTTTCGAGGCCGAACCCTTCGTTCAGGCGCTTTTCCAGCAGCGGGAGCAGTGATGATCCGATTCGAGCAGGTCGGCAAGCGTTACCCCAACGGTCATGTCGGGTTGCATGAGTTGAGTTTCCGCGTCCGTCGCGGCGAGTTTCTGTTCGTCACCGGCCATTCTGGCGCCGGCAAGAGCACGCTGCTGCGTTTACTGCTGGCCATGGAGCGCCCGACGTCGGGCAAGCTGTTGCTCGCTGGTCAGGATCTGTCGCAGATCACCAATGCGCAGATTCCCTTCCTGCGTCGGCAGATCGGCGTGGTGTTTCAGAACCACCAACTGCTGTTCGATCGCAGCGTGTTCGACAACATCGCCCTGCCGCTACAGATCCTTGGTCTTTCCAAGAGTGATATCGGCCGCCGTGTCGGCGCTGCGCTGGAGCGAGTTTCCCTCAGCGACAAGGCCGAGCTGTACCCAGGCGACCTGTCGACTGGTCAGCAACAGCGCGTTGGCATCGCCCGCGCCATCGTCCATCGTCCGGCCCTGCTGCTGGCCGACGAACCCACCGGTAACCTCGACCCACGTCTGGCGGCGGAAATCATGGGCGTATTCGAAGACATCAACCGCCTTGGCACCAGCGTGCTGATCGCCAGTCACGACCTGGCCCTGATCGCCCGCATGCGCCATCGCATGCTCACCCTGCAGCGTGGCCGCCTGATCGGCGACGGGGAGGCCGCGGAATGAGTGCTTCCCGCGTACCACCACCGCAGCCCGCCCAGCGTGTCGGCGCGGCGCCGAAGAACGCCGAGCCCCAAGGGCCGAACGACGAACCGGATTTCCGTACCCTGACCCACGCTTGGGTGGAGAGCCACCGTGCCAGCCTGGTCGATAGCTTGCGCCGTCTCGGCAAACAGCCGATCGGCAGCTTCTTCACCTGCCTGGTGATGGCTGTGGCGCTCAGCCTGCCCATGGGGCTGTCGCTGCTGCTCAGCAATGTCGAGCGTCTTGGCGGTACTTGGGAGCGTGCCGCGCAGATTTCGGTGTTCCTCACTATCGACGCCAGCGATAGTCAGGGCCAGGCCCTGCGCGAAGAAATTGCCGGCATGGACGACGTCGCCGAAGCCGAATGGATCAGCCGCGACAAGGCCCTAGAAGAGTTCCAGCAGCAGTCCGGGTTGGGCGAAGCCCTCAAAGAGTTGCCGAACAATCCGTTGCCCGGCGCTGTGCTGGTAACGCCCAAGGAAGTCGACAAAGCCACTCTTGAGGCGTTGCGTTTGCGTTTGGCAGAGCTGCCCAACGTGCAGCAGGCACAGCTGGATTTGGTCTGGGTCGAGCGCTTGAGCGCGATCCTCAAGTTGGGTGACCGTTTCGTTTTTGGCCTCACGGTTTTGCTGATCATGGCGCTGCTGCTGGTGATCGGTAACACCATTCGCCTGCATATCGAGAACCGCCGCACCGAGATCGAAGTGATCAAGCTGGTCGGCGGTACCGACAGCTACGTTCGTCGTCCCTTCCTTTATATGGGCGCGCTGTACGGCCTGGGCGCCGGTGTGCTGTCCTGGCTGGTATTGGCCTTCGGATTGAACTGGTTGAACGATGCCGTGGTGCGCCTGTCCGGTTTGTACGGCAGTGACTTCGCGCTGGCCGGTGTGCCGTCAGGGGACGGCTTCTCCCTATTGCTGGGAGCGGTGCTGTTGGGGTATATCGGTGCGTGGCTGGCGGTGGCGCGACACCTAAGGGAGCTTGCCCCTCGCTGAGGCGCTAGTTTGACGCCTCGCCAACTTATTGATTTGGTTGATATTGACTATTGATCGGGGAACCAGGATGGGGGCTTCCGGTCATATTGCGCAGTGCTACACTGCGTACGTTATGTGAATCGGAGGATTCAAATGTCCACTTCTTTGCAACCTGTTCATGCTCTGGTTCCAGGCGCAAACCTGGAAGCATACGTGCATGCAGTCAACAGCATTCCGCTGCTGACGCCTGAGCAGGAGCGCGAACTGGCCGGCAATCTCTTCTACAGCCAGGATCTTGAGGCCGCCCGCCAGATGGTGCTGGCCCACCTGCGTTTTGTTGTGCACATCGCGCGCAGTTATTCCGGCTATGGCCTGGCTCAGGCTGACCTGATCCAGGAAGGCAACGTCGGCCTGATGAAGGCGGTCAAGCGCTTCAACCCGGAAATGGGTGTGCGCCTGGTGTCTTTCGCCGTGCACTGGATTCGTGCCGAAATCCACGAGTTCATCCTGCGCAACTGGCGCATCGTCAAGGTCGCGACCACCAAGGCTCAGCGCAAGTTGTTCTTCAACCTGCGCAGCCAGAAGAAGCGTCTGGCCTGGTTGAACAACGACGAAGTCAACGCCGTAGCCGAAAGCCTGGGCGTCGAGGCGCGTGAAGTCCGCGAGATGGAAAGTCGTCTGACGGGCCATGACATGGCCTTCGATCCAGCCGCTGATGCCGACGACGACAGTGCTTTCCATTCGCCGGCCCAGTACTTGGAAGACCACCGGTACGACCCGGCGCGGCAGATGGAAGACGAGGACTGGAGCGATACCTCCAGCGCCAACCTGTACGACGCCCTGCAGGGGCTAGACGAGCGCAGCCGCGATATTCTCCAGCAGCGCTGGCTGGCCGAGGAAAAGGCCACGCTGCACGAGCTGGCAGCCAAGTACAACGTCTCGGCTGAGCGTATCCGTCAGTTGGAGAAGAACGCGATGAACAAGCTCAAGGGCTCCATCGCCGCCTGATTCCAGCCAGCAACGCCCGAAGCGCCCCGACTCTGCTCGGGGCGTTTTTGTATGCGCAGTATTCTCTGAGTGTGCCACCAGTAGGGTGGCCGGGCGCGATACGCTTCAGCCCATCAGTCAGTCGGTGATGGCAACACATAGACGTAGGGTGGGCTTCAGCCCACCAATGACCGCATCACGCCCGTTATGTATCCCGGTCCAGCCTACTTCTCCCACCAACCCGGCCGTGGTGCCTGTAGCTGGTTCAGGTAGTGGCTGCCGCCCAGCTGGCGCATCTGTCGGCGAATCCAGCTAGCACGCTGGTTGACATAGCCGCTGGGGCGGCCCGCATTGAGTTGCCGTGGGTTGGGCAGCACGGCTGCCAGCAGGCTTGCTTGGCGCGCCGAGAGGTAGGACGCGCCGGTGTTGAAGTGATGCTGCGCCGCCGCTTCCGCGCCGAATACGCCGTCAGCCCATTCTGCGCTATTGAGGTAAACCTCGAGGATGCGTTGCTTCGGCCACAGCAGCTCGATCAGCCCGGTGAACCACACCTCGAAGCCCTTGCGCAGCCAACTGCGGCCAGACCAGAGGAATAGATTTTTCGCTACCTGCTGGCTAAGGGTGCTGGCGCCGCGCACCGAGCCGCCTTCCTGGTTGTGCGATACCGCGGCCTTGATGGCGGCGATATCGAAGCCCCAATGCTGGGCGAACTTCTGGTCTTCGCTGGCAATGACGGCGATCTTCAGGTCGTCGGGCAATTGCTCCCAGGAGCGCCAGCTACGTTGCAGGTCGATGGGCTGGCCGTCGATCCAGGATTCGATCTTGCGCTCGACCATCAGCGCCGTGCCTGGCGGCGGAACCCAGCGGAAGGCGAGCACCAGCAGGACGGAACCGGCGATGAACCAGAACAGCAGCTTCAGCAGGACGCGGCGAATGGATCGGAGCATGCGCAGGGAGCCAGGCTTGATTGGCCGATCATTATACGGTTCCCAGCGCTCTTGCGGGCAACGCTGCCGCCGCTGCGGCAATTGCGAGCGCGCTAAGGGACGGTCGAGGGCGTAAACTGCCTCATCCCATGATGATCGGTGAGGACGCTATGGTTCGCCTGTGGTTGCTGTTGTCGGCGTTTGCCGGCTTTTCCGGGGTTGCTCTGGGGGCGTTCGCGGCTCATGGCCTGAAGAGCAGGCTGAGCCCCGAATACCTGGCCGTGTTTCAAACCGGTACCCATTACCAACTGATCCATGCCCTGGCATTGCTCGGCGTGGCCATTCTTGCCCTGCTGGTGCCGGGCCGCTTGGTGAACCTGGCGGGCAGCTTCTTCGCCGTGGGCATCGTGCTGTTTTCCGGCAGCCTCTATCTGCTCACCCTCAGTGGCGTCAGCAAGCTGGGTATCGTCACTCCGTTCGGCGGCCTGGCTTTTCTGGCCGGCTGGGCGTGCCTGGGGTTGCTCGCCTGGCGCATGGCCTGAGACGAATGGCCGGCCAGTGCCTTGGTCATCGTCGGTGATCGGGCTAGAATGCCGGCCCTTTCTCCTGTTGTGACGTGTCGCCATGCATATCCAGTTGAACGGTGAAGCCCTCGAGCTGCCCGACGGCGCCAGTGTCGCCGACCTGATCGAGCACCTGCAGCTAGCGGGCCGTCGCGTTGCTGTCGAGCGCAACCTCGATATCGTTCCGCGCAGCCAGTACGCCAGCACTACGTTGGCCGACGGCGATAGCCTCGAAGTGGTACATGCCATCGGCGGCGGTTGAGCCCTGCGCCACGCCCTTCCAACTCTTCCGTGCAGAGGAATCCCCATGAGCCACGTTGTCAGCGACAAGCCCTTCACCCTGGCCGGCCGTACCTATCAGTCGCGCCTGCTGGTCGGTACCGGTAAATACAAGGATCTCGACGAGACCCGTGCAGCCATCGAGGCCTCGGGCGCGGAGATCGTGACCGTGGCGGTGCGTCGTACCAACATCGGCCAGAATCCGGGTGAGCCTAACCTGCTCGACGTGATTTCGCCGGATCGCTACACCATCCTGCCGAACACCGCCGGTTGTTACGACGCTGTCGAAGCCGTGCGCACCTGCCGCCTGGCCCGTGAGCTGCTCGATGGCCACAAGCTGGTTAAGCTGGAAGTGCTGGCCGACCAGAAGACCCTGTTCCCCAACGTGATCGAAACCCTCAAGGCCGCCGAGGTGCTGGTCAAGGAAGGGTTCGACGTGATGGTGTACACCAGCGACGACCCGATCATCGCTCGACAGCTGGCGGAAATGGGCTGCATTGCGGTGATGCCGTTGGCCGGTCTGATCGGCACCGGGCTGGGTATTTGCAACCCTTACAACCTGCGCATCATCCTCGAAGAAGCGACCGTGCCGGTGCTGGTGGATGCCGGCGTGGGCACCGCTTCCGACGCGACCATCGCCATGGAGCTGGGCTGCGAGGCGGTGTTGATGAACAGCGCCATCGCCCATGCCCAGCAGCCAGTGCTGATGGCCCAGGCGATGAAATACGCCATCGAGGCCGGCCGCCTGGCCTACCTGGCCGGGCGCATGCCGAAGAAGCTCTATGCCAGCGCGTCGTCGCCCCTCGACGGCATGATCCGCTAAGCCGTGAACAGACGCTAAGTTCAGCCTGCCACGCAGGTGCCGAGCGGGGACAGGCAGTCCCCGTTCGCGGTTTTCTCTTTCCTATTCCGTGTCCCGAGTACCCCATGAGCGATATCGAACAAACCCCAGCCGAAGAAATCCCACGGCATATGCGCGCCATCAAAAGCTTTGTGATGCGTGCCGGGCGCATGACCGAAGGCCAGCAGCGTGGCTTCGATCAGGGCCTGCCGAAGTTCGGCCTGGAGTTGAGCGATGGCCTGCAGGATTTCGATGCGGTATTCGGGCGTCAGGCGCCGCGCACTTTCGAGATCGGCTTCGGCATGGGCCACTCCACCCTGGAGATGGCCGCCGCAGCGCCTGAGCAGGACTTCATTGGCGTGGAAGTACACCGGCCAGGCGTGGGTGCGTTGCTCAATGGAGTGATGACCCAGAACCTCAGCAACCTGCGCGTTTACAGCTGCGATGCGCTGGAAGTACTGCGTCAGTGCGTGGCCGACGCCAGCCTCGACCGCGTGCTGCTGTTCTTTCCAGATCCTTGGCACAAGGCGCGTCATAACAAGCGTCGCATCGTTCAGCCGGCGTTCGCCGAACTGGTACGTCAGAAGCTCAAGGTCGGCGGTGTGCTGCACATGGCCACTGACTGGGAGCCCTATGCCGAATACATGCTGGAAGTGATGAGCGTCGCTCCAGGCTATCGCAATCAGGCAGCCGATGGCCGCTGCGTGGAGCGCCCGGCCGAGCGCCCGGTGACCAAGTTCGAGCGCCGCGGCGAGCGCTTGGGGCATGGGGTCTGGGACTTGAAGTTCGAGCGCATCGACTAAGCGGTGCCCGGGGCACACTTTCGTAGTCTGTCACTGAGCGCAGCGATGTGCAGGGAGCAATCTTGAATGTGCTCTGCGGCAAGAGTCGCTTCCCGGGTTTCGCTGCGCTCTGCCCGGGCTACAAGCGTATTGCGGCGGCTCAGCTAGTAGATGGTCAGGCCGCGGCGCCACGCAGGCGTTGTAACAGGCGAGCACCAAACACGTTGATCAGCAGCCCCAGCATGACGATGGCTGCGCCGATCCACTGCACGCTGCTCAGGCCTTCGCCCAGTAGCAGCCAGGCCGAGCTAAGACCCACTACCGGCACCAGCAGCGAGAAGGGTGCCACCTGGCTGGCCGGGTAGCGTGACAGCAGGCGGCTCCACAGGCCATAGCCGAGCAGCGTAGCGATAAAGGCGAGGTAGGCGATGACCAGCAGCGAGTTGAGGGAAATGTTGCGCAGCGCCGTTTCAATCTGTTCAGGCCCTTCAAGCATCAGTGACAGGGCGAAAAACGGCAGCGGTGGAATCAGGCTGCCCCATACCACCAGGCTGACCAGATTCACCTTGCCGATGCGCTTGGTGACGATATTGCCCAGCCCCCACATCGCCGCCGCGCACAGGGTCAGTACGAACCCGGCCAGGGTGAAGCTGCGCCCGCTTTCGCTGCCGATCAGCAACAGCCCTGCGGCCGCCACGACCAATCCAATCAGGCTGCTGCGGCGCACCGTTTCGCCGATGAACAGCGCGGCGAAACCCAGGGTGAAGAAGGCCTGCGCCTGCAGCACCAGCGAAGCCAGGCCGGCGGGCATACCGGCGTACATGGCCGAGAACAGAAAGGCGAACTGGCCGAGGGAGATGGTCAGGCCATACGCGAGCAGCCAGCGCAGCGGCATGTCCGGGCGGCGGATGAAGAGAATCGCCGGGAACGCCGCCAGTGCGAAACGCAGGGCGCCGAGCAGCATCGGCGGTACGCCTTCCAGGCCGACCTTGATGATGACGAAGTTGACGCCCCAGGCGACGATCACCACAGCGGCCAGCAGCATGTCCTTGGGTGTCATGGGCGCGGCCTCGTGTGGTGGTATGCGGACGCGCAGGCTAGCGCGGATGGTTCGCGCTGACACGCCACAGTTGGCGGCGTTTTTCCCCATACAGCACAGCACAAATGAAAACGCCCCGAACAGGTCGGGGCGTTTTCGTGTCGGCGACATCGATCAGACGGTGAGCGTCCAGTCGTAGTCGACGATCAGCGGCGCATGCTGAGAGAAGCGCGGCTGACGCGGCAGGCGTGCGGTGCGAACACTGCGGCGCATACCTGGTGTGAGCAACTGGTAGTCGAAGCGATAGCCCAGGTTGAGCATCTCCGCCTGTTCGTTGTCTGGCCACCAACTGAACTGGTCAGCCTCGCGGTTGACCTCGCGCACGGCGTCGACATAGCCCATGGTGCCGGTGATCTCGTCCATCCAGGCGCGTTCGGGCGCCATGAAGCCGGGGGATTGCTGGCAATCGCGCCAGTTCTTCACGTCCAGTTTCTGATGGGCGACATACAACGAGCCGCAATAGATGTAGTCGCGGCGCTTGCGGCGCTGCTTGTCCAGGTACTTGGAGAAATCGTCCATGAACTTGAATTTCTGATTCAGGTTCTCGTCACCGCCCATGCCTGATGGCATCAGCAGTGTGGCAATACTCACTTTGTCGAAATCTGCCTGCAGGTAGCGCCCGTAGCGATCGGCCGTTTCAAAACCGAGCCCGCTGATTACCGCCTTGGGTTGCAACCGCGAGTAGAGCGCCACGCCACCTTGGCTTGGTACTTCTGCATCGCAGGCATAGAGGAAATAGCCATCCAGTTGGAGGGCTTGGTCGTCCAGCTCAAAGGCGGAGGCACGGGTATCCTGCAGGCAGATCACGTCGGCATTCTGTGCTTGCAGCCAACTGAGCAAACCGCGCTCGACTGCAGCATGAATACCATTCACGTTCACACTGATGATCCGCATAAATGGCCCCCAAAAACACGTGCGTGTATGATACCTGAGCTAGACGCCATTTAGTAATTCCAAGCCACATCCAGTGCCGCCTCAGGGTCATTCATGCAAACGTATCAGCGCGATTTCATTCGTTTCGCCATCGAGCGAGGCGTTCTTCGCTTCGGCCAGTTCACCCTCAAGTCGGGACGCGTCAGCCCTTACTTCTTCAATGCCGGGCTGTTCGCCAGCGGCCTTGCGTTGGCTCGCCTCGGGCGCTTCTACGCGGCCGCGGTAGTCGACAGCGGCATCCAGTTCGATGTGCTGTTCGGCCCGGCCTACAAGGGTATTCCGCTGGCCGCCAGCACCGGCGTGGCGCTCGCCGAGCATCATGATCTCGACCTGCCCTGGTGCTTCAACCGCAAGGAAGCCAAGGATCATGGCGAAGGCGGCACTCTGGTCGGCGCCCCGCTCAATGGTCGCGTGCTGATCATTGATGACGTGATCACCGCCGGGACCGCGATCCGCGAGGTGATGCAGATCATCCAGGCACAGAACGCCCAGGCTGCTGGTGTGCTGATTGCCCTGGATCGCCAGGAGCGCGGTCGTGGGGAGCTGTCGGCGATCCAGGAAGTGGAGCGCGACTTCGCTATTCCGGTGGTGAGCATAGTTTCTCTGCAACAGGTGCTGGAATATCTGGCCGATGATGCTGAACTGAAACAATACCTACCCGCTGTGGAAGCCTATCGGGCCGAATACGGTATCTGACCCCTGGCAAGCCGAGAGAACGTGCTTCATGTCGAAATCGCCCACCATGCGTCGCACCCTCTGGCTTAGTCTGCTGCTGCCGCTATGGGCGAGTGCCAGCGAGATGTATCGCTACACCAATGCCCAGGGCATCACGGTAATCGACCGTCAAGGCGTGCCCAGTGAGTTCATCGGCAAGGGCTATGACGTGCTCAACGAGAACGGCCGTGTCGTGCGCGTCGTACCGCCGGCGCCGACGCCCGATGAAATGAAGAAGCTGCTGGCTGATCGCGAGCGTGCCAAGTCGGATGTGCAGTTGCTGCGTCTATATAGCAGCCCGGCAGACGTCGACCGTGCTCGCGCTCGCAAGTTGGCCGAACTGGACGGGCTGATCGGTGTGGCCAATGGCAACCTGCAGTCGGTTCGCCTGCAGCAGGCCAACTTGCAGAAGCAGGCTGCGGATCAGGAGCGGGCAGGGCGTCCGGTACCCGAGCAGTTGCTTGTCCAGATCAACGGTCAGCGTGATGAGCAGGTGCGTTTGAAGAAGGAAATCGAGCGCCATCAGGCGTCGCGCAAGCAAGCGGAAAGCAGCTTTGCAGCGGATCGCGCGCGGGTCAGCGAGCTGATCGGGCAGGGCCGTTAAGGGCTGAAGGGGCGGTTCTGCAGCCGGCCTACGTTGGGCCGACTGTGCTCAGCGGCGCGGGGGCACCGAGCGGGTGCGGCCACTGCCGTCGATGGCGACGAACACGAATACCGCCTCGGTGACCTTGCGCCATTCGCTGGAAAGCGGGTCATCACTCCACACCTCTACCAGCATCTGGATCGAGCTACGGCCGATTTCCAATGCCTGCGTATAGAAGGACAGTTGCGCGCCGACCGCCACCGGAACCAGAAAGGCCATGCGATCGATGGCCACGGTAGCCACGCGGCCAGCCGCGACCTTGCTCGCCATGGCTGTGCCAGCCAGATCCATTTGCGAGACCAGCCAGCCGCCAAAGATATCGCCAAAACCATTGGTTTCACGCGGTAGGGCGGTGATCTGTAGTGCCAGATCGCCCTGAGGTATCGGGTCTTCCTGTTCGAAGTCTTTCATCGGTTCACGGCTCGCGGCGCTGTGGTTGGCCCTGTGGGTAGGGCCGGGAAAGTATACCGACTGGGTGGTCGCCCCGCGACCTTAGCGCGTTGCGAGCGCCCGTGCACCCGGATTGTATCGCCGATGTCTGTCTTGCGCCGTCATCCAACTGTCATATTGATTACATAGAGTGGTCACATCGGCTGACGATACTGAGCCCCGTTCCAACCAACACGACCCCAATCGTGAGAAGGCGGTAAATCGGGCGCTACGACCACGGCACGCCGGCCTCTCAATGATTACCACTCTGCTAGGAGCAAGGCATGAAACTGAAGCGTTTGATGGCGGCCATGACATTTGTTGCAGCTGGCGTTGCCACTGCCCATGCGGTTGCCGCTGTCGATCCGGCTCTGCCGACCTATGAGAAGACTTCGGGCGTATCGGGCAACCTGTCCAGCGTCGGTTCCGACTCCCTCGCCAACCTGATGACCCTGTGGGCTGAGAACTACAAGCAGTCCTACCCGAACGTGAACATTCAGATTCAGGCCGCCGGTTCCTCCACCGCGCCACCTGCACTGACCGAAGGCACCGCCAACCTGGGCCCGATGTCACGTGCCATGAAAGACAGCGAGATCCAGGCTTTCGAACAGAAGTACGGCTACAAGCCGACTGCCGTTCCGGTCGCCATCGATGCCTTGGCCGTATTCGTGCACAAAGACAACCCGATCAAGCAACTGACCATGCAGCAGGTCGATGCCATCTTCTCCAGCACTCGTCTGTGCGGTGAGCCGAAAGAGCTGAAAACCTGGGGTGAAGTGGGTCTGACCGGTGAGTGGGCGGCCAAGCCGATCCAGCTGTTCGGTCGTAACTCGGTATCCGGCACCTACGGCTACTTCAAGGAAGAAGCCCTGTGCAAAGGTGACTTCAAGTCCAACGTCAACGAGCAGCCAGGTTCGGCTTCCGTTGTGCAGTCGATCTCCAGCACCGTCAACGCCATCGGTTACTCGGGCATTGGCTACCGCACTGCCAGCGTCCGTGCCGTTCCCCTGGTGAACAAGAAGGGCGAGGTCGAAGAGGCCAACGAGAACAACGCGCTGTCGGGCAAGTACCCGCTGGCTCGCTTCTTCTACATCTACGTGAACAAAGCGCCTAACAAGCCGCTGAGCCCGCTGGATGCAGAGTTCCTGAAGCTGATCCTGTCCAAGCAGGGCCAGGACGTCGTGGTCAAGGATGGCTACATCCCGCTGCCTGCCAAGGTAGTCGAGAAGACTCGCAAGGAACTGGGGCTGTAAGCCGCCTGAAGTAAGCAATCCCCGCAGCCCGCCTCTCTTCGAGAGGTGGGCTTCGCTACGTCACCGTGCTGTAACTTTTCTGTCACACGAACGCGCTAGATTGGCCCGGCTCGTGAAACAGACGAAAAATACGGCGCGCTCATGGCCGCGCAGAGACGCTCTCCACTATGAATGACTTGGCAAGTGAACCCATGACCGCCTCTCCAAATTCCCTCGGGCTGGACTTCAATACGCCGGCCCTGCAACGCAAGCGCCGCATACGCGCCTTCAAGGATCGCCTGGCACGCTGGTGCGTGTCGATTGGTGGCCTGGCCGTACTGGGCGCCATCACTCTGATCTTCTTCTACCTCGCCTATGTCGTGCTGCCGATGTTCCAGGGTGCAGACATCGAGAAGCGCGATGCCATACAGCCAGCGTGGCTGGCCGATGCAGGCACCCCGCTGTTGATGTCCCTGGAAGAACAGAACCAGGTCGGCATGCGCCTGGCGAGCGACGGCAAGATCCAGTTCTTCGATGCCAAGAGCATGGAGGCGCTGACCAGTGTCGAACTGCCTCTGCCTGCAGGCAGCGAAGTGGTGTCCGTCGGTGAAGATCAGCCGGGCAGCCACCGCGTTGCCCTCGGTCTCTCCAATGGCCAGGCGCTGGTATTCGAGCACACCTATCGCATCTCCTACCCGAATGATGTGAAGACCATCACTCCGGCCATCGTCTATCCGTTCGGCGAAGCGCCGCTCGATATCGACCCTCAGGGCCGCCCGCTGGAGCACATGGGCATAAGCGTGAACAGCGGTACGCTGCTGATCGCAGGCTCCGTGGGTAGCGAGCTTCAGGTGCTGAGCCTGAGCCGTGAAGAGAACATGATGACCGGTGAAGTCAGCACCAGCGAGGAGCGCCTGGCGCTGCCGCAGATTGCCGAGCCGATCAAGGAACTGACCATCGACCCACGTCAGCATTGGCTGTTCGTGGTCAACGGTCGCGCCACCGCCGATGTCTTCGATCTGCGCAGCAAGGCTCTCAACGGTCGTTACAAACTGCTCAACGATGGCAGCCGCGAAATCACCTATGCAACCTCGTTGCTGGGCGGCATCTCGCTGCTGACTGGCGACAGCAGCGGCGGCATCCAGCAGTGGTTCATGGTGCGTGACGAAGACGGCAATTCTTCGCTCAAGCCGGTTCGTGAATTCAAGATGGCCGACAGCCCGGTCACCCAGATCATTTCGGAAGAGCGCCGCAAAGGCTTCATCGCCCTGGACGACGCGGGCAACCTGGGCATCTTCCACAGTACGGCGCACCGTACCCTGCTGGTCGAGCCGGTCGCCGAAGGGCACAACATCGCCGCACTGTCGCCGCGTGCCAACCGTGCTTTGGTCGAAGCCAATGGCAAGATCGAGCGCATCCTGATCGATAACCCGCACCCGGAGATTTCCTGGAGCTCGCTGTGGGGCAAGGTCTGGTACGAGAACTACGACAAGCCGGCTTACGTCTGGCAGTCGACCTCGGCCAACACCGATGCCGAGCCGAAGCTGAGCCTGGCACCGCTGGCATTCGGTACTCTCAAGGCCGCTTTCTACGCCATGTTGCTGGCTGCTCCGCTGGCCATCGCTGCGGCGATCTACACCGCTTACTTCATGGCGCCGGCCATGCGCGGCAAGGTCAAGCCGGTCATCGAGCTGATGGAAGCGCTGCCGACGGTGATCCTCGGCTTCTTCGCCGGTCTGTTCCTCGCACCTTATGTGGAGGGGCACCTACCCGGCATCTTCAGTCTGTTGATATTCACGCCAATCGGCATTCTGCTGGCGGGCTTCCTGTGGAGCCGCCTGCCTGAGTCGGTACGTCTGCGTGTGCCGGATGGCTGGGAAGCGGCGCTGCTGATTCCGGTGATTCTGCTGGTCGGTATCGTCTCGCTGAGCATGAGCGGCTACCTGGAGAACTGGCTGTTCGACGGCAACATGCGTGCCTGGCTGAGCGATGACCTGGGCATTCCGTTCGATCAGCGCAACGCTCTGGTAGTCGGTCTGGCCATGGGTTTCGCGGTGATCCCAAACATCTACTCGATCGCCGAAGACGCGGTGTTCAGTGTGCCGAAGAGCCTGACATTCGGCTCTCTGGCCCTGGGCGCCACGCCGTGGCAGACCCTGACACGCGTGGTGATCCTGACAGCCAGTCCGGGTATCTTCTCGGCGCTGATGATCGGCATGGGCCGTGCTGTCGGCGAGACCATGATCGTGCTGATGGCCACCGGTAACACGCCGATCATGGACATGAACATCTTCGAGGGTCTGCGCACCCTGGCAGCCAACGTGGCGGTAGAGATGCCTGAGTCGGAAGTGGGCGGTACCCATTATCGGGTGCTGTTCCTCTCCGCCCTGGTGCTGCTGTCGTTCACATTCGTCATGAATACGCTGGCCGAGCTGGTGCGTCAGCGCCTGCGCGTCAAGTACGCTTCGCTCTGAGGACTGCAAGACTATGTCCGTGAAACAGCACAACATGAAATCCTGGTTCAAGAGCGGTTCGCCCTGGATCTGGATGAACGCCGGTGCGGTATCGATCGCCATCATCATGACCTTGGGTCTGCTGTCAGTGATCGCCACCCGTGGTCTGGCCCACTTCTGGCCGTCCGACATCATCGAGGCCACCTACCAGATCCCTGGCCAGGAAGCCAAGATCATGGCGGGCGAAGTGGTCCAGAAGGAAGAGATTCCCCGTGCCCGCCTGGCCTCCGCTGGTCTGCCGGTGAATGTCGAGGGCGGCGAGTTCATGACTCGCGAACTGCTCAAGGTCGGCAACCGCGATCTCTATGGCGCCGACTTCTCCTGGGTGGTTGGCGAATGGCTTGGTGAGCAGCGCAAGCCCGCAGACCTGACCGCCTTCGAGCGCCGTGAGTGGGGCAACTTCTACGGCTACCTGCTCAACGTCAAGGAAGACGGCAAGCTGGTTGCTGAAGGCGATGCCGCCTGGTCGGAGCTGCAGAAGCGTATTGATCGTGTCGACGATCTGCACGGCCAGATCGTGCAGCTCGAGAAGCGTGATATTGGCCGCATCAACGCCGGTCTCGAGCGCGTCCGTCTACAGACCCGCAAGCT
Source organism: Pseudomonas sp. PME37.24/006 (assembly GCF_055556635.1). Classification (NCBI taxonomy): domain Bacteria; kingdom Pseudomonadati; phylum Pseudomonadota; class Gammaproteobacteria; order Pseudomonadales; family Pseudomonadaceae; genus Pseudomonas; species Pseudomonas sp. PME37.24/006. The sequence continues at coordinate 1,024,335 of NZ_JBVHNL010000004.1, forward strand.
GGAACTCAGCGGTCAACTGACTGAGGCGGCCCAGGCCGACCTCGACGCCGAACGGGCCCGCTGGGATGCCGAGTACAAGGTGCTGGAAACCGAGCTCAATGCCCGCCACCAGCAGTTCAATCGCGACAGCATGACCGTTCGTTCGGCCGATGGCCGTGAGCAGGAAATCAGCCTCGGTAAAGTGGTTCGTGCATTCCGTCCGAACGCCATGTCGAGCCTCGACAAGCTCAGCTTCTACGGCAGCAAGCTGTGGGAGTTCGTCAGTGATGATCCGCGTGAGGCCAATACCGAGGGCGGCATCTTCCCGGCGATCTTCGGCACCATCATGATGACCCTGATCATGGCGGTCATCGTCACCCCGTTTGGTGTGATCGCAGCGATCTACTTGCGTGAATACGCCAAGCAGGGGCCGCTGACCCGGGTCATTCGTATCGCCGTGAATAACCTGGCCGGTGTTCCGGCGATCGTCTACGGCGTGTTCGGTCTGGGCTTCTTCGTCTACGTGCTCGGCGGTTCCATCGACCGGCTGTTCTTCCCCGAGGCCGCTCCGGCACCGACCTTCGGTACTCCCGGCCTATTGTGGGCCTCGCTGACCCTGGCGCTGCTCGCCGTGCCGGTGGTGATCGTCGCCACCGAGGAAGGCCTGGCACGGATTCCGCGGGCGCTGCGTGAAGGTTCTCTGGCGCTGGGTGCCACCAAGGTCGAAACGCTGTGGCGTGTGGTGCTGCCGATGGCCAGCCCGGCGATGATGACCGGACTGATCCTCGCCGTGGCCCGCGCTGCTGGTGAAGTGGCGCCGCTGATGCTGGTCGGTGTGGTGAAGCTGGCCCCGAGCCTGCCGGTGGATGGCAACTATCCTTACCTGCACCTTGACCAGAAAATCATGCACCTGGGTTTCCATATTTATGACGTCGGCTTCCAAAGCCCCAACGTCGAAGCTGCGCGACCGCTGGTTTATGCCACTGCGCTGCTGCTGGTAATGGTCATCGCGATTCTCAACCTGACGGCTGTCTACATGCGTAACCGTCTGCGCGAGAAGTACAAGGCCCTGGATCATTAAGGCGGCTGCAGGCCGTAGCGTGAAGCGTCAGGCGCAAGCCGGCTCACGCTGCAGCTTGAAGCCTGTAGCCCCCGAAGGAGATTATTCATGCAACACGAAACCGCTTCCCACGGCATCGATATCTCGGCTCTTGGCCGTGACAAGCAGAGCCTCAACCTGGCCAACGAAACCGTGGCCATCGAAGTGCCGGGCCTGAACCTGTTCTATGGCGACAAACAGGCCCTGTACGACGTCAAGATGAACATCCCCAAGCAGCGCGTGACAGCCTTCATCGGCCCGTCCGGTTGCGGCAAGTCGACCCTGCTGCGTACTTTCAACCGGATGAACGATCTGGTCGACGGTTGCCGTGTGGAAGGCGAGATCAACATCGACGGTCGCGACATCTACCGCAAGGGTGAAGACGTCGCCGAACTGCGCCGTCGCGTTGGCATGGTGTTCCAGAAGCCTAACCCGTTCCCCAAAAGCATCTACGAGAACGTGGTCTACGGCCTGCGTATCCAAGGTATCAACCAGAAACGCATCCTCGACGAGGCCGTGGAATGGGGCCTGAAGAGCGCGGCGTTGTGGGATGAGGTCAAGGATCGCCTACATGAATCAGCCCTCGGTCTTTCCGGTGGTCAGCAGCAGCGCCTGGTGATCGCCCGTACCGTGGCAGTGCAGCCGGAAGTGCTGTTGCTCGATGAGCCGTGCTCGGCCCTCGACCCGATCTCGACACTGAAGGTCGAAGAGCTGATCTACGAACTCAAATCCAAGTACACCATCGTTATCGTTACCCACAATATGCAGCAGGCGGCGCGGGTTTCCGATTACACGGCGTTCATGTACATGGGTAAGCTGATCGAATTCGGCGACACCGATGCACTGTTCACCAACCCGGCCAAGAAGCAGACGGAAGACTACATCACCGGCCGCTACGGCTGAGGCCATGGCAAATACTCCCTGGCTTTGTCGGGCGCGCTTGCCGTACTACTCGTACTGTCAGTGCACGCCCTTCGCGCCAGTGAGCATTTTCCAAGGGCCTTGGTGCTGAGATAAACGTGGAAGGTGCGGGCGCACCATGGCCACTCAAGCGTAGCTTTCGCGGAGCGAAACAGATGATCAACAAAGACAGCCTGACCCATCATATTTCCCAGCAGTTCAACGCCGAGCTGGAGGAAGTTCGCAGCCATCTCCTGGCCATGGGCGGCCTGGTCGAGAAACAGGTCAACGACGCCGTCACTTCACTGATCGAGGCCGACTCCGGCCTGGCTCAGCAGGTGCGCGAGATCGATGACCAGATCAACCAGATGGAGCGCAACATCGACGAAGAGTGCGTACGCATTCTCGCCCGTCGTCAGCCGGCGGCTTCGGATCTGCGCCTGATCATCAGCATTTCCAAGTCGGTGATCGACTTGGAGCGCATCGGCGATGAAGCGACCAAGATCGCCAAGCGCGCGATCCTGCTGACCGAGGAAGGCGAGTCGCCGCGCGGCTACGTCGAGGTTCGCCACATCGGTGATCAGGTGCGCAAGATGGTGCAGCAGGCGCTGGACGCTTTCGCTCGTTTCGACGCCGATCTGGCGCTCTCGGTAGCGCAGTACGACAAGACGGTCGACCGCGAATACAAGACCGCGCTGCGCGAACTGGTCACCTACATGATGGAAGACCCGCGTTCGATCTCCCGCGTGCTCAATGTGATCTGGGCACTGCGTTCGCTGGAGCGTATTGGCGATCACGCGCGCAACATCGCCGAATTGGTCATCTATCTGGTACGCGGCACCGACGTTAAACATATCGGTCTGACCCGCATGCAGGAAGAAGTACAGGGTGGCGCCAAGGAGTGATCCTGGCTGCTCTGGAACCCTGAGAGTGCGTGGATGCCCAGCATGGGTTGGCCAGCTTCAGGTGTTCCCGCAGGCTTGCGCTTTAGTGTTGGCCTTAGGCCAGTGCTGGCGTCTATGCTAATGACCATTCGAGGGAGTGGTCGATGAGCAAAGTCAGTGTATTGGTGGTGGACGACGCCACCTTTATCCGCGATCTGGTGAAGAAGGGGCTGCGCGACCATCTTCCCGGTGTCCAGATCGAGGAAGCGGTGAACGGGCGCAAGGCCCAGCAGGTGCTCGGTCGTAATCCGATCGACCTTATCCTCTGCGATTGGGAAATGCCGGAGATGTCCGGCCTTGAGCTGCTGCAGTGGTGCCGTGAACAGGAAGCGCTGAAGGGTGTGCCGTTCATCATGGTCACCAGCCGTGGCGACAAGGAAAACGTCGTGCAGGCCATTCAGGCCGGCGTCTCGGATTTCATCGGCAAGCCGTTCTCCAACGAGCAACTGATCACCAAGGTCAAGAAGGCCCTGCAGCGCAGTGGCAAGCTGGCGGGGTTGATGGCCGCTGCACCGCCGAAAATGCTCAGCAGTGGCGCCTTCGCCAATGATTCGCTGTCGGCGCTGACTGCCGGTAAGACCGAGGTAGTGCGCCCGGCCAGCGCTGCACAGCCTGCGGCGGCGTTCAGCGCCAGCCCGGCGGTTGCCAAGGCCGCGCCGAATACGCCGATGGGGCGCAGTCAGGGACAGCTGCGTTTACCTGGTGGCACGATGGCTTGTGTAGTCAAGGCTCTGAGCCTCAAGGAAGCGTTGCTGGTGGTCAAACGCGGTGAGCTGATCCCACAAGTGCTGGAAAGCGTGGTGCTTGATCTGGAGCAGGGCGAATCGTCGGAAGTGGCACGGCTCAACGGCTATTTGCATAGCGTGGCTGCCTTCGAGCCGAAGCCCGACAGTGAATGGCTGCAGGTTGTGTTGCGGTTTGTCGACCGCGATCCGCAGAAGTTGGATTACCTGTCACGGTTGATCGCCCGTGGTACCACCCAGAAACACTTCACGCCAGGCGGTTGAGTCACGCCTGAGCATCGACGCGCTCTTCACTTGCAAGCCGAGTAGCGCGCCTACTCGGCTTGCTCCTTATGCCACGTCGTTAAGATGCGGCTGCCAGGATTCTGGAATCTGTTCCAGCCTTGGATAATGGATTGCCTCCAACTCTAGGTGCGGCAGCAGGAATGGGGTATGCCGCAGGTGCTCCGGTAGGCTGCGTAATTCCGGAATCCACAAGCTTACGTACTCGCCTCGAGGATCATACTGGCGGGCCTGCCTGAGTGCGTTGAACGTGCGCTTGAGCCGTGGATCACTGCCAGCCCCGGCGAGGTAGGCCCAGTTGCCCCAGTTGCTGGCCGGGTCATAATCGATCAGGTGTTCCTCGAACCAGGCCGCGCCATGACGCCAGTCCTGTTGCAGGTCGCTGACCAGGTAGCTGGCGACCACCTGCCGCCCCCGGTTGGACATGTACCCTGTCGCGATCAGCTCGCGCATGTTGGCGTCGACCAGTGGCATGCCGGTGCGTCCATGCGCCCAACGCTCGAAGCGTTCGTCGATCTGCTGTGGAGCGCGTTCGGTGGCCTTCAGGCCACCGGCCTCAAAGAGCGCCTGGCCGTGACGCTGCAATGTGCAGCGGAAGAATTCACGCCATAGCAGCTCCAACCACAGCCAGTAAGTAGACTCATTGGCGCCGTGGAGTGCCTCATGACGGCGTAACTCGGCGGCGGCACGGCGTGGAGACAGGCTGCCGTTGGCCAGCCAAGGCGAGAATTTTGACGAGTACTCGCTGCCGATCATGCCGTTACGGGTTTCCTTGTAGTGGCGAACGCCTTGGCTGTCCCATAGGTAATCACGCAAGCGTGCTTGAGCGGCGATTTCGCCACCCGAAAAGGGGAATGCGCTAGGCGCAATGCTCAGCGTATCGCCAAGCCCGAACTGGGATTGGGTCGGCAAGCCGAAGGCCTGCGCATCGACGCCATCTGGCAGCGGCGGCAACTGATCGGGTGCGGCCTGGGGTTGGAAGACGTACTGGCGCGTATCGATCAGCGTCCGGAACTGGCTATACACCTGGGGCAATTGCTGCAGAGGGCATGGCAGTTCGGCTTCGCTGAACAAGCTGTTGCCTTGCGCCGTACGCAGGGGAACGGAGCCAAGGCCCTCGCGTACACGGGCAATCTGGGCGATCTCCTGTGGAGCGATCTCGTCGAGGGTCAGAACCTGCTGCAGGTCGAATTGTTCGACCATCTGCACGATCATCTCTTCTGGTTTGCCCATCAGTACCAGAAGCTTCGAGCCGCGTTGGCGCAGGGCACTGTCGAGAGCCGTCAGGCTTTCCAGCAGAAAACGCGCACGCTGGACGCCAATGCGTCGGCTACCGAATGCGTCCAGCTGCAGCAACGCTGGGTCGAGCACGTACAAGGGCAGAAGGTGTGTGGCACTAAGGGCCGCCTGCAGTGCGGGATGATCGTCGAGGCGGAGATCCTGTTTGAACCAGAGCAGCGCACGCATGGAATGTTCTCTCATAGTGGACTCACTATGGATTGCTGAGAGGTATGACAAGTTCAGCGCCGTCTGGCGCCGACCGCTGGTAGGTCGAGGCTGGTAATACGACGGCGCATTGCTGACAGACGTCGGCGGTTACAGCCACTAGACTGTGCGGCTGTTTTCAGGAGCCCGAACATGGACATCTTCAGCATCGCCGTGCTGCTTTTTCTGGTCACCGATCCGTTCGGCAACATCGCTATCTTCATTGCCGCTTTGAAGAACGTCGCCCCTGAGCGGCGCTTGCGGGTGGCCGCGCGTGAGCTGTTGTTCGCCCTGGGATTGCTACTGCTGTTCCTTACCTTTGGTGACAAAGTGCTTAGCTCGCTGGGCCTGTCGCGGGAGGCAACCGCGATCGCGGGCGGTATCATCCTGTTCGTCATCGCCATGCGCCTGATATTTCCCAGCCCGAACGGCGTGCTCGGGGATGTCCCAGACGGTGAACCGATGCTCGTGCCGCTGGCCACGCCTGCAGTAGCCGGGCCATCTGCACTAGCGGTGCTGATGACCTTGCGCAATACCCACGAAGGCGAGCTCTGGGAGCTCTACCTCGCGCTGATCCTGGCCTGGGCCGCGACAGCGTTCATCCTGTTGCAGGCTTCGTTCCTGCAGCGTTTCCTTGGCCCTCGCGGGCTGACCGCAGTGGAGCGACTGATGGGCATGTTGTTGATCATGCTCAGCGTCGACATGCTGTTGGACAATCTACAAAGCGTATTGCATATCCAGCCATGAAATTCTTCAGTCTTACCTTGTTCGCCCTTCTGCTCGCTGGCTGTGCCAGTGGGCCTCGTATCGATCACAGCTACACGTCCAGCGGCCAGAGCAGCCGGGTGCAGTACATCGTGCTGCACTACACCTCGGCGGATCTGCCACGATCCCTGGAGCTGCTGACCAAGGAAGAGGTCAGTGCCCACTATCTGATCAATGCGGTGCCGCCGACCATCTACCAACTGGTCGACGAGAATCGCCGTGCCTGGCACGCCGGGGTCAGTGAGTGGCAGGGCCGCACCTGGCTCAACGGCACTACCATCGGCATTGAGCTGATCAATCAGGGCTACTTCGACACGCCCAAGGGCCGTTACTGGCAGCCTTATGCCCAACAGCAGATCGACACGCTGATCGTGCTGCTCAAGGACATTATGCAGCGCCACCAGTTGCCGCCTGGCAGCATCATCGGGCATAGCGATATCGCACCACAGCGCAAGGTCGATCCGGGCCCACTGTTTCCCTGGAAGCAACTGGCCGATGCCGGCCTGATGCCTTGGCCGGACGCCGCCGCAGTCGCGAGCGAGCAGGCCGTTTACACCCTCAGCCTGCCAGACGTCGCATGGTTCCAACAGCAGTTAGCCGTGCAGGGCTACGTGGTCCCGGATAGCGGCGTGCTCGACGAAGCGACCCGCAACGTGATCCGCGCCTTCCAGATGAAGTACCGGCAAGCGCTCTACGATGGTCAGCCTGATGCGGAAACGGCGGCGCTGCTGTTGGTGCTCAATCGCATGAGCAAGGCATAGCGCTGAATTGATGGGGGCAGGCGCCGTGACGGTGGCGCCGTACCTTGTTTTCCCGCTACAGCGGTAAGGACATATGGAATCGCGCGCCCTGGCCTGGGTGGGATTCGGCGCCGATGCGGCCGCCATGCAACTGGACGATTTCCTTGCACAGCGCCAGGCCGAGCCCGGCGCCGCCTTTCTTGCGGCCAATCTGCACAAAGGGCTCGAACAGCCTGGCCTGCTGGCCATAGGCAATACCTTCGCCCTCATCCTCGATACTGATCAACAGCCGCTCATCTTGGCGTTGCGCCAGCAGGCGAATGGTGCCGGCTTCTGGGCTGTGGCGCAGCGCGTTGTCGATCAGGTGGTCGAGCACGCGGTCGATCTGTGTCCGATCAAGGTGGATGCGCGGTAGCGCCTCACCGGCTTTCAGCACCAGGCTGATCTGCTGTGCTTGCGGTTTACCCGTGTGCCGTTTGGCGGCCTGTTCGAGCAGGTCGGGAATGTCGCAAGGTGCCAACTCGAGTTTTTGCACGCCGCTCTGGTAGCGGGAGAAATTGAGCAGGTCTTCGATCAGGTGCACCAGACGTTCCATTTCCTCGTCGACGATACTCACCAGATCCGCTTCCCGGGACTCCTCCGCGAACTTGCTGCGCTCACGCAGCAGGCCGAACGCCATGTGCATGCCGGTTACCGGGGTGCGCAACTCGTGGGAGGCGCGCAGCACGAATTCGTTCCTGGCCCGTTCGAAGGCACGCTGTTCGGTCACGTCATGCAGCACCATCACGGCGCCGAGGATATGCCCCTGGCCCTGGCTGACCGGTGTCAGGCTGTAGTTGAGCAGGCGGGTTTCGCCGTTCGCCTCGACCTGCAGATCTGCCAGCCGCTGCTCCAGGCTGTGGCCCTGCAGTACGTGCTGCAGTTGGTCATCCAACTCCGGGCGCGCCAGGGCCTGGCTGGGGCTCTGGCCGAGGGGCTGGTCATGCCAGCCGAGCTGCCGCTGGGCGACCGGATTGAAGTGTTCGAGCAGGCCATCGCGACCGAAGATCAGCAGGCCGTCGTCGATGCTGTCGAGCACTGCCTGCAGGCGGTGCTGCTCAGCCATCAACGCCTCCACGTTGCTGCTCTTGAGCTGGCGCAGGCTCTCCGCCATGAGACCGAAACGGCGGCTCAGCGCGGACAGTTCGGCAACCGGGGTAATTGGCAAGGTCACCTGAAAGTCGCCGCGGCCAATCTGGTCTGCAGCGCGGGCCAGCGCATCGATCGGCTGACCGACTCGGCGGGCGATGGTGTGCGCGGTGATGAAGCCGATCACCAGCACCGCGAGGCCGACCAGCCCCAGTAGCCCGGCGATCAGCCAGGCACGGTCGCGGGATGCGGCTTCCGACTGCTGTACGGCCGTCACGTAGCTGACCTGCAAGGCGTTGAGGCGGTCGCGGACAGTCTCGATGGTTCTGGCGAAATCATCGTTGGTAAGCAGTTGGTGGCGTACGGTCAATGGATCTTCGAGAAGTTGACTGAATTTCTGGTAGGCGGCCTGGATATCGACGATCGCCTGACGATCCGCTTCTGTCGGACTCGCATTCAGGCCATCGTCAATCCATTTGCGGATGCGCAGATCGGACTCCTTCAGGTTCTGCACTGTCTGCTGATTGAAATCCTCGCCAAGCATCAGAAACAGCTGTTTGCCCAGTTCTTGGCGCAGATCGAGACTGTCGCTGATGACCTCCAGGTTGTGGGTGAGTGTGCGGTTTTGTGATTGGGTGAGCTGCAGCACGCTGAAAATACCCAGCATCAGGCCCAGCAGGGCAACGGTGAGCAGGGCGCTGGTGCTGAGAAAAAGCTTGCTGCGCAGCTTCATAGGCCGAGCTGCTTACGTTTTCGATACAGCGTCGAAGCATCAATACCCAGTGTTTTTGCGGCTTGATCAAGGGTATCGCTGTTGGCCAGTATCGCGGAGATATGGGCCTTTTCCAGTTCCTCTAGGCTGAGGTCGGCACCGACGCGCGGTGCGCTGCTGGTCGTTGGTGCGCTCATCCCCAAGTGGCCGATATCGACCCATTCGCCGGGGCAGATGATGCTGGCGCGTTCGATCACGTTGCGCAGTTCACGAATGTTGCCGGGCCATTGATAGTCGAGCAGTGCCTTCAGCGCTTCCTCGCTGAAACCGCGTGCTGGGCGGGCGTAATCCTTAACGAAACGGGCAAGGAAGCGGTCTGCCAGGGTAAGGATATCGTCCGCGCGTTCGCGCAGTGGCGGCAGGTTCAGGGTGATGACGTTCAGGCGGTACAACAGGTCTTCGCGGAAATGTCCTTCCTTGACCATTTCAGCGAGGTCACGGTTGGTCGCTGCGAGGATTCGTACGTCGGCGTGGCGGGTCACCGGGTCGCCCACGCGCTCGTATTCCTTGTCCTGGATGAAGCGCAGCAGCTTGGGTTGCAGGGTCAGCGGGAAGTCGCCGATCTCGTCGAGGAACAGCGTGCCGCCGTCGGCCTGGTTGACCCGCCCCAGGGTACTTTCGCTGGCCCCGGTAAAGGCACCGCGGCTGTGACCGAACAGCTCGCTTTCCATCAGCTCGGCGGTCAGCGACGGGCAGTTGATGGTCACGCAGGATTTCTTGGCGCGGCGGCTCCAGCCGTGGATGGCGCGCGCCAGTTCACCTTTACCAGTGCCGGACTCGCCGAGGATCAGGATATTGGCATCGGTAGCGGCTACCTGCCGTGCGGTTTCCAGAATCGCCATCATCGCCGGGCTGTGCGAGTCGATACCGTCGCTGGGCTTGCGCACCTCGCCTTCCAGGGCTTCCAAGCGTGCGGATAGCTGGCGCACCTCCAACTGTTTGGCAGCAGCCAAGCGCAACTGATCCGGGCTGCACGGCTTGACCAGGTAGTCGGCGGCGCCGGCCTGCATCGCATCCACGGCGCTGTCGATGGCCGAGTGCGCAGTCACGATCACCACACGCATCCAGGGCGCGAGGATGCGCATCTGCGCGAGCACATCCAGGCCGTTTTCATCCCCCAGACGTAGGTCGAGGAAGCACATGTCGAACACCTGCCTCTGCAGCAGCGACTCGGTTTGCGCCGCGCTGTTGGCAGTGGTGACCTGATAGCCCTCGTCCTCCAGGCAATAGCGGAAGGTACGCAGGATAGCCGCTTCGTCGTCGACCAGCAGGATGCGCCCGCTCTGACCTGTTGCTTCCATTTACGTGCTCCATGGGGTGGATGGCAGAGATTAGTCCAGAAATCTTCGTGCAAGTTGCACGGCCAGTATGACGTGATCTTGCATCGTGCAAGCGGCCAGCTGCCATGACTTGGATTTAACCGGCTGATTTTAGTTGGTTTTTATTTTTTTGGCGGCTGGCATAACGCTTGCGACGTCCTTCTGACCGCTTTGCTGCGGCATTTTTGAATTACAGGAGGAGGCGTTACATGCTGTTGAGACAATCCGCACTGGCCATGGCCATCACCGGTCTTATTACCCTGGCACCGCTTGCACAGGCGGCTGAGGAGGGGATTGACCGGCAGTTGAGCGATGCCCGGCAGCAGGGTGCCATCGATACGGCATTCGCTCTGAACCGGCACCTGAGTCCTTTCGAGATAGTGGTCTCGGTTGACGACGGCACTGCGACCCTGAGGGGCGTGGTGGAAAACTCCGCTGAGCGCGAGCTGGCCGCCGAGCTGGCGGGCAGCATCGAAGGCGTCCGTGAGGTGAGCAACGATCTTGAAGTCGACCCAGACATAGAGGTTGCTGTCGTCGACGAGCAGGCGCGAATCACTACTGAAAAGACGCTGGCCCAACGCTTCGATGACGCCACCCTGGCAGCTACGGTCAAATCCAAGCTGCTGTGGAACAGCAACACCGAGGGCCTGGACATTCAGGTGCGTGCCGAAAACGGCGTGGTCAGCCTCAGCGGCAATGCCGGTACGCCGGTGGCCAAGGAGCTGGCCGGTGAGCTCGTCACCAATACCGAAGGCGTTCGCGAGGTGCACAACCACCTCAGCATCAACACGGCCGACAGTGCAGCGGCCGAAGCGCAGAACGCTGCCAATGATGCGGCCGCCTCGATCAGCGACACCTGGATCACCGGCAAGGTGAAGTCCAGCTTCCTGTACAGCCGCAACCTCGACAGCCTGAACATCAAGGTCGATACCCGCGAGGGCTTCGTGAGCCTCAGCGGCACCGTGTTGAGCAATGCCGAGAAGCGCCTTGCCGTCGAGACCGCGCGCAACATTCGTGGCGTGCGCGGCGTCGATGCCGACGCCCTGCGCATCGCCAGCTAAAGAGCAGCAAGGGAGGTGGTCGCCAGCGACCGCCATTCTATGCAGTGCCGCTGACGGCACTGCCTATAAAAGACAGGAACATCGCCATGAACAACAAGACCGAGCAACTCAACGAACTGATCGCCATCATCCGTGACGGCCAGCGCTTCTACGAACACGCCCATGATGAGGTCAAGGACGTGCGCCTGCAGGCGCTGTTCCGTGACATGTCGCAAACCAAGAACCAGGTGATTCAGGCCCTGTCGGTCAAGGTCGCTGCCAACCAGGAAGAGCCGACGTCCAGCGGTACGGTGGTGGGCAAGCTGCGCCAGGCTTATGCCGACGCGCGTGCCACGTTGTCCAGTGATGAAGAAGCCACTTATGTGGCGCAACTGGAAGAGGCGGAAGATCGCATCCTGCATGCTTTCGAGGATGCGCTGGAGAGCGCCGAGCCAGACGTGCGTGCATTGCTGGCCGTGGAAATGCCCAAGGTGCGTGCCTGTCATGACCGTATGCGTGATCTGAAGCACGCCATGTAAGCCGGTTGGCACAGGGATGTGCCGCCTTTTTCGTCGTGCAGAACGCCCGAGCTTTGTAACGTGATCGTGCAGGATGCCAATGATGGCACTTGGTTTTGTTTTTTAAATTGTTGATTTATAAGGATTTTATTTTTTATTAGAGCTGGCACGCAGGCTGCAATTCTATAAGTCATGAAAAGAACGCTAAGCCGTTCGGCAACGATTTAAAGGAGCTTCAGATGAACCTTCACCGCGCCCACACCGAGATCCTGATCCTAGCGGTCGCCGCTGTCCTGGTTTTGCTGTTGAGCGTGTCGTTCAAGGCTCCCCAGTCGCAAGCCGTCGAACCGCAAGTCTCCAGTCAGGTTCATGTGCCAGTCACCGTTCAACCTGCTGCTGTCTCTGCTGTTCCGGCCTCCTTTCAGACAGTAAGCCAGACCGTAAGCGTGCAAACCACCGGTGATTGGGTACGTGCTGACACCGTGGAAGCGCCAGTCAAGCAAACCCGTTGGGTGTTCTGAAACGCCTGCCGATTTTTTAACTGTTACACCCGTAAGACCTCAAAAAACCAAGGAGAAACGCCATGCTGAGTTGGGCCATTACCTTTCTGATCATCGCCATTGTCGCTGCCGTTCTGGGCTTCGGTGGTATCGCAGGCACTGCCACAGGTATCGCGAAAATCCTTTTCGTGGTGTTCCTGGTCATGTTCATCGTTTCGTTCATCATGGGTCGCCGCCCTCGGGGTTAGGCCATGACGATGAATCGATTCAAGACGCTCGTTGCCGCCCTGATGCTGGGCGGTAGCGCGGCGGCCTTGGCCGCCAACGATGGTGAATTCCGCCTCAACGATCTGCTCGGGAGCAATTCTGACTATCGTGAAGCATGGAAGGAGCTCATCCAGGATGAGGAGCGTTTGCCCGAATGGGTGATCAACCTCAGCGGCGTGGCTACGCCCATGAAGACGCTGGAAGAAGACGGCGACCAGTACCTGGTCGGGCAGTTGTGCGAAACATCCAACTGTTTCAATCAGCGCCTCTACGTTGCCTTCACCCCGGACAAGGATGACGCGTACGCGCTCTGGGTGCAGTTGCCCGAAGGTTTACCGGAGGACAAGACACCCAGTGAGCATGCTGATCTGCGTTGGCTCGGTGAGCCGGACGACGGAGTCAAGCAACTGCTACAGGAACAGTTGAAGAAAGACCCCAACTGGTACTGATGCTGCTGACGGCGCCTTCTGGCGCCGTTGCTCTATCTGTAATCCGACAAAATCACTGTCTCTCGTTTGTCACTTCCCTTACCTGGCCGCGTTATCATCAGCCGCTATGTTCTAGGGGGTGACGTATGCTCAACGGTCTGTGGCTGAGCTTTTTCGTGGTAGCGGCGGTAGCGGGGCTCAGCCGCTGGTTGCTGGCCGACGATCCAGCCGTATTCGCCGCGATGGTGGAAAGTCTGTTCGCCATGGCCAAGCTGTCGGTCGAGGTGATGGTGTTGCTGTTCGGCACGCTGACCCTGTGGCTTGGGCTGTTGCGTATCGCCGAGAAAGCCGGCCTGGTGGATGCACTGGCCCGGCTGCTCGGCCCGCTGTTCGCCCGGCTTATGCCTGAAGTGCCGCGTGGCCATCCAGCGCTTGGTTTTATCACCATGAACTTCGCGGCCAATGGCTTGGGCTTGGATAATGCCGCCACACCCATCGGCCTCAAGGCCATGCGCGCGCTGCAGGATCTCAACCCAAGCAGCACCACAGCGAGCAACGCGCAGATTCTCTTTCTGGTGCTCAATGCCTCATCGCTGACGTTACTGCCCGTCACTATCTTCATGTACCGCGCTCAGCAAGGCGCGCCTGACCCGACGTTGGTGTTTCTGCCTATTCTGCTGGCGACCAGTGCGTCGAGCCTGGTCGGCCTGTTCTCCGTGGCCATCATGCAGCGCCTGCGTCTGTGGGATCCGGTGGTGCTGGCCTACATGATTCCCGGCGCATTGCTGTTGGGCGGTTTCATGGCGCTGCTTGCCGGCATGTCCGCTACTGCACTAGCGGCCCTGTCGTCTTTGCTGGGTAATCTGACGCTGCTTGGGGTGATCGTCGCATTCCTGGTGATCGGTGCGTTGCGCAAGGTGCAGGTCTACGAGCAATTCATCGAAGGAGCCAAGGAAGGCTTCGACGTGGCCAAAAGTTTGCTGCCTTATCTGGTGGCGATGCTCTGTGCGGTTGGTGTGCTGCGCGCATCCGGGGCGTTGGAGTTCGCGCTTGATGGTATTCGCTGGCTCGTTGCCTGGGGCGGCTGGGATACCCGCTTCGTCGATGCGCTGCCTACGGCGATGGTCAAGCCATTCTCCGGCAGTGCGGCGCGGGCGATGTTGATTGAAACCATGCAGAGCCAGGGCGTCGATAGTTTCCCGGCGCTGGCTGCAGCGATCATTCAGGGCAGTACCGAAACCACGTTCTACGTGCTGGCGGTGTACTTTGGCGCCGTGGGCATCCAGCGTGCCCGGCATGCGGTGGGTTGTGCACTGCTGGCCGAGTTTGCCGGCGTGGTGGCCGCCATTTCCGTCTGTTATTGGTTCTTCGGCTGAGAGCGGCTGAGATCGCTCAACTGCCTGCCGGGCGTGGTGGCTGATCTGCGTGCTCGGCATCGGGCTCTGCTTGCGGTTCAGGTTCAGGTTCCGGTGCTGGGTCGGCCTGCGGCTCAGGCTCAGGCTCAGTTTCTGGCGTGGCCGCGGGCTCTTGCACTTCTGGCGGCGCCTGCTTGGAGCCTGCTGAAGGACTCGCTGGCGCACCCGCATCGGGCGTTACCGCGAAGCGCAGCACGCCGATCATCTGGCCTGCTTCGGTCAACACCTGAATCTGCCAGTCACCCTCCACGTCCTGCGGGAAGTTCTTCTTGTGCGTCCAGGCGCGGTAGCCTTTTTCGCGACCACCGTGGATATTCAGAGCGATACGTTCCAGTTCGCGACCTTCATGTTCCCAGACGTGGTAGATGCGCTCATCCAGTCCACGCGGCGCATTGATCGCCGTGTAAGCGTACAGGCCACTGCTGCGCAGCTGGCTGACGCTGAGTTCTTCGATGCCTTCGCCGGGCGAGCGATTCTGGTTGTCGAATTCAGTGGTGATAGCCACCTCGGTCAGCCACAGCGTGGCCGGAGGCACCCAGGTACGCCCCAGCCAGCCAACAGCGCCGATGGCCAGCGTCAGGCCGACCAGCAACAGACCGCGCCACCATTTACGCACGGTGATGATGCTGAACAGGCTCGGGAACGACAGCAGTACGGCCGCTGCCAGCGAAAACTGATAGCTCTCGGTGGTGTTGAGCTTGAAGATGATTGGCAGCGCCGTGAGCAGCACGGCGAACAAGGCCAGCGTGTGATACGCGAGGAAGATCCAGCGCCGTGGTGCCAGCCACTTGTAGTAAAGCGGGTCGATGATCGAGACCAGCGCCGCGCCTGCCAGTAACCCACTGAACATTGCCTGGCCACTGTTCCAAGTGGTGGTGATAAAGAAGAACGGTAGGACGAAGAACAGACTTTCCTGGTGGATCATCTGTGTGGCATAGCGCAACAGCGGGCGGGGTAGCTCGAAGCCGAAGCGGGCGGCGATGCGCTCGCGCAGCATATTCTCCAGAATCAGCCAGAGCCAGCTGATCAGCATCACCAGAGCGAGCACCTTGGCCAGCCCGGCCTGGCGGTCGACCAGTACGAAGCTCGCCACCCCGGAGAGAAAACCGAATACAGCGATGGCGCCCGGATGGCGCTGCATCAGCGCGATGATCCGGAAAACGAGATTTTTACTGGAGGTGATAAGAGGCAAGGCGGCTCTGATAGTGATCAAGAACGATGCGCAGGATACTGTATTTGCCCGAACCTGAGGCTTCCGCCGATCAGGCGCGGCTAATGTTCACAGCCTGGCAAACCGGCCGATTGAGCGCAGCAAGGCGAAAGCGGACGTTCGATTTGGTGGGCTTCAGCCCACCAATTGATGGCTCCCACGCTCCAGCGTGGGAGCCCAGGCCAGGGTGCTTTGCCTCGCTTGGCCTCGACATCGGACGCAGAGCGTCCCTGCAGGCATTCCCACGCGAAGCGTGAGGAACGATCAGATCGAACCCCGCAGCAGATGACCGCTTTCGCCTTTCTGCGGCCGCAGAGTGAATCAGCCGTGTCCGCTCTCAGTGCGCACCTGCGGCCTTGTTCAGGTCGCTCTCGTTCCAGCTGTCGTACAGACAGGCATCGCTGGCGGCCCAGCGTACACGCGCCTGGGCGCCGGGCTGCAGGGGTTGCAGGCCGCTGCCCATGGCTTTTAGGGTCAGGTGGCAGCCGCCGGGTGTGACCACGTGGCAGGTCAGGCTCTCGCCCAGGAACACCACTTCGGTGACCTGCACGGGGATCTCGTTCCAGCCGGCTGGCAGTGGCGTCTGCGCGGCGACTTGCTGTGGCAGCACCTGGGCTTTTTCCGGGCGCAGCATCAGCAGCACGTCCTGATCGTTCTTCAGATTGGCGGTCGGGGTGATCGACAGGCTCTGCTGCTCGAACTGCACGGCGGCCTGGCCACTGACCTTCGTCCGCAGGAAGTTGGAGTTGCCGAGGAAGGAGGCGACGAAGGCGTTTGGCGGGTTCTGGTAAAGGTCATAACCGCTGCCCAGACCGACGATCTTGCCGTGGCTGAAGATAGCGATACGCTGTGACAGGCGCATCGCTTCTTCCTGATCGTGGGTCACGTAGACGATGGTGATGCCCAGGCGCCGGTGCAGGTGACGCAACTCGTCCTGCAGGTCTTCGCGCAGCTTCTTGTCCAGCGCGCCGAGGGGTTCGTCCATCAGCAGGATTCGCGGTTCGTAGACCAGCGCGCGGGCAATTGCCACGCGTTGCTGCTGGCCGCCGGAAAGCTGCGCCGGACGGCGGTGCGCGAACTCGCCGAGCTGCACCAGCTTGAGCATGGCCTCGACCTGACGCTGCTGTTCGGCGGCACTCAGTTTGCGGATCGCCAGGGGAAAGGCGATGTTCTGGCGCACGTCGAGGTGTGGAAACAGCGAATAGCGCTGGAACACCATGCCGATGTCGCGCTTGTGCGGCGGCACGTTGACCAGGGATTTACCCTCGACCAGGATTTCCCCGGAGCTGGGGGTTTCGAAGCCGGCCAGCATCGACAGCGTGGTGCTCTTGCCCGAGCCGCTGGAGCCGAGAAAGGTGAGGAATTCGCCCTCCTGGATCTCCAGGGAAATGTTATCCACAGCGGTGAAGTCGCCGTAGTGCTTGTTCAGGTTGCGCAGGCTGACCAGCGTCTGTGGCGCCCGGTTTTCTTGGATGACAGCACTCATGAAATTCTCCTCGGCACTCAGGCTTTGACGTCGGTGCGCCGGCGCACGATGGCGGCGATGACCATGACCAGCAGGGAAAGACCGATCAGCAGCGTCGAGGCGACGGCGATCACGGGGGTGAGATCCTGGCGCAGCGTCGTCCACATCTTCACCGGCAGCGTCTGCAGGCCGGGGCTGGCCATCATCACGCTGAGCACCACTTCGTCCCAGGAAACCAGGAAGGCGAACAGGCCGCCGGCCACCAGGCCCGGACGGATCGCCGGGAAGGTCACCTTGACGATGGCCTGCAGGCGCGTGGCGCCGCAGATCACCGCGGCATCCTCGATGGACTGATCGAACAGCTTCAGCGAGTTGATGATCGAGATGATGGTGAACGGCAGCGCGACGATCACGTGGCTGACCACGAAGGCGAACAGCGTGCCGGTGTAGCCGAGCTTGAGGAACAGTGCGTAGACCGCCACGGCGATGATCACCAGCGGCACGATCATCGGCAGGGTGAACAGCGCGTACAGCAGTTCGCGGCCCGGAAATTTTCCGCGCACCAGCGCGAAGGCACTGGGCATGCCGATGGCGACCGCGCAGACGGTCGTCAGCAGGGCGACCTTGAGGCTGACCAGCGCAGCGTCCATCCACTGCGCGTTGGAAAAGAACTGCCCGTACCACTTGAACGTCCAGCCCGGTGGCGGAAACACCAGCCACTGCGAGGAGCCGAACGACAGCAGCACGATGAACAGAATCGGTAGCAGCAGGAACACGGCGATCAGCGCGGTGACCGTATTGAGGCCGTAGCGCAGGCCGCGGCCCATGGCATTGGGTGACAGCAGCATGGCGTTTACCTCGCAGTGCTGGAAGCCACCGGCGATTCCGGTTGCAGCTTCAGGTAGACGTAGAACAGCACCAGCGTGATGAGGATCAGCAAGGCTGCCGCCGCGCTGGCAATGCCCCAGTTAAGGAACGATTGCACCTGCTGGATGATGAATTCGGGCAGCATCATGTTCTGTGCGCCGCCGAGCAGTGCCGGGGTCACGTAGTAACCCAGGGACATCACGAAGACCATCAGGCCACCGCTGAAAATGCCCGGCCTGCACAACGGCAGGAACACCTTGAAGAAGTTGCGCCACGGGCTGGCGCCGCAGATCGAGCCGGCCTGCAAGACCATCGGATCGATGGCGCTCATGGTCGCCTGCAGTGGCAGCACGATGAACGGAATCATGATGTAGCTCATGCCGATCACCACGCCGGTCAGGTTGTGCACCATCTCCAGCGGCTGATCGATGATGCCCATGGCCATCAGTGTCTTGTTCACCACGCCAGAGGACTGCAGCAGCACCAGCCAGGAGTAGGTGCGTGCCAGCAGGCTAGTCCACATCGACAGCAGGACGATATTCAACAGCCAGCGGCCCCAGCCGCGCGGCATCAGGGTGATCGCCCAGGCCAGGGGGAAACCCAGCAGCAGGCTGATCACGGTCACCAGCCCGGCTACCGCGAAGGTGTTGAACAGCACCTTGGAGTAGGCCGAATTGGCGAACAGTTGTGCGTAGTTGCCCAGGCCCGGCTCCGGTTCCAGCACGCCGCGCAGCAGCAGGCCGATCAGCGGCGTCAGGAAGAACAACCCGAGGAATAGCAGGGCCGGCAGCAGGTACGGGGCGCCGCGCCAACGCGCCGCCCGTTCCGCGTTACCGTCGGCGCTGTCGCGCCGACGGCTTGCTGCACCGACCTCAGGGGTACGGAGCGCGGTCATTTCACTTCACCAGCCATTCGTTCCAGCGGGTGGCGATGTCCGCCCCGTTCTTCGCCCAGTAGGCGTAGTCCAGGGTGATCTGATCGCTCACGTGCGCGGTGGGCAGGTTCGGTGCCAGCACCGAGTCCAGACGCTGTACGCTGTCGACGTTGACCGGCGCGTAGGCGGTGAGGTTGGCGAAGTCGGCCTGGCCCTTGGCGCCGCTGGCGTGAGCCAGGAACTTCATGGCCGCGTCCTTGTTCTTGGCGCCCTTGGGGATGACCAGGAAGTCGGCCATGACCAGGTTCTGCTTCCAGCTTGCCGCCACGGGTGCGCCTTCTTCCTGCAAGGCATAGATGCGGCCGTTCCAGAACTGACCGATGCTCGCCTCGCCGGAAGCCAGGAGTTGCTGCGACTGTGCGCCGCCGCCCCACCAGACGATGTTTTTCTTGATGGTGTCGAGTTTCTTGAAGGCGCGATCCAGATCCAGCGGGTACAGCTTGTCGGCGGCAACGCCGTCAGCCAGCAGGGCCAGCTCGATCACGCCCGGGCTCGGCCACTTGTACAGGGCGCGTTTGCCGGGGTAGGTCGCGGTATCGAACAGCGCGCTCCAGTCTTCCGGCTTCTTGTTGCCGAGGCTGCCCTCGTTATAGCCGAGCACGAAGGAGAAATAGAACGAGCCAACGCCGTGATCGGAGACGAAGCGCGGGTCGATCTTCTCACGCTCGATGACGCCGAAGTCCAGCGGCTCCAGCAGACCTTCGGCGGCGGCGCGCAGGGCGAAGTCGGCTTCCACGTCGACCACGTCCCACTGCACGTTGCCGCTTTCGACCATGGCCTTGAGCTTGCCGTAGTCGGTAGGGCCGTCCTGCACCACGGTGACGCCGCTGCTCTTGCTGAACGGATCTGCCCAAGCGGCCTTTTGCGCGTCCTGGGTGCTACCGCCCCAGCTCACGAAGTTGACGGTTTCGGCAGCGGCCGTGGTGGCGACTGCTGCACTCAGAATGCTCGCGGCGAGCACCGAGGTCACACCTTTGATAAACACCATCTTGCTTGCCCTCTTTGTTGTGTTTTTTCGCAAGCGAGCGTTGTGCCCGCTTAACCGGAGCAGTGGATCCAGGGGATCTGAATGGCGGCCAATATCGGTGCTGTCTTTGTGGTTTTCCCTTGCGGGGCACACGATAAACTGGCTGGCCTTAGGGATATCATATTATGGTATTCCAAACTTTCCGCAAGCGCTTTGCCGCACTTCTTGTCTCGCTTGCACGACCGGTCATCCGTGGCCTTCGCTCACTCGAAGGGCACGGTCTCCACAACCTCCAGTTCATAGCCGGCAAGACCCGCGTACTTGAGCGGCGGGCCCAGGTGACGCAGCTTGCCGACGCCGAGATCCTGCAGAATCTGTGCCCCGGTGCCGACCTCCGAATAGACACGTGTCTGGCCACGGTTGAACGGGCGCTGCGGCTGGGTCAGCTGCGGCACACGTTCGAGCAGCGCCTGGGACGATTCGTGGTTGGCGAGCACCACGACGACGCCCTTGCCGTCGGCAGCGATGCGTTCCAGGGCGGCCCATAGCGTCCAGCTGCGCGGGCCGGTGTATTCGGCGCCGACCAGATCGCGCAGCGGATCGATGGCATGTACGCGCGCCAGGGTCGGCTCGTCGTGGCGGATATCGCCCATCACCATGGCCATGTGCACACCGCCGGCGATACGGTCTTCATAGGTGATCAGGCGGAACTCGCCGTGCACGGTGGGCAGCTCGCGCTCGCCGATGCGGGTGACCGTGTGCTCGGTGCTCAGGCGGTACTGGATGAGGTCGGCGATGGTGCCGATCCTGATGCCGTGGGACTGGGCGAAGGCCTCCAGCTGCGGGCGGCGGGCCATGCTGCCGTCCTCGTTCATGACTTCGACTATCACCGCCGCCGGGGTCAGGCCCGCCAGCCTGGCCAGATCGCAGCCGGCCTCGGTATGTCCCGCGCGGGTCAGTACACCGCCTTCCTTGGCTCGCAGCGGGAATACATGGCCCGGCTGCACCAAGTCGGCCGCTGTCGCGCCGGGCGCAACGGCGGTGAGTACCGTGTGCGCCCGGTCGGCGGCGGAAATACCGGTGGTGATGCCGCTGGCGGCTTCGATGGAAACGGTGAAGGCGGTGGAAAACACGCTACCGTTACTCGGTACCATCTGCTCCAGGCCCAGACGCTGGCAGTGCTCGTCGGTCAGGGTCAGGCAGATCAGCCCGCGGGCTTCACGGGCCATGAAGTTGATCGCCTGGGGCGTACAGAACTGCGCAGCAAGCAGCAGGTCGCCTTCGTTCTCGCGGTCTTCGTCATCGACCAGCAACACCATCTTGCCCTGGCGGAAGTCATCGATGAGTTCACGAATGGGATGGAAGGGCATGGCGGATCTCGTCGGCTGGGTTATTTTAAATTATGGTATACCGTAATACGAAATCAAATTAAAGGAGGTCAATCATGAAGGGTTACTGGATCGCGCACGTGGACGTCACCGACCCCGAGCGCTACGTGGAATACACCAAGCGCGCCCCGGCGGCCTTCGCTGCTTTCGGTGGCAAGTTCCTGGCCCGCGGCGGCCGCTCCGAAGCGCAGGAAGGCCGAGTCACGCCACAACGCAGCGTGGTGATCGAATTCCCCACCTACGATCAGGCCGTGGCTTGCTATCGCTCCGAGGCCTACCAGGAAGCCAGCAGCTACCGGGCCGGCGCCGCGCGCTCGGAAGTGATCATCGTCGAGGGCATGGAGCCCTGAGCGTTTTTGATGATTGAGGGGGGAGACGGTTCAAGGGTGGGCTTTAGCCCACCAAATCGAATATTCGCTAACGCCTTCCGGCGTCTCAGCCTTCTTTGGTGCTGACGATACTGGCGACCAGGCCTGGCTTGCAGTTGATGAACGCCGACGATTGCAGCCAGCGTTTGTCCGGGTAGTACGAGAACATGAATTGGCCGCCCTTGAGGCTGTCTACCACCATGCGGGCGACTTCCGGGCGTACGGCAGGGCAGCCCTGGCTGCGACCAATGCGGCCTTGGGTCTTGATCCAGGCCGGGTTCACGTAGTCGGCGGGATGAATGACGATGGCGCGCTGGCGGGCAAGGTCATTGAAGCCCGGCTCCAGGCCGTCCATGCGCAGCGAGTAGCCGTGCTTGCCGGTGTAGCTTTCCTGGGTACGGAACAAGCCGATGCTGGACTGATGGCTGCCTTCGGTGTTGGAGAACCGGGTGGCGAAGTTGTCACCGGACTGCTGGCCGTGGGCGACCAGATCATGCAACAGCAGGCGTTTCTTGGTCAGGTCGAAGATCCACAGGCGGCGTTCGCTGGACGGCTTGGAAAAGTCGATGACGGCGAGACGTTGGGCCGGTACGGCACCGTTATTGATGGCGCAACGCATTGCGTCGATGGCATGGTTGAGTACCTTGCGCTTCAACGCCGGTGCTTCGGCAGACAGGCTTTCTAGCAGGGGATCGGGAGCCAGTGTGGCGGCCATCAGGGACGGAACGGGCAATGCTAGGCAAAGAAAGGCTAAGCAAATTCGCTGAATCGTGGTCATCATTTCAAGTCTCTGAGTTTCGGCCATCGATATGTCGAGCCTTCGCCAGGCGATGCGGGCACAACAAAGCCCGCGATTCTAGCAGCCGAAATCTTCTGACCCGCGGGCCAATCCGACGGGCTGTCATTCACTCTGTCGTAAATTGGAGCGGCGCTTTGTTTTCTCCCACTTCATCCGCCGCCTGGGCGTTGGCCCTGAGCGCTCCATTGGCACTGGCCGATGGAGCGCCACCCAGCCCCCTCCAAGAGCAGCTCTCCGAACCCAGCCTGACCTGCGTATCGCCCGCCCTGAGCCTTACCGCCAAGGATCGCGAATGGCTGGAGCCCTTCTATCTGCTACGTGGTTCGCAGCCGGTGTGGAGTGAGCAGAACCTGCCGGGGCTGTTCGCCGAGCTGGACGCGCTAGTGGACGATGGCCTTGATCCCCGCGCCTACCATCTGGAGCCGCTGCGTGAGCTGGCAGCGGTCGAGAGTCCATCGCCACGCCTTTCTGCCTGTGTCGAGGTGCTCGCCACCACGGCTTATCTACAGGCATTGCGTGACCTGGCCTATGGGCGTCTGGAGCAGGCCCAGGTCGAGCCACTCTGGGAGCCCGAGAGCATGGCCATGGAGCGGAGCCTGGCGCCGCTGCAGGCGATCGCCCAAGCGGGGTTGAGCAATCCGGCGCAGGCCTTCGAACAGGCCCGCCCGGATTTCGGCCCTTACCGGGACTTGCGTCAGCGCTACGCCGAGCTGCGTCGTCAGGCCTTGCCGCAATGGCTGGCGATTCCGGGCGGAACCCTGTTGCGTCCTGGCGCGGTGGACGGGCGCGTGCCCTTGCTCGAGCAGCGCCTGCAGCTGCATGGCGATCTGTCTCAGGGCGCCCCGGCATTGGTCGCCGAGGAAACGTCGGTGTACTCCACCGCGCTGGTTGAAGCCGTCAAGGCCTTCCAGCGCAACCACCTGCTCAAGCCCGATGGTGTGGTCGGCCCCGGTACACTGGCCGAGTTGAACCGCTCGGCCAGTGAGCGCATGGATCAGATCCGCATCAATCTGGAGCGCCTGCGCTGGCTGTCCCACGAGATCGAGCCGACCAGCGTACTGATCGACGTGGCTGGCGCCGAAGTGATGTTCCTGCGTGACCATGCGATCGCCTGGCAGGCACGCACCCAGGTTGGCCGCCCGGCCCGGCCGACGCCGTTGCTGCGCTCGCTGATCACTCACCTGACCCTGAACCCGACCTGGACGATTCCACCGACCATCCTGCGCGAGGACAAACTGCCGGAGCTGCGCCGTGATGCGGCCGGCTATCTGGCCGCCAACCATATGCAGGTGATCGATTACGAAGGCAATCCAGTGGATCCGCGTGGCGTCGACTGGGAGCGACCCGGCCGCGTGATGATCCGTCAGTCTGCTGGCGCTCACAGCCCATTGGGCAAAGTGGCGATCCGCTTCCCAAATCCTTTCTCGGTGTACCTGCACGACACACCGAGCCAGCGCCTGTTCGACAACCTGCCGCGGCTGTTCAGCTCAGGCTGTGTGCGCATCGAGCGGGTTACCGAACTGGTCGATCAGTTGCTCGCCGAAGCCACGCCAACCGATCGTGCCCGGATCGCCAGACAGTGGGACAGTGGCCGCACGCTGCGTGCCGATCTGCCGCGCCCGGTGCCTATCCTGATGGCGTACTGGACCGCTCAGGTCGGCGCCGACGGGCAGGTACAGTTCCGCCCCGATATCTACGGCCACGACGCTCGCCTGCTCAAGGCGCTGGATGCATCCAACCGGATCTAGGGTGAGTCGCAGTTCGTAGGATGTGTCGAGGAGATGAGCGATACCCGGTACTCGGATTTGATGATGCCGGCGCTCTAGGTAGGGTGGGCAACGCTCTTTTTGTCCACCATCAAGGCCTCGGAGCGGTGGATGGTTAATGAGCGTTGTCCACCCTATGAAGACTGCTGATTCAACGGTGTTCGGGCAGGTGCTCGTAGAGGCTGCGGCATACGCCGATGATGTGCTGGTCGAGCAGAGTGACCGCGCGCTCGATGTCACGGGCGCGGCAGGCGGCGATGATCTCGCGGTGTTCGCGGTCGGCGCGATCCTTGCCTTCGGAGAGGCTCATCTGCAGGCGCAGGTAGCGTTCCAGCTTGTCGTGGATGGAGCGGATCAGGCTGACCAGGAACGGCCGCTGCGCCGGTTCATAGAGGCAGGCATGCAGCTCCCAGTTGAGTTCGGCCCAGCGGCCGATGTTGTCCTCGCCGACGAACTCCTCGCAGATGCGCTCGGCGCGGGCGAAGGTGGCTTCGCTCATGTTGGGAATCGCCAGGCGCAGTACCTTGTCCTCAAGGAGGATGCGCACCTCGAACATCTGCGCCAGCTCCGGCTCGGAGATGCGTGTGACCACAGCCCCCTTGTTGCGCTGGAAGACCACCAGTCCCTCGGCCTCCAGACGCTTGAGCGCCTCGCGCACGGGGATCTTGCTGACGTTGAACAGCTTGGCGATGTCGTCCTGACGCACCGGTTCGTCTTCGGCGAAGTGGCCGGCGACGATGGCATCGCGCAGGTGCTTGGTGATCACCTCGGAGGCAGACGGAGTGATGCCTAGGTTGGGGGCGTTCAGGGGAGGTAATGGCACGCTACGGCACCCATTGTGTGAGGGTTTTGGATATCTTATACGAAATCCCTACAGTGAATTGCTCGCTCCGCTGAATTGCTCCGCCAAAGCGCCAATCTGCGTGCGCTCGTTACGCACGAAATTGAAGAAAGCCTGGGCCACCGGCGACAGGTATTTACCCCGCGGGTGCACCACGCACCAGCTGCGCAGCAGCGGCAGTTCGGCCACCGGCAATTCGCGCAACACGCCCAATTGCAGTTCGCGGCGTACCGCATGGCGCGGTATCAGTGCCAGACCCAGCCCGGCAATCACGCCTTCGCGTTGCCCTTCCATGGAGCCAACCTCCTGCAACTGCTCGAAATGCGCACGCTTCTGGTGGCAGTACTCCTCGCAAGCTCGCCGCGTGCCCGAGCCAGGCTCACGCACCAGCAATGGCCAGGCGCACAGATCCTGCAAATGCAACGATTGTGCCTGGCTCAGCGGGTGATCCGGAGGCGCCACTGCGATGATTGGATTGTTCAGGAAGGGCAGGAATTCCAGGGACATGTCTGCTGGCACCTGAGACATGATCAGTAGGTCGTCGCGGTTGGCGCTCAGTCTTCTGACCGCCTGGGCGTGATTGACCACGGTCAGTTGCAGGCTGACCTCCGGGTGCTCGCGGCGGAAGGCGGCGAACAGGTGCGGCATGAAGTACTTGGCGCTGGATTCGATGGCCAGGCTCAACTGGCCCTGCAGCGAGCCCTTGAGATCGGCCAGTTGCATGTCCAGGCTTTCCAGGCGCCCGAAGATGTCCTCGCTGGCGCGCTGCAGCGCTTCCGCTGCTTCGGTCAGGTACAGCTTCTTGCCAACGTAATCGAACAGCGGCTGATCGAGCAGCTCTTCGAGCTGGCGAATCTGCAGGCTCACGGCTGGCTGAGTTAGGGCCATTTCCTCGGCTGCGCGGCTGTAGGAGCGGTTGTCGCATACCGAGCGAAACACCTGAAGTTGGCGAAAGGTCATGCGTAACAATGACTTGCGAATTTTCTTCACCACTCGAGTGGATTCTTGTTCGCCAAGCATAAGTTTTTACTTATGCATAACCCAATAAATATTGATTTTGGTTAATTGTTACAGCGGCGTAGGGTTGCTCATAAGGCCGGGCGGACATATCCGGTCATATCTCGACCTCTAGAGGTCGCCTGTTCACGTGATCGAGGATGCTGGCTCGTGATCAAGAAAATCCTGATAGCCAACCGTGGCGAGATTGCCGTCCGCATCGTGCGGGCCTGCGCCGAGATGAACATTCGTTCGGTGGCCATCTATTCGGACGCCGACCGCCAGGCCCTGCACGTCAAACGTGCCGACGAGGCCTACGGCATTGGTGATGACCCGCTGGCGGGCTACCTGAACCCGCGCAAGCTGGTGAACCTGGCCGTGGAAACCGGCTGCGATGCGCTGCACCCCGGCTATGGCTTTCTCTCCGAGAATGCCGAGCTGGCGGAAATCTGCGCCTCGCGGGGCATCAAATTCATCGGCCCGAGCGCCGAGGTCATCCGCCGCATGGGCGACAAGACCGAAGCCCGGCGCAGCATGATCAAGGCCGGCGTGCCGGTGACGCCGGGCACCGAGGGCAACGTGGCGGATATCGCCGAGGCGCTGCTCGAAGGTGACCGCATCGGCTATCCGGTGATGCTCAAGGCCACCTCCGGTGGCGGTGGTCGGGGCATTCGCCGCTGCAACAGCCGTGAGGAGCTGGAGCAGGCGTTTCCAAGGGTGATTTCCGAGGCCACCAAGGCGTTTGGTTCGGCCGAGGTGTTCCTGGAGAAGTGCATCGTCAACCCGAAGCACATCGAGGCGCAGATCCTCGGCGACAGCTTCGGCAACGTGGTGCACCTGTTCGAGCGCGACTGCTCGATCCAGCGGCGCAACCAGAAGCTCATCGAAATCGCCCCCAGCCCGCAGCTGACCCCGGAGCAGCGCGCCTATATCGGCGACCTCGCCGTGCGCGCCGCCCAGGCGGTGGGTTACGAGAATGCCGGTACCGTGGAGTTCCTGCTCGCCGAGGGAGAGGTGTACTTCATGGAGATGAACACTCGGGTGCAGGTGGAACACACCATCACCGAGGAAATCACCGGCATCGATATCGTTCGCGAGCAGATTCGCATCGCCTCCGGCCTGCCGCTTTCCATCAAGCAGGAAGATATCCAGTACCGCGGCTTCGCCCTGCAATTTCGGATCAACGCCGAAGACCCGCGCAACAACTTCCTGCCATCGTTCGGCAAGATCACCCGCTACTACGCCCCTGGCGGCCCAGGCGTGCGCACCGATACGGCAATCTATACCGGCTACACCATTCCGCCGTATTACGACTCCATGTGCCTGAAGCTGGTCGTCTGGGCGCTCACCTGGGAAGAGGCCCTGGCCCGTGGCGCGCGTGCTCTGGACGACATGCGCGTGCAGGGTGTGAAGACCACCGCCACCTACTACCAGCAGATTCTCGCCAACGACGAATTTCGCAGTGGGCGCTTCAACACCAGCTTCGTCGACAACCATCCCGAGCTGCTGAACTACTCGATCAAACGCAAGCCGGGCGAACTGGCCCTGGCCATCGCCGCCGCCATTGCCGCCCATGCCGGCCTGTGAGGAACGCACCATGACAAGAAAAATCACGGTTACCGACACCATCCTGCGCGACGCCCATCAGTCCCTGCTGGCCACCCGCATGCGCACCGAAGACATGCTGCCGATCTGCGACAAGCTCGACAAGGTCGGCTACTGGTCGCTGGAAGTCTGGGGCGGCGCCACCTTCGATGCCTGCGTGCGCTTTCTCAAGGAAGACCCGTGGGAGCGTCTGCGCGAGCTGCGCGCGGCATTGCCCAACACTCGCCTGCAGATGCTCCTGCGCGGGCAGAACCTGCTCGGTTATCGCCATTACAGCGATGACGTGGTCAGCGCCTTCGTTGCCAAGGCGGCGGAGAACGGCATCGACGTGTTCCGCATTTTCGATGCCATGAATGATGTGCGTAACCTGCGCGTTGCCATCGAAGCGGTGAAGACCGCCGGCAAACACGCCCAGGGCACCATCGCCTACACCACCAGCCCGGTGCACACCGTCGCGGCCTTCGTCGCTCAGGGCAAGGCCATGCAGGCCATGGGCATCGACTCCATCGCCATCAAGGACATGGCCGGCCTGCTCACGCCGTACGCCACGGCCGATCTGGTCAAGGCGTTGAAAGCCGAGATCGATCTGCCGGTATTTATCCACAGCCACGACACGGCGGGCCTGGGTTCTATGTGTCAGCTCAAGGCCATCGAGGCCGGCGCCGACCATATCGACACGGCCATCTCCAGCTTTGCCTGGGGCACCAGTCATCCCGGTACCGAGTCCATGGTCGCTGCGCTCAAGGGCAGCGAATACGACACCGGCCTGGATCTCTCGCTGATCCAGGAAATCGGCATGTACTTCCATGCGGTGCGCAAGAAGTACCACCAGTTCGAAAGCGAATTCACCGCCGTCGACACCCGGGTGCAGGTCAATCAGGTACCGGGCGGGATGATTTCCAACCTGGCCAACCAGCTCAAGGAGCAGGGCGCGCTGAACCGCATGAACGAAGTGCTGGCGGAGATTCCGCGGGTGCGTGAAGACCTCGGTTTCCCGCCGCTGGTGACGCCGACCTCGCAGATCGTTGGCACCCAGGCGTTCTTCAACGTGCTCGCCGGTGAGCGCTACAAGACCATCACCAACGAGGTGAAGCTCTACCTGCAGGGCGGCTACGGACAGGCGCCGGGCACCGTCAACGAAACGCTGCGCAAGCAGGCCATCGGCAATGAAGAGGTGATCGATGTGCGCCCGGCCGATCTGCTCAAGCCGGAGATGGACAAGCTGCGCGGGCAGATCGGCGACCTGGCCAAGTCCGAAGAGGACGTGCTGACCTTCGCCATGTTCCCGGACATTGGCCGCAAGTTTCTCGAGGAGCGCGAAGCCGGCAGCCTGCAACCGGAGGTGTTGCTGCCGATTCCCGATGGCAGCGGCGTGGCGGCAGCCGGCGGGGCTGGCGTACCGACCGAATTCATCATCGACGTGCATGGCGAAAGCTATCGCGTGGATATCACCGGCGTCGGCGTCAAGGGCGAGGGCAAGCGACACTTCTACCTGTCCATCGACGGCATGCCCGAAGAAGTGGTGTTCGAAGCGCTCAACGACTACGTCGCCGGTGGTACCGGCAGCAAGCGCCGCACCGCCAGTGCGCCGGGTGACGTGAGCACCAGCATGCCGGGCAACATCGTCGACGTGCTGGTCAAGGAGGGCGATACCGTGAAGGCGGGGCAGGCCGTGCTGATCACCGAAGCGATGAAAATGGAGACCGAAGTGCAGGCGCCTATCGCCGGCACCGTCAAGGCCGTGCATGTGGCCAAGGGCGACCGGGTCAACCCAGGCGAGGTGTTGATCGAAGTCGAAGCCTGATTGCCCAACGTTTACCTCTGGGGGCCGCAAGGCCCCTTTTTTTGCCCGGCATTTGCCGCAGCTATCGCACTTTTCATATTTGCCTTGTTCATATCGGCGCAGTCGCTTGCGTTGGCCCAGCTGCTTTGGCATATAGCGGCTGCGTTCGTACCGCGTCGCTTCGGATTCACCGCAGCTTTGCGCTTTCAACCGTCGCTCCTGAAGGGCGAGGTCAACTCTGATAGGGATATTTCATGCTCCGTCGCTGCTGTTTCCTCATGCTGTTGCTCAGCCTGGCTGCCTGCTCCAATGGCCGCAAAATCGACTATTCCCAGGCGTATCCCGAGGTGCCGCAAACCTTCTCCAAGTCCGTCGAGGTGCAGGTGATCGATGAGCGTCCCTATGTACTGTCCGGTAACAAGAAGGGCCATTTCGTCGGCTTGATCCGCGGCAGCTATTACATCCCCTATGACGTCAATACCCGTTCTGGCGAGCCGCTGGCGCAGGAACTGCAGAAGTCCTTGCTGGGAGGTTTCGAGCGCAAGGGCGTCAAGGCCCGCGCCGTTGATAGCAAGGTAAGCCAGGCGTCATCCGCCGATGCCATGCTGCTGTCGGTTCGTGTACGTGAATGGAAGAGCGAGAGCTTCATGGGCGTGGTGCTGACCCACGCGCTGACTGCCGACGTGTTCAATAGCCGCGGTCAGCGCCTGGCCTCGGTGCCGCTGCAGGGCTCGTCCACCGTTTATGACTTCACCGATTCCGGCAAGATCATCCTCTCCAGCGTGCTGACCCAGCAGACTGTGCAGAAGGCCTTGAATGGCGAGCAGGTCGAAGTCGTCGAGGCAGCCGAGATCAAGGAAGGTTCGGTGCGCCGCGACCCGGCCGGGTTGTTCACCCCGCCGGCTGCCCGTGACGGGGTGTTCTGAGCACGTAGTACCTGCTGCTCGGCTCGCCAGTCATGGCCGCTGAGCCGCTGCTAACCATTAGGGCTGGGTTTGCACATCGCGCGGCTGGCATTCGTTGTAGCGCGGTGTCATAACCCTCTCAGGAATCGGTCTAACGATCAGCCAGCCCAGGCGCTCGGGGCAGGCTACAATAGCCGACCGTTTCAATTGGTTATTCGAAGGTCTATATGAATCTCTCCATTCCTGCGGCGGCGCCGGCCAATCGTCCGGGCACGCCGCTGGTTGCCGTGGCGCTGCTGCTGGCTGGCGCCCTGGCGCTCACCTTCGCGGTGAGTGGCCGTCAGGCGTTGCTGTTCATCGTCGGTGGTGCGCTGGGCCTGGTGCTCTATCACGCTGCATTCGGCTTCACCTCGGCATGGCGCGTGCTGCTCAACGAGCGCCGTGGCGCCGGCCTGCGTGCGCAGATGGTGATGCTGGCGATTGCCGTGCTGCTGTTCTTCCCGGCGCTGTCGGCGGGCACGCTGTTCGGTGAGCCGGTCAAGGGGCTGGTGGCGCCGGCAGGTACCTCGGTGATCGTCGGCGCTTTCATCTTCGGTATCGGCATGCAGCTGGGCGGCGGTTGTGCGTCCGGCACGCTGTTCACCGTAGGCGGCGGCAACGCGCGGATGCTGGTGACGCTGCTGTTCTTCATCATCGGTGGCGTGGGCGCGACTCATCACCTGGAGTGGTGGTCGGCCCTGCCGAGCCTGCCACCGACCTCGATTGTAACCAGCCTGGGATTGTTGCCGGCACTGCTGGTCAGCCTCGGATTGTTCGCGGCCATTGCGGCGATCAGCATCCGTCTGGAGCGCGCCCGGCATGGCAGCCTGGAACGCGCGGCGCCAAGTGAGCAGCAAGGCTGGCAGCGTTTCCTGCGCGGCCCCTGGCCGCTGATCTGGGGCGCAGTGCTGCTGGCGCTGCTCAACTTTGCCACCCTGGCTCTGGCCGGTCGCCCGTGGGGCATCACCTCGGCGTTCGCGTTGTGGGGCGCCAAGGTGCTGCAAGGCGGCGGGGTGGATGTGGCCGCCTGGGCGTTCTGGCAGCAACCGGGCAATGCCCAGGCGCTGGCTGCGCCGCTGTGGGAAGACATCACTACGGTAATGGATATCGGCATCGTCGTCGGCGCACTGCTGGCCGCTGGGCTGGCCGGGCGCTTCGCGCCGAACCTGAACATTCCGCTGCGTTCGCTGATCGCCGCGGTGATCGGTGGCCTGCTGCTCGGCTACGGCTCGCGTCTGGCTTATGGTTGCAACATCGGCGCTTACTTCAGCGGCATCGCCTCCGGCAGCCTGCACGGTTGGCTGTGGCTGGTGGCGGCGTTTATCGGCAATGGCGTGGGCGTTCGCCTGCGGCCGTTCTTCTTCCCCGGCGAACGTCGCGAGGCGAAGCTGACGGGATGCTGATGGCCAGCCGCGCAAGGTCAGCCGCGCTGCTTGTTGGCGTGTTGCTGACCGTTGCATTGAGCGGCTGCCAATCCCCGCTGCAACAGCTCGACGAGTTGGCGGGGGAGCAGAGCCAGCGTTTGCAAACCCTCGACCTCAAGCCCTTCCCCTTGCTCCTGAGCGCGCCGAGCAACGCTGTGTCCGCGTCGCGTCTCCGGATTTATCTGGAGGGTGACGGCCATGCCTGGGCCACGCGTTCGCAACCCAGTCTCGATCCCTCTCCCCGCGATCTGCTGGTGGCGCGGCTGGCGTTCAGCGACCCGACGCCGAGCCTGTACCTGGCGCGGCCCTGTCAGTTCGTACGCAGCGCTGCCTGCGAAACCGGCCTGTGGACGGATCGGCGCTTTGGCCGCGAGGTGCTGGCCAGTCTTGACGGTGCTCTCGATCTGATCAAGGCGCGCTACGGCAACCGAGACTTCGAACTGGTCGGTTACTCCGGCGGAGCGGCGCTGGCGTTGTTGTTGGCGGCGCGCCGCGACGATATTGCCGTAGTGCAGACCCTGGCCGGCAACCTGAGCCCGCGCTATTGGGCACAGTTGCAGCAATTGAGCGCGCTGAACGGTTCGCTGGAGCCGCTGGACGACCGCGAGCGGTTGGCGCAGGTCGCGCAGCGTCACTTGGTGGGTAGTGAGGATCGCGTGGTGCCCGCCGAAGTGCTGCGCCATTACCTCGATGGGCTTGGCGAAGCGCGATGCGTGGAAGCCGTGAGCCTGGCTCAGGTGTCGCACCGCGACGGTTGGGCGCCCGCCTGGGCGCAGTGGCGCCAGCAACCGCTGAACTGCGCCGAATGACCTCTGGCGAAGGCCGGTCAGGCGAGGCGAACGCCTGATTCAGTGCGCTACTGCAGCGAAATTCCCCGTTTTTTTCAGCCCTTTCGTGGGCAAGTTGTTATAGCCTTGCCGTCCTGGCAACAATCGGCTCTGTCGCAATTGATTGATTCGCCTAATGATTTGTTAAGTCCCTGGCATTCGTAACGATGTCACTCGACGTTGCACGGACGCATTCGCGTTCATCTCTTGGCAACAGCGCTCTACCAGCTCTGGCGCCGTTCCTGCCGGCCACGAGCCGCACTGGATAGAACAAAAAGGACATCCTCGATGGAACAACTTCTCGCAGTGCTTTCTGCCATCAACGGCTTTATCTGGGGGCCGTTTCTGCTCATCCCCTTGTTGCTGCTCACCGGTCTGTACCTGACCGTCCGTCTGCGTGGCATCCAGTTTCGTGTACTCGGCCATGCCTTCTGGTTGGCCTTCGTCAAACGTAAGGAAAAGGGCGACGTCCCCGGA
Source organism: Pseudomonas sp. PME37.24/006 (assembly GCF_055556635.1). Taxonomy (NCBI): domain Bacteria; kingdom Pseudomonadati; phylum Pseudomonadota; class Gammaproteobacteria; order Pseudomonadales; family Pseudomonadaceae; genus Pseudomonas; species Pseudomonas sp. PME37.24/006. The sequence goes on from NZ_JBVHNL010000004.1 coordinate 1,057,320, forward strand.
GACGTCACTCACTATCAGGCGCTGGCCACCTCACTGGCGGCGACCATCGGCGTTGGCAATATCGCCGGGGTGGCGACCGCTATCGGTATCGGCGGCCCAGGCGCGTTGTTCTGGATGTGGATGACCGGTTTGGTCGGCATGGCGACCAAGTATTCCGAAGCCCTGTTGGGCGTGAAGTACCGGGTGACCGACGCCAAGGGCGAGCAGAGCGGCGGGCCAATGTACTACCTGACCCGCGGTGTCGGCGGCACTCTGGGCAAGACGCTGGGTATCGCCTTTGCCATCTTCGGTGCAATCGCTTCGTTCGGGATCGGCAACATGGTGCAGGCCAACACCGCAGCCCATCAGCTTTATGACACCTGGGGCATTTCGCCGACCATCAGCGGCCTGGTGCTGGCGATCGGCACGGCGGTGGTGATAATCGGGGGGATCAAGAGCATCGGACGTTTCGCCGCTGGCGTGGTGCCGGTGATGATCGTCCTGTACATCATCAGCAACGTCGCGGTGCTGGTGGTGTTCGCCGACCGTCTGCCGGACGCCATCGTACTGGTGTTCACCGATGCCTTCAGCGGTAGCGCGGCGGCCGGTGGTTTTCTCGGTTCGAGCATCATTCTGGCCGTGCAGATGGGCGTGGCGCGCGGCATCTTCTCCAACGAGTCGGGCCTGGGCACCGGCGCCATCGCCGCGGCCGCAGCGAAGACCGACAAGCCGGTGCGGCAGGCCATGGTCTCGATGACCCAGACCTTCCTCGACACTCTGGTGATGGTGACCTTCACCGCCATGGCGATCATCGTCACTGGCGCCTGGACACAGGAAGGTCTCAAGGGCGCGCCGATGACCGCCTGGGCGCTGGAGCAGGGCCTGGGTGGCGGCTGGGGCATCTACACAGTGACTATCGGTGTGCTGGTGTACGCCTTCACCACCATCCTCGGCTGGTCGTACTACGGCGAGCGCTGCATGGAGCGGCTGATGGGCCGCGTTGCGGTGATGCCGTACCGGTTGATCTTCTCGATGGTGGTGTTCGTCGGCGCAGTGACGTCGCTGGAGGTGGTGTGGACCTTCTCCGACATCGCCAACGGCCTGATGGCGCTGCCCAACCTGATCGGCCTGTTGTTGCTCTCCGGCATCGTGGTCAAGGAAACCCGCGATTACATGAGCCGCAAGAACTGGAAGACCGAGGACTGAGAGTCCGCGTGCCAATCAAAACGCCCCGCTAAACAGCGGGGCGTTTTGCTTATGCCGGGATGAGTTACAAGCCGCAGACGCTACCGTCGCTGCGCGGGTCGGCGGCACCTTCCAGAATGCCGTTGGGATGGCGCAGCAGGGCGCCGGCGTGGCCCATGGTGTCGCTGAAGGCTTCGTCCAGCACATCGATGACGTGCCCGGCCTGGCGCAGCCGCTCGACCAGTTCGCTCGGGAAACGGCTTTCCAGCTTGAGCGTGGTGCTGACGTCCCCCCAAGTGCGGCCGAGTAGCCAGCGCGGTGCGCTGACGGCTGCCTGCAGGTCGCTACCCAGGCGGTAGCGGGTGAGGATCGCGGCCTGGGTCTGTGGCTGGCCTTCGCCGCCCATGGTGCCGTAACTCAGGGTGCGGCCATCGTCGAACAGCGCCAGAGCCGGGTTGAGGGTGTGGAAGGGCTTGCGGCCCGGTTCCAGGGTCTGCAGCGCGGCGGGATCGAGGGAGAAACTGATGCCGCGGTTCTGCCAGGCGACGCCAGTAGAGGGCAGCACCACACCGGAGCCGAACTCCCAGTACACGCTCTGGATGAAGCTGACGGCACGACCCTGATCGTCGATGCAACCCATCCAGATGGTGTCGCCCGGCGCAGCCGGTTGTGGCCACGGTAGCGCGTGCTGCGGGTCGATGGCGGCGGCCAGGCGTTGCAGGTTGGCGTCGTCCAGCAAGGCTTGTGGATCTTGCGGCACGCGACCTGGATCTGTCACCACGCGATCGCGGATCAGGAATGCCTGCTTGGTCGCTTCCACCAGCCCGTGTACATGAGCGAAACCTTCGGCCTGCTCGATATCGAGTTTTTCGAAGATGCCGAGGATCAGCAGCGAGGCCAGGCCCTGGGTCGGCGGCGGCATGTTGTACAGGGTGGCGTCGTTCAGGCGCACGCTCAGCGGCTCGACGACGCGGGCGCGATAGCTCTGCAGGTCGGCCAGACGCAGCGGGCTGCCGAGGCGTTCGAGTTCGGCTGCCATGCGTGTGGCCAGTTCACCACGGTAGAAGTCGTCCAGACCGGCATCGGCCAGGCGTTGCAGGGTTTCGGCCAGGGCTGGCTGGCGCAGTAAATCGCCCTCTTTGGGTACCTTGCCATCGTTCAGGTAGACGTCGGCGAAACCAGGCACGTCCTTCAGCTCGGCCAGTTTGCCTTGGGTCAGTTGCGCCTGGCTGCGGCTGACCACGATGCCGCAACGGGCGTGGCCGATAGCGTCGCTCAGCAGGTCGGGCAGAGGCATGCCCTGCCCCCAGTGAGCGGTCTGTGCCAGTGCTTCGGCCCAGCCGCCGACGGTGCCCGCCACGGTCAGCGCAGCCAGCGGGCCGCGGCTGGGAATCTGTGCGCGGCCGGCGTAAAAATCGCGGTCGGCGAGGGCGGCACTGCTGCCGCAGGCATCGACAGCCAAGGGCTTTTTACCCGGCTCGTGAATCAGCCAGAAACCATCACCGCCAATGGCGTTCATGTGTGGATAGACCACGGCGATGGTTGCCGCTGCCGCAACCATCGCCTCCACGGCGGTGCCGCCGGCCTTGAGCACGTCGCGTCCGGCCTGGGCAGCAAGATGGTGGGGAGCGACGAACAGGCCGCCGGTGGCGTGGGTGCTTTTCAGCATGGGCAGTCCCTTTCTTATAGGAAGATGGTGGGCCGATCATCGCCGGCCCAACCGAATTTAGCCATCACCAACCAATGGCGGCCGGCAGCCAGGTAGCCAGTTGCGGGAAGCAGAACACCACGGCCACGGCCAGCATCTGCAGGAACACATAGGGCAGAGCGCCGATGTAGATGTCCCGCGTGCTGATACCCGGTGGCGCGACGCCCTTGAGGAAGAACAGCGCCCAACCGAACGGCGGGGTGAGGAACGACATCTGCAGGTTCAGCGCCACCAGAATACCCAGCCATACCAGATCGGTGTCGTAGGCGATGAACACCGGCAGGAACATCGGCAGGGCGATGTAGGAAATCTCGATCCACTCAAGAAAGAAGCCGAGCACGAACAGCACCGCCATGAGGAACAGGATCGCACCCAGTTCGCCGCCTGGCAGCAGGGTGAACATCTCGTGTACCAGCGCTTCACCACCGAGGCCGCGGAAGGCCAGGGAGAAGGGCTGCGAGCAGAGCAGGATGAGGAAAATCATCGCACTGATGGTCAGCGTGCCGTGCAGGGTGGCCTTGAGCGTTGGCCAGCTCAGGCGCCGGGCGCAAGCGGCGATGATCAACGCCCCGAGTGCGCCCATGGAGGCCGCCTCGGTAGGCGCTGCGACGCCGCCGATGATCGAGCCGAGCACCGCCATCACCAGCAGCAAGGGCGGGAGCACGCTGCGCGCCATGTCCTTGAACAACTGCTTGCGGCTGGTCAGGGCGCGCTCCTCGGCGGGAATCGCCGGCACCCAGTCCGGGCGCAGCCAGCCGAGGATCAGCATATAAGTCACGTAGATCAGCGCCAGCACCAGGCTGGGGATGAAGGCTGCGGCGAAGATCGAACCCACCGATTGACCGAGGATGTCGGCCAGCAGGATCAGCACCAGGCTCGGTGGAATCACCTGGCCCAGGGTGCCGGAAGCGCAGATGGTGCCGCAGGCGACGCTCTTGTTGTAGCCGCGGCGCAGCAGCGTCGGCAGGGTCAGCAGGCCGATGGTCACCACGGTGGCGCCGACGATACCCGTGGAGGCGCCGAGGAGCACGCCGACCAGAATGATCGCCAGCCCCATGCCGCCATTCAGCCCGCCCATGGCGCGACCAATGGTTTCGAGCATGTCCTCGGCGACCCTGGACTTCTCCAGCATCACCCCCATGAAGGTAAATAACGGAATCGCCAGCAAGGTGTAGTTGCTGACCACCCCGAACATGCGGGCCGGCAGCAGTGCGAAGAGCATCGGGCCGAAGCCGATCATGCCGGCGACAAAGCCGGAGACGGCCAGAGAAATGGCCACCGGCACCCCCGCCATCATCATGGCGAAGAAGCCGATGACCATGGCGATGGCCAGCCACTCGTTGGGGCTCATGGTCGCACCTCCTGAGTCTGTACAGGCATCAGCAGAGCGCACAGCGCCCGTAGGCTATCGGCAACACCTTGTAGCCCGAACAGGCCGAAACCCAGTGGCAAAAAGGCCTTGATCAGAAAGCGATAAGGCAGCCCACCTGGATCCGGCGAGCCTTCGCCCATGTTGTAGGACTGCATGGTGTAGTTGAACGCCAGGCGGGCGATGTAGAAACCGATCGCTGCGGTGGCGATCCCGCTGAACAGGTCGACGGCGGCCTTGGTCTTCACCCCGAATTTCTCGTAGAGAAAGTCCACGCGCACATCCTGGCGGTGCTTGAGGGTATAAGCGATGCCAAGTAGCGCGATGGGCGAGATCAGGTACCACTCCAGTTCCTGCAGCGCCACCGGGCTGAGGTCGAAGAGGTAACGCATCAGTACGTCGAACGACACCAACAGCACCAGTAGCAACACGCAGGCGCGCGCGATGGCGCCCAGTGCCTCGACCAGTTGTTCGATGCGGGTGACGACGAACATCATGCCTCGCCCATCCCGATATTCATGAACGCCTTCTCGCCCACCGAAGCCCAGGAGATGTACTGCTTGCGGAAGGCGAAGAAGTGCTCGTAGACCTTCTTGGTCGCCGGGTCGCTCGCTGCCATGCTCGACAGGGTGTCGTTGGTGACTTCATGCAGGCGCTTGATGATGTCGTCCGGCAGCGGCCGGGCGATCACGCCCTGGTTGTTGACCAGATCCTGCATGGCTTCGGCGTTGACCGCATCGCACCATGACCAACTGTCGGTGTTGCAGGCCTGGGCGCAGAAACGCACGATGGCCTGGAGGTCGGCGGGCAGGCTGTCCCAGGCCTGTTTGTTGATGATCAGCTCGGTGACGTTGGTCGGCTCGTGCCAGCCGGTGGTGTAGTAGTTCTTGGCCGCTTTGTGCAGGCCCATGCGGCGATCCTGGTAGGGGCCGACGAACTCGGCGGCGTCGATCACGCCACGCTCCAGGGCTGGGAAGATCTCTCCGCCGGGCAACAGGCGCACGGCCACGCCCAACTCGCTGTAGACCTTGCCGGCTAGCCCTGCGATGCGCATCTTCAGGCCTTTCAGGCTGTCGACGTTCTCCAGTGGCTGGCGGAACCAGCCGGTCATCTGCGTACCGGTGTTGCCCATCGGCATGGGTACCAGGCCGTGGGGTTCGTAGAGTTCTTCCCAGAGCTTCAGGCCGCCGCCGTTGTACAGCCAGGCGTTCATGCCCTGGGTGTTCATGCCGAACGGCACAGCGGTGAAGAACTGCGCTGCGGGGATCTTGCCCGCCCAGAAGAAGGCGTTCGCCGCGTTCATTTCCACCATGCCGCTGGACACGGCGTCGAAGCCCTCAAGCGCAGGAATCAGCTCACCGGCGGCGAAGTGCTGGATCTTCAGGCGCCCACCGGACATTTCCTCGACGCGTTTGCAGAAGTCGGTGGGGCTGCCAGGGCCCTGTACATAGAACGGCGAGCCTGGTGCGTAGGCGTTGGTCATCTTCCAGTTGAAGGTCTTGCCGCTGACTGCCGCACTGGCCACACCGCTGGCGCCCATCGCCAGGCCAGCACCTGCTGCGAGGGCGCCGGCGCCGATGAAGTTACGTCGATTGAGGCTCATGGGATTCTCCTTTCACTGTGGCCATTGCGACGGGCGTTTGCCTGCCGGATGTAAAGTCGTTACCGAATGCCTTCAGCAACAGCCATGCCAGGAGAAAATTATTTTAACTGTATGATTTTAAATGAATTATCTGATTTTCCAGATTTGCCTTCGAAATGCCAAACGCACACAAAACAAGCGTGGCGCAGGTTCTTGAGGTGACGAAACGGTATCCGCAGCAGGTAGTGCTGAACATTTGTCAGGTCACGCCGGTTATCCGGGTACGTTCCGGTAAGCAGGGCTGCGGTGAGCGAACGAATGTCATTTGTGCACCAAAACGCACCGAGGGCACGCTTTTGACGCAGTGCGCAGCATTACCGATCTCAGGTAGCGAGCTGCCAACAACGGCTTACAGACGCGCGCCACCACGCCGATGCTTGACCCGGGTCATCAGCGCCTTGCAATCGACCGTGAGGATTTCCGGGTGATTGAAGATGTGCTGGCGCACGAAGGCATCGAAGGTTTCGTAGCTGTCGGTCAGGGTGTGGATGTGCAGGCTTTTCAGGTCGCTCATGATGTACAGGCTGACCACTTCCATGGTCGCTGAAAGCCGCTCGGCGACCGCTTCGATGGCGTGCGGCGCGACGGTCAGGTCGACGAAGGTGGAGATGCCCTTGCCGAGCTTCTCCGGGTTGACCACCGCGGTGAATTTCTCGATCACGCCGCTCTCGACCAGGGCTTGCACCCGGGTGCGGGCGTGAGCGCGGGAGATGTTCAGTTGGCGGGCGATATCGGCGAAGGAAGTGCGCGAATCCTTGATCAGGATATTCAGCAGCGCGTTGTCCAGTTTGTTCATGGGCCGCTCTGTCGGTGGTTAAGGCCGACAGAGATGCGGGTTACGTGCCAGCTGCGATCAGAGCAACTTGCGATACTGCTCGAACCCCGAACGTTCACCGATGCGCTCGTAGAGCAGCTTGGCCTTGGCGTTGCTCTCGTGGGTCAGCCAGTGCACGCGTGAGCAACCGGCTTGCTTGGCCGCAGCATAGACGTGGTCGATCAACTGGCGGCCGACGCCACCGCCACGCACGTCCTTGGCGATGAACAGATCCTGCAGGTAGCAGTAGTCGCCGGTCGTCCAGCAGGAGCGGTGGTAGATCCAGTGCACCAGGCCGATGGCCACGCCGTCGCGCCAGGCCAGGGCGGCGAACATCGGCTCGGCCGGGTCGAGAAAGCGCTGCCAGGTGGTGGCGCTGACGTCGGCGCCGATTTCGGTCATGTAGAAGCGCTGGTAGCCCTGCCACAACGGTAGCCAGGCAGCGTGGTCGTCAGCGGTGACGGCGCGGATTTCCACGGGGATGCGGACGGTCATGGTCAAGGCTCCGGTAGGCGGTCAGGCGTCCATCCTGCGGCGCCTCGGCAGGCACCACAAGAGTCAGTTGCCTAACGCCCGTTCAGATAGGCCTTGCCGTAATGCCGTTCGAGACGTGCCTGGATCAGCTCCAGGCCGATCGACAGCAGCCAGTAGATCACTGCCGCGGTGGTCAGCATCTCGATATAGCGATAGGACGAGCGGCCGTAGGATTGGGCCAGGAACATCACTTCCCAGACGCCCATCACCGAGATCAACGACGAGTCCTTGAGCATCGAAATGAACTGGCTGGTGGTCGGCGGAATGATGGTGCGCATTGCCTGGGGCAGGGTCACCCGCCAGAAAATCACTGTTGGCTTGAGGCCCAGGGCTAGGGAGGCTTCGCGCTGGCCGGGCGCCACGCCAATCAGGCCGGCGCGGAATATTTCACTCAGGTAGGCCCCGTAGTTCAGCGACAGGGCGATGATCCCGGCGGTGATCGCGCCCGGCACCAGGCCCAGCTGCGGCAGGCCCAGGTAGATCAGCAGAATCTGGATCAGCAACGGCGTGCCACGGAAGAACGAGGCGTAGAAGCTGGCGATCCCGAACGCCACGGCGCTCTTCGACAGGCGCGCCAGGGCGGTGACGAAGCCCAGCGCCAGGGATGCCCAGATCGAGCAGAAGCACAGGAACAGAGTCAGCGCCGCGCCCTGCAGAAAACCGTTGGGTGCCAGATTGGCGCCGAGCAGGTTGGGGAGCTTGTCGAGGATGATCGAGAACTTCAGGTCGAAGCTCAGGAAGAACGCCACGCACAGGGCGAACATGATCGCCCAGGTGACATACAGGCGGGTGCGAAAGCCGAACAGACGCTGCAGCAACGACTCGCTCGCCATGGGTGGCGGGCGAGGGGATTCAGGAGGGGGTGTCATTGGCTGATATCGGAACCGATCCACTTCTTGGAGATGGCCGCCAGGGTACCGTCCTTGCGCAGCTCTGCGAAGACGCTCTCGACCTTGGCGCGCCACTCGGCGTCATCCTTCTCGATGGCCACGGCATTCGGCTCGGCGTACAGCGCAGTGCCGGCCAGCTTGAAGCGCTTGTCCTGGTCGATGCGCGGTTGCGCGGTGACCAGGTTGGTGAGGATGGCATCTAGGCGCACGCCGGCACCCAGGGCGAGGTCGTGGAAAGCCACGGTATCGTTGTCGTACGGCGCGACCTGTACAGTGTCGAACGGGTACTCCAGCGGCTTGTCCTCGGCACCTTCGATGACCAGATCCTTGTTCAGGTAGCCTTCGTACGAAGAAGCACTGGTGACGCCGACCTTCAGGCCGGAAAGATCCTTGGCCGAGTGGATGCGCTCATCAGTGGCGTTGACCACGATCACCGCCGGGGAGGCGTAATAGGTGACCGGGAAATCGAAGACCTGGGCGCGTGCCTGGCTAGGTGTCATCGAGCAGATGCAGATGTCGTAGCGACCGCTCCAGCGGCCTGCGGCGATCACATCCCAGGACGGGGTTTCCAGGCGCAGCTTGACGCCGAGCTTGTCAGCCACTGCCTTGGCCACATCGACGTCGAAGCCGTCGAGCTGGTTCTGATCGTTGAGGAAAGAGAACGGCGGATAGTTTTCCATCAGCACGTTGACCAGCTCACCGTTCTTTTCGATACGGTCGAGCGTGGGGCCTGCCAGAGCCAGGTTGCAGAAGGATGCGAGGGTCAGGCCGATGGCCGCGAATAGCGTGGTTTTCACAGAATTCCTTAAGCACGAAAGGGGTTGTGACAGGCGAGGTGTGTGTATTAAATAGTTATAAATCAATGCGTCCAAATGAATTGAATGCATATCGATATGACTGGAGCTTATATGAGCGTGCGACCTCTGATTTTGCTGGATGGCGGCATGGGCCGCGAGCTGCAGCGCCGTGGTGCGCCGTTTCGTCAGCCGGAGTGGTCGGCGCTGGCGCTGAGCGAGGCGCCCGAACAGGTGGAGGCGGTGCACGCCGCCTATATCGCCAGCGGCAGCCAGGTGATCACCAGCAACAGTTACGCGGTGGTGCCCTTCCATATCGGCGAGCAGCGTTTCGCCGAGGAGGGCCGCGCCCTCGCGGAGCGTGCCGGTCAGCTGGCGCGTAACGCGGCTGATCAGGCTGCCTCCGGGGTACGGGTCGCTGGCTCGTTGCCGCCGCTGTTCGGCTCCTATCGGCCTGATCTGTTCCAGCCCGAACGAGTAGCCGAGGTGCTGACGCCGCTGATAGAGGGCTTGGCGCCCCATGTCGACCTGTGGCTGGCCGAGACCCAGAGCGCCATTGCCGAGGCGCGGGCCATCCGTGCTCATCTGCCCGATGACGGCAAGCCGTTCTGGTTGTCCTTCACTCTGCGCGACGAAGACACCGACGAGGTGCCTCGCCTACGCTCCGGCGAGCCGGTGGCCGATGCTGCTCGCGCCGCCGCCGAACTGGGTGTCGAGGTGCTGCTGTTCAACTGCAGCCAGCCGGAAGTGATCGGCACGGCCATCGACGTGGCGCGCGAAACCTTCGCCAGCCTCGGCGCGGACATCGCCATTGGCGCCTATGCCAATGCCTTCCCGCCGCAGCCCGAAGAGGCCACCGCCAACGATGGCCTGGATCCGCTGCGCGAGGATCTCGACCCGCCGGGTTACCTGCGCTGGGTCGCCGACTGGCGCGCTCGTGGGGCCAGCCATCTGGGCGGCTGCTGTGGCATCGGCCCGGAACATATCGCGGTGCTGGCGCAGCGCCTGAACTGATCAATTCGGCTCGGCGTGCCATGTGCTCTGAATGGCGATCCTGGCGTCTTCCTAGGGTCGCTCAGGCAGCTTGCCGAGCATCACTGCGAGTCCGAGCATGCAAGCGTTGCTGAATGAAGTCCTCGATCAGGTCAGGCCGCTGATTGGCAAAGGCAAGGTTGCCGATTACATCCCCGCGTTGGCCGATGTGCCTGCCGATCGCTTGGGCATCGCGGTATATGGCAATGACGGCGAGTTGTTCACCGCCGGTGATGCGCAGACACCGTTCTCGATCCAGTCCATCTCCAAGGTGTTCAGCCTGGTACAGGCGATCCAGCACAGCGGCGAGGCCATCTGGGAGCGGCTTGGTCACGAGCCTTCCGGGCAGCCGTTCAACTCGCTGCTGCAGCTGGAACTGGAGAACGGCCGGCCGCGCAATCCATTCATCAATGCCGGCGCATTGGTGATCAGCGATATCAACCAGTCGCGCTTCGCCGCGCCGGTGCTATCGATGCGTGATTTCGTGCGGCGGCTGTCGGGCAACGCCCATGTATCGGTGGATATGCGTATCGCCGAGTCCGAGTATCAGCATCGCGCGCGCAACGCGGCGATGGCGTATCTGATGCAATCGTTCGGCAATTTTCACAACGATGTGGAGATGGTGCTGCGCGGCTACTTCAGCCACTGCGCCCTGAGCATGAACTGCGTCGACCTGGCCAAGGCCTTCTGCTTTCTGGCCAACGACGGCTTCTGCAAGCACAGCGGCGAGCAGATTCTCACGGCACGGCAGACCCAGCAGGTGAACTCGATCATGGCCACCAGCGGGCTCTACGATGAGGCCGGCAATTTCGCCTATCGCGTTGGCTTGCCGGGCAAGAGCGGGGTGGGTGGCGGCATCGTCGCAGTGGTGCCAGGGCAGTACACCATCTGCGTGTGGTCGCCTGGGCTCAACGCAGCCGGCAACTCGCTGGCCGGCATGGCAGCGCTGGAAGTGATCAGCGAGCGGATTGGCTGGTCGGTGTTCTGAAACGGCGGGATCGAAGTATGCCTCGACCCCGCGTCGATCAAGGCTGCCAGAGCGGCAGCCTGGGCATCAGTTGTTGTCGCGGTATTCCTGGCGCAGCGTCCACAGATCCTGATGGGTGCAGGAGCCTGGCATGACGCCGGTCATGTCATAGCAACGCTGGCCGAAGCCCATTGGCCAGTAAATGATGCTGTACGGCGGCCAGAAGATCGACACCACGCGAAAGCGCGTACGCAGCTTGCCTTCGGCGAGGGTTTCGCCGGTTGCGCTGGTCAGTTTGTACGGCACACCGCCGGCACGGTTCCAGAAGAACGGGCGGGTTTTTACCAGGCCTTGAGTATGTTGTTCAGCGCGGTCGTTGACGCTGATGGTGGCGTGCTCTGGCAGCTTGAAAAAGGCTTTGGTCGAGCAGCCGGTGATGGCCAGGAGGAGCAACAGAAAAACGCTGGAGCGAAGCAAAGGCATGTGACGTCCCTGTGGGAAAGAAGTGGAGCGAAAGAGTGCTGGCTACCGTCAGCGGGCGCGACTATACCGGCTCGTCATGTCCTAATCCATGACTCACTCCGCACGCTCGCCGCATAAATCCAGGCTGAACAGCCGTTCGACTTCATCCTGGGGCAAGCCTGCGCCCAGCAGCGCGAACAGTTTGCCCAGAGCCGCCTCGCGGGTCATGCCGCCCGCAGAAACCAGGCCAACCGAAGCCAGCTGACTGCCAGCTGCGTACACGCCGAATTCCACATGCCCCTGGGGACACTGGCTGATGGCCGCCAGCAACACGCCGCGTGCATGGGCCTCGCGCAGTACGTCGAGCAGCTTGGCATTGTCGGACGGGCCGGTGCCGCTGCCGTAGCATTCCAGCAGCAGGCCTTGCACGCCGCTGTCCAGCAATGCACGCAGGTGCTCGGCACGCAGACCGGGGATCAGTGGCAGGCTGAGCAGGTTGACGGGCTGACGCGGTTGGCGGAAGTCGATGCGCGCCGGCAACTCGGCCACACGCTCGCCTTGACGCAGGCGCGGTACCACCTGGAACGCGTCGAAGGCATCGCTGCGCAGTTTGCTGACGCGTGCACCATGCATCAGCGCCCCGTTGAAATACACATGCACGCCCGGCTCAACACCGTCGTGCAAGGCCTGCATGGCGCCGAACAAGTTGACCCAGGCATCGCTGTTGGCAGCACCAGCCGGCAGCATGGAGCCCGTCAGTAGCACTGGCACCGGCAGGCCCAGCATCAGGAAACTCAGCGCCGCGGCACTATAGGCCAGGGTATCGGTGCCATGCAGCACCAGCACGCCGTCGCAGCCATCCTGCTCGACGCCCTGACGGATCGCCGCGACCATCGTCAGCCAGTTGTCCTGGCTCATGTTGGCGCTGTCGATCAGCGGCAGCAGTTCGCGGAATGTCCAGTTCGGGACGCGCTCGGTTTGTTCTGCCTGCTGGGTACGCAGGCGCGCCTCGAATCCGGACGCGGGAGCCAGGCCGGCAGCGCTCGTCTGCATGCCGATGGTGCCGCCGGTGTAAAGCACGAGGATATTCAGGGAAGACATAGGGCACCTGGGAAACAATCGTAGGCAATGGCCCGGGATGGGTAAGCTGCGGCGAGATGCCCTAGGGCGAGCAGCATACCGGGTGCGGTGTACCGCTGCTCCACGAGCAACGGTACACGCGGATAATCAGCGCTGCTGAGTATCCTGAGCCGTGTGCTCCGGCTTCAACGCAGGCCAGGACGTCTTGTCCAGATCCAGATCGGCAAACTTGGCCGGATCGAATACCGGGGTCTTCACGCCTGCCTTGATCTGCGCGTCGTAGTCATTCATCAGGCGCAGGCCGGTTTTGAACAGCAGGGTCATGGCGATCAGGTTGACGATGGCCAGCAGGCCCATGGTGACGTCGGCAAAGCCGAACACGGTACCCAGATCCTGAGTGGAGCCCCACATCACCAGCACGATCACCAGTACTCGGTAGACGTGCAGCATCAACCGGCTCTTGCTGAAGAAGCCCAGAGCGTTTTCGCCCAGGTAGTAGTTGTAGATCAGTGTGGTGAACACGAAGAGGGCCAGGGCGACGCTGATGAATACCCGGCCCCACTCACCGACGATGGCGGCCAGAGCGCTCTGCGTGAGGATCACGCCACCGACTTCGCTGCCTGGAGCATAGGTGCCGGACAGCAGGATGATCATCGCCGTGCAGGTACAGATGATCAGCGTATCGATGAACACGCTCAGCGACTGCACCACGCCCTGAGCGGCAGGGTGCGGCACTTCGGCCACGGCCGCTACGTTGGGCGCACTGCCCAGACCGGCTTCGTTGGAAAACAGGCCGCGCTTGACGCCCATGATGATGGCCGCGCCGATACCGCCAGCGAAGGCCGGCTCAAGGCCGAAGGCGCTGCGTACGATCAGCATCAGGGTGTCCGGCACCTGGGAGATGTTGCTGCCGATGACGAACAGGGCCAGGGCAATGTAGGAGCCGGCCATGACCGGAACCAGCACGTCGGCGAACTTGGCGATACGTTTGATGCCGCCGAAGATGATCAGGCCGATGATGCATACCAGAACGACGCCGCTGACCCACTCGGGAATGCCGAAGGTGTCGTGCATGGAACTGGCCACGGTAAACGACTGCAAGGCGTTGAAGCCGAAACCGAAAGTGATCAGCAGAAGGATCGAGAAGACGATTGCCAGCCAGCGCTGACCCAGACCATGCAGGATGTAGAAGGCCGGGCCGCCACGGTAGGTGCCATCCCCTTCATTCTGCTTGTACAGCTGTGCCAGCGAGCATTCGAAATAGCTGGTGGCCATGCCGACCAGCGCAACCAGCCACATCCAGAACACGGCGCCTGGGCCGCCCAGAGTAATGGCCACGGCCACCCCTGCGATGTTACCGGCGCCGACGCGGCCGGCAACGCTGAGCATCAGCGCCTGGAACGAGCTCAGCTGCCCTGGTTTGCGTACCAGCGCCTGGCTGAAAATCTGGAACATACTGGTGAAGTAGCGAAACTGAACGAAGCGCGAACGGATGCTGAAGTAGAGCCCGAGGCCCACCAGCATTACGATCAGCACTTTGCTCCAGATTAGGTCGTTGAGTAGATCGAGCATGGCACTCTTCCTGTTTTTTATTAGGGGACGACGCGTGAGGCGGGCGATTAGCCTGCGCCTGGGGCGACCGCGCTATAGCAAAGCCTGGCATAGACTCTGTACGCACCTGCGTGACCGACGAATAGACGGCGTAAGCGGGTCGACCGGCGCCATGGTTGGCCAAAGACGACAAAGCAGCAATTTCGCGTGTCGATCCTAGGTGGCGCGACTTGATGCTATGATCGCGTCACTCGCATCATCTGAGCCGCCCATGTCCAGTCTCCTCGGTGACAACCTCCGGTTGCTGTGCAGCCACTACCGCTCCATTGCGGAGGTGTGCCGCAAAGTCGGCATCAACCGCGCGCAGTTCAACAAGTATCTGTCTGGAGAGAGCCAGCCGACGGCCTATAACCTCAAGAGGATTGGGGATTTCTTCGGCGTCGAGGGCTATGAGCTGGGCTTGCCGGGTGATCAATTCGCCCGCCTGATCGGCGCCCGAGGTACGCAGATCGGCGCACCTGCGGAGCAGGATCCGCTACACGCGTTGTTACAGCCGTTGCGTGAGCAGTCCGGTGATCTTTCGCGTTATTGCGGCTATTACTTCGAATACGCCAACTGCATGTCGGTACCCGGCACCATCCTGTTGTCGCTGATTCACATGCGCGAGGAAAGCGGCACCTTCCTGTTCGAGCGTCAGGAGCGGCAGGTGACCTCCGCCGGCGGGCTCGCCGAAGACTCGGCACGTTGCCGCTACCTGGGCGCCGCGTTCCAGCTGCAGGATCGTCTGTTTCTCATCGATTACGAGTCGCTGACGGTCAACGAGATGAGCCAGACCATCCTGATCCCCAGCTTCAAGAGCCGCATCACGCGTTTGAATGGCCTGAAAACCGGGGTCTCCAGCGGAGACCGCCGCACCCCGGCGTGCACCCGTGTGGTGTGGGAGTTCCTGGGCACGGAGATCAACCGCATCAGCACCTATCGCCAGGTGATGCTCTATCAGCCGGATGACCCACGCATCGACGAAGATATCCGCGAACGCCTGGCCCACGCGCCGGTGCGTGACGGGCTGTTCGAGGTTGAGTGAGCGGGGCGTGACGAAATGCCGAGCGGCTGCTTCAAGGCGGAAGCGGCCGGTCGCGATCTCGTGGGAGGGGCTTTAGCCGCGAGCTCTTTACGCCTAGCTAGGCACAATCGAGGCTAAAGCCTCTCCCACAAAAGCTCTGCCCACCGTCCGCTCCCGCCTTATTGCCGCCACTCACTGCTGCTCAACCCATCACTCGATACCGCTGCGCTTCACCCAACAGCCAGTCCCGAAAAGCCTTAAGCGCCGCCGATTCGACCTTGCGCTCCGGTACGGTCAGGTAATAGGCGCGGCCGTTGTCCGGCACCGGTCGGTCGAGGGCGACCACCAGGCTGCCGTCGGCCAGCTCGCGTTGGATCAGGAAGGGCGGAATCAGCGCCACGCCCATCTCGTGGCAGGCTGCCTGGGCGAGCATCGAGAACAGCTCCAGGCGCGGGCCAGTCATGTCGCGGCCAACATTCAGCCCTTGTGCTGCGAACCACTGGCGCCAGGCGTAAGGCCGCGTGCTCTGCTGCAATAGCGGCAGTTCGGCGATCCGCTCGGCGCTCACCGCGCCACCGTCGAGCAGCGCCGGGCTGCACACCGGCATCAGGTGTTCGTGCATCAGAAAGTGCGCCGCGGTGCCTGACCAGTCGCCATCGCCGAAGTAGATCGCCGCGTCGAAACCGGTATCGGCGAACAGGAACGGGCGGGTGCGGTTGGTCAGGTGCACGGTGACCTCTGGGTGCAGGCGCTGGAAATCCTTCAGCCGCGGCAGCAACCATTGCGTGGCGAAGGTCGGCACCACGGCCAGCTCCAGACTCATGGCGCCTTGAGCCCCCATCAGCGCCAAGGTTTCGCGCTCCACGGCATCGAGCTGAGCGGCGACCTTTCCGGCGTACGCCGTGCCCGCTTCGGTAAGCACTACTCCGCGTCGCGAGCGGCGGAACAGCTCCACGCCCAGGAACTCTTCCAGCCCGGCGATCTGCCGGCAGACGGCGCCCTGGGTCAGCGCCAGCTCGTCCGCTGCGCGGGTGAAGCTCTGATGGCGTGCCGAGGCCTCGAAGGCGATCAGCGCTGCCGTACTGGGAATCTTGCGGCGCATGTATGCGAACACCTCACTAATTGGTGCTTTCATCAGGTGGTCAGGCTATCTCGGAGTGAGCTAAGCGCACAACTGCGTGCGAATTACTCGTTTGCCGATAGGTCGGTAGCTGCCTAGGCTAAGCCCAACAAGAACTGTTCACGCACGAGGATTCTGCGATGGCCGCCAAGGCAAGCTTCAACTGGATCGACCCGCTGCTGCTCGATCAACAACTCACCGAAGAAGAACGCATGGTGCGCGACAGCGCCGAGCAGTTCGCTGCCGACAAGCTGGCGCCGCGGGTTCTCGAGGCCTTCCGGCATGAGAAGACCGACCCGGCGATTTTCCGTGAGATGGGCGACACCGGTCTGCTCGGCGCGA
The DNA here is from genome assembly GCF_055556635.1 of Pseudomonas sp. PME37.24/006. Classification (NCBI taxonomy): domain Bacteria; kingdom Pseudomonadati; phylum Pseudomonadota; class Gammaproteobacteria; order Pseudomonadales; family Pseudomonadaceae; genus Pseudomonas; species Pseudomonas sp. PME37.24/006. The sequence continues at coordinate 1,073,852 of NZ_JBVHNL010000004.1, forward strand.
CCATTCCAGAAGCCTACGGCGGCAGCGGTCTCAACTATGTGTGCTATGGCTTGATCGCCCGTGAAGTGGAGCGTGTGGATTCCGGCTACCGCTCGATGATGAGCGTGCAGTCGTCGCTGGTGATGGTGCCGATCAATGAGTTCGGCAACGAAGCCACCAAGCAGAAGTACCTGCCCAAGCTGGCCAGCGGTGAATACATCGGCTGCTTCGGCCTGACCGAACCCAACTACGGTTCCGATCCGGGCTCGATGATCACCCGTGCGAAGAAGGTCGACGGCGGCTACCGCCTGAGCGGCAGTAAAATGTGGATCACCAACAGCCCGATCGCCGACGTTTTTGTGGTCTGGGCCAAGGATGACGCCTGCGAGATCCGCGGTTTCGTGCTGGAAAAGGGCTGGGAAGGGCTGTCGGCCCCGGCGATCCACGGCAAGGTCGGCCTGCGCGCCTCGATCACCGGCGAGATCGTCATGGACAACGTGTTCTGCCCCGAAGAAAACGCCTTTCCGGACGTGCGCGGCCTGCGCGGCCCGTTCACCTGCCTGAACTCTGCCCGCTACGGTATCAGCTGGGGAGCGCTGGGCGCCGCCGAAGCGTGCTGGCACACCGCGCGTCAGTACACCCTGGATCGTCAGCAGTTCGGTCGCCCGCTGGCTGCCAACCAGTTGATCCAGAAAAAGCTGGCCGACATGCAGACCGAGATCACCCTGGCCCTGCAAGGCTGCCTGCGCCTGGGGCGGATGAAGGATGAAGGTACCGCTGCGGTGGAAATCACCTCGATCATGAAGCGCAACAGCTGCGGCAAGTCGCTGGATATCGCGCGCATGGCTCGCGACATGCTCGGCGGTAACGGCATCAGCGACGAGTTCGGTGTGGCCCGCCATCTGGTCAACCTCGAGGTGGTGAATACCTACGAAGGTACCCATGACGTGCACGCGCTGATTCTTGGCCGCGCGCAGACCGGCATCCAGGCGTTCTTCTGACTGTCGCTCGCTCCCACGCCTGGCGTGGGAGCGTCCCCGTGACGCCGAGCGTCACGACTGCACGAGGCTTCTGCGATGTCCGGTGCCCTTTCCCATCTCCGTGTGCTCGACCTGTCCCGCGTACTCGCCGGGCCTTGGTGCGGGCAGAACCTCGCCGACCTCGGTGCCGAGGTGATCAAGGTCGAACGCCCGAAGGTCGGCGACGACACTCGCCACTGGGGCCCGCCTTACTTGCGCGACGATGAGGGGCGGGACACCAGCGAGGCCGCCTATTTCCTGTCGGCCAACCGCAACAAGCAATCGCTGACTCTCGACTTCACCCAGGCGGAAGGGCAGCGCCTGGTGCGCGTGCTGGCGGGCAAGTCGGACATCCTCATCGAGAACTTTAAGGTCGGCGGCCTGGCTGCCTACGGGCTGGACTACGCCAGCTTGAAGGCGATCAACCCACGGCTGATTTACTGCTCCATCACGGGTTTCGGCCAGAGCGGCCCTTATGCCAAACGGGCTGGCTACGACTTCATGATTCAGGGGCTTGGCGGGCTGATGAGCCTCACCGGCCAGCCCGACGGCGGGGAGGGCGGTGGGCCGGTAAAGGTCGGCGTCGCGCTGACCGATATCCTCACCGGGCTCTACGCGACGGTCGCCGTGCTGGCCGCCCTGACCCATCGGGAAAAGACCGGCGAAGGCCAGCACATCGACATGGCGTTGCTCGACGTGCAGGTCGCCTGCCTGGCCAACCAGGCGATGAATTACCTGACTACCGGAGTTTCCCCGAAGCGCCTGGGCAATGCTCACCCGAATATCGTCCCCTACCAGGCATTCCCCACCGCTGATGGCGACCTGATCCTCACGGTCGGCAACGACAGTCAGTTCCGCAACTTCTGCGAGGTGGCCGGGCATCCCGAGTGGGGCGTCGATCCGCGTTTCGCCAGCAACGCTCAGCGCGTCGCCCATCGCGCCGAGCTGATCCCGATGATCCGCCAGGCCACGGTGTTCCGCACCACGGTCGAATGGGTCGGCCTGCTGGAAGCTGCAGGCGTGCCGTGCGGGCCGGTCAACGATCTTGAGCAGGTGTTCGCCGACCCGCAGGTGATCGCCCGCGGCTTGCGTATCGATCTGCCACACCCCTTGGCCGGCAGCACGCCGCAGGTAGCCAGCCCGCTACGCCTGTCGGCCAGCCCAGTGGAGTACCGCCAGGCGCCTCCGCTGCTGGGCGAGCATACCGAGCGCGTCCTTGCCGAGGTACTCGGGCTGGATGCTGGCCAGATCGAGGCGCTACGCGCTCAGGGCGTGATCTGACCCGCCACTATTGAGAGAGCGCGTCAGGCATCCAGCTCGGAGGCCGGGCCGAAGAACTCGTAGTGGCACTGCTCCGTTGGTACGCCGAGCTCCCGCAAGTGACGCTTCACCTGAGCCATGAAGGGTTTCGGGCCGAGGAAGTAGGCGTCCAGATCGCGCTCTTCAGGCAGCCAGTCCGCCAGTTGCTCGCGGTTGATCACGCCCTGGCCGTGTGGCTGGTCGCCATCGCGCGGCTCGCTGTAGCAGAACCGATAGCTGATCTGCGGGTAGTCGCGGCTCTGCTCCTCGATCCATTTCTTGAAGGCATGCACACCGCCATGGCGTGCGTAGTGGATGAAATGGATGGGGCGTCCGCTCTCGCGGGCGGCTTCGACCATCGTCAGTGCCGGAGTGATGCCCACGCCGGCAGTGATCAGCGCCAGAGGCTTGTTCGAATCACGCAGCACGAAGTCGCCGGCTGGCGGGAACAGCTCAAGCGTATCGCCGACCTGGATGTGGTCGTGCAGGTAGTTGGAGACCTTGCCGTCGGCCTCGCGCTTGACGCTGATGCGGTACTCACGGCCATTGCCCTGGGCGGACAGCGAGTAGTTGCGGCGCTGCTCCTTGCCATCGATGACCATGCGCATGCCGATGTACTGGCCGGGCTGCTGAATCAGCACGGCACCGCCATCGACGGGCGCCAGATGGAAGGAAGTGATCTCCTCGCTTTCCACGGCTCTGGCCACCACCTTGAAGTCCCGCGAGCCACGCCAGCCGCCCTGTGCCTGTTCGTGTTCACGGTAGGTGTTTTCCTCGGCACCGATCAGGATGTCTGCCAGCTGCCCATAAGCGGCAGCCCAGGCAGCGATCACCTGGTCGGTGGCTATCTCTTCGCCGAGCACTTCCCTGATGGCGCGCAGCAGGCAGGTGCCGACGATGGGGTAGTGCTCCGGCAGGATTTGCAGGGATACATGTTTATTGACGATACGGCCCACCAGCGGGCCGAGTGCTTCGAGCTGGTCGATATGTCGGGCATACATGAGCACGCCAGTGGCCAGGGCACGCTGCTGGTCGCCACTGGCCTGGTGGGCCTGGTTGAACAGCGGGCGAACCTGGGGATATTCCTCCAGCATCATGGCGTAGAAGTGCCGGGTCAGCGCTTCACCGCCGGTTTCCAGTAATGGGACGGTGGCTTTGATGAGGGTGCGTTGTTGGCTGGTCAGCATGGTGATGGTTCCTGTCGTAAGGCATGAGAGTTTTCTGCTCTGGTCATTACAGATCCCGTGCCAACTCGCAAAGCCTCTGGATTACTGGGTTTGCGCGTGCTATGAGTCTTTTAGACTCTCGTTGATATGCGTCTATATGACTCTTTTGGTGTCTTTATGACCTCTAGTCCCTTACTCGTCGCTCTGCTGCCATTGGTCGATGACCTGTCTCGCGAGCTGCCCGAGAGTGAGCGCTATCGTCGGTTGCTTGCTGCGTTGCGGCAGCTATTTCCCTGTGATGCCGTGGCGCTGCTCAGGCTCGATGGCGATGTGCTGGTACCGCTTTCGGTGGAAGGGCTGAGTGCCGACACCATGGGGCGGCGCTTCAAGGTGAGTGAGCATCCGCGTCTGCATGAGTTGCTGCAGCACCGCGGGCCTACTCGTTTTGCCGCGGACTGCGAACTGCCCGATCCTTACGACGGGCTGCTCGAGGGGCAGCATGGTCATCTCGAGGTTCATGACTGCCTGGGCTGTCCGCTCTATATAAAGGAGCAGCTCTGGGGGCTGCTGACTCTGGACTCGCTGCAGTCGAGCAGCTTTGGCCTTGTCGACCTGGGCATGCTGGAGGCTTTCGCCAGTCTCGCAGCCGCGACGGTGGCAGCCAGCGAGCGGATCAGTCTGCTAATGGGGCGGGTGGAAGACGAACAGCGGCGCGCCGAACTCTATAAACAGGCGGCCGACGCCGTGCGTCCTCGGGAGATGATTGGTCAGAGTCCGAGGCACAAGGTGCTGCTTCAGGAGATAGAGCTAGTAGGCGGCAGTGACCTGACCGTTCTCATCAGTGGCGAAACCGGGGTGGGTAAGGAGCTGGTCGCCGAGGCGCTGCATGCAGCGTCCACGCGTGCATCGCGGCCGATGGTCAGCATCAACTGCGCGGCATTGCCCGATACCCTGGTGGAGAGTGAGCTGTTCGGTCACGTGCGTGGGGCGTTCTCGGGGGCTGTCAGTGAGCGGCGTGGCAAGTTCGAGGTGGCCGATGGCGCCACCCTGTTTCTCGACGAGGTGGGCGAACTGCCTCTCGCCGTGCAGTCGAAGCTGTTGAGGGTGCTGCAGAGTGGTCAGTTACAACGGGTAGGCTCGGACCGCGAGCATCGTGTAGATGTGCGGGTGCTGGCTGCCACTAATCGTGACTTGGCCGAAGAGGTACGGGCCGGGCGCTTTCGCGCCGACCTTTATCATCGCCTTAGCGTGTACCCATTAAAGGTGCCGGCGCTACGTGAGCGGGGGCGTGATGTACTGCTGCTCGCCGGTTACTTCCTCGAAGACAACCGGTCGCGTCTGGGGCTGCGCAGCCTGCGTCTCGCGGCCGATGCTCAGAAAACCCTGTTGCAGCATGACTGGCCAGGCAATGTCCGGGAGCTGGAGCACCTGATTGGCCGTGCTGCTATCAAGGCCTTATCATCCTGTGGAGAGCGCCCGCAGATCCTCACCATCGATAGCTGTTCTCTGGATCTGCAGCCATCCTTGGCAATGCATATAGAAGAAGAGAATCCCTTGATCGCCAACAGCGAGTTGCCTTCAGCGGAACTAGGCCTGCGCGATGCGGTGGATGAATACCAGCGGCGCCTTATAGAGGCAGCACTGGTTCGCCATGTCGGGCGATGGGCCGAGGTGGCGCGCGAGCTGGATGTGGATCGCGCCAATTTGCAGCGTCTGGCCAGGCGTCTGGGCCTCAAGTAGTTGCCTCTGAAGCGCTGCTTATATAGAGGGAAGGCCGCCAGAGCAGTTTTATTGCAGTTAGATGAAATAAACCATTGACCTGAGATTCTGGCTGCCTATAATGCGCACCACTTCCGGCGCAGCCTGATCTGAAAACTCC
>NZ_JBVHNL010000005.1:0-275582 GCF_055556635.1 Pseudomonas sp. PME37.24/006
CGCGTGCAGAACATGCCGTCGCTGCCGCGCGCCTCGTTCAAGGAAATCCTCACCGCTGGCCGCAAAGCGGGCTGGGGTTTGATGCTGATCGTGATCATTCTCGGCGGTATCTACTCGGGCATGTTCACCCCGACTGAAGCCGCTGCGGTGGCCGCGGTATACGCCGCCTTCGTAGCGATCTTCGTCTACAAGGACATGACGGTGCGCGAGTGCCCGAAAGTGATCATCGAGGCCGGCAAGCTGAGCGTGGTGCTGATGTTCATCATCGCCAACGCCATGTTGTTCGCCCACGTGCTGACCACCGAGCAGATTCCGCAGTCGATCACCGCCTGGGTCGTCGAGCAGGGCTTCAGCCCGATCGAGTTCCTGATCGTGGTGAACATCGTGCTGCTGATCGCCGGTACCTTCATGGAGCCGTCGGCGATCATCCTGATCCTGGCGCCGATCCTGTTCCCGATCGCCATGCAGCTGGGCATCGACCCGATCCACCTGGGCATCATCATGGTGGTGAACATGGAGATCGGCCTGATCACGCCGCCAACCGGACTCAACCTGTTCGTCACCTCGGCGGTCACCGGCATGCCGCTGACCCGTGTAGTGCGCGCGGTATCGCCGTGGCTGCTGGTGATGCTGTGCTTCCTGCTCCTGGTCACCTACGTGCCGTTCATTTCGCTGGGCTTGCCTAACTTCCTGGGCATGTAAGACGTTCCACTTTATGGGGGTTCGCCCCCATTACGCCCGGCCTCAGTGCCGGGCTTTTTTGTTTCAGGCAGATCGCATGTGAGCCGTGCCGCCGCAACCGATAACGGGTAACCTTGTATCAAGTCGTGACTCGTGGGTCATGGATCGCGTCAGCATAGGCACCTGAATTTCCATCATGGCGCCTATCGTCAGAAACGCGCGCCTCGCCTCGATCCGCTGACCCAGCATCCGCTCGATAATGGCGCGTGCTGATCTAATTAGTTGAAGGAGTGTCCGCGTGAAGTCTCGTTTGCCTGTGATCGTCGGTTTCGGTGGCTACAATGCCGCCGGCCGCAGCTCCTTCCACCACGGCTTCCGCCGCATGGTGATCGAATCGCTGGACGAGCAGGCACGCCGCGAAACACTCATCGGCCTGGCGGTGATGACCAAGCTGGTGCGCGTGGTCGATGGCGCCTATCAGAGCCAGGCCGGTGAACCACTGTCGGCCATCGAGATCGAGCGCCGCTATGGCGAGCAGGTGCTAGCGTCCACCCTGGTGCGCCGCATCGAGAAACAGCACCTCGACCCCGACGCTGCCCATTGGCACAAGAGCATCTCTTTGAACGGTGAAGGCGGCAGCCTGACCTTCGTCAGCACCCGCAAGCAGTTGCCCGAGCCGCTGCCGGCCAACTGGTCGGTAGAGGAACTGGGCGGCAACGACGTGCGCGTCACCCTGCACGACACCTGTGAATTCAAGGTCGACAGCTACCGTGCCCTGCCGGTGAAATCCGCAGGCCAGTTGCCGACCGGCTTCGAGCCGGGCGAACTGTACAACTCGCGCTTCCACCCGCGTGGCCTGCAGATGGCCGTGGTTGGCGTCACCGATGCCCTGCGCGCCACCGGTGTGCCGTGGCAGACCATCGTCGACCACGTTGCCCCCGACGAGATTGCAGTATTCGCCGGCAGCATCATGAGCCAGCTCGACGAGAACGGCTTCGGCGGTCTGATGCAGTCGCGCCTCAAGGGCCACCGCGTCAGCTCCAAGCAGCTGGCCCTGGGCCTGAACACCATGCCCGCCGACTTCATCAACGCCTACGTGCTGGGCAGCGTCGGCACCACCGGCAGCGTCACCGGCGCCTGCGCAACGTTCCTCTACAACCTGCAGAAAGGCATCGAGCAGATCAATGCCGGCACCGCACGAGTAGTGATCGTCGGCAACAGCGAGGCACCGATCAACGCCGAGTGCATCGAGGGCTATGGCGCCATGGGCGCACTGGCCACCGAAGACGGCCTGCGCCTGATCGAAGGCAAAACCGATACAACCCAGGGTAACGTCGACTTCCGCCGCGCCAGCCGCCCGTTCGGCGACAACTGCGGTTTCACCCTGTCGGAAGCCTGCCAGTTCATCGTCTTGATGGACGATGAGCTGGCCCTGCAACTGGGTGCCGACATCCACGGCGCCGCCACCGACGTGTTCATCAACGCCGACGGTTTCAAGAAATCCATTTCCGCGCCCGGCCCAGGCAACTACCTGACCGTCGCCAAGGCCGTGGCCAGCGCCGTGCAGCTGCTGGGCGTCGATGCCGTGCGCCAGCGCAGCTTCGTGCATGCCCACGGCTCCAGCACCCCGGCCAACCGGGTCACCGAATCCGAACTGCTGGATCGCGTAGCGGCGGCTTTCGCCATTGACAGCTGGCCAGTAGCGGCAGTGAAAGCGTTCGTCGGCCACTCCCTGGCAACCGCCAGTGGCGACCAGGTGATCTCCGCGCTGGGCACCTTCAAGTACGGCATCATTCCTGGCATCAAGACCATCGATGAAGTGGCTGCGGACGTGCACCAGCAGCACCTGAGCATCAGCAACGTGGATCGTCACGACCAGCGCATGGACGTGTGCTTCATCAACTCCAAGGGTTTTGGCGGCAACAACGCCAGCGCCGTAGTACTCGCCCCGCACGTGGTCGAGCGCATGCTGCGCAAGCGTCACGGCGAGGCGGCCTTCAGCACCTACCAGCAGCGTCGCGAGCAAACCCGCGTGACGGCGCGGGCTTACGACGAGCAGGCACTGAAAGGTCAGCTGGATATCATCTACAACTTCGGCAACGACCTGATCGACGACACGCAGATCGACATCGGCAGCGAGCAGATCAAGGTACCGGGCTTCGCCCAGCCGCTGGTGTTCAAGCAGGACGGCCGCTACAGCGACATGCTCGACTGAGGCGTAAGCCACTGTCCATGTAGGAGCGTCGCCCTCGGCGCGAACGATTGTGGTTATACCGCGATTTCCGCGCTGGCCAGACGATTCGCGGCGGGATAGCGGCTCCTACAATGTTTGGCAAATAGCGGTAGCCGGGGAGGCGCTAATTAACTGGCACTAACCGCTTGGCTTCCTCGACCAGCAACTCGCGCCATTCGACGTCGGCCGGCAGTGCTAGAAAGAAAGGATTGAGCAGCGACTCCCGTGCCTCGTAGCGCAGCGGCTCGCCCTGCAGGGTCAGCACCACACCGCCAGCGCCCTCGAGTACGCCCTGAGCAGCAGCGGTATCCCACTGCGAAGTCGGCGCTAGGCGCGGATAGAAGTCCGCGCTGCCTTCAGCGAGCTGACAGAACTTCAGCGAACTGCCGACACTGATTCGTTCTATATCGCCAAAGCGCGTAACCAGGGCGGCCAGCAACTGCTCCTGCTCGGCGCTGCCATGACGCCGACTGGCGACTACAGTGAGACCGACGGCCGGCGTTTCTCGTACGGCAATCGCCTGCGGCTCCTCACCCGGCTCAGCGCGCCAGGCCCCCAGGCAGCGACCGCCGTAATAGATGACGCCCGAGGCAGGAATGCCGACCACCCCGAACACCACTTGCCCACGCTCGATCAGCGCTACGTTGACAGTAAACTCTTCGCTGTCAGCGATGAATTCCTTGGTGCCGTCGAGCGGGTCGACCAGCCACCAGCGAGTCCAACCAGCACGTTCGCTCAGAGCAATATCGGCGTCTTCCTCGGACAGCACGGGAATGTTCGCGTCGAGCGCCTGCAGGCCGTCGGCCAGCACACGATGGGCCGCCAGATCGGCGGCGGTCACCGGCGAGGCATCGGCTTTTTCGATCACCTGAACACCCTGGCGCCAGAACGGCAGAATCACGACGCCCGCCTGCTGCACCAGTTCCAGTACCGCAGGCAGTAACGGATGGCTCATCGGCTCAGTTCCCCACGCTGCTCCAGCAGATCGCGCACCAGATACAGGGCCGCCAGAGCTCGGCCTTCGCTGAACTGCGGATGCTGGATCAGGGCGGACAGCTCACGCAGGCTGACTTTATCCACACGTAGCGGCTCCGGCTCGTCGCCGGGCAGTGTTTGTGGATACAGATCACGGGCCAGTACCACCTGGATCTTCTGGCTCATATAACCGGGAGACAGGCTCAGCTCGGTCAGATGTTCAAGCTTGCGAGCACCGAAACCGGCCTCTTCCTGCAATTCGCGATTGGCGGCATCGAGTACATCCTCGTCCGGCTCGATCAGCCCCTTGGGCAGGGAGATCTCGTATTCGCCAGTACCGCCGCAATATTCTTCGACCAGCAGAACGTGCTCGTCATCCACCATGGCCACGATCATCACCGCACCATGCCCAGTGCCGCGCCCGACCAGCCGTTCGTAGGTGCGCTCGGCACCGTTGCTGAAGCGCAACTGGATTTCCTCGACACGAAACAGGCGGCTGCTAGCGACGATTTCTCGGGCGATGACGGTGGGCTTCTGACGCATGGGTGAGTCCTGCTGCTGGGCTGACCGGAACGGTTATCATACCGCGCCTGCCTGGATTGTCTGCGCTCTAAAAGCGCGCATTTGACGACTAGCAGGCCCTGTCCACCGCATTTCCATCTCAGAGAGCCGCCTTGCCATGAACCTGCCCTGGCCCGAAATCGACACCGTATTGCTGGACATGGACGGCACTCTGCTCGACCTGCACTTCGATAACCACTTCTGGCTCGAGCACCTGCCACAGCGATACGCCGAGCACCACGGCGTCAGCCGTGCCCTGGCCGATGCCGAACTGCAGCCGCTGTTTACGAAGCACGCTGGCCAACTGAACTGGTATTGCACGGACTTCTGGAGCCGCGAGCTGAACCTGTCGATCCGTGACCTCAAGCGCGAGGTCGCCGACCTGATCGCCCTGCGCCCGGACGCCGACACCTTTCTCGCCGCCATCCGCCGGGCCGGCAAACAGGTGGTGATGATCACCAACGCCCACCGCGACTCGCTGTCCCTGAAGCTGGAACGCATCGAACTAGCGCCCTACTTCGACCGCCTGATCAGCTCACATGACTACGGCTTCCCCAAGGAAGACGCGCAGTTCTGGTCTGCCCTGCAGCAGGATCTGTCGTTCGAGCCGGCGCGCAGCCTGTTCATCGACGATAACGTGCCGATCCTGCGCAGCGCCCAACGCTTCGGCGTGAAGCACCTGCTGGCGGTTCATGAGCCGGATAGCCGCAAGGGCGTGAAGGACACCGAAGAGTTCGAGGCGGTACGGGATTACCGGGCGCTACTGAACGGGCTGTAGGTAGCAAGAGCGGCTGGTGAGTGGCGGGAGCGGACATAGAGCGCTGCTGCTTTTGTGGGAGCGGCTTTAGCCGCGAGCTCTTTGTTTGCCTTGATTAAAAGCTCGTGGCTAAAGCCCCTCCTACAAGTTACGCGAACGTCCGCTTCTGCCTTGATGATGGCTCCCACGCTCCAGCGTGGGAGCCCAATCCAGGGCGCTCTGCGCTCGCCAGGCCTCGACATCGGACGCAGAGCGTCCCTGCAGGCATTCCCACGCGGAGCGTGAGGAACGATCAGATCGAACCCCGCAGCAGATGACCGCTTTCGCCTGACGCCTGCCCTTATCCCATCTCACACCACGCCGGTCGTCTGCGCACCAAAAGGCTTCAGCGCGGCTCCGCTACGGTGCAGGAATAGTCCTAAAAAACCTCTCAATAAAATAAAATTCATAAAAATCAGCTAGTTAAAAACTGGCATCGCTCTTGCTCTAGCAATTCCAACTTGGATACAAGATGGAATATCAGAGCATGTCCAACGCCTCCTTCGCTTTTACCCTCGCCGACTGGCAACAGGCTTACCGTGATGCCGCGCAACCAGCCGAGCTGCTGCACGCCCTGCGCGCGCAACTGAGCCGTGACGACAACGCCTGGATCTGCCTGGCCAGCACGGCCCAGCTCGACGCCCAGTTGAGTAATCTGCAGGCCCTGCTCGACAAGGCCGAAGGCCAGCAGGACAAGCTGCCGCTGTACGGCGTGCCGTTCGCCATCAAGGACAACATCAACGCAGCCGGCTGGCAGACCACTGCTGCCTGCCCCGAATTCGCCTACCAGGCCGAGGCCGATGCGACGGTGGTCGAGCGCCTGCGCGCCGCCGGGGCCATCCTCATCGGCAAGACCAATCTCGATCAGTTCGCTACCGGCCTGGTCGGCACCCGCTCGCCCCACGGCGCGGTCGCCAACAGCTTCAATCCGCAGTACGTCAGCGGTGGCTCCAGCTCCGGCTCGGCCAGCGTGGTCGCGCGCGGCCTGGTGCCGTTCTCACTGGGCACCGATACGGCCGGCTCGGGCCGTGTGCCTGCGGGCTTCAACAATATCGTCGGGCTCAAGCCGACCAAGGGCTGGCTACCGAACACCGGCCTGGTGCCAGCTTGCCGCACAGTCGATTGCATCTCGGTGTTCGCCCTCACGGTCGGCGACGCCGAAACCGTCGCGCGCCTCGCGGGCGGTTACGATGCCGACGACGGCTACTCGCGCAGCAACCCCAACAGCGCCCCTGTCGGCATGAAGTCCGCACCGACCTTTGCCGTGCCCGACAGCCTGGAGTTCTTTGGCGATACCCAGACCCAGGCCGTGTTCGAGCAGGCGCTGGAGAAACTGCGCGCCCTGGGCGTCACCCTGCAACCCATCGACTTCAGCCCCTTCCGTGAGCTCGCCGAACAGCTGTATTACGGCCCCTGGGTCGCCGAGCGCACCGTCGCCGTGGAGGGCGTGGCGCCGGAGCACCTCGATCCGGTGGTGCGCGGCATCGTCGACAGCGGTCACCAGTACAGCGCCTGCGACGCCTACAAGGCCGAGTACCTGCGTGCCGAGCTGAGCCGCAAGATCAACGACGCGCTGGCAGGTTTCGACGCGCTGGTAGTGCCGACTTCGCCGACCATTCGCAGCCTCGACGAAATGCGTCAGGAGCCGGTGCTGTTCAACAGCCAGTTCGGCACCTACACCAACTTCACCAACCTCGCCGACCTCTCTGCCCTGGCCGTACCCGCCGGCCTGCGCGACGACGGCCTGCCCGCGGGCATAACCCTGCTCGCCCCCGCCTGGCACGACCTGGCCCTGGCGGCCTTCGGCAAACGCTGGCAGGCCAGCCTGGAGCTGCCGCTCGGCGCCACCGGTCGCGCGCTGCCTCCACAAAAGCCGCCCACGGCAGTGCCTGCCGGCAGCGTGCGGGTAGCCGTGGTAGGTGCGCACCTGACCGGCATGCCGCTGAACTTCCAGCTGACCACCCGCAACGCGGTGCTGGTCGAGCAGACCCTGACCTCGCCGGACTATCGCCTCTACGCCCTGGCCGGCACCGTGCCGCCCAAACCGGGCCTGGCGCGTAGCAGCGATGGCACGTCGATCATCGTCGAGCTGTGGGACATCCCTCTGGCGCGCTTCGGCGAATTCGTCGCGGAAATCCCCGCGCCTCTGGGTATCGGCAACCTGACCCTGGCGGACGGGCGCAGCGTGAAAGGTTTCATCTGCGAGCCCTGGGCGCTGAGTGATGCCCGAGACATCACCAGTTTCGGTGGCTGGCGCGCCTTTATTGCCAGCACCAAGAAGTGAGCAGTGCCCTCTCCAGTAAAGGAGAGGGAGCGACCAACGACCTGCCGCCGAATCTGCCTGGAGAAGCAAACCGATGTTCCATACCGTACTGATCGCCAACCGTAGTGACCAGCAGCGCAGCAGCGCAGCGACGAAGTCAAATTGCAGGACGGGCGTAGCCCGTCACGGCGATCTCGCCACGGAGAACCGCCATGTTTGAAACAGTCTTGATCGCCAACCGTGGCGAGATCGCCGTCCGCGCCATCCGCACCCTCAAGCGTCTCGGCGTGAAGAGCGTGGCGGTGTATTCCGATGCCGACCGCAATGCCCAGCATGTACGTGATGCCGACGTGGCCATAGCGCTGGGCCGCGACAAGGCTGCCGACAGCTACCTGCGTATCGACAAGATTCTCGCCGCCGCCAAGGAGACCGGCGCCCAAGCGATCTATCCGGGTTATGGCTTTCTCTCGGAAAGCGCCGAATTCGCCGAGGCCTGCGAAAACGCGGGCATCGCCTTCGTTGGCCCGACGCCGACGCAGATCCGCGAGTTCGGCCTCAAGCACCGGGCTCGCGAGCTGGCAGCCGAAGCGCAGGTGCCGATGGCGCCCGGCACCGGCCTGCTGCAAAGCCTCGAAGAGGCCCTGGCGGCCGCCGAAGGCATCGGCTACCCGGTGATGCTCAAGACCACCGCTGGCGGTGGCGGTATCGGCCTGACCCGCTGCGCCGACGCCGTGGCCCTGGCCAGCGCCTATGACGGCGTCAAACGCATGGGTGAGCAGTTCTTCAGCGATTCGGGGGTATTTCTCGAGCGCTTCGTCGACCAGGCGCGCCATGTCGAAGTGCAGATATTCGGTGATGGCAAAGGCCGCGTGGCTGCCCTGGGAGAACGCGACTGCTCGCTGCAGCGGCGCAACCAGAAAGTGGTCGAGGAAACCCCGGCCCCGAACCTGCCGCAAGCCACCCGCGAGCGCCTGCATGCCGCCGCTGTCGAACTGGGCGAGTCGGTGAGCTACCGCAGTGCTGGCACCGTAGAGTTCATCTACGACGCCGCTCGCGACGACTTCTACTTTCTCGAAGTGAACACCCGCCTGCAGGTCGAGCACCCGGTGACCGAGATGGTCACCGGCCTGGATCTCATCGAGTGCATGCTGCGCGTTGCCGCAGGCGACGAGCTGGATTGGCTCGCGCTAAACCGTGCCCCGCAAGGTGCGGCCATCGAAGTGCGCATCTATGCAGAAGACCCGCTGAAGAACTTCCAGCCCAGCCCTGGCGTGCTGACCGACGTGCACTTCCCGGACGACGTCCGTGTAGATGGCTGGGTCAGTACCGGTAGCGAAGTGTCGGCCTTCTACGACCCGATGATCGCCAAGCTGATCGTCCACGCCGCCACACGCGAAGAGGCCATCGCCAAGCTGAGCAAAGCGCTGGGCGAAACCCGCCTGCACGGTATTGCCAGCAACCTCGATTACTTGCGCCAGGTGGTTGCCGAGCCGCGCTTCCACGCCGCGCAGATCTGGACCCGCCTGCTCGACACCTTCAGCTACGCGGCGCAGGTGGTCGAAGTACTGGAGCCCGGCACCTACAGCAGCGTGCAGGACTTCCCCGGCCGTCTCGGCTACTGGGACATCGGCGTTCCGCCGTCCGGGCCGATGGATGATTACGCGTTCCGTCTGGCCAACCGCATCGTCGGTAACCACGAGAGCGCCGCCGGGCTGGAATTCACCCTGCAGGGCCCGAGCCTGCGCTTCCACAGTGATGCGCTGGTCGCCCTCGCCGGTGCTGACTGCCCTGCCGAGCTGGACGGTGAAAGCGTGCCCTACTGGGCGCCAATCGCCATCAAGGCCGGCCAGGTGCTCAAACTCGGCCGCGCAACCAGCGGCTGCCGCACCTATCTGGCAGTGCGTGGCGGCTTCGATGTGCCCGTGTACCTGGGCAGCCGCTCGACCTTCGCCCTCGGCCAGTTCGGCGGCCATGCCGGGCGTACCCTGCGCACCGCCGACATGCTGGCCATCTCCCAGGATTTGCCCGCCTGCACCACGCCGGCGCCGATCAGCGAGCCCCAGGCGCTGGATGCCAGCCTGGTTCCCGAGTACGGCACGACCTGGAACATCGGTGTGCTCTATGGCCCCCACGGCGCACCGGATTTCTTCACTGCCGAGGCGATCGAGCAGTTCTTCGCCGCCGACTGGCAGGTGCACTACAACTCCAACCGCCTGGGCGTGCGCCTGAGCGGGCCGAAGCCAAGCTGGACACGCGCCGACGGCGGCGAAGCCGGCCTGCATCCGTCCAACGTGCATGACTGCGAATACGCCATCGGCGCCATCAACTTCACCGGCGACTTCCCGGTGATCCTTACCAAGGACGGCCCGAGCCTGGGCGGTTTCGTCTGCCCGGTAACCATCGCCAAGGCCGAGCTGTGGAAGGTCGGCCAGGTCAAGCCAGGCGACACCCTGCGCTTTCATCCCATCAGCTTCGAGCAAGCTCAAGCACTGGAACAGGCGCAATTGGGTAGCCTGCAAAGCCTAAGCGCGGTCAATGCCGTAGAGTTGCCGGCGCCCAGCCTGCAGCCAGGCGACACCGTGTCGGCCACCGTGCTGGCTGAGCTGCCGGCCGATGGCAGCCGCCCGCGCGCGGTCTACCGCCAGGCGGGCGATGCCTACATCCTGCTCGAATACGGCGACAACGTGCTCGACCTGGCGCTGCGCCTGCGCGTGCACCTGCTGATGGAGGCCCTCAAGGCCGAGCCACTCGCTGGCCTGGAAGAGCTGGCGCCAGGCGTCCGCTCGCTGCAGTTGCGGTACGACAGCCGCGTGCTGCATCAACAGGCGCTGCTCGATCACCTGCTGCGCCTCGAGCGCGAGCTGGGCGATGTGGCGAATCTCAAGGTGCCGACCCGCATCGTCCACCTGCCGATGGCCTTCGAAGACAGCGCCACCCTCGCTGCCGTCAGCCGCTACAGCGAGACCGTGCGCAGCCAGGCGCCGTGGCTGCCAAATAATGTCGATTTCATCCAGCGCGCCAATGGCCTGGCCACCCGCGAGCAAGTGCGCGACATCCTCTTCGCGGCCAGCTACCTGATCCTCGGCCTCGGCGACGTCTACCTCGACGCGCCCTGTGCCGTGCCACTCGACCCGCGCCACCGCCTGCTCAGCTCCAAGTACAACCCGGCACGCACCTACACCGCTGAAGGCACCGTGGGTATCGGCGGCATGTACATGTGCATCTACGGTATGGATTCGCCCGGCGGCTACCAGCTGGTCGGCCGTACCCTGCCGATCTGGAACAAGTTCGTGAAGAACGCCCAGTTCGAGGGCGGCCAGCCGTGGCTGCTGCACTTCTTCGATCAGGTGCGTTTCTACCCGGTCAGCGAAGCCGAGCTCGACGAATTCCGCGACGCCTTCCGTGAAGGCCGCGCGCAAATAAAGATCGAGCAGAGCACCTTCGATTTCGCCGAATACCAGCGCTTCCTGGCGGACAACGCCAGCAGCATCGCCAGCTTCCAGCAGCTGCAAAAGCAAGCCTTCGACGCCGAAGTGCAGCTGTGGCGCGACGACGACGCCGACAGCCACGCCGCGCCAGTTGCCAGCAGCGAGGAGGACGAAGCCGTCGATGGCCAGGCCGTCAGCGCCGACATGTGCGGCAGCGTCTGGAAGGTGCTGGTCGAACCGGGCCAGTACGTCGAAGCCGGTACGCCGTTGCTGGTGGTCGAGGCGATGAAGATGGAGCTGGCCGTGCTCGCGCCGGTAGCGGGAACGGTCAAGGCCGTGCGCTGCCAGCCGGGCAAGGCGGTCACTCCGGGCGACGTGCTGCTGATCCTCGATCCGAGCGAGGCGGCCTGACATGCAACTGGTCGACCCGATCAAACGCGGCAAGGAACGCCCGGAGAACCTCGCCGAGCGTATCTACGGGCAGCTCAAGGACGACATTTCCGAGTTCCGCCTGCTGCCGGGCGACCGTTTCAGCGAAGGTGAAGTGGCCGAGCGCATGGCCGCCAGCCGCACACCGGTACGCCAGGCGCTCTATCGCCTGGAGCGCGAGGGTTATCTGGAGGTGTATTTCCGTAGCGGCTGGCAGGTCAAGCCGTTCGACTTCCACCATTTCGAGGAGCTCTACGACGTGCGCATCGTGCTCGAACTGGCGGCGGTTCGGCGCCTATGCGACCGCCCGGCGGGTGAAACGCCAGAACAATTGGAAGAACTGCGCCACATCTGGACGGCACCGCCCGAGCAACGCCCACCAGAAGGCCGCGAAGTGTCGCTGCTCGACGAAAGCTTCCACTGCCAGTTGGTGGAGGCCACCGGCAACCGCGAGATGGCTCGCCTGCACCGCGAAATCAGCGAAAAGATTCGTATCGTTCGTCGCCTGGACTTCACCAAAACGCCTCGGGTGGAAGCCACCTACGAAGAGCACGCACGCATCCTCGGCGCGATCCTGTCGCGTCGTTGCGAAGAAGCACAGCTGTTGCTGAAGACCCACATAGAGGTCAGCAAGGCGGAAGTGCGCAAGATCACCCTGCACATGCTGCACAACGCCCGCGAGCGGGCCGTACAGGCGCAGGGCTGATGTGGTGTCCCTTGATCCACTGCCAACAACATAAAACTCGTCAGTCAATGGAGATCGTCCTATGCAACGTCGCAGCCTGATCAAGGCCTTCACCCTTTCCGCATCCATCGTCGCCATGGGCCTGAGCTGGAGCATCCACGCCGCCGAGACCATCAAGGTCGGCGTCCTGCACTCGCTGTCCGGCACCATGGCCATTTCGGAAACATCGCTCAAAGACATGGCGCTGATGACCATCGACGAGATCAACGCCAAGGGCGGCGTACTCGGCAAGCAGCTCGAAGCGGTGGTGGTCGACCCGGCCTCCAACTGGCCGCTGTTCGCCGAGCGTGGCCGTCAGTTGCTGACCCAGGACAAGGTCGCGGTGACCTTCGGCTGCTGGACGTCGGTGTCGCGTAAATCGGTACTGCCGGTCTACGAAGAACTCAACGGCCTGTTGTTCTACCCCGTGCAGTACGAAGGCGAAGAAATGTCGCCGAACGTGTTCTACACCGGCGCCGCGCCGAACCAGCAAGCGATCCCGGCGGTGGAATACCTGCTCAGCGAAGACGGCGGCGCCGCCAAGCGTTTCTTCCTGCTCGGCACCGACTACGTCTACCCGCGCACCACCAACAAGATCCTGCGCGCCTTCCTGCACAGCAAGGGCGTTCAGGACAAGGACATCGAAGAGGTCTACACGCCGTTCGGCCACAGCGATTACCAAACCATAGTCGCCAACATCAAGAAGTTCTCCGCCGGCGGCAAGACCGCGGTGGTCTCCACCGTCAACGGCGACTCCAACGTGCCGTTCTACAAGGAACTGGCCAACCAGGGCATCGAAGCCACCGACGTACCGGTGGTGGCCTTCTCGGTAGGTGAAGAAGAACTGCGCGGTATCGACACCAAGCCGCTGGTCGGTCACTTGGCCGCATGGAACTACTTCCAGTCCGTGGAGAACCCGGTCAACGAGAAATTCGTCGCCGACTGGAAAGCCTACGCCAAGGCCAAGAAGCTGCCGAACGCCGACACCGTGGTCACCAACGACCCGATGGAAGCCACCTACGTGGGCATCCACATGTGGGCCCAGGCCGTCGAAAAGGCTGGTACCACCGACGTCGACAAGGTGCGTGCCGCCATGGCCGGCCAGGAGTTCGCCGCACCGAGCGGTTTCACCCTGAAGATGGACGAGAAGAATCACCACCTGCACAAGCCGGTGATGATCGGCGAAGTCCAGGACGACGGTCAGTTCGAAGTGGTCTGGGAAACCGACGGCCCGGTTCGCGCCCAGCCGTGGAGCCCGTACATCGAAGGCAACGACAAGAAAGGCGACACCCCGGTGAAGTCGAACTGATCCACGGGCTCGCCCGGCTCCTCCTGTAGGAGCCGGCTTGCCGGCGAGCAATCTCAAGAGCGCGTTGTTCTGAAGATCAATCGCCAGCAGCTGACTCCTACAGCTCCCCGGTTTTATCGGGCACCAAGGATTACCCCATGCATAACGCATTTGTCCGACTACTTCTCAGCCTGCTGCTGGTAGTGCCATTCGCCGCCCAGGCTGGCGATGCTGCCGACTTCGTGGCTGCCAGCCCGGCGCAGCAGGCCAAACTGCTGGAAAGTTGGGCCGCCATGCCCGACCTGGCGCGCCAACCGCTGCTCGACGCCCTGCAACAGGGCCGTGTAGCTGCGGATAGCGAAAAGACCGCGTTCATCGAAACCGACGACGGCTATCAGGCTGCCGAAGGTGAAGCGTCCCCTGTGGATAACCCGCGCAAATTGCGCCTGAACAACCGCCTGCGTGGCCTGATCGCTAACGCCCAGGCCAGCCATCAGTTGCTTGCCAATGAACCGGCACAGCGCCTCAGTGCTGCAGTGCAGCTACAAAAAAGTGCCCAGCCGGCGCAACTGCCACTGCTCGCCCAGACCCTGGAGAAGGAAGACGACGATATCGTTCGTGATGCCCTGACCCTGGCTCTTGCCAACCTGCAACTGGTCGACGCCAACCCTGCGGTGCGCCTCGCTGCCGTGCGCCTGCTCGGTGAAACCGGTGAGCCGCTGGCGCGTACCCGCCTGGAAAATCTGCTGGAACCCGGCGTGGAAAGTGACGCAGCCGTGCGCACCGCCGCCGAAACCAGCCTGGCTCAGGTCAAGCGCAAGCTGCTGATCGGCGAGCTGCTCGGCCAGGCATTCAGTGGCATGAGCCTGGGATCGATCCTGCTGCTCGCCGCTCTTGGCCTGGCCATCACCTTCGGCCTGCTCGGGGTGATCAACATGGCCCACGGCGAGATGCTGATGCTCGGTGCCTATTCCACCTACATGGTGCAGATCCTCTTCCAACGCTACGCTCCCGAAGCCCTGGCGCTGTATCCGCTGGTGGCACTGCCGGTGGCTTTCTGCGTGACCGCCATCATCGGCATGGCGCTGGAGCGCACGGTGATTCGTCACCTCTACGGCCGGCCACTGGAAACCCTGCTCGCCACCTGGGGTATCAGCCTGATCCTGATCCAACTGGTGCGCGTGCTGTTCGGTGCGCAGAACGTCGAGGTGGCCAACCCCTACTGGCTGTCCGGTGGTATCCAGGTGTTGCCCAACCTGGTGCTGCCGTATAACCGCATCGTGATCATCGGCTTCGCCCTGGCCGTGGTGGTGCTGACCTGGTTGCTGCTGAACAAGACCCGCCTGGGGCTCAACGTGCGCGCAGTCACTCAGAACCGCAACATGGCCGCCTGCTGCGGCGTACCCACCGGCCGTGTGGACATGATGGCCTTCGGGCTCGGCTCGGGTATCGCCGGCCTTGGCGGCGTGGCCCTCAGCCAGATCGGCAACGTCGGCCCGGATCTCGGCCAGAGCTACATCATCGACTCCTTCCTGGTGGTGGTACTCGGCGGCGTCGGCCAACTGGCCGGCAGCGTCATGGCGGCCTTTGGCCTGGGCATCGCCAACAAGATCCTGGAACCACAGATCGGCGCCGTGCTCGGCAAGATCCTCATCCTCGCGCTGATCATTCTGTTCATTCAGAAACGTCCGCAAGGCTTGTTCGCCTTGAAAGGGAGGGTAATCGATTGAGCACCATGACCTTCTGCACCGTGGGAGCTGGCCATGCCAGCCACTGTATCCTCACCATCGCTCGCGCGCATGGCGCGCTCCCACAGGTCGGCTTACAGGGGATTCACCGATGAACGCAGCCAACCAAACGTTGCTGGCCCGCGCCAGCCATAAGCTTGGCCCGCAGGTGTCGCTGGCCCTCGGCCTGCTGGTGCTCGTCGTGCTGCTCGCCATGCCGCTGCTGCACCTGCTGCCCGGTGATCATGCGCTGCACGTGTCGGCTTACACGCTGACCCTGGTCGGCAAGATCCTCTGCTACTGCGTCGTCGCCCTGGCGCTCGATCTGGTCTGGGGCTACGCCGGCCTGCTGTCCCTCGGTCATGGCCTGTTCTTCGCCCTCGGCGGCTATGCCATGGGCATGTACCTGATGCGCGAAGCCGCTGGCGACGGCCTGCCGGCGTTCATGAGCTTCCTGGCCTGGACCGAGCTGCCGTGGTACTGGTACGGCACCGACAATTTCCTCTGGGCCATGTGCCTGGTGGTGCTGGCGCCTGGATTGCTGGCCTTGGTGTTCGGTTTCTTCGCCTTTCGTTCGCGGATCAAGGGCGTGTATTTCTCGATCATGACCCAGGCCCTGACCTTCGCCGGCATGCTGCTGTTCTTCCGCAACGAGACCGGCTTCGGCGGCAACAACGGCTTCACCAACTTCCGCAGCATCCTTGGCTTCGAGATCACCGCCGCGAACACCCGTGCCACGCTGTTCTTTCTGACCGTTGTGTTGCTGGTCAGCAGCCTGTACCTGGGCTGGCGCCTGGCGCGCAGCAAGTTCGGCCGGGTGCTGACCGCCCTGCGCGACGCCGAGAACCGGCTGATGTTCTGCGGCTACGATCCGCGCGGCTACAAGCTGTTCATCTGGGTGCTGAGCGCCGTGCTCTGCGGCCTGGCCGGTGCGCTGTACGTGCCTCAGGTCGGCATCATCAACCCTAGCGAAATGGCCCCGACCCAATCCATCGAAGCCGCCGTGTGGGTGGCGCTCGGCGGGCGCGGCACGCTGATCGGCCCGCTGCTCGGTGCCGGTCTGGTCAATGGCATGAAAAGCTGGTTCACCGTGGCCTTCCCCGAGTATTGGCTGTTCGCCCTCGGCGCGCTGTTCATCGTGGTCACCCTGTTTCTGCCCAAGGGCGTAATCGGCCTTCTCAAGCGAGGGGATAAGTCATGAGAGCTGCACCGATTCCCGAGATGATGATCGACCCGGCTGGCAGCAGCCGTGATGCCATCGGCCTGGGCAAGAGCGCGGGCAGTGGCCTGAACACGCGCCATGGCACCATCCTGACGCTGGAGGACATCAACGTTTCCTTCGACGGCTTCAAGGCACTGACCGACCTGACGCTGTACATCGGCGTCGGCGAGCTGCGCTGCATCATCGGCCCCAACGGCGCCGGCAAGACCACTCTGATGGACGTGATCACCGGCAAGACCCGGCCCAACAGCGGCGTCGCCTACTTCGGCGAGACCTTCGACCTGACCCAGATGAGCGAAGTGCAGATCGCCCAGGCCGGCATCGGTCGCAAATTCCAGAAGCCAACGGTATTCGAGGCGCTGAGCGTGTTCGAAAACCTCGAACTGGCCCAGAAGACCGACAAGTCCGTATGGGCCAGCCTGCGCGCCCGGCTCAACGGCGAGCAGCGCGACCGTATCGACGAGGTGCTCGCCACCATCCGGCTCGACGCCTCGCGCCAGCGCCCGGCAGGCTTGCTGTCTCACGGCCAGAAGCAGTTCCTGGAGATCGGCATGTTGCTGATGCAGGACCCGCAGCTGCTGCTGCTCGACGAACCCGTGGCCGGCATGACCGACGCGGAAACCGAATTCACCGCCGAACTGTTCAAGTCCCTGGCGCGCAAGCACTCACTGATGGTGGTCGAGCACGACATGGGCTTCGTCGGCACCATCGCCGACCACGTCACCGTGCTGCACCAGGGCCGCGTGCTCGCCGAAGGCTCGCTGGACGCCGTGCAGGCCAACGAACGGGTGATCGAGGTTTATCTGGGCCGCTGAGAGTAGCGGCAAGCTTCAAGCCGCAAGCCCGAGCAATCACGATCCACTTTATCGATGGTTCCCACGCTCTGCGTGGGAACCCCCTCCCGGAACGCTCTGCGTTCCAGCGACGCAAAGCGTCGCCAGATGCATGCCCACGCAGAGCGTGGGAACGATCAAGGGGTAAGCCATGCTGCAAGTTCAACAGCTACACCAGTACTACGGCGGCAGCCATATCCTGCGCGGCCTGTCGTTCGAGGCCAAGGTGGGGGAAGTCACCTGCCTGCTCGGCCGCAACGGCGTGGGCAAGACCACCCTGCTCAAATGCCTGATGGGCCTGCTGCCGGCCAAGCAGGGCCAGGTCAGTTGGGAAGGCAAACCGATCACCGGCTTCAAACCGCACCAGCGGGTGCACGCCGGCATCGCCTACGTGCCCCAGGGCCGCGAAATCTTCGGCCGCCTGACGGTCGAGGAAAACCTGCTGATGGGCCTGTCGCGCTTTCCAGGCAGCCAGGCAAAGGAGGTTCCGGCCTTCATCTACGAGCTGTTCCCGGTGCTGCTGGAAATGAAACACCGCCGCGGCGGCGACCTGTCCGGCGGCCAGCAGCAACAGCTTGCCATCGGCCGCGCCCTGGCCAGCCAGCCACGTTTGCTGATCCTCGACGAACCCACCGAAGGCATCCAGCCCTCGGTGATCAAGGAAATTGGCGTAGTCATCAAGAAGCTCGCCGCCCGTGGCGACATGGCCATCCTGCTGGTCGAGCAGTTCTACGATTTCGCCGCCGAGTTGGCCGACCAGTATCTGGTGATGAGCCGCGGCGAAATCGTCCAGCAGGGCCGTGGCGAAACCATGGAGACGGATGGGGTACGCGGGTTGGTGGCGATCTAGCCTGCGCCGTCATAGCGGCGTAAAGGCGGTAGCAGAGCTTTTGTGGGAGAGGCTTTAGCCTCGATTTGGACTGGGCTCCCACGCTGGAGCGTGGGAGCCATCATCAATCTCGTGGGAGGGGCCGGGCGGCGATCCGCTTTAGCCGCGAGCTCTTTGCTCTTCAATAGAGCTCGCGGCTAAAGCCACTCCTACAAAAAGAAAGCTCTGCATCCACCGGCCGCTTCTACCGGCGGATTCACTCGGCGAAATCCGGCTCCAGTCGGGCGATCTGGCGTTTGATGCTTTCCAGGTGCAGCCGCGCACTTTCGGCATTGCCTTCGAGCATGATCCGGCAGGCCTTGCGCGCCAGCTCATGGGGCACGGCTTTGAGGGGCCGGCCGCTGGCCATGGCCTTGAGCTGTACCTCGGCGGCACGCTCCAGGTAGTAGAGGTCGTCCCAGGCTTCGGCGATGGAGCTACCAAGCACCAGCGGGCCATGGTTCTTGAGCATCACGACATCCGCCTCACCCACGGCCCCGGCGATGCGCTCGCCCTCGGCGTTGTTCAATGCCAGGCCGTTGTAATGCTCGTCCACGCGCATGCGGTCATAGAACTTCAAGGCCGTCTGCCCCGCCCAGATGAACGGATCGCCTTCGAGCATGCACAGCGCCGTGGCGTTGGGCATGTGGGTGTGGAACGCCGCCTTGGCGCGCGGATGCAGACGATGCAACTGCGCGTGAATGAAGAACGCGGTGGCTTCCGGCGCGCCCTCACCAGCCACCACGCGGCCATGGAAATCGCAGATCAACAGCGACGAAGCGGTCACCTCGGCGAACGCCAACCCGTAGGGATTGACCAGAAACAGGTCGTCGTGGCCAGGCACCACGAAGGAGAAGTGATTGCAGATCCCCTCGCCCATCCCAAGTCGCGCAGCCATGCGAAAGCAGGCAGCCAGGTCGATCCGCGCCTGACGGATCGCCGGGCTGTCGACCACGCGCGGATCGAGTGGCGTGGCGTTGACCTCGAATGCATGTGCCATGGGTGCTGATCCTCCAAGTGTGCAGATGACGTTACCCTAGCAAGCTGCCCCCATCGCGCCAGGGACAGATAGCGGCAGTCGACGGGCCAGATAGCTGACCCGCCGACTCCAGGCATCTGGCCCTACGGCGGGCAGCGCCTTTATTTTTATGGTGAGCCTGTCGCCAGCAACTCAGCAGGCGCTCTTCACGTCACGAGGTCGCCATGAGCAGCCCAACGCAGATCAGCAACGCCTATGTCCATGCACTGGATCGCCAGTACGTTTTCCATTCCTGGTCGACCCAGGGCGCACTCAACCCGCTGGTGATCGCCGGGGGCGCCGGTTGCACGCTGTGGGACTACGACGGCCGCGAGTACCTGGACTTCAGCAGCCAGTTGGTCAACACCAACATCGGCCACCAGCACCCCAAGGTGATTGCCGCGATCAAGGCCCAGGCCGAGCAACTGGTGACCATCGCCCCGGCCACCGCCAACCTGATGCGCGGTGAGGCGGCCAAACGCATCCTGTCCCACGCGCCAGCCAACTTCAGCAAGGTGTTCTTCACCAATGCCGGTGCCGACGCCAACGAAAACGCCATGCGCATGGCACGCACCTACACCGGCCGCGACAAGATTCTCTCGGCCTACCGCTCCTACCACGGCAGCACCGGCTCGGCGATCGTCGCCACCGGCGATCCGCGCCGGGTGCCCAATGAGTTCGCCCGCGGCCATGTGCACTTCTTCAATCCGTACCTGTACCGCAGCGAATTCAATGCCGCCAGCGAGGAAGAGGAATGTGCCCGCGCGCTGCAGCACCTGCGCCGGGTCATCGAATGTGAAGGCCCGGCCTCGATCGCCGCGATTCTGCTGGAAACCATTCCCGGCACTGCGGGCATTCTGGTGCCGCCGAAAGGCTATATGCAGGGCGTACGCGCCCTGGCCGACGAGTTCGGCATTCTGGTGATTCTCGATGAAGTGATGGCCGGCTTCGGCCGTACCGGCAGTTGGCTCGCGCTGGACAATTTCGACGTGGTGCCGGATCTGATCGTCTTTGCCAAGGGCGTCAATTCGGGCTACGTGCCGGCCGGTGGGGTGATGATTTCCCAGCCCATTTGCGAGTATTTCGACAGCCACTTCTTCCCTGGCGGCCTGACCTACTCCGGTCACCCGCTGGCCATGGCGGCCATCGTCGCCACCCTCGACACCATGGCCGAGGAAGGCATGGTCGACAATGCCCGGCAGATCGGCCAGGAACTGCTTGGCCCCGGCCTCAAGGCGCTCGCTGGCAAATACCCGTTGATCGGGGAAGCGCGCGGCATCGGCCTGTTCCAGGCGCTGGAGTTCGTCGCCGACCCGCTGAAGAAAACGCCACTGGCCGCGCCTATCATGGCGCAGATGAAAGCCACGCTACTGGAGCGCGGGTTGCTGGCCTTCGTGGTGGAGAACCGCATCCACGTGGTGCCGCCGTGCATGGTCAACGCGGCCCAGGTACAGCAGGCGCTGGCGATCTTCGACGAGGTGATCGGAGAGTTCAGCGCCAAGCACCTGTAATAACCCCCGCTTCACCGCATGATGTCAGTCCGTTAAGCAAGGTCAGCGGTTTGCGCTGGCCCTGTAGGAGGCGCGCCCTCGCGCCGAATCATATGGGCGATGCCGGAATCGCGGTGTAGCAACGATCTTTTCGCGCCGAGGGCGACGCTCCCACACGGGCGTATTTTCCGCACGTGCGCAGCCGAACCGCACCCACAACACGCTACAGACCGGCATCAATCATCACTGCCCCTGCAGCACCTCATTGAGAATACGGATGCCCGGTTCGATCAGCGGCACGTCGATGGCGTGAAAGCCCATGCGGAAGTAGCGCTGCGGCGGATCTTCATTGAAGAAGAACTGCGCTCCCGGCTCGATCAGCACACTCTGCTGAGCCGCTGCCCAAGCCAGCCGCTGGCTGTCGATTCCGGCTGGTGCACTGAGCCAGAAGGCGCCAGCGCCAGCACTGCTCACATGTCGACAACCATCCAGAACGCTATCCAGCGCGCCATGCAGCGCTTCACGACGGCGCCCGTGCTCCTCGCGAAAACGCCGCAGGTGCGCATCGTAATGCCCCTGGGCGAGAAACTGAGCGAGCATGCGCTGGTTGTTCAGTGGCGGGTGGCGATACATCAAGCGGCGCAAAGCCCGCAGTTCCTCGACCAGTTCGGCGTCGGCGACCAGGTAACCCAGGCGCAATCCCGGTGAAAAGGCCTTGGACAGGCTGCTCATGTACACCACCCGACCGCTGCTGTCGCTGGCCTTTAGGGCTGGCTGGGGATGGCTGTCGAGATTCAGTTCGGCGTCGTAGTCGTCCTCGATGAGGATCTGGTCGTGCTGGCGGATCTGCTGCAGCAACTGGCTGCGCCGCGCTGCGCTCATGCTCACCCCGGTGGGCACCTGGTGGCCGGGCGTGACATAGAGGTACTCACAGTCGTTGAGGCGCTCGTCGACACGCATGCCCTGCTCGTCGACATCCTGCAGATGGATATCCGCACCCTGCAGATCGAAAACGTTCCAGGCATCACCGAACCCTGGGTTCTCCAGCGCCACACGGGTGCCCTTGCTCATCAGCAGGGTGGCCAGCAGATACAGGGCATTTTGCGAACCGAGGGTGATGAGGATTTCATCGGCGCCGGCCCAGATGCCGCGCTTGGGCAACACCCGGGTACGCAACTGCTCGATCAGCATGGCGTCATCCTGATCATGGCTGTCGCGCAGCCACTCCGGGTTGCGTTCGTTGCGCATGCTGTTGCGCGACACCTCGCGCCAGCGCTCCAGGGGAAACAGATCGGCAATCGGCTGGCCGTAGATAAAGGGATAGGTGAAGCGCCGCCAGTTACTGGGACGCAGCACACCATGCCTCAAACTCGGCTGGATCTTGAACCGGCCGCTCCATCCTGGTGCACCAATGGCCTGAGGATTGGCGTCGCTATGGGCCGGTGCCAGACGCGCCAGGGCGCCTTCACGTTGGCTACCGCAGTAGTCTGGGTGCAGGTAATAACCACTGCGTGGACGGCTGACCAAGTAGCCATTGTCGAGCAGGCTCTCATAGACCAGTGCCACGGTATTGCGGGACACCGACAGCTGCTGCGACAGGCGCCGGCAGGACGGCAAGGGCTCGTCCTGGGGAAAACCGCCGGCAAGAATGGCGGACACCAGCGACTCGCGCAGTTGCTCCTGCAGCCCACGCTGCTGGTCGAAATTCAGGTGGTAGAAGTGGTCGATCATGGTCACTGCCGCTCCACGTGCTGTGTCCACCACGAAGCAATTAGTGAGCCATGGCCCGCGCTCCAGGCTGGCCAGGCGAATGCGCCAAACTGCACCTATTGCCCGACGCTTTGCGCTCTCTATGGTGAAAAACAGCCACCTGGCACGCCCATCGCAAGCCAATCGATCTGTCGACCCCTGGAGCTCTGACCATGACCCATGCAGGCATCGCTACCGCAACGCCCATGAACGGATTCGCCCAGTTGCGCAAACTGGCACTCGCAGGCCTGGCCGGCTGTCTGCTGGCCAGTGCCACCAGCGCTCACGCCGATCTGGCCGACGTCGAAAAACGCGGCTACCTGAGCGTCGCCACCGAGGACGACTACGCGCCGTTCAATTACATCGTCGACGGCAAGCCCGAGGGTTTCCACAAGGAGCTGCTCGAAGACCTCAAAGCCTACGCCAAGGAAAAAGGCTTCGACGTGCGCCAGGAAATCCTGCCGTGGACAGGCCTACTCGCCTCGGTTTCATCCGGGCAGTACGACATGGCTTTCACCGGCGCGCTGGTCACCGACGACCGCCTGCGCGTGTTCAACTTCGCACCGCCTTTCGCCTCGGCCCAGCACTTCTACGTCAAGCGTGCCGGCGATGACAGCCTCAGCGATATCGCCAGCCTGTGCGGCAAGACCGCTGGCCTGCAGGCCGGCAGCGCACTGCTCGCCCGTCTGCCGGAACTGAAGAAGATGATGGCCGATGCCGGCTGCGAAATCGGCGACGTGGTCGAGTACCAGTCCTACCCAGAAGCCTATGCCGATCTCGCCAACGGCCGCCTGGACTATGTGATCAACGCGCTGATCTCGGTCAACGACCTGGTCAAGACCCGTGGCGATACCTTCGCCAAGGGCATCGCCGTATCCGGTGACGGCTTCGCCGCCTGGCCGGTGCCGAAGAAGAGCCCTGAGCTGCTGAAGCTGATCACCGGCTTCATGGATCAGATCCGCGACAACGGCCGCCTGGCCGAACTGCAGACCAAATGGTTCGGCGAAGCCTTCCCGACCATGCCCAAGGAGCCCATCACCGAAGTCGATCAGTTCCATACCCTGGCAGGCATGAAGTAACCCGACGCATCACGGCAGACAGCGAACAGGCGCAGGGATTTACCAGCCGCGCCTGACTCGCTCGCCTCACTCATTTCGTCCCTAAGGAGCTGCCATGAACGGACAAGCCTGGCTACTGCTGCTGGAGGGCGCCTGGACGACCCTGTGGATATCCGGCATCGCGATTGCCATCGGTGTGTTCTGCGGGCTCGGCATTGCCCTGTTGCGCATGGCGCGCATCCCCTTTCTGGAACAGTTCCTGATTCTCTACACCAGCCTGGCACGCGCCACGCCGCTGGTGACCCTGGTGCTGTTCATCTTTCTCTCAGCGCCGATGTTCGGCATCAACCTCGACCGCAACACCGCCGCCATCCTCGCCCTGACGCTCAACACCACCGCCTTCAACGCGGAAATCTGGCGTTCGGCATTCATCAGTTTCTCCCGTGATCAGAAGGAAGCAGCCCTAGCCTGCGGCATGACCCAGGGCGTGTTCTTCCGTCGCATCATGCTGCCGCAGATGCTCACCAGCAGCCTGCCCGGCCTGGTCAACGAAATGTCCTTCCTGATCAAGGGCAGCCCGGCGATCGCCATCATCGGCATCGTCGACCTGACGCGAGTGACCAACCGCATCGCTGCCGTCACCTACGACCCGCTGCCGCCGATTCTCGCTGCCGCGCTGCTGTACATGCTGATCATCGGCGTGCTGCTCAAGCTGCAGGCGATTGCCGAGAAGAAAGCCAACCGACTGGCCATGTAAGGACATTTCAGCATGACCGAATGGAGCATTATCTGGGACGCCCGCGAAGCCTTCTTCAACGGATTCCTCAACACCCTGGCGCTGTTCGCACTGTCCATCGTCTGCGCCTTCGTGCTCGGCTGCGCGATGCTTTACAGCCTGGAAGAACGCACGCCGCTGTCGATCGTGGTGCGCTGGCTGGTCAACGGCATGCGCATGTTGCCGTTCCTGATCCTTACCTACCTGCTGTACTACGGCCTGCCGCGCCTGGGTTTACGCCTGGACGCCTGGACGGCCGGGCTACTCGCCCTGATCGTCTACCACGGCGCCTACTTCACCGAGATCCTGCGCGGCAGCCGCCTGGTCCTGCCCGCGGGCTATGTCGAGGCAGCCAAGGCCCATGGTTTCACGCCCTTCAGATTGTTCATGCGCATCATCCTGCCGCAGCTGGTGATCAAGACCCGGCCGCTGCTGGGCAACCAGTTGATCATCGCCCTCAAGGACACCGCCTTTCTGACCATCATCACCGTGCAGGAACTGACCGCCGCCGCCAACTCGGTACAGGCCACCTACTTCATTCCCACCGAGGCCTTCGTGGTGGTGATCGTTCTGTACTGGCTCATCAGCATCTGCCTGGAACTGGCGCTCAAAAGAGCGGCGCGCTTCGGAGCGAAACGAGGATTCGAACATGGCTGACATCCCGGCGGTACGCATTCAAAACCTGTCCAAGAGCTTCTCCGACATCGAGGTGCTGCGCGACATCGAACTGACCGTGAACAAAGGTGAAGTGGTCAGCGTGCTGGGCTCTTCCGGCTCGGGCAAATCGACCATGCTGCGCTGCATCAACTGGCTGGAAGAGCCGGATCGCGGCAGCATCTACATCGCCGGGCAACGCATCGGCATCAATGAAGAAGCCGGGCGCAAGATGACCAACCGCGAGCTGGCGGCCATCCGCGCCAAGACCGGCATGGTGTTCCAGGGCTTCAACCTGTGGCCCCATCTCAGCGTGCTGCAGAACGTCATGGAGGCGCCGGTGCAGGTCAAGGGCATGGCCAAGGAACAAGCCCGCGCGATCGCCATCGAATTGCTGGAAAAAGTCGGCATGGGCGACAAGCGTGACAGTTATCCTTACACCCTCTCCGGCGGCCAGAAGCAGCGTGTGGCGATTGCCCGCGTACTGGCAATGAGCCCGGAGGTGATCCTGTTCGACGAGCCTACCTCGGCACTCGACCCGGAACGCGTCGGCGAAGTGCTGACGGTGATGAAAGACCTCTCCGCAGAGGGCTACACCATGATCGTGGTCACCCACGAAATGGAATTCGCCCGAGCGGTATCGGATCAGGTGGTGTTCCTGGAAAAAGGTAAGATCATCGAAAAATCCACCCCGGAAAAGTTCTTCAGCAACCCGGAGACCGAGCGGGTACGCAAGTTCCTCGAGCTCTCCGCCTGACGACGAGGCCGGCGCATGCAAGCGCCGGCTGCTACTGACACCCTGACAAGAGGCAGAACATGACCAAGGTAGTTTTCATCACGGGCGCAACCTCCGGCTTTGGCCGCGCTACCGCCCGCCGCTTCGCCGAAGCGGGCTGGGCACTGGTACTCAGTGGCCGTCGCCAGGAACGCCTGGACGAGCTCAAGGCCGAGCTGGAAGGCAAGGTACCGGTACACATCGCCACCCTCGACGTGCGTGACGCCACCGCCGTGCAGGCCGTGGTCGACGGCCTGCCTGCGCCGTTCGACAAGATCCACGCGCTGATCAACAACGCCGGCCTGGCTCTGGCCCCGGAACCGGCGCAGAAGGTGGCCCTGCAGGACTGGCACACCATGATCGACACCAACATCACCGGCCTGGTCAACGTCACCCACGCCGTGCTGCCCAAGCTGCTGGAAACCGGCAAGGGCGCCAGCATCGTCAACATCGGTTCGGTGGCTGGCGAATGGCCGTATCCGGGCGGCCACGTGTATGGCGCCAGCAAGGCGTTCGTCAAACAGTTCAGCTTCAACCTGCGCTGCGACCTGGTGTCCACCGGCGTGCGCGTGACCGACATCGCGCCGGGCATGGCCGAGACCGAGTTCACCCTGGTACGCACCAAGGGCAACCAGGCCGCCTCCGACGCGCTGTACAGCACCACCACGCCGTTGAGCGCGGAAGATATCGCCGAGCAAATTTTCTACGTCGCCACCCTGCCCGACCATATCAACATCAACCGCTTGGAAATCATGCCCAGCCGCCAGGCCTGGGGCCCGTTCGCGGTCGACCGCGACAAGTGACGGCAACGCCGGGCGCGCCCTGCGCCCGGCTTACTGCAGTCATAGTTTCAGCAGACTGGTGCATAACGACAGCGCCGACAACGCCACCAGCAGCACACCGACCAGGCGATGCAGGGAAAACGGCTGCCAGCGCGGCTGCAACCATTGGCCGAGCAGATTGCCAGCCAGCGCCGGTAGTAACAACGTCGCGGCAAGGTGCAGGTGAGCGGTAGCGAGCAGGCCGAACACACCCATACCCAGCAATGCCGTGGCACTGCTGGCGGCGAAGAACATAATCGCCGTGGCGCGCAGCACGCGTGGCTGCAGACCACAACGCAGCAGATAAAGCATCAGCAGCGGCCCACCTGCAGACGCCATCACGGTGGCCAGGCCAGATCCCAGCCCCGCCCAGAACGCCGCCGGTAATGACGGCTCCGCGGCAACGATGAGTGCCTGCGGTTGGCGCAGTACCAGCACAGCACCAATCAGGCACAGCAGGGCAATGGCCGGCGCCAACCACTGACCCGACACCCAGGACAACCCCAACACCCCAAGCGGTACTGCCACCCACATACCGGCTGCCAAACGCACCATCAGCGGCCCATGCATCTCACGTAGCGCACGCGACCAGAGACTGGCACTGCAGAGCAGGTCGAGCAGTAGCACCACGGGGATCACTTCGACCGGTGGCCGAGCACTGAGTAGGCCAAGCGCCAGGATCATGGCAAAGCCAAAGCCGCTGTAACCGCGAACCAGGCCGGCAAACGCGGCCAGAAGCATGAACATGGTGGCACCCATAAGATTTGCCGCCACTCTATGCAGTTGCATTCACGTCAGGCAGAGCCAGATACCGCCACCACGCGAGCCAGCACCTGGCTGCACTCTCTATGCTTGCGCGTTAGAGTAGAGGCTCAGCCGACTCCTCGAACCGCACGCCCTGCAACTGGAAAGCCCCATGACGCCAACGATCCGTGATGCCATCGCTGATGACCTGCCCGCAATCCTCGCCATCTACAACGACGCCGTGCTCAATACCACAGCAATCTGGAACGAGCGCCCCGTGGATCTGGCCAACCGCCAGGCCTGGTTCGACGCTCGTGCAACGCAGGGGTATCCAATCCTGGTGGCGGTCAACGCCGCGCAGGAAGTGCTCGGCTATAGCTCGTTCGGCGACTGGCGACCATTCGACGGCTTCTGCAATACGGTCGAGCACTCCGTCTACGTGCGCAACGACACCCGCGGTCAGGGCCTCGGCCCACTGCTGATGCAGGCGCTGATCGAGCGGGCGCGCAAGATCGGCAAACATGTGATGGTCGCCGCCATCGAAAGCGGCAACAGCGCCTCGGTTCGCCTGCACGAGCGCCTGGACTTCACCATCACCGGGCAGATGTCGCAGGTCGGCTGCAAATTCGGTCGCTGGCTGGACCTGACCTTCATGCAGTTGATCCTGACGCCACAGCGGAGCACGCCATGACCTTGCAGATCCGCCAGCTCGACGAAGCCGACTTCGATGACCGCCGGCCAGGGTTGATCGAGCTGCTGCTCGATGCCGTGGCCAACGGTGCATCGGTAGGCTTTCTGGCCGATATCGACACAGCGCAGGCTGACCGTTACTTCAGCGAAGTTCGCCACAACTTGAGCAGCGGTACGCTGGCGATCTGGGTCGCAGAGGATGAGGGGCAGCTACTGGGCTCGGTGCAGCTCGGCCTGTGCCTGAAACCCAATGGACTGAATCGTGGCGAGGTACAGAAGCTACTGGTACTGAGCAGCGCCAGGCGCCGGGGCATTGCTCGGCTGCTGATGCAGCGACTCGAAGCCCATGCCGAGCATCTGCGGCGCGGCTTGCTCTATCTGGATACCGAAGCCGGCAGTGACGCCGAAAACCTCTATCGCAGCCTTGGCTACACCTGTATCGGCGGCCTGCCGGACTATGCCTGCGGGCCAGACGGCCAGTACCGCGCCAACGCCATCTATTACAAGACGTTGTTCCCAGTCTGACTAACGCAGCTGGCTGTCCTTGCTGCCACGGCGGTTAAAGCCGCCGGCCTTGGCCTGCTCCTTGTCTTCCTGGGCCTGGCAGTTCACGCACAGCCGCACGCCGGGAACGGCCTTGCGTCGCGCTTCGGGAATCGGCGCATCGCATTCTTCGCAGTGGCTCAGGCTCTCACCTGTGGGTAATTGGCTGCGCGCGCGCTGCACGGCCTCTTCGATGGTGCTGTCGATCTGTTCCTGCACGGCGCCGTCTTGCGCCCAACCGGTGGCCATATCGCTCTCCCAATGGGTGGTGCTGACTGGAAGATAGGAGCGTGCGCGCGTGATTGGCAAGCAGCAGCCGACGGCGGACTAATCGGCTCGCGTTGCGCGGCCGCTGTCCGGCGTGGCGGGTGAAGCGGTTGTTATTCCTTGACGTTCATGAACTCGTCGGCCCAGGCCACGTAGTCTTCGGGCTGGGTGTACTTGTGCGACAGTTCGGAAGCGCTGAGGTCAATGCCGACCGCACTGCGTTGCTCACGCAAGCAATCGTAGGTGGCCTTGATCGCAGCGAAATAGGCAGCATGGCCGTTGACCACGATACGCACGCCCAGCTTGGCCAGGCGCGCGTTGTCACGCAGCTTGGGGTTGCCGTAGGTCACCAGCATCAGCGGCACGCTGAGGTGCTCGGCAATCTTCTCCAGGTGGTCGAAGTCTTCGACACCCACCATGCAGATGCCATCGGCGCCCGCCTTCTGGTAGGCAACGGTGCGTTTGATCACTTCATCGACACTGAGCACACCGGCGTTGGTACGGGCGATGATCGCCAGCGCCGAGTCGACACGCGCCTCGAGGGCTGCACGCACCTTGCCAACACCTTCGGCGACGCTGATCAGATCCGTCGACTTGCGGTTGAATTGCGCGGGCAGCAGGGTGTCTTCGATGGTCAGCGCGGAGATACCGGCACGTTCCAGCTCGACCACGGTGCGCATCACATTCAGGGCATTGCCGTAGCCGTGGTCGGCATCGGCGATCACCGGCAAGTTGGAAACACGACCGATACGGGTGGCCTGTTCGACGAACTCGCTGAGGGTGATCAGCGCGAAATCAGGCGCGGCAAGCACCTGCAGAGAGGCCACCGAACCACCGAGGATACCGACCTCGAAGCCGAGGTCACCGGCGATCCGGGCGGACATCGGATCGAAGACCGATGCGGTGTGGTAGCAGGAGTCCGAAGCCAGCAGCGCACGAAAGGCGCGCCGCAGCTCATGGTGGGAAGCACGTTGCATGTTCGACATAAGGCATTGTCCAAAACGTCAGATGAATCGGGTGCCCAGCGGCCTTTTCCTGGCCGCTTTGAGCGAATTCTCGTGTTATGCCGCTACCGGTACGAATGCACGGTGGCCACTGCGTGGGCTGCCTGCTCGCCATCCGTGGGTGTCTCATGCCACCGGCGATCGGCGCATCCTGACACCCAGCAGCAATTATCCCGCCAACTCAGCGGAGAGCCTCAGGCAGCTCTACATCGGGCAACCACTGGCGGAAAATCGCCGAAAAGCGGCCGTCGCGGCGCATTTCCGCCAACTCGCTCTGCCAGGCAGCGACGACCGCCTGATCCGTGTCCAGAGAAAAGGCGATGTAATACGACGACTCCATGAACACCATCTGCGGCTCTACGTCCGCCGGCGTCAGCCCTGCCGGGGCAAGCATGTCGCGCAGCAGGATGTCCTCCAGCATGATCAGGCTGACCCGGCCATGGCGAAACATGGTGACCATGGTTTCGGGCGTTGGTACGCCGTAGAGGTTCTGCAGACCCTGATCCTTCAGCACCTCGTAGCTGTACCACTGCTTGGGCACCGCTAGCGGCCCGCTGGCCGCGACATCCTGGAGGCTGTCCACCTTCAAGCCGCTAGACTTCAGCGAATAAAAGCGCACCTTGCCATGCAGAATCGGGCCGGCCCATTGAAAGCGCTTCTCCCGGTCGGGCGTACGCATCATGGCGAACAGTGCCACGCCCGGTTCACGCTGGGCGATGGTATAGGCACGCGTCCAGGGCATCATCTCGATCTGTGCTTGCGACCCGGTACGGGTTATCAACTCGCGCACTACGTCCACGCCAAAGCCCTGCAACTCGCCGTCCTTCATGAAGGCCGTCGGTGGGCCGGGCTCGGTAAGGATGCGCAGCCCGGCGGCCGCCTGCGCACAGAACAGCAAAGCGAGAAAGAGCACCCCGTAGCGACGTAACAGGCCCATTGGCCATCCCCATAGGTACTTCAAAAAACAGCCAGCCGGG
This sequence comes from Pseudomonas sp. PME37.24/006, assembly GCF_055556635.1. NCBI lineage: Bacteria > Pseudomonadati > Pseudomonadota > Gammaproteobacteria > Pseudomonadales > Pseudomonadaceae > Pseudomonas > Pseudomonas sp. PME37.24/006. The sequence goes on from NZ_JBVHNL010000005.1 coordinate 30,594, forward strand.
CACCAGCAGCAGGCACCAGTGGTTTGTCGATGCAAACCTGACGGCAATGAGCGTCAACTTTACCGCAGTGCCTGCTCAATTTCAGCTAGCGCTGTGCTTAGTGCTTTCACCAGCCATGACTCTAGCAAGCGGGCGAATTACCGCTCATCGCACAGTACGTAGCAGAGCGGCCAGCGAAGGACTTTGTGGTGATTGCGCTGACAATCGGACTGGCGCACAAGCCTCAGGCAGGCGATCATCGGCGCTCGTCCACCCACGCCGAATGACATGACCGACACCACTCAGACGCCCTCAGCTACACATAAGCCTCGCCCATTCATCGATCTGCTGATCAGCATTCTGATCCCTTCGCTGATCCTCATGAAACTCAGCGGCGAAGCGCGCCTGGGCCCGGACGGCGCGCTGGTGCTGGCCCTCGCCTTCCCGCTGGGCTGGGGCGCTTTCGAGCTGCTCAAATACCGCAAATTCAACTTCGTCGCCCTGCTCGGCTTGGTCAGTGTCGTGCTGACTGGCGGCATCGGCCTGTTGCATCTGGATAACCAGTGGCTGGCGATCAAGGAAGCAGCGATCCCCGGCCTGATCGGCATCGCCGTGCTGGTGTCGACGCGTACTCGTTATCCGCTGATCCGCACGCTGCTGTTCAACAAGACAGTACTCAACGTCGACAAGATTCATGATCGCCTGAAACAGGGTGGCCATACCGAGCGCTTCGAATCGCGCCTGATGCTTGCCACCTACTGGCTCAGCGGCACGTTCTTCTTCTCCTCAGCGATGAACTACATTCTGGCCAAGTGGATCGTCACCAGCCCGGCCGGCAGCGAAGCCTTCAACGACGAACTGGGGCGCATGACGCTGCTCAGCTACCCGATGATCGCCATTCCATCGATGATCATGCTGATGGCCATCTTCTACTACCTGTGGCGCACCATTAATGGTCTCACCGGCCTCAAGCTGGAAGAGATCATGGCCAACGCAGAGCCGGACAAGAAGTCCTGACGGCGCCTAGCCTTGCTGGACATTTACGCCTATCTGGGGCTGTTCGCAGCCGCGTTCGGCGCAGCGACACTACTCCCACTGCAGTCCGAGGCCGTACTGGTGGCGCTGTTGCTCGGCGCCGCCCAGCCGGCCTTGGCACTCCTGTTGGTGGCCAGTACGGGCAATGTGCTTGGCTCGCTAGTCAATTGGTGGCTTGGCCGTTATCTCGAACGCTTTCGCGGGCGCCGCTGGTTTCCAGTCAGCGAAGCGCGCCTGCAACAGGCCCAGACCTGGTACGGCCGCTATGGGCGCTGGTCATTGCTACTCAGTTGGCTACCGGTGATCGGCGACCCACTGACGCTGGTTGCGGGCATAATGCGTGAACCGCTGTGGCGTTTCGTACTGATTGTCACCCTCGCAAAAACCACTCGTTATGCCGTGCTGACCGCGCTGACACTGGGTTTGAGCAACTGAAAGGACACACTCGGTAACGGCCTGTAAAGCGGTGCCAGTTGAGCAACCGGCCCGCCTCCGGGATACTGCGCACCCTGTACACCTACATCGCGGCAGATATGCCCCGGTATAAGGTATGAACGATGGTTGCGACAGCCCATCGAATGCAGAGCCGACTGTCCGTAGAGACGTGAAACAGGGGATCGCAGTTGCAAGGTACCAAACCCACGATGAAACGCAGTGACCTGATTTGGACGCTGATCGGGTTGTGTGCCGTGGTGGCGTCCTGCTTCTTGCTCTACCGCGAAGTACGCAACATTTCTCTCGACGAGATCGCCGAAAGCCTCAAGGCCATTCCGCACCTCAACTGGCTGCTCGCCGGCGCCGCCACCTTTGGCGCCTATTGCGCCCTGGCCTGGTACGACCGCATCGCCATCGCCCACTTGGGCAAGAAGATTTCCTGGCGGTTCATCACCCTGTGTTCCTTCACCACCTACGCCCTGGCCCACAATATCGGCGCTTCGGTGTTCTCCGGCGCCGTGGTTCGTTACCGTGCCTACCGCACCAAGGGCCTCACACCCCACGAAATCGGCATTCTGATCGTCTTCTGCTCCTTCACCTTCGCTCTCGGCACGCTGTTCGCCAGTGGTTGTGTACTGGTGCTGCAGCCGGAGCTGATTCATCGCGTGCTGGATGTCACACCACTGGTTTCCATCGCCATCGGCTCCTTCCTGCTGTTGCTGGTAGGCCTGTACGTGCTGGGCTCGTGGCTGCAGTTCAAGCCCTGGAATTTTGGCAAGCTGCGCGTCGAATACCCACGCCTGCGCATCGTTGGCCGCCAGTTACTGGCAGGCCCGCTGGAGCTGGCCTGCGCGGCGGCGATCATCTACTTCGCCCTGCCGGAGGCCTACAACCCTGGTTACCCGATCGTGCTCGGCGTGTTCCTGGCCTCCTTTTCCCTCGCGCTGCTGTCCCATGCGCCGGGCGGCCTGGGCGTACTGGAAGTCAGCTTTCTCGCCGCATTGCCGGAGATTCCCGCCTCGGACGTGCTCGCCGCACTGATCGTGTTCCGCGCCTTCTACCTGCTGCTGCCCTTCGCCCTGTCGCTGATCGTGGTGCTGGGCTTCGAATGGGGCCAATGGCGCCTCAAGCGTACCGAAGCACAAAATCCCCCATTGCCCTGACGAAGCGGCAGCACGGCGGCTTCATTTCGCCTAGAATGCGCGGCCGTTTTTCAGGAGCCGCGCGTCAATGTCCTTTTCCACCCCTGCCCGCGCCTGCGGTATCGACTTCGGCACCTCCAACTCCACCGTTGGCTGGCTGCGCCCGGACGGCGAAACGCTGATCCCGCTGGAAGACGGCAAGATCACCCTACCCTCGGTGGTGTTTTTCAATCTCGAAGAGCGCCGCCCGGCCTATGGCCGCATGGCTCTGCACGAGTACCTGGAGGGCTACGAAGGCCGCCTGATGCGCTCGCTGAAGAGCCTACTCGGCTCCAAGCTGCTGAAGAGCGAGACTGCGGTCATGGGCAGCGCCCTGCCCTTCAAGGATCTGCTCGGCTTCTTCATCGGCGAGCTGAAGAAACGTGCCGAAGCGGTTGCCGAGCGCCCGTTCGACGCCGTGGTGCTGGGCCGCCCGGTATTTTTCGTGGATGACGACCCGCTGGCCGACCAGGAAGCCGAGAACACCCTGATCGCCGTGACGCAGAAGCTTGGCTTCAAGGACGTATCCTTCCAGTACGAACCGATCGCCGCGGCCTTCGATTACGAGTCGACCATCGAGCGTGAAGAGCTGGTGCTGATCGTCGATATCGGCGGCGGTACCTCGGACTTTTCCCTGGTGCGCCTAGCACCGGAGCGCCGCCAGCAGGCCGAGCGCCACGATGACATCCTGGCCACCGGCGGTGTGCATATCGGCGGTACCGACTTCGACAAGCTGCTCAGCCTGCAGGGCGTGATGCCGCTGTTCGGCTACGGCAGCCGGATGAAGAGCGACGCTCCGATGCCGACCAGCATGCACCTCAATCTGGCCACTTGGCACACCATCAACGTGGTCTACGCGGCCGCGTCGCAGCGGGCGCTGCAGAACATGCGTTACGACATCGTTGACCCGACCGGCATCGACCGCCTGTTCAAGCTGATCGAGCAACGTGCCGGCCACTGGCTGGCGATGCAGGTGGAAGACAGCAAGATCGCCCTGACCGAACAGCATCGGCATTCCATCGACCTGCAACGGATCGAAGCAGGCCTGATCGCGGAACTGACTCGGAAACTGTTCGAAGACAGCATCGCCCCACTGCTCGAACGCATCCGCAGCAGTGTAACCGGGCTGCTCGCCGATGCCGGCGTAGGCCTCGAGCAGGTCGATACGGTGTTTTTCACCGGCGGCTCCAGCGGTGTACCGGCATTGCGCCAGAGCGTGGCCGAACTGCTGCCCAATGCCCGCCACGTGGAAGGCAATACCTTCGGCAGTATTGGCAGCGGGCTGGCCATCGAAGCGAAGAAGCGCTACGGCTGACGCCGAACGGATAGGGACAAGGGATCGCGACTACTTTATATTCTCGCGATCTCACTCCATGGACGGCCACCATGCATACCCTAGAACGCATCTACCCGCTGAAAATGGACGAAAGGCTGGCGGCCGACCAAGCGACTCTTGACCTGCACATGCAGCGTTACGAGTTCGCCAGCCGCTCGCTGCAGGGCCAGCGCGTACTCGATATGGCCTGTGGCTGCGGCTACGGCAGTGCGTTGCTGGCCGAACAGCACCCGGACAAGCAGATCACCGGCATCGACATCGATCCCGAAGCGATCGCCTATGCCCAGGCGAACTACCAGAAAGCCAATCTGCGCTACGTCTGTGCGAACGCGGAAACCTTCACCGACAGCGAGGGTTTCGACAGCATCGTCAGCCTGGAAACCATAGAGCACCTACCCGACCCGGTTCGCCTGGTAGAGAACTACGCCAGCCTGCTGGCCAAGGGCGGCCGCATCATCGCCTCGGTGCCGACCACGCCGACACTGGATGGCAACCCACACCACCTGCACGATTTCAGCCCGCGCAGCTTCTTCGCACTGTTCCGTCGCCACGGCCTGAAACCTCAGGAACGTTTCGAACAGATCCAGCGCTGGGAGTTTTCCGGGTTATTCAAGAAGCCCAAGAAAGCCGCCCGCCAGCACCGCTCGGAAGGCGTCGGCAACGCGGTACTGGCGTACTACCGCAGCCACCCGCTGTACTTGTTCAAGCGGCTTTTCTCAATTTTGCGTTACGGCGCCAGCAACCGTTATCTGACCTGCCGCTTCAGCGTCGACTAGGCTTGTACGACCGCAAAAAGGCGATAGCGGACGTTCGATTTGGTGGGCTGAAGCCCACCCTACAGCCGCACATCTTGGGTAGGGTGGGCTTCAGCCCACCAATTGGCGCCCCACAACGAACGGCCGCTTGCGCCTTTAAGCCACTCGCTTAACGCGGCACTGCAGGCTTCTTCGCGGGCTTCTTGCCTTTGCCCTTGGCGGCATCAGTGCGCTCACGCGCAGCCTGCTGGTTCCTCGCCTGGGCAGCTGCCTTGGCCTGCTCACGCTTGTCCCACGGATTACTACCATCACTGCCACGCGGCGGCAGGCCGGTGTGCTGGGTGAGAATCTTGGTGGTAGTTTGCTTGGCGACCTTATGGCTACCGGCCGGCGTAGAATTTTTGCGACGGGCGCTCTGGTAGCTGTCGGTTGCCGGCTGGTGCAGCGGAATCAACTGTTCCTTGCCCGGCCCGATCAGGTCGGCCCGGCCCATGCGGGTCAGTGCTTCACGCAGCATCGGCCAGCCTTTCGGGTCGTGGTAGCGCAGGAAGGCCTTATGCAGACGGCGCTGCTCCTCGCTCTTGACGATGGTCACCCCGTCACTCTTGTAGGTGACCTTGCGTAGCGGATTCTTGCCCGAGTGGTACATGGCCGTGGCAGTCGCCATCGGCGACGGATAGAACGCTTGCACCTGGTCGGCGCGGAAACCATTGCCCTTGAGCCACAGGGCCAGGTTCATCATGTCTTCATCGGTGGTGCCGGGGTGGGCGGCGATGAAGTACGGAATCAGGTACTGCTCCTTGCCCGCTTCCTTGGTGTACTTCTCGAACATGCGCTTGAACTTGTCATAGCTGCCAATGCCCGGCTTCATCATCTGGTTGAGCGGACCTTCCTCGGTGTGTTCCGGGGCAATCTTCAGGTAACCCCCAACGTGGTGGGTCACCAGCTCTTTCACGTATTCCGGCGATTCGACCGCCAGGTCGTAGCGCAGACCGGAAGCGATGAGAATCTTCTTAACGCCCGGCAACGCACGGGCGCTACGATACAACTGGATCAGCGACGAGTGATCGGTGTTCAGGTTCGGGCAGATACCCGGGAACACGCAGGACGGCTTGCGGCACGCGGATTCGATTTCCGGGCTCTTGCAGGCGATGCGGTACATGTTCGCAGTTGGACCGCCAAGGTCGGAGATCACCCCGGTAAAGCCCGGCACTTTGTCGCGAATTTCCTCGATCTCACGAATGATCGACTCTTCCGAACGGTTCTGGATGATGCGGCCTTCGTGCTCGGTGATCGAGCAGAAGGTACAGCCGCCGAAGCAGCCGCGCATGATGTTCACCGAGAAGCGGATCATGTCGTAGGCCGGGATCTTCTCCTTGCCATAAGCCGGGTGCGGAACGCGCGCATAGGGCATGCCGAACACGTAGTCCATTTCCTCGGTGGTCATCGGAATGGGTGGCGGGTTGAACCACACGTCGACTTCACCGTGCTTCTGCACCAGCGCACGGGCGTTGCCCGGGTTGGTTTCCAAGTGCAGCACGCGGTTGGCGTGGGCATAGAGCACCGAATCGTTACGCACTTTCTCCATGGACGGCAGGCGGATCACCGTCTTGTCGCGAGTCATGCGAGGGCTGGCCAGAATCTGCACGACCTTGGCTTCGTTCGGGTCTTCAACCGGGCCTTTCTCCTGCTCGATAGCGCAAGCCTGGGTGTCCTGGGTGTTCACGTACGGGTTGATGATCTTGTCGACCTTGCCCGGACGGTCGATACGCGTGGAGTCGACCTCGTACCAGTCTTTCGGCGTGTCGCGGCGAATGAACGCCGTGCCGCGCACATCGGTGATGTCTTCGATCTTGTGGCCGTAGGAGAGACGCTGAGCGACCTCGACGATGGCGCGCTCGGCGTTGCCGTAGAGCAGAATGTCGGCGCTGGCATCGATCAGGATCGAGTTGCGCACGCGATCCTGCCAGTAGTCGTAGTGGGCGATACGGCGCAGCGAGGCTTCGATACCGCCGAGCACGATCGGTACGTGCTTGTAGGCTTCCTTGCAACGCTGGCTATAGACCAGGCTGGCACGATCCGGGCGTTTTCCAGCCATGCCGCCAGGCGTGTAGGCGTCGTCGGAACGAATCTTCTTGTCGGCGGTGTAGCGGTTTATCATCGAGTCCATGTTGCCGGCAGCAACGCCGAAGAACAGGTTCGGCTCGCCGAGCTTCATGAAGTCGTCTTTGGACTGCCAGTTGGGCTGGGCGATGATCCCGACGCGAAAGCCCTGGGACTCCAGCAGCCGGCCAATGATCGCCATACCGAACGACGGATGGTCGACGTAGGCATCACCGGTGACGATGATGATGTCGCAGGAATCCCAGCCAAGCTGATCCATCTCCTCCCTGCTCATCGGCAGGAATGGCGCAGGGCCGAAACATTCGGCCCAGTACTTGGGATAGTCAAATAACGGCTTGGCTGTTTGCATGACGGTGACCGGTGTTGAGATGAAAAATCGCGGTCGCGGAATATAGCACAAATTTTGACCAAACCCGACTGTAGCGCTGGGGTAAAACGTCGCTTGGCGGTCTATCCGATGGCATGCAATATGAGTGCGGACAGTCATCAAAAATGTGTCGCCTCGGTATACTCTCAGGGCAGAACAACAACGGTCGTGCACAGGCCACCAAGGAGCCTCCGCTTGCAGCGGCTAGCCATATTCCTGATCTCGCTACTGATGCTCTCAGGCCTGAGTCTGAGCGCTCGGGCTGACATCATCACTCTCGATGCCGGCAGCAGCGGCCTGGCACTCAATCCGCATATCGAACTGCTCGAAGATCCCGGCGCCCGCCTGAGTATCGAGGATATGGCGGATCCGACCGTGCAGCAGCGCTTCGTTGCCGCCAAGGGTAAGGCAAGCGTCGGCCAGAGCCCCAACCCCTGGTGGGTGAAGGTCACCCTCCAGGCGAGCCAGGCGGCACCTGGCCCCTGGTGGCTGGAAGTCGCTGCCGTCAGCCTGCTCGATCTGCAACTGTTCCTGCCCGACGGCGAACAAGGCTGGCATCTGCGTCAGTCCGGAGAAGTGGTGAGCTTTGACGAAGGCCGTGACCATGCTCACCGGCGCATGCTCTTCGAACTGCCGGCCCTGGACGAGCAGCCACTGACCTTTTACCTGCGCAGCTTCGACCCAGCGGGCAACTCCTTTCCGCTGAAGGTCTGGCAACTCGATGACCTGAGCACCCTAAGCGCCGACGAGAACCTCTGGTTCGGCATTATCTACGGGGTGATCACCGCCCTGCTGCTGTACAACCTGTTCATCTTCTTCGCCCTGCGCGACTCGGCGTACTTCTGGTACGTGGTCACCACCACGGGCGCTCTGCTGATGATCCTCGGTATGACTGGGCACGGCTTCCAGCACCTGTGGCCAAACGCCGCGGTACCCTTCTGGCTCGATCGCATCAGCCTGCCAGCGCTATGGGGCTTTGGCGCCTGCCGCTTTACCCAGACGCTGCTGCAAACTCGCCGCCATGTGCCCTGGGCCCATCACCTGCTGACCATAAGCTGCGTCATGTACGTGGTTGCCGTCATGGCAGATGGTTTCGGGCAACGCGCCGTGGGCGCCTGGGTCTTCGTGCTGCTGTCGTTCACGGCCATCCCCGCAGCACTCTGGGCCTCCCTCATGCGCTGGCGCCAGGGCTACTTTCCGGCCTGCCTGTACTTCTGCGGCTACGGCATGATCCTGGCCAGCGTAGTCCTGCTGCTGCTACGCGCCACCGGGGTGATTCAGCCCGCCGCCTGGAGCACCTACGTATTTCCCATCGCGGTGGCTGCCGAGTCGATCCTGTTCTCCTTCGCCCTGGCCTACCGCATCCAGTTGCTGAAAAACCAGCGCTCCGAAGCGCTGCTGCAGGCCAGCCAAGAAAAAAGTGCACGCCTGGCACAGGTGCAGGCCAGCGCCGACGAGCTGCAACTGGCCGTGGAACACCGTACTGCGGAACTCAAGGCGACCAATCTGCAATTGTCACAACGGGAGCAGGAGCTACGCCATGCGGCGTTCCACGACCCACTCACCGAGCTGCCGAACCGCCGCCACCTGATCGAGCAGTGCGAGCGTGCGCTGCAGGTGGCTCAGCAGTCGGGTGAAACGCTGGCGCTGCTGCTGATCGATCTTGATCACTTCAAACCGATCAACGATCGCTACGGGCATGATGCCGGCGACCTGATGCTGCAGCACATAGGCAAGCGAATACGCGAACATGTGCGGGCAAGCGACACGGTTGCCCGACTTGGCGGTGATGAGTTTGCGGTGCTGATCGGTGGCGCGGATGCGCAAGGCTACGCGCACGATGTAGCAGACCGCCTGCTCGCCGGGCTAGCCAGGCCGGTGGGCTACGCCGATCAGGCGCTGACCGTGAGCATCAGTATCGGCGTGGCGTTCTATCCCCAACATGCCGAACAGTTCGCCAGCCTCTACAAGGCGGCGGATCAGGCGCTCTATCAGGCCAAGGCGGCCGGGCGCTCAGGCACCGCCGTGTACGGCAGCAGCAACGCGTAATTAAGCTTATTCGTCGTCGAACTGGTAGCTACCAGGCGCCAGGTTCTCGAAGCGCGAGTACTTACCGAGGAACGCCAGCCGCGCCGTACCCAGCGGGCCGTTACGCTGCTTGCCGATGATGATCTCGGCCACGCCCTTGTATTCAGTCTCCGGGTGATAAACCTCGTCCCGGTACACGAACATGATGATGTCTGCGTCCTGCTCGATCGCACCGGATTCGCGCAAGTCGGAGTTGATCGGGCGCTTGTTGGGCCGCTGCTCCAGACCCCGATTGAGCTGGGAGAGCGCGATCACCGGGCAGTTGAATTCCTTGGCCAACGCCTTGAGCGAGCGCGAGATCTCGGAAATCTCGTTCACCCGGCTATCACCGCTTGAGCCGGGGATCTGCATCAGCTGCAGGTAGTCGACCATGATCAGGCCGATCTCGCCGTGTTCGCGCGCGAGACGACGAGAACGCGCACGCATCTCCGAAGGCGAGATACCGGCGGTGTCGTCAATGAACAGCTTGCGGTCGTTGAGCAGGTTGACCGCCGAGGTCAGCCGCGGCCAATCGTCGTCATCCAGGCGGCCGGCACGCACCTTGGTCTGATCGATGCGGCCAAGGGAGGCCAGCATACGAATAACGATGGATTCCGATGGCATCTCCAGGGAATACACCAGAATCGACTTGTCGCTGCGCATCAGCGCGTTTTCCACCAGATTCATGGCAAACGTGGTCTTACCCATCGACGGACGGCCCGCGACGATAACCAGGTCGGCCGGCTGCAGGCCGCTGGTCAGATCATCCAGATCAGAGAACCCGGTAGACAGGCCAGTGATCGCATCGCCGTTATTGAACAGCTCGTCGATGCGATCGATGGCCCTGACCAGAATGTCGTTGATACCCACCGGGCCACCGGTCTTCGGCCGCGCCTCGGCGATCTGAAAGATCAGTCGCTCGGCCTCGTCGAGAATTTCCTCGCCCGTACGGCCCTCTGGCGCATAGGCACTGTCGGCAATCTCGTTACTGATGCCAATCAGTTTGCGCAGCGTGGCGCGCTCGCGAATGATCTGCGCATAGGCCTTGATATTGGCCACCGACGGCGTGTTCTTCGCCAGCTCGCCCAAGTAGGCCATGCCGCCGACCTGAGGCAACTGCCCCTCCTTGTCCAACTGTTCGGACAAGGTCACCACGTCGAACGGCTGGTTGCGCTCGGCCAGTTTGTGGATGGCGCGGAACACCAGGCGGTGATCGTGACGGTAGAAATCGCCATCGGACACCTGATCGAGCACACGCTCCCACGCGTTGTTATCGAGCATCAAACCGCCGAGAACTGCCTGCTCGGCCTCGATCGAGTGCGGCGGCACCTTCAGGGCAGAGGTTTGCAGGTCGTACTGTTCAGTGATGCTGATGTCGTTCATGGGAGCCTGGAAAGAATGCTTGCGTTGAAAAACAAAAGGCACGGCATCGCTTTCGCAATGCCGTGCCCGATGTTAGCGGGAACGCACCGGAGTGCAAACCCGCTGAGCAGCGCTATTAAGCGGCTACTACGATTACCTTTACGGTCGCTTCAACATCGCTGTGCAGGTGCACGGCTACGTCGTATTCGCCAACCTGGCGAATGGTACCGTTCGGCAGACGAACTTCAGCTTTGGCCACTTCAACGCCGGAGGCGGTCAGTGCGTCAGCGATGTCGTGAGTACCGATGGAACCGAACAGCTTGCCTTCATCGCCCGCGGTAGCGGTGATGGTGACTTCCAGCTCGGCCAACTGAGCAGCGCGAGTTTCAGCCGAGGCCTTCTTGTCGGCTGCTGCTTTTTCCAGCTCAGCGCGACGTGCTTCGAAAGTAGCAACGTTGGCTTCGGTGGCAGCAGTAGCTTTGCCTTGCGGCAGCAGGAAGTTACGGCCGTAACCGGCTTTAACGTTCACTTTATCGCCCAGGTTGCCCAGGTTGGCGACTTTTTCCAGCAGGATGACTTCCATTTGGGTGTTACCTCTTAACTTTTAACCTTCACCGTCCGTAGGCCCAGCACCACTCTTACGAGCAAGGCGCCCACGGAAATCAAACAGACTGTCAACAACGGCTAACAAACAGATCAGGTTCGCGGCCACGAACAACGCCACATATAGGCCAATCGACCAGAAGCTCGACAGCTGCTTCATTGCAATCAAACCGTGCCCAAGCGCCAACCCAGCCAGCATCAACGGCAGCATGCATACCAGCGTAAACGCCCATCCTGCATCACCGAGCAATGCCGGCGCGAAGAACACACCGACAATCAATGCCAGCGCGAGAGGCGCCGGTAAACGGACTTGGCGAAACTCTTCACCAAACCCGCCGGGGTTGTACAGCGACGCCTGCCAGTACCGAGCCAGGGCCAAACACATGACGCTCACCATTAACAACGAGAACGTCACCAGCCCACTCAGGAATGGCAGCAGCGATGCCTGTTGCATACTCTGAACTTGCTCGCTACTGGGGCCGCCCGCAGACGGCGCCGGTAACTCGCTCAGGGCTTCTCGAAACATCTCGGCATAGGCCTCAAGTACTTCGACGAACGCGACGTTAACGATCAGCGCGAATACCACGCCGACCGGAATGCACGCAATCAGCACTCGAACCCAGGAAGAGCTACTACGCAAAACTTGCGCGAGCACCAGCGTTCCCAGCATAACCATCAGCACACTCGGCTCACCGAGGTACCAGATATACACAGCTGGCAACACCGCCCAGATCAAAATACCCAGCGCGTCGCTCAACCCTCTGCGCAGCAATACCAGACCACCAGCAGCGGCACCCAACCAGAACAGCAACGGCACAATGGCCGAACCCACCACCACAAGGGTGGCCTGCATGCGGCCGCGCATCACGAATTCAGCTAGGGCACGCATACGATCTATCTCTTATCCCGTGTCAGCCCGATGTTATCGGCCGTGACCGTCGGTGTAGGGCAGCAGGGCCAGGAAGCGGGCGCGCTTGATAGCGGTAGCCAGCTGACGCTGATAACGAGCCTTAGTACCGGTGATACGGCTAGGAACGATTTTGCCGGTTTCCGAGATGTAGGCTTTCAGAGTGTTGAGATCTTTGAAATCGATCTCTTTCACGTCTTCAGCGGTGAAACGGCAGAATTTACGACGACGGAAGAAACGTGCCATGGGATTGGCTCCTCAAAAGATCCGTGGATTACTCGTCAGCGTTGTCGCTGTCGTTGTTGTCACTGTCATCGCCGTCATTGGACTCGGCATTTTCAGGACGCTCACGACGCTCACGGCGCTCACTGCGGTTTTCTTCGGCCTTGAGCATCTCGGATTGACCGATAACGGCTTCCTCACGACGGATGACAAGGTTACGGATCACGGCATCGTTGTAGCGGAAGTTGTCTTCCAGCTCGGCCAGGGCCTTGCCGCTGCACTCAACGTTCAGCATCACGTAGTGAGCCTTGTGAACGTTGTTGATGGCGTAGGCCAGTTGACGACGGCCCCAATCTTCCAGACGGTGGATTTGGCCGCCGTCTTCTTCGATCAGCTTGGTGTAACGCTCGACCATGCCGCCGACTTGCTCGCTCTGATCCGGGTGAACCAGAAAGATGATTTCGTAATGACGCATGAATGCTCCTTACGGGTTGTAGCCTGCCGCGAAATGCGATCAGACAAGGAGTGAATAACACTGTTGACTTGCTGAAACGGTAAGGCGCGAACGCACCGACCCTACGGCAAGGGGCAACATTCTAGAGAAGCCCCCCACCGCACGCAAGGTGAACTGGTGATATTTTGAACAGCGGGCCGGAAGCTTCAGCTCTTGAGCGAACGCCGCTGGCGCAGCGCTTCGAACAAACAGATACCGGTGGCGACCGACACATTGAGGCTGCTGACGCTGCCAGCCATGGGCAGCTTCACCAGATAATCACAGTGTTCACGGGTCAGGCGACGCATCCCCTTGCCCTCGGCGCCCATGATCAGCACCGTCGGCCCGGTCATATCCTGCTGGAACAACTCCTGCTCGGCCTCACCCGCGGTACCGACGATCCACAGACCGCGCTGCTGGAGCTTTTCCAGGCTGCGCGCCAGGTTGGTCACGGCCACCAGCGGAATAACTTCCGCGGCGCCACAGGCTACCTTGCGCACTACCGGCGTCAGCGTTGCGGACTTGTCCTTGGGCACGATCACCGCCAGCGCGCCCGCGGCATCGGCGGTACGCAGACAGGCACCGAGGTTGTGCGGATCGGTCACGCCATCGAGTACCAGCAGCAGTGGCGGGCCTTCACAACGGTCGAGCAACTCCTCGAGCATCGCCTCACCCCACACTTGGCTGGGGCTGACCTCAGCGACCACACCTTGATGCACGCCCTCGACCCAAGCATCCATTTCGCGACGCTCGCACTGGCCGACGGCGACGCGCGCCTGACCTGCCAGCTCGAGCAGCGGCTGAACACGAGGATCGCTACGGCCATCGGCAAGCCAGATCTGCTTCACCCGCTTGGGGTGATGGCGCAACAACGCTTCCACGGCATGCAAACCGTAGATCTTTTCCAACTGACTCATGACTTGGCCTTGCTCTTCGATGGCCCCTTGCGATGCCGACTCGGCTTACCGCCCTTGTCCGATGCCTTGCTGGCGCCCTTATCCGATTTGGAATCGGCCAGCAGCGCCTTCTTCACATCACGGCTTTTCTGCACGTCCGTGTTGCTGGTAGAACCAGTTCGCGAACTCTTGCCGCCACGGCTGTCTCGACCAGAGGCACTACGCTTGCGAGTTGCCGGCGCTTCATCAACACCCTGGGCCATCTCGAAATCGATCTTGCGCTCGTCTAGATCGACGCGCATGACCTTCACCGAAACGCTGTCGCCAAGTCGGAAGCTGCGGCCACTGCGCTCACCAGCGAGGCGATGATGCACAGGATCGAAGTGGTAGTAGTCGCCCGGCAGCGCGGTGACATGCACCAGGCCCTCGACGTAGATATCTTTGAGTTCGACGAACAGACCAAACCCGGTCACTGCGGTAATCACACCGGGGAAGGTTTCCCCAACGCGATCCTTCATGAACTCGCACTTGAGCCAGTTGACCACGTCACGCGTGGCCTCGTCGGCACGCCGCTCGGACATCGAGCACTGCTCGCCAAGCTGCTCAAGGATCGGCTCGTCATACGGATAGATACGCGCCTTGGGCATGCTGACCGCGCCGGCACGCTGAACGTGAGGCGTGTCCTGCTTGGAGCGGATCACGCTGCGAATAGCACGGTGAATCAGCAGATCCGGATAGCGACGAATCGGCGAAGTGAAGTGCGCGTAAGCGTCGTAATTCAGGCCGAAGTGGCCCTGATTGTCGGCGCTGTACACCGCCTGACTCAGCGAGCGCAGCATCACGGTCTGGATCAGTTGATAATCCGGACGCCCACGGACGCTCTCCAGCAGTGCCTGATAGTCCTTGGGCGACGGGCCGTCCTTGGACTTGCCACGGTGCAGAGAAAGGCCCAGCTCGGTGAGGAACCCCTTGAGTTTTTCCAGGCGCTCCGGCGGCGGGCCGTCGTGCACGCGGTACAACGCAGGAATGCCGTGCTTCTGCATGAACGCTGCAGTGGCCACGTTGGCCGCCAGCATGCACTCCTCGATCAGCTTGTGGGCATCGTTACGCTGAGTCGGACGAATCTCCGCGATCTTGCGTCCGGCGCCAAAAATGATGCGAGTTTCCTGGGTTTCGAAATCAATCGCACCACGCTCATGACGCGCCGCGAGCAGAACCTGATACAGCGAGTACAGCTGATTGAGGTGCGGCAGCACTTCCTTGTATTCGCTACGCAGCGCCTTGCCTTCGCTGCTCTTCGGCTGCTCGAGCATCGCACTGACCTTGTTGTAGGTCAGACGCGCATGGGAGTGGATCACTGCCTCGTAGAATTGATAGTCGGTCATCTTGCCGGTCTTGGAGATGGTGATCTCGCAGACCATGGCCAGACGGTCGACTTGCGGATTCAGCGAGCACAGGCCGTTGGACAACTCTTCCGGCAGCATCGGGATGACCCGCTCCGGGAAGTACACCGAGTTGCCACGCACCTGAGCCTCAGCATCCAGCGCCGAGCCGACCTTCACATAATGCGAGACGTCGGCGATAGCGACGTAAAGCTTCCAGCCGCCCGAGAACAGCCGCCAGTTGCCGCCGTTCTTTTCGCAGTACACCGCATCGTCGAAGTCGCGCGCATCTTCACCATCGATGGTGACGAAGGGGATGTGCCGCATGTCGACACGATTTTCCTTGTCCTTCTCTTCGACTTCCGGCTTGAGCTTGCGCGCTTCCTTGACCACAGCTTCGGGCCAGACATGAGGAATGTCGTAGCTGCGCAACGCCACGTCGATCTCCATGCCCGGCGCCATGTAGTTGCCGACCACTTCGGTCACGTCGCCCTGGGGCTGAAAGCGCGGTGTTGGCCAGTGAGTGATCGTTACTTCGACAAACTGCCCCTGCTTGGCGCCACCATTACGGCCCGCCGTCACCAGCACTTCCTGCTGGATCTTCGGGTTGTCGGGGATCACGAAGCCGATACCGCTCTCTTCGTAATAACGGCCAACGATGGTCTCGTGACCACGGGAGATCACTTCGACAATCGCGCCTTCGCGGCGACCACGGCGGTCGAGGCCGGAAACCCGGGCCAGTGCGCGGTCACCATCGAATACCATGCGCATCTGTGCCGGGCTAAGAAACAGATCATCGCTGGCATCATCGGGCACCAGAAAGCCGAAGCCGTCACGGTGGCCGCTGACACGACCGAGGATCAGGTCGAGCTTATCCACGGGCGCGTATGTGCCGCGGCGCGTATAAATTAACTGACCGTCGCGCTCCATGGCGCGCAGCCGGCGACGCAGCGCCTCGGCCTGCTCTTCGCTGGCCAGCCCTAACTCGTCGAGCAGCTCCTCACGGTTGGCGGGGGAGCCGCGCTCAGCCAAGTGCTGAAGAATCAGCTCGCGGCTAGGGATGGGGTTGTCATACTTTTCCGCTTCACGAGCGGCCTCGGGATCGAGGGATTGCCAATCGGCCATTAGAACCTGTTCACCTTATCTATAGAGTCGGTTTTGCCATGTGTCTATTGAAGCGCGAAAGCGCCCTTCGGGTCAGCTTTCGACACGATTAATTTTTCGCTGACAGGGGTTTACAAGGTAAAAGCACGACCGTATAGTTCGCGCCCACAGCGTCGAGGAGACGTTGTAACACGGAATAGATGAGCAATCATCCGTTTCAGTGCCCAGGTGGCGGAATTGGTAGACGCGCTGGTTTCAGGTATCAGTGACCGCAAGGTCGTGGAAGTTCGAGTCTTCTCCTGGGCACCAAATTCAAAAAACCGAGCCAATGGCTCGGTTTTTTATTGCCCATAGGAACGTGCCTGCTGCAGACCAATAGCCAAGAAACCCGGCAGCCGCCAGGCTTCTTCCAGCAACAGCGGCCGAGTTAAACCTTGAACTGCCCGAGACTGGCCTTCAACTGTCCTGCCAGACCATCGAGCACGCGACCGCTATTGGCCGTCGCCGCCACCGCCTCGGCCGCACGCTGAGCCTCGGAATGAATCACCTCGACCCGCCCACGCACCGCATCAGCGCCCTCGGCCTGATGAGCCGCCGCCTGAGTCGCCGTATTGATCGCGCCATGCACGTCTTCCACGGAGCGCTGTACAGTCTGCTGGATACGCGCACTCTCGCGTAGCGCTGCCAGCCCCTGATCAGCCTGCTGACCGGCTTGAGCAATGGCGCTAACCGCCTCACGAGCCCCCTGCTGCAAAGCGACGATATGCGACTGGATATCGCCGGTCGACTGCTGGGTCTTGCTGGCCAGCGCCCGCACCTCATCAGCCACTACAGCAAAACCACGGCCACTCTCCCCCGCACGCGCCGCCTCGATAGCGGCATTCAGGGCGAGTAGGTTGGTTTGCTCGGCGATAGAGCGGATAACCGTCAGCACCACCTCAATCTGCTCGCTCTGCTTGGCCAGCCGCTCGATTACAGCTGAGCCGGCATCAACGCGCTGAACCAGCTCTTCGATGGAACCACCCACGCGCTTGGCGATGGTGGCGTTTTCCTGGGTTGCCTGACGAATCGCCTCGACCCTCTGCAGAGCTTCCTGCATGGCGCGACTCTCGGCTTGCGCCTCATCGGCCATCGCCGCCAGCGCCTGCAAGCTGGCCGCCACTTCATCACGCTGCCTTTTGGCAGCCGACTCTGCCGCAGCGCTACGCGCCGTCAATGCACTGATTTCCTGGCCGGTACGCACCGCCACCTCGCCAGCCTCGCGCACGATGGGCTGCAATTTGGCAACGAAACGATTGACCGCCGAAGCCATTTCACCGACCTCGTCACGGCTGTCGATCTCGATACGCCGGGTCAGATCACCCTCGCCCGCCGCCAGATCGTCGAGCGCGGCGATCAAGGTACGCAGACGCACCACCACGCGGCGGCCGAGCACGATGGCCAGCGCCAGCAGCACCCCCAGACCGACCACAGCCAGCCCCAGACCGATGCGCCAGCGCAGATTCGAGGCAGCAGCGTCGACTGCCGCACTGGTATTGGCCGACATTCCCTGAGCCGCCTGCTGCGCCGCCGCCAGGCGCGCCGACAACGCAGCGGCGCTTTCGGTGGAAGCGCCGGCAAGGCTGTCGGCAACCAACTGACCGCCGCTGGCCAGCAACGCCTCGAAGCGTGAATCGATAGCGGCCAGCTCGGCATCGATGGCGGACGTGGAGACCCCCATCAGCACCTTGCCAATCTCCACCCCATTGGGACTGATACCAGCCTCGACGAAGTACACGGTAGGATCGCTCTTGGCAGCGTCGATGACCTTGTCCAGCGCGCGCTCACCCGCCCCTTTCTCGAGCATGGCCTTAACCTGCTCGTTCTGGCGGTTGAGGTAACGGGTCAGATGGTTACCCTCGGCATCGTCGTAGATGACGAAAAGCACATTAGGGTTACGCTGCGCACGTCGCGCGAACTCGGACAGCGCCGGCACATCGGAATCCCACATGGCTCGCGGCGCCACAGCAGCGAGCAATTGCGCCAGATCATTGGCGGAATCCTTCAGGCTTTTCTCCAGACTGGCACGTATCTGCACACGCTCTTCGCTCAGCCGACTCGAAAGCCCCGCCGAAAGGCTCTCTCGCGTACGCACCGAAAGCCCGCCCAGACTCGCGGAAACCTCCTGATTGGCCTGCTCAAGCTCACTGGAAAGGCGTCCGGCATCACTGCCCAACTGCCGCTCCAGATCAGTCACCAGGCGGTCTACCGTACTACGGGTCAACGCCAATACCAGCAGCACCTGAACGAACAGCGCGATACCCAGCGCAATGAACACCGGCAGCAATAGACGACTGCGAAATAGCGACAGAACAGCAACCACGGGAAATCCTCCGACCGCCAGAGCAGCGGCAACTTCAAGGTAGGATAATGACAAAGCAAGGCGCGTGCCGAATGACAGCACATCGCCACATCAACCCGAGTATGAGTGCCCGCCAAATGAAAACGGGTCGCACAAAGGCGACCCGTTTTCATGACGTGCTCACGACTCCGAGGGGAGCCGCCGATACTCAGGCGAAAGGATGGCGCAGCACGATGGTCTCGTTGCGATCCGGCCCGGTGGAGATGATGTCGATTGGCGCGCCAACCAACTCTTCCACACGCTTGATGTAGGCACGAGCGTTAGCCGGCAGCTCTTCCAGGGTTTTGGCACCCAGGGTCGACTCGCTCCAGCCCGGCATCTCTTCGTACACCGGCTCCAGACCGATGTAGCTGTCAGCGTCGGTCGGAGCGTCGATCACCGCACCACCCTGGTTCTTGTAGCCAACGCAGATGTTGATGGTTTCCAGCCCGTCGAGCACGTCCAGCTTGGTCAGGCACAAGCCCGAGATGCTGTTCACATCGATAGCACGACGCAGGATAACCGCGTCGAACCAGCCGCAACGACGTGCACGGCCAGTGGTCGCACCGAACTCGTGGCCACGCTTGGCCAGGAACGCACCCACATCGTCGAACAACTCAGTCGGGAACGGGCCAGAACCCACACGCGTGGTGTAAGCCTTGGTGATGCCGAGGATGTAATCCAGAAACATCGGCCCCACGCCCGAACCCGTAGCGATGCCGCCGGCGGTGGTGTTCGAACTGGTGACGTACGGGTAAGTACCGTGGTCGATGTCCAGCAGAGAACCCTGGGCGCCTTCGAACATGATGTCCTTGCCGGCGCGACGCAGGTTGTGCAACTCAGCGGTGACATCGAGCATCATCGGCTTGAGCAGCTCGGCGTATTCCATACACTCGTCGAGAGTGGTCTGGAAGTCGATAGCCGGCTCTTTGTAGTAATTCACCAGCTGGAAGTTGTGGTAATCCAGCAGCTCGCCGAGCTTGGCGGCGAAACGCTCACGATGGAACAGATCACCGATGCGCAGGCCACGACGAGCAACCTTGTCTTCATAAGCCGGGCCGATACCACGACCGGTGGTACCGATCTTCAGCTCCCCACGCGCTTTTTCGCGCGCCTGGTCGAGGGCGACGTGATAGGACAGGATCAACGGGCAGGACGGGCTGATGCGCAGGCGCTCGCGCACCGGCACACCCTTCTCTTCCAGCTTGGTGATCTCGCGCAGCAGAGCGTCGGGTGCAACCACCACGCCGTTGCCGATCAAGCACTGCACGCCTTCGCGCAGCACGCCCGACGGGATCAGGTGCAACACAGTCTTCTCACCGTCGATCACCAAGGTGTGGCCCGCATTGTGGCCACCCTGATAACGCACCACCGCAGCGGCATGTTCGGTCAGCAGATCGACGATCTTGCCTTTGCCCTCATCACCCCATTGGGTGCCCAGGACGACGACATTCTTACCCATAACACTTGTCCTCTTCGCGCAAGCTTGAGCCGGTCACGGCCGGCGAAAGTAATTCAGAATAGACGACCAGAGTGGTCATTCAGTCCAGCGCCAGCACCTGCCAGCGACCGTCACGCAATAACAGCTGGCGATCACAGCGCGATTGCGCAGCCTCGCTCAACTCCTGACCCGGCAATGCCTGTACCACGCGTTCACCTTCCGCGCGCAAACGGCGAACCGCCTGCCACAGGTAGACGTCATGGCTGTCCGGGGCCCAAATGCCAGCGGGCTCTTCGCCGAGCGGCATATTGCCCAGACTTACCAGCGTCTTCAGATCGGTGGAGAACCCGGTGGCTGGGCGCGCACGACCAAAGTCGGCGCCGATATCGTCATAGCGACCACCCTGGGCGATGGCCTGGCCTACAGCCGGCACAAACGCGGCGAACACCACACCGGTGTGGTAGTGATAACCACGCAGCTCACCCAGATCGAAATACAGCGGCAGCTCCGGATAGCGCAACTCCAGCGCATCGGCGATAGCCAGCAAATCATCCAGCGCGGCGTGCACATCATCCGGCGCCTCGACCAGACAGGCCTGAGCCAGGTCGAGCACTTCACGGCCACCACACAACTCGCCAAGCGCACGCAACATGCGGCGCAGTGCGTCCGGGAGCGAGTCGGTCAGTGCATCGATCTCATCCATGGCCTTGCGCTGCAGCGCATCGAACAACTGCTGCTCGACCTCGCCCGACAACTCGGCGGCGCGCGCCAGACCGCGGTAGATACCGACATGACCAAGATCCATGTGCACATCCGGCACCTCGGCCAACTCCAGGGTATCGACCAGCAGACTGATCACTTCGACGTCGCTGGCCGGGCTAGCATCGCCATACAACTCGGCGCCAAGCTGGATCGGACTGCGCGATGTGGTCAGCGCCCGCGGCTGCGCATGCAGCACGCTACCGGCATAACACAGCCGGCTCGGGCCCTCACGACGCAGCGTATGCGCGTCGATGCGTGCCACTTGCGGCGTGATGTCGGCGCGAAAGCCCATCTGCCGGCCGGACAGCGGATCGGTCACCTTGAAGGTGCGCAAATCCAGATCCTGACCAGCACCGGTCAGCAGCGACTCCAGGTACTCGATATGAGGGGTTACCACGAATTCATAGCCCCAGCGCTGGAACAGATCCAACACCTGACGACGCGCTATTTCGATGCGCGCCGCTTCCGGAGGCAATACTTCTTCGATCCCATCTGGCAGCAGCCAGCGGTCTACGGTCGCCATTTCGCCATTTCCCTCTTGATTCGGGCGGCACAAGCCTTCAGTGAAGCGGATGGAAGGCCGAACGCGGCAACAGGCCGGTCAGCTCCAGGAACGGGCATCGACACGATCAGTGAATTGATTGCACGAAGCCCCCACGCCAGCGGCGCGGAAAGGGGCAAGGTCAAAAACCTTGAAAGACAGAACGTAACGCTCAGTTCGTGCCGCATGATTCCCACAGGCGTAAAAAAGCCGGGATTTTCCCGGCTGCCGCATCATACCACGGCTGAGGCCACAGGCCACAAGCTTCAGGCTACAAGCGGTCACCCGCCACACCGTCACCTGCTGCTTGCCGTCTGTGGCCGCCTTTTCAGGGCCGCGATTTTTCCAGGTAACGGAAGAATTCGCTGCTCGGATCCAACACCAATACATCACGCTTGTCGGAGAAGCTCTCACGATAGGCGTTCATGCTGCGGTAGAAGGAATAGAACTCCTGATCCTGACCGTAGGCTTTGGAGTAGATAGCAGCGGCCTGGGCGTCACCCTCACCACGCAGTTCCTCGGCCTGGCGATAGGCTTCAGCGAGCAATACACGCTGCTGACGATCGGCGTCGGCACGAATACCTTCAGCCAGCTCCTTACCCTTGGCGCGATGCTCGCGGGCCTCACGCTCACGCTCCGAACTCATACGATCGAATACGCTGCGATTGACCTCCTTGGGCAGGTCGATGGCCTTGACGCGAACGTCCACCACCTCGATACCCAGCTCACGCTGCGCCGCACGGTTGAGCGATGCAGTTACGTCAGCCATCAACGCATCACGCTCACCAGATACCGACTCATGCAGGGTGCGCTTACCGAACTGGTCACGCAACGACGCCTCGAGACGACGCGACAAACGCTCATCTGCGATCTGCTTCATACCCGATGTTGCGGTGTAGTAACGCTCGGCATCCAGCACACGCCACTTGGCGTAGGCATCGACCATCAACGCTTTCTTCTCAAGAGTGAGAAAGCGTGAATTGACAGTATCGAGCGTCAGCAGACGAGCATCGAACTTGCGCACCTGGTTGACGTACGGAATCTTGACGTGCAGGCCAGGCTGAACATCCGGCTCGACAATACGACCGAACTGCAACAGCACCGCACGCTCGGTTTGCGCCACGATGTAGAAGCTGCTCCAGGCGATCAGTGCCAGTACAACCCCTACGATCAGGGTCACCAGTGATTTATTGCTCATCAACGGCCCTCCCTTGTACGTGGGTCGCTCGGCGCTACATTGTTACCTACGCGCGCGCCAAGATCTGCCGCACCGGCGCCGGAGACGCTATTGGACGTGCTGCTACCACCACGACTGTCGATCATTTTGTCCAGCGGCAGATAAAGCAGGTTGTTCTGCCCCTTGTCGCCAGTCACCATCACCTTGCTGGTGTTACTCATCATCTGCTGCATGGTGTCCAGATACAGACGCTCACGAGTCACCTCGGGAGCCTTGCGGTATTCAGCTACCAGTGCAGTGAAACGATCTGCCTCACCTTGAGCGCGCGAGACCACCTCATCACGGTAACCACTGGCATCTTCGATCAGACGCTGGGCCTGACCGCGAGCTTCCGGCACCACGCCATTGGCATAGGTTTCTGCCTGATTCTTCTCACGCTGCTCGTCTTCACGGGCACGAATCACGTCATCGAAGGCTTCCTGCACTTCACGCGGCGCCGCAGCACTCTGCAAGTTCACCTGGGTCACGGTGATACCGGTGCGATAAGTATCAAGGAACCGCTGCAGACGCTCGCGCACATCACCAGCCATCTGCTCACGACCTTCAGTCAGCACCTGATCCATCTCGGTGGAGCCCACCACGTGACGTACGGCGCTGTCGGTCGCATGCTGCAGACTGGTTTCCGGCATGTCGACGTTCAGCACGAAGTCCTGCAGGTTACTGATCTTGTACTGCACCGTCAGCGGTACTTCGATGATGTTCTCATCTTCGGTCAACATCTGCCCCTGCTTGCTGTAAGCACGCTCACGGGTGACGTTTTCCTGGAACTTGCGATCAATCGGCGGGAAATAGATGTTCAGGCCCGGGCCGACCGTCTCGTGGTATTTACCGAAACGCAGCACGACGGCCTGTTCCTGCTCATCGACCACATAGATAGCGTTGTACAGCCAAAAGGCGCCCACGACGGCCAGCGCAACGAACAGCAGGCCGAAACCGCCACCCTTGCCTCTGGAACCATTGTTGTCACTGCCGCGTTTCTTGCCGCCACCGAACAAACCATTGAGTTTGTCCTGCAGCTTGCGGAAGGCTTCGTCAAGATCCGGTGGTCCCTTGCGGTCACCGCCGCCACCGCCGCCGTTATCACGACGACCGCCGCCACCCCAGGGATCCTGATTGTTCGAATTGCCACCCGGCTCATTCCAAGCCATAGCGCTCTCCATACTAATAAAGCAAAGACGCGCCAACGGCGCGCCCACCAATGCTACAGAATGCCCGCTTCCAGCGGCAAAATCACCGTTGCAGGCTTTATTGCAAAGTGTGTTGTTCGATGAACTCTAGCGGCTGCAGGCCTTCGCGGCTGACCAATCGGTTCAACTCGACGCGAGGAATACGCACCTGCAAAAGACTGCTGCCATCATCAGTGTACGACTCTTGCTGCACCGCACCCAGCTCGAAGAACTGCGCCCGCAGGCGAGCCAACTGCTGCGGCAACTGCAGGGTAGCAACGAACAGATCATCACCCAGCAGCTCTGCCACGGCCTGTTTGAGCAGCGACAAACCGCGCCCATCACGGGCCGACAGCCACACCCGCTCGGGCTTACCATCGGCATTACGCTGGATCTGCGGCTCGACACCCTCCAGCAGATCAAGCTTGTTGTAAACCTCGAGCACCGGAAGATCCTGCGCACCGATTTCGCCCAACACCGCCAGCACCTGCTCGATCTGCGCCGTGCGCTCGGGCTCGTGAGCATCGATAACGTGCAGCAGCAGATCGGAATTACTTGATTCCTCAAGCGTGGCACGGAAGGCTTCGACGAGCTTATGCGGCAAGTGACGAATGAAACCCACGGTATCGGCCAGCACCACCGGCCCAAGATCGTCGAGCTGCAAACGACGCAGAGTCGGGTCGAGGGTAGCGAACAGTTGATCGGCGGCGTAAACATCCGACTCGGTCAGCGCATTGAACAGCGTGGACTTGCCGGCGTTGGTATATCCAACCAGAGAAACAGAGGGGATGTCGGCGCGCTTGCGCCCACGGCGTGCCTGCTCGCGCTGGCTACGCACCTTCTCCAGCTTCTGCTTGATCTGGCGAATACGCACACGTAACAGGCGCCGGTCGGTTTCAAGCTGGGTTTCACCCGGACCACGCAGACCGATACCACCTTTCTGTCGCTCAAGGTGAGTCCAGCCACGTACGAGACGTGTGCTCATGTGATCGAGCTGAGCCAGTTCGACTTGCAGCTTGCCTTCATGAGTACGCGCGCGCTGGGCAAAGATATCGAGGATCAGACCCGTGCGATCCAGAACGCGGCACTCGAACGCTCGTTCGAGGTTACGCTCCTGACTGGGCGTCAGAACATGATTGAAGATGACCAGGTCGGCCTCATGGGCCCGCACCTGGTCATGCAACTCTTGCACCTTGCCGCTGCCAATGAGGAATTTCGCAGTCGGCCGACTGTTCGGCACACTGAAAAAAGCGACAGCGTCGGCACCCGCAGACAGAGCAAGCTCTTTAAATTCCTGGGGATCCTCGCTCGCCTCGGTGTTTTGACTATCCAGATGAACCAGGATAGCCCGTTCACCCCCTTCATGGCGCTCGAAGAACAATACAGCCCCCTGGATTAAGCGTTGCCTGGCTCGGACTCAGCCTGATCAGTCTCGGAAACACTTGGCAGACGAACCGGACGGCTCGGCACCACAGTGGAGATAGCGTGCTTGTAAACCATCTGGCTGACGGTGTTCTTCAGCAGGATGACGAACTGATCGAAAGACTCGATCTGCCCCTGCAATTTGATGCCGTTGACCAGATAGATGGAAACCGGTACGCGTTCCTTACGCAGGGTATTGAGGTAAGGGTCTTGTAGCGAATGCCCTTTTGACATGTGCCGCACTCCTAAATGGATCGATAATTGAATAGGTATGAATGATGTATTAACCAACGAACAGCTTTGGCACGCCCCTCACAAGGATAGACGGCCCGCGGCAAGGTCTCAGTTCAATATGGAGACCGTCGCCAAGTATTTCAAGGCACGTGGCAGATTGTCGCAATCGAGACTATCGAGCCAGTGCAGATTTTCCCAACTACGCAACCAGGTGAACTGCCGTTTGGCCAGTTGCCGGGTGGCAATTACGCCGTGTTCACGCATCAGTGGCGCACTCAAGCGTCCCTCCAGATGCTCCCAGACCTGCCGGTAACCCACCGCCCTGATCGACGGTAGCTCAGCGTGCAGGTCACCACGCTGATGCAGCCGTTCGACCTCGGTAACAAAGCCCTGTTCCAGCATCAGGTCAAATCGTTGCGCGATTCGCTCGTGAAGCACTGATCGCTGAGCGGGCGCGACCGCCAGTTGCGCCACAGTATAGGGGAAACGCCCCGCTGCTGAGCTGTCTTCATTCTGTCGCAGACGCAATTCGCTCATGGTCATGCCGCTGACCTTGAATACTTCCAGAGCGCGCACCAAGCGCTGAGGGTCGTTAGGGTGAATGCGCGCGGCTGACTGCGCATCCACTGCACGCAGCTCCTCATGCAATACGTCC
Organism: Pseudomonas sp. PME37.24/006; assembly: GCF_055556635.1. NCBI lineage: Bacteria > Pseudomonadati > Pseudomonadota > Gammaproteobacteria > Pseudomonadales > Pseudomonadaceae > Pseudomonas > Pseudomonas sp. PME37.24/006. Next base: position 56,680 of record NZ_JBVHNL010000005.1, read on the forward strand.
CAGCCTTCGCGCTGCCCTCGCGCCTCAAGCTCGGCACGTATCTCGGCATTGGCTCCTGGCATATCGGCCAGGCCATCGCATAGGGCTTTGAAGTAGAGCATCGTACCGCCCACCAGCAGGGGAATGCGTCCCTGTGCAGTGATCTTGGCCATGACATCCAAGGCATCGCGGCGAAACTCGGCAGCCGAGTAAGCATCAGCTGGGTCGCGGATATCTATCAGATGATGAGGAAACGCCTCGAGAGTGGCCTTGTCCGGTTTGGCCGTACCGATATCCATCCCCCGATAGACCAGCGCGGAATCCACGCTGACCAGCTCGCAGGGCAAAACCTGAGCCAACGCCAGCGCCAGATCGGTCTTGCCTGCTGCGGTCGGGCCCATCAAGAAGATCGCGGGTGGAAGGGAAGACATCGCAAAACTCAAATGAACGGCGGCGCATTTTCAGCGCATGGGCTGCAGCTCGCAAGCGCGGCGCGCTTGTTACTGACCGCGCATGAACAATTTATCCAACTGATCCATGCTCATCTGCGTCCAGGTCGGCCGGCCGTGGTTACACTGGCCACTGCGCTCAGTCTGTTCCATATCGCGCAGCAGACCATTCATCTCCGGCAGCGTAAGACGCCGATTGGCACGCACCGCACCATGGCAAGCCATGGTGCCGAGCAGTTCGTTGAGATGGGCCTGAATACGGTCGCTGGTGCCATACTCGAGCAGATCAGCGAGCACATCGCTGACCAGCCGTGTCGCCTCGGCCTGCTTGAGCAGCGCTGGAATCTGCCGGATAGCCAGCGCTTCCGGGCCGAGCCGCTGCAGTTCGAAGCCCAGCCTCTGGAACCACTGCCCATGCTCTTCGGCACAATCCGCTTCTCGCTGACTCACTGAGATGGATTCGGGCACCAGCAATGGCTGGCCGCGCAGCCCCTCACTGGCCATTGCTACTTTGAGACGCTCGTACATGATGCGTTCATGGGCTGCATGCATGTCCACGACCACCAGGCCATGGGCACTTTCAGCAAGAATGTAGATGCCCTTGAGCTGAGCGATGGCATAGCCCAGCGGCGGAATATCGCCCTGCACTTCCGGCAATGAGACAGGGGCACTGCCCGCAGACATCGGCGCGAAGAACTCCCGATACACACCCTGAGCTTCCGCAACAGGTAGCGACGACTCGCTGCGCTGCCCCTGATAGCCGGCGCCCGGCGAACGCCAGACGGACTCCGCAGGCCGTTCCAGCACACTGGCTGCCAGGCCCATCTCACCCTGGGGGCCGAATTCACCAGCAGCCTGACCGGTAGGGCGCAGCATGGTGTCGACGGCGGCCGGCGTGGCCAACTGATCTTCCGGCCGCACTTCGCCGAGAGCCCGATGCAGGGTGCCGTAGAGGAAGTCATGCACCGTGCGCCCCTCGCGGAAGCGCACTTCGTGCTTGGTCGGATGCACGTTCACATCCACTGCCGTCGGATCGATCTCCAGAAACAGCACGAAAGTCGGGTGACGGCCGTTGAACAGCACATCGCGATAAGCCTGACGCACAGCATGGGCGACCAGTTTGTCGCGCACCATGCGGCCGTTGACATAGAAATACTGCAGATCCGCCTGACTACGGGAGAAAGTCGGCAACCCGACCCAGCCCCACAGGTGCAGGCCGTTGCGCTCGATGTCGATGGGTAGCGCCTGCTCCAGAAAGCCAGAGCTGCAGACCGCAGCTACACGCCGCGCGCGACTGGCGTCGTCGTTGGCCTCGTGCAGTGAGAGAATGCTCTTGCCGTTGTGACGCAGGTGAAAGGCCACGTCGAAGCGGGCCAGCGCCAGGCGCTTGATCACCTCCTGTAGATGATCAAATTCGGTCTTTTCGGCTTTCAGAAACTTGCGGCGCGCCGGCGTATTGAAGAACAGGTCACGCACTTCCACCGAGGTGCCAACCGGATGTGCTGCCGGTTGCACACGCGGCTGCATGTCACGGCCTTCAGTCTCCACCTGCCAGGCCTGATCGGCATCGGCAGTGCGCGAGGTGAGGGTCAGCCGTGCGACCGAGCTGATCGATGCCAGGGCCTCACCGCGAAAGCCCATACTCATGACCTGCTCAAGATCCTCCAATTCGCGAATCTTGCTGGTGGCATGGCGAGCCAGAGCCAGGGGCAGGTCATCCGCCGCGATACCGCGACCATCGTCACGCACACGCAGCAGCTTGACGCCACCCTGCTCGACATCCACTTCGATACGCTTGGCGCCGGAGTCCAGGCTGTTTTCCAGCAGCTCCTTGATGACCGAAGCGGGGCGCTCGACCACTTCGCCGGCGGCGATCTGGTTCGCCAGCCGCGGGCTCAGCAGCTGGATGCGCATCGCTTCACTCATGGCTGGGCAGCCAGCGAGGTAGCGGGGATCTGCAGGGTCTGGCCGACCTTGATCACATCGGTTTTCAGTGAATTGGCGGAGCGCAGCGTCGCCAGGCTGATTTGGTAGCGCTGCGCGATCAACGCCAGGCTTTCACCAGAGCTGACCCTATGCTCGCGCGGCCCCTGGGCGATCTTGCCGTTGTCACGCAGCCAGGCAATGTAAGTGCCCGGCGGCGGATTCTGCTCGAAGAACTGTTTGGCACCCGTAACGATCGAGCGCGACAGACTCTTTTGATGGCTGGCGGAATGCAGCTTGCGCGCCTCACTGGGATTGGAGATGAACCCGGTCTCCACCAGGATCGAAGGAATATCCGGGGACTTCAGCACCATGAAGCCTGCCTGCTCTACGCGACGCTTATGCAGCGGGGTAATTTGCCCCATCTGCCCGAGCACCTTCTGCCCGACGTTCAGACTGGACGACAGCGACGCGGTCATCGACAGGTCGAGCAGCACACCAGCAAGCATCCGATCCTTGTCCTCAAGGCTGACGTTGCCGGCACCACCAATCAGGTCGGATTGATTCTCCGAATCGGCCAGCCAGCGTGCGGTTTCAGAGGTGGCGCCGCGATCCGACAAGGCATACACCGACGCACCGAAAGCGGCAGCACGAGGTGCAGCATCGGCGTGGATGGAAACGAACAGATCGGCGCCTTTCTTACGGGCGATCTCGGTGCGCTTACGCAACGGAATGAAATAGTCACCGGTACGCACCAGCTCACCACGGAAGCCTTTCTCGGCGTTGATCTGACGCTGCAGTTCCTTGGCGATGGCCAGGGTCACGTTTTTCTCGAATTGGCCTTTGGTAGGGCCAAGAGCCCCCGGATCTTCGCCACCATGACCAGCATCGATGGCAATCACGATATCGCGCTTGCCACCTGGCACAGGCGCCAACTTGGGCGGAGCCTGAGTCGGTGTGACCGGCACAGGGGCATCGACGGTTGTGGTCGTGGACAAGCTTGGGGCAGCATCTGACGGCTGATCGAACAGGTCGAGCACCAACCGATTGCCGTACTGCTGATTCGGCGCCAGGGTGAAGCTCTTCGGCGTGACCTGGGACGACAGGTCGATGACCACGCGCAAATCATCGGCAGTGCGCTGCGCCGAGCGCACGGCGGTGATCGGCGTGTTGCTCAGTGGCAACTTGTCCAGCGCGGTGGTCAGTTTGGCGCCACTGATATCGATCACGATACGATCCGGCGCCGTCAGGGTGAACACACTGTGCTGCACCGGCCCGGAAAGGTCGAAAACCAGACGCGTGTTGTCCGGCGCACGCCAGAGGCGAACGCTACGCACATCCGACGCGGCCCACACGTCGACCGCCATGACCGTCAACATCAGCCCGACCGCGATCAATCGCGCGCCTATGCGCATACCCGCCCCCACTTTCTTGTTCATGCTCTGGCAACCAATGCGGCACACCAGCTATCACCCTTCGCACCATGGCTGCGAAGTAGCAGCGACCGGCCACCCGCTCGCGGGGTAATGGTAATGTCCATGTCAGCCTTTGGCAAAACGCCAACGCCGCGCTGTGGCCACTCGATCAGGCACAAGGCATCGCCTTCGAAGTAATCGCGGATACCCAGGAACTCCAATTCCTCCGGATCGACCAGCCGATAGAGGTCGAAATGGAAGGCACGGATCGAGCCGATTTCGTACGGTTCGACCAGGGTGAAGGTCGGGCTTTTGACCGCCCCCTTGTGCCCCAGGCCTTGCAGCATGCCGCGCGAGAGCGTGGTCTTGCCCGCGCCGAGGTCGCCTTCGAGGTAGATAACCCCGCGTCCTTCGGTGACATTGGCGATACGCGCGCCGAGCGCCAGCATGGCGTCTTCATCGGCGGCGAACAGTTCTATTTCCGACAAGCGGCTCGCTCCTGTAACAAATGGCGGATAGCGTCGCACAGATCGCTCGCCGCCAGACCATTTCCTTTTCCTGCCAGGTACTCACCCGCCCCGGCATGCAGCCAGACGCCCAGGCTTGCAGCCTGCCACGGCGTACAACCCTGAGCGATCAGCGCGCCGATCAGCCCGGCCAGCACATCCCCCAGGCCGGCACCAGCCATCACCGGGTCGCCACGATCGCAGACCAGCAGGTACCCCGCTGGGTCGGCGATCAGCGTGCCTGCGCCTTTCAATACACAGACCACTCGATAGCGCTGTGCCAAAGCTCTGGCTGCGGCGGGTCGATCGGCCTGCAACGCCTGGATCGAGATCCCGAGCAGGCGGGCCGCTTCGCCAGGGTGCGGGGTAATCACGCTACCAGGGGCAATGCTCACGGCACCTGCGGCGAGCAGATTGAGCGCATCGGCGTCCCATACCTGAGCAGCTGGTGACGCGGCTGCAGCCGAAATCAAGCTGCGAGCCCAGGCATTCTGGCCGAGACCTGGCCCGACCACCCACACGGTGATTTTGCCGCCAAGCCCGTGCAACTGGTTGGCCGAGGCGACCGCCAGACTCATCACTTCCGGCAGTCGAGCCTGCGCAGCACCGAGATGCTCGCCGCGGGTCGCCAGGGAGACCATACCGGCACCGCTTCGCAGGGCACTCTGCGCCGACAGCAACGCGGCGCCACCGGTGCCGTGATCACCGCCGACCACCAGCACGTGACCCAGCTGGCCCTTGTGAGCGGTTGGTGGCCGGGCGGTCAGGTGCGGCAGAACATCGCCGGCCAGACGCTGCGCCGCCCACGGCTGACTCGCGACAATCTGCGCGTCGACCTGCAGGTCGTCGAACAGCAGACGGCCGACATGATCGAGCGCCTGGCCCAGAAACAGGCCGACTTTCAGGCCGATCAGGGTCACGGTGAGCTGGGCGGCTACCGCTACGCCCAGAACCTGACCGGTATCGGCGCAGATACCCGAGGGAATATCCACCGCCAGCATCGGGCGACCACTGTGATTCATCCATTCGATGGCCGCAGCGTAGGGCTCGCGCACCGCACCTGCCAGGCCGGTGCCGAGCAGCGCATCGACCAGCACACCCTGCGCTTCGTGCCCTGACTCCCAGGCAATCACCTCGACTCCGGCGGCCACGGCTTCATCGCGCGCCAGGGCTGCGTCACCCTGCAGGCGCTGCGGCTCTGCCACTGCCAGCACACGAACCTGCCACCCACCACGCAGTGCCAATGCCGCCAGCAGATAACCATCGCCGGCATTATTACCGTGCCCAGCTACGACAGTGACCGCACCGGTATCCGGCCAACTGCGGCGCAGGGCCCGCCAGATGGCGTGTGCAGCGCGCTGCATGAGCACCAATCCTGGCGTGCCGGCAGCGATCAGCGCAGCGTCCAGCGCGCGCACCTGGGCGCCGCTGTAGAGTGCGATAGGAAGATCGTCTGATGAATGCCGCATGCCTGTGCTCCGATGTCTGGCAGAATTATACGTCGACTATCCCAGATTCCCGCCCAGCATGACTGACGCCACCCCCGACCTCACCAGCCTCGCCCAGTCCATAAAGGACTGGGGGCGCGAACTGGGCTTCCAACAGGTTGGCATCAGCGGCCTGGAACTGGGCGAACACGAGGCGCACCTGCAGCGCTGGCTGGATGCCGGCTACCAGGGCGAGATGGACTATATGGCCGCACATGGCCGCAAACGTTCACATCCGGACGAACTGGTGCCTGGCACCCTGCGGGTGGTCTCGCTGCGCATGGACTACCTGCCCGGCGACACGCAGATGGCGCAGCGCCTGCTAGAGCCCGAAAAGGCCTACGTCTCGCGTTACGCCCTGGGCCGTGACTACCACAAGCTGATCCGCAAACGCCTGCAACAACTGGCCGAGCGCATTCAGCAAGCCATCGGCCCATTCGGCTATCGCGCTTTCGTCGACAGTGCACCAGTGTTGGAAAAGGCCATTGCCGAACAATCCGGCCTGGGTTGGATCGGCAAGAACACCCTGGTGCTCAACCGCAAGGCCGGCAGCTACTTCTTTCTCGGCGAACTGTTCGTCGACATCCCGCTGCCCGAGGACGCGCCCCACGGCAGCGAACACTGCGGCCGCTGCAGCGCTTGCCTGGACGTTTGCCCGACGGCCGCCTTCGTCGGCCCTTACGTGCTCGATGCACGGCGCTGCATCTCCTACCTGACCATCGAGCTGAAAGGCCCGATCCCCGAGGAACTGCGCGCGCCCATCGGCAACCGCGTGTTCGGCTGCGACGACTGCCAGATGGTCTGCCCCTGGAACCGCTTCGCCAAAGCCACCGAGCAGGGCGACTTCCAGCCACGGCACAGCCTGGACAACGCCGAGCTGGCCGCGCTGTTTCGCTGGAGCGAGGAGGAGTTTCTCAGCCGTACTGAGGGCTCACCGCTGCGCCGCGCCGGTTACGAGCGCTGGCTGCGCAACCTGGCCGTCGGCCTGGGCAACGCACCGTCGAGCATCCCGGTGCTGGAGGCGCTGGAGGCGCGCCGCGAGTATCCGTCGGAGTTGGTGCGCGAGCACGTGCAGTGGGCGCTGGATCAGCATGCGAGACGCGCCTAGCACCACCACTCCGTAGCCTGGGTTGAGCGCAGCGATACCCAGAGCGTTACATGACCCAAGCTACCCGGGTTACGGGCTTTTACTTGTGGCTTGTGGCTTGCAACTTGACGCTGCGCTCCTCAAACCTTGAGCAGGTGCTGACGGTAGTACTTGAGCTCGGCGATCGACTCACGAATGTCGTCCAGCGCCTGATGCGTACCGGTTTTCACGAAGCCATCCTTGACCCCAGGCGCCCAGCGCTCGGCGAGAATCTTCAGGGTAGAGACATCCAGGTAGCGGTAGTGGAAGTAGGCTTCCAGCGTTGGCATGTAGCGGTAGAGGAAGCGGCGATCCTGCCCGATGCTGTTGCCGCAGATCGGCGACTTACCCTTCGGCACCCACTTTTCCAGGAAAGCGATGGTCTGCGCTTCCGCCTCGGCCTGGCTGATACGGCTCTCGCGAACCCGCTGGGTGAGACCACTTTCGCCATGGGTGCGCGTGTTCCATTCGTCCATGGCGGCCAGGCGATCATCGCTCTGGTGCACGGCAATCACCGGGCCTTCGGCCAGCACGTTGAGTTCGGTATCGGTGACGATGGTGGCCATTTCGATGATGACGTCCGTCTCGGGGTCGAGACCGGTCATCTCCAGGTCGATCCAGATCAGGTTCTGTGGATTCTGCATGCTGCGCTCCTCTGTAGTGCCGCCATTCTAGCTAATCGTCGCGCCCTGCGCGTCGTCGATCTCCCAGAGCAGCAGGCGCGAATCACGCCAATCCTTCAACTCCACCACACGCTGCGGGGCCACACTGGGGATCTCGAAAGTGTTGCTGATCAGCCAGGCACCTGCTGGCAGCTCGAGCCGGGCCTTGTCCCAGAGCGCCTGCATGGGCGCCGGGGACAGGAAGCAGTAAGCAACATCGATGGCCGCAAGGTCGCTGCGCCAGAGGTTCTGGTAACGAATCCGGCAATTGCGCTGACCGATGCTGCGCAGCCAGGCGATGGCATAAGACAGCGGCGCGGTCTCCACGCCAGTGAACTGGGCCTGAGGAAAACGTCGCGCCAGCCATAACAGGGGGCCCGCCGGGCCACAGCCGAGATCGACGAACGCGAAGCGCTCGCCGCGCTCCTTCAGCAACCGCGCCAGCTCGCGGCGGCTACCGGCGCCAGTGAGGTACAGCGGCACGCGCTCCCCGAAACTGTTCCAGTTGAGCAGCAACAGCAGCAGGAAACCGAGCAGGAACAGCCATGACGGCAACGGTGCACCACTGGCCAGCAGCAGAGCCGGCACGAACACCAGGTTCAGCCACCACCACCAGCGCGACAGCCCAAACCACCGAGCCAAGCAGGCCGACAGCAGGCCATGTAGCAGACCAGCCGCCAGCGGACTCGGTCGCCAACTGGACATGTGCGCGACAGCGACGATCGCCAGCCCCATGCACAGGGTGACGACAAGCTGGATCAGCAATGCCAGCAACGCTGGGTAGCGCTCACCCAATCCATACAGCGCGCGATAGAGAGCAGCCATGCCCAGAGGCTCAGTCAAAGATGGACGACCAGTTTAGCGCCAGCATCAGCAAATTGCCGCCTTCGCCGGCATGCTAGACTCGCCTCCATTTTCAGCGCATCACAAACTCGGAAGCCCCATGGCCAAACGCCAACTCAACCGCCGGCAAAACTGGCGCATCGAAAAGATCCAGGGTGAACGTGCCGCACGTGCGGCCAAACGCGAATCCCGCGTGGTGGAAACTCTGGAAGGCGGCGACCTGGGCCCGGAACAGACCGGCTTGGTGATCGCTCACTTCGGTGTGCAGGTAGAAGTCGAGGCCACGGACGGCGAGCTGTCAGGCCAGATATTCCGCTGCCACCTGCGCGCCAACCTGCCGACCCTGGTGACCGGCGACCGCGTGGTGTGGCGCCCAGGCAATCAGGGTATTGGCGTGATCGTCGCCCAGCTGCCGCGCGACACCGAGCTGTGTCGCCCGGATACCCGTGGCCAGCTGAAGCCGGTAGCGGCCAACGTCGACCTGATCGTCATCGTCTTCGCACCGTTGCCCGAGCCTCACGCCAACCTGATCGACCGATATCTGGTTGCGGCCGAGCATGCCGGCATCCGCCCACTGCTGCTGCTCAACAAGGCCGATCTGATCGATGCGCAGAACGAAACGGCGCTGAACGCACTGCTCGGCGTGTACCGCCAGTTGGGTTACCCGCTGCTGGAAGTGTCCGCCCTGGAAGGTGATGGCATGGAGCAGCTCAAGCAGCAGCTCGATGGCAATATCAGCGTATTCGTCGGCCAGTCCGGTGTGGGCAAGTCGTCGCTGGTCAATAGCCTGCTGCCGGGCGTCGATACCCGAGTGGGCCCGCTGTCCGAGCTGACCGGCAAGGGCACGCACACCACCACCACGGCACGGCTGTTCCATTTCCCCGGTGGCGGCCAGTTGATCGACTCACCGGGTATCCGTGAGTTCGGTCTGGTGCATGTCAGCCGAGATGACGTGGAGGCAGGCTTCATCGAGTTTGCCGAGCTGCTCGGCCATTGCCGCTTCCGCGACTGCAAGCACGACCGCGAGCCTGGCTGCGCGCTACTCAAGGCGCTGGAGGATGGCCGCATTCAACCGCAACGAATGAACAGCTACCGACACATTCTGGCCAGCCTGCCGGAGTCGGAATACTGAGTCATCGCCGACCGATCCTAGTCGAGCGCGTGACCTCATTACTCGCTCGGCTGATCCATCTGCAACGTACCGTCCTCGAAGATATTCAGCCGCTCGCGCATCTGCTCGTTAGATAACGGTTCGGCCGCTGGCGCGCCACCACTACCGCCCGCAGGAGCGTCGGGAGCCTGATCGGGCGCCAGTTCGCCGCCGCCCTGCTCCCCTTCGATATTGCGTTGTGCCTTTTTGGTCAGCACCACGATATCGATGCGGCGGTTGACCGGGTTCAAGGGGTCGTCACGGTCGAACAGTGCCGAAGACGCATAACCGACCACTCGCGCCACCTGGGCATCGTCGTATCCCGCAGCGGTCAACACCCGACGCGCGGCGTTGGCGCGGTTGGCCGACAGCTCCCAGTTGCCGAAGCCGCCAGCGCCGGCGAAAGGCTTGGCATCGGTATGGCCACTGACGCTGATCTTGTTCGGCACGGCCTTGATGGTGTCGGTCAGTGCGAACAGGATGTCCTCGAAATAGGGCTGTAACTGGGCGCTGCCCAGGGCGAACATCGGCCGATTCTCGGCATCGACGATCTGAATGCGCAAACCGTCCTGGGTGATTTCGAACAGAATCTGATCCTTGAAGCGCTGCAACTGCGGATCCTGCTCGACCTTGTTCTGCAGCTCCTGCAGCAGCAGTTCCAGACGCTCGCGCTCCACCTCTTCGGCCTTGGCCTCGGCCTGCTCGGCGTCCAGCTCGGCCGGATCCTTGGGGTCAGTGTCCGCTTCGTCCCCCGGCGACTCCTGGGGCTGTTCGTTGAGGGTGCGATCCGGCGAAGGAGTCGGTGAGCCTCCGAGGTCGATCACGTAGGGGCTGGCACTTTCGGAGAAGCCGATGGGATCCTTGAAGTAGCCGGAAATCAGCTTTTTCTGCTCGGGCGTGGCCGAGGACATCAGCCACATCACCATGAAGAAGGCCATCATCGCCGTGGCGAAGTCGGCGAAGGCGATTTTCCAGGCACCACCATGGTGGCCCCCGGCGACCTTCTTGACCCGCTTGACGATAATCGGCTGGTTGTTTTCCATGGTGCTTAGTTCCCGCGCATTGCCTGTTCAAGCTCGCTGAAGCTTGGGCGGTGCGCCGGGTAGAGGGTCTTGCGCGAGAACTCCACCGCCAGCGACGGCGGCATTCCGGACGCAGAGGCGACCAGGCCGGCCTTGATGGCCTCGTAGACGTTCAGTTCTTCCTTGGCATCGTGCTCGAGCGCGGCGGCCAGTGGGCCGAAAAAGCCATAGGAAGCGAGAATCCCGAGAAAGGTACCAACCAGCGCCGTGCCGACCTTCTCGCCGATCTGCGCGTTATCCGCCTCGGCAAGAATCGACATGGTGATCACGATACCCAGTACCGCGGCCACGATACCCATGGCCGGCATACCGTCGGCGATCTTCGCCACGGCGTGGGCGGGATGATCGAGTTCCTCCTTGAGGCCAACCAGCTCCATGTCGAACAGGCCTTCAAGCTCGTGAGGCGCCATGTTGCCCGAGGACATGATGCGCAGGTAGTCGCAGATGAAGGCGACCATGCGTTCATCGCCCAGCACCGCCGGGTACTTGCTGAAGATCGGGCTAGCTGCGGGATCCTCGAGATCGGCCTCGATGGCCATCATCCCCTCGCGGCGCGCCTTGTTGAGAATTTCATAGAGCAGGCGCAGTACTTCCAGGTAGTAGTCGTGAGTGAACCTGGACTTGAACATCTTCAATGATTTCTTGAGGACGATCATGAACATACTGCCCGGATTGGCCTGCAGGAACGCGCCTAGCGCGGCCCCGCCGATGATCAGCACCTCGAAAGGGTGCACCAGCGCCATGAGCTTGCCGCCAGACGCGACGAAACCGCCGAAGACGCAGGCGAAGACAACGATGATGCCGATGATTTTGGCCATAAAGAAAACTTAAAAAAGTGAAAAGAAAGGGAGGTCGCGCGAAACACCCCTTCTACTTATCGGAAGAGATGGGCGAGACTATAGTCAGTTAAGTCTAAAAAAAGCCATTTTGGCATATCCCCATGGTCGCAAGCACGCCGTTACCCCGCACCCTCGATGCCTGGCTCAAGCAGTTGGATGGCCAAGTACTGCCTATCCCGACTCAGCATCACCAGCAGGTACGCCGCGCACTGAGCGATAGCCGCCGCTCGCTACGCGAGATCGCCGACCTGATGCAGGACAGCCCGGCATTGGTGCTCAGCGTATTGCGTGAAACCAATCGCAAGAGCAGCAGCATGGGTGAAGCGGCGGAAAGCCTGGAAACCGCGCTCAATCGCCTCGGCCTCAAGCGCGCCGAAGAACTGCTGATGCGCATACCGGCCAAGGCGATCACAGACATTCCTCAGCCGCTTCGCCAGATCCAGCTGATCAGCCAGCACGCCGCGCAGCAGGCCAATGGCCTGTTCGCCGCACGCCTCGCCCGCCTGTGGCAGGAAATCCACTGGGGCAGCTTGTTGTTTCTCTCGCCGGTGTGGGCATTGCTGGCGGCTCATCCCCAGCTGTTCGAAACCTGGGAGCAACGCGTGCTGATCAAAGGCGAGCGACCTGCACGGGTCGAACGCGACCTGCTGGGTATTTCCCTCTTTGAATTGTGCCTGGCACTGGCTGAGCACTGGCGTCTGCCTGCCTGGATCATTCAGGGCTATCAGCTGCTGATCAGCGACCGGCGCCTACTGGCCAGGGCGCTACGCCTGGCGCGCCTGCACGATGATCCCCTACGCCAACAGCAGCAGCTGGACAGCGATCCGCCCCTGCAACGCTGGCTCATGCAACCGGCCAACAGCATCTTACTGGCCAACGTATTGGCCGTCTCGGCGCACAACGCCTGGAGCGGCAGACACACCCGGCGCTGGCAAACGCTCAATAGCCTGTACCTGCAAATGCCACTTGCGGAGCTGCATCAGCACATTCACCAGAATGCAGCACACAGCGCGCGACAGGTAGACACCACTGGTCTTTGGCACCCCGCCGAAGCGTTGCTGTGGCCTTGGCATGCACGGCACTTCCAGCCCCCCAAACCGGCGCCCACACCGCAAACCGGCGACTGGCGCCAGCTGTGTACCCAACTGCTCACCCAGCCAACGGCGTTCAGCAACGTGGAACAGCTCACCCGTTGCGCCCATGGGGCGCTGCAAGCGACCGGTCTATCGCGCCAAATCCTGCTGCTCGCCGACCGCAGCCATAGCCGCCTGCAGGTGCAGCAACATGCAGGCGTCGATGCCAGCGCCAGCGGCCTGACGCTCGACCCGGGGCAAAGCCAGGTGCTGCGTCGCCTGCTCCAGGCGCCGGCGCAACTGCGCCTGACACCCGCCAATATTGCCCAGTTCTCTGCCCTGCTCCCTGGCAACCTGAAAGCTCTAATACCCAGTGAGCACCTGCTGATCCGATCACTAGCCAGCAATGATCGGGTGGTGATGATTCTGTTCGCCGACCTGCACGGCAAACCGATCAGCGATACCGTTCTGCAAGCCTTCGCCAAGACCGCGCAATGCATCGAGCGCGCCCTGGACACGTTCAGCAAACGTAACCGCTGAGTGACGGGTTTCTCGCTGACTTGCCTGCGCTACAATCGCACTCTTATTTTCATCAACAGAGGCCTGCATGACTGCCTTCGACGAACTGCCGCTGGTCATCGAACCTGCGGATCTCGCGACGCGACTGGAAGAGCCGAGCCTGATTCTGGTCGACCTGAGCAGCAGCGCCCGTTACCAGGCTGGACATATTCCCGGCGCCCACTTCGTCGACCCCAAACGTACTCAACTGGGTAAACCGCCAGCCCCCGGCCTGCAGCCTGGGCAGGCGGCACTGGAGCAGTTGTTCAGCGAGCTTGGCCATCACCCAGATGCCACCTATGTGGTGTACGACGATGAAGGCGGTGGTTGGGCCGGGCGCTTCATCTGGCTGCTGGATGTCATCGGCCACCCGCGCTATCACTTTCTCAACGGTGGCCTGACCGCCTGGGAGGCTGAGCAGCGTCCGCTTGATCAGAATATCCCCGAGCCGAAAAACACACCGGTGCAGCTGTCGCTGAGTGACGAGCCAACGGCCAGCCTCGATTACCTGAAGTCGCGCCTGGGCGCCGACGACCTGGCCATCTGGGATGCCCGTTCGCTGGATGAGTACCGCGGCGAGAAGGTGCTGGCGGCCAGGGGCGGGCATATCCCCGGCGCCATCCACTTCGAGTGGACAGCCGGCATGGATCCCGCCCGCGGCCTGCGCATCCGTGAGGATATCGGCCAGCAGCTGAACCAGCTGGGCCTGAGCACTGACAAGGAAATCATCACCCACTGCCAGAGCCATCGCCGCTCCGGCTTCACCTACGTGGTCGCCAAGGCTCTGGGCTATCCCCGGGTCAAGGCCTATGCCGGCTCGTGGAGTGAATGGGGCAATCTTTCCGATACACCTGTCGAACAGTGAGTGCGACTTGACTGTCCACTTGTAATTCGCCCGGCAAGAGATGCCGGGCTGCCAAGGAATAAAGATGAAAGAACGCCTGTTTATCCTCAGCCAGTACCTGACTCCGCATCACCTGCTGTCGCGCCTGATCGGCTGCGCAGCCGAATGCCGCGCACCCTGGTTCAAGAATCGCCTGATCACCTGGTTCGCCAAGCAGTATCAGGTCGACATGAGCGAGGCGCAGGTCGAGGATCCGACCGCATTCGAGCACTTCAACGCATTCTTCACCCGCGCCCTGAAAGAGGGTGCGCGCCCGCTGGACAACCTGCCCGGCGCGGTACTCTGCCCCGCCGACGGTGCCATCAGCCAGCTTGGCCGCATCGAGCATGGCCGCGTATTCCAGGCCAAGGGCCACAGCTACAGCGTGACCGAGCTGCTGGGCGGTGACAGCGAGCGCGCCGCGCCCTTCATGGGCGGCGACTTCGCCACCGTGTATCTGTCTCCCAAGGACTACCACCGCGTGCATATGCCGCTGGCCGGCACCCTCAAGGAGATGATCTACGTACCTGGCCGCCTGTTCTCGGTGAACCAGACCACCGCCGAAAACGTTCCCGAGCTGTTCGCCCGCAACGAACGCGTGGTCTGTCTGTTCGACACCGAGCGCGGCCCCATGGCCGTGGTACTGGTTGGCGCGATGATCGTCGCCTCCATCGAAACCGTCTGGGCCGGCCTGATTACGCCGCCCAAGCGGGAACTGAAGACCGTGCGCTACGACGAGGCCGCCCGGGCACCGATCAGCCTCGAGAAAGGCGCGGAGCTGGGCCGCTTCAAGCTCGGCTCCACCGCCATCGTGCTGTTTGGCCCAGAGCAAGTGAAATGGGCCGAGGAACTGGGTGCAAATAGCCCGGTACGCATGGGCCAATTGCTCGGCCAGTGAATCTGCAACGCGGCCTGCAGCCTTTGCCATCAGTGGCGCAAAGGCTGCGACGATGGCCAGATGCTGCTAGAGTCGCCTCACGATGACCGAACGATTCGCTCGCAAGCTGGCGCTGGAGTACAGAAGTTAGATGGATAAACAGAGCCCCCACCTTTTGCTCCGCGTCCCGACGCCGACCAAGCAGGGCCTGACTTTCTGCGATGCCACGCCACGCGACCTAAAACGCTGGATTGCCGGCCTGCCCAAGGCCAACATTGGCGAAACCGCACGTCAGTTGTATCAAGCGCTGATTGAGCTCAATCAGCTGCTGACGCCCTCGGATAACCGCCTGCAGTTGCTGGAGCTCTTGCGCCCCGAGGTGTATTTCGTCTGTCAGCACTTGGAGCGCCACTTCCTCAACCAGGCTATCGTCCTCGACGAACGCCCGCGCAAAGTGGCCAATCTGTGCCAGGCCCTGCAGAACCATTTGGCGATCGGTTACAAACTGATTATTTCGCAGTTGGTTTCGCAGCCGAGCCGCGAACGCAACCAACTGCTCGGCACTGCACTGCAGCGCGCTGTCCACAGCCTCAACGGACCACTGATTCGTACCAGCCAGCTGTATTGCCCGGTACCTGAGGGATTGTGGCTGGAGCTGCACCAGATCTACCTGATCGCTCGCCAACAAGATCTTCACAAAGTGGTGATCCGCGATCCTCTGGCCCGACACACCAAGGGGTTAAGTGCCGAGCAAGGCTACATCGTCGCCCTGCTGATTGGCTGTTCACGCTGCAACCAGATGCGCCAAAGCGCCATCGCCCGCCTGGCCGAGGCGCTGGAGCCCTGGAGTACACTGGTTAATCTGCAAGCAGGTGGTCACCCTTCGAGCATCTTCGCGGTGGCGCCGCAACTGGATGGGCCGCCGCGCTATACCTCGCTGTTCCAGCCGAGCGAACTACTGGGCGCGCTGGGTATCGACCCGACGCCACTGGTCGACACCATCAAGGATCATCTGCAACTGCTGCCCGAGGAGCGAGCCCAGTCCCGCTTGCACGTACCGGATGGTTTCACCACCGACATGCTGCAACACGCCGCTGCTGCCTGGGGTGACATTTCCGAACGCACCTTCCAGCGCACCCAGGGCACGGGCAGCATGACCTTGTGCATTGGCATGAGCGCACTGAACTACTACCTGGCCAATGGCCGGGTGTTCAGCGAGATACTCAAGCAGCAGAGAGACACCATCGCGTCGTTCAAACCGCTCAGCGGTGAACCCGATATCTGGGCCGGCGCACACGACGCCCAGCGAAGCAACGATTGGGAAAACGGCTTACCGTTCGAAGAAATCGAATACCCCAAGCCCGCCGGCGAGCAGGAACAGGCGGAGTCGGGCGCAGGCGAAAACTATCCCAACTACGCCTTGTCGATCGTCAACCATAGCCCGGGCGGTTACTGCCTCTCCTGGCCCAAAGAGGTTCCCAACCAGCTGCAGGCCGGTGAACTGCTGGGCATCCGCGACAACCCCCAGCAGAGCTGGAGCGTCGCGGTGGTGCGCTGGATTCGTCAGGTGCGTGGCGGCGGCACGCAGATGGGCATCGAGCTGGTTGCCCCGCATGCGCAGCCCTGCGGCCTGCAATTGGTTCGCAAGGCCGAGCAGAACAGCCAGTACCTGCGCGCCCTGCTATTGCCTGAAATCTCCGCCATTTCCCGTCCGGCAACGCTGATCACCCCGCGCCTGCCCTTCCAGGAAGGCAGCAAAGTACTGATCAATATCAACGGCCAGGAACGCCGCGCAGTGCTGAGCCAGAAGCAGACAAGCACCGGCAGTTTCAGCCAGTTCGAATACCACGATCTCGAGCAAAAAAGTGCGGATCACGCGACCTCTGTCACAGCCTCCGGAACCCACCGGCCGGCCGGGGAGGAAGACTTTGACTCACTCTGGAAGTCGCTGTAGATTGCCGGAAACCCTTTATTTACCGCCTTCTTCTGCTGTTTTATCGCAGATTCGACCTCGCTAATGGCCATCGAAAAGAAAACCATCCGCCTGCTGATTCTCGAAGACTCGCAGAACGAGGCCGAGCGTCTCGTCAGCCTGTTCCGCAATGCTGGCAATGCCACCCGCGTCCATCGCCTGAGCTCCAGCGAAGACCTGCTCGAAGCCCTCAAGAACAACTGGGATCTGCTGATCTGCGCACCAGTCAGCGAATGCCTGGAGCCTCATGAAGCGCTCGCCTCCATTCGTCGTGAAGGTAAGGACATTCCGGTCATCCTGCTACTCGCCGACAACGAGCCCGACAGCGTCACCGAAGCACTCATGCTCGGCGCCCAGGATGCCCTGCCGCAGGGTGAAGATGAGCGCCTGGTGCTAGTAGCACGCCGTGAACTGGTCAACCTCGAAGAGCGCCGCGCGCGCCGCGCCGCCGAGGTCGCCCTGCGCGAAGCGGAGAAACGCTGCCAACTGCTGCTCGACAGCTCGGTCGATGCCATCGCCTACGTGCACGACGGCATGCATATCTATGCCAACCGCGCCTATCTCGAGTTGTTCGGTTTCGACGACGCCGAAGAACTGGAAGGCCTGCCGATGATCGACCTGATCGGCGGCTCCGACCAGAGCGCCTTCAAGGACTTCCTGAAAAATCACCAGCATCAGGACAACAACGAGCTGGCCTGTGCAGGCGTACGCACCGACGAGAGCACCTTCTCGGCACGTATCGCCCTGTCTCCAGCAGCGTACGATGGCGAACCCTGCATCCAGATGGTGATTCGTGCCGAAACCGGCAACGCAGAACTGGAAGAGAAGCTGCGAGAAATCAGCAGCCAGGATCTGGTTACCGGCCTGTATAACCGCGCCCACTTCATCGAGTTGATGGATGCCGCAGCACACCGCGCCGTCAATGACGAGCAACCGGCGAGCCTGGCCTACATCCGCGTCGACCGTTACGCCGCACTGCTCGCTGAAATGGGCCTCGGCGCCATCGACCTGCTGCTTACCGATCTGGCCACGCTGCTGCGCGCGTATTTCCCGCAGGATGCACACCTGGCGCGCTTCGGTGACGATGTGTTCGCCGTTTTGCAGACAGGCATGTCGCCGCAGCAACAGCGTCCACAACTCGAAGGCCTGTTGAAAAAAACCGAGGCGCACCTGTTCGATATCAACGGACGAACTGCGCAGACCACCCTGTCAATCGGCGTCGCTGGTCTCAACGAAACCACGCCCAAGGCCGGAGAAGTGATCGACCGCGCCCAGCGCTGCGCCGATGAACTCGACGAGCCAGGCACACTCAAGCTGTTCGACCCTGCCGAGGAGCTGGCAGCCGCAGCCAGCCGCGGCAGCGTCGTGGCCATGGTGCAGCAGGCGCTGGAGAAAAACAGCTTCCGCCTGTTGTTCCAGCCGGTCATCAGCCTGCGTGGTGATGAACACGAACACTATGAAGTGCTGTTGCGCCTGCTCAGCCCGTCAGGGCAGGAAGTTCCGCCTGGGGAATTCCTCGCGGTGGCCAGGGAAGCCGGGATGGGTGAGAAGATCGATCGCTGGGTGATTCTCAGCTCGATCAAACTGCTTGCCGATCACCGCTCCAAAGGTCACGCGACACGGCTATTCGTCCATCTATCGAGTGCCAGCCTGCAGGATCAGACACTGCTGCCCTGGCTCAGCGTTGCTCTGAAAGCCGCGCGCTTGCCTTCCGATGCACTGGTGTTCCAGTTCAGCGAACCCGACGCCATCGCTTACCTTAAACAGGTAAAAGTACTGGCTCAGGGCCTCAAGGATCTGCACTGCCATATCGCCCTGAGCCAGTTCGGCTGTGCGCTGAACCCGTTCAATACGCTCAGGCATCTGCCCGTAGACTTCGTCAAAGTCGACGGCTCCTTCTCCAAGGATCTGACCGACCCGGCCAATCAGGAAGCCCTGAAAGTCATGCTGGCGAGCCTGCACAGCCAGGCCAAGCTGACCATCGTTCCATTCGTGGAATCGGCGAGCATACTGGCGACCCTTTGGCAGGCCGGCACGAACTATATCCAGGGGTATTACCTGCAGGGCCCAAGTCAGTCGATGAACTACAACTTCTCGTCAGACGATTGAGCCAACGGGGCAGATTGACTGCCCCGTTGCAGCTGTATCAGGCCTGACCGTCGCGGTCGCGGAACCCCAACAGGTAAAGCAGGCCATCCAGGCCCAGGGTAGAAATCGCCTGTTTGGCAGACTGCTTGACCAGCGGCTTGGCACGGAATGCCACCCCCAGCCCAGCGATAGCCAGCATAGGCAGGTCGTTGGCGCCATCGCCGACAGCGATGGTCTGCTCCAGACGCAAACCTTCCTTGTGCGCCAGCTCGCGGAGCAAGTCGGCTTTGCGCTGCGCATCGACGATAGGCTCGATGGCGACACCGGTTACCTTGCCGTCGATCACTTCCAGCTCGTTGGCAAACACATAGTCGATACCCAGCTTGGCCTGCAACTGCTTGGCGAAATAGGTGAAGCCACCGGACAGAATGGCCGTCTTGTAACCCAGGCGCTTGAGCTCGGCGAACAGGTTCTCCGCGCCTTCGGTCAGGCGCAGCGACGCGCCGATTTCGTCCAGCACGCCAACATCCAGGCCCTTCAACAGCGCCAGACGCTCCTTGAAGCTGGCGCGGAAATCCAGCTCGCCACGCATGGCCCGCTCGGTGATTTCCGATACCTGCTCACCGACGCCAGCGGCCTTGGCCAACTCGTCGATCACTTCCGCCTCGATCAAGGTGGAATCCATGTCGAACACGGCCAGGCGACGATTACGGCGGAACAGTGAATCGGCCTGGAAGGCGATATCGACGTTCAACTCCTGCGCAACGCTGAGGAATTCGGCGCGCAGAGCGGCCGGATCACTCGGCTCGCCACGTACCGAGAACTCGATGCAACCCTTGCCCTGCTCGACCGGCATGTCCAGCGGCATGCGCCCGGACAGTCGGTCGATATGGTCGATGTTCAGCTCGTACCTGGCGGTGATCGCGCTGACGCGCTGCAACTGCTCGGCAGTGACCTTACGCGTCAGCAGCGTCACGCTGTGGCGTGCCTTGCCCTGGCCGGCGACCCAGTTCTGGTAATCGTCTTCCGAGACCGGCGTGAAACGCACCTGCTGGTCGAGCTTGTAAGCCGTGAAGAGGATGTCCTTGAGCACCGAGGACGCGCGCTCGGTGTCGGGGATTTCCACCAGGATGCCGAACGACAGGGTGTCGTGGATAACCGCCTGGCCGATGTCGAGGATATTCACGCCACCTTGGGCCAATACACCGGTAATGGCAGCCGTGAGGCCGGGGCGATCTTCGCCGGTAATGTTGATCAGGACGATTTCGCGCAAGGCGTACTCCGGGGCTCGCAGGACTATGAACGGCCTGCCGAACGGCGATGTGCAGCAGGGCCGGTGAAAAAGGACACATTCTAACCACTTTCAATGCGTCCCGAACACGCTCGGCGCTTTGCCCTGTGCGGGTCGCTCGTTATACTGCGCGCCACTCCAGTCAACGAGAGCCGAGCTCTGTGAACCGGCCCGCCCCCGTAAAACCCGACAACTTCTTCCTTTTGCTTTTCCGTGCACTGCGCCAACGTCGCGTGCCGCTGGCATTGCGCATCGTCAGTCACAGCTTGCTGCTGGTGGCCATGGCGCTGGTGATCTATGCCTGGGTGATCGGCATGCAGTTCAAGCAGGCCATGCAGCAGCAGGCCGAAGCACTGGGCAGCAGCCTTATCACGCAGACGGCAGCCTCGGCGACCGAGCTGCTGGTGTCCAACGACATCCTCAGCCTCAACGTGCTGCTCAACAACCTGGTGAAGAATCCGTTGGTGGCCCATGCGGCCATCTACAGCGTCGACAACCGCATCCTCGCCGAAGCCGGCACGCGCCCAAGCAAGAGCATGCTCGGCGAGACCGAAGGGCTGTACTCGACACCCATCACCTTTCAGGAGGTGATGGCCGGGCAATTGCGCATCAGCCTGGACATGCAGCAGTTCGAGCAGCCGATGACCATCAGCCTGCAGAGCATGGGCATTCTCAGCCTTATCCTGCTGGCCCTGACACTGTCGCTGAGCCTGCGCCTTGGCCGACAGATCTCCACGCCATTGATGCAGATGCGCGTCTGGCTGCGTGACCCTGATGACTACGCGCCAGGCGCCAATCGCCAGGACGAGATCGGCGACCTGGCGCGCCAGCTGCAAGCCCGCCTGGCCCCCGAAAAACCAGAGCCCGAGCCAGAGCCTGAATTCGAAGACCTCGACGATCTGGAAGAGCAGTTCCGGCATGACACGGATGACGACGAAAGCGATCATCACGACGAGCCCGAGTTCGAAGTCCGCGACCTGCGCGACACCCGCTTCGATGCCGACGATTACGACCCGCCGAGCCGCAAGCGTAGCGAATATTCCGACGATGATCCCTTCGCCGATCTATACGACAGCGACGAAGCATCCGCTCCCAGCGCTGCGAAACCGCCGGCAGCGCCACAGAAAAGTGCCGTACTGGCCGTTCAGCTGGGTGCCCAGGAACAGCTGCGTCGTTTGCCGCGCACGCGACTGATGGAGCTGCTGGAAAGCTACCGTAACTGCCTGGACAAGGCCGCGACGCTCTACAAGGCCCAGCTGTACACCCTCAACGATGGCAGCAGCCTGATGCTGTTCCATCACCAGGACAGCGGGGACGACTACCTGACCCACGCCATCTGCTGCGGTGAACTGCTGCGTGCGCTGGGCCATGCCTTGCAGATCGAGGTTGCCGACAGTGGCATCACCTTGCACCTGCAACTCGGCCTGACCCTGGGCGAAGACCTGCAGGGCCTCAGTCAAGGCGACCTGCTGCTCAGCGAAACCGCACAGGATGCCCTGGCCCTGTCTCAGCACAGCCGCAACCTGCTGCTGGTCGAACGTCGCGTCGGTGAAGATGCCACGTTGCGCCAGCGCGCCCGCATCCGCGCCATCGCCAGCCCCGAGGGCGCCAGCTGCGTCGAGCGCCTGCTCGATCCGTATCCTGCGCTGCTCGAGCGGCAAATGGCCCGGCTGCGCGAAGAGCGCTAGGCACCTGCTCAAATCTGCTACGCGTCACCTGCAGACGCATCATGTTCGACCGCAAGGTGGTGGAAGCGAACGTTCGCGTAACTTGTAGGAGGGGCTTTAGCCACGAGCTTTTTATCAAGGCAAACAAAGAGCTCGCGGCTAAAGCCGCTCCCACAAAAGCAGCAGCGCTCTATGTCCGCTCCCGCCACGAAGCAGCCGCTCGGCATTGCGTTGCCCCCATGAAAAGGCCGGCGCAAGGCCGGCCGTTTTCCCACGCGAAGCGATCAGAGCTTGGCGATGGAAACCTCCGTGGACTTAACGAACGCGATCACTTCGCTGCCTACGCGCAGTTCCAGCTCACGCACGGAACGGGTGGTAATCACTGACGTGACGATACCGGAGGCGGTTTGCACGTCGATTTCCGAGAGTACGTCGCCTTCGACGATTTCCTTGATGGTGCCTTTGAACTGGTTGCGGACGTTGATGGCTTTAATGGTCATGGTGAGTCTCCTAGGGTAGCAAGTAGCCCCGAATGGGGCATGAAGTCAGGGTTAGAGCGCCCAGCGCAGTTGCGTCGGGAGCGGTGATACGGGGTCGGGCTGCGGTGGCAGCTCGGGCAATTGCAGAACGCGATTGAGCACCTCGGCCTCCAGCGACGCGAGGCGTGCCGAGCCCTTGTTACGGGGGCGTGGCAGGTTCACGTCCAGATCCAGACCAACCTGGCCGTCTTCGATCAGAATGACCCGGTCAGCGGTGGCGACGGCTTCGCTGACGTCGTGGGTAACCAGCAGTACAGTAAAACCGTGCTTCTGCCAGAGGCCTTCGATCAACTGCTGCATTTCGATACGGGTCAGGGCATCCAGTGCCCCCAGTGGCTCGTCGAGCAGCAGCAGGCGCGGCTCATGAATCAGTGCGCGGGCCAGGGCCACGCGTTGCTTCTGGCCACCGGACAGTGCCGCTGGCCATTCATTGGCGCGCTCGCCCAGACCGACCGCCTCCAGCACTTGCTGGGCCTTGGGCCGCCAGTCACCGGTAAGGCCGAGGCCGACGTTGTCGATCACGCGTTTCCACGGCAGCAGACGCGCCTCCTGAAACATCAGGCGGGTGTCGTCGCGGGTCGCCGCCAATGTGCCGTTACCGGCTAGCAGCTCACCGCCAGTAGGCTGGTCGAGGCCGGCTAGCAGACGCAGCAGGGTGCTCTTGCCGCAACCACTACGCCCAACCACGGCAACGAACTGACCTGAAGGAATGCGCAGGTCGATGTCCTTGAGTACCTGGCGCTCGCCAAAGGATTTCTGAATGCCGCGAATGGTCAACGGCGTGCCTCGATTGAGGCTATGCAAAGCGGTCATTTGGCACCTGCCTTGGTTTGATAGGCCGGATGCCAGCGCAGCCAGGCACGTTCCAGTCCACGGGCAGCCAGGTCGGCCAGCTTGCCGAGTACGGCGTACAGCAGGATTGCCAGCACCACCACGTCGGTCTGCAGGAATTCACGGGCGTTCATCGCCAGGTAACCGATGCCGCTGCTGGCAGAGATAGTTTCGGCGACGATCAGGGTCAGCCACATCAGGCCGAGGGCGAAACGCACGCCGACCAGAATCGACGGTAGCGCGCCGGGCAGGATCACCTGACGGAACAGGGCGAAGCCGGACAGACCATAGCTGCGCGCCATCTCCACCAGCGCCGGGTCGACGTTGCGGATGCCGTGGTAGGTATTCAGGTAGATCGGGAACAGCGTGCCGAGGGCGACCAGAAAAATCTTCGCGCTCTCATCGATGCCGAACCACAGGATCACCAGCGGGATCAGCGCCAGGTGCGGCACGTTACGGATCATCTGCACCGAGCTATCGATCAGGCGCTCGCCCCATTTCGACAGGCCGGTGATGAAACCCAGCGCCAGGCCGATGCCGCCGCCAATGGCGAAACCAACCCCTGCACGCCAGCCGCTGATCGCCAGGTGGGTCCAGATCTCGCCACTGGAAAGCAGCTGCCAGCCCGCCTCGAACACCGCGCTGGGCGCCGGCAGAATGCGCGTGGACAGCAACCCCAGGGCCACCGAGCCTTGCCAGGCGACCAGCAGCGCCACGGGCAGAGCCCAGGGCGCCAGGCGCAGAGCCAGGTTATGGAAAGACGTGTTGCTCATTTCATACCTCAACAATCATCACGGAATAGCCGGGCATCCAGGCCCGGCAGTGTTTCAACTGGCCGACGCCGCCTTGGGCAGGATGTCGTTGGCGACCATTTCACCGAACGGGCTGACGTAATTCGCGCCTTCTGGCAGCGCAGGGCGATTCACATCCAGATGCGGGAACAGCAGCTCGGCGACCCGGTAGGATTCCTCGAGGTGTGGATAACCGGAGAAGATGAAGGTATCGATGCCCAGTGCGGCGTACTCCTTGACCCGCTCGGCGACCGTTGGGCCATCGCCGACCAGCGCCGTACCGGCACCACCGCGCACCAGGCCGACGCCGGCCCAGAGGTTGGGCGACACTTCCAGGTTGTCTTTGCTGCCGCCGTGCAGAGCGGCCATGCGTTGCTGACCGACCGAGTCGAAGCGCGCCAGGGAAGCCTGGGCGCGGGCGATGGTGTCATCGTCGACATGGGCAATCAGCTTGTCGGCGGCCTTCCAGGCCTCTTCGTTGGTTTCCCGGACGATCACGTGCAGGCGAATACCGAAGCGAACTTCGCGGCCCTGGGCCGCGGCCTTCTCACGCACCGCAGCGATCTTCTCGGCCACTGCAGCTGGAGGCTCGCCCCAGGTCAGATACAGCTCGACCTGTTCGGCGGCGAGATCCTGCGCAGCTTCGGACGAGCCACCGAAGTACAGCGGCGGACGCGGTTGCTGAACCGGCGGGTAAAGCAGCTTGGCGCCCTTCACCTGAATATGTTTGCCGTCGTAATCAACCACTTCGCCTTCCAGCACACGGCGCCAGATACGGGTGAACTCAACGGACGCTTCGTAACGTTCGGCGTGGGACAGGTTCAGGCCGTCGCCTGCCAGTTCGTCCGGATCACCGCCGGTGACCAGGTTGAACAGCGCGCGGCCGCCGGACAGACGATCCAGCGTCGCCGCCTGGCGCGCGGCCACGGTCGGGGAAATGATCCCCGGGCGCAGGGCAACGAGGAATTTCAGGCGTTGGGTCACCGGGATCAGCGACGCGGCGACCAGCCAGGAATCCTCGCAGGAACGGCCGGTGGGAATCAGTACGCCGCCGAAACCGAGGCGGTCGGCAGCCTGGGCGATTTGCTGCAGATAACCGTGGTCAACGGCACGGGCCCCTTGCGAGGTACCGAGATAATGGCCGTCACCGTGGGTCGGCAGAAACCAGAAAATGTTCAGACTCATGGAGTGGTCTCCTTGGGATTGGGTCGCTGCGTGGCCAGTGACCACGCAGCTGAATGCCTTACTGCTGGGCTTTCTGAGCGGCTGCGAGGGACGCTGGAGGTCCATCTGGCCGAGTCCAGATCACGTCCTTGATGCTCAATTTCTTGGGGATCAGCTTCAGCTCGGTGAAGGTGTCGGCGATCTTCTGCTGCGCCGCGACCACTTCCGGGGTCAACGCTGCAGCGCCGTAGCCCTGACGCTTCACGGCGATGGAGGTGATGTCCCGCGGCAGACCGAGCAGCGGTGCGACCTGGTCGGTAACCTTTTCCGGATCGGCCTTGGAGTCTTCGCCCACGGCGCGGACTTCTTCGATCAGCACCTGGAGGATTTCCGGGTTCTTCTCGGCGTAAGGCTTGGTGGCGAGGTAGAACTGGTGGTTGTCGACCAGGCCTTCACCGTCACGCAGGGTGCGGGCTTGCAGCTGCTGTTCGGCGGCTGCCTGGAAGGGATCCCAGATGACCCAGGCGTCGACACTGCCGCGCTCGAACGCAGCGCGGGCATCAGCCGGCGGCAGGTAAACGGGCTGGATATCGCTGTACTTCAGGCCGGCATCTTCCAGGGCACGCACCAGCAGGTAATGCACGTTGGAGCCCTTGTTCAGCGCGACCTTCTTGCCCTTCAGCTCGGCGACCGACTTGAGCGGGGAATCCTTGGGCACCAGAATCGCTTCGCTGTGCGGCGCTGGCGGCTCGTAGGCGACGTAGAGCAGATCGGCACCGGCCGCCTGGGCGAAGACGGGCGGTGTTTCACCGGTCACGCCGAAATCCACGGAGCCAACGTTGAGCCCTTCGAGCAATTGCGGGCCACCCGGAAACTCCGTCCATTTGACGTCTACGCCCTTGTCGGCCAGACGCTTCTCCAAGGTGCCCTTGGCCTTGAGCAGCACAAGGGTGCCGTACTTCTGATAACCGATCCGTAGCGTCTCGGCTTGAGCTTGGGTAATGGCGCCGAAGGAAATGGCCGCGGCAAACAAGGCGACCAGACTCCGACGCAAAGTGATAGTGCGCATGGCGCTCTCCTCTGCATTGAGTGTTTGGCCACCTGCTGCCTCGTTGTCGGGCTAGTAAGGTGGTTGCCGGGTGAAGCTTCACCCAGGCGAATGATGTGTGTGAATCCTTACCTCAGGCGCTCCAGCGCCCACTGATCAGACGTTCGTTTAGCAGCCCCGGCTCGATCGGTTGTGGCCGGCGGTTGAGTGCCTGAATCAGGTGTTGCAAGGCGTCATCCAGACGCTGTTCCAGAACGGGCACCAGATCGCCACCGGTGTCGGTGTAGGCAATCTGGCTGTCATCGGCGAAAACCCCGTGCAGCACCTCCTGCGCCTTGAGCGCCGACAGCACCGGTTTCAGGGCGTAATCCACGGCCAACATATGAGCGCTGCTACCGCCCGTGGCGATGGGCAGCACGACCTTGTGATGCAGCGCGCGCTCGGGCAGTACATCGAGCAGGGTTTTCAATGCCCCGGAAAACGAGGCCTTGTACACCGGCGTCGCCACGATCAGCCCATCAGCAGCGGCCACGTGGGCCTGCAAACCCTGAATCCGTGGGCTGTCGAAACGAGCGAAGAGCAGATCCTCGGCCTCGAAGTCGCGCACCTGGTAACTCACCACCTCGACGCCATGGGATTGCAGCCACTGCCGCGCCTTGTCGAGCAGCACGTTGGAGCGCGACTTCTGGTTTGGGCTGCCGCCCAGCAAAACCACCAACATGGGACGTCCTTACTTGTTCGGTTGCGGGGTGAGACGCAGGTAGGGCTTCACCGCCCGGTAGCCTTTGGGGAAGCGCTGCTTGATCTCTTCTTCGTCTTTCAGCGACGGCACGATCACCACATCGTCACCATCCTGCCAGTTGGCTGGAGTGGCCACCTTGTGGCTGTCGGTGAGTTGCAGCGAGTCGACTACACGGAGGATTTCGTTGAAGTTGCGCCCTGTACTCGCCGGGTAGGTGATGGTCAGGCGCACCTTCTTGTTCGGATCGATGACGAACAACGAACGGACGGTCAGGGTGTCGTTGGCATTCGGGTGGATGAGGTCGTAGAGCTCGGAAACCTTGCGGTCGGCATCGGCCAGAATCGGGAAGTTGACCACGGTGCTCTGGGTCTCGTTGATGTCGTCGATCCACTTCACGTGAGAGTCCACCGGATCCACGGACAGGGCGATGGCCTTGACGTTGCGCTTGACGAATTCGTCTTTCAGCTTGGCGGTGAAACCCAGCTCGGTGGTGCACACCGGCGTGAAGTCCGCCGGGTGGGAAAACAGGATGCCCCACTGGCTGCCCAGCCACTCGTGGAAGCGGATACGGCCTTCGCTGGAATCCTGTTCGAAGTCAGGGGCGATGTCGCCAAGGCGGATGCTCATGCTGCGTGCTCCTCAAGTGAGTCGTTGCGTGGCGCTCACTATGCTCAGGAACACAAAATATTAAAAAGAATAAATAATGATTTATTTATAACCAAATTGACTATATCGATAAAGATCGTGCCGACACCCCGTCAAGGGCGGGCCCGTCCAGCGAGATGGCCTTATTCGAGAACCCGCGCCGGATTACCCACGACCTTCGCTCCGGCAGGTACATCGCGAGTCACCACACTGCCAGCGCCGATCAGTGCGTCGTCGCCGACGGTCACACCCGGAAGGATCAGCGCCCCAGCGCCAATCCACACATTGCGCCCGATGCTCACCGGCCGACCGAATTCCAGGCCGGACTCGCGCTCGCCGGGAGCGCGCGGGTGATCGGCGGTGAGTATCTGCACACCGGGGCCGATCTGGGTCTTGTCGCCAATGCTCACGGCCACCACGTCGAGAATCACGCAGTTGAAGTTGATGAACACCTCATCGCCCAACGTGAGATTGAAACCGTAGTCGCAGTGAAACGGCGAACGCACCACCACGCCCCTGCCGATACTCGCCAGGCGTTCGCCCAGCACCTGGGTACGCTCGGCAGGTGACAGGCCAAGGTTGCCGTTGTAGCGCGCCAGCCAGGCAATAGTCGCGGCGCTTTCGGCCTGCAGTTCGGGATCGCTGGCCAGATAGAGCTCACCGATGAGCATTTTGTGTTTTTCACTGAGTGCCATGGTGCGTTGCTCCGTCACGAATGTTCAGTAAAGAACGCCCGAGCACGCATGGGTTCCGGTGATCGGACAAGGCGGTCTTTGCAAATCAATTCAGGGCACGGCAACAGCAGGGAATTCCAGCGCTGGAGCGGGGTAAAACGCAGGCAAAAAAAACCGGGCACATGCCCGGCAAGATTCCACCACGAGGAATGGAGTATCGCGCTACAGGCGGCGAACCGCCGTCGCGCTGAGCACCTGCAACCAGAAACGAGGGCAGGCAGGCTCGAATAAAAAGGATGAGGGAAGCGGTGCTTCGCCCCACCCGAAAAGTATTAAAGCAACGGCAGGCTATAGCTGACGATCAGGCGGTTCTCGTCGAGATCAGTGGCGTCGTTGCCCCGCTGCGAAGCATTACGCCAAGAGAAGCCGAGTCCCTTGAGCGAGCCCTGCTGAAGGGTATAGTCCAAGCGGAAATCGCGCTCCCATTCCTTACGATCACCACCAGGCGCATCGATGTTGTCGCCCTTGAGGTAAGTCACTACCGCTTTCAGGCCCGGCACACCAACGGAGCCGAAGTCATAACCGTACTCGGCCAGCCAGGTGCGCTCACCTGCACTGGCGAACTTGCCGATCTGACGATCTGTGATCAAGTAGGAGCTGGAGCCGTCGCCTTGGTTGAGGAACGGGAAATCACTATTACCAGACACTTGCTGATAACCGGCGCTTAGGGCATGGCCGCTCAGGCTGTAAGTAAAAAGCGCACTCCAAACACGGTTGTCGACTTCACCATTCTTGGTGTCACCGGCATTCCAGTAGCCGCTACTGACGTAACCATCACCGCGTCCTGCAGCGCTGCCGTTCTTTCCATCGGAGCTGCTGTCGAAGTAGCGCAGGTCGCTTTTAAGGCTACCCACTGGCAGAGCAAGGTTATGCACCAAGCCGAGGAAGTGCTGCTTGTAGAAATCCTCCAGGTTGCCGTAGTAGTACTGAGCGGTCAGCTCTTTGCTGATCTGATAGTCGCCACCGGCGAAGTAGAACTTGTTGCTGTCTGCTCCTGCACCACCGATCGCCAAGCCGATGTCGTTACTCGAAGCACGAGTTTTGGTGTGTTCTAGTTGACCGGCTGTCAGAGTCAGGCCGTCGATTTCTTTGGAAGTGATCTGACCGCCGTCGAACAATTGCGGCAGCAGGCGGCCGTCATTGAAGTTCACAACCGGCAGCTTCGGTTGCAGGGTACCAACGCGCAGCTCCGTCTTGGACACTCGCAGCTTGGCGGTGGCACCGGCTTTGCTGAAATCGTTTACAGCACTGCCATCAGTTTCCAAGGGCACCAGTTGGCCAGGAGTGCGATCACGGCCGTTTTTACCCGCATAGCTGCCAGAGTCCAGGCGCAGGCCATAAAGGCCGATTACATCAACACCGACGCCAACGGTGCCTTGGGTAAAGCCGGACTGGTAGTTGAAGATAAAACCCTGCCCCCACTCACGGGCTTCACCGTTGTTGTTCGGGGTGTTCTTGGTATTGCGGTCGATAGCGAAATTGCGCAGGTCGAGTTTGGCGGTGCTGTCTTCGATAAAGCCGGCAGCGTTGGCCTGCTGCGCCAGAGTGGCGATGGTGACAGCCAGGGCCAGGGTGGATTTTTTCATGGGTGATGCTCCAGGGGCATGGGTCGTAAGCTGGCTCAGGCCAGACTCGTAGGCGCTAATGATTGGCGGAAGCAAGGCTAAGCCAAGGCGAATAAAACAAAAAAGAATCAATAATTACTAATAAATTACTTTTTCGAATATACGACTTAGCTCATCGCGGCTTTATATCGGCGGCGCGCTCTTACGACGCTTGGCTCTAACGCAGGTCACGTGGCGAAAGAAGAATGTTTTCAAAAAGTTTCAGTAGATTGAGCGTACGCCTCAGAACAGCTCCAACTGGCCACCGATCAGTGCGGTGAAATCGTCATCCACGAACGGCAGAATGGCATCGGCCACTGGCTGCAACTGCCGGGTCAGGTAGTGGCCATAATCGATAGGCGCGCGGCGTAGTTCGAGGGGCTCCGGCCCGGCCACGCTCATCACGTAACTGATCCAGCCGCCGCTCTGGTACTGCCGTGGGCGCCCCTGCTCGTCGTTATAGGCATCGGCCAGGCGTGCAGCTCGCACATGCGGTGGCACGTTGCGCTGGTAGTCGTCGAGCCTGCGGCGCAGACGCTTGCGGTACACCAGTCGCTCATCGAACTCGCCATCCAGGGTGCTCTGCACATAGCTGCGCACGTAATCCTGATAGGGCTGACGCTTGAAGATGCGCAGATACAGCTCCTGTTGGAACTGCCGGGCCAGCGGCGACCAGTCGCTGCGTACCGTTTCCAGCCCCTTGAAGACCATCTCCTCGCGGCCATCGGCCTGGCGGATCAGCCCGGCGTAGCGCTTCTTGCTGCCCTCTTCCATACCGCGAATGGTCGGCATCAGAAAGCGGCTGAAGTGGGTTTCGAACTGCAGCTCCAGAGCACTCTGCAAGCCGAACTCGGTTTGCAGGTGCTCGCGCCACCAGGCGTTGACCCGCTGCACCAAGCCACGGCCGATGCGCTCGGCGTCTTCCTCGCCATGGGCGCTGCGCAACCAGACGAAGGTGGAGTCGGTGTCGCCGTAGATCACCGCATGCCCCTCGGCCTCGATCAGCTCGCGCGTACGGCGCATCACCTCATGGCCACGCAGGGTGATCGAGGACGCCAGGCGCGTATCGAAGAAACGGCAGCCGCTGGAACCGAGCACACCGTAGAAGGCGTTCATGATGATCTTCAGCGCCTGGGACAGCGGCGCGTTGCCGGCACGCTTGGCCGCCTCGCGGCCCTGCCACACCCGCTCGACGATGGCCGGCAGGCAATGTTTGGTGCGCGAAAAGCGCGCCCCCCGGAACCCCGGCACCGAATGTTCATCTTCGGGTTGGCGCAGACCTTCGACCAGCCCCACCGGGTCGATCAGAAAGGTGCGGATCAACGACGGGTACAGGCTCTTGTAATCCAGCACCAGCACCGACTCGTAAAGCCCCGGCCGCGAATCCATGACGAAGCCGCCCGGGCTGGCTTCGGGCGGACGCTCGCCCTGGTTGGGTGCCACGAAGCCCTGTCGATGCATCAGCGGCATGTACAGGTGGCTGAAAGCGGCCACCGAACCACCGCTGCGATCCACCGGCAAGCCGGTGACCGTGGCCCGCTCGAGGAGGAAGGTGAGCAGTTCGGTCTTGGCGAAGATGCGCGTGACCAGTTCGCAGTCCTTGAGGTTGTAGCGCGCCAGGGCCGGCTTGTCCTCGGCGAACATACGGTTGATCTCGTCCATGCGCTGGTAAGGGTTGTCGATCGCCTTGCCCTCGCCTAGCAGCTGCTGGGCTACGCTTTCCAGGCTGAAGGACTGGAAGCTCCAGGTAGCCGAGCGCAGCGCTTCGATACCATCGATGATCAGCCGGCCCGGCGCACTGGCGAAGAAATGCTGCTTGGAACCATGCTCGCGCCAATTCAGCACTTCGCCGCCGCGGCCAAGGCGCAGCGGCACTTGCAGACGCTGGGCATGCTCGTGCAGAACGCGCAGGTCGAACTGCACCACGTTCCAGCCGATGATGGCGTCCGGATCATGGCGCTCCAGCCAACCGTTGAGGGCCTCCAGCAACTCGGCGCGACTATCCAGATACGCGAGATCGAAGTCGACATCGGCGTCACCATTCGGTGGCCCGAGCATATACACCTGGCGCTGGCCGCAGCCCTCCAGTGCGATGGAGTACAGCTCACCGCGCTCGGTGGTTTCGATATCCAGGGAAACCAGCTTGAGCTGCGGGCGATAGTCCGGCGCCGGCTTCAACTGCGCATCGATCAGCACACCCTCCTGCGTCGGCGTGCCGCCGAACAGCACAGGCGCGGTAATGAAGCGCTCCATCAAGTAACGCTCGGGCGGGCGGATATCGGCCTCGTAGACATCCACACCGTTCTGGCGCAGGGTCTGCTCGAACTGAATCAACGGGCGCTGTTGCCGGCAATACAGACCCAGCACCGGCCGCTGGTGGAAGTCGCGCAGTTGCAGTGGGCGCAGCTCGATATCCACCCCCTTGCCCAGCAAGGTCTCGGCACGCGCACGCTGCTCCACGGGAATGAAAGCCACCGACGTTTGCGGTGGCAAGCGGACGAGACGCGGGCCGCTGTCGGTCGACAGCCAGAATTCCACCTGGGTACCAGCCGGCGTGTCGCGCCAGTGCCGGGTCAGGACGAAGCCCTGCTGTAGATCCACCCTGCCACCTCGAATGCTGTTCAGGGTGCGATGTTATCGCGCATCGTCGCGGCCCGCCCGCGCAAAGCCTGCATGATGCGGTTAAATAGACATCCACGTTTTTCTGCTGAGGCTGTCATGCCCCTCGACCCCGATCAGTTGCAACAGATCACCAGCCGCACCCTGGCTCATTACCAGGCCAGCGCCGAAGGCTTCCGCGAGGGCACCCGCGACCATGACGTCAGCCAGAACATCGAAGCGTTGCTGCGCCACATCCACACGGCCGCGCCCCTGAGCATTCTCGACTTCGGCTGTGGCCCTGGCCGTGACCTGCGCACCTTCGCTGCCCTCGGCCATCGCCCAGTCGGCATCGATGGCTGCCCGGAGTTCGTCGCCATGGCCCGCGCTGATAGCGGCTGTGAGGTCTGGCAGCAAGACTTTCTCGCCCTGGAGCTGCCCGCCGAACGCTTCGACGGCATCTTCGCCAATGCCGTGCTGTTCCATATACCCAGCCAGGAGCTGCCTCGGGTGCTCAGGGAACTTCGGGCCAGCCTGAAGCCGGGCGGCGTGCTGTTCAGCTCCAACCCAAGAGGCGACAACCAGGAAGGCTGGAGCGGCGAACGCTACGGCGCCTGGCATGACCTGGAAAGCTGGCGCCAGCTACTCACGGGCGCCGGCTTCGACGAACTGGAACACTACTACCGCCCGACTGGCCTGCCACGCGAGCAGCAACCCTGGCTGGCCAGCGTGTGGCGTCGCTGCGATGCCTGACTCGGTGACTGCTATAAGGCGGAAGCGGCCGGTGGATGCAGAGCTTTCTTTTTGTAGGAAGGGCTTTAGCCGCGAGCTCTATTGAAGAGCAAAGAGCTCGCGGCTAAAGCGGATCGCCGCCCGGCCCCTCCCACGAGATTGATGATGGCTCCCACGCTCCAGCGTGGGAGCCCAATCCAGGGCGCTCTGCGCCCGCCAGGCCTCGACATCGGACGCAGAGCGTCCCTGCAGGCATTCCCACGCGGAGCGTGAGGAACGATCAGATCGAACCACGCAGCAGATGACCGCTTCCGCCTTTCCACAGTCTAAATCTCCACCTGCGTGCCCAACTCGATCACTCGGTTCACCGGCAGACGGAAGAAGCTCAGGGAGCTGCCGGCGTTCTTCTGCAGCACGGCGAACAACCGCTCACGCCACATCGCCATGCCGATGCGTTCGGACGGAATCACCGTCTCTCGGCTGAGGAAATAGGTAGTCTGCATCGGTGGGCAATCCAGCCCCTTCTCGCTCAGTTGCGCCAGCGCCTGCGGAATATCTGGCACCTCAAGAAAGCCAAAACGCAGACGCACACGGTAGAAGCCCTGGTCATAGGCATCCAGCTCGAAGCGCTCGGCCAACGGCACCCGCGGACGATCCTCATAAAGGACGGTGAGCAGCATGACCCGCTCGTGCAGCACCTGGTTGTGCAGCAGGTTATGCAACAGCGCGTGGGGCACCACATCCACCCGACTGGTGAGGAACACCGCGGTGCCGGACACCCGATGGGGCGGCTGCAGGGCAATGCTGGCAATGAAGTCGCGCAGCACCAGCGCATGTTCGTCGAGGCGTTCGAGCACCAGTTGGCGGCCACGCTTCCAGGTGGTCATCAGGCCGAACAAGAGGATGCCGATGATCATCGGCACCGCGCCGCCGCCCATGATTTTCGGCACGTTGGCGGCGAAGAACACCACGTCGACCAGCAGAAACACCGCCAACAGTGGGATCGCCAATACCTTCGGCCAGCGCCACAACAGCAGGATCACCGCCGACACCAGCAGCGTGGTGCACAGCATGGTGCCGGTCACGGCCACGCCATAGGCCTCCGCCAGGCCACTGGACGACTGGAAGCCCACCACCAGCAACACCACGCCGACCAGCAACAGGCTGTTGATCAACGGGATGTAGATCTGCCCTTGCTCGGCGCTGGAGGTGTGCAGGATCTGCATGCGCGGCACATAGCCGAGCTGAATCGCCTGACGAGTGATCGAGAAGGCACCAGTGATCACCGCTTGGGAGGCAATGATGGTGGCCAGTGTCGACAGGCTGATCAACGGGATCAGCGCCCAGGATGGCGCCAACAGATAGAACGGATTGCGCACAGCCTCCGGGTCACTGAGCAACACCGCGCCCTGACCCAGGTAGTTGAGCATCAACCCCGGGAAGGCCAGGAACAGCCATGCATGCACGATGGGCCTGCGGCCAAAGTGGCCAAGATCCGCGTACAGCGCTTCAGCGCCGGTGATGGTCAGCACCACGGCGCCCATCACCGTTAACCCGAGCAGCGGATTGGTAATGAAGAACTGCAGCGCCCAGTACGGGTTCAGCGCCAGCAGCACTTCCGGCCTCTGCACGATGCCGTGCACGCCCAGTGCACCGAGCACCACGAACCAGATCACCATCACCGGGCCGAACAGATAACCGATGCGCGCCGTACCATGGCGTTGCAACAGAAACAGCGGCACCAGGATCAGTAGCGCCACCGGCACCACCCAATGATCGATGCCATCGACCACCAGGCCGACCCCCTCCACGGCGGAAACCACCGATACGGCAGGGGTGAGCATGCTGTCGCCGTAGAACAGCGCAGCGCCGAACAGGCCGAGCATGATCAGCGCCGTACGCAGCCGCGGATGATTGACGGCTGCGCGTTGAGCCAACGCGGTGAGCGCCATGATGCCGCCCTCGCCGCCGTTGTCGGCGCGCAGGATGAACATCACGTACTTGACCGTGACCACCAGGGTCAGCGACCAGAAGATCAGCGACAGAATGCCCAGCACGCTGGCCTGGGACAAATCGACGCCGTAATGCGGCGAGAAAATTTCCTTGAGGGCATACAGCGGGCTAGTGCCAATATCGCCATACACGATGCCGGCGGCGCCAATCAGTAGCGCAACAGATGAAGTACGGGTAGTGGTGCTCACGTTACGAGATATCCCTGAAGTGACGATGCCTCAGGTATACGCCGAGTTCGCCAGCTCATCAGCCTTGCGCCGCTGACTTTTACGCCATCTTTACGCGACGCCACGCTTCTTTACGCCAACCTTGCACAGCGCCATGATCAGCCCACGCCCTGCCCCGGAAAACCACCATGCCCACCGCCGCCGACCGCCTCACCAGCCGACCGCTGGCGCCACTGAGCCATTACCTGCTGGCCATTCTCGCGGCCTTGTCGGGTTCGCTGCTGGCGCTGGCTGTTTCGCGCTGGCTGGATCTGCCGAACATCTCCCTGGTGTTCCTCGTCGTGGTGCTTCTGGTGGCGGTACGCAGCAGTGTCGGCCCGGCGCTGCTGTGCGCGCTGCTGTCATTCGCCGCTTACGGTTTTTTCTTTCTGCCGCCGGCCTGGTCGGTGGTCGTGCATCGTGAACAGGACGTGCTCACGCTGCTGTTCTTCCTGCTGATCGCCTTGCTGACTGGCAACCTGGCCGCGCGCCAGCGCCAGCAGTTTCGTGACTTGCAAGTGGCCCAGCGACAGACCGAAAGCCTGCTGAGCTTCGCCGAACGGCTGTCGAGCGCTCAGGATCAGCGCGATCTGCTCGCTGCCATGCACAGCCAGCTGGATTTGCCGGCCGAGCGCCTTTGCCTGCTCAACCGTACCGCGCAGGGCAACTGGCAGCAGGCCGATGGCAGCACCTTGGCGCTCAGTGAACTGGAGCGCATCAGCGCCGAACACGCCTGGCAAAACCGCCACCCGCGCGGCTACGACAGCCACAGCCTGACCCATCCGCACTGGTGGTGGTGGCCGTTGATGGACGGCGACCAGCCCTTGGCGCTGCTGGGCATGCGCACCGTGCAGGGCGATCCTCCGGCTGGCGAGCAACGCCAGTTGATCGGCGTGCTACTGCCCCTGCTGGCCCACGCCCTGGCTCGCGTGCAGTTGGTCGAGACCCTGGGGCACACGCGCCTGCAGCATGAAACCGAACGGTTGCGCAGCGCCCTGCTCGCCTCGGTGTCCCATGACCTGCGCACGCCGCTGACCGCCATGCGCGGCGCTATCGAAACCCTGCAGTTGTTCATCGACAGCCTGGACAAGGCGACCCGCGACGACCTGCTAGAAAGCACAGCCAGCGAAGCTTCGCGCCTGGATCGCTATATCCAGAACCTGCTGGACATGACCCGCCTCGGCCACGGCGGCCTGCACCTGGAGCGCGACTGGGTGGCCGCTGGCGACCTGCTCGCCGCCGCCGTGCAGCGTCTGCAGCCCGTGCTACAAAGCCTGCAGGTGCATATCGAGGTACCGCCCGATATGCCGCTGCTATGGGTGCAGGGCGCACTGATCGAGCAGGCACTGGTCAATGTGCTGGATAACGCCGCACGCTTCTCTCCGGTCGGCGGAGCCATCGACATCAACGCCCGCCATGACAGCGAACACCTGTACTTCACCATCAGCGACCAGGGCCCGGGCATTCCAGCCGACGAGCAGCCGCACATCTTCGACCTCTTTTACACCGCTGCCCGGGGCGATCGTGGCGGCCAAGGTACTGGCCTGGGACTGGCGATCTGCCTGGGCATGCTCAACGCCCACGGGGGCACTGCACAGGTTGATTCCACACCGGGCAAGGGCACGAGCATGATTCTGCAACTTCCACTGCAACAGCCCGACGAGGGCAGCAGCCATGACTGATGCACGCATTCTGCTGGTCGACGACGAGGCGGCGATTCGCAAATTCCTGCGCATCGGCCTGCAGGCCCATGGCTACCAGGTACTGGAGGCCGACTGTGGGGAAGCCGCCCTACACCTGGCGGCACTGGAACAGCCGGATCTCGTAGTACTCGACCTCGGCCTGCCCGACATGGACGGCCAGGAAGTGCTGACGCGTTTACGCGAATGGTCGAGCGTACCGGTGCTGGTGCTCTCGGTGCGCGCCGGAGAAAAGGACAAGGTGCAGGCCCTGGACAGTGGCGCCAACGATTACGTCAGCAAACCCTTTGGCGTGCAGGAATTCCTCGCCCGGGTACGCGCCCTGCTGCGCACCCGCCCCGCCAGCGAAAAGCCCGCGGCGGCGCTGGTCAGCGGCGGGCTGCGGGTCGACTTCGCGTTTCGCCGGGTGACCCTGGCCGAGCAGGAAATCAGCCTGACCCGCAAGGAGTACGCCGTGCTCGAAACCCTGGCTCGACATCCGGGCATGGTGGTCACCCAACAACAACTGCTGCGCGATATCTGGGGCCCGACCCATATCGAGCACAGCCATTATCTGCGCATCGTCATCGCTCACCTGCGGCAGAAACTGGGCGACGACCCGGCTGCACCGCGGCTTATCATCACCGAAGCCGGGGTCGGCTATCGGCTGGTGGATAGGGATGGCTGAGCGGCCAGCCTGCGGAGGCCTCTGTTAGACTGCTGCCACAGCCCCTACCGGAGAACACGATGCCCAAGGTCGGAATGCAACCGATCCGCCGCTCGCAACTTATTGCGGCCACCCTCGAAGCCGTCGACCAGGTTGGCATGAGCGATGCCAGCATTGCCTACATCGCACGCCTCGCCGGTGTGTCGAACGGCATCATCAGCCACTACTTCCAGGACAAGAACGGCTTGCTGGAAGCGACCATGCGTCACCTGATGCAGGCGCTTAGCGAGGCCGTCCACGCGCGCTATCGGCTGCTGCGCGAAGACACGCCGCAGGCGCGTCTGCGCGCAATCATCGACGGCAACTTCGACGAAACCCAGGTCAGCGGCCCGGCAATGAAGACCTGGCTGGCGTTCTGGGCCAGCAGCATGCACCAGCCCTCTCTGCGGCGCCTGCAGCGGGTCAACGACCAGCGCCTGTACTCAAACCTGTGCGGCCAGTTCCGCCGCGTGCTGCCGCAACCTCAGGCCCGCGCCGCCGCCCGTGGCATGGCTGCACTGATCGACGGCCTATGGCTGCGCGGCGCGCTGTCCGGAGAAGGCTTCGATACCCGCCAGGCGGCGCAGATCGCCTACGACTACCTCGACCTGCAATTGGCCAAGGCCGACCCCAGCCCCAGCTGATCGCCCGCAAGCGGGCTCCTACGCGGTAGCCATTGACCATTAGGAGCGTCGACCTCGGCGCGATTCGATAGCGGCGTTACCACACTATCGTCAGTGCCCGCGCCATTCGCCGCGAGGGCGCGGCTCCTACATGGCAGCATCTTTCCAGGCTCGGACACAACGCTGATACGCATGTCGTACCCAGCTCGGTTTCCGTCGCCCGCAGGATCTTTATTGATTGATCGATCAATAAAAATAAAGTAGGCTGTTTTTTAATCAAGTCGGCTGACATGTCTTTTCATCTCGCTCACGCCGATCCATCCGCCAGACCGCGAACAGCGTCTGGCTCGATCAGGAGAACGCCCCATGACTCGATTCGAAGACCAGAAGCTCTACATAGGCGGCCAGTACGTCGACTCAAGCAGCGGCGCCACGTTGCAAAGCATCAACCCGGCCAATGGCGAGGTGCTGGCCAATATCTCGCGCGCCAGCCATGATGACGTCGAACGTGCCGTCGTCAGCGCCGAGCAGGGCCAGAAAGTCTGGGCGGCGATGACCGCCATGCAGCGCTCGCGCATCCTGCGTCGTGCCGTGGATATCCTTCGTGAGCGCAATGACGAGCTGGCCGAGCTGGAAACCCTCGACACCGGCAAGCCACTGAGCGAAACCCGCTACGTCGATATCGTTACCGGTGCCGATGTGCTCGAGTATTACGCTGGCCTGATCCCGGCCATCGAGGGTGAACAGATCCCGCTGCGCGACACCAGCTTCGTCTATACCCGCCGCGAGCCGCTGGGCGTGGTCGCCGGTATCGGTGCGTGGAACTACCCGATCCAGATCGCTCTGTGGAAGTCCGCGCCGGCCCTCGCCGCCGGCAACGCGATGATCTTCAAGCCCAGCGAAGTCACCTCGCTGACCACCCTCAAGCTGGCGGAAATCTACAGCGAGGCAGGCCTGCCCGATGGTGTGTTCAACGTACTGACCGGTAGCGGCAGCGAAGTGGGTCAGTGGCTCACTGAACACCCGCGCATCGAGAAGATTTCCTTCACCGGCGGCACGGTCACCGGCAAGAAGGTCATGGCCAGTGCCTCCAGCTCGTCGCTCAAGGAAGTGACCATGGAGCTGGGCGGCAAGTCGCCACTGATCATTTTCGAAGATGCGGATCTGGATCGCGCCGCCGACATCTCGCTGATGGCCAACTTCTACAGTTCCGGCCAGGTGTGCACCAACGGCACCCGGGTATTCGTACCTCGCACGCTGCAAGCACGTTTCGAGAGCAAGGTACTGGAGCGGGTCAAGCGCATCCGCCTGGGCAGCCCGCAGGATGACAACACCAACTTCGGCCCGCTGGTCAGCTTCGCCCACATGGAGCGCGTGCTCGGCTACATCGAGTCAGGCCGCCAGCAAGGCGCCCGCCTGCTGATCGGCGGCGAGCGGGTGACCACGGGTGAATATGCCAATGGCGCCTACGTGGCACCGACCGTGTTCACCGATTGCCGTGACGACATGACCATCGTGCGCGAGGAAATCTTCGGCCCGGTGATGAGCATCCTCATCTACGACAGCGAAGAGGAAGTCATCCGCCGCGCCAACGATACCGACTACGGCCTGGCCGCCGGCATCGTCACCCGCGACCTGAATCGTGCGCACCGGGTTATCCACAAGCTGGAAGCAGGCATCTGCTGGATCAACAGCTGGGGCGAATCCGCTGCCGAAATGCCGGTGGGCGGCTACAAGCAATCCGGCGTCGGCCGCGAAAACGGCCTGACCACGCTGGCCCATTACACCCGAATCAAATCCGTGCAGGTCGAGCTGGGCGATTACGCCTCGGTGTTCTGACTGCGTATGCCGAGCGGCGCCAACCGGCGTCCCGGCAGCGCTGCAAACCTGTTGCATGAGCCGGACACGGGCCTGCGATCCGCTTGGCCCAAGGCTCAGCCACCTACCAGGAGGCCACCATGTCCCAAGAATTCGATTACATCATCATCGGCGCCGGCTCTGCCGGTAACGTGCTGGCGACCCGCCTGACCGAAGACGCCAGCGTCAGCGTGCTGCTGCTGGAAGCCGGCGGCCCGGATTATCGCCTCGACTTCCGTACCCAGATGCCCGCTGCCCTGGCCTTCCCGCTACAAGGCCGGCGCTACAACTGGGCTTACGAGACCGACCCGGAACCGTACATGGACAACCGCCGTATGGAATGCGGGCGCGGCAAGGGCCTGGGCGGTTCGTCGCTGATCAACGGCATGTGCTACATCCGCGGCAACGCCATGGACTTCGATAACTGGGCCAAGCAGCCCGGCCTCGAAGACTGGAGTTATCTGGACTGCCTGCCGTATTTCCGCAAGGCGGAAACCCGCGACATCGGTGCCAACGATTATCACGGCGACAGCGGCCCGGTCAGCGTGACCACGCCCAAGGCCGACAACAACCCGCTGTTCCACGCCATGGTCGAGGCCGGCGTACAGGCCGGCTACCCGCGTACCGATGACCTCAACGGTTACCAGCAGGAAGGCTTCGGCCCGATGGATCGCACCGTGACCCCGGAAGGCCGCCGCGCCAGCACGGCACGTGGCTATCTGGATCAGGCCCGCGAGCGCAGCAACCTGACCATCGTCACCCACGCCACCACCGATCGCATCCTGTTCGACGGCCAGCGCGCCAGCGGCGTCAGCTATCTGATTGGCAATTCGAACGATGCCACCGTCGCCACGGCACGCCGCGAAGTACTGCTGTGTGCGGGCGCCATCGCCTCACCGCAGATCCTGCAGCGCTCCGGCGTCGGCCCTGGGGAGTTGCTGCGCAGCCTGGATATCGATGTGGTGCACGAACTGCCGGGTGTGGGCGCCAATCTGCAGGATCACCTGGAGG
Organism: Pseudomonas sp. PME37.24/006; assembly: GCF_055556635.1. Taxonomy (NCBI): domain Bacteria; kingdom Pseudomonadati; phylum Pseudomonadota; class Gammaproteobacteria; order Pseudomonadales; family Pseudomonadaceae; genus Pseudomonas; species Pseudomonas sp. PME37.24/006. Next base: position 98,073 of record NZ_JBVHNL010000005.1, read on the forward strand.
TGTACGTGCAGTACGCCTGCACCCAGCCAGTGTCGCTGTACCCGGCCCTGAAGATGCTCAACCAGCCCGGTATCGGCGCAAAATGGCTGCTGGCCGGCGACGGCATCGGCGCCAGCAACCAGTTCGAGGCTGGCGGCTTCATCCGCTCGCGGGAAGAGTTCGAGTGGCCGAACCTGCAGTACCACTTCCTGCCGGTGGCGATCAACTACAACGGCAGCAATGCGGTGAAGGAGCATGGCTTCCAGGCCCACGTAGGCTCGATGCGCTCACCAAGTCGCGGCCGCGTGCAGGTCAAGTCGAAGGATCCACGCCAGCACCCGAGCATCCTGTTCAACTACATGTCCCATGAGCAGGACTGGCAGGAGTTCCGCGACGGCATTCGCCTGACCCGCGAAATCATCAACCAGCCCGCTCTCGATGCTTATCGCGGCCGCGAACTGAGCCCCGGCGCCCATGTGCAGAGCGATGCCGAACTGGACGCCTTCATCCGCGAACACGCAGAAACGGCCTTCCATCCGTCCTGCTCGTGCAAGATGGGCGAAGACGCCATGGCGGTAGTCGATGGCCAGGGCCGCGTGCACGGTGTGCAGGGGCTGCGCGTGGTGGACGCGTCGATCATGCCGGAGATCATCACCGGCAACCTCAACGCCACCACTATCATGATCGCCGAGAAAATCGCCGACCGTATTCGCGGCGATCAGGCCCTGCCGCGCAGCACTGCGCCCTACTACACCGCCAATGGCAAGCCGGTACGTGGTACCCCGCGGCGCGCGGTCGAAGAGATGCGCTCGGCCGGCTAGTTCGGCAGTTCCTGGCTGGTCATCCGGTACCTTGCAGGCGGCGCCAGCCGTTGCAGGTCGAAACGCTCCAGCGCGGCAGCATCGAGGACTTCGATCTGCGGGCTGATCAGCCTGGGAAGCCTTTCGCCTTGCAGGCCACGTACGGCGAGATCCAGCGCAATACGTGCCTGGATCACCGGCGAGTCAGTCGGCGCTGCCAGCACCCGGCCGTTGCGGATTTGCTGCAGCACGCGATCCGTCGCGTAGACCGACAGGATCTGGGTCGACGAACCACTGCTGTACGCCAGCTCGGTCGCGAACAACGCCGCCTCGGCATTACCGATCAGGTAGTCGAGCGGCGGTTCGGTCTTGAACAGTTCACGCACCAGCTTCGCCTGGCGGCTGCGATCCAGCGGGCCGTAGCCGCCGTGTACCAAGGTGATCGCCGTACCTTGCAGGGCTGCGTGCAATCCGCGCTCGGCGTCCTTTATCCAGCCGGCGTCGGCAGGCCCCGGCAGCCAGCCAACACGAATTGGCCGACCATCACTGAGCTTGATCAGATAATTCAGGGTGGCGCTGGCCATATCGGCGAAGTCGACTCGCGAGCGTGAGCTCAGCGTTTCACATCCCAGGCCATTGATCAGGTCGATCACCGGCCGTCCAGCACGTTGCTGAACCGCAATACGCGAACACAGGTCGGAAGGATTGATACCGGCGATCAAGAAACCATCGGCGCCTTTATCGACGCAATGGTCGAACTGCCTGACCTGAACCTCGGGATGGTCGTAGCCGCCCGCTTCGTAGACTCCAAGCCGTACTCCCAGACGCTGGGCTTCCTGTTGTAACCCCCAGGCCACGCCCCACCAGTAACGATCCTTGGCATTCGGGATCAGTACGCAGATGCGCCAGGGCTCACTGGCGGCGTTCGTCGGCTGATAGACCTGCAATTGACCATCGACAAGAACAGGCTGAGAAAACCACGCCGCCGCCGAAAGGCCCGACCAGAGCAGAGCGAGCAACAACAGACAGCGCATATGAACCCTCCCTAGTATCTGTTGGCCTTTCAGCGCGAGCCGTGCGTGAAGCGTCAACAGACCCTAGTACACTGACCACGGTTCATCCTAGCATCCATGCCTGGATGACCGGCATGGATAGAGTATGACACCCCGTAGTGAGACCACCATGACCCTGCTCGACGCCCGCACTGCCCGCCTGCTGCCCTGGATCGTCGCCATCGCGTTCTTCATGCAGACGCTGGACGGCACCATCCTCAATACCGCTCTGCCGAGCATGGCCGCCGACCTCTCCGAAGACCCGTTGCGCATGCAGTCGGTGGTCATCGCCTACATGCTCACCGTGGCGCTGCTGATTCCCGCCTCCGGCTGGCTGGCGGATCGCTTCGGCACGCGGCACATCTTCTTTGGCGCCATCCTGCTGTTCAGCCTCGGCTCGCTGCTGTGCGCGGTCTCCCAATCGCTGAACATGCTGGTGATCGCACGCATCATCCAGGGCCTCGGCGGCGCGTTGATGATGCCGGTGGGGCGTCTGGTGGTGCTGCGCGCCTATCCACGTACCGAGCTGGTGCGGATCATGAGCTTCATCACCCTGCCCGGCCTGCTCGGGCCGCTGATCGGCCCCACCCTGGGCGGCTGGCTGGTGGAGTACACCAGCTGGCACTGGATCTTCCTGATCAATCTGCCGGTCGGCGCCCTTGGCTGCTGGGCCGCCTTTCGTTTCATGCCGGACTTGCGCGGCCCCGAACGCACGCGGTTCGATCTGGCCGGCTTCCTGCTCTTCGGCGCGGCCATGCTGCTGATCACCATGGCGCTCGAAGGCCTCGGTGAACTGCACTTGCCCCATGTGCGGGTGATGCTGCTGTTGCTGGCTGGCCTGGCCTGCCTGGCGGCCTACTGGCTACGCGCCGGGCGCACGCCCAACGCACTGTTCCCGCCCAGCCTGTTCCAGACCCGCAGCTTCGCGGTGGGCATTCTCGGCAATATCTTCGCGCGCCTGGGCAGCGGCGCCCTGCCGTTCCTCACGCCGCTGCTGCTGCAACTGGGCATGGGTTATTCACCGGCCCAGGCGGGCATGAGCATGATTCCCCTGGCCCTTGCCGCCATGGCTATGAAGCCGCTGGCCAAGCCGTTGATTGACCGCCTCGGCTACCGCCGCATCCTGACCAGCAACACCGTGCTACTCGGCCTGCTGATCGCCAGCATGGCCCTGGTCGACGCGCAGACCTCCCACGTGCAACTGGCCATTCAGCTGACCCTGATCGGTGCCGTCAACTCCTTGCAGTTCACCGCCATGAACACCGTGACCCTGATCGACCTGCGCGACAGCGAGGCCAGCAGCGGCAACGGCCTGCTCTCCGTGGTGGTGCAGTTGTCGATGAGTATGGGTATCGCCGCCGCTGCGGCACTGCTTGGCGGCTTCAACCTGGACAATCAAGGTGCGGCGGATAGCGTACTGGGGGCCTTCCAGGCCACGTACCTGTGCGTCGGCCTGCTGTCGATACTGGCGGCAGGAATCTTCCTGCAGCTGTCGCCGGAAGACGGGCGCAGCGCCCGACGCGTGGAGGTGGACGTCGACGAGTAACGCAGCGATCGCCACGGAACTGGGCACGGCGCCTGCTACACTAGGCGCCTCTAAACGCTCCCCCTAGGCTCTGTACCGTGACCGCCACCGCTTTCTCCTCGCTTGCCCTGTCGCCCGCCATGCTGGCGAACCTCGAGTCCCTCGGTTACGCGCAGATGACGCCGATCCAGGCCCAGAGCCTACCGGTCATGCTCAAGGGCATGGATCTGATCGCCCAGGCCAAAACCGGCAGCGGCAAGACCGCCGCCTTTGGTATCGGCCTGCTCAACCCACTCAACCCGCGCTACTTCGGCTGCCAAGCACTGGTGCTGTGCCCAACCCGTGAGCTGGCTGACCAGGTGGCCAAGGAACTGCGTCGCCTGGCCCGCGGTGAAGACAACATCAAGATCCTCACCCTCTGCGGCGGCGTGCCTTTCGGCCCGCAGATCGCCTCGCTGGAGCATGGCGCGCAAATCATCGTCGGCACGCCCGGTCGCGTCCAGCAGCACCTGGCCAAGGCTACGCTGAAACTCGATGGCCTCAACACCCTGGTACTCGACGAAGCCGACCGTATGCTCGACATGGGCTTCTACGACAGCATCGCCGAGATCATCGGGCAGACCCCGGAGCGCCGCCAGACGCTGCTGTTCTCGGCCACCTACCCGGCCGGCATCAAGCAGCTGTCCGCGACCTTCATGCGCAACCCGCAGCAGGTCAAAGCCGACGCACTGCATGACGACACGCAGATCGAACAGCGCTTCTATGAGATCAGCCCCGACGAGCGCATGGACGCCGTGGTCAAGCTGCTCAACAACTACCGCCCGCAATCCTGCGTGGCCTTCTGCTTCACCAAGCAACAATGCCAGGAAGTAGTCGACCACCTCACCGCCAAAGGCATCTCGGCCGCCGCCCTGCACGGTGACCTGGAACAACGCGACCGCGATCAAGTGTTGGCGACGTTTGCCAACCGCAGCCTGTCGGTACTGGTCGCCACTGATGTGGCGGCTCGTGGCCTGGATATCGATGCGCTGGACATGGTGATCAACGTCGAACTGGCACGCGACTCGGAAATTCACATTCACCGCGTTGGCCGCACCGGTCGTGCAGGCGAGAAAGGTCTGGCCATGAGCCTGGTTGCCCCAGCCGAAGGTCATCGTGCCCAAGCCATCGAAACCCTGCAAAAGTCGCCACTCAACTGGCACCCGCTGAGCAGCTTGAAACACCAAGGTGGGGCGCCACTACAGCCGCTCATGATGACGCTGTGCATCGGCGCCGGGCGTAAAGACAAGCTGCGCCCCGGCGATATTCTCGGTGCGCTCACTGGCGAGGGCGGCATCCCTGGCGCGCAGGTCGGCAAGATCGCTATTTTCGACTTCCAGGCCTATGTAGCCGTTGAACGCAGCCTGGCCGTGCAAGCACTCAAGTGCCTCAGCGAAGGCAAGATCAAGGGCCGCTCACTACGCGTACGCACGTTGTAGACTCAAGCTAACTGCAGATCCGTAACAGGGGGTTCCGTGCGCAATATTCTGGTCATCGAAGACAGCCCGCTGGTTCTGAAAATCCTTGAACACCTGTTCCGCCAGGAAACGGATCTGCAACCGGTGTTCTGCGCCTCTCTAGGCGAAGCCGAGGTGATGCTGGAGACCTCGGCAGAGCTGTTCTTCGCCGCCATCGTCGACCTGCACCTGCCGGATGCACCGGATGGCGAAAGCGTCGACCTGGTGATGCGCTACGCCCTGCCGTGCATCGTGCTCAGCGGCTCGTACAACGAAAAGCGTCGCGATGACCTGCTGCTCAAGGGCGTTGTCGATTACGTGCTCAAGGAAAGCCAGCACTCCTACGAGTATGCCTTCCGCCTGCTGCACCGGCTGGATAGCAACAGCCAGGTAAAGATTCTCGTCGCCGAAGACTCGGAGGCCACGCGGCACTTCATCCGTCACGTGCTGGCGCCCCATCGCTACCAGATCATCGACGCCAGCGACGGCGACGAAGCGCTGCGCATTCTCAAGGAACAACCGGATATCGACCTGTTGGTGGTCGATCACAGCATGCCCGGCATCAGCGGCTTCGAGCTGGTCAAGCTGCTGCGCCAGAAGATGAAACGCCACGACCTGATCATCCTCGGCCTGTCCGCCGACACCAAGGGCTCGCTCAGCGCCATGTTCATCAAGCATGGCGCTGACGACTTCCTGCGCAAACCCTTCTGCCCGGAAGAACTGAACTGCCGGGTGATCTCCACCCTGGAACGCCGCGATATGATGCGCGCGCTCAAGCAGGCCGCGCAGTTCGATGCCCTGACCGGGTTGAACAACCGGCGAGCTTTCTACGAGCAGGGCATCCAGCAGTTTCAGCTGGCCCAGCGCAGTGGTCACGATCTGAGCGTGGCGATGCTCGACATGGACTTCTTCAAGCAGATCAACGACGAATACGGTCATGCCAGCGGGGATGCCGCGTTGATCGCCTTCACCCGAGCATTGAGTGCGGCGTTTCCGGATACCCTGCTCGGCCGCCTGGGTGGCGAAGAGTTCGCCATGGTCAGCCAGCAGAACGCCGAGCAGTTGGGCCAGGCACTAGACCGCCTGCGTGAGCAATGCGGGCAGCTCAAATACGCTATCGGTGCGCCGCCACTGTCATTCAGTGCGGGTGTTTACCATGGCGCACCAGATGATCTTGAAAGCCTCCTGCACCTGGCTGACCAGCAGCTCTATCAGGCCAAGCGACAAGGCCGCGCACGTACGCTCTGGCAGTAACGTTCGCAGGCTCACAAACCATGACGCTGCATGATCGCCGCATAGCTGCCATCGGCGCGCATGGCCGCAATCTCGGCGTCGAAGCGCCTGGCTATCTCGGCATGGTTGCCATGGGTGAGGCGGATGAGGATGTGCAGGCCGTTCTCACTCAACGGCATTGGCAGAAACTCCAGTTGATCGGCAACGCCCTTGAGCTGATGACTGAACTGAAACCGAGCGACGTATTCATCCTCAATGGCCAAGCTCACCCGGCCATGCTGCAGCATGTAGGCAGCACTCTCGAAACTACTCACGCCGACCTTAGTGAGGCGTTTGTCGGCAGTGAATGCCTGGGAATAGGCATAGCCGCGCAGCACGGCGATCCTGTGGTGGTACAGGTCGGAGAGTTGGGTGAAGAGGATGTCATCGCCTTTGCGCTGCACCAGGCGGATGCGGTTGATCAGGTAGGGCGCTGAAAAGTGGCCGAATACGGCGCGTTCGTCGCTGTACCAAGCGTTTATCAGCACATCGTAGTCAGCCTCCTGCAGCCCTAGAATGGCGCGATTCCAAGGCACCTCCCGGTACTCGCTGGTATAGCCAGCACGGCTCAGTGCGGTCGTCACCAGCTCGGTCGCGACACCATTGCCCGGTAGCCGCTGATCGGTGAACGGTGGCCAGGTATCAGCAACCAGACGCAGATGCTCTGCGCCTGCTCCGCAGGGCAGCAACAGCAGAGACAGGAACCACGCTCGCCAGCTCTTCAATGGTCGTAGGCCTCGACAGCGAAAGGGGAACATGCCGCGAGGACGAAGCCGGCAGAGGGATCACGATAGCAGCTGCTGAAATAGCGGCTAATAGCCATGCCTCTTTGATATCTGAGCATAATCGCTAGACCAGCCGGAGCAATGGCCAGTTCGTAAAAAAATCCGATAGCGTGTCCCCATCGCATCCCGGCGCCGACAGCTGAACCAAGCCTTCAGGTAAACTGCGCCGTTTCGCGTCAGCCCGCAGCGATGCCTGGCGCCCAGCATCTGCGAGGACGTTGCCGTGCTTTCACCCCAGGTTGTCATTATCGGTGCCGGTGCGGCCGGGCTGATGTGCGCCATGAGCGCCGCCGCGCGCGGTCGCAGCGTGCTGCTGCTCGACCATGCCAACAAGGCGGGCAAGAAGATCCTCATGTCCGGTGGCGGGCGTTGCAACTTCACCAACCTGTACTGTGAGCCAGGCAACTTCCTGTCGCACAACCCGCATTTCTGCAAGTCCGCACTAGCGCGCTTCACCCAGTGGGATTTCATCGCCCTGGTGGCCAAGCACGGCGTGCCCTACCACGAGAAGAAACTCGGCCAGCTATTCTGCGACCACAAGTCCAGCGACATCCTCGGCATGCTGCTGGACGAATGCGAACAGGCGGGCGTCGACCTGCGCCTGGACACTTCGGTGAATGTCATCGAGCGCGGCGAAAACGACTATCGCCTGAGCACCAGCCTCGGCCCGGTGAGCTGCGAGTCGCTGGTGATCGCCACCGGCGGGCTGTCGATTCCGACTCTCGGCGCTACCGGCTTCGGCTACCAGATCGCCCGCCAATTCGGTCACACCCTGCTGCCAACGCGCGCTGGCCTGGTGCCGTTCACGCTGACCGATCCACAGTTGAAAACCCTGTGCAGCGAACTGTCGGGTACCTCGGTGGAAGATTGCCGGGTCAGTTGTAACGGCCAGAGCTTCGTGGAAAACATTCTGTTCACCCACCGAGGCCTTAGCGGCCCGGCGATCCTGCAGATTTCCTCCTACTGGCAGCCTGGCGATGCAGTCAGCATCGACCTGCTGCCACATATCGACCTGCCGGAGTGGCTGCAGGAACAGCAGCGCGAGCGGCCCAACAGCGAGCTAAAAACCCTGCTGGGCGAACTCTTCACCAAGAAGATGGCCAGCCTGCTGGCCGAACACTGGTTCGCCTCCAAACCGATGAAGCAGTACACCCCCACCGAGCTCAAGGCCATCGCCGAGCGCCTGGCGGACTGGCAGCTGGTGCCCGCCGGCACCGAGGGTTACCGGACTGCCGAGGTCACTCTTGGTGGTATCGACACCAACGAAGTGTCGTCCAAGACCATGGAATCGTTGAAAGCACCGGGGCTGTATTTCGTCGGCGAGGTGCTGGATGTCAGCGGCCACCTGGGCGGTTTCAACTTCCAGTGGGCCTGGGCTTCGGGTTATGCCGCGGCGCAGTTCGTGTAACCCATAATAAAAAACGCGTCCGAAGACGCGTTTTTTATTGGCTGCGGCTGATTACTCGCGAACCGCCGAAGCATCCACCCGCGTGGTTTGCTCGGTAGCGACCTGCGTTTCGCTGGCGTAGGACACGGCCGCGGTGAAGAGCACGTCAGTGTGTGAGTTCAGGGCGGTCTCGAAGGAGTCCTGCACTACGCCAATGACGAAACCGATGGCCACGACCTGCATGGCGATGTCGGTATCGACTCCGAACAGGCTGGTCGCCATCGGGATCAGCAGCAGCGAACCACCGGCCACGCCGGACACCCCTGCCGCCGCCAGGGACGACACCACGCAGAGCAGTAGCGCCGTCGGCAGATCGACGTTGATACCCAGGGTATGGGTGGTCGCCAGAGCCATCACGGAAACAGTGATCGCCGCACCGGCCATGTTGATGGTGGCACCCAGCGGGATGGTGATCGAGTAAGTATCCTTGTCCAGCTTGAGCTTCTCGCACAGACGCAGGTTGACCGGGATATTGGCCGCCGAGCTGCGGGTGAAGAAGGCTGTCACCGCGCTCTCGCGCAGAACCGTGAACAGCAACGGATAGGGATTGCGGCGCATCTTGATATAAGCGAGCAGTGGATTGACCACCAGCGTGACCACCAGCATGCACCCCACCATCACCATCAGTAGGCGGGCATAGCCGTATAGCGCCTCGAAGCCGGAGGCCGCCAGAGTGCTTGCGACCAGGCCGAAGATACCGATTGGCGCCTGCTCGATGACGAAACGTACGATGCGTGTAAAGGCATCAGACATGTCGGCCAGCAACACTCGGGTAGTCGGCGCGGCATGGCGCAGGAACAAGCCCAGTGCGATTGCCCAGGCCAGGATGGCGATGTAGTTGGAGGTATTGAGCGCCTGGATCGGGCCAACGAAGATGCTGATCAGTAAGTTGTGCAGCACGTCGATGATGCTGCCAGGCGGTTCGCCGACGGCCGAACTGATGTCCAGCGACAACGTGGTGGGGAACAGGAAACTGGCGATCACCGCCAGGGCCGCAGCACTGAATGTGCTGACCAGGTACATCATCAGTACCGGGCGAACATGGGTGGGCTGGCCGCTCTGATGAGCCGCCAGCGAGGACGTCACCAGCACCAGCACCAGCACGGGAGCGACCGCCTTCAGGGCGAGCACGAAGAGCTCACCGAGCAGACCGACCCTCAACGCAGCGGATGGAGAAATGTAGGCGAGCAGAATACCCAGCACCAGGCCAATGAAAATGCGTAGGACCAGGCTGGTATTGGAATAGGCGGAAGCAATGCGTTTTAGAGTATTCATGTAGTAGACGCTGTCCAGAATTCTAGGCTTGATGGCATTGGGGGACAGGTCAGCAGGGCACGAGCCACGCCAACCGGGCAGGTCACCCCAAGACATCACGCGATTATAAGGGAGGGAAACAGGATCAGCGCCAATTAGATGGCTGGAATGGTCATGCCGGTAGGTCTCACTTGTTATTGTTGTGGGATGGTCGGATCAGGATGCCGGTTCGTCAGGCCGCGCATCATAGGGGTTCAGCAGGTGAGCGGCTCAGCACTCGATGATGTTCACCGCCAGGCCGCCGCGTGCGGTTTCCTTGTATTTGGTCAGCATGTCGGCACCGGTTTCGCGCATGGTCTTGATCACCTTGTCCAGGCTCACATGGTGCGAACCATCGCCATACAGCGCCATACGTGCAGCATTGATGGCTTTCACCGAGGCGATGGCGTTGCGCTCGATGCAGGGAATCTGCACCAGGCCGCCGACCGGGTCGCAGGTCAGGCCCAGGTGGTGCTCCATGCCGATCTCGGCGGCATTCTCGACCTGCTCGGGCGTGCCACCCAGCACCGCGCACAGCGCGCCAGCAGCCATCGAACAGGCCACACCAACCTCACCCTGGCAGCCCACTTCGGCGCCGCTGATCGAGGCGTTTTCCTTGTACAGGATGCCGATCGCACCGGCGGTCAGCAGAAAGTCGATGATGCCGCGCTCGCTGGCGCCGGAAATGGCGTTGGCGTAGTAATGCAGCACCGCGGGAATGATGCCCGCCGCGCCGTTGGTCGGCGCGGTGACAACACGGCCACCGGCGGCATTTTCTTCGTTCACCGCCAGCGCCCAGAGGTTGACCCAGTCGAGCATGCGCAACGGGTCTTCCGTATAGCTGCGCTGGAAGCCGCCCAGCTTGCGCGCCAGGATGGCGGCGCGGCGACGCACCTTGAAACCGCCAGGCAGGATGCCCTCGGTGCGACAGCCGCGCTCCACGCAGGCCTGCATAACGCGCCAGATCGCCAGCAGACCACTGTCGATCTCTTCATCCGTGCGCCAGTGGCGTTCGTTGCGACGCATCACCTCGGCGATGCCGACGCCGTTCTCGCGGGTCAGGCGCAGCAGGTCGGCGCCACTGCGAAACGGCAGCGGCAGGCTGGTCGCGTCGGGGGCGATTTCCTTGTGCCGCGAACCATCGGCCAGCACCGATTCATTGACAACGAAACCACCCCCCACGGAGTAGTAGGTGGCCTCGTGCACCTGCAGCCCAGCCGCGTCGAACGCCGCGAAGCGCAGGCCGTTGGCGTGCAGGGCAAGCGCCTTGCGAATCATCTTCAGATCGGTCTTTTCGTTGAAGGCAACCGAGTGGCCGCCTGGCAACGTGATGCACCTCTCGCTGCGAATAGCCTCGATATAGCCGGCAACCTGCTCGACATCGACGGTATCCGGCTCGTAGCCGCTCAAGCCAAGCAATACCGCCTTGTCGCTGCCATGGCCCTTGCCGGTAGCGCCCAGCGAGCCATACAGCTCGGCTACAACGCGCACGACATTGGGCATGTGCCCCTGGTTTTCCAGTGCATGAGTGAAGAGCGCCGCGGCACGCATCGGCCCGACGGTGTGCGAGCTAGATGGGCCGATGCCCACCTTGAACAGATCGAATACGCTAACGGCCATGGCGGTATTTTTCTTTTATGAGGTGAAGGCAGGTGCCCGGTTATGCACTCGCCGATGGGAAAAATCTAAGACCCCACTTTCATTATGTATACTGATTTATTCTTACCCCATTGATTAGAAAATTTTACCTATAGAATTTCGCCTATGGATCTGATCCGTTTACGCACCCTTCGCGAACTGGCGCGCTGCGGCACCATGGCAGCCACCGCCGAGTTTCTGCACCTGACACCCTCGGCCGTTTCCCAGCAGATCACGCAGCTGGAGCGCGAGGCCGATGTGGCATTGATCGAGCGGCGTGGCCGCGGCGTTGTGCTGACCCCGGCGGGTAGTCGGCTGGTGGCACACGTCGAGCGCATTCTGGTAATTCTCGATGAGGCCCGTTCGGAACTGGCACAGATGCGTAGCGAAATCGCCGGAGAACTGCGGGTGGCCGCATTTCCTTCGATTGCCGTAGCTTTGGTGGCGCCCATCGTGCGCAAGCTGCGCGAGGCCTACCCACGCTTGGACGTGGTGGTGGCGGATCTGGAACCACAAGAAAGCCTCAGCGCCCTGAGCGCCTGGCAGATCGATGTGGCAGTGATCGATGACCTGGCCGGTGCGGCGAAGTCGCGCCAGGAACACTACGAGCTGATCCCGCTTACCGAAGATCGTCTGCACGTACTGCTACCAACGAGCCACGCGCTGGCATCGCGCAGCACCCTGACCATCGCCGACCTGCAGGGCGAGGCTTGGGCGCTGGACTCCACCAACAGCTCGTTCGGCGAGTTCATCGGCAACCTGTGCCGCCGCTCCGGCTTCGCACCGCGTATCAACGCGCACTGTGCCGGGTTCGAGATGGTCGCAGCGATGGTCGCGTCCGGCAATTCGATCTCGGTGGTTTCGGGACTACGCTTGGTGCGTCCGCTGGACAATGTCACGGCCGTGCGCCTGGCACCGGCCATTCAGCGCAAGATATTCCTCGCCTACCGCAAGGGCGAGCGCAAGCATCCCGCCGTGACCGTATTCATCGACGAGGCGATACGGACAGCGGGGGTGCTAGAGGGCTATCAGAGAGTTGAACTGAAAGACAAAGCCTGATTCGCCAGGATCAGAAGCGAAACACTTCCGCGTCGATCCGAATCGGCTCGGCCACTGGCATTTTAGGGGGTTCCTGACGCGCCGCGGGAACCGGCGCTTTCTTACGCGGCTCCTCCACAGCAATAGGCGCATTGCCGTGGTTCTTCACTGCGCTCGCCAATTGCTCGACCAGTTGCTGTACCACCGCGCTCTGGGCGCGTACCTGATCGGCCACGGCGCCCTGGTGCTTCTCTTCGAGGTGCACCAAACGGGTATCGAGCAATTGCCCTTCCCGACCGACCAGCCGCCACTGCGCCTCAAGTATCGCAGGCTGACGCGGGCCGGAGTCCAGGCGGGTTACAGACAGCAGCACCTGTACCTGAGCCTTAAAGCCCGGGTTGTCCGAGGCAAGCACAAGACGCTGGCTGTTGATCCGGCCCGACAGTTGGCGCAACACCTGGCGATCCAGATCGGTGGCCAGGCTGCCAGCCCAGCGGGCATTCCCAGCCGTACTAAGGCTGCCGTCGTCCTGGCGCTGCAGCAACGCTTCACGCTGCAAGTAATCGGCAACGGTAATAGGGCCCAGCAATACACTCATGCCATCCTTGTCAGCGGTTTTGGCGGCACTGCTGCCACCGTCGAGCTGGTAAAGCGAGACGGGCATGAAATGCGAACAACCGGTCAGCGTCAGCAGACCGGCCAGAAGAAGCGTAAGAGGAAGCCGCTTAACAATCATCAATGTCTTCCAGCTGGCAGTGTCGCCAGCGACCATGGCTACAGGTAAAGGGTCAAAAACAAAAAATAGGTAAATCACCGCGTCGGCAAACGCCGGCGAGGTGTCAAATAATCCCTGTCCATATGCAATGCGCCTGCCACCGAGCGCTTTGACCCGAAAAGATGGCATAGGGCCCACCGTCAGGTAGGCCCACAAGGGGCTTTATCATCCGTCAAACCGGCCTGCAACTCCAGTAGGAGGCCACTTGCCAGTAGACCCCTACTCGACCAGTAAGCCATCGACGCGCTGGAATCCACGCGGCAATTTGTTGCCGCGTCGGCCACGTTCGCCCTTGTAGTGTTCAAGGTCGTCAGCCTTCAGAGACAGGGTACGCTTGCCAGCCTGCAAAACAAGGGTGGCGCCTTGTGGAAGCACAGCAAGGCCCGTCAGGTACTCCTCGCGACTGGCGACGCGCTCACCGGGGATACCGATGATCTTGTTGCCTTTGCCCTTGCTCAGTTGCGGCAGGTCGGCGACCTTGAACAACAGCAGACGACCCTCGGTGGTCACGGCGGCCAGCCAGTCTTCCTCGCGACTGATGAGCGGCCTTGGCGCCACTACCCGCGCGCCATTGGGCAGACTGAGCAGGGCCTTGCCGGCCTTGTTCTTGGCCTGCAGGTCTTCGCCCTTGACCACGAAGCCGTAGCCGGCATCCGAAGCGATCACGTACAGCGCCTCATCCTCGGGCAGCAGCACGCATTCGAAGCTGGCACCCGGTGGCGGCGTCAGACGACCGGTCAGCGGCTCGCCCTGGCCACGAGCCGATGGCAGAGTGTGAGCGGCAAGCGAATAGCTACGCCCGGTGGAGTCGATGAACACTGCATATTGGTTGGAACGCCCCGGCGCGGCGGTCTGGAAGCCGTCACCAGCCTTGTAGGAGAGGCCGGTGGCGTCGATTTCGTGACCCTTGGCCGAGCGCACCCAGCCTTTTTCCGAGAGCACCACGGTGATCTTTTCGTTCGGCAGCAGATCGTGCTCGGACAGCGCCTTGGCCTCGGCACGCTCGACAATCGGCGAACGGCGGTCATCACCGTACTTCTCGGCGTCTTCGATGATTTCCTTGCGCACCAGCTTCTTCAGCTTGGCTTCACTGCCCAGCAGCGCCAGCAGCTTCTCGCGTTCCTTGGCCAGCGCGTCCTGCTCACCGCGGATCTGCATTTCTTCCAGGCGAGCGAGTTGGCGCAGGCGGGTTTCGAGAATGTACTCGGCCTGTATCTCGGTGAGGCCGAAGCGCTCCATCAGCACCGGTTTGGGCTGATCTTCGGTACGAATGATGTGGATCACTTCATCGAGATTGAGGAAGGCGATCAAACGGCCTTCCAACAGATGCATGCGATGCTCGACCTTATCCAGGCGGAACTGCAGGCGGCGGCGCACGGTGCCAACCCGGTAGCGCAGCCACTCGACCAACAGAGTGCGCAGATCCTTGACCTGCGGTTTGCCGTCGAGGCCGATGACGTTGGCGTTGACCCGGTAGCTGGACTCCAAGTCGGTGCTGGCGAACAGGTGCTGCATCAATGCCTGGTGATCGACGCGGCTGCTGGCCGGGATGATCACGATGCGGCAGGGGTTCTCGTGGTCGGATTCATCGCGCAGGTCGGCGATCTGCGGCGCCTTTGACGGCTTGGCCTGCATCATCGCAGCGATCTGTTCCAGCACCTTGGCACCGGATACCTGGTGCGGCAACGAGGTGACCACGATGTCGCCGTCTTCGACGCTGTACACGGCACGCATGCGTACCGAACCGCGACCGGTCTGGTAGATTTTCAGCAGGTCGGCACGCGGGGTGATGATCTCCGCTTCGGTCGGGTAATCCGGGCCGAGCACGTGCTCGCAGAGCTGCTCCACCGTGGCGTTGGGCTCGTCGAGCAGGCGTACGCAGGCGGCCGCGACTTCACGCAGGTTGTGCGGCGGCACATCGGTGGCCATGCCTACGGCGATGCCGGTAGTACCGTTGAGCAACAGGTTGGGTAGGCGCGCTGGCAGCGTCGCTGGCTCATTCAGGGTGCCATCGAAATTCGGCACCCAATCCACCGTGCCCTGGCCGAGCTCACTCAGCAGCACCTCGGAATAACGCGACAGCCGCGCCTCGGTATAACGCATGGCGGCAAAGGACTTGGGATCGTCCGGCGCGCCCCAGTTGCCCTGACCATCGACCAGGGTGTAGCGGTAGCTGAACGGCTGCGCCATCAGCACCATGGCTTCGTAACAGGCTGAGTCGCCGTGCGGGTGGAACTTGCCGAGCACGTCACCGACGGTACGTGCCGACTTCTTGTGCTTGGAATCGGCATCCAGGCCTAGCTCGCTCATGGCGTAGACGATGCGCCGCTGTACCGGCTTGAGGCCGTCGCCAATGTGCGGCAGCGCGCGATCCATGATCACGTACATCGAGTAGTTGAGATAAGCCTGCTCGGTAAAGTCGGCAAGGGAGCGGCGTTCAACACCGTCCAGGCTCAAATCGAGGGTTTCGCTCATGCGTGCCTCATTGCAAGGTGGATTGGCGCAGCATCAAGGTGCCGTCGCGCTGACTGAATTCAAGTTGTTTCAAGGCGCTCATGCCCAGCAGGATTTCATCGCCATCCATGCCCGGCGCGATGAGCGCGGAGACGTCATGCAGCACGATATCGCCAAGCTGCAAACGCTCCAGGCGCGTGCGATGCGCTGTGGCGCGGCCGTTGGCGGTGCTGATCTGTACGGGTGCGCCCGATTGCAAACCCAGGCTGCGGGCAACCTGGCTGGGTATCGCCACCTGGGTGGCGCCGGTATCGAGCAGAAAGGTCACCGGATCGCCGTTGATCTGCCCGTCCACCAGATAATGCCCGCCACGACTGCTAGCCAGGCGCACCTCAACGTAGTCGCTGCCATGTACCGACTGCGGCTGGCGGTTGGGGTGGCTCTTGTCATCTTCCCATTTGCCGAAGAAATGCGTGGCCAGCAGCAGCCCCGCCCCCCAGGCCAGCACCAACATCACCCGGCCGGCACGACGGCCAGCAGTCTGCTCGCTCACCGCGTCGCATCCCAGCCACCCGCCGGCGCGGCAAAACGCCAGACCACAGGGCGCTTCTCACCATCGCCACGGGCATGGCCGCCATTGTCGACACCCACCCAAGCACCCTCGGCGTCGACCGACAGCGCCTCGGCCACGCCGTAGCTCATGGGGTAGCGACGTTCATCGGTCAGTGCCTCGGCCGCGAACGACCAGCAACGTTCGGGATCACCGTTCGCCGGATCACGCCGGCAGATACGATGAGCCTGACGCTCCAGGGTAAAAAGTTTTTCGTTGTGAAACGCCAGGCCGGAGAAATCCACATGTGCCGGCGCACCGCCCAACGCCTCGGGCGAAGCCTCTTGGCCGCCCTCGCTAAGCAGCACGCAACCGCCTTCACAGCGCCAGGTTGCACGACGGTTATGCACCACCAACAGACCGCGGCGTTGCTTTTCCGCTGCCAGCCACAGGCGCTCACCGGAAGGATCGACGGCGATCCCTTCGAACAGCGAATTGAAATGCAGCAGCATGCCGCTGGCGCGAGCTTGGCGCACCAAGCCCTCGGGAAGTGCCAGCCACTGCGCATCGGCGGCTGGCGGCACTTGCAACACCGCAGCGCGGCTTTCACTGACCAGGTAGCGATTGCCCTTGGCGTCACAGGCGATGCCTTCGAAATCCAGATGGCCACCGCGTACCAAACCGGCTGCCCAAGCGCGCATGCGCAAGCCCCAGGGCAGCGGCATTACCGGCGCTGGCGGCGCGACGAAACGCTCGGCTTCGGCCTGCCAGATGCGCGCGGAAGAGTCGAGGCGGTAGAGGCGATCATCCTCACGGTCTGACACCGCCCACAGCGCATCACCGCACCAGGCCAGGCCGGACAGATTGCCAGCGTCCATCCCGGCGATCGGGTGTTCGCTGAGCAACTTGAGCTCATCGAGTGGCGGAGTATCCGCCATCACTGGCGTCAGAACCGGCGTCATAATTGAAAACAGCACGGCGCCGAGCAATCGCCGCATCAGAGCAGCACCTCGGCCAGGTTGCCCTTGGACTCCAACCAGGATTTTCGGTCGCCGGCACGCTTCTTCGCCAGCAGCATATCCATTATTTCGCGAGTCTCTTCGAAGTCCTCGAGGGTCAGTTGCACCAGGCGTCGGGTATTGGGATCCATGGTGGTTTCGCGCAGTTGCGGCGGGTTCATTTCACCGAGGCCCTTGAAGCGGGTGACCTGCGGCTTGCCGCGCTTCTTCTCGGCCACCAGGCGGTCGAGAATGCCATCGCGCTCAGGCTCGTCCAGGGCGTAGTAGATTTCCTTGCCGAGGTCGATGCGGTACAACGGCGGCATTGCCACGTACACATGACCCGCGTCCACCAGCGGGCGGAAATGCTGCACGAACAGCGCGCAGAGCAGCGTTGCAATGTGCAGACCATCGGAGTCGGCGTCGGCGAGAATGCAGATCTTGCCGTAGCGCAACTGGCTCAAATCGCTCGAGCCAGGATCGAGGCCAACGGCAACAGCGATGTTGTGCACTTCCTGGCTGGCCAGCACTTCACCACCGTCCACTTCCCAGGTATTGAGGATCTTCCCGCGCAGCGGCAGGATTGCCTGGAATTCCTTGTCACGTGCCTGCTTGGCAGAGCCACCAGCGGAGTCACCTTCGACCAGAAACAGCTCGCAGCGCATCGGGTTCTGCCCTGCGCAATCGGCCAATTTGCCAGGCAATGCCGGCCCTTGGGTAATTCTCTTGCGTTCGACCTTCTTGCCGGCTTTGAGACGGCGGCTGGCGTTGCTGATGACCAATTCGGCCAACTGCTGACCAAACTCCGGGTGGGCGTTGAGCCATAGGCTGAACGCGTCCTTGACCACGCCTGAAACGAACGCCGCCGCCTCACGGGAGGACAGGCGCTCTTTGGTCTGCCCGGAGAACTGGGCATCCTGCATCTTCATCGAGAGGACAAAGGCGATACGCTCCCAGATGTCCTCAGGGGCCAGCTTGACGCCGCGCGGCAGCAGGCTGCGGAACTCGCAGAATTCACGCATGGCGTCCAACAGCCCCTGACGCAGGCCGTTGACGTGGGTACCACCCTGAGCGGTTGGAATCAGGTTGACGTAGCTCTCCTGCACCGAGTCGCCGCCTTCGGGCAGCCACAGCAGCGCCCAATCCACAGCTTCCTTGTTACCGGCCAGGCTGCCGCAGAAGGGCTCGTTGGGCAGTCGCTCGAACTCGCTGACCGCATCCACCAGGTAGGAGCGCAGACCATCTTCATACAGCCACTCGACCAACTCGCCACTGGCCTTGTCGTGGAAGCTCACCGCCAGGCCGGGGCACAACACGGCCTTGGCCTTGAGCACGTGCTTGAGGCGGCTGACCGAGAACTTGTGCGCGTCGAAATACTTAGTATCCGGCCAGAAGTGCACAGTGGTGCCGGTGTTGCGCTTGCCGACCGTGCCGATCACAGCCAGGTCGCTGGCCTTGAAGCCGTCGGCGAAGGCCATGGCGTATTCGTTGCCGTCGCGCTTGACGCGAACCTCGACGCGGGTCGACAGGGCGTTGACCACCGAGATACCGACCCCGTGCAAACCACCGGAGAACTGGTAATTCTTGTTGGAGAACTTGCCGCCCGCATGCAGCTTGGTGAGGATCAGCTCGACCCCCGACACGCCCTCCTCCGGGTGAATGTCCACCGGCATGCCACGACCGTCGTCGCTCACTTCCAGGGAGTTGTCCTCGTGGAGAATCACCTGGATGGATTTGGCATGACCCGCCAGGGCTTCGTCGACGCTGTTGTCGATAACTTCCTGGGCCAGGTGGTTGGGGCGGCTGGTGTCGGTATACATCCCCGGCCGCTTGCGCACCGGATCAAGGCCGGAAAGGACTTCGATGGCATCTGCGTTGTAGGCGTTTTGCTGGGCCATAGGTCTCTGAAATGCTCTGATTAATCGGGGGTCGGACGCGGCCGGTCAGGACACGGGCGCAATGCCGGCGAAGGCGAACAGCATGGGCAAGCGCTCGGCGAAGCCCTGGAAACCATGATCACCGCCTGCCTCGATGCGCAGGGCGCAATGCCGGTAGTACGCCTGGGCGTGCCGGTAATCGAGGGTCTCGTCGGCGGTCTGCAGCCATACCTGAAAACGGGCCGGATCCGTGGGCGGCGGCGTTTCGAGCTCCGCCAGTGCAGCCACGTGATCGGCCGTCAGATCCCAGGTTTCGCCACTGTAATGGTTGCGTTGCGGGCCGAGGTATCCGTCGAACAACCGGTGCGGGCACACCGCCGGGTTAATCAACAGTGCCTTGAGGCCATGCCGTTCGGCCAAGTGGGTCGCATAGTAGCCGCCCAGGGAGCTGCCGACCAGCACAGGGCGACCGAGCTCAGCGATCAGCGCCTCGAGCTCGGCAATAGCCTGGCGTGGGTGGTGATGCAGGGCCGGAACGCGCAGTTGAGCCTGCAGCCCCATGTCGGTCATGGCGACGGTCAACTGGCAGGCCTTGGTGGAAGCCGGCGAACTGTTGAGTCCATGGATATAAAGAATGCTGGTAGTCATAACCGGAGGCTACTAGCGCTGCCCTACAAGCCGCAAGCGTCTGATAACGTTTCAGCACAAGCCGAAGGGCCCGGCCCTTCGGGCTGAAGCGTCAACAGCCCCTAGTAGCCGCGAACACTGTAGTCAGGCTCGAAGACGATACCGCGAACCCGAGACACCCCGGTTTCCAAGCGCCCATCGCCGTGCAGACGCAGCCAGCGATAGCCGGGCGCCGTGCTATCGACTTGAAAGTCCTCGCTGCCAGGGGTGAACTGTACGCAGGTCGATGGCGAGGCAAGCAGCCGCACCTTGCCGCGCATCTCATCGATGGCCTGATGGACGTGCCCCCAGAGAATCGCCCGCGTCTGCGGAAAACGATCCAGCACGGCAAATAGCGCATCAGGATTGCGCAGTCCGATCGGCGCCATCCACTGACAACCGATATCCACCGGATGATGATGCAGGCAGATCAGGTGATGACGATCCGGCGCCTCGCTCAGCGCCCGCTCGAGCAGAGCCAGCTGCGGCTCCTGAAGGTAACCGGGCACTGCGCCCGGAATCGACGAATCGAGCATGATCAACCGCCAGTTGCCGAGATCCACGACGGGCTCCAACAGATCGGTGCCCACACAGGCCGCCTGCATCGCCGGGATATCATCATGGTTACCGGGAATCCAGCGCGCCGAAGCATTCAACGCGGTGCTCATTTCAAGAAAGCGCAAATAGGAGGCTTGGCTGCCGTCTTGGGACAGATCGCCCGTCGCCAGAACCATGTCGATGGCCGTCTGCTCCTCCAGCACCAGATCGATTACTTGGCGCAGGCTGTCAGCGGTACCCATGCCCAGCAGCTTGCCTTCCGTGTCGGCAAACAGATGGCTATCGGTAAGCTGCACCAGCAATACCGAAGAATCAACAGAGGTAGACGCGGACGCACTCGACAAAGTGCTTCTCCTTGGAAGGCAGGCGCAAATTATGGAATCGAGAGGCGGGCTAGGTAAACCCGCCAATAGGGACTAGTTCACAGAAACCCGAAGCATTCTTGTGCAGGCACGTGCGCTCAAACCTGCGGCTCGGTCTCGTGCCCGCACGCCAGGCAATGGCTTAACCATTCACCGAGAAACACATTGAGCTGGGTTTTCTCGTCCGGCTGGTGCATAGCGGGGTTCGGATAGGGGTAGATGCCGCGAAAGCGTCGCGCACTCTGCGCACCGGTGACCTCGGCCATGCGTGCGTCGTGATAGACGCGCACTTCCAACTGTGGCACGGGCAACCAGGGCAGACTGTGTTCCTGGCGCACCTGCACGGTGGAGGTGTACGGACAAGTCTCCACCACTTCCAGCGCCAGCACGCCAAGCTGCCGTTCACCCTGGCTGAGCGCCACACGTCGAGCCCCCTGCGCATCACGCATGCCGGGCAGCAGGCGCATCAGCCGCGCATAATTGGCCTCGCAAGCCGCCTGCAGTTCGATCAGATCGACCCGGTAGCGCTCACGCAGCAGATTTACCCCCATAGGCCCCTTACCTCGGCGCGATTGAGCGCCAGCCACTGCAAGGCGATGATGCTCGCCGCATTGTTGATCTGCCCATCCTTGACCGCCTGCAAAGCATCCTCGAAAGGCCACACCTGCACGCGAATGTCCTCGCCCTCTTCCTCTAGACCGTGTATGCCGCCCACGCCGGCGCTGTCGCAGCGACCGAGGAACAGGTGCACGAATTCGTCGGAGCCGCCCGGCGACGGGAAGTAGCGGGTTATCGGCCACAGCGAGGTCAGCGTCAGCCCGGCCTCTTCCTCGGCTTCGCGCAGCGCGACTTCGTCGGGCTCTTCGTTCTTGTCGATCAGCCCGGCGACCAGCTCGACCAGCCAGGGGTTGGCAGCTTTGTGCATGGCGCCGACACGGAACTGCTCGATCAGCACCACGCTGTCGGTCACCGCATCGTAGGGCAGCACGCACACGGCATCGTGACGGATGAACAGCTCACGGCGCAGTACCGGCCCCATTTCACCGGAAAACTGCTGGTGGCGCAGGTGGAAGCGATCCAGGCGATAGAAACCGCGGAAGCACTCTTCACGCTCGATGATTTCCACTGCATCCGGGCCGGGGGTAAAGGTTTCGGTCATCTGCTGGTCTCTCATTACGTGCGTATTGAATGCATCCTAGGGGCTGTTAAGGCTCTCTCGCAAGCGACGCATCGAAAGCCTGGCCGATCTGCTCGCATTGACGAATAATCACGAACTCCCCTGCCATCAGGCAGTCGAACCCCAGTCCTCCGCCAATGGCTTTTCCTGCATGAATACGTCCACCATTGCCCGCCTCGGCGCAATCATCAGTCTGGGTCTTTTGCTCGGTGCCTGTCAGAGCCTGTCCAAACCCGCTACGCCGCCAGCGCTGGCGACCAGCAACGAGCGCTGGGAACACAAAGCGCCAGGTTGCGCCGCCCAGGACTGTCCGCTGGTCAATATCGAACTGCAGCGTCTGACCGATAAGCCCGAGCTCAATGCACGAATCGAGTCGACCCTGCTTGGCCTGGTGGGCGCCGCGACTGGTGCCCGGCCACAATCACTGGCTGATCATGAGCGTGAGTTTCTCGCCAATGGCAAACCTGGCTGGGTCAGCTATCTGCAAGCCAAGGTACTCAGCCAACATGACCGCTTGGTGGTAATCGAACTGTCGAGCTACCACTTCATTGGCGGCGCCCATGGCGTGCCGGGGCGCACCTACCTGAACTATGACCGTGAGCTGAACACAGTGCTGAGCCCACAGGATTTCATCGTGCCTGGCGAGGAAGCGGCGTTCTGGCAAGTCGCCCAACGCGCCCACCAGGCGTGGTTGATCACCCAAGGTCATGGCAACGATGCTGAATACCTTCAGACTTGGCCCTTCGAGCGCACGCCAAACATCGCCCTCAATCCTGACGCGGTGATGCTCAAGTACGATGTCGCCCGCCTGGCGCCCTACTCCGACGGCCACCCAGAAATAAAGATTCCCTACAGCCAGCTGCAGGGCATCCTGCGCCCGGTCTACATGCCCGGCGCCGCGGCACGCTGAGTGAACCGGGTGAGCGGCGACCTGCCGTTCACCCGGCTGAGCGTCACACCTGCCGGTAGATTACCGAGCCCTCTTCCTTGAAGCGCTCGGCCTGCTCCTTGAAGCCGGCCTCGACCGCTTTGCTCTCGTCGGACAGGCCATTGACCTTGGCGTACTCGCGCACTTCCTGAGTGATTTTCATCGAGCAGAACTTCGGCCCGCACATGGAGCAGAAGTGAGCGACCTTGGCCGAATCCTTGGGCAGGGTTTCGTCGTGGTAGCTGCGCGCGGTATCCGGGTCGAGACCAAGGTTGAACTGGTCTTCCCAGCGAAATTCGAAGCGCGCCTTGCTCAAGGCGTTGTCGCGGATCTGTGCGCCCGGATGTCCTTTAGCCAGGTCAGCGGCATGGGCCGCGATCTTGTAGGTGATGATGCCGGTCTTCACGTCATCCTTGTTCGGCAGCCCCAGGTGCTCCTTGGGCGTGACGTAGCAGAGCATGGCGCAGCCGAACCAGCCGATCATCGCCGCACCGATGCCGCTGGTGATGTGGTCGTAGCCCGGCGCAATATCAGTCGTCAGTGGGCCGAGGGTGTAGAACGGTGCCTCGTCGCAGCACTCCAGCTGCTTGTCCATGTTCTCCTTGATCAATTGCATCGGCACGTGGCCGGGGCCTTCGATCATGCACTGCACGTCGTGCTTCCAGGCGATCTTGGTCAGCTCGCCGAGGGTTTCCAGCTCGCCGAACTGCGCGGCGTCATTGGCGTCGGCGATGGAGCCCGGACGCAGGCCGTCGCCCAGCGAGAAGCTGACGTCATAGGCCTTCATGATTTCGCAGATGTCTTCGAAGTGGGTGTAGAGGAAGTTCTCTTTATGGTGCGCCAGGCACCATTTGGCCATGATCGAACCACCGCGCGAGACAATGCCGGTGACCCGTTTGGCGGTCAGCGGCACATAGCGCAGCAGCACGCCGGCATGAATGGTGAAGTAGTCGACGCCCTGCTCGGCCTGTTCGATCAGGGTGTCGCGGAACAGCTCCCAGGTCAGGTCTTCGGCCACGCCGTTGACCTTCTCCAGCGCCTGATAGATCGGCACGGTACCGATCGGCACCGGCGAGTTGCGGATGATCCACTCGCGGGTTTCATGGATGTGCTTGCCGGTGGACAGATCCATAACCGTGTCCGAGCCCCAGCGAATGCCCCAGGTCAGCTTGGCGACCTCTTCCTCGATGCTCGATCCCAGCGCCGAGTTGCCGATATTGCCGTTGATCTTCACCAGGAAGTTACGGCCGATGATCATCGGCTCCAGCTCGGTGTGGTTGATGTTCGCGGGGATGATGGCGCGGCCGCGCGCCACTTCGTCACGGACGAACTCGGCGGTGATTTCCTTGGGAATGCTGGCACCGAAACTGTTGCCGGCATGCTGCTCCTTGAGCAGGCCGGCGGCGCGGTGCTCGGCGAGCTTCATGTTCTCGCGGATGGCGATGTATTCCATTTCCGGCGTGATGATGCCCTGCCGCGCGTAATGCATCTGGCTGACATTCTTGCCCGGCGCGGCGCGGCGCGGGTTGCGCACATGGGCGAAGCGCATCTTGGTCAGCTCGGCATCTGCCAGACGGCGCTGGCCGAACTCCGAGGACAGGCCATCGAGGCGCTCAGTATCACCACGATCCTCGATCCAGGCGCTGCGCACGTCGGCCAGACCCTTACGCACGTCGATGGTCACGCTCGGGTCGGTGTAAGGGCCGGAGGTGTCGTAGACGGTGACCGGCGCGTTGATCTCGCCACCGAAGTCTGTCGGTGTCACGTCCAGACTGATTTCGCGCATCGGCACGCGAATGTCCGGGCGCGAGCCCTGGACGTAGATTTTCTGCGAACGGGGAAAGGGCTGGATCGACTGCTGGTCGACCTGGGCGGACTCACTGAGATTTTGCTGTTGTTGTTTGCTGCTCATCGGCTGGCTCCTCGGCTGAATGTCGGAGCGAACCTGATAGACGCGATGAAGCAACACCACGCCGTGGCTGTTTGAGCATGCAGGATTCGTGAGAGCGCCGGCATGATCGAAC
The DNA here is from genome assembly GCF_055556635.1 of Pseudomonas sp. PME37.24/006. NCBI lineage: Bacteria > Pseudomonadati > Pseudomonadota > Gammaproteobacteria > Pseudomonadales > Pseudomonadaceae > Pseudomonas > Pseudomonas sp. PME37.24/006. Next base: position 122,767 of record NZ_JBVHNL010000005.1, read on the forward strand.
AGCCAGGGCGCGGGCGCACCACGAACGCGGTGCGGGGGTATCCATAATGCAGACTGCAGGAGTGGATACCTCTTGTTCCCTACGCAGGCCTTAACCTGATCAGGTTCAACGGGATCCGGAACTATCCGATCTCAGCCTCCGATTCGAGGCACCCCGACAAGAACTCGGCCAGTCTACTGGCACCTGCCAACCGCAGCAACGCCGACAAGACCCGCAGGTCGGATAGTGACGCCTGCCTGTCCACCACCGCGCGCCTTGACCACCCCGATGGCCGGGCTTAGTCTCGCCGACTACTGCCCATTCTAGGATTCGCTGACATGCTGCGCAGACTCTCCCTGGCCGTTGCCGTGACCGCCACTTCAACCGCCACGGCCTGGGCAGATCCGGCCCCGCTATCGGTGCGCACCGACCTGATGTCGGTGTACCAGGAGGCCGCCGCCAACAATGCCGATCTGGCCGCCGCCCGTGCCGACTTCGAGGCCCGTCGCGAAGGCGTGCCGCAGGCCCGCGCCGGCCTGTTGCCAAACCTCAGTGCAGGCGCACGAACGACCGACACCCGCACCGCCCTGCAGCAGCCCTCCGCCACCCAGTCACGCAGCGGCACGGTGTACCAGGCCAACCTCAGCCAGCCACTATTTCGCGCTGACCGCTGGTTTCAGTTGCAGGCCGCCGAGGCAATAAGCGAGCAAGCCGCTCTGGAGTATTCCGCCAGCGAACAGAACCTGATCCTGCAGAGCGCCGAAGCCTATTTCTCGGTGTTGCGCGCCCAGGACAACCTGGCCTCGACCAAAGCCGAAGAAGCCGCCTTCAATCGCCAGCTCGACCAGGCCAATGAGCGCTTCGACGTCGGCCTTTCGGACAAGACCGACGTATTGCAGGCCCAAGCCGGTTTCGACACCGCACGAGCTAACCGCATCATTGCTCAGCGTCAGGTCGACGATGCCTTCCAGGCCCTGATCACCCTGACCAACCGCGAATACCGCAGCATCGAAGGTATCCAGCACAGCCTGCCGATTCTCACCCCGATGCCCAACGACGCCACCGCTTGGGTCAATACGGCAGCCGCGCAGAACCTCAACCTGCAGGCCAGCAACTTTGCCGTCAATGCCGCCGAGGAAACCCTGCGCCAGCGCAAGGCCGGACATGCGCCAACTCTGGATGCCGTGGCCCGCTACGAGCGCGGCGACAACGACGCACTGGGCCTGAGTAACCCCAACTACACCGGGCAGAACTACGGCAGCGATGTGTCGCAGCGCAGCATCGGCCTGGAACTGAATATCCCGCTGTACAGCGGTGGCCTCACCAGCTCCCAGGCCCGTGAGGCCTACCAGCGCCTCAGCCAGTCCGAACAGCAACGTGAAGGGCTGCGCCGTGAGGTGGTACAGAACACCCGCAACCTGTATCGCGCGGTGAATACCGACGTGGAAACCGTGCAGGCCCGTCGCCAGTCGATCATCTCCAACCAGAGCGCGCTGGAGGCCACGGAAATCGGTTATCAGGTGGGCACACGCAACATCGTCGACGTCCTGGACGCCCAGCGCCAACTGTACGGCGCGGTGCGCAACTACAACGACGCACGCTACGACTACATCCTCAACAACCTGCGCCTGAAACAAGCTGCCGGCACCCTCAGCCCGGCCGATCTGGACGCCTTGGGCCGTTACCTCAAGCCGGACTACAACCCGGATCGCGACTTTCTTCCTTCAGATCTGGCCAAGGCCGCCGAAGCACGCCTGCAAGGCGACGAGTAGCCAGACCAATTGACGTAGCGCCGCCCTGCTCAGCGCGACGGGTGGGCCGGGCTGCGATCCGCTTCAGCCCCCAACTTTTGATGGCTCCCACGCTCCAGCGTGGGAGCGCTCGGCGCACGCCCGGGCTAGCCAGCGGCTTCCGACATCAGCCGCAAAGCACCTCTGAAAGCATTCCCACGCAGAGTATGAGGAAATAGCTGAAGATTGTGGGCTGAAGCCCAACCCACGGCAGATGCGCGATCTAGGCTGGGCCGGACGGCGCTCAGCTTTATTCCGCCACATTGAGCAGCCGCTAAACGATTAGCCTTCCCAACCCCTTCAGCAACCGCTGCAGCGCGCCCTGATTGGCCTTGAGCACTGCCAGCCCGGCCTCGCGCATGGCCGCCGCACGTGATGGCTCGCGCAGCAGCAACGCGACCTGCGCACCGAGCGCCTCGGCGTCAGCCACCTCGCGGAGCGAGCCACGCTCGAGCAACTGCGCGGTGATCTCCTGAAAGTTGAAGCGATGCGGCCCCATGATCACCGGCAGCCCCAACGCCGCTGGCTCCAGCGGATTGTGGCCACCCGTCTCGACCAGGCTGCCGCCGACGAAAGCGACATCGGCCAGGCCATACAGAAACATCAATTCGCCCATGCTGTCGCCGAGCAGTGCCTGCACACGCGGGCCGACAGCCTCGCCTGAAGAGCGACGCACGAAACTCAGGCCTGCCTCACGCAGCTGCGCGGCAGCACTGTCGAAACGCTCCAAGTGACGCGGCACCAGAATCAGCAGAGCGTCGACCTGAGTCGCGAGCAATTGCTGATGCGCCTGGATCACCAGCGCATCTTCCCCCTCACGGGTACTGGCAGCGATCCATACCGGCCGCTGCTGCGCCTGCCATTGCTCACGCAGCGTGGTGGCACGCGCCAACACAGTTGCATCCACTTGCTGGTCGAACTTGATCGAGCCGGTCACCTCTACCGCTTCAGGCCGGGCGCCGAGGGCAATGAAGCGCTGCGCCTCGACCTGGCTCTGTACCGCGAGCAAAGTCAGCTCGGCGAGCATCGGCGCAGTGAGCTTGGCAAAGCGTCCGTAGCCTCTGGCGGAGCGCTCGGACAAACGTCCATTGGCCAGCGCCACCGGAATACCTCGGCGGGCACACTGGTGGATGTAGTTGGGCCACAACTCGGTTTCCATGATCACCGCCAGACGCGGACGCACGCGTTCGAGAAAGCGCGACGCCGCCCAGGGCAGGTCATAGGGCAGATAGCAGTGCTGAACGCGACCGGCGAACTGCGCCTCGGGAAACAGCGCGCGAATGCGTTCGGAGCCGGTCGGCGTCATGCAGGTCAGGGTGATCGGCAGATCCGGGTAGCGTACCAGCAGCTCGCGCACCAGCGGTGCCGCTGCGATGCTCTCGCCGACCGATACCGCGTGAACCCAGATGCCGTCGGGGCGCAGGGCTGGCAGGAAGGCGAAGCGTTCGCCAACACGCTTGGTGTAGGCTGGCGCACGCCAGGCCCGCCAGATCAGGCGTAGACCGATCAACGGCAGGCAGAGATGGAACAGCAGGCTATAAAGATATCGGTTCATGGCGGCGAAGCTTAGGGATGCCGGCGTTGCAGCACAAGCAGGCACAGAACGCCGGGCACCAGCGCACGCATCAAGGCTCCAGTATGCGTAGCCGATCACCGAGATAGCGCACCAGCCACTGCGCGGCCGGGCCCAACGTTTCGTCACGGCGAAACACCAGCTCCACCGGCAACGGCGGCGCGATCCAGTCACTGCTCAGCTCGATCAGATGCCCTTGATAGGTCGGGTACTGTGCCACGTGCCGTGGCAGGCACGCCCAACCCAGGTTACGCATCAGCAGCTCGGCCATCACATAAAAGCTGTCGGTACGCCAGGCGGTCGGGCTGATCCGCTCGTTGCCGGGATAGTGACTGTCCTGCAGAGTTATCAACAACTGCCGGTGCTGAGCCAACTCACGACGGTCGACGGAGCGGCCCTGTGCCAGTGGATGAGCGGCTCCGCAAACCATGACCATATCCACCATACCCAAGCGACGGCGCTCCAGCTCGGCAGGCATGCCGTCATGGTGAAACAGCAGGCCGAGGTCGGCACGCCGTTCGAGCAACTGGCGCGCCACTACCCCCTGGCCGCCGCTGGTCATCTGCACCTCGACCCGCGGGAACGCCTGGGCCAGCGCCTCCAGACTGTCGAGTATCGGCGGCATCGGCAGCGCCTCATCCTGCGCCAGGCGCAGACACACCTCCTCGCCTCGCGACAGCCCAAGGGCTCGCCCCTCCAGCCGCTCGGACTGTCGCAGCAACTCGCGCGCCTCTTCGAGCAACGCCTGGCCGGCTTCGGTCAGGCGCGGCTGACGACCGCTGCTGCGTTCGAACAGGCGTACGCCCAGATCGTCCTCCAGCGCCGCCACTGCGTTGCTGACGGCCGATTGCACCCGCCCGAAACGCCGCGCCACGGCAGAAAACGAGTTGCCATCGGCAACGGCTACGAACACTTCAAGTTGCTCAAGAGTCCAGCGCACAACCTATCTCCAATCAAGATAGGTAATGAGTTTACCTAACAGAGTGAATCCGTAAAATCAGTCCTCTGTTAATAGGAGTATTACCGATGAATGGTTATCTCTATCTCGCTCTGGCCATCGCTGCTGAGGTGGTTGCGACCACGTCCATGAAGGCCGTCGATGGCTTCAACAAACCGCTTCCGCTACTGCTGGTGATCGCGGGCTACAGCATTGCGTTCTGGATGCTGATTCTGGTGGTACGCGCCATTCCAGTAGGCATCGCCTACGCCATATGGGCCGGCCTGGGTATCGTGCTGGTCAGCATCGCGGCGATGTTCGTCTATGACCAGAAACCGGACTTGCCCGCGGTACTGGGCATGGGCCTGATCGTCAGTGGTGTCGTAGTGATCCAACTGTTCTCCCGCGTCACCGGGCACTGAGGTAGCCGCGAGCTCACCAACGGTTTGCCGCTTGAAGCTTGCCACTCTCACCAAGGTTATACTGCGCACCTGTTTTCCCGAGAGGCGCCCGCATGTCCCACACTCTGAGCACAGACGTCCTGATCGTTGGCGGCGGTGTCGCCGGCTTATGGCTGAATGCGCGCCTGCGTGCCAAGGGCTACGCCACGCTGCTGCTGGAGCGGGAAAGCCTGGGGGGCGGTCAGAGCGTCAAGTCCCAGGGGATCATCCACGGCGGCGCTAAATATGCCCTGCATGGCGCCCTGAGCGGCGCCTCCGAAGCCATCGCCGACATGCCGCGGCGCTGGCGCGAAGCACTCGATGGCAGCGGTGAACTCGATCTGTCGGGCGTGCGTCTACTTTCCGATGCTCATTACCTGTGGTCGCCCGGCACCCTGGCGGGCAACCTCACCAGCTTCTTCGCCAGCAAGGCCGTGCGCGGCCGTGTCGATCAGGTCAAGGGCGAGCAGTTGCCGCCTGCGCTGCAGCATCCGAAATTCAAGGGCAAGGTCTATCGCCTGGCAGAACTGGTGGTAGACGTGCCTAGCCTGATCACACGCCTGGCCGATCTCGCCGGTGACAGCCTGCTCGCCGCCGACGATATCCAACCGCTGCAAGAGAACGGGCAACTGGTTGGCCTATGCGTCGACGGCCGCGAGATTCGCGCCCAACGCATCGTGCTCAGCGCCGGTGGCGGCAATGCCGAGCTGTTGGCCAGCCTGCACGTCGCGCAGCCGAGCCAGCAACTGCGCCCCCTGCACATGGTGATGGTCAAGGGCCCAACCTTGAAACCGCTGTACGCCCATTGCCTGGGCGGCGGCCCCAAGCCGCGGATCACCGTTACCAGCCATCCAAGCGCCGATGGCGAATGGGTCTGGTACCTCGGCGGTGACCTCGCCGAAGCCGATGGCGTAGCACGCGACGAAGCGGCGCAGATCGAGGCGGCGCGCAAAGAGCTCACGCAGTTGCTGCCCTGGGTCGACTTGTCGGCAGCACAGTGGGCAACCCTGCGGGTAGAACGTGCCGAGCCGGCACAGAGCGGCCTGGTGCGTCCGGACAACGCCTTTCTCAGCGACCAGGGTGCGCTGCTGGTCGGCTGGCCAACCAAACTGGCTCTGGCGCCGGATTTCGCTGATCGTGTACTTAGTAACCTCGAACGTGACGGCATCCACCCGCTAGCACATCTGCCGCTGCCCGAATTGCCGCGCCCGGCCATCGGTCGTACCGCCTGGGAGACCTCGTTTTGATACGTGATCTGCAAGGTCTGCACCGCCCACTAGGATCGACCGGTCTGATCGTTTCTCCTCTAGGCCTGGGCACGGTCAAGCTGGGCCGCGATCAGGGGGTCAAATACCCCAACGGTTTCACCATTCCCGATGATCAGCAGGCGCTCCAGCTACTTGGACTCGCCCGGGAGCTGGGCATCAACCTGCTCGATACCGCGCCCGCCTACGGCATCAGCGAACAGCGCCTCGGCCCGCTGCTGCGAGGCCAGCGCCAGGACTGGGTGATCGTCAGCAAGGTCGGCGAAGAATTTGACAACGGCCTGTCGCATTTCGACTTTTCCAGCGCCCATACCCGCCGCTCGGTGGAGCGCAGCCTGAAACGTCTGGAAACGGACTACATCGACCTGGTGCTGGTGCATTCCAACGGCGATGACTTGTCCATTCTGCGCGACGAAGCCGTCTACGACACCCTTGCCGAACTCAAGCAGGCCGGGCTTATCCGCGGCTTTGGCTTCTCCGGAAAAACCGTCGAGGGCGGCCTTCTGGCCCTCGAACGCGGCGACTGCGCGATGGTAACCTACAACCTCAGTGAGCAGCATGAGCGCCCGGTATTGGACTATGCTGCGAGTCACGCCAAAGGCATCCTGATCAAAAAAGCCCTGGCCAGCGGGCACGTCTGCCTGGAGAGCGGTGTCGATCCGGTTCGGGCAAGCTTCGAACTGATCTTCGCGCACCCCGGCGTCGGTAGCGCCATCGTCGGCACCATCAGCCCGCTGCACCTGGCGCACAACGTCGCCATGGCCGCTGATGTAATTGTGGGCACTAATAGCGGTAACAAAGGATCAGGAGAGTGATGAACGGGTGTGCCTGACACACCCTTGACGCCGCTTATGCGGCCGACCCCGACGCAAGAAGGAGCCGACATGCCGCGCATCATTTCCCGAAAAGACCCCGCCACCTTCAAGACGCTGCCACTGTTCGTCGAGGCCTCGCCCGACAGCATCGTTTATCAGAGCCTGGGCAGACCACTGAACTTCAGCGAAATGCTCGAGCGCCGCAAGCCAGTCGAACTGAACGATAGTCAGCGCTTCGCGGTGGAATTGGCCAACCTTGGCGTTTCGGTACGCCTGACCCTGAACTGGCAAGGCCGCGAGTACTGGGTGCTGGTGCGCCAGCGGCGTCTCGACCGTGGCGACGTCGTGCTCAAGTTGATCTCCGGCTACGTACCGGCCCATGAACTCAACTTGCCACTGATGACGGCCATCCAGGAAGTCGCCGAAGAGTGCTTGCTGGAGACCAGCGAAGGCTGGCTCCACGGCCGTTTCGGCGACACCTGGCTGCCAGCACCTTACGAGGGCACCCTCAAGTACCGAGATGGCGTGCACTTTCGGCTTAGCCCACTCTCTGGCGCGGCGCGCCCCGTACAGTGCGGCAACCTGACCTTGCTGGAGCGCCCGCGCGCCTACGTGCACGTACCAACAGCCTCGTTGCAGTTGGTCTACGACTTGCGCCTGGATCTGCCCAAGGAAGCCAAACAGCCCAGCCTGCTGCACGTTGACGAGCACCTGGAGAACGGCAAGCTGATCGCCCGCCTGGATCACGCCCGCCCGGATCTCTATCTGATTCCTCTGCAACAAGGCCGCCCGACGGCGGAACTGATGACCCTGCGCCAGGGCCAACTGGTACCTGCCAATACCCGTGGTTTGTGGCTAGCCGAGAGCTTCGCCGCCCAGGATGGCTGGCTGGTACGCGATGAGCGCATTCGCTGGAAGGACTGGCTGGCGCTGCAAAACATCACGCCGAAGGCCCACAAGTCCGGCCCAGGCACTATCCGCGCGGGCACCGTACAGGCGCCCCGAGTACGCCTGGATACTGCAGCCGCGGTTTGACAGCAGACACGTTGGCCAGGTGCCGCCTGGGCCGCCAATGGAATAAAGGATACAAAGCGAAACCCCGCTGAATAGCGGGGTTTTGTGCACTCAGCGGCTGCGAATCTTCTCGACGATGGCGGTGGTCGAGCTGTTCTCGACCAGCCCCAGGACTCGCACCTCGCCACCGTAGGCCTGCACGATGTCGGCACCGACCACTTGCTCGATGCCGTAGTCCCCACCCTTGACCAGCACATCCGGCTGAACCTGCTTGAGCAGGCGTTCGGGCGTGTCCTCGCTGAAGCTCACCACCCAGTCCACGGCGCCGAGGCCGGCCAGCACAGCCATGCGGCGATCCACGGCATTGATCGGACGGCCCGGCCCCTTGAGGCGGCTGACCGATGCATCGTCATTGATCGCGACCACCAGACGATCACCCTGGGCACGCGCCTGCTCGAGGTAAGTCACATGACCGGCGTGCAGGATGTCGAAGCAGCCATTGGTAAACACGATCTTCTCGCCATGGGCGCGAGCGTCTTCAGTGGCCAGCAGCAGCTGCTCCAAGCTCAGTACACCGCGCTCGGAGCCCTGTTCACGCTGCACCGCACGACGTAGCTCGGGGGTACTGATCGCCGCCGTGCCCAGCTTGCCGACCACGATGCCTGCGGCCAGATTGGCCAATGCGACGGCCTGAGGCAGTTCTTCACCAGCAGCGATAGAGGCTGCCAGTGTCGAGATTACTGTATCCCCAGCCCCCGTCACGTCGAACACTTCGCGTGCGCGCGCCGGCAGATGCAGTGGCCCGTGATCAGGGCGCAGCAGGGTCATGCCGTGCTCGCCACGGGTAACCAGCAACGCACCCAGATCCAGCTCGCGCATCAAACGCGCACCACGGTTAACCAGCTCAGCTTCGTCTTCGCAGCGGCCAACGATCAACTCAAACTCGCTGAGGTTCGGGGTAATCAGGCTGGCGCCGCGATAGATAGAGAAGTCCTTGCCCTTCGGGTCGGCCAGCACGGGAATACCCCGCGCCCGGGCGGCCTGAATCAGCACCTGATGGTTCTGCAGGGCGCCCTTGCCGTAATCGGACAGCACCAACACCTTGACCTCATCCAGCAACTGCTCGACCTGCCGCGCCAGCGCATCGGCGTCGGTGTGGAACGGTTCCTCGAAATCCATGCGCAGTAACTGCTGATGACGGCTCATGACCCGCAGCTTGACGATAGTCGGCTGGCTCTCGATGCGCTGGAAATAGGTTTTCACGCCAATGGCTTCGAGACTCTGACGCAGGCTTTCCGCCGCCTCGTCTTCGCCGGTGACACCCACCAGCACCGCAGGCGCGCCCAATGCAGCGATATTCAGCGCAACGTTGGCCGCACCGCCCGGTCGATCCTCGATCTGCTCGACCTTGACCACCGGCACCGGGGCCTCAGGCGAAATACGCGAGGTAGCGCCGTGCCAATAACGATCAAGCATGACATCACCCACCACGAGAACGGGGGCCTGATCGAAACGGGGCATGGATAACTTCATGCGGGAACTCCGGCTTTACTGAGCGCTGAAAATGTCGAGAATTCTAGCATAGCGGCGACCTGCAACAGGCTTCATGCGTCCTGAGCTACTTACGCTAGCGACATCAGGTAAACTGCCGTACGCCCTCAACGCCGATAAGTAGATCTGCATGTCACGCCTCAGTAACGAACAGTTTTCCGCCCTGCGCCAGCATGCTGAGGTGATCGAGGCCGACCATAATGGCGAAAAAGTCCTCAAGTTGGTTGACGGCAGCTTTCTCAAACTGTTCCGCCGCAAACGACTGATTTCGTCAGCCACCTTGGTGTCTCATGCCAAGCGCTTCGCCGACAACGCCACAGAACTGAAACGACGCGACGTCCTCTGCCCAGAGATCATCGCGACTTATCGAATCCGCAGTATCGAACGTACTGCGGTTCACTACTGGCCCCTCCCTGGCAACACGCTGCGCCAGATACTCGCCCAGCAAAACAATGAACAGGTAAAGCTGTGCAGCGACCTGGGTTCACTGATCGCAGAATTGCATGACAAAGGTGTGTATTTCCGCTCCTTGCATCTGGGTAATGTCGTGCAGGACGAGACAGGCCAAATTGGCCTGATCGACATTTCGGATATGACCTGCGGCGACACCTCACTAGGCCGACTGAAACGTGCGCGTAACTTCCAGCATCTGTTTCGGTACCGACAGGATATAAGCAGCCTGGAGCCGCATCGGGCTGCCTTTATAAAGGGATATACACAAAACCTCTCGGAGAAAGACGCTGCTCATTTCCGCAATCGTCTTGACGCACTCTTCGATAAGCAGGCAACTGAGCGAGACTGAAGGTGACCACGTTAAGTGTGCTGATACCGGTATACAACGCTGCTCCGTACCTGGAGCAAGCCATCGACTCGCTCCTACAACAAAACCGGCCTGCGGATCAGATCGCTATCATCAACGACGGCTCTACTGACGACTCACTGGAGATTCTGGAGCGCTACGCTCGTGCCGAACAGCGCATAGAGCTGTACAGCATAGCCAATGGCGGCGTATCCAAAGCCCGTAATCTGGGCCTTGAACATTGCAAGGGCGATTATATCGCGCTGATGGATGCCGATGACCGCAGCCTACCGGCACGATTCGAGCAGCAGCTTGCGGCGATGGAGCGTCTACGACTGGATGTTTGCGGATGTGCGCTGCGCACGTTCGGCCACAAAGAGAGAACTGTCGTCTACCCGGCAGACGACGCTAGCCTCAAGGCCAACTACTTGTTTTACGGACGCACCATCCCAGGCCCCGCCGCAATGTTACGCAGTAGTGCTATTGCCGATATTCGCTTTGACGAGAGCCTGCGGTTCGCCGAAGACTTCGGCTTTTTCCTGTCGATGATGCTGCAAACTCCAGAAGTACGTATGCACAATATCGACCAGCCGCTATACGCTTACCGTGTCCATGCCGGTCAGGCCTCTCAGCGGCTGGCAGCGGAAAACCAGGGTAGCCTTAGCCAGCTGCTGCACACCTGGCTACCCACCGCCGACATTACCTGCAACCACGAGCAGCTCGCCAGCCACTATCGACTCTGGCATGACCAACAACCATTGCCGGATGAGAGACTCAAGACCTACCTGCCCCTCATGGCTCAGCTATGTGACTGGCTGCAACGGCACGCAGGAGCAGAGGTATTAATCCTGGCGTTGTGGCAGCACCTGGCACGCCTCCACGCCCGAAACGCCCATGCATTGGCATTGATTACCGAGCATTCTGACGTCACGCTGTCACTATGGCAGCGGCTGCTGGCGCACCTTCGGGGTAGTCGCTAGCGACAACGCGAGCGTCAAGGGAATCCAAGTTAGAAACCAGACCTCACGTGGCTTACTCCAGATACCCGCTCCATCGGTCAGAAAAGCCACCGACGCAAAGCACCATATCCCCAGTAATGCGCCGCCTAAAGCCAGATGTCGATGCCGCCATGCGGCCAAGAACAGCATTGCCCATATAACGAGCCAAAGCAGTAGGCCAACACTACCCAGATCCAGGCCAACGCTGAGAAACAGGTTGTGTGGATGATCGGGCTCATTTCTCATGATAGCCAGCGGCACGCTATACACTCCACCAAGACCAAACCCTCCCAGCGGATGCTGTGCCAGAATCGCCAAGCCCTCAATAGCCAACTGGGGCCTATATGAGAGCCCCCGATTGGTGACCATATCAGGCAGGAATATCAACACCATCGTGCAAACCGCGAGACCGGCGACAACAGCCAAGGTATAGATCCACTCACGCTTGATCGCCGCCGTCAGCAGCAACCCTGCACTAAGTGCCAGCCAGACTCCACGGCTTTGAGTAAATAATATGAAGGCAGCCAGCAGCAGCAGAGCCAGGCACCAAACGCCCTGCTGAGCGAGTCTGGCTGGGCGTAGATACAGCAAAGCCATTAGAAAGAAACCGAATACGTGAGCAGCCAGAATGGGGTGGTTTAACTGCCAGAAACTGGTCAGACGAAAGCTGAGTGGCAGATCATAGTGAATGTAGGCGGTATAGAGAGAAATGCCTGCCAGAACCGCCATCGCATAACAGCTGAACGTCAGAAGCCTCACCAGAAAACGTTTGTCGATACCGGAAGCCAACACACCCGATAACAATGTCAGGTAGATCATCAGAGCATGCTTGATCTCCCGCCCCGGCTCCTCGCCATTACTCCACAGACTGCTGAGCAGCGCCCAAGAAAAAAAAACGGTCAGTGCAACCATCAATGGCGAGAACCAGCTACGCCAGTCTTGCCTATTGAGTACCAGCAGATACAGCGTCGGCAGCCAAAGCAGAAGGATGACCAACTGGTAATAAAGCCCGCTACTAGGCAGCGCTATGCCGAGCACAAGGCACAGCAATCCCGGCAGCAGGATCAGCGGCTGCTTGAACCAGACGGACTGAAGACTTGTAAAACTATTCGGCGACACCACACCCACTCCATCATAAGACCATGCCCACATGGGCCCGCATTAACAAAGACCTCCGTTACCCGGAAGCTACCTGCTCTGCCAGCAGACTTCCTATCAGACGCCGGTACTGATCACGAAAATCTTCCACAGCATGTGCTCGACGCAGGTATGCGTATGCCTGCTGGCCCAGAGCCTCACGCTCGCTACTGGACATTTCAAGCATCGCCCGCAGCTGCTGAGCCAATGTCAGCACATCTGCAGGTTCGAAGGTGAGTCCGCCGCTGTCCTGCAGAATGGGCCTCAGGCTATCGATTGACGACCCCAATACCGGAAGCACCCCGCTCATCCCTTCAAGCAATGCCAATGGCAAGCCCTCACTCAATGAAGGCATGACGAAAGCATCGAAAGCCTTCACATATTGCAAAGCATCATCCAGCGTGCCCGGCAGCAACACACGACCGTGCATGCCATGCTCACTGATACACGCCTCAAGCTCCTTGCGGGATCGGCCGTCGCCGATTATCAAGAGACGCGCCAGGGGAAATTCGTGCTGCAAGCGCGCGAACGCCTGAACCAGATAGATATGCCCCTTGACCGGAACGAGGCGGCCGATAGTGCCGACAACCACATCCTCGCCACCCAATCCCAGGCGAGCACGGGCGTGCACACGATCAAGCTGCATTTGTTCGGCTCGATCGATATCAATGGCATTGTTTATCTGCACGGTATTGTCGGTGGTCAAACCACAATGGGAGTGCAGCAAATCGTCTCTCACCGCGCGGGATACACCAACGAACCGCCAAGCCTTGGTCAGCAAACGTCGCATTTCCCAGCGTCGGTAACGGCGGTCGTACTCACCCAGGCCATGAAGCACGCCGATGCATGCGGGCACCCTCAAGAACAGGTTGAGCAACATGAGCATGTTGATCGGTTTGAAGCGGTGCCCGATCACGATGTCGTAGTGATTACTACGACAGTGTTTGTATAACGCCCAGAGCGCCCGCAAACGCAAACCTTTGGTCGCCGCCTGGCTGAATTCGAAATAGACGGTTCGCGCGGCACAACTTTCCGGCTCACCCGGCCTCGGCCGGCCGCGCAGAAATGCGGTGGTGACGTCATAACGCTCGCGCGGCAAGGACTTGATGATCTGCTCAGCAAGATCAGCGGCACTGACGTTATAGCGGTTCTGCAACTGCAAGACTTTCAAGGGCTGTGTCACGAACGCCGCTCCCCGCCCCTTCTGCCCAGCAAAATACGCAGAGCCTTACGGGTATATGTCCAGCGTAATATCACTCCAGGGTCTGTTTTGAGCGCCTTGCGGTAAAAAAACATGGCCTCTTTATTGCACCCAGCGCCGCTGAAAACCCGAAATAGGGAAAGACAGCGCTGAGCGTAATAGCGTCGCCGAAGTCCCTGGAAACGTTCGGGCATCCGCTGCGCTGAAAACACCTCGTCCACCAGAGCCAACCCAGTCTGACGGGCAAACTCAAGATTTCGCCGCATGCTCGCAGGATGCTTGTGAATAACGGCCATAGGGACATCAAGCGTCGTACAGGGAAAACGTGCAAGAACCTGAACGAAGACAGGTATGTCCTCTGTACTGCGGAACTGCTCAGGATAAAGCCCTGCCGCGAAAACCTCGCGGTGCATCGCGCATGCTCCGTTGCAAAGCGATAACGTCTTGTCGAACAGATATGCATGCAAACGTGCCTCAGCCGTAGCTGGCAGAGGCGCTGCGGCGTGCACAGAGCGCCTGCCACCAACTGCAACGGAGTGATGGCCGGCAATGACCATCCTGCTGTGGGGCTGTGCAGCGATGTGAGCGCTTAGCGCGGCCAGCGCCCCCGGCAACATCTCATCATCGGCATCGAGAAAAACCAGATATTGCCCACCAGAGTGCGCGATCGCATAGTTCCTGACTGAAGCCAAGCCACCATTTTCCTTACGAATCGTGGTGAAGCAATCACCATGGGCAGCTCGAAGCTCGGCCAAGACACTAGGCGTGTCATCAGTGGAACCATCATCGATTACCAGCAACTCCGCATCGACATCGTGCAATTGCGTCGCCACGGATGCCACAGCACGCGGCAATACGAATGCATAGTTGTACGCAGGGATAACGACAGTGATCAGTTTTTCAGGCGTTGGCATTCCATCGCACCCCATTACCAGCCTGGCACGCCAGTACTAAAGCATTTATCTCAAAGGTCACTCTGGACTGAAGGCTCACCCTGAGCATCCTTTTGTTCATCGTCCAGCCCCATGGCATGCAGGCGGGCATAGTAACCATTCGCCGCCAGCAAAGACTCATGACTGCCACGCTCTACGATCCGTCCCTGATCCATGACCAAAATCAGATCGGCCTTCTCTATGGTGGACAAACGATGCGCAATCACCAACGTAGTTCGCCCCTCCATGACCCGATCCAAAGCACTTTGGATATAACGTTCAGATTCGGTATCCAGAGCAGAGGTCGCCTCATCGAGGATCAACAGTGGCGCGCTCTTCAACAGGGCACGAGCAATCGCTAGACGCTGTCGCTGCCCGCCGGAAAGCATCACACCATTCTCACCGACCACTGTGTCAAAACCCTTTGGCAAACGCTCGATGAACTCGCTGGCATAAGCCGACCGAGCGGCTTCCTCGACCTGCTCACGCGGTAATTGGCGCAGATCACCATAAGCGATGTTGTTGAACACGGTGTCATTGAACAGCGACACCTGCTGTGTCACCAGAGCGATGTGCTTGCGCAGATTCTCGACGCGATAGTCTTCTACTGGCGTCCCGTCGAGCAGGATCTGCCCTTCGCCATGTTGATAGAAACGTGGGATGAGATTGGCCAGCGTAGACTTGCCGCTGCCTGATCGCCCCACCAGGGCGACCATTTGTCCAGGTTCGACGGTGAAATTGATGTCACTCAGAACGGCTCTGTCGGTTCCCGGATAAACGAAATTCAGCTGACGAACTTCAAGGGCACCCTGAACACGATCTTTTTCGACGATCCCCGAATCCGGCTCAGGAGTTTCATCCAATTGTTCAAAGATACTTTCTGCGCCCGCTAGCCCCTTCTGAATCGTCGAGCTGACCTCTGAAAGCTGGCGAATCGGCTTGGGTAGCAGACCGGCCGCAGTGATGTAGGCCACTAGGTCGCCGACGCTGGCATCACCGCGCAGGAGAAGCACCAGGAACATCAGAAATGCCATGGCGGCATAGTTGACGAACTGCAACGACGGCGTATAGATCGCGCCAGTACGGGTCATACGCAATTGCTTGCGAGTACTGTCCTCGCTGGCCTCGAGAAAGCGCTCACGCTCGTAGCGCTCGCCACCGAAACTGCGAACCACCCGGTAGTTCTGAATGGTCTCAGAAGAAACATGGGTCAACTCGCCCATGGCACTCTGGATCTTGCGGCTCTGACTGCGGAATTTCTTGCTGGCGCTTTTCACCATCAGGGCGATTAGCGGCAGAATTGCCACCATCACCATTGTCAGCTTCCAGTTCATCCACAGCAGATAGCCGAACAGGAATATTACCGTAAGGCCTTCGCGAACCATCACTTTGAGGGCATCGGTTGCCGCGCCGGTAACAGAGCCCACGTTGTAGGTAATCCGCGATATCAGATAGCCCGTGGCGTGGTTGTCGAAGTAGCGGTTGGGCAGGGTCAGCAGGTTATTGAACAGTGCGATACGCAGATCCTGCACAAGCCCCAGGGAGACCCGTGCCAGATAGTAACCGCCCAGAAAAGACCCCAGCCCTTGCCACACGGTGATCAGCAGCAAGGCCAGCGGCACGCCATAGAGAAGCTGCATGCTGCCCAGCAGAGGCAGATCCACCGCCCCGGCATCCGGCGCTGCGAGGCCGTCGACGAAATACTTGAGCAGGCCTGCCATCATCGGCTGTGTTGAAGCGAAGATGACGTAGCCGATCATACTGACGCCAAACATGAACCAGTAACGTTTCATGTAGCTCAACAGACGCATGTAGAGCTTGAAGCTGGACAGTTGGGGGGGGCGAGCGGGGGTGTCAGACATCGGGATGCCCATCTGGTAAACAGGGGCGCGAGTCTACCATAGGGCAGTGTCTCTCTCCTAAGGCACCATATGACCTAAACCTCGCCAACTCAGAACTCAATTGAGCAAATATAAAATAGACTAGTAAATCAGCCCCAAAAATTCAACCGTACGATACCGCGGAGCTCACTTATAATCCGTGTGATGAATTGAGTCTTCTCGCCGGTTTGAAGCTGGCTTTTTTCTCACTTTTGAATATTCAAAACCAAAGATTCCTAAGAAGGTAACTTTCCTTTTACCCTCACCAAGCTTGACTCGACTATAGACCATGCGCTGAAACTGCCTAAAAAAACCAACTTCCCCGGCTAGAGACTTTCGAAGGCACAGTCGTATTCTATCTTCAGATAAAAGAGCTGCTGCACGCCCATTCATTGAAAACAACTCGACACAATCATCGAATCGGTTATCAGAGACATAGGCGCAAGCCCAATCAACCAAGAGCTTTGGATTTCTGCGCTCCGCCCAATACCGACCAAGATACTCAGTTACAATTCTCACCTGCCTTGGGAAGTTCCTATGCACGTTACTTCCGTGCAGCCTGTAAAAAAAGGAATTATCCCTAAGAATCTCGAATCGGTAACTGGGATTATCTTGCAGATATCGAAAAATCTTTGTCCTCAAAACGATATCATCACCGGTCATGTCTTCATCGAAAGCACCGACGGCATCAATAACTTCCCTGCGAAAAACTGCGCTCTGGATGTAGAAAGACCCGAGCTCCGAATACTCCAGCTCCAACAGGTCATCAACACTCGCCACTTGCTGACTATACAGCGGCAGCTGAGCTGCCTTGGTTGTTACGTATCCATCATTATCAATGCTGACGGTTTTCGATGAGGCAATGAAGGCTAGATCGGGATCAGCATTCATCATCTCGATCTGCTTTAGCATAATCGAGGGGTTATAAACATCATCCAGCGATATAAATGCCACCAAGCCTCCAACCGACCGCTTGTATGCATTATTAAAATTTAAACCAATATTACCAGTATTACTCTGCGCAACAACGGTCATTCTAAATGGAACAGTGCTGGAGAGTTCCTCTAACAAGGCAACACTATTATCACTAGACCCATCATCAACAACCACAACCTCTACTCTATCATAGCCGATATCACGTATTGACCCGATAGCATCCGAAAGATAACGCGCATGGCAATAGCCCAAACAGCATATAGACAGCAATCGCCCCTCAACGCCACTCATTCACGACCTCCACGACACGCATAACTTCATCATCGCCCATGACAGGGCTAATAGGCAACGAAATTACTTCTCGATGGATTTTCTCTGTTACTGGTAGCGACATATCATTCCATTCTTCATACGCACGTTGCTTATGAGGAGGAGTAGGATAATGAATATTGGTCTGAACCCCATTTAGTTCTAAGTAAGATTTGAACTCATTCCGCCGTTCAGTACGAACGACAAAAACGTGCCACACATGCGCAGCTTCTTCATAAGCCGCGGGCAATATAATAGAACCATTACTTATATTATCACGATAATACCTTGAAACTTCCCTACGCCTAACGTTATCCCTATCTAAATACTTTAGTTTGACATCCAAGACTCCCGCCTGAAGTTCATCCAGCCTAGAGTTAACTCCTTTATAAATATGATTGTACTTATAGTCAGAGCCATAATTCGCAATTGCCTTAACTCGCTGAAAAAGAGCGTGATCATCGGTGGTAATTCCGCCCGCGTCCCCCATGGCCCCCAAGTTTTTACCTGGGTAGAACGAGAAGCCAGCGGCATCACCCAATGCGCCTACACGGCGGTTCTTATAGAAGGCTCCATGAGCCTGGGCTGCATCCTCAATGACTTTCAAGCCGTACTTTTCAGCGAGCGCCCAGATTCGATCCATCTGAACAGCCTGACCATACAAGTGCACTACCATTATTGCCTTGGTATTTGAGGTGATTTTCTCCTCAATCAATTCAAGGTCAATATTATAAGTATTAATATCCGGCTCGACTAGAACCGGAATGCAGCCGCATTGCGAAACAGCAAGAATAGAGGCGATATAGGTATTAGCTGGAACAATAATTTCGTCACCCGTGCCAAAACCATACGCAGTTAAAATAAGGCTCAGTGCATCCAGGCCATTAGCCACACCTAGCGCATGTGAGCTACCACAGAAATTTGAAAAACTATCCGAAAATAACTCGTTCTGTTTGCCTTGGAGATACCAGCCGCTACTGAGCACCTGACTAATCCGCTCATTAATCTCGGCTGAATACTGCTCGTTGAGCCTGTGCAAATCTAGAAACTTAATCATACGCAGCCTTTAATTATCCTGATACCGACCAGAACGCCTAGTGTTTTCCTTTAACGACTTGACCGGGCTCAACATTTTTCGTAACGATGGCACCCGCTCCTATCAGAGCATTCTCTCCTATGGAAACGCCTGGTAGAATAGTCGCATTAGCGCCTATAGAAGCCCCTCGCCCAACGAGCACACCGTCCAACTGCCAATCTTTATTTTGCGAACGCGGGTACTTATCGTTGCAAAACGTAACATTTGGACCAACAAAAACATCATCTTCTATTTTAACACCAGTCCAAACCTGAACGCCGCACTTAATAGTTACATTATTGCCAATCTGCGCACCACCCTCAATAAAGCAATGCGAACATATATTGCAGTTCTCACCAACAACGGCACCTTCCAGAACCACACAAAACTGCCAAATCTTTGTGCCCACGCCTATATGATTAGATTGAACATCAGAAAGTGGATGAATCATGGTGCAACCTCACTCAAGAATTCTTCGTAATTTCTAATATAGTCACTTTCATCATACACACTCGAAGCCAAGACCATCACAACACAGTCATGGGAGAATCCAGAAAACTCACGCCACAAACTACCTTTCAAGTATAGGCCTTGACTAGGACTCTGAAGCCTTACCGTCTTACGCTCCCGCCCATCATCAAGAGTGAACTCACAACTACCGACAGGACAAAATATTAATTGCTGCAAATTACGATGCGCGTGCCTGCCCCTGACCGCATTTGAAGTAGTACCATAAATATAATAGACACGCTTCACGTCGAAAGGGATATTCACCTTGCCCTCTATTGCTACTAAAGAGCCTGTTTCATCTCCCATAACTCGAAAATCTATCAACTCATAGTCCATGAAAACCTCTATACAAACCGAGTAGCAAAATTGCGATAGCAACGCACTCCAGCACAGCACTCCAATGCAAACTAAGAAAGCCGAACCATTAACTTCTTATTTTCTTTATCCCCAGCAAGTATAACGGGACTTTCATATATAACTTCACGTACTTTCGAAAAAAATAGTAGTCACTTTTCCCTGACCATTTTCTTTCAAAAACATACTGCGACCTTTTTGTCATCAGCCATTGGCGCAGGGTGCTGTGGGTCTTGAGGGTTCGACTGTCCAGATGATCAACCACTGAACTAGTCACCAGACCGTGGAGAAGCCCTTTTTCTTTAAGCGTTCGAGCGTAATCGTTGTCCGCGTACCAAAAATAGAAGCGCTCATCTAGCATGCCAGTGATATCGAGCATTTCTCGCCTGAACACCAGGCACCAGCCGGATATTTCCCTCAGTACGTCGTAACCATGATGGATTCCACTGTCCAGATCGAATCCATTGCGTGGATGGTGCAACGAGCAAATTGGGCTGGCGCTGTACAATCTTTCATCAGCAGAAAAGGCCTTAAGCAGGCTAGTAGCCCATCCGGGATGAAAGCTCAGGTCGTTATTGCAAATCGCGACAAACGGGCTATCCCCTTTGGAGATACCGTGATTCATGTAGCGGTGATAATTAAACGGTGGCGGCAGATAGACCGTCTCCACAGACTCGAAATCATATACGGGCGCGACATGGTTGGACTCAACCACGATCACGCGAAAAACAATCGAAACAGGATCTTCAGACGCAAGCAAAGTACTAAGACAATGCTCGGTCATAGAGCGAAGCTCTTCATTCTTGGCGAAGCTCAATATCACGACATCAATGGAAACAGGAGCACCATTAAGGCTGACTTGCGGATGAAGCGACGACTCAAGCATGTGGTTTCCCTGCGGTATGACTCTTTTTCAATAGAAGATGCCTGACCCGCTTCAGGAGTTGGCGATCCCAGTCGCGAAGAGGCACTTGCCGAAGTAGGCTCCACGCATACTTTTTGTCATCCGTAACCGCCATACGCAGAGCTTTGGTTATCAACCGGGCTTTGCCTGATGCGTATGCAGAATGTTCCCTGTAAGCTTGGATAACCTGCAGGCCGTAGTCGTATTCAGATTTGTAATTCTTCGACAGGCTGTCTGGGTGCTTGCGATATAGAGTAACGACATCGGGAAGAATATCCACATAGTAGCCAGCATGGGCGATTTTCAGCGTCATCTGGAAGTCCTGTACCTTGATCGCGGGGTCATAGCCACCCACGGCCAGCATCACGTCACGCCGGTACACTGCGATGTTGCCACCGACAACCAAAGCCAAAGCCAAAGCCTGATAGAAATCATAACGCCGCACCCTGCGCTTCTTGTCTTTCTTCGGAAGCAGTTCACCCAGTTCATCTATACGGATCGCCACGCCACCAAGACAACCTACCTCCGGGTGTTCGTGCAGATAAGCAGCCTGTAGAGCTAGGCGACCAGCGGGCATCACATCGTCGGCGTCGAAGGTCGCTACGTAAGCACCCTGAGCCAATGCCAGGCCGGTGTTCAATGCTGCGCTGACGCCCTGATTCTCCTGCCTAACGAATTCGACACGCTGCACCTGGCTGGCTGGCTGGAGGGCCTGCAGGCTGCGCTCGATGACTTGCACGCTGTCATCACTGGAACCGTCATCGACGACGATCAGTTCGAAGTTAGCGTAGTCCTGCTCCAGCACACTGCGCAAAGCATCGCCAATATAGGAGGCATAGTTGTAGCAGGGGACGATGACTGAGACGAGTGGCATCTCGGCTGCTTTCATTCGAGACCTCGCCAGCCACGGGGGCCTACCTGCCAGGATTTTTCAAGGTGTAATCCCGGTGGGCCGATCAACACATCAGCCGGTAAATCCTTCCACTGTTTGTTCTTCCACATCATGAAGTGCAGATAGGGCAACTCTTCGTCCCCCTGCTCGCTATTACTCAACCGACCATCGTTCAGGAACCAGCTATCAGCCACAACGCGGCGTCCATCCGCATGAAGGGTATACGTGCTGTGCGACTCGACAAACTCGCTGCGCTGGCTCCAATCGTTAAAGCGTGCAGCAAATGCACGCAGCGGTTCCGGCCAATTCTTGTGTCGAACGAAAATACGACTGAAGGCCCCTTCGTCGAGCGCTTGGTGAGCTTGATCCTCGTAACGACGCTGCCAGTTGGGAATCTGCCGAAAAGCATCCCGCATGAGAGCGGTATTGCGCAGCACACATAAATGCCCAGAAATTCTTCGACTATGTGTCGAAAATAGATCCTTACTTTGCAGTCGGTCGGATGTGAAGTAACGGCGTAGATCGCCATAAATCACGTCTATATCACCGAAGGCCCAAAAATCATACCCCTCCAAATCTTCGGCATGAACGGCACCAATCGCAGGCTTGATATCACACAGTTTGTAAGGGCTATCAGGCTTAAAACTAATGCTCAAACGCCCCGAAACCAGCTCACAGTAATCAGAAAATGTCATGCTGATGAAGCGGACATTAGGAGGAGGATCTTCAGGGATAGCGCAATCCGTATACAACAACCAGTCAATACTCGGGTTACGGCGGCAGCTCTCGAGAAAAAAATCGAACCAGAAAGGCCATCGACCAAAATAGGGGATCACAAAACGAATGCTGGGCACCTTCAAACTCCAAGAAAACCTCTGATTTTCCCCCAGCGCCGCTCGTATTGAGCCTTGCGCAGTGGGGCCTGCATCGCCAGAACGATCTGCCTGCCTAAATCGAAAAAGCGAAACCGACGCTCAGCCAAGTCGCATCCCTGTTCAGCAATACGACTTGCCAGAACCGAGTCAGTTCGCAAACGTTTTAGCTTTTCTCGAAACTCCTCTACCGACCGATACAGCACAACATTCTGCATATCAACGAAGCCTAAAGCCTGATTCTCTTGGGCACCTTGATCATAGGTAAACAAGATACAGCCACAGGCCATCGCTTCAAAATTCTTGATCATATATTCACCCATCCCGACATCAGCACTGGCAAAAAAGCGTATTCGATTCAGGGTCTGTACGTATTCACTACCAGAGCTCGTGCGCATGACCTGAAGAGGTTCAAGACGCGACAGGGCCCCGAGCATCTCCTTACGGCCATGATAAGCACCACTTTTGGTGCTGCCCACGAATGCCAATTCGATATCACGTTCACCCTGTGCATTGGTCAATAAACTGTGGTCGTAGCCTTTAGGGACAAATACAGCATCCACGCCTTCGCTCTGCAGGCGACTGGCTACTCCAAACCCAGAGCTTAAGACCCGAGCCCATGGTAGATGCCGATAGTGCTTCGAAAAAACACCCTTATACTTTCCAGGGATATAGTTCTGATAAGCATCATGCTCCAGAAAAACCACGTTAGGAATTGTTCTTATAAAAGAAACCTGGCGTATTTCTTTCTTGAACCTCAGAAAAAAAACAATTCGATCATATCTATGCACATCAACATGACGCGCAAAGTACTTCTTGAGGCTGTCCTGCTCGTCATTTGACAGTCTACGGATATCACACTCGCAGTGAGCAGCAATACCTTCATATAGCCGGTCGAGTATTATTCTTTGTTCCGCCTGAACCAACAAAAGAACCTTCATGGCCTCCACCATTCTTTCGCTTCGACAACAATCTTATCTGATCTACTTCGTATGGAGGCTATCATATGAGCATAACGATTTTCTCGGCGCCCCATTGAGCGCTTCGATGAAAAAATTTCGTCGACTATTTCCCCGCCGATTCTGACCCGAGCAGCACGTACGTCTAACGTATGTAAAAGAGCCCCAGAGTCTGCCATGACAAATCGCAGCAGGCGCTCTGCATGAAGAGCACGCCCTGAGCGCTGGCAATACTCAAGCGCTCGCTCGATACGTTTCCCATATGGTAAATAGGCTTGTCGACCACATATCGCGAAGCGATCATTCAGCCCATTCCACCATTGCCAATTTGGAATATAAACAGCTTTCGATTTATTGGCAGCTGCGCGAATGGCAAAAACAGGGATTGGATCTAAATAGAGCAAATCCGGCCTTAAAAAAATCACGACGTCAGGCCCGTAGGCCTCAACTCGCAAGGTGACTCTATATAATGAATTTAGCTGATGAATCAGATTGGAAAAAGATCTGTACTCATCTTTCCATACGTCTCCTCGAGCTTTTAACTCATCGGAACCCCAGCGAGCGAGGCAGATGCCCGGCAACTCTAGTTCGCCATCCATCCAGGAAAACGGCTCATAATTCTCTTTAGACAGCACGCCGTGCTCACCCGAACGAGGGTTGATTACGTCCTGCTGGTCATAAAAATGATAAAAGGATTTGACACCAAAATCAGCTGGCAACTGAGCATATATATGCTGCTCAATAGAGGGATAACACATCGCCGTATTTCTAGGAATCCCAAAATAAACAATCGCAACTTTCACTCTGCCGCCTCGATTACAAAAACGCAAGACATAAAACTCGGGCAAAATCGGGACAACCACTTCCCTTATAACTCATGATGCAGTTTAATTGCCCTCGAGACATGAGATTTAAGCGCACACGGCGCTTAAAAGGGTCATCAGCTCCAGCTTTTCGGAGTCAGTAGCATTATTAGATTTTTCCACCATTCAACATGCTGCCTGTTTTTGTTTCTTTGCCAGAAACCTTCATCCTTAACGAATCCAGGATCACGACCACAGTCCAGATCACTTTTGCAGATTGATTCGGGCTGCTGTTGGCATAGCATTGGATAAGCGGCCCGCCCCGGAAAGCGACGCTTAAGAAAAGTATCAATACCCTGATTACAGTATTGCTGAGATATCACATGCTGGGCAGCGTCACTGCCAAGTACGTAAGCATGGGTTCCCAATGCCCGACAACCAACAATACCTTTTCGCCATATTGGCCATAGCTTTCCCAGTATCAACCCCATATACAAGACAGGAGGATTATGCCGATCCAGATAACAGTTTATGCGATCGACCTGCTCTGACTTTACCTCATAGAACAACACGTCATCTTCCAAAATAAGAGCACGCCGCCAGCCACGATCAAGCAGCATTTGAGCGCAACGTTGATGCGATTGAAAGCAACCCCGCTGTGGATCCAAAGGATCGCGTTCGGCCAGCACGAACTCTACGGTTAGAGATAAACGAGAAAATTGTTCCAGCAACCTTTCACGCCGATCCTCTCGCTCAACAAGACTGATACATAAAACACCATCGAGCGCGAACCAATCACTCACATTCAAACCCCTAAATCTAGAAAAGCGGACGGAGCGAACCTATCTCGCACGATACATCTTCAGGCAACTGGAGATAAAATCTTCGCGAACTTTTCTTTTATAGAAATATTGATAGCATAATTTCCGCGACACCTTCTCCGATTTGAATATGGCATATAACGCAAAAAATCTCTCTGCTGCCAACGCATCATGCTTTGTAACTAAACCAGACACCGCGGCATCGTAAACATCCTCCGACATATATTTTTCAAACCAAAAACGATAAAATCGCCCTACACAGAATGCTAGGCAGAAGAGTCTATCAGTGACATCGAAAGAGCACCCTTCAAAGTCAATAAACTTTAGATCACCGGCTGCTGTGACAATTATGTTATTTGGATGCGAATCCAGATGAACAAACCCCTGATCAAGCATCCGAGAAAACAACTCAAAGACACGCGGTAATATATCACCGACGATAGACCTGTCTCGCTGCAAAAGAGCATCGAGCGTATAACTCCCTGGAAAATACTCGACCACCAGTAGCTCTTCAAATAAAAAGCCAAACGTTCGCCTGCGGGCATAACCATATACAGCGGGAGTTAAATCACTGCTTGTTAGTTTAGCAAGATTTGAAAATTCATCAGCCAAGCAATTCTTTCCCGACCGTTTTACTCTTAATCCATTGCGAAATCTAACACTCCAACGTCCAAATTTTCTGTACTTGAATACAGCATCTTCGTTTTTTAGTAGGTAAACCGCACGCTCCGCGTCGGCAACGCCAAACGCCGGAAAATCAGCAACATATCCAACCAAGAACTCTTCAACACGCTTGTGAGTAGCTTCCTTGCCTGGCGCAATAAAAAACTCAAAATGGCCTACTTTAGTTTTTTTGAATTTCGCACATTCTGAATCCGCCATATAAATCCCAACACTCAACCTTGCATATTTTTCAGAAACAACTCACCAAACCGGTTACGGGCGGCAGCATCATCAAAGCGCGTAAGTGCCTCAACATATTTAAGTCTCTCTATACCCTCCTGCGCGGCAAGCTCAACCAGTATCAAAGCAAGCTTCCTGTGATCCCCAAATGGAAATAGATCACCTACGCCGCCAACCACCTCACGCCCACCACCACAATCACTGCATACAACCGGAACCCCTGCCGCCATAGCCTCCAGTAATACCATGCCAAATGGTTCGTGGTCAGAACTCAAAACGAATACGTCGAACGCCTTAAAATAGCGTCGCCCTTGTGGTACTTGGCCAAGAAAATTAATAGAAGCACTCACACCTAGCTCAGCTGCGAGCGACTTCAGATCAGCCTCTAACTTGCCACACCCCATGATTGCCAACTGACTTTTACTAG
This sequence comes from Pseudomonas sp. PME37.24/006, assembly GCF_055556635.1. Classification (NCBI taxonomy): domain Bacteria; kingdom Pseudomonadati; phylum Pseudomonadota; class Gammaproteobacteria; order Pseudomonadales; family Pseudomonadaceae; genus Pseudomonas; species Pseudomonas sp. PME37.24/006. The sequence goes on from NZ_JBVHNL010000005.1 coordinate 148,843, forward strand.
GAAGCCTTGGTAAAGCTCTGGCAAAGCCGCGAATGAGAGTGGCTTGATCCTTGTCTGGATGTAGCCTGCCGACGTTACCCACAACCCAGGCATCCTGCGGTAATCCGAGAAACTCACGAGATTCCTCGCGGCTGACTTGCAAAGCCTGTACTGCCTCAGTATCTATACGGTTATAGAGCGTCTCTATACGCATCCCAGGCCAGGCGGGCAGGCATGATCTGATGTCGTCACGCACAGCATTGGAAACACCGAGCAGCGTCAGTCGCTTGCGAAAGGCATTGGCGAAGAACCTTCGAAAACGACGCTGATAAACACCGAAGGCGTGGTTTATGCCAATTACTGGTAAACGGGTGGCCAAACAAGCGACATAAGTAGGCTTAAAACGATGAGCGATGCAGAGTTTGAAATTATGTGAACCAACTAGACGGCGAATATCTCGGATGACGCCTAACTTGAGACCACGCATATCGCGTGAGCCATAACCGAGAAATACTACTTCATCGGAGGCGGAACCCGCCTCGACATCGGCATTAGCTATCCCCGACAAGTAGACAGTCATTACCTTATAGCGAGTGCCTGTAAACAGACTGGCGTACTGGCGAGCGCAATCCAAAAAAGGCCCATCGTAGCCATGGCAGATTTGTAGAACCCAAGGCTCAGAACTGCTCATTCAAGACCGCCTCTAGCTGGCATGTTCAGCATTGCGAACATGCCAAGCGAATACATATTGAAATGACTCGTGCACTCACTGGGTAGCTCCGGCTTGGGAGACCAGAACCTGGAAGGCCCGCTCCACACGACGCACACTTAAAAAAAACGACCAGAACCGCCTGGCCGCACCAATTGAAAGGCTTGGGCGGACAACGATATTATTTCCCCAGCCTGGGCGCCAACAAAAGCCATCTCGCCTTTTACGGTAAATGGTCAATACCGGCACACCTAAAGCGGATGCCAAGTGGCCAATACCTGAGTCATTACCTATCACGTATCCGGACTCGCAAAGGTATGCGGCCAGCTCCTTTGCATCAGCCAAGAAGGGTACTGGAAACTCCTCTTCAAAAAGAGGTGCCCACTCTGCCCGTTCTTTTGGAGACAGAACAAACTCAGGCTCATAGCCCAGTAATTTCAGCCTACGCGCCAAGCTCAGGTACTTCTTATAAGACCAGTTCTTCTTTTTGTTGTACGAAGACGCATGCAATACGACGCGTGTGGAGTAACGTTGCGTTTGCAGTTGACCTGGAATGCAAAATCCGATGTCCGCTGACGCATCCGGCAACTCCAGTTTGGTCTTGCAGAACGCTACTGCTTGCTCAACCATCGTCGCACTATCATCGTCCAAGACGCGCAAACGCCCAGCGCAAGACGCCAGTTTTTGCAAAACTACCGCTTTCTCCAAGCCGTGCGTCGACGCAATTCTCTCAAAATGATCGACAACATAGTCAGGGGCAACACGCAAAGCGCCGACAAAGACAAAGCGTTCGGCCAGCCACTCAGCAGGCTGCGACGTAATGGCTATCACCCCTCCGCAGTCAGAAATCACTACATCATAGGATTCATGTAGTGACTGCACGGCACTGGAGTCGGGGAAGGAAATGATCTCCAGCCCAGGCAGCCACTGCGCAAGATGAGCTAGGTGATTACTGACCATAGTCACCCTGAAACCAGCGCGCGCCAAATTACTGGCAATGAGCACATAAATCAGGCTATCGCCCAACCCCAATGACGGCACTACAGCAACACAGCAGTCCGAGCGTTCGAGGTAAGCTTGCCCAGCTAAAGCCGCATTATCTGCACTCACTGCCGGCCTTATTCCTTCACCACCAGAATATCTTCCATGATCAGGTATTGCAGATCCGAGCCGAAGAACATGTTCAGGGCGTCGGTGGGCGAGCAGATCATTGGCTCGCCACGGCGGTTCAGTGAGGTGTTCAGGGACACGCCGTTGCCGGTGAGTTTTTCCAGCTCCAGCATCAGGTCGTACCAGCGCGGGTTGTATTCGCGCTTGAGCACCTGAGCGCGGGACGTGCCGTCTTCGTGGACGACTTCGCTGACGCGCTCTTTCCATTCATCGTTGACCTCGAAGGTGAAGGTCATGAACGGGCTCGGGTGATCGACCTTGAGCATCTGCTCGGCGACGGTGTCGAGCATCGACGGGCAGAAGGGTCTCCAACGCTCACGGAACTTGATCTGTTCGTTGATGCGGTTGGCCACGCCAGGGATGCTCGGGCAACCAATGATGGAGCGGCCGCCAAGGGCGCGCGGGCCGAACTCCATGCGGCCCTGGAACCAGGCCACGGGATTGCCGTCGACCATGATCTGCGCGATGCGCTGCGGCATGTCGTCGATCTGCTGCCATTTCGGCGCATTCGGGTGGCGTGCGCAGGCCGCGATGACGTCTTCATTGGAGTAGGCGGGGCCGAGGTAAACATGCTCCATCTTCTCGACCGGCACGCCGCGCTTGTGGGAAACATAGGCAGCGGCGCCAACGGAAGTACCGGCGTCGCCGGAAGCCGGCTGAACGAACAGCTCTTTGACCTCGGGACGAGCAATGATCTTCTGGTTGAGCTTGACGTTCAGCGCACAGCCGCCAGCAAAAGCGATCTTGCCGGTGTCGCGAATGATGTCGCCCAGGTAGTAATCCATCATTTCCAGCGCCAGCTTCTCGAACAGCGCTTGCATGCTGGCGGCATAGTGGATGTAGGGATCGTCGGCGATATCGCCTTCACGCTTGGGCCCCAGCCACTCGATCAGCTTGGGCGAGAAGTAGAAGCCCTTGCCCTTTTCCTTGTAGCGACGCAGGCCGATGACGTTGGCGTAGTCGGTGTTGATCACCAGTTCGCCGTTCTCGAACTTGGCCAGGCGGGAGAAATCGTATTTGCTGGCATCGCCATAGGGCGCCATGCCCATGACCTTGAATTCACCGTCGAGCATCTCGAAGCCGAGGAATTCGGTAATCGCGCCATACAGGCCACCAAGGGAATCCGGGTCGTAGAATTCCTTGATCTTGTGGATGCGGCCGTTCTCGCCATAACCGAAGAAGGTGGTGGCGTACTCGCCCTTGCCATCGATACCGAGGATGGCGGTCTTCTCGGTAAAGCCCGAGCAGTGATAGGCGCTGGCGGCGTGCGCCAGGTGATGCTCGACCGGCTCGATCTTGATCTTTTTGGCGTCGAAACCGAGTTGTTCCAGGCACCAGACGATTTTCTTGCGGTAGCGCTTGTAGCGACGGTTGCCCATGAGGATCGCGTCGAACGCGCGATCCGGTGCGTACCAGTAGCGCTTGGCGTAGTGCCAGCGCTCTTTACCGAACAGGCTGATCGGGGCGAAGGGAATCGCCACTACGTCGACGTCCGAGGGCTTAATGCCAGCCTGCTCCAGGCAGAACTTGGCCGACTCGTAGGGCATGCGGTTCTTCGCGTGCTTGTCGCGCACAAAGCGCTCTTCTTCGGCAGCCGCGATCAACTTGCCGTCGATGTACAGCGCAGCGGATGGATCATGGCTGAGGGCGCCGGAAAGGCCAAGAATCGTCAATGCCACGGATAAAGCCTCTTAGTGCGCTTGCCGAACGTCGACAGGCGCGATTGTTTGGTTTCGCCAAGCCCGCCTGGGGCGGGCTCAGGTGATAATCGGTAAACGCAGATCCAGCTCCTGATACAAGGCGCTTTCTGCCGACCAGTTGCGCAACAGGCGCGCACGATCCCGGGCATAGGCGGCCTTGAAACTGCTGGTGCTGCCGTGATGCTGCATGGCATCCAGATCAATCAGCGCCCAGCGGCCAGCCTGCCACAGGATGTTGTTGCCCTTGAAGTCACCATGGCTGATGCGCTCACGCAGCAATGCCGCGAACAAGGTCTCAAGCGCCTGCAGATCCGCCTCGGGCGGCAACTCGTCTGCCTGGTAGGGCGCGAAACGAGCAATTATATCCACACCCGGCGTGTGTTCGGTAATCAGATAAGCCTGACGGCGCAGCCACAGAGTACGACGCTCGAGCACGGCCAGCGGCTTGGGCGTGGCGATGCCTAGAAAATCCAGGCGATTGCCTTCGCACCAGCTGTGCCAGGCACGACTGGGCCGCCAGAAACGCCTCAGCCAGTGCCCGAAGCTCTTGATGTTGTAGCGTTTGATAACCAACTGTCGGCCAGCTTGCTCGACCCGGGCCACAGTAGACGAGCCGCCCAGTTTGAGCGGCTGCCCAGCGGCAATTGCCGCGTCCGGATCGGCCAGCAATGGCGCCAGCAGTGCATCGTCTTCCCGCCGCACCACCTGCAGGCGCGAGGCGCTGCTGGAGGCCCGAAAGGCCGTGCACTCACGCTCGATCTTGGCCATGTACGCCTGCATGCGCGTCGCTCGCGCCTTGGTCACGGCCTTGAGCAGTGCCTCCAGCGGCAGCGCATGCTCGCCATTGATCAGCAGGTAATGCACCAGCAGCTCTTCGACAAAACTGTCGACGGCACCGGGAAGCTGCGCGAAGAACAGCCCGAGATTGGCCAACACCTTATCGCGCGACAGCGGTTGCCCGGGAGTTTCAGCGCGGATGCCACCGCCATCGATCAGATAAAGGCGGCCATCCTGGCGCAGCAGATTGTCCAGATGCAGATCATCCTGCCAGAGTCCCTTGCGGTGCAGCTCAGCGATCACCGCCAGGGCTTCGCCCAGCACCTGCTGCTGAGCGTCACTCAACCAGGGCTGATCGGCCACCGCCTGCCAGTCGTCGGCCAAGCTGCGAGCGTTCTCGAGGAACTCGAACAGCAGCCAGCCACCCTCCCCGGAGATTGAGCCATGCTCAATCAGGGGCGGTGTACACAGCCCCTGCTCCGCCAGCAACTGGGCGCCCTGCAGCTCACGGGCGTAATGCCGCTCGGCCTTGCTGCCGACCAGCAACTTGGCCAGCACCGCACGCCCTTGCCACTGCGCTCTGCCCACATAGCGTTGGCCTGGCAGCACACGCAGCAGGCTGTGCAGCTCGAGAGATTGCTCTGCCGGTGCCTCGATCAGCAGCGGCAGTTCGGGGCTACGCCCCACATCGGTCAGAGAGGCCAGTTTCATGCGCGCTGAGCCTTGTCCTTGAAGCGCGCCGTCAGGCGCTGCAGCCAATGATGCACGCTCTGTTCACTGCCCAGGTAGGCGGCCAGGAACGCGACCGTATCTTCTTCACTCCAGGGATTGGCGCGGCGCAACAGCGGTTCAAGATCCTTGATCCGGTCACGCTCGCCGAAAAACAGCGGGCGCGTCTTTTCCAGGTCGATCAGTTGAGCAGCGAAGCCGTCAACACTGGGTTGCAGGAAGATATGCTTGGGGTAGAAGCAGCCATGCAATTGCCCTTTGTCATGTACCTGGCGGGCCAGTGCACCGCAGGCGCTAACGATTGCCAGGCGCTGTTCGGCAGCGAGTGCCGTCCAGCCGGGTAGCCAGCTGTCGAGATCCTGCCAGCCATCCAACGCCCGGGTCAGCAGAATGGCCCGGCGCTCGCCTGCGACACGCCGCTCGGCATACAACGACGCACTCATGGCCGGGATGCCCAGGCGGCTGTAGCGGCGGATGCTGCGGAATTCACGCGCTAACGTCGGCTCGCCCAATGGGCGCTCCAGGCTGCGGGTCAGGTAGTTGCTCTGACGTTTCAGGTAGTAGCCATGACCATCCAGGTCGAGCCGGTACACCGAACTCCAGCCGCCACGTGGGGCCTTGTTAGGCTCGTCCACTGCATGCAGCTCGAGCGCCCACAGCGCCTCGAAACTGGCCAGATTGTGGCGTTCGAGCAGCGAGCGATCCTCGCTGTCGATGAAGTCCTTCATTCTCTTCCCTCGAAATAGCGGACGATTTGGCCGATACGATGCTTATCACTGTCGTTCAATCGCTCGCGACGCCGGTACTGCAGGTAAAAACGCAGCCGCTGAGTACGTGACAGGTGATATTTGGCGACCTTATCCAAGCAGGCCAGATCCTTGACGATACGCCTGCGCAGAAACGGCCCCCACCAGAATGCTCCAGTCGGGCAGTCGATGAAATACAGGCGGCGGTGCTCGTCGACCAACAGGTTGCGCCACTTCAGATCATTGTGCGCGAAGTGGTGGTCATGCAGAGTGCGCGTGGCCTTGGCCAACTGGCAGCTGACATCCTCGACCCAGGCACGATCACGTAGGCGCGCATCGTTGCTGTCAGCAAGGCGCCACATATCCATGGTGTCGGCCAACTCCTGAGTGATCAACGCGCCCCGATCAAAGGTGGTGCCCTTGCGCTCAAGGCCGTAGGCGGCAATCGGCGCAGTGGGAACGCCCCAGGCGGCGAAATGCTTGAGGTTCTGCCACTCGGCCTTGACCCGCGGCCTGCCGACGAAGCGGCGAGCGCCTTTGCCCGCGCCGTGGTAACGCTTGACGTAATAACGCAGCCCATCGAACTCCACACGGATCACATCCGACAGCGGATCCTGGGTAATCGCCTCGCCCTGCAGCGCGAAGACCGCCTCCAAAGTGGCGAACGCTCTTGCAGCCTCTGGCGTTGCCAGAGCGGTAACGCGCCACTCACTCATGGCTTGCCCCTGTTTCGTACTTGCGCGTATAGCGCGACAGCAAGCGTTCGGCCTTGCCTTGCAGCCAGGCCAGCAACGCGGCCTCGTCCTTCAGGATCTGGCGCAACGAACGCGCGCTGCCGGTAGCAGCGAAATAAGCCTTGAGGAAGCGCAAAAAGTCGCGCTGTGTAAGGCCGATATTCAGCGCCGAAAAGTACAGCCCGGCCAGATCCTTGTCGCGCCAGCGCCGCGGTACGGCAGGACGTATCTGGGCGCGGTGCAGGTCGATCACCGACAGGCGGAAATCAGCGGCGTCGAACGGCTTGTCGGTGTGCAGCATGAAATGACAGATGTAGCAGTCGCGGTGGTTCACGCCGGCAGCATGCATGCGCCCGGTCATTTCAGCCACACGGCGAATCAGCGCACGCTTGAATGCTGGCTGTGGCGGCTGGTCACGCCAATTGACCGTCAGTTGCTCCAGATCGACGGTCGGCGCCAGTTCTTCGGTGACGATGAAGGAATGCTGTTGCGCCGGGTTACTGCCGCGCTCGCCGTAAGCCACGGCGGTCATGGTCGGCACACCGGCCTCGGTCAGGCGCTGGATCGCTTTCCATTCCTGACCAGCACCGAGCACCGGCAAACGTGCGGTGGACAGGTTCTTGAGGATTTCGCCCCAACCCACCCCGCGGTGAATCTTCACGAAGTAGCCTTTGCCGTCGACTTCGGTGCGCAGCGTGCGGCGCGCCTCGAGCTCCCGGTAGACCTGGCCTTGCAGGCGCTCGACTTCCTGGAAGGCATCCTTGCCCTGCCACAGCGTGGCGAATGGCTGTTCGAGAAACAGCTTCATGGCTGGACACTCCTCATCACGGGCGCGGCGCCAGAATCACATCAGCGGCACGCTGCGGCATGCTGTACAAATCAGCGCTGCCGGCGAATGCCAGGCCGTTGCGTTGCCAGGCTGCACGGCCTTCGGCGTCTGCCAGCATCTGGGCGAGGGTGCGGTTCAGCGTGGCCTGCTCAAATGGGCTAGGCACCACGCGACCAACATCGGCATCCCTGATGTAGTGAGCGTAGCCACAGACATCGGTCACCAGCACCGGCAATCCTGCCACCAGCGCCTCAAGCAGCACGGTGCCGGTATTTTCGTTGTACGCCGGATGAATCAACAGATCGGCGCCCAGCAGGAAGCGCGGAATATCGCTGCGCCCCTTGAGAATTTGCACCCGGTCGCCGATCCCCAGCGTGGTGATCTGCATCAGGAAGGGCTTGGGATCGTCCTGGCCGATGACGATCAGCCGGGTACGTTTCTTCAACTCGGGCGGCAGCGCGGCCAGCGCCTTGAGGCTGCGATCCAGCCCCTTGGTCTTGAAGCCTGAGCCGATCTGCACCAGCAGCAGATCGTCATCGGCCAGTTTGAACTCGCGACGGAACTCGGCGCGTATCTCGGCAGCGTTGGCCGGTGCTCGACGATCCTGGGAAATCCCCGGCGGCAGCAGATGGAAGCGCTCGGCCGGCGTCGCGTAATGCTTGACGAACAGCGGCTGCTGCACCTCCGATATCATCAGGATCTCGGTTTTCGATTCGGGCGCGAACACCGCACGTTCGTATTCGGCGAAATGCTTGTAACGGCCCCAGCGGCGATACAGCGGGTTGCGCAAGGTCTGCGCCTTGTCTTCGAAACAGCCGTCGGCGGCGTAGTACACATCCAGCCCAGGCATCTTGTTGAAACCCACCACGCGATCAACCGGACGCTGACGCAGATCCGCCTGAACCCAGGCGGTGAGCTTTTCGTTGCGGTGATGATTGAACAGCGCCTTGACCGGCACCACGACCACCTCGAAACCCTCAGGTATTTCGCCTTCCCAGATCGGCGTGTACACGCGGATGCTGTGACCGCGGCTCTGACACTCAAGTGCGATACGCATGAAGTCGCGCTGCAGGCCGCCGAAAGGAAAGTATTTGTAGAGGATGAAAGCCAGGCGCATCGGCCCTTCGCTCTGTGGCATCAGTCTATCCCCATGTCCAGCAGCAGCGCGTGCAACTCGGTGAACACCCGCTGCGGCAGCAAATCATCGAAACACGGCTTGTCGCGATCACCCTTGCCAGCATCCGGGCCGCTGGCACACAAGTGAATCTGCGAACGGCCGTAGGCGCCAACGCGGCCGGGCAACGTCGGCCCGTACAGCGATACGCAAGGCACATCCAGCGCGGCAGCCAGATGGCCGAGACCGGTATCCACGGCAACGCAGGCCTGGGCACCGGCGATCACCTTGGCGACGCCGGCCAGGTTGAGCTTCGGCAGCACCGCAGCACCCTCGATGCCGGCAGCAATACGCTCGGCTCGCGCCTTTTCTACCGCGTTGCCCCAGGGCAGCCGAACCGACCAGCCCTGCTCGCTGACCTGCTCGGCCAGCTCGCGCCAGTAGGCTTCCGGCCAGTGCTTGCTCGCCCAAGTGGTGCCGTGCAGGAATACCAGATAAGGGCGCGGTGACGGATCTGCAAGCTGGGCGCGATCCAAACCGTAATCACCCAGACCGGCGGGCACGCTGTAACCCAGCGCCTGACCGAACAGCTGGCGGGTGCGCTCCAGGGCATGCTGGGCACGGGGTACGCTGTAGCGGCGATCATAGAAGCGCGTGGCAATCGGCTCGCGGGCGGAATTGCGATCCAGCCCGGCCACTGGCGCCTTGACGTATCGAGTCAGCCAGGCGCTCTTGAGCAGCCCCTGGGCATCGATAACCAGGTCATAACGGGTGTCGCGCAAGCGTTGCTTGAAGCGCGACCACTCACCGCTACGCAGGGTCTGCAGCGGGTGCTTGCGCCAGCGGCGGATGGCCACCGGAATCACCTGGGCAACCGCCGGGTGCCAGGCCGGAATCTCGGCGAAGCCCTCCTCCACTACCCAGTCGAAACGGATACCGGGAATGGCTCGGGCCGCGTCGGTCAGCGCCGGCAGGGTATGGATCACATCGCCCAGCGACGAAGTCTTGATCAACAGCACTCGCATCCGCCGCTATACCTCGACCGGACGGGCGACGAGCCGATCCAGCGCATCGTTGGCGACGCGCGGTTCGAGCTGTACCAGGCAGTTGTAATGGCCAAAACGGCAGGTACGGTCAAAGCACGGGCTGCACTCGATACCGAGACGAATAATTTCGACCTGTTCGGCCAAAGGTGGAGTGAATGCAGGCGAAGTCGAGCCATAGACCGCCACCAACGGGCGATTGAGCGCTGCCGCCACGTGCATCAGCCCGGAATCGTTGGAGACCACCGAGGCCGCGCAGGACAGCAGGTCGATGGCCTGGGCCAGACTGGTTTCACCGGACAGGTTGACCACTTCCTCACGCAGCCCCGGGATCAGCCGTGAACGGATATCTTCGCCGACCGGGTGATCTTTCTTCGAGCCGAACAGCCAGACCTGCCAGCCCTCACGGATCTTGTGCTCGGCGACACGAGCGTAATGCTCGCTCGGCCAGCGCTTGGCCTCACCGAACTCGGCGCCCGGACACAGGGCCAGAACCGGCCGATCCAGAGTCAGGCCGAAGCTCGCCAGCGCTGCGTCACGGGTCGCCGGATCGATGCTCAGCGAAGGCCGTGGATAGGGCTGCGGCAGCTCGGCACCAGGCGCGTAGGCCAGCGCCATGAAACGCTCGATCATCAGCGGGTAACGGGCTTTGTCCAGGGTGCGCACGTCGTTGAGCAGGCCGTAGCGCATCTCGCCCTTCCAGCCAGTGCGCACGGGGATACCCGCGAAGAATGGCACCAGCGCCGATTTCAGCGAGTTGGGCAGCAGAATCGCCTGGTCATAGCGGCCAGCCAGGGATTTGCCGATGCGCCGCCGCGTGGCCAGTTCTAGCACGCCGTGACCGAGGGGAAAACTCAGCGCCTCACGCACTTCAGGCATGCGCTCGAGAATCGGCCGACTCCACTCCGGCGCCAGCACGTCGATGGCGCAATCGGGATAGCGCACTTTCAGACATTGAAACAATGTCTGCGCCATCACCATGTCGCCTACCCACGAAGGGCCGATGATCAGAATATTCATAAGCTCAACGGTGCAATGATTGAGGGGGCACGGTGGCGAGTGACGGTCATCAGAGGCCCAGTTCACGCCAGATACGCATCACGTTGCGTCGGTGCTCGTGGAACTGGTCGCCACCCACTACCCCGGGCTGCTTCTGCAACGCCTGTCGATGGGCTGCAGAGCGATAGGTTTTGTAAGCATCCTGCAGCAGGGTCGCCTCGCCATCGCGGAGCAGACCGAGCCGATCCAGGCCTTCCAGAATGCGAATGTTATCGGTGAATTCGAGCAGTACCGGGTGCTGCTTCGACCACGCCAGAGCCGCGTATTGGACCATAAATTCAATATCGACGATACCTCCGGCGTCCTGCTTAAGGTCGAACACCGCCGCTACGTCGAAGGCATTGTCCGCCGTGCCGGCAGCGGTAGCGCGAGTGCCGAGATTGTCACGCATCTTCGCACGCATCTCACTGACCTCGGCCTGCAGCCTGGCCTGATCACGCTCACGGGCCAGCACTGCCGTACGCACCTCGGCAAAAGCCGCACCTACCCGCGGGCAACCGACCAGCACCCGGGCACGCACCAGCGCCTGATGCTCCCACGTCCAGGCTTCGCCTTCCTGATAACGCCGGAAAGCCCCCAGCGAGCTAACCAGCAAGCCCGCTGCGCCAGAGGGACGCAGCCGCATGTCGACCTCGTAGAGCTGGCCGGAGTTGGTCTGCGCGGTCAGCAGATGAATGATGCGCTGCCCCAGCCGGGCGAAGAACTGCGCACCGTCGATGGGCTTGGCGCCATCGGTCTCGGCTTGAGAGTCGCCATCGTGGATGAACACCAGATCCAGGTCGGAGCCGTGCCCCAGCTCGATACCACCGACCTTGCCGTAGCCGACGATGATGAAGTCCGGCGCACACAGGCTGCCGTCGGGCCGCTGCGGCGTGCCATGCCGAGTGACCATCTGCCGCCAGGCCAGGGCCAGCACCTGATCGAGAATGGCCTCGGCCAGCCAGGTCAGGTAATCACTGACCTTCATCAACGGCAACGTCCCGGTAATTTCCGATGCGGCCACGCGCAGACCGTGGGCCAGCTTGAAATGGCGCAGCGCTTCCATCTGCTGCTCCAGATCCTCCTCGGGAATGCGCGTCAGCCGCTCCTGCAGCTCGGCCGCCAGTTCCGGGGCCTGGGGCGGGCTGAACAGACGCCCTTCATTGAGAAGTTCGTCGAGCAGCAGCGGAAAACGGCTGATCTGCTCGGCGATCCAGGGGCTCGCCGCACACAAGGTCAGCAGGCGCTGCAACGCACCAGGGTTTTCCGTGAGCAGCACCAGATAAGCGGAGCGCCGGGCGACCGCCTCGATCAGCGGTAGCACGCGTTCGAGCACCAGATCCGGCTTTTCCTGCTCCACCGTGGCGGCCAGTAACCGCGGGATGAAGGCATCCAGACGCTCGCGGCCGATGCGCTGCATGGCCCGCACCTGATTGCCGTTGCGCAGGCCTACCAGGCGCTGCCAGGCAGATTGGGCATCGGTGAAGCCAGCTTCGGCCAGTTGCCGGCAGGCGGCCTCCTCATCCTGATCGTCGTTCCACAGCGGCAGCCAGGCAGCACCGACCATGGGCTCCTCGCCGGTGTCTTGATCTTCGTCCGGGTCGGCGATGACCTGACGGAAGTGCCAATCGACACGCCCACGCCAGTACATCAGTTTTTCATGGAAGGCTTCCCAGCCATCGAAACCGAGCATGAACGCCACCCGCGCACGATCCTCATCGTTGTCCGGCAGCATCTGCGTCTGCCGGTCATCGATGGCCTGCAGGGCGTGTTCGGTGTAACGCAGGAAGGCATAACCGGCGAGCAGTTCGTCGACCGCCTGCGACGGCAGATAGCCTTGCCCCTTGAGGGTATCGAGCACCTTGAGCAGCGAGCGCTGCTGCAGGCTCAGATCACGACCGCCGTGAATCAGCTGAAAGGCCTGGGCGATGAATTCCACCTCGCGGATACCGCCGGAGCCGAGCTTGATGTTCTCGGCCATGCCCTTGCGGCGTACCTCCTGCTGAATCAGCTGCTTCATGGTGCGCAGCGCGTCGATGGCGGAGAAGTCCAGGTAACGCCGATAGACGAACGGGCGCAGCATCTCCAGCAACTGCGCGCCTGCCTCCTGATCACCGCCGACCACCCGCGCCTTGATCATCGCGTAGCGCTCCCAGTCGCGACCCTGATCCTGGTAATACTGCTCCAGCGCATTGAAGCTGAAGACCAGCGCGCCGGAAGAACCATAGGGGCGCAGGCGCATGTCAGTGCGGAACACGAAGCCGTCGACGGTAATGGCGTCGAGTGCCTTGATCAGTTTCTGGCCCAGCCGAATGAAGAACTCCTGGTTATCCAGCGGCCGTTTGACCCCCTGGGTTTCACCGCCTTCCGGATAGCCGAAGATCAGGTCGATATCCGACGACAGGTTCAACTCGAAGGCACCGAGCTTGCCCATGCCGAGGATAACCATGTGCTGCGGCTCGCCAGTGCGGCGCCCGACCGGCGTGCCGAACTGCTCGCAGTGCCTGGGGTAGAGCCATTGATAGGCCAGATCGATGCAGGCATCGGCCAGATCGGAAAGATCGCGACAGGTTTCCACCAGATCCGCCTGACGGCTGACATCCCGCCAGATGATGCGCACCTGCTGACGATTGCGAAAGCGCCGCAGACTGCGCGCCAGGGCGTTTTCGTCAGTGCACTCGCTCAGTTGCTCGGCAAGCTGCCCCCGCAACTCGCCAGCCGCCAGCCGGCGCTCCAGCTCACCGCTATCGGCCAGCTCGAGGAGCATCTGCGGGTCACGCAGCCCCTGCTGTGTGACGAAGTCACTGGCCGCCGCGACACGCTGCAAATGCTCCTTGCGCAGCGGCGGCCAGCCGGCGAAATCGGCGGCAGCCTGGGAAGACAATTGGCTGAAGGCCTGAGTCAGGGACTGTTCGGCGCGCTGGGCCAGCGGCTGGAGGATGGCGGGCAAAGAAACCAGCGCGGGCAAGCTCATGGTCTATCCTTTTCGGCGGGCTACGGAACCTGTTGGGAAACCGACGAAGCCCTTGCGAAGGCTCGCCGCGTCTGGCTCACGCCTGATTTGATTGTAGTTTTGGTACGACTCAATCGTTCGGAAGAGCTGAAATCGCCAGCGAAATGTAGTAAAACTACACAAAGCCGGATCTACCCAACCGGTATATCCAAGAATTAATGTGCCCGCTCAAAAAGCCGGCCACGCATCCTGGCTTCCGATTCTGGAAGCCTTTCCGCTCTGGAGCAAGCCATGCAAGACCTCGATCCAATCGAAACCCAGGAATGGCTGGACGCACTGGAATCCGTCCTCGACAAGGAAGGCGAAGACCGTGCCCACTATCTGATGACGCGTCTGGGTGAGTTGGCCACTCGTAGCGGCACGCAGTTGCCCTATTCGATTACCACCCCCTACCGCAACACCATCCCGGTAACTCGCGAAGCGCGTATGCCGGGTGACCTGTTCATGGAGCGCCGCATCCGCTCGATCGTTCGCTGGAACGCTCTGGCCATGGTCATGCGCGCCAACATGCAGGATCCGGATCTGGGTGGTCACATCTCTACCTTCGCCTCCAGTGCGACCCTCTACGACATCGGCTTCAACTACTTCTTCCAGGCTCCGACCGACGAACACGGCGGCGACCTGATCTACTATCAGGGCCACGCCTCTCCCGGCATCTACGCACGCGCCTTCCTGGAAGGCCGCCTGAGCGAAGAGCAGATGCTAAAGTTCCGTCAGGAAGTGGACGGTGGCGGTCTGTCGTCGTACCCGCACCCGCATCTGATGCCGGACTTCTGGCAGTTCCCGACCGTATCCATGGGCCTGGGCCCAATCACCGCGATCTACCAGGCACGCTTCATGAAGTACCTGGAAAACCGCGGCCTCATCCCGGCCGGCAAGCAGAAAGTCTGGTGCTTCATCGGTGACGGTGAGACCGACGAGCCGGAAACCCTGGGCGCCATCTCCCTGGCCGGCCGCGAAAACCTAGACAACCTGATCTTCGTCATCAACTGCAACCTGCAGCGCCTCGACGGCCCGGTTCGCGGTAACAGCAAGATCATCCAGGAACTCGAAGGCGTGTTCCGCGGCGCCAACTGGAACGTTAACAAGGTCATCTGGGGCCGCATGTGGGATCCGCTGTTCGCTCAGGACGAAGACGGCCGCATGCAGCGCCGTATGGATCAGGCGATCGACGGCGAGTACCAGAACTATAAGGCCAAAGACGGCGCCTACGTGCGCAAGCATTTCTTCGGCCACGACCCAGAGCTGCTCAAGCGTGTCGAGAAACTGTCGGACGAGGAAATCTTCAACCTCAACCGTGGTGGCCACGACCCGTACAAGGTCTATGCGGCCTACCACCAGGCGGTCAACCACAAAGGTCAGCCGACCGTCATTCTGGCCAAGACCATCAAGGGTTATGGCACCGGTGCCGGCGAAGCCAAGAACACCGCACACAACACCAAGAAAGTCGATATCGAGTCGCTGAAGAAATTCCGCGATCGCTTCGACATCCCGCTGAACGATTCGCAGCTGGAAGAACTGCCGTTCTACCGCCCAGCCGAAGACAGCGCGGAAATGAAGTACCTACGCAAGTGCCGCGAAAAGCTCGGCGGCCACCTGCCGCAGCGTAACCGCGGCAACATCAGCATCCCGACGCCGCCGCTGGAAACCCTCAAGGCCGTTCTGGATGGCTCGGGCGACCGCGAAATCTCCACCACCATGGCCTTCGGTCGCATCCTCGCGTCGCTGGTCAAGGACAAGGAGCTGGGCAGCCGCATCGTGCCGATCCTCGCTGACGAGGCCCGTACCTTCGGTATGGAAGGCATGTTCCGCCAGCTGGGTATTTACTCGCCTGTCGGCCAGTTGTACGAGCCGGTCGACCGCGATCAGGTGATGTACTACCGCGAAGAGAAGGACGGCCAGATCCTCCAGGAAGGTCTCAACGAGGCCGGTGCGTTCTCCTCCTTTATCGCTGCTGGTACCGCCTACAGCAACTACAACACGCCGATGCTGCCGGTTTACATCTTCTATTCGATGTTCGGCTTCCAGCGTATTGGCGACCTGGCCTGGGCTGCCGGCGACGGCCAGACCCGCGGCTTCCTGCTGGGCGGCACTTCCGGCCGTACCACGCTGAACGGCGAAGGCCTGCAGCACGAGGACGGCCACAGCCACATCCTCGCCAGCACCATCCCCAACGTGCGCAGCTATGACCCCACCTACGCTTACGAGCTGGCGGTGATCATGCGCGAGGGCACGCACCGGATGATGACCCTGCAGGAAAACGTTTATTACTACATCACCGTGATGAACGAGAACTACCAGCAGCCGGCCATGCCCGAAGGTGTCGAAGAAGGCATCATCAAAGGCATGTACCTGCTCGAAGAGGACAAGAAGGAAGCCGCCCACCACGTGCAACTGCTGGGCTGCGGCACCATCCTCAACGAAGTTCGCGAAGCGGCTAAGATCCTGCGCAACGACTACAACATCGGCGCCGATGTGTGGAGCGTTACCAGCTTCAACGAACTGCGTCGCAATGGCCTGGCCGTGGAGCGCAGCAATCGCCTGCACCCCGAACAGGAACCCAAGAAGAGCTATGTCGAAGAGTGCCTGAGTGGCCGTCAGGGCCCGGTCATTGCCAGCACCGACTACATGAAGCTGTTCGCCGAACAGGTTCGTCAGTGGGTTCCGGTCAAGGAATACAAGGTACTGGGTACCGACGGTTACGGCCGCAGCGACAGCCGCCGCAAACTGCGTGACTTCTTCGAAGTGGATCGTCGCTGGGTCGTTCTGGCCGCGCTCGAAGCGCTGGCCGATCGTGGTCAGATCGAACGCAAGGCCGTGGCCGAAGCCATCGTCAAGTTCGGTATCGACCCCGAAAAACGCAACCCACTGGACTGCTGAGGAGACGCATTGTGAGTGAATTGATTCGCGTACCCGACATCGGCGGTGGTGAGGGTGAAGTCATCGAGTTGTTCGTCAAGGTTGGCGACCGCATCGAGGCCGACCAAAGCCTGCTGACCCTCGAGTCGGACAAGGCCAGCATGGAGATCCCGGCCCCCAAGGCCGGCGTCGTCAAGAGCCTGAAAGTGAAGCTGGGCGATAACCTGAAAGAAGGCGACGATCTGCTCGAACTGGACGTGGAAGGCGATGCCGAAGCCGCCCCGGCCGAGCAAGAGCCGGCACCTGCCCAAGCAGAACCTGCCGCTGCAGCGCAACCAGCCGCCGAGCCGCAAGCTGAGCCTGCTGGCAGTGCCGAGCCTCAGGAAGTCAAAGTGCCGGACATCGGTTCCAGCGCCAAGGCCAGCATCATCGAAGTAGCGGTCAAGCCGGGCGACACCATCGAAGTCGACCAGTCGCTGATCACCCTCGAATCCGACAAGGCGAGCATGGAAATTCCATCGCCTGCCGCTGGCGTGGTGGAGAGCGTGTCGGTCAAGGTCGGTGACGAAGTGGGTACCGGCGATCTGATCCTGGTGCTCAAAGGCGCCGCGGGTGCACAGCCGAAGCAGGCTGCCAGCGCTCCTGCTGCCGCACCAAGCGCTGCTCCCCCTGCCGAAGCCGCTGCTCCTGCGGCTGCCGAAGAACCGGCGGGTGAAAGCAGTGAAGAAGTGCGTATTCCGGATATTGGCGAAGACGCGGCTGGCGTGATCGAAGTACTGGTCAAGGTTGGCGACAGCGTCGAAACCGAACAGTCGCTGATCGTGCTGGAGTCGGCCAAGGCCAGCATGGAGATCCCTGCCCCCAAGGCTGGCGTCATCGAAAGCATTTCCATCAAGGTCGGCGATCAGGCCAAGACCGGTGATCTGATCCTGGTTCTGAAAGTCCAGGGCAAAGCCGCCGCCAAACCTGCAGCCGCCGCTCAGGCGCCAGCTGCTGCCCCGGAACAGGCCAAAGCGGCCAACGTTCAGGGTTCGGCACCTGCCAAGGCTGCACCGCAGGCCGCTCCGGCAGCCACGCCAAGCCGTGATGGCAGCAAAGTGCACGCTGGCCCGGCCGTACGCCAGCTGGCCCGCGAGTTCGGCGTCGAGCTGAGCGCCGTGCCAGGTACTGGCCCGAAAGGTCGCATCCTCAAGGAAGACGTGCAGGTCTACGTCAAGGCCGAGCTGCAGAAAGCCAAATCGGCTCCTGCCGCAGCGGCTGCCGGTGCAACCGGTGGTGCTGGCATTCCGCCGATCCCGACCGTCGATTTCAGCAAGTTCGGTGAAATCGAAGAAGTGCCGATGACCCGCCTGATGCAGGTCGGCGCCGCTAACCTGCACCGCAGCTGGCTCAACGTGCCACACGTGACTCAGTTCGATTCGGCTGACATCACCGAGCTGGAAGCCTTCCGCGTCGCCCAGAAGGCCGTCGCCGAGAAAGCCGGCGTGAAGCTGACCGTTCTGCCACTGCTGCTCAAGGCATGCGCCTACCTGCTCAAGGAGCTGCCGGACTTCAACAGTTCGCTGGCGCCAAGTGGCAAAGCGATCATCCGCAAGAAGTACGTGAACGTTGGCTTCGCAGTCGACACCCCGGATGGCCTGCTGGTACCGGTGATCAAAAACGTCGATCAGAAGAGCCTGCTGCAACTGGCTGCTGAAGCCGCTGCACTGGCAGAGAAAGCGCGCAACAAGAAGCTTTCGGCTGACGACATGCAGGGCGCCTGCTTCACCATCTCCAGCCTCGGCCACATTGGCGGCACCGGCTTCACGCCGATCGTCAACGCGCCGGAAGTGGCAATCCTCGGTGTCAGCAAGGCAACCATCCAGCCAGTCTGGGATGGCAAGGCCTTCCAGCCCAAGCTGATGCTGCCGCTGTCGCTGTCCTACGATCACCGTGTGATCAATGGCGCAGCCGCTGCACGCTTCACCAAGCGCCTGGGCGATGTGCTGAACGACATCCGCACCATGCTGCTGTAAGCAATACGTTTTCGAGCGCCACGCTCGTAACCTCGACCCCGCCCGATCAGGCGGGGTTTTTTTTGCATATTTCAACGCTGTGGTCGCATTAAAGTGCGCTCGAAGCCCCGTAATAGACGTCAAATTTAAATAATTGTTTATTTAGATCAGCCAGTTAAAAGAAAGACGTCACAATGCCATTAGATTTCTTGTCAGCCGTCACCCCATGGTGCAACCTAAGGGCCATTACCGCCTTGCAGCGGCCAGGGAGATACGGCAACCCCCTCGTTAGCGCTATAGTGAAAAGGCCAGGCGTTTGCCTAGGCCAGCAGATGGATACAGCCATTCGATGAAAAGCCATCCCGATGCCGCGAGCCGTTTAGCGGCCGAGGTCGTGACGCAACTGCCCGTGCCTTCTCGGCTCGGCATGCTGCGTTTCGAGCGGATGAACGAAGCGAACTGGCTGCTGCTGTTCATTGATGCTTCTTGCGAAAAGCAGCTCGGTATCGCCGCCAGTGACCTCTGCACCCTGGTGGAAACGCCCTACGCCAGCCTGATGGAACCGGAAGCACGCTACCGGCTGCACGATGCCATTCAGCAACAATTGTCTGAAAGCACACATTACCTGGTGCACTACACACTGCACACACCGCACGGACCGTTGAGGTTGATGGAGCTCGGTGAGCCATTCAAACAACGGGGACGACACCTGTTGCGCGGCTATCTGATGGTCACCGACGACGCTTTCGCAGACAGCCACAACCTTCCCACGCCAGAGCCACCAGAGCACACCGAGGTGCTGGACTCGCTAGAGCAATTTCAGCGAAGCCAGGCTGAACTGCAGCAGCATCAATTGCGCTCTCTCGCGCAACAGCAACTCATCGTGCGCCTGGCCAGCCAGCGCTATCAGAGCAGCGATCCGACGCGTGAAGCTGCCGAGCTGATCACCCGCAGCGCCTGCGAGATATACGGCGTTGCCAGAGCGGGTATCTGGCATATCAATGGCGACACGCTAGATCCCGTGGCGTTGTATCTGCTCGATCAGGATCATTACGAAGTACCGTTACCGATCGACGGTCGTCGCTACCCGAAATACCTTCGTGCATTGAAAGAAAGTCGCTCGCTGAACGCCCATGACGCCGAAAGCGATCCGCGCACCAGTGAGCTGCGTGACGACTATCTACGTCCCGAAGCGATCACCGCCATACTTGATGCCAGCATCCGGGTCGGTGGTGAACTGGTTGCCGTACTGTGCCTGGAACACACCGGTGGGCCGCGGATCTGGCAGGCGGAAGAAGTCACCTTCGCCGGAGAGTTGGCCGATCAATACGCCAACGTGCTGAGCAATCAGGAACGCCGTAACGCCACCAGCGCTCTGTATCTGTTCCAGCGCGCCGTCGAGCAGAGCGCCAGCGCCTTCATCTTGCTTAATCGCGACGGCATGGTGGAGTACGTAAACCCAAGCTTCACCGCGATTACCCAGTACAGCGCCGACGAAGTGCAGGGTCGTCAGCTGTCGGAGCTACCCGCCTTGGAGAATCTAAGCGAGCTGCTATTCGACAGCACTTCCGGGCTGGCAGAACAGAACAGCTGGCAGGGCGAATTCAAGAGTCGGCGTAAGAACCTGGAACCGTACTGGAGCCAGTTCTCGATTTCCAAGGTGCACGCCGACGACGGCACGCTGACGCACTACATTGGCATTTATGAAGACATTACCGAAACCAAACAGTCTCAGCAGCGCATCGAACGCCTGGCTTACAGCGACAACCTGACCGGCCTGGGCAATCGCTATGCGTTTATTCGAGCCCTGGAAAAACGCTTCACCACCACCAGCAGCTCACCGATTAGCCTGCTACTGGTCGATATCGACAACTTCAAACGAATCAACGACACCCTTGGCCACCAGACTGGCGACAAGTTGCTGGTGAGCCTGTCCAAGCGCCTGCGCAACAGCTTCGGCGGCGAAGGTACTTTGGCGCGCTTCGCCAGCAACGAATTCGCCATCCTGCTCGACAATTGCCACAGTGAGCGCGGCCAATTGATCGCTCAACAGGTGCTGGAAACCCTCGATAAGCCGTTGTTCGTCGATAACCAGTTGATCAACGTCACCGGTTCCGTTGGCCTGGCCTGCTCACCTGAACACGGTGAAGATCCGCAGACATTGATGAAGCATGCCGGCCTCGCACTGCACAAGGCCAAGGCCAACGGCAAGAATCAGTTGCAGGTATTCACAGATGTTCTGAATGCCGAGGCCAACTACAAATTATTCGTGGAAAACAACCTGCGCCGCGCCCTGACGCAGAACGAACTCGAGGTCTACTACCAGCCCAAGCTGTGCCTGAAGACCGGACAACTGCTGGGCATGGAGGCGCTGCTGCGCTGGCAGCATCCGGAAAAAGGCATGATTCGTCCGGATCAGTTCATCAGTGTCGCCGAGGAAACCGGGCTGATCGTGCCCATCGGCAAATGGGTGGTGCGTCAGGCCTGCCGCATGAGCAAGCAGCTCACCGCCGTCGGCTTGGGTAACCTGCAGGTGGCAATCAACCTGTCGCCCAAGCAGTTCAGCGACCCGGATCTGGTCGGCTCGATTGCCGCCATCCTGGAGGAAGAGCAGTTGCCGCCGGAGATGCTTGAGCTGGAGCTCACCGAAGGCCTCCTGCTGGAAGCTACCGAAAGTACCCGCAGCCAGCTCAGCCGCCTCAAGCAATTGGGCCTGACGTTGGCCATGGATGACTTCGGCACGGGTTACTCGTCACTCAGCTACCTGAAAAAATTCCCGATCGACGTGATCAAGATCGACCGCAGCTTCATCAAGGACATCCCGGAGAATCAGGACGACATGGAAATCACCTCGGCGGTGATCGCCATGGCGCACAACCTCAAGCTCAAGGTGGTCGCCGAAGGTATCGAAACCGCAGCCCAGCTGGGTTTCCTGCGCCGTCAGCATTGCGATATCGGCCAGGGCTACCTGTTCGACCGCCCCATACCCGGCCGAGATCTGGTAGAAAGCCTCAAGCGCTACCCGCGGCGCCCTACGCGCTGAACGGTCGCTAACAGCCAACGGCCGCTGCGGTCTACCCCAAACAACAGCAACGACTCGGAGAACATGATTCATGGTCTTACGCTCGCAAATTCTCGCCCACAAACTCGAGCTGCCCAGCGCCGAACAGGCCTTGCCTGGCCGCGAGACACCGATTTCAGTGCCCGAAGCCCACTATGTCAATGGCAACCCGCTGCAGGGCCCGTTCCCCGCAGGTCTGCAGACTGCGCTGTTCGGACTGGGATGCTTCTGGGGTGCCGAGCGCC
Source organism: Pseudomonas sp. PME37.24/006 (assembly GCF_055556635.1). NCBI lineage: Bacteria > Pseudomonadati > Pseudomonadota > Gammaproteobacteria > Pseudomonadales > Pseudomonadaceae > Pseudomonas > Pseudomonas sp. PME37.24/006. The sequence goes on from NZ_JBVHNL010000005.1 coordinate 170,583, forward strand.
GCTTCTGGCAGCAGCCTGGCGTGTGGACCACCGCTGTGGGCTATGCCGGCGGTCATACGCCCAATCCGACGTATGAAGAAACCTGTTCGGGCCTAACGGGCCATGCCGAAGTGGTGCTGGTGGTGTTCGATCCGCAGCAGACCAGCTATGAAGAGTTGCTCAAGGTGTTCTGGGAGGTCCACAACCCAACCCAGGGCATGCGCCAGGGCAACGACATCGGCAGCCAGTACCGCTCGGCCATCTACTGCACCGACGAGCAACAGCTCAAGGCCGCCCGTCATAGCCAGGCACAGTTCCAAAGCGAACTGGAGAAATCCGGACTTGGCGAGATCACCACGGAGATCGCCCAAGCACCGACCTTCTACTACGCCGAGGCTTACCACCAGCAGTACCTGGCGAAGAACCCGGAAGGCTATTGCGGCCTGAAAGGAACCGGTGTGTGCCTACCAGCCTGAGGGCTGGAATAGTCCTATCTGACGGGATGCTACAACCCCAGGACGGCGCTAGACTTAGCCAACAGTCACTTTGCAGATCAAGCACGGAATGCCGGATACCACTCAGTACATTTCGCCCGACCAGCTTTGTGTCGGGCTTTATGTCCAACTCGATCTGAGCTGGTGGGAACATTCGTTCGCCTTCAGTAATTTCAAGATCAAGGACGAAAGCCAGCTCAAGCAGCTCCGTGCGCTGGGTCTCAAGCGCTTGCGCTACGACCCCGCGCGTAGCGACTGCGGGCCCCTGGCATTGCCGACCAAAGTGGTCGAACAGGCGCCACCAACCCCGCCAGATCCTCAGGAACAGGCGCGTCAGGTGCGGGTCAAGCAACTCAGCGTGCTGCGCAAAAGGCTGTCCGAGGTCGACCGCGCCTTCACCCAGGCCAGCCAGCGGGTCAAGACACTCAATCAGAGCCTGCGAAACCAGCCGGAGAACTCGGTCAAACTGGCTGGGGCATTGGTCAACGAGCTGGTCGAGACCATGCTTGGCGAGGATGGCGTAGCACTGCACAGCATCACCGGCAAGGCTGCCGAAGATGCCTACGTGCATTCGCTCAACGTCACCGTGCTATCGGTCATGCTGGGCCGCCAGCTGGGCCTGGATAGCGAGGCCTGCCACATGCTCGGCATGGGCGCCCTGCTGCATGACATCGGCAAGCTGGAAGTACCCAGCAAGGTACTGCTCAAACTACCGCCCCTGACTCACGCCGAGCAGCAGTTGCTGGAGATGCACACCGTGTTCGGCCGACGTATGGGCGAGAAGCTGATGCTCGACGACGACGTGCTGCGCATCATCCACGAGCACCATGAATATTGTGACGGCAGCGGCTATCCACGGCAGTTGCACGAAGCATCGATCGGCCGCCTGAGCCGCATCGTGTGCATCACCAACCACTTCGACAACCTGTGCAACCCACTCGACCCGCGCACAGCCCTGAGCCCTCACGAAGCTCTCGCACGCATGTACTCGCCACAGCAGCGAGTGCGTTTCGATGAGGTCGCGCTAAAGGCGTTTATTCGCTGCATGGGCGTCTACCCGCCGGGCAGCCTGGTTCAGTTGCAAGACGAGCGCTACGCCCTGGTGCTGGGTATGCACCCAACGCTGCCAATGAAGCCGACGCTGATCATCTACGATGCTCAGGTGCCCAAGGAAGAAGCGCTGATCGTCAATCTGGAAGCAGACGCCTCAGTGGTCATCGCAAGCAGCGTGCGCGCCTCGCAGCTGCCCCCCGAAGCCCGCGAGTACCTGAATCCGCGTCAGCAACTGAGCTACTACGTCGATCCACGGCGAAGGTAGATCAGCCCGTCATCCATAGATGCACCCAGATGCCCGAGTATCCCTATCTTCTCATTCATGGCCTGATTGGCAGCCTGCGTGATCTGGCACCGCTATTTCGCTCACGGAGCATCCAGGCACACATGCCCGACCTGCTCGGTTACGGCGGCCTGCAGCATGTGGATCCCTCCACCATCACGCTACCCGGGCAGGTTGCGCACCTTGCTCGATGGCTCACGGAGAGAGACATCGAGCGTGTGCACCTGGTAGGGCACTCCGTTGGAGGCGCAATCGCCATGCTGTTCGCAACGGCTCATCCGACAAGGGTCGCGTCGATTTACAGTGTCGAGGGAAACTTCTCGCTGACCGATGCCTTCTGGTCAGCCAGCGTGGCTCGGATGACGCCCCATGAGGCTGATACGATGCTGGCGCAATTCAGGGAGAACCCGGATGGCTGGCTGGCAAAGTCTGGGATCGCGACCACCGCGAGCCATCGTGCAAGCGCATCGAGCCTCCTGGGCAACCAGCCGGCATCGACCATCCAGGCCACCGCACGCTCGGTCGTTGAGGTAACCGGTCATGCTGACTACCTGCAAGCAGTCAGGGAAATATTCGAAGGATCGACACCCGTGCACCTGATCGCCGGAGAGCGCTCGAAAGAAGGTTGGACCCTCCCACCGTGGGCGCTGGAAAAGGCCGCCAGCGTTACCTGCCTGCCCGGTGGGCACCTGATGATGCTGGAAGACCCGGAGCAGTTCGTGAGCGCCCTCACAAGCCGCTGAAACCAGGCCTTCGATCGATACAGATAAGAGCCGTCAGCTCTGCTCAGCGATCAGCCAGTCGAGGCGCCAGCTGCCTTTGCTTTGTGCCATGCGTTCGGCCAGCCAGGGCAACAGCTCGCGTAATTCCTCTTCCAGTCCCCATGGCGGGTTACTGATCAGCAGGCCGGAACCGTTCAGGCGCTGAGCCTCATCAGCGGGGTGCACGAACAGTTCGGCACGTAGCAATTTCGGCGCCGCGCTCTTTTCCATGTCGCGGTAGAAACGCTTGAGCTGACGCTCGTCCTTGATCGGGTACCAGATCGCCACGATGGTCTGGCGCATACGACCGATGGCCTCGTTGAGCGAGGTAACGCAGCGCTCCAGCTCATCGGCCTTCTCGAACGGCGGGTCGATCAGCATGACTGCACGCTTCTCACGCGTCGGCAGCAGGGCACGCGGCAGATGCCAGCCTTCGCCCAGGTGCACGGCCACACGCCGGTCACCGGCCATGTTTTCCTTGAGCAACTGACCGTCTTCCGGGTGCTTCTCGTTGAGGTGCAGGCGATCCTGCTCGCGGGTGTGCAGACGCGCCAGCTCGGGCGAGCCCGGATAATGGCGCAGGACGCCATCGGGGTTCATCGCACGGATCACTTCCAGATAATCGAGTAACGGTTCCGGTGCATCCGTGGCGTCCCACAGACGACCGATGCCCTCACGCCACTCACCGGTGCGGCTGGCCTGGTCGCCAGTCAGGTCGTACAGGCCGACACCGGCATGGCTATCCAGATAGGCGTACGGGGCCTCCTTGCGCGCCAACAGGGCGAACAGGCGGCACAGCACCAAGTGTTTCAATACATCGGCGTGGTTGCCGGCATGGAAGGCGTGGCGGTAATTCATCATCGGCTCCTGAGCAGGAGGCGAATTGTAGCCGTCCTGCGCGCGCGCTGCAGCGCCTGCGGTGGAATGCCCCAGGCCATTTACGGCTTGTTCCTCGCCATCACGGCGGTCGATGATGCTAGCGGGCCGCGCGCAGCTCCCTAGACTGGCCTCATTCAACCGGAGAGCCATCATGCCCGAGACCTTGCTCAGCGCCCGCAACCTGGCGTTCGAACTCTACGAAGTGCTGAATGCCGAAGCGCTCACCAGCCGCCAGCGGTTCAGCGAGCACAGCCGGGAAACCTTCAACGCCGCGTTGGATACCGCGCACAGCATCGCCGAAGAGCTGTTCGCTACGCACAACCGCAAGGGCGACGAGAATGAGCCGCAGTATGTCGACGGCGCCGCGCAGTTGATCGGCGAGGTCAAGCCAGCGCTGCAGGCCTTCGTCGACGCTGGTTTCCTGAACGCGACCAGAGACTTCGAGGCAGGCGGCATGCAACTGCCCAACCTGTTGTCCCAGGCTTGCTTCGCGCATTTCCAGGCGGCCAACATCGCCACGGCCTCCTACCCGCTGCTGACCATGGCGGCCGCCAACCTGATCGAAGCCTTTGGCGATGAACTGCAGAAGCGTCGTTTTCTACAGCCGATGATCGAAGGCCGCTTCTTCGGCACCATGGCATTGACCGAGCCCCATGCAGGCTCCTCTCTCGCCGATATCCGCACCCGTGCCGAGCCGGCAGCTGATGGCAGCTACCGCCTAAAGGGCAACAAGATCTTCATCTCTGGTGGCGACCATAACCTGAGCGAGAACATCATCCACCTGGTGCTGGCCCGACTGCCCGACGCGCCGGCCGGGGTGAAAGGTATCTCGCTGTTCATCGTGCCGAAATTTCTGATCGACGAAGACGGCAGCCAGGGCCTGCGCAACGATGTGGTTCTGACAGGCCTGTTCCACAAGATGGGCTGGCGCGGCACCACCTCCACGGCATTGAATTTCGGTGATCACGGTAATTGCGTCGGCTATCTGGTGGGCAAGCCTCATGCCGGCCTGTCCTACATGTTCCAGATGATGAACGAGGCGCGTATCGGCGTCGGCATGGGTGCGGTGATGCTCGGCTACGCCGGCTATCTGTACTCTCTGGAATACGCACGCCAGCGCACGCAGGGGCGCCTGCCCGACGGCAAGAGCCCGGCAAGCGCTCAGGTGGCGATCATCGAGCACGCCGATGTACGCCGCATGCTGCTGACCCAGAAGGCCTACGTGGAAGGCGCCTTCGACCTCGCTCTCTACTGTGCTCGCCTGTTCGACGATAGCCAGACGCTGGAGGACGCCGAACAGCGTGAGCAGGCCGGGCAACTGCTCGACCTGCTGACTCCGGTGGCCAAGTCCTGGCCGTCCGAGTATTGCCTGCAAGCCAATGCCCTGGCGATCCAGATTCTCGGCGGCCACGGTTATACCCGCGATCACCCGGTGGAACAGTATTACCGAGATAACCGCCTCAACCCGATCCACGAAGGCACCCACGGCATCCAGTCCCTCGACCTGCTAGGGCGCAAGGTCGGCCAGCACGGCGGCGCGGCACTCAAGGCATTGAGCCGGCAGATCATCGATACCTGCCAGCGCGCCGAACCCTTCATCGAACTGGACGCCTTGCGTCAGCCGCTGGAAAAACTACTGGCGCGCCTATCGAACGTCACGCTAGCGCTGCTCGGCGACCTGCAGCAGGGCCGCGTGAACAGCGCTCTGGCGGACTCGGCGCTGTACCTGAAGGTATTCGGCCATCTGGTAATCGGCTGGCGCTGGCTGGAGCAGGCCGTTCACGCGGAGCAGGGTCGCCTAGCTGGTAATGCGGCCGATGTCGACTTCTACAGTGGCAAACTGCAGGCAGCGCGCTATTTTCTGCTGCGTGAAGTGCCCGGCTGCCATCACGACCTGGATGTGCTGGAACAGCGCGACGACACCTGCCTGACAATGAACGAGGCGTGGTTTTGAGGGATAAAAAAACGGGCCCATTTAAGGCCCGTTTTCAGCGCCAACGACTCAGCGCGGGATAATCACTGGTGCGCTGAGTTTTTCCAGCAAGCTGGCCTGCGCGCTACGCGAGTTCTGGTTGCCGGTCGGCGAAAGCCGCAGGTAGCGCCCGTCTGGCTGCAGCACCCAGGCATGGGTGTTGTCGGTCAGGTAGGTTTCCAGCTCCTTCTTCACGCGCAGAATCAGTTTTTTACCCTCGACCGGGAAGCAGGTCTCCACGCGCTTATCGAGATTGCGCTCCATCCAGTCGGCACTGGAGAGATAGATTTTCTCTTCGCCGCCATTGAGGAAGTAGAACACCCGGGTGTGCTCCAGGAAGCGACCGATGATCGAACGCACCTGAATGTTGTGCGACACGCCCGGCACGCCCGGCCGCAGGCAGCACATGCCACGCACCACCAGATCGATCCGCACGCCGGTCTGGCTGGCCTTGTACAGCGCGCGAATGATCTTCGCATCGGTCAGCGAGTTGAACTTGGCGATGATGTGCGCCGGCTTGCCTTCGCTGGCCAGGTGGGTTTCCTTGGCGATCAGGTCGAGCAGGGTTTTCTTTAGGGTAAAGGGCGCATGCAGGAGCTTCTTCATGCGCAGGGTCTTGCCCATGCCAATCAGCTGACTGAACATTTTTGACACATCCTCACCCAGCGCCACGTCGGCGGTGAGCAGGCTGTAGTCGGTGTACAGACGGGCGTTGCCGGCGTGGTAGTTACCAGTACCCAGGTGCGCGTAACGGACGATCTCGCCGTTCTCACGACGCAGAATGAGCATCATCTTGGCGTGGGTCTTGAAGCCCACCACACCGTAGATCACCACCGCACCGGCAGCCTGCAGGCGGCTAGCCAGGGCCAGGTTGGACTCCTCGTCGAAGCGTGCGCGCAGCTCGATCACCGCGGTGACTTCCTTGCCGTTGCGCGCGGCTTCCACCAGGGCATCGACGATCTCCGAGTTGGCGCCAGAACGGTAGAGCGTCTGTTTGATGGCCAGCACGTGGGGGTCTTTAGCGGCCTGGCGCAGCAGGTCAACGACCGGCGTAAAGGACTCGAAGGGATGCAGCAACAGGATGTCCTGTTTGCTGACCACGCTGAAAATATTCTCGCTGTTCTGCAACAACTTGGGGATTACCGGCGTGAACGGCGCGTATTGCAGATCCTGATGGCTTTCCAGACCGGTGATGCTGAACAGGCGGGTCAGGTTGACCGGGCCGTTGACCTGATACAGCTCGTGCTCCGACAGGCCGAACTGCTTGAGCAACTGGTCAGTGAGGTGTTTCGGGCAGCTGTCGACCACCTCCAGGCGAACCGCATCACCGTAACGACGGCTGAACAGCTCACCGCGCAGGGCGCGGGCCAGGTCTTCGACATCCTCGGTGTCCACCGACAGATCGGCGTTACGGGTCAGACGGAACTGGTAGCAACCCTTGACCTTCATGCCAGGGAACAGGTCATCGGCGTGGGCGTGGATCATCGACGACAGGAACACGTAGTTGGCGCCTGGGCCGCCGACGTCTTCCGGCACCTTGATGATCCGCGGTAGCAGACGCGGCGCAGGGATTACAGCCAGACCAGAATCGCGACCGAAGGCATCGACGCCTTCCAGTTCGACGATGAAGTTCAGGCTCTTGTTGACCAGCAGCGGGAACGGGTGCGTCGGGTCGAGACCGATCGGTGTGATGATCGGCGCGATCTCGTCGCGGAAATAGCGGCGCACCCAGGCCTTGTGCTTGGTCGTCCAGTAGCGGCGGCGAATGAAGTTGATGCCGTGCTTGGCCAGCGCAGGAAACAGCACATCGTTGAGGATGGCGTACTGCCGGCCAACCTGCTCGTGTACCAGTTCGGCGATGCGCGAGAGCGCCTGATGTGGCTGCAAGCCATCGGCGCCGGCCTGTTCACGGGCGAAGTTGATCTGCTTCTTCAGCCCGGCAACGCGGATTTCGAAGAACTCATCGAGGTTGCTGGAGAAGATCAGCAGGAACTTCAGACGTTCCAGCAACGGGTAGGACTCGTCCAGCGCCTGTTCCAGCACGCGGATGTTGAACTGCAGTTGCGACAGCTCACGATGGATGTACAAGCTACTGTCATCCAGGCTGGGCACTGGCACGGCGACCGCCGTGGTTTCGACTACTGGCGTTTCCACTATCGCTTCCACCGGCGCTTCGTCGATCACCGGCAGGCTGACTGCCGGTACATCGAGCTGTTCGTTCTCACTGAGTCCTTCGTTGCTCATTGAATTACCCTGGAGGGGCTACTGCCCCTGTCGTATGAGTTCGGCCGCACGCACGGCGAAATAAGTGAGGATGCCATCGGCACCCGCTCGTTTGCAGGCCGTCAGCGACTCGAGAATGACCGCTTCGCTGAGCCAGCCGTTCTGGATGGCAGCCATGTGCATCGCATATTCGCCACTGACCTGATAGACAAAGGTCGGCACCTTGAATTCGCTTTTGACCCGAGAAACGATGTCCAGGTACGGCATGCCCGGCTTGACCATGACCATGTCGGCGCCTTCGGCGAGGTCGGCGGCGACTTCATGCAACGCCTCGTCACTGTTGGCCGGATCCATCTGGTAGGAGGCCTTGTTGGCCTTGCCGAGGTTCAGCGAGGAGCCCACCGCATCGCGGAACGGGCCGTAGTAGGCGCTGGCGTATTTGGCAGAGTAGGCCATGATCCGTACGTTGACGTGATCGGCCAGCTCCAGCGCCTCGCGGATAGCCTGGATGCGCCCGTCCATCATGTCCGACGGCGCCACCACCTGAGCGCCCGCATCGGCGTGAGACAGCGCCTGCTTGACCAGCGCATCGACGGTGATGTCGTTCTGCACGTAGCCTTCTTCGTCGAGAATGCCGTCCTGACCATGGGTGGTGAACGGGTCGAGGGCCACGTCGGTGATCACCCCTAGCTCGGGGAAGCGCGCGCGCAACGCACGGGTGGCACGCTGAGCGATGCCGTCCGGGTTCCAGGCTTCACTGCCGTCGAGGGTTTTCTTTTCTGCGGGGGTTACCGGGAACAGCGCCAACGCGGGAATACCCAGAGCCACCCACTTCTCCGCTTCCTGCAGCAGCAGGTCTATGGACAGACGCTCAACGCCGGGCATGGATGCCACCGCCTCACGCTGATTCTCGCCATCGAGCACGAATACCGGCAGGATCAGGTCGTTGGTGCTCAGCACGTTCTCACGCACCAAACGCCGGGAAAATTCGTCGCGACGATTGCGGCGCAGGCGGGTGGCTGGGAACAGGCGGTTAGCAGGGGTAAAGCTCACGTGCAGACTCCTGGGCCCGCTCAAGCGGGCGAAGTGTGACAGTTATAAGCCGCCATTATGACCAAATGATGACGACGATAACGAATACTGCGACGGCACGTCGCAGCCGATAAGGCACATCGGATGCACCAAAATTGCTCGCAATCGGCATAACACCCCGGCATTGCAAGCAAAAGCTGCCAGCGGTTATTTCACAGTATTTCGACAAATGCTGTTTTACGTTGTCGAACCACGTAGCCTTGCGTTCCCTCCTCTACGGTCATCTTCAATGCTGGAAAATTTGCTGCAGCACTTCGGTTACCCGGCCCTGGCCCTGGGCACTTTTCTCGAAGGTGAAATGTCGCTGTTACTGGCGGCTTATCTGGCGTTGCGGGGCATTTTGCAGATCGAGCTGGTGATAATCTTCGCCTTCCTCGGCACCTATGCCAGCGACCAACTGTGGTTCCATCTGGGCCGCCGTCACGGTCGACGCATTCTCGATAATCGTCCCCAGTGGCAAGCGCTCAGCGACAAGGCACTGGTGTACTTGCGCCGCCATCCGGATCTTTGGGTGCTGGGCTTCCGCTTCTTCTACGGCATGCGCACGGTGATGCCACTGGCCATCGGTATCTCCGGCTATCCGCGTCGCCGTTACGTGATTCTCGATGCCATCGGCGCAGCGATCTGGGCCATCGTGCTCGGCACCCTCGCCTATAAGCTTGGCCGCGCACTCGAAGGCCTGCTGGGTGAGCTGCATCAGGTTCAGTTGTACGTCTTCGCGGGTTTGCTGATCATCGGCCTGGGCATCTGGCTGTACCGTCGTAGACAGCGCCGCACCTGAAACACTGCAATTGACGACGACCTCACAAACGTTCAAAAGCCTGTAACAATTGGCTGACTGATCAGTCATAACAGAAGACACGTTACCCCCAAGCGAGACCGCCGGACGCTAGATCCGGGCTCGGCTCGTACCTCATCAGGAGTTGGTCGATGAACAAGAAAGTCGCAGTGATTCTTTCCGGTTGTGGCGTCTATGACGGCTCGGAGATCCACGAAAGCGTGATCACCCTGCTGCGCCTCGACCAACGCGGCGCCGAAGTGCAGTGCTTCGCGCCAAACATCGATCAGGCACACGTACTCAACCACCTCAGCGGCGAGGAAATGCAGCCGGCGCGTAACGTGCTGGTGGAATCCGCACGCATCGCCCGCGGCAACATCAAGGACGTGCGCGAACTGCGCGCTGACGACTTCGATGCGCTGATCCTGCCGGGTGGTTTTGGCGCTGCCAAGAATCTTTCCAACTTCGCCAGCGCTGGCGGCGACTGCACCGTGCAGGCCGACGTGCTGGCGGCTGCGCAGTCGTTCGTCAGCGCCTCCAAACCCATCGGGCTGATCTGCATCGCCCCGGCCCTGGCTGCGCGCATCTTCGGCGCCGGCGTGACCTGCACCATCGGTCATGACGCCGACACCGCCGCAGCACTGACCAAAATGGGCGCAGAGCACGTCGAGTGCAACGTCGAAGATATCGTCGAAGATACCCAGCGCAAGCTGGTGACTACGCCGGCCTACATGCTGGCTGAGTCCATCTCCCAGGCGGCGTCAGGGATCAATAAGCTGGTAGACCGCGTGCTGGAACTGACCCACGAGTGAAAACTATCGCCGCCCACAGCGGCGACGCTTAAACGCTTGGTCGACAAGGCGTTCAACCGCGTGACAGACGCGTCAGCAGGCGATCCAGAGAATTGGCGAAAGCCTGCCGATCCCTGTCGCCGTAGGCAGCCTGACCACCGCCGACCTGCCCCTGCTCACGCAGGTCGGTGAACAGATTACGCACCGCCAGACGCTCGCCCATGTTGCGCTCGTCGAACTCCTTGCCGCGCGGATCCAGCGCCAGCACACCTTTCTTCACCAGACGATCAGCCAGCGGCACATCGCTGCAGATCACCAGCTCGCCTGGCACGGCGTGCTCCACCAGATAATCATCAGCCGCATCCGGGCCGCTCGGCACAACGATCAAACGTACACAGGCGAAAGCCGGCTTGGGCTGCGCTTGCCCGGCGACCATGACGACTTCGAAGTTACGCTTGAGCGCGAACTTGACCACCTGATCCCGCGCCAATCGTGGGCAAGCGTCGGCATCGATCCATACGCGCATATTTAGACCGGCGCGCGACGCACGGTGGCTAACAAAGCGGCGGCGCCCACGAACAGTGCGCCAAAACTGCGGTTCATGATGCGCTGCTGACGCGGCGTGCGCAGCAGACGCAGAACGCGTACGGCCAGGCCGGTATAGCCGGCCATTACGATCAGATCGACAGTCACCATGGTCACGCCAATGATCAGGTACTGCTCGGTCAGCGGTGCATGGGGGTTGATGAACTGCGGCAGCACCGCGAGCATGAAGACGATTGCCTTGGGGTTGCCGAAATTCACCAGGAAGCCGCGCAACACCAGGCTCAGCGGCCGGCCAATCGGGCGCTCGCCGCTCACGTTCATATCGGCAGGTAGCGCAGACCATTGTCGCCAGCCCAGGTAAACCAGGTAAGCGACGCCAAACCACTTGATCAGGCTGAAGGCCAGCGCCGAGGTCGCCAGAATCGCACCGACGCCAGCTGCGACGATGATGATCTGTAGCGCCAGGCCGAGCTGCAGGCCCAAGGCGTTCCAGTAACCGCGCAGGAAGCCGTATTGCAAGCCGGCCGACATCGATGCGATGGCACCGGCACCTGGCGACAGGCTGATCAGCCAACAAGCGACGAAGAACGCGAGCCAGGTTTCCAGAGCCATAATGACGACCTCGAATTAATGATGATCAGGATTCGATCTTGCGTGCTGCCGGTACATCACCGTTGCGCCAGCGCCTCACGGCCTTCTGGAAGAACAGGCTGTTGGGAATCTGTACCCAGGTGCCCGGCGCGTCACCGGTCAGGTCTTCCAGGGTGGTGTAGAACAGGTTGATGTCCAATACACGACCCCGCACGCCCGGCTTGTCGGCGCTTTCCAGCACTTCGACACAGTCGCCAATGCGGAACGGCCCGAGGGCGAAGATCAGCAGCGCGCAGAACAGGTTCGACAATACGCTCCAGATGGCGAAGAAAGCGATGGCTGCCACTGCCGCAAAGCCGGTCAAAGCACCCCACAACACCTGGGCCGAAACACCTAAGCGCTCCAGCACCAGCATGAACGCGCTACCCAGGATCAGCCAGCGGGTGAGGCCGCGCAACGGCACCAGCAGCTCTGCCGGTAGCTGTGGATAGCGATGGCCCAAGCGGCTAATGCCACGAGTGAGAATCCGCTGTGCCAGCCAGGCCAGTACCAGAATCAGAACGACCTGCCCAGCGAGCATCAGTGGCTGGCTCCAGGCGGTTAGCCAGGCCAGGTCGGTAAAATCGAAATTCAAGCCATTGCCTCCAGTTCTTGCTGCAACACTTCTAGAGTTTCCAACGCTTCCAGCCACTGTTCTTCCAGCTCGCCTTCACGGCTCTTCAGCCCTGCCTGTTCGGCCAACGCCTGGCGCAGCTCTTCCTTGCGCGCGGCCTCGTAGATGGCACTATCGCCAAGGCGCTCTTGCAGTGCGGCGAGCTTGCCCTGCACCTGACCGAGCTCAGCCTCGAGCTTGTCCGCTGCCTTCTTGTGCGGTGCCAGTTGCTGGCGCAGCGCAGCGGCGGCCTGGCGCTGGCCACGCTTGTCATTGCCCGTGCTGACCGCTGTCGCAGTCGCTGGAGCGGCCTGGCGCTGACGATAATCCACCAGCCAGCGCGCGTAATCCTCCAGGTCACCGTCGAACGGTGCCACGCGGCCATCGGCGACCAGCAGGAACTCGTCAGTGGTGCTCTTGAGCAGGTGCCGATCGTGAGACACCACCACCACCGCCCCGGCGAATTCCTGCAGTGCCATGGTCAACGCCAAGCGCATCTCCAGGTCGAGGTGGTTGGTCGGTTCATCGAGCAGCAGCAGGTTGGGCTTGCCCCAGGCGATCAGCGCCAAGGCCAGGCGCGCTTTCTCGCCACCGGAGAAATTCAGCACCGGCTCATCGCAACGCGGCCCACGGAAGTCAAAGCCGCCGAGAAAATCGCGCAGGGTCTGCTCGCGCTCGCCGGGGGCAATACGCTGCAGGTGCAACAGCGGGCTGGCCTTGTCGTCCAGGGAGTCGAGCTGGTGCTGGGCGAAGTAGCCGATCACCAGATTCTCGCCACGCTGCAAGCTGCCGCTCAGCGGCTGCAGCTCAGCGGAGAGGTTCTTGATCAGCGTCGACTTGCCCGCGCCGTTGGGGCCGAGCAGGCCGATACGGGCGCCCGGCACCAGGCTCAGCTTGACCTGCTGCAGAATGGTCTTGTCGCCATAACCGAGGCGGCCTTCGCTAAGGCTGAGCAGCGGTGTGGAAATCTTGTCGGCCTCACGGAACACAAAATCGAAGGGCGAGTCGACATGCGCCGCACTCAGCTCTTCCATACGCTCCAGCGCCTTGATGCGGCTCTGAGCCTGGCGTGCTTTGGTCGCCTGGGCCTTGAAACGGGCGATGTACTTTTCCATGTGCGCACGCTGCACTTGCTGCTTCTCGTACGCCTGCTGCTGCTGGGCCAAACGCTCGGCACGGGTACGTTCGAAGGCACTGTAACCGCCACGGTATAGCGTCAGCTTGCGCTGCTCGACGTGGGCGACGTGGTCGACCACGGCATCGAGAAAATCCCGGTCGTGGGAGATCAGCAGCAAAGTGCCCGGATAGCTCTGCAACCAGCCCTCGAGCCAGAGAATGGCATCCAGATCCAGGTGGTTGGTCGGCTCATCAAGCAGCAGCAGGTCGGATGGGCACATCAGCGCCTGGGCCAAATTAAGGCGCATGCGCCAGCCACCGGAAAAATCGCCGACCCGGCGATCCATCTGCGCATTGTCGAAGCCCAGGCCGGCCAGCAGCTTGCGGGCACGGGCGTCGGCAGTGTAGCCGTCGGCGCTGTCCAGCTCGCTGTGCAGGCGAGCAATGGCGCTGCCGTCCTGGCGCTGCTCGGCAACTGCCAGATCAGCCTGCACACGGCGCAGGTTGTGGTCGCCGTCAAGCACGTAGTCCACGGCCTGGCGCTCGAGGGTATCGACCTCCTGGCGCATATGGGCGATGCGCCAGTCGCCGGGCAGCAGGCAATCGCCGGCATCCGGGGTCAACTCGCCACGCAGCAAGGCGAACAGGCTCGATTTTCCGGCGCCGTTGGCACCGATAAGGCCGGCTTTGTGGCCGGCGTGCAGGGTCAGCTCGGCGTCTTCTAGCAGACGCTGCGGGCCACGCTGTAAGGTAAGGTTCAGAAGTCGGATCATAATGGCGGCGGATTCTACCAGAGTCCCCTGCCGCTTACTCGGAGCGTACCGTGACTACTGACCTGTGGGACTTCGCCACGAATCTCTATGCCCGCCCTGGCGTCGAGACGGCCTGTTTGGCGCTGCAGGATGCTGGAGCGGATGTCTGCCTGGTGCTCTGCGGCCTATGGCTGGATCAACGCGCAACACACTGCACCACCGACTACGTGGCGCAATTACGCCAGGCTGCAGCCCCCTGGCAGCGCGACGTCGTCGTACCACTGAGGCAGTTGCGTCAATCCTGGCGTGAGGCCGCGCAGACGGATCAGGCGCTGGCGCTATTACGCCAGCACCTCAAACAACTCGAGCTGGATGCGGAACGAGAACACCTGCAGCGCCTGCAAGCGCTGTCAGCTGGCTGGCCTAAATTACCCGAGAGCAGCGCCCGGCATTGGCTGGACGCCCTCGCCCCGACCAGCACAACCGCGACTCGCGAAGCGTGCGACCTGCTGCACAGCACACGCCTGCAGCGATAATGGCCGTACGCCAGCCTGACGAAATGTTGGCTATTTGGGTGAGCGTGGCACTTGTCAGGAACCCAGAATCAGTTAAGTTGTACGACGACGGACAATCCCGTCGCCTTTACTCCTAACAATTACAAAAAGGGTTCTGTGCATGAAAAAGCTGAAACTGCTCGTCTGTTTTCTGTGCCTGTTTACCGGCTACGTGGCCGCTGCCTCTACCGATGAACAGGATGTCGCCACTGCAGTGGACGGCCTCACCCAGGCCATGCTGCACAAGGACATCGCCAAGCTGCAGGCACTGACGGCCGAAAACCTCACCTATGGCCACTCCAGCGGCAATATCCAAGACAAAAAAGCCTTTATCGCAGACATCGAAACCGGTAAGAGCGCGTTCAAAGAACTGAAGATGCTCAACCAGAAGATCACCCTGTCCGGTGACGTCGCGTTGGTTCGCCATCACTTCTCGGCTCAAGCCATCAACAAAGAGAAAGGCATCGTCCCGACCGAAATCGAAAACTTCCAGATCTGGCAAAAACAGAAAGGCCAGTGGCTGTTGATCGGTCGCCAGGCCTTCCGCTTCTAAGCTCCCCCAGTGATCAAGCCAGTGCAGCGCACTGCGCTTGACCACCGACAGACGCCCGTCTGTGACCTGTCAGAACCGTAGGGCGTATTAACCGAAGGCGTAATCCGCCATATAAACGGACAACGCTGTTCGCAGCAAAACGACGGATTACGCTTCGCGCCCTAAGGGAGCGCCTTGGCACGCTAAAAAGTCAGGCCTGCAATTCCTTGTCCAATACCTCTTCGATTTCACTCTTGATCTTGCCGCTCAGCACCGAAAGCAGCAGGCCAAGATTGAGTTGCAGGTTGACCCGATCCTCACTGACCTCGATCCGACCGTCGGCGCCGCTGCGTTTGAACTCCAGAGTGTCGCCGTTCCACTGATAACGCACGTCGTATTCGCGCGCCAGGCGCTCGGCCAGTTGTTCGGCTTTGCCGCGAGCGGCTTCGACGCCCAGGTTATGGGGGCGGTCGACGGTAATTCTGGCCATCATGGCTCTCCTGACTGAAATCGCTGGCGGGGGAATATACAAGAAGCGCCCGGTGGGCCACTACCGGCGTGCGCCTGTGCCCGGCTTTTAGGTTTAGAATGCGGGCACTCGGCTGACTAGAGCCTGTCGAAACCGTGCTGCGGGCTAGCCGCTGGCCCCACTGGCGACAGTGCCTCGCATGGCTTTAGCTCATAGGCTTTTAAAACGGCGCCAAGCCTCTCGGATTTCAGGAAAGGGTGACATGAACGATCCGCTCAAGAACGACGGCAGCGAACCCACCACTCACTTCGGTTTCCAGGACGTTCCGGAAAGCCGCAAGGCGGACAAGGTTGCCGAAGTATTCCACTCGGTAGCCGCCAAGTACGACCTGATGAACGACCTGCTCTCCGGCGGCATGCACCGCCTGTGGAAGCGTTTCACCATCGAGCTGTCCGGCGTACGTAGCGGCAACCGCGTGCTGGACATCGCTGGTGGCACCGGTGACCTGGCCCGCCAGTTCTCGCGCATCGTCGGCGAGACCGGCGAGGTGGTGCTGGCCGACATCAACGCTTCGATGCTCAAGGTCGGTCGTGACCGCCTGCTCGACCGCGGCGTGTCGGGCAATATCGCATTCGTCCAGGCCGACGCCGAAAAGCTGCCCTTCCCGGACAACCATTTCGACTGCGTGACCATCGCCTTCGGCCTGCGCAACGTCACTCATAAAGATGCCGCCATCGCCTCCATGCTGCGCGTGCTCAAGCCCGGTGGTCGCCTGCTGGTGCTGGAATTCTCCAAGCCGAAAAGCAGCCTGCTGTCCAAGGTCTACGACACCTATTCGTTCAACTTCATGCCGCTGGTGGGCAAGCTGGTCACCAACGACGCCGAGAGCTATCGCTACCTGGCCGAGTCGATCCGCATGCACCCGGATCAAGACACCCTCAAGGCGATGATGGAAGCCGCCGGTTTCGACCGCGTGACTTACCACAACATGACCGGCGGCATCGTCGCTCTGCACCGCGGTATCAAGCCCTGATGCTGAGCCAGGCCCTGTTCGCGGGCGTCGAGCGCGGCCTTAACCGCGTACTCGCGCTGGACAGCACTGCCCTGCCGCGCCTGACCCGGCTGCATGGCCGGGTGATCGCGGTCGAGTCGCGCGCACCAGCGTTCCAGTTGTTCATCCTCGCCGACGGTGAAGGCCTGCGCCTGGCCAGCCAATGGACGGGGCAAGTCGACTGCACCCTGCGCGCGCCAGCCAGTTCTCTGCTGAGCCTGGCGCTGGCCAAGGACAAGCAGGCCGTGCTGCACACGCCAGAGGTCGATCTGGACGGCGAAAGTGGCGTGCTGCTGGAGCTGGCCGGCGTGTTGCAGGATCTTGAGCTGGATTGGGAATACGAGCTGTCACGCTGGCTCGGCCCGATCGCCACGCCACTGCTGGCCGGCCACCTGCGCAGCCGCACGGGCTGGACGCGGGACACTCTGCACAGCCTGCAACTGAGCCTGGCCGATTACCTCAGTGAAGAATCACGCACCCTGGTTGGCCACCGTGAGGCCGACGCACGCTTTGCCGAACTGGATGCCCTGAAACTTTCCCTCGACCGTCTCGACGCGCGCATCGAGCGCCTCGCCCAACGCCATAAGCCCATCGCATGAAGCTGCTTGCCGTTCGTCGTCTGTTGCGCATCCTCTACGTGGTCATCCGCTATCGCCTGGATGACCTGCTGTTCGCCCTGCCGCTGCCCTTCTGGCTGCGCGCGCCGCGCTTCCTGCTGCCCTGGCGCTGGCTGCCGCGCAAGGCTTCGCCGCTCAATCGCGGTCAGCGCCTGCGCTTGGCCCTGGAAGAATTGGGGCCGATTTTCATCAAATTCGGCCAGTTGCTGTCCACCCGCCGTGACCTACTCCCGCCGGATATCGCTGACGAACTGACCCACCTGCAGGATCGCGTACCGCCGTTCGACCCGGCCAAGTCGCTGGCGCTGATCGAGGAACAACTCGGCATGCCGGTCAGCCAAGCGTTCGCCCGTTTCGACACCGAACCGCTGGCCTCGGCCTCGGTCGCCCAGGTGCACGCGGCGCAGCTGAAAAGCGGTGAAGAAGTAGTGGTCAAAGTGGTTCGCCCGAACCTCAAGCCGATTATCCGCGCCGACATGGCCTGGTTGTTCCTGCTCGCCAAACTGGCCGAGCGCGCCTCGAGCGAAGCCCGTCGCCTGCACCCTGTGGACGTGGTCAGCGATTACGAGAAGACCATCTACGACGAACTCGACCTGCTGCGCGAGGCGGCCAACGCCAGCCAGTTGCGACGTAACTTCGAGGGCTCGGATCTGCTCTACGTGCCCCAGGTGTATTGGGACTGGTGCCGCCCCAAGGTGCTGGTCATGGAGCGCATCTACGGCATCCAGGTCACCGATCTGGCGACTCTGGCCGACCAGCGCACCGACATGAAACTGTTGGCCGAACGCGGCGTGGAGATTTTCTTCACCCAGGTGTTCACCCACAGTTTCTTCCATGCCGACATGCACCCGGGCAACATCTTCGTCAGCACGCGAACGCCGTGGAACCCGCAGTACATCGCCATCGACTGCGGCATCATCGGCAGCCTCACCCCCGAGGATCAGGATTACCTGGCGCGCAATCTGGTGGCCTTCTTCAAGCGTGACTACCGCAAGGTGGCGCAGTTGCACATCGACTCTGGCTGGGTGCCGCAAGAAACCCAGGTCAACGATTTCGAAGCGGCGATCCGTACCGTGTGCGAACCGATCTTCGAACGCCCGCTCAAGGACATCTCCTTCGGTCTGTTGTTGATGCGCCTGTTCCAGACCGCGCGGCGCTTCAATATGGAAGTGCAACCGCAGCTAGTGCTGCTGCAGAAGACCCTGCTGAATATCGAAGGCCTGGGTCGCCAGCTGTACCCTGATCTGGATCTGTGGACCACCGCTCAGCCGTTCCTCGAGCGCTGGATGCGCCAACGCGTCAGCCCGCGCAACCTGCTGCAAAACCTGCAGAGTCAGGTCGAGCAAGTGCCGCACCTGGCCAACATGACTCGCAGCCTGCTCGAACGCATGGCTCAGCCGCATGCCAAAGATCCACCACCGCCATGGCGCGAGCGTGACGGCTGGGCGGTACGACTGATCGGCGCCGCGCTGATCGGCGGCGGTGTGGTGCTGGCCCTGGGCATGGCCAACCTGAGTGAACCGGCCATCGCCTGGCCAGCCTGGCTGATGACCGCCAGTGGTCTGTACCTGATCGTGCGCCGATAGCCAGCCAGCGCCCTGGCTGGCACACTTGCAACGAAACGCCGCGTCTCGAATACGGAAAAGCAATGAACAACTGGTTAGATGAAGTCACTTGGAACGAAGACGGCCTGGTGCCGGCCATCGCCCAGGATCACCAGACCGGGCGCATCCTCATGATGGCCTGGATGAACCGCGAAGCATTGGCCCTGACTGCCAGCGAGCAGCGCGCCATCTACTGGTCACGCTCGCGTGGCAAGCTGTGGCGCAAGGGCGAGGAATCCGGTCATGTGCAGAAGCTCCACGAGCTGCGTCTGGACTGTGACGCCGACGTAATCGTGTTAAAGGTTGAACAGCTCGGCGGCATCGCTTGCCATACCGGGCGCGAAAGTTGCTTCTACCGGGTATTCGAGAATGGCGCGTGGAAGACCGTCGATTCCGTCTTGAAAGATCCGCACACCATATATACACCGGAACACCGCCATGACTGATACCCTCAAGCGCTTGGCCGAGGTGCTGGAGTCGCGCAAGGGCGCGGCCCCAGACAGCTCCTACGTGGCCAGCCTGTACCACAAGGGTCTGAACAAGATCCTGGAGAAGGTGGGCGAAGAATCGGTGGAAACCATTCTTGCCGCCAAGGACGCTGCCACCAGCGGTGACTGCAGCGATCTGATCTACGAAACTGCCGACCTGTGGTTCCACAGCATGGTCATGCTGGCCGCGCTGGATCAGCACCCGCAGGCGGTACTGGATGAACTGGATCGCCGTTTCGGCCTGTCCGGGCATGCGGAAAAAGCCGCACGAAGCGACAGCGACAGCGACACTTAATAAAGACTCTGACGAGGACAATGCAGCATGGGCATTTTCGATTGGAAACACTGGGTAGTCATCCTTATCGTCGTCGTGCTGGTGTTCGGCACCAAGAAACTCAAGAACCTCGGCTCCGACGTCGGTGAAACCATCAAGGGTTTCCGCAAGGCGATGAACGAAGACGAAACCAAGCCGGCTGAACCGCAAGCGCAACAACCCCAACAGCCTTATCAGCAGCAAGCCCCGCTGAACCAGCCACATACTGTGGAAGGCCAGGCCAGCAAGGTCGAAGAACCTCTGCGTAAAGACTGAGGCCAGAGCATGTTCGGTATCAGTTTCAGCGAGCTGCTAGTGGTCGGTCTGATCGCCTTGCTGGTGCTCGGCCCCGAGCGCCTGCCCGGTGCAGCGCGCACCGCGGGGCTATGGATTGGCCGTATCAAACGCAGCTTCAATGCGATCAAGTCGGAGGTCGAGCGTGAAATAGGCGCCGACGAGATCCGACGCCAGCTGCATAACGAGCACATCCTTGAGCTGGAGAAGGAGATGCAAGCGGTAAAGAATGACATTCTGCCGCCAAGCACGCCCGCTCCACAGGCCCAGACGCCGCTCCCCACGGAGCCTTCAGCGCCCGTTGCCGAACCCGCGGCGGGATCGGCTGTTACGCCCACCCCGATCTCAACGCCAGCCCCGGCGCCCGTCGCCAGCCAGGACAAGACGCCGCAACCATGAGTCGACTCTCTGACAACGACCAGGAAATGCCGCTGGTTTCTCATCTTGCCGAGTTGCGTACGCGCCTGCTGCGTTGCGTAGCCGCTATCTTCCTGCTCTTCGCCGGTCTGTTCTACTTCACACAGCAGATCTACACCCTGGTTTCTGCACCACTGCGTCAGTACCTGCCGGAAGGCGCAACGATGATCGCCACCGATGTGGCGTCGCCGTTCCTCACCCCGTTCAAGCTGACGATGCTGGTTGCCGTATTCCTGGCCATGCCAGTGATCCTGCATCAAATCTGGGGGTTTATCGCCCCGGGCCTCTACAAGCATGAGAAACGCATCGCCATCCCGTTGCTGATCTCCAGCATCGTGCTGTTCTATGCAGGGGTGGCTTTTGCCTACTTTCTGGTCTTTCCAATCATCTTCCACTTCTTCGCCAGCGTAACGCCCGAAGGCGTGTCGATGATGACCGATATCGCCAGTTACCTCGATTTCATCATGACCCTGTTCTTCGCCTTCGGCTTTGCCTTCGAAGTGCCGGTGGCCGTGGTACTGCTGATCTGGATCGGCATCGTCGACGTCGCCTATCTGCGCAAAATCCGCCCTTACGTGATCATCGGCTGCTTCGTGCTCGGCATGATCCTGACCCCGCCGGACATCTTCTCGCAGACCCTGCTGGCCGTGCCGATGTGGCTGCTGTTCGAGCTGGGCATCATTGCCGGTAGCCTGATCCGCACAAGGCGTGGTGAGCCCGACCCTGATGAGGATGAAGCGCCGGTCGACCAGCCGCCCAGCACTCAGCCATGAATCTGCTGCTGCTCGAGGACGGCGACTTCATCGCCGCCGACCGGGTGCGCCTGGACGGCCGGCGCCTGACCCACCTGCACGAAGTGCACCGCGCCGAGAACGGCGACACCCTGCGGGTCGGCCACCTCGGCGGCGCCATGGGCAGTGGCCAGTTGCTGCAGCTGGACGCCAACAGCGCCGAGCTGCAGGTCAACTTCGACCAGCCAGCACCCGCCAAGCTGCCGATCACCCTGCTGCTCGCCCTGCCCCGACCGAAGATGCTCAAGCGTGTGCTGCAAAGCGTCGCCGCCATGGGCGTGCCACGGCTGATCCTGCTCAACAGCTACCGGGTGGAAAAGAGCTTCTGGCAGACACCCTTTCTCGAACCGACGGCGATTCGAGAACAGCTGATTCTTGGCCTGGAGCAGGCCCGCGATACGGTGCTGCCCGAGGTGATCATCGAGAAGCGCTTCAAGCCCTTCGTCGAGGATCGTCTGCCACAGTTGGCGGCAGGCACGCTTGGCCTGACCGGCCACCCCGGTAGCTACCCGGCGTGCCCCCGCGCCGTTGAACAACCGGTGACTCTGGCCATCGGCCCCGAGGGCGGTTGGATTCCCTACGAGGTGGAGAAACTGGCTGAGGCCGGCCTGCAGCCGGTGCAGCTCGGCGAGCGCATCCTGCGGGTAGAGACAGCGGTGACGGCTCTGCTGGCCAGGTTGTTCTGAGCTGGCGGCTCGGTAGCGATACCGTCCGTTCGTGATCTCGTGGGAGGGGCTTTAGCCGCGATTGTGCCTGTATAGGCGTAAAGGGCTCGCGGCTAAAGCCGCTCCTACACGATCCCGGATGTCCGCTTTTAACTTACTGAAACCAACCACCGCCTCAAGGGACATCCAGTAACGCCTTGTCCGGCAGAGCGATTTGGCGCCAGCCTGCTGTCTGCCTATGATGAACACCTCGTGCCCACAAGGAGCTGTCATGCGCCGTCTGCTCACCGGCCTCACCGTTATTTTCCTGCTCTTGCTCAACACCCTGATCCTGATCGGGCCGATGCTGATTATCGCCATCGGCAAGTTCGTGCTGCCGGGCAAAGCACTCAAGGCCGCCTGCTCACGCCAGGTGATGTGGGTCGCCGAGTTCTGGGCCGAAAACTGCAAACGCATCTTCGCGGCGCTCACCCCGACCCGGTGGGATATTCGCGGCGGCGGCGAACTGCATCAGGACACCTCCTACCTGGTCATCAGCAATCACCAGTCGTGGGTCGACATTCCGGCGCTGGTGCAGGCGTTCAACCGCAAGACGCCCTACTTCAAGTTCTTCCTCAAGCAGCAACTGATCTGGGTGCCCTTCCTCGGCCTGGCCTTCTGGGCGCTGGACTATCCGTTCATGAAGCGCTACTCGAAGGCCAAGCTGGAAAAGTATCCGCACCTCAAGGGCCAGGATCTGGATATCACACGCCGCGCCTGCGAGAAGTTTCGCGAGCTGCCGGTCACCGTAGTCAATTACCTGGAAGGCACGCGAGTCACCCAGGCCAAACAGGCACAGCAGGGCTCGCCCTATCGCTATTTGCTCAAGCCCAAGGCCGGCGGCGTGGCCTTCGTGCTGGCGGCGCTGGGTGAGCAGCTGGACGCCATCCTCGACGTCACCATCGTCTACTCGGAAGAAACGCCGCCCGGTTTCTGGAAGCTGATCAGCGGACAGGTACCGAGAGTCATCATGGATATCCGCACGCGCGCGCTCGATCCCGCGCTCTGGCAGGGCGACTACCAGAACGATGCCGAATTCCGCCTGTACGTGCAGAACTGGGTCAGCGCTTTATGGGAAGAGAAGGATGCATTGATCGAGCAATTGAAGCAGGAGAGCGCGGCCTGAATCTGCTACGACCAGGCCCGGTGCATCAGTCCGGCAGGATCATATGGCCCGCCTCGTCCAGCGGCGCGAAGGGGTTGTGCGCCAATTCCCAGAGATGGCCGTCCGGGTCGGCGAAGTAGCCGGAGTAACCGCCCCAAAACACCTTTTCAGGCGCTTTGACCTGCCGTCCGCCCGAGTCGACAGCAAGCACCATGGCCGCATCCACGGCCTCGGGGCTTTCCAGATTGTGCGCCAGAGTGATGCCGGAGAAGCCCACAGGCCCGGCCTCGGGCAGGTTGGCATCCTTGGCCAGTTCGTCCCGCGAGAACAGCCCCAGCGCGAGCCCTTTGAGCTTGATGAATACGATCTTTTCCTGGGAAGCGGACGAGCGCGTCCAACCCAGCCGTTCGTAAAAGGTGGCGCTGGCCTGTACGTCCGCCACGCCAAGGGTGATCAGAGAAATCCGTCGGTCAAAGCTCATGAGTTGCTCCTGCAGGTTGAGCCAGACAGGTTAGCAGCCGAGTATGCCGTCGGAAGAAAAGGATCACGTAAAGGTGGAAGCGGAGCCCTGACAGACTGTGTGAAAACTACTGCGCTCGGGCATGCGGCGTTAAAAACCGGCTGGAATGCCAGCCCAGTCAAAATGCTCATTTACAACTCGTAAACTGCGCTTTTTCGCCGGCTTTTGCCTTGCCTGACCTTCGCTCGCTACGTTTTCACACGGCCTGCTGAGGTTCCGCTTGTTTGCATCAGGCAGCGCTGAAGGTCTTGTGCGGGTCGATGACGAATTTCTTCGGCACGCCGGCATCGAACTCGCCGTAACCGCGCGGCGCGTCCTCCAGGCTGATGACCTGCACGCCAACCACTTCGGCGATGTTGATGCGATCCCACATGATCGCCTGCATCAAGGCACGGTTGTACTTCATCACCGGTGTCTGGCCGGTATGGAAGCTGTGCGACTTGGCCCAGCCGAGGCCGAAGCGGATGCTCAGGCTGCCGATCTTCGCCGCCGCGTCCACTGCCCCCGGATCTTCGGTGACGTAGAGACCGGGAATACCGATCTTGCCGGCCACCCGCACCACGCCCATCAGCGAGTTGAGCACCGTGGCCGGCGCTTCGTGCTGGGCACCGGCATGGCCGTGGCCGCGGGCTTCGAAGCCCACGGCGTCGACGGCGCAATCCACTTCCGGCTCACCGAGCAGGTCGGCGATCTGTTCGTGCAGCGGCGTGTCCTTGGACAGGTCGGCGATTTCAAAGCCCTGGGCCTTGGCGTGGGCCAAACGCACCGGGTTGACGTCACCGATGATCACCACTGCAGCGCCAAGCAGTCGCGCAGAAGCCGCTGCGGCAAGGCCGACTGGGCCGGCGCCTGCCACGTACACCGTGCTGCCCGGCCCCACGCCTGCGGTGACCGCGCCGTGGTAACCGGTGGGCAGAATGTCGGACAGGCAGGTCAGGTCGCGGATCTTCTCCATCGCCCTGTCGCGATCCGGCAGCTTCAACAGATTGAAGTCGGCGTAGGGCACCAGCACGTATTCGGCCTGGCCTCCGGTCCAGTCGCCCATGTCCACATAGCCATAGGCGCCACCGGCACGCGCCGGGTTGACCGTCAGGCAGACGCCGGTGTGCTGTTCCTTGCAGGAGCGGCAGCGGCCGCAGGCGACGTTGAAGGGCACGGACACCAGATCACCGATCTTCAGGTTCTCGACATCGCTACCCTTCTCGATCACCTCACCGGTGATCTCGTGGCCGAGCACCAGGCCGACCTGGGCGGTGGTACGCCCGCGCACCATGTGCTGGTCAGAGCCGCAGATATTGGTGGAAACCACCTTGAGGATGACCCCGTGCTCGATCTTGCGACCACGCGGATCCTGCATCTTCGGATAGTCGATCTTCTGGACTTCGACCTTGCCTGTGCCGAGATAGACGACACCGCGATTACCAGACATATGCATCTCCTTTCTTGTTGTGGATACAAGGCGCATAGGCCTTGCAAGGGAGTATTGAAGCGTCTGTCTCGACAGCCTCCGGTAAGGGCAGGGCGACTACCGAGTGAGCGTGTCGACGATCTGTCGTCGAACGCAGGTCAGGGGAGAGTAGCCAGCGCCTGGCAGTTCCGTGGGTACAGAACCGACAGTCGGTGTTCTATGCGCGGCAAAGATGCCTCAGAGCACCACGGTACGATTAGCGTTGAGGAACACCCGTCGCTCGAGGAAATAACTGACGGCACGAGCCAGGGTCAGACACTCGATGTCCCGGCCTTTGGCTACCAGATCCTCGGGGTAGTGCGCATGATCGACGCTTTCCACACCCTGGGTGATGATCGGCCCCTCGTCGAGGTCGTTGTTGATGAAGTGCGCGGTGGCGCCGACCAGCTTCACGCCCTTCTGATACGCCTGGTGATAGGGCTTGGCACCCTTGAAACCGGGCAGCAGCGAGTGATGGATGTTGATCGCCCGGCCATCGAGCTTGCGGCACAGCTCGGCGGACAACACCTGCATATAGCGGGCGAGCACCACCAGTTCGGCGCCGGTGTCCTCGACCACCTGCATCACCCTGCGCTCCTGCGCCGGCTTGTCGTTGGGGTCGAGGGCAAAGTGGTGATAGGGGATGCCGTGCCAGTCGGCCAGCGGCTTGAGATCAGGGTGATTGGAGACGATGGCGGTGATGTCCATCGGCAACTGGCCGGTGCGCTGGCGGTAGAGTAAGTCGTTGAGGCAATGATCGGCCTTGGAGACCATGATCACCACCTTGGCGCGATAGCCCGGCGGCGTCAGTTCTGTGCGCATCTCGAAGGGCGCGGTGCGCTCATCAAGGCCGGCGAGAAACGCCGCTTCGTCGAAACCGGCCTGGGCGCGGAATTCGACGCGGATGAAGAAGCGGCTGGCCAGCCGATCATCGAAGCTGTGGTGCTCGGTGACGTAGCAGCCCTGCTCGAACAGGTAGCGAGTAACCACATCCACGGTACCCAGCAGACTCGGGCAATGGGCGGTGAGAATCCAGGTATCGGGGGTGCGGCTCATGAAAGCGATTCCTTGTGGTGATCGCTCCCATGCGCCGGCCGGCAGTGCACGATGTGGAGCGTCATTGGCTGCGCTTGTGCGTAGCCTTTGGGAGTGGTGAAGTTAAAGCAGGAGCGACGGTCAGCATTTATTCTGTGGGAGCGGGCCATGCCCGCGATTTTTCGCGGGCATGGACTAGGCGTCCCCGCCCGCTCCCACAGTTAGTCACTGCTTTTATCCTGCTCGCGTTCTCAGGCCTCCACAGCCAACCCGTACTCGGCGCTGGCATCCTGCAGCCACAGCCAGAAGTAGTCGGAGAAGCTGCGGCGGATCAGCAGCTCCCAGGTCTCCTCGCCGGTGCGGCGAATCACCAGTTGGGACTTGGCGAACACCGTGCCTACCGCCTTGCCCACCGGAAAGTTTTTCGGGTGAACGTCGTAGCTGCTGGACTTCATCAGCAGCTCGCGCACCTTGGGCCCGCGCAGCTCCAGCAGGGTCTGCCCTCCGCTGACGTTGACCACCGAAATATGCTGACCATCCAGCGTCTCGCGCAGCGTGCGCTCGACCTCGAACTCGCTGCCGCCTGGCACGATCAGCAGCCATTCGTCCGGGCCCAGCCACTGCAGCGAGGTATCGCCGTTGGCCACTAGGGTCAGTGCGCCCGGCAGCTCGAGGCCGAGGGCCTTGTGTACACCGCCGGCAAAATTGGCATCGTCGGCGTCGCCACGCAGGACCAGATGGCCCAGCAGGCTCTTCTCTCGCAGGGTGACGCCAGCGCCCTGGCGGCCCTTGCCGGCCAATTCGTGCAACCCGGCATGGTGCAGGGACGACTGCCCGGCGATGTCGGCAGGGCGTTGCTGATAAAGATTGGCGTTAGACATTCTGGCGATCCCCTTTCGGGTCATAGAACACGGAGCTGACGATTTCGGCTTCGATCACGCTGCCATCGACCAGCGGCGCGAAGACGCGCTCGCCGATGCGCTTGAGGCCGCCTCTGACCAGGGCCATGGCGAAGGAATGGCCCATCGCGGCGCTCATGTAGCTGGAGGTGACGTGGCCAACCATGGTCATCGGAATCTGCTGCTTGGGGTCGAAGACCAGCTGCGCGCCTTCTGGCAGTACCTTGTTCGGATCCACCGGCTTGAGGCCGACCAGTTGCTTGCGGCCTTCCTTGAGGGTGTCTTCGCGATTCATGCCACGCCAGCCGATCCAGGAGAACGGTTTGGTACGGCCAACGCACCAACCCATGTTCAGATCGTCCGGGGTGACCGAACCGTCGGTGTCCTGGCCGACGATGATGAAGCCCTTTTCGGCACGCAGTACGTGCATGGTCTCGGTGCCATAAGGCGTCAGGCCATGCTTCTGGCCGGCGGCGATGATCTTCTCCCACACGCCCAGGGCATAGTTGGCCTGGACGTTGACTTCGTAGCTCAGCTCACCGGTGAAGGAGATCCGGAATACCCGCGCCGGCACGCCGCCGACGTTGCCTTCCTTCCAGGTCATGAACGGGAAGGCGTCCTTGTCCAGGTCGATGTCGGTAACTTCGGCCAGCAGCTTGCGGCTGTTGGGGCCGGACAAGGTCATGGTCGCCCAGTGGTCGGTCACTGAAGTGAAGTACACCTTCAGCTCCGGCCATTCGGTCTGGTGGTAGATCTCCAGCCACTCCATCACGCGGGCAGCGCCGCCAGTGGTGGTGGTCATGACGAAATGGTTGTCGGCCAGACAGGCCGTCACACCGTCGTCGAAGACCATGCCGTCTTCCTTGCACATCAGGCCGTAGCGGGCCTTGCCCACGTCCAGCTTGGTCCAGGCGTTGGTGTAGACGCGGTTGAGGAACTCGCGCGCATCCGGGCCCTGAATGTCGATCTTGCCCAGGGTCGAGGCGTCGAGAATGCCCACCGCGTTACGCACGGCCAGGCACTCGCGGGCCACCGCGGCGTGCAGGTCTTCCCCTTTTTTCGGGAAGTACCAGGGGCGCTTCCACTGGCCGACGTCCTCGAACTCGGCGCCGTTTTCCAGGTGCCACTTCTGGATGGCTGTGTAGCGCTTGGGCTCGAACAGATCGCCGCAATGACGACCGGCGATGGCGCCGAAGGTCACCGGGGTGTAGTTCGGGCGGAACATGGTGGTGCCCATTTCGGCGATGCTGATGCCCAGCGAACGGGCGGCGATGGCCAGACCGTTGATGTTGCCCAGCTTGCCCTGGTCGGTACCGAAGCCCAGCGCGGTGTAGCGTTTGACGTGCTCGACCGACTCGAAGCCCTCACGGGTGGCCAGCTCGATACCGGCGGCGGTGACGTCGTTCTGCTGATCGACGAACTGCTTGGGCGCACGTGCGGTGTTCTTGTCGTGCGGCACCTGAAACAGCGCAATCGACGCTTCCTCGATGCGCTTCTCGGCTTTCGGCAGCGTACCGCTCACGGGCTGGAAGCCCACCTCGGCGGCCGCTTTGGCACCGGCTTCGAAACCATCGGCGAGGCTGTCGCCCATGCCGAACACACCGTTCACGGCACCGGCGCAATGACGCTTCTGGAAACCTTCACCCGGCACGAAAGCGAGGATGTCTTCACGCCAGACCGGACGACCACCAAGGTGCGACGCCAGGTGCACCACCGGGCTGTAGCCGCCGGAGCTAACGATCAGGTCGCAGTCGAGGGTCTCGCCCGGGCTGGTGACCTTGTGCCTGGCGGCATCGATGGCGCAGATGCGCGCACCGGTGACACGCTTGCTGCCACGCGCCTCGACCACACCGCTGCTGGTGAGCACGCGCACGCCACGTCGGCGCGCTTCCTCGACCCAGCTGCCGCGCGGGTTGCTGCGGGCGTCGGCCACGGCTACTACCTGGCGACCGGCGTCGAGCCAGTCGAGCACCACGCGGTAGGCGTAGTCATTGTTGGTCGACAGCACCAGTTTCTGACCGGGCGCCACGCCATAACGGCGCACGTAAGTCGACACGGCATCGGCCAGCATGTTGCCGGGCACGTCGTTGTTGGCGTACACCAGCGGGCGCTCGTGGGCGCCGGTGGCGAGCACCACGCGGCCGGCACGCACACGGTGCAGGCGCTGGCGCGGCTGGCCCATTGGCGCGACTTCGCCGAGGTGATCGGTGAGACGCTGGTGGATGGTGAGGAAGTTGTGGTCGTGATAACCGTTGACCGTGGCACGCGCCAGCAGGATCACTTCCGGCATGGCCTGCAGCTCGGCGATGGCCTTGGCGGCCCACTCGACGGCCGGCTTGTCGTCGAGCATCTCGCGGGTGGAGAGCAGGCTGCCGCCGAGCTCTTCCTGTTCATCGGCGAGAATCACCCGGGCGCCGCTGCGCCCAGCGGCCAGGGCCGCGGCCAGACCGGCAGGGCCGGCGCCGACCACCAGTACGTCGCAGTGCTGGTTCAGGTAGTCGTAGATATCCGGGTCGTTTTCTTTCGGCGCGCGGCCGAGGCCGGCGGCCTTGCGAATGTACTTCTCGTAGGTCAGCCAGAGGTTCTGCGGGTACATGAAGGTCTTGTAGTAGAAACCGGGCGGCATCATGCCGCCGCCGACCTTGCCGAGAATCCCCATCAGGTCGGTGTTGACGCTCGGCCAGCCGTTGGTGCTGGTGGCCGTCAGGTTGGCGTACAGCGCCTGCTGGGTAGCGCGCACATTGGGAATCTGCGCCGCCTCGGTGCCGCCGATCTGCAGCACGGCATTCGGCTCTTCGGCGCCGGCAGCGACGATGCCGCGTGGGCGCGAGTACTTGAAGCTGCGGCCGACCACGTCGACGCCGTTGGCCAAAAGCGCAGCGGCCAGGGTGTCGCCGACATAACCCTGATAGGTCTGGCCGTTGAAGCTGAAGGTCAGCGGCTGGCTGCGATCGATGCGGCCGCCCTGGGAAAGACGATTGACCTGGCTCATGCCGTTACTCCTTGGTCAGCGGCCTTTTTCGCGGCGACGCCAGCCTCAGTCACGCTGGGGCGCTCGCCGATCTTGTAGGTTTCGAGAATCTCGTAGCTCACCGTGTGACGGGTGACGTTGAAGTACTGACGGCAGCCCGCCGCATGGATCCACAGCTCGTGGTGGATGCCGCGCGGGTTGTCGCGGAAGAACAGGTACTCGCCCCACTCCGCATCGGTGCAGGCATTCGGGTCCAGCGGGCGGGGAATGTGCGCCTGGCCGCCAGCGTGGAATTCTTCTTCGGAACGCAGTTCGCCACAGTGAGGGCAGAAGATGTGCAACATGTTCGGTACCTCCAGAAAACCATCGTCCCTCTCTCAGCGAGAGAGGGCGCCAAAATCAGTGCGCCACACCGGCTGCGCCGTGCTCGTCGATCAGCGCACCGTTGTGGAAGCGCTCGATGGAGAAGGCCTTGGCCAGCGGATGCATCTCGCCCTTGGCCAGGCTGGCCGCGAACACGTTGCCCGAGCCCGGCGTGGCCTTGAAGCCACCGGTGCCCCAGCCGCAGTTGAAGAACAGGTTCTTTACCGGGGTCTTGGCGATGATCGGGCAGGCGTCCGGCGTGGTGTCGACGATGCCGCCCCACTGCCGGTTCATGCGCACGCGCGAGAGCACCGGGAACATCTCGACGATGGCCTGCAGGGTGTGTTCGATGGTCGGGTAGGAACCGCGCTGGCCGTAGCCGTTGTAGCCGTCGATGCCGGCGCCGATGACCAGGTCGCCCTTGTCCGACTGGCTGATGTAGCCGTGTACGGCGTTGGACATGATCACCGTGTCGATAATCGGCTTGATCGGCTCGGAAACCAGCGCCTGCAGCGGGTGCGACTCCAGCGGCAGGCGGAAGCCGGCGAGCTTGGCCAGGTGCCCGGAGTTACCGGCAGCGACCACACCGACGCGCTTGGCGCCGATGAAGCCCTTGCTGGTTTCCACGCCGATCACC
This sequence comes from Pseudomonas sp. PME37.24/006, assembly GCF_055556635.1. Lineage (NCBI taxonomy): Bacteria > Pseudomonadati > Pseudomonadota > Gammaproteobacteria > Pseudomonadales > Pseudomonadaceae > Pseudomonas > Pseudomonas sp. PME37.24/006. The sequence goes on from NZ_JBVHNL010000005.1 coordinate 201,356, forward strand.
GCACCGTCCTGCTTGCGGAAGCCGATCACTTCCGTCTGCTGAATCAGGTCGACGCCCAGGGCGTCGGCGGCGCGGGCGAAGCCCCAGGCCACGGCGTCGTGACGGGCCACGCCGCCACGGCGCTGCAGCGAGGCACCGAGCACCGGGTAGCGGGTGTTCTTCGAGCAATCGAGGTAAGGAATCATCTCCGCCACCTGCTTGGCATCGACCACTTCGCCATCGATCCCATTGAGGCGGTTGGCGCTGACGCGGCGCTCGATGTCGCGCATGTCCTGCAGCGTATGACCAAGGTTGAACACGCCGCGCTGGGAGAACATGACGTTGTAGTTCAGATCCTGGGACAGACCTTCCCACAGCTTCATGGCGTGCTCGTAGAGGTGCGCGGACTCGTCCCACAGATAGTTGGAACGCACGATGGTGGTGTTACGTGCGGTGTTGCCGCCGCCCAGCCAGCCCTTCTCGACCACGGCGACGTTCTTCACGCCGAACTCCTTGGCCAGGTAGTAGGCGGTAGCCAGGCCATGCCCGCCACCGCCGACGATGATCACGTCATACACCGGCTTGGGAGTCGGATTGCGCCACATGCGTTGCCAGTTTTCGTGGTGACTGAAGGAATGCTTGAACAGGCCGAAGCCGGAATAGCGCTGCATGGGGGACTCCTGAATTCTGTTCCAACGTAGCAGCCGGCCCGCTGGCGACCGGTAAGACCGATCGCCGCCAAGCCGGCTGCCACGACAACGACGATGCGTTAGCGATACACCGGGTAATCGGCACACAGCCCGGCAGCCAGGCCGGCCACCTGAGCCTCGACATCGGCATCGCCAAGGTGCTCGAGGATGTCGCTTATCCAGCCTGCCAGTTCACGGCACTGGGCTTCCTTGAAACCACGGGTGGTGACCGCAGGGGTGCCGATACGCAGCCCGGAGGTCACGAACGGTGACTGTGGATCGTTGGGTACGGCGTTCTTGTTCACCGTGATGCCGGCGCGACCGAGGGCTGCGTCGGCATCCTTGCCGGTGATGCCCTGCTTGATCAGCGAGAGCAGGAAGAGGTGGTTGTCGGTGCCACCGGAGACCACATCGAAACCGCGCTCGATGAACACCTCGGCCATGGCCTGGGCGTTCTTGATGACCTGCGCCTGGTAGTCCTTGAAGCCTGGCTCCAGCGCCTCCTTGAAGCACACCGCCTTGCCAGCGATCACATGCATCAGCGGGCCGCCCTGGGCGCCCGGGAATACCGCAGCGTTGAGTTTCTTCTCGATCTCTTCGTTGGCCCTGGCGAGGATCAGGCCGCCACGGGGGCCGCGCAGGGTCTTGTGGGTGGTGGTGGTGACCACGTCCGCGAGGGGAATCGGATTCGGGTACAGGCCAGCCGCAACGAGACCGGCAACGTGGGCCATGTCGACGAACAGGTAGGCTCCGACCTTGTCGGCAATGGCACGAAAACGCGGGAAATCTAGGGTCTTGGAGTAAGCGGAGAAGCCGGCTACGACCATCTTCGGCTGGTGCTCGATGGCCAGGCGCTCGACCTCGTCGTAGTCGATCAGCCCGGTGTCGGTATCGATGCCGTACTGCACGGCGTTGTACAGCTTGCCGGACGAGCTGACCTTGGCACCGTGGGTCAGGTGGCCGCCGTGGGCCAGGCTCATGCCGAGAATAGTGTCGCCGGGCTGCAACAGCGCCAGGTACACGGCGGAGTTGGCCGAGGAGCCGGAGTGCGGCTGCACGTTGGCGTAATCGGCGCCGAACAGCTGTTTGGCGCGCTCGATGGCCAGCGCCTCGACCTTGTCCACATGCTCGCAACCGCCGTAGTAGCGCTTGCCCGGATAGCCTTCGGCGTACTTGTTGGTCAGCCCGCTGCCCTGCGCCTCCATCACCCGCTTGCTGGTGTAGTTTTCCGAGGCGATCAGTTCGATGTGATGTTCCTGACGACGCTCCTCGGCATTCATCGCGCTGAGCAGTGCGTCATCGTAGCCCTGGATCTGATCTTGCTTGCTGAACATCACGTATCTCCCCGAAGCGCCTGAAGGCGCCGCATCTGGCTCGGTTGCTCGATATGAGTCTTGTTGCAGCGATGGTATGACTCGCCCTCGAGAACCAGATGCCTATGCACGCCACGGGAGATTGCGTTTGCGACATGGCCGAGTGTCGCAATTGCACATGCCGCAAACTCAGATGAACCGCAGCGCGACCAGCACGAGAAAGTGCCCGGGATAGAACAGGTAGGCCCAGCGTCGTACCGGCGGTACTGGGAATGGCGGACGTGCGCGCAACAGCAGCAGGCCGATCAGCGGGGCGAACAGGCAGATGGCGAGCACGCTCCAGGCGAACGGGTCGCCCCGAGCGGCGTCGCTGTAGAACGGTGCCCAATAGTTGGCCGCCAGGCAGCACAACATCGGCAGCAGCCAGGCGCCGTAGGGCTTGCGCAGCGCCAGCAGGAAAGCCGCCGGCAACACCGCGCCGAAAGCGCCGAACATCAGCCACTCATGGCCGAACACGGCGATCAACAGCGCCGCCCCACCCAGCCAGCAGGCCTGGGGCTGCGGGCGCTGCACGGCGTTGGCGATCAGCAGGCCGAGAACCAAAGTCGGCAGCACGTTGAGCGATTCCGCCGTGGGCACCAGCAGTCGATAGGGCCACTCGGAGAGCAGCGAGAACAGCAGCAACCAACCTAGGTAACTCAGCGACACACCATTGGACGGGCCAACGCTCGGCCGCGCGACGTTGGCGGCGATGGCCAGACAGAACAGCGGAAAGGCCAGACGGCCAGGTACATAAAGGAAATACAGGGAGGGCCAGACATGGCGAAGGTGATCGATCAGCATGGTCAGCAGCGCCAGCCATTTGATCAAGTCGAGGGCCGCATCACGACCGAAAGGCATTGGCTGAGCAAGTGATGCTGGAGGCATGTGCACGCGTCACGCTGGGATATGAGGCTGCACGGTAGAGGCTGTGGCTGCCTCGACGCAAATCAGAAGGCGGCACAGGGCTGAACCCTGTGCCGCCCGTTCGAGGCTTACTGCAGTTTGGCGTTGCAGCTGCTCGAGGCCGTGACCAGGCGCTGCTGCAGCGCGGCATCCGGCGGAACCTGCTTGCTCATCTCGGCCATTTCGGCCTCGCTGAACTCTTCGCTGACCTTGGTCGCGGCGCAATCGCAGAACGCAGTGAGTTGTTCCTGAGAGTGGCCGGACTGAGCGCCTTTCACGCATTCCTGCACGAAGGTCGACTTGGCTTCAGGGGACCAGGGTTCGGCTGCCACGGCCGGTAGGGCGAAGGCGAGCGGTGCGAAAAGTGCGATCAGATGACGGTAGCTCATGGTGGGCTCCTGTAGCGTGGAATCGGTGAGTCTTTGATTACGACTCTCTGCTTTGTGAGCCCACAGACCGCCGTGAGTTCAGAATGATTGCCCTCGAAGAGCCCTGAACAATATGTCGCGCCAGCGAGTTCTAAGCCTGGCCAAGGCGGGCTAAAGTAGCGGCATACGCCCGCTTGGGGCGCAGCAGACAAGGATTTTCCAATGCCCGACAATTCCCAGCAATTCGCCAGCGACAACTACTCGGGCATCTGCCCCGAGGCCTGGGAAGCCATGGCAGAAGCCAATCAGGGCCATCAGCGCGCCTATGGCGACGACGAATGGACGGCCCGCGCCGCCGATCACTTCCGCAGCCTGTTCGAAACCGACTGCGACGTGTTCTTCGCCTTCAACGGCACCGCCGCCAACTCCCTGGCCCTCTCAGCGCTGTGCCAGAGCTACCACAGCGTGATCTGCTCGGAGACCGCCCACGTCGAGACCGACGAATGCGGCGCGCCGGAATTCTTCTCCAACGGCTCCAAGCTGCTCACCGCCCATACCGAACAGGGCAAGCTGACGCCCGCGTCGATCCGCGAGATAGCCCTAAAACGCAAGGACATCCACTACCCCAAACCGCGGGTGGTCACCCTGACCCAGGCCACCGAAGTCGGTACCGTTTACAGCCCCGCAGAAATCCAGGCGATCAGCCAGACCTGCGAGGAACTCGGCCTGCACCTGCACATGGACGGCGCGCGCTTCTCCAATGCTTGCGCCTTCCTCGGCTGCAGCCCGGCGGAGCTGACCTGGAAAGCCGGTGTCGACGTGCTCTGCTTCGGCGGCACCAAGAACGGCATGGCGGTCGGCGAGGCGATCCTGTTCTTCAACCGCGAGCTGGCCGAAGACTTCGACTACCGCTGCAAGCAGGCCGGGCAGCTGGCCTCGAAGATGCGTTACCTGTCAGCACCCTGGGTCGGCATCCTGCAGAACGATGCCTGGCTGCGTTATGCCAAGCACGCCAACCACTGTGCACAACTGCTCGCCAGTCTGGTGGAAGACGTGCCCGGTGTCAGCCTGATGTTCCCGGTGCAAGCCAACGGCGTGTTCCTGCAGATGTCCGAACCGGCCCTCGCCGCCCTGACCGCTCGCGGCTGGCGCTTCTACACCTTCATCGGCGCCGGTGGCGCACGCTTCATGTGTTCCTGGGACACCGAAGAAGCCCGCGTCCGTCAACTGGCCGCGGATATCCGCGAAGTGATGGCGGCCTGACGGGTTGGCCTAACCTGTGGGAGCGTCGCCCCCCGCGCGATGCAATAGCGGCCATCCTGGAACATCCGGTGTATGCCCATCCATCGCCGCGAGGACGCGACACCTAAAAAGCGTGCCGTAAGTAGGGCGTATTAGGCGCAGGCGTAATCCGCCGATTACATCATCAAGCATGCGCTCCGTACGCCCTCTCAATGCGGCGGCTTGTGGATAAACGCCACGGTTTCATCCAGCGTTGGCGCCAACCAGCGCAGTGGCCAGGTCAAAGAAGCAACCAGAGTGCGATGACTGGGCCGGCTGTAGTAGCGCTCCTGGACAGGTACGGCGGCCTCGCGCAAGCGTTTGGCCAGGCCAGCGCTGTTGCGTTGCGGGTCGACCAATTCATCGTCGTTAGCGGCCATCAGCAAGGCGGGCGGTGCACCGGCATGCACCTGGTTGATGGGCTGCGAATCCGCCGGGGACTGAGGGTGAAAGAACACCGGTTTTACCTCTGGGTTCTCGATGGGCAGAAAGTCATAGGGCCCGGCCAGGCCAATCCAGCCTTTGATCGCGCTCTCAGGCACGCCCACCTGCCCACGCCAACGCGGATCCAGCGCCAGCATCGCCGCGTTGTACGCCCCGGAGCTGTGGCCCATCAGGAATAAGCGTTGCGGATCGCCGCCATAACGCTGTACCTCCTGCAACGTCCAGGCCAGGGCGGCGGCGTTATCGAGCAGAAACTCCGGATAGCGCACCTGTGGATAAAGCCGGTAATCGGCAATCACCGTGACGATGCCACGCGCCGCCAAGGCCTCGCCGACAAAGGCATAGTCACCACGCGCGCCTGAGTTCCAGCTCCCGCCATAAAAGAACAGCACCACTGGAGCAGGCTCTTGCAGGTTGGCAGGCCGGTAGATATCCAGTAACTGCCGCGGCCCGCTGCCATAGGCCACACCCTTGACCTTGCTAGCACCACCCGGCGCCAGGGCGTTGAGAATGTCCACTGACGAACAAGCGGCCAGGCCTAATAGCGGCACGATCAAGGCCAGGTAACGAAAGGGCTTTGCTAGAGTCATTCAGCTCTCCATGTGGGCAGATCGCCCATCAGCCAATACGACTGCCGGCGATTGCAGCAAGTGCCCATTTTTCAACAACTGGGGATAACCGATGAGACTATCCCCAGCTAGCGGGGATGAGTATGTGGATAAGCTGTCGGCAAAGGCCTACAGGGCAGACATCCCGGTACCTGACGGCTTTCGTACAAAAAATGTTCTATATCAATATGTTGGCCCATCACTTACACACATTCGCAGTGCAGCACTTGCTGCACAAGCTGTGCATATGTATCCACAGGCCTTATAAATCGCAGCCCGCAGCGATCTGTATGTTTTTCAACCAACGACTTGATAGGCCATTTAATCCACAACGGGCGATAGGCGCCACTCCAGCGCTGTGGATAGACGTCCCCAGAATCCGTGGATGATGACGTGGGTAACCTGTATATAAACGGCTGTAGCCGTTATCTGGTGAGGGATCTAGCGATTTGAGCGAAAAACGTTCTAATTCATGATCTTGCAGAGTTATCTACACACATAAGCTGTGCGCTTAGTTGTGCATAAGGTGTTCAGACAGCCATACAGGCCAGTGATTACGTAGCCTCAAGCAAATAGATCGTTTTTTGATCAACAGCAATCCAAGCATACCAAGCGCCTTGGCAACGCTCCGCAATCGATATCGGGTTGGCTAACGGTGAATAACCCAGCCGCCGCCTTTCCCCAAAGTCCGTGGATCAAGCTGTGAATAACCTGTCACCACCGAGCCACAGCCCCTTATTTATAAGGCCTAGCGGAAAACGATCAAAAAACCACCAACTCTACTGAGCTGGCTTATCGCCGATCACAGCTGCTCAAGCGTAACTTATTCTTTTTTGCACACAATTACTGTGTGTCTAGCTGTGGATAAGCTGTTTGATGCTGCCTACCGTTCACTGATTGCAAGCCCTGCAGGGTACTGCTGGTTTTTCAACCAAACGCACGAGGATCAGTAATCGATGCTCACGTCGTTACGCGGCACGCTGCAGCAGGACAGGATGTATCCCTCGGCCACGTCTTCGTCGGTAATGCCGCCGTTGTGCTCCATATCCACATCACCGGCCGTCTTCAGTACCTTGCAGGTTCCGCAAATCCCCATCCCGCATGCCTTGGGGATATGCAGCCCGAGCTTCGCCGCCGCCGCGTGCACGGTCTCGCCCGGGCCGACCTGAATGCTCTTGCCGGTGCTGGTGAATGCCACCTGATTGAGATCGGCAGCCGGCACGTCCGGCGCATCGGCGGCCTGCTCGGCCAGTTCCTTGACCTCCTCGCGCACGTCCGCCGGTACCGGGCCGAATGCCTCCTCGTGGTAGCGGGTCATGTCGAAGCCCTTGGCTTCGAGCAGCCGCTTGACCGCCGCCATGTAGGGCGTAGGCCCGCAGCAGAAGATCTCGCGCTGCAGATAGTCCGGCGCCATCAGTTGCAACATGGGCTCGTTGAGATAACCGCGATAGCCCGACCAGGCCTCGCCCAGACCATGCTTCTCGCAGATCACGTGCAGATTGAAGTTGTTGATCCGCGCAGCCATATGTTCCAGCTCGCGGTGGTAGATGATGTCCTTGGGCGAACGCGCGCTGTGCACGAAGACCATATCGACGTTGGCGTTGGTGTCGTAGAACCAGCGCGCCATCGACATCACTGGGGTGATGCCCACCCCACCACTGAGAAACAGCACCTTGTCGGCCGGGAAATCGATGGCATTGAACAGCCCGACCGGACCATGCACCGCCAGCTCCTGGCCTTCGGACAGGTTGTCGTGCAGCCAGTTGGACACCTTGCCGCCAGGCACCCGCTTGATGGTGATGGAGAAGCTGTAAGGCACCGAGGGCGCACTGGAAATGGTGTAGGAGCGCATCACCGGCCGGCCTTCGATCTCCAGCTCCAGGGTGACGAACTGACCCGGCTTGAAGAAGAACAGCACCGGCTGGTCAGCCATGAAGCAGAAGGTGCGCACATCCCATGTTTCCTGGATGACCTTGACGCAACGCACCACGTGGCGGCCATTGCTCCAGGTCTGGGTAGTGACGGGATAGAGGAATTCGTTCGACATGGTCGTTTCTCTCGCGCACGCAGGCCGCTCACCGGCCCTGTCTTTGCCGCGATTGTGCGCAACGCACCTGTCGTTCATTTACCTGCCAGCGACATCGGCATGCTAACGCCGACCTGCCCCGTAGACACTGGCCTACCGAGTCGGGAAATGATTCGGCCATGTCGCCCATGGATAAGGTTCAGGTTGCGCCCGGCTCCACACTCGCCCCCAGCCGAACAGGATAAGAGCGCCAGCCGCAACCCCTCTGAAAAGCGCCAATCGGCAGGCGGTCAGGGGTGCGATGCGCCACCTTGCGTACCACCGCAACAGCCACTTTCACGGCCAGCGCCGCGCGCTCGCCACGAGGAGTTCTCCGATGACCGTCACCTCTACACTGAGCCTTGGCGACCCGCTGGAACCGGCCCGCGCCGCAGCCGCCGACATGCTGCAGAAGCGCGAACGCACCTTTTCCCTGCCGCAGCCGTTCTACAACGACGAGCGCGTGTTCCAGCTCGACATGCAGGAGATCTTCCACAAGGAATGGCTGATCGCCGGCATGACCTGCGAGATCCCCACCAAGGGCAATTACCTGACCCTGCAGATCGGCAACAACCCGGTTCTCGTCATCCGCGGCGCCGATGGCGTCGTGCACGCCTTTCACAACGTGTGCCGGCATCGCGGCTCGCGCCTGTGCACCAGTGACAAGGGCAAGGTGGCCAAACTGGTCTGCCCCTACCATCAGTGGACGTACGAGTTGGACGGCCGCTTGCTGTTCGCCGGTACCGAAATGGGTGCCGACTTCGACATGAAGCAATTCGGCCTCAAGCCGGTGAACTGCAAGACCGCTGGCGGCTACATCTTCATTTCCCTGGCCGAGAACCCACCGGCCATCGACGAATTCCTCGCCACCCTGGCTCATTACATGGAGCCATACGACATGGAAAACACCAAGGTGGCGGTGCAGACCAACCTGTACGAGAAGGCCAACTGGAAACTGGTGCTGGAGAACAACCGCGAGTGCTACCACTGCAACGGCTCGCACCCGGAGCTGCTCAACACCCTGCTGGAATGGGACGACACCAACGACCCGCGCGCCAGCCAGTCCTTCAAGGATCACGTCGCCGAATCCGCGGCCAAATGGGAAGCCGAGAAGATCCCTTACCTGCATGCCGGCTTCGGCCTGCGTAACCGTATCGTGCGCATGCCGCTGCTCAAAGGCACCGTGTCCATGACCATGGACGGCAAGCAGGGCAGCAAAAAGCTGATGGGCCGCATCCAGAACCCGGATCTGGGCTCGATGCGCATCCTCCACCTGCCGCACTCGTGGAACCATTGCATGGGCGATCACATCATCGTCTTTACTGTGTGGCCGATCAGCGCCCAGGAAACCATGGTCACCACCAAATGGCTGGTGCACAAAGATGCCGTCGAAGGCGTTGACTACGACGTTGCCCGCCTACGTGAAGTCTGGGACGCCACCAACGACCAGGATCGTCGTCTGGCCGAAGAGAACCAGCGCGGCATCAACTCCACTGCTTATCAGCCCGGGCCCTACTCGAAAACCTACGAGTTCGGCGTGGTCAACTTCATCGACTGGTACAGCGGCCGCATGCTCAACAACCTCGGCGCCGCTCCGGCGCCCTACCTGCGTGACGTCAAGGCGCAGTAAAAACAGGGGCTGCAAAAAGGCGATAGCGGCCGGTGAACAGAGCTTTTGTGGGAGAAGCTTTAGCCTCGATTTTGCCTAGCTAGGCGTAAAGAGCTCGCGGCTAAAGCCCCTCCTACAAAAAGAAAGCTCTGCATCCACCGGTCGCTTCCGCCTTTAACCTAACCATGCCCCCGCGGGGCCTCTCCCTGCCCGTTCGGTTCGTGAACGGATGTTTCACAGCATTTCACGCCAGTAAGCGAAACAATCGAGGCAGTCCCGGCTAAAGGCGCATACGCGGTTTTCTCTGCGAAGCGGCCTGGCCACGCGCTTCCACTTCGCGAGGAAACCACCGTGAGCGTGAAACCACTGAGCAAAGGCCCCAACGATCAGGCTGGCGGCGACGGTCTGCGTTTCGACAGCATCATGCGTCTGAGCCTGAAGGCCGAAGGCAACCCCAAGCCCAAGGAAGACCGCACCGCCACCGACAATGAGACATGGCCGCCAGTGGACAAAACCCAGGTCGAAGCGGCGAAGGACGGCAAGATCCGTTACGAGGTCAATGGTCAGGGCGTAGTGGTGGAGCGCTCGGTCAACCCCGAGTTGTACAAGTTTCTGGTCAACCTACACGCCCTTAACCAGTCCCCCGAGCAGAAGGCTCAGGTAGTCGCGGCAATGGGCGACGAACACATCATCGCCGACCGCAATACCGAGGTGCAGGACTGGGGCGACTACACCCAGTTCAAGTGGCAGGGCAATTTGGAAGACGCCGAGGTGATCACCTACATCACCGCCGACGGCGAAACCGTCAGCGTCTCCAAGGCGCTGACCCCCGAGCTATTCGCGTCGGTGCAGCAGATCGGCCTGTCTCGCTACACCCTTGAGCAGCGCGTGGCCGATGGCCGTGAGGTGGCGGGTGCCGACACCTACGTGGCCGAGCATGATATTGCCCTGTGGGGCGGGCCAGACGAATTCGGCAATGGAGTCATCCAGTTCGAGACCAAGGACGGCAAGAAGTACGTCGTATCCCAGCACGAAAACAAGGAGATGTACGACCGGGTTGCGGGGATGTGGAGCGACCACGTCAAAGGCGGCGACTCGATCCAGGCGCTGCGTGACAAATACGACCTACCCAATCTCGATACCCTGGATCTGCTCGGTCAGAGCAGCGGCGAGAAGGCCAACAAGGACGACAAGGAAGAGATGACGGTGGTCGAGTTGGCCACCAAGAACCTGCTCGACAAGTACAAGAAGCTCATCGACGACGGCACGGTCGGCAAAGACAGCGACATCTACAAGCTGGTCAAGGCCATCGAGGCCAAGGCGTCGATGGAAAGCGGTCACCGCATCACGCCCTACATCGAAGACCCGCGCGGCGGAAATACCACCTGGCGCCAGTTCGATACCGATGGCGAAACCCTGAGTACCGAGGACATGCAGGACATCCTCAACGGCGACTCGGTGGATAAGCTGCTCAGCGACATGTTCACCAGCGGCGACGGCGAGAAGGACAAGATCGGCAAGGAGTTCCAGGCCGAACTGGACAGCGCCATCGAGAAAGTCAGCGGTGAAGACAAGACCAAACTGGCAGACGAAATTTACGAAACCCTGACCAGCCTGGACTTCGTCAAATACCTGGCCGACATGAAGAAACAGGGCCTGAACAGCGAGGGCCAAGCGGAAGTCGCCCGCCTGGCGTCGAGCCTGGAACTGCTCGACCCGGAGCGCGCCCGCAAGGCTGAGTCCGAGCTCAAGCAGAACGGCATTCTGGTCGAAATCGATACCCTGGTAGGCGACCCTGGCGCAATTCCCGACGAATACAAGGAAATGGCCTACAAGGACCTGGGCGGCCTGATCAAGACCATTCTCAAGTCCGCCGATATCCCGCGCCGCGTACAAGACAGCATCGAGAAGTTTTACAACGAGCTGCTCAATGACAAGACCAAGATGGCCGACTTCGTCGAGCTCAGTAACCAGCTCAACAACGGCACCATTACCCAGGCTGATTTCGATCAGCAGCTACAAACCAAATACATTCCGGCGGAAGTCAGCAAGGATGATTTCACCAGGGCTATCGGCACGCTGAACCAGTACGGTGTACTCGGCACTCTCTCCGCATTCGGCTCCCTGGGCGGGGCGATTTACATGCTTTCGGCCAAGAACGGCCAGCTGTCCGACGAACCGCTGGAACGCCTGGCCATCGCCAAGGACTTCATCACCTTTCTCAGTGGTGGGGCGCAGTTCGAGAAGACCAAGATCTTCGACTTGTTCACCAAGACCAACACTGCCGAATTGCTGGGACTGAGCAAAACCCTTCCGGAAATCTGGGGCAAAGAAAACGGCACCATCGGTAAAAAGATCGAAGGTTTCCTACGCGAGCGCGGCATCTCCGGTATTCCCGATGCGGCAGAAAACCGCGCCAACAGCCTTATCGAGCTGGGCTCGCTGAACGGTGGCGGCGGCGGTAACGCCGTTGACCAAGTCAGGCTTTCCGCCGAAGCCTCGGGCATTGGCTCCCTCGATGATGCTGGCAGCCGGCAACTGCTCGATAGCATCGTTACCCGCGCCGGTGGAACGCCACCGGCAGACTACTCGCGCTACAACAGCCTCAACGAAATTGCTCAGGAGCAGAACCTCAACATCACCGAGGAGACCATCAACGACAGTATCAACGAACAGCGCACCGCGAGCGGGCTGGGCAATGTTCCGGATGATGCCTCGATCAGCGAATTTGCCGATCACCTGGAAAACGCTGCCAGTCGCTCGGTTAGCTCCTCGATCTCATCCGGCAGCACGACCTACTACGATGCCGTTTCGTCGATTTACGAAGATGCCGTGGAGTATTTTGAAGAGCGCAACATCACGCCACCGAGTCGTGAGTCATTCGACCGGGTATTCGATGAACGTCAGCAGCAGTCAGGCCGCAGTACGCCAGCGAGCAACGACCCATTCGACGGTTTCTCCGGCAATTTCGAGTTGGATCGCGAGTCCATCAACGAGATGTTCGAACAGGAAAATCGCACACCGCCTGCCGCCGATATCGTTGATGACGCTATCGAGCAGGTCAACGACTCGATCCGCAACGCACCCACGACGCCGAACATCGTCGATAGCGCGACTATTCGCGACGCTCTGACCCCGACCGGCGCGGTGGACGTGCCGTCCATAAAGCCTGGCTTGGCGGCGAAGATTGGCGGCACCCTGACCAAAGTACTGGGCGTGGCCCCGGACATCCTCAGCGTGGCGGACATCGTGATGGGCGGCTACGCCATCAAGGATGCCATCGCCAACAACAGCGACATGGGCAAGGCGGCCGGTGCGTTGCAGATCATTAGCGGCGTAGCGGGTACAACGGCTGGCGTAATCGGCACCGTCGGCCTGTTCGCCAGCATCGGCGCGCTGGCAGGCGCAACCGGCCCGCTGTTCCTGATCACCGCGGGCCTTGGGCTGATTGCCGGCATCATTGGCATTTTCGTCGACCACGAGAAAAAACAGAAAGCCACCGACAAGGAAGGCCAGTGGTTCAAGGATCTCGCCGAACTCGGCATGACCCAGGAAGACTGGGGCGACAAGCTCGAATACGCGCGCTACAGCTTTTACGAATACGACGGTCGCGACGCCCCCGCCGGACAGAGCATCTACGACTACCAGAAGGATGAATGGGAGAATTTCAAGGACACGCCGCAAGAAGGCGGCTCGTCCATCAATCGTCTGGATGACGACCTGCACCTGGCCAAGTTCGACAAGGACTTCTATCAGGACAATCGCGAGGTCATGCACACCATCCGCGAGCGCTGGGATGACTGGAACGGCAAAGATGCCATCGTCAGCAAGAAGGATCTGGAAAAGATCGCCAACGGCGACGGCAGCGACGAAGAGAAGGCGGCTGCACAGTTCCTGCTCGACAACGGTGAGTTTTGGACGCAACTCGATACCCAGTGGGGTAAAGGCGGCCATGATAATAAGGTGAGCACCAACGACCTCAATACCTGGCTGAAAATGGTCGGCGCCCACGAAGAGCAGTACGACCGCGCCTTCTTCGACGAGAATCAGGGCGTCATCGATACCATCCGTGATCGCTGGGACGACTGGAACGGCAAGGACGCCATCGTCAGCAAGAAGGATCTGGAGAAGATCGCCAACGGCGATGGCAGCGACGCCGAGAAAGAGGCGGCGCGCTTCCTGCTCGACAACCAGGGCTTCTTCGACCAGCTCGACAACCTGGCCAAGAACGACAGACGCGACGGCAAGATCAGCACCGGCGATCTGGAAACCTGGTTGAAAGCCATTGGCGTGGAAAAAACCGACAAGAGCGAGCTGACCTACAACCCTAATGACAACATGCCGGCCTGGCGGGTGATGCGCGGCTGATTGGCCAGAACGGTTCGATTGGCAATCGACTCCTGCAGGGCGCCGTTTGCGGGCGATCAAGGTCACCCGCACTCGCGCTTTTGTCTCTCTGGTGGGCTAAAGCCCACCCTACAGCGCGCGGTTTGGCTTCGATTCGCTTCAGCACACCAATCGATCCGCCCTCGGATGCTCGCCGGCAAGCCGGCTCCTACATGGGTAAATCCCAGCAGGCTCGGCAGGAGCCGGCTTGCGGGCGATCGAGGGTGCAAGCGCCCTGCAGAGGCCTGTCTTGCAGCGCTATCTAACCGGCAACCCAATCACCCGGCCGACACAGGCGGAGCGCGGCATCCCCTGCTGCGACTCGGCCAGTTCGGCGATGCGCCCGGCGACCTGCTCATCGAAGGGCGCCGAGCGGCCGCTGGCGGTGTCGATGTTCATCAGCATCTGCTCGCTTTCGGCCACGGTTTGCCCGTCAGCGCAGCGCTCGACCAGGTGATGGATGTGCAGGCGCTTGCGATCATGGTTGAGCAGTCGGCTGCGCACCTGAACCTCCACGCCTAGCTTCACCTCGGCGAGAAAATTGAGGTGGCACTCCAGCGTGTAGAGCGTATGCCCGGTGCGCGCCCTGCCCGCCTCGTCGAGGCCGACGAGATCCATCAGCCCGTCGGTGGCGAAACTGCAGATCAGCAGGTAATAGGCATCGCGCAGGTGGCCGTTGTAGTCGACCCAATCGGCCTGCACCGCAGTTCGGTAGGTAACGGACAGCATGTTCATTCCTCGAAGGCGAAACCATGGCGCGCCTTGGTCTGGCGCACGGCATCGAGCACCGCCAGCAGGCAGTCGTCGCGGTAGCGCTCTAGCTCGGCGATACTGCGCTGCCCCTGCTGCTCGCCCGTGCCGGCGACCACATCGTCGATCAGCGCCTCGGTCAGCTCCGGCGCCTGCAGGTAGGTCCAGGGCAGCTTCAGCGCCGGCCCGAACTGGGCCATGAAGTGGCGCATGCCAGCGTCGCCGCCCGCCAGGGTGTAGGTCATGAAGGTGCCCATGAACGACCAGCGCAGCCCGGCACCGAAGCGGATCGCATCGTCGATCTCACCCGTGGTGGCCACACCGTCGTTGACCAGATGCAGCGCCTCGCGCCACAGCGCCTCGAGTAGGCGGTCGGCGATAAAACCCGGTACTTCCTTGCGCACGTGCAGTGGGCGCATGCCCAGTGCGCTGTAAATGCCAATGGCTGCCTGAACGGCCTCAGGCGCAGTGCGCTCGCCACCGACCACCTCCACCAGCGGTAGCAGGTACACCGGGTTGAACGGATGGCCGACCACGCAGCGCTCCGGGTGATGCGCCCCAGCATAGAACTCGCTGGGCAGCAGGCCGGAGGTGCTGGAGCCGATGATCACATCGGGGCGCGCCGCGGCGCTGATGCTGGCGTGCAGGTCGAGCTTGAGCTCGAGCCGCTCTGGCGCGCTCTCCTGGATGAAGTCGGCACCGGCCACACAAGCATCGAGGTCATCGAAAAAGCGCAGTCGATCCATCGCTGCTCCTGGCGCCAGCCCCTGCTTCTGCAGGGCCGGCCAGGCATTGGCGATGCGTGTGCGCAGCGCCGCTTCGGCGCCCGGCGCCGGATCCCAGGCATGCACATCGAGGCCATGGGCCAGGGCACGGGCGACCCAGCCCGCACCGATCACGCCGGTGCCGAGGGCGGCGAAGATTTTGATATCGGTAATGAAGGACATTTCCAAGCTCCAGGCTAAAGGCTCAGCGTTTTTTCAGGTTCATCTTTTCGCGCCCTTCGGCCGGGCTCAGCACCCGCCCGCCAAGACGCTCGATGATCTCGGCCGCACGCTCGACCAACGAGCCGTTGCTGGCTGGCACGCCCTTGTCCAGCCAGATGTTGTCTTCCAGGCCGACGCGCACGTTACCGCCCAGCAGCATGGCCTGGGCGAGCATGGGCATCTGCATGCGGCCGATGCCGAAGCCGGCCCAGGTCAGGCCCGGTGGCAGGTTGTCGACCATGGCCTTCATGGTCGTGGTGTCCGCCGGTGCGCCCCAGGGAATCCCCAGGCAAAGCTGGATCAGCGGGTCGTCCAGCAAGCCTTCCTTGATCATTTGCTTGGCGAACCACAGATGACCGGTGTCGAAGATTTCCAGCTCGGCCTTCACCCCCAGCTCGGTGATGCGCTTGGCGCCAGCGCGCAGTTGCGCCGGGGTGGAGACGTAGATGAAGTCACCGTCGCCGAAATTCAGGGTGCCGCAATCCAGGGTGCAGATCTCCGGCAGCAGCTCCTCGATATGGGCCAGGCGGGTCAGCGGGCCGACCAGATCGGTGCCGGCGCCGAACTCCAGCGGCTGTTCGCCCCGGCCGATCTCCAGGTCGCCCCCCATGCCGGCAGTGAGATTGATGATCACGTCGGTGTCGCTATCGCGGATGCGCTCGACCAGCTCGCGGTACAACGCCACATCGCGGCTCGGCCTACCGGTCTGCGGGTCGCGCACGTGGCAGTGGGCGACGGTGGCACCGGCCTTGGCGGCCTCGATGGCCGCAGCGGCGATCTGCTTCGGGGTGACCGGAATGGCCGGATGGCGGCCAACGGTATCGCCGGCGCCGGTGACCGCGCAGGTGATGATGACTTCATTATTCATGTTCGATCTCCTCTTCTTCGGGGCGAACGCCGTCACCGCGCAAGCACGGTAACGACACGGGATGGGATTAGCGGGTGGCGTTCAGGGCTTCGGCGGCAGGCTTGCCGTCACGGGTGGTGACGCCTTCCAGCCAGCCGGCGACGGCCTCGGGGTTGGCGGCAATCCACTCACGCGCCACTTTGTCTGGCGCCTGGCGATCCATGATCGGCTGCATCAGCTCGGCCTCCTGCGCGCTGGTGAAGCGCAGGCTGGTCAGCAGGCGATTGGCGTTGGGGCAGCGCTGGGCGTAGTCCGGCGAGGTCACGGTGGAAACGGTGGCGGCGCCATCGTTGGGGCCGAACACACCTTCGGTACCGCTCAGGTAGGTGATCGGCATCTGCAGGTTCATCGGGTGTGGCTTCCAGCCGAAGAACACCACCGGCTTCTCGCTGCGCACCGCGCGGCCCACGGCGGCGAGCATGCCGGCCTCACTGGATTCCACCAGTTTGAATTCACCGAGACCGAAGCGGTTCTGGTCGATCATCTTCTGGATCGCCATATTGGCGCCGGAGCCTGCCTCGATACCGTAGATCTTGCCGTCCAGCTGGCTCTTGAAGCGCGGGATATCGGCCAGGGTCTTGAGGCCCTGCTCGGCGGCGTAACTGGGCACGGCGAGCACCGCCACGGCGTCGTTCAACGAGGGCTGCTCGGCCACCTTCACCGCACCGGAGTCGAGGAAAGGTTTGATGTTGTCGTCCATGATCGGCTTCCAGTAGCCGAGAAAGGCATCGACCTGGCCCTTCTGGATACCGGCGAAAATGATCTGCTGCGACGCCTGGGTCTGGGTCGTTTCATAACCGAGCCCCTGCAGCAGTTCGCTGGCTACGGCGGTGGTGGCGACGACGTCCGTCCAGCCGACGGCGCCAAGGCGAACGGTCTTGCAACTCTCCTCGTCGGCGGCCAGCAAGGGCGTACTCAACAAGGTAAGCGTGCAGCACGCTGCGAATGCGGTAAGCGCTTTCATTGATAGGCTCCTCTCAACGGTTTGATCTGGTTTTTAGTACCGTGACCGGAAAAGCGTGATTCCGATGCGTGCACCTTACGCAGATACCCGGCAAGCGATTCGCACTATATCGACACAAATCCAGACCATACCGACTTGATCGGAGAGCGCTCCTGCCGTTAGATGCGGATTCCACATGCGGGGGCTCCGCCATGTCGCACCACTTCTGTTTCTTCCTGCTGCCCGGCTTTTCGATGATGGGGCTGATGTCCGCCATCGAGCCGTTGCGGGTCGCCAATCGCTTTCACGCGCCGCACTACAGCTGGCGCCTGCTGAGCGACGATGGCCAGGCCGTACCGGCCAGCAACGGCATGTCGCTCAACGTCGACGGCGCCCTGGATGAGGAGTTGGCGGACACCAGCCTGTTCGTGGTGGCCGGCTTCGATCCGCTGGCAGGTTTCAACCCGCAGCTGGCGAGCCGCTTGCGCCGCGCCGACCGGGAGTGCCGGGTGCTGGGCGGCATCGACACCGGCAGCTTCGTGCTGGCCGAGGCCGGGCTGCTGGAAACACGGCAGCGCTTCACCCTGCACTGGGAGGCGCTGGATGCCTTTCGCGAACGTTATCCACAACTGCAACCGACCCAGGAGCTGTTCGAAATCGACGGCCGGCGCATCACCAGTGCCGGCGGCACCAGCAGCCTCGACCTGATGCTCGGGCTGATCGGCCGCGACCATGGCGAGTCGCTGTCGATTCAGGTATCCGAGCAGTTCGTGCTCGGCCGTATCCGCACGCGGCTGGATCACCAGCGCATGCAGGTCAGCAGCCGCTATGGCATTCACGACAAGAAGCTGGCGCTGGTGATCGCCGAGATGGAGCGCTGCACCGAAGAGCCTCGTTCCCCCGGACAACTGGCCGACACGGTGAGCATCACCACCCGGCAACTGGAGCGGCTGTTCCGTCAGCACCTGGACACCACGCCCATCACCTTCTACCTCGGCCTGCGGCTCGACAAGGCACGTCAGCTGTTGCGCCAGAGCGACCTCAGCGTGCTGGAAGTGGCGCTGGCCTGCGGCTTCGAATCGGCATCCTACTTCGCCCGCCGCTACCGCACCCGCTTCGCCGTCAGCCCACGGCAGGATCGACACGAAACAGCCCCACCCACTCTACGACCGTGAAAAGGCGCAAGCATCCTACAGGCTGCAAAGTGGCGGAAGCGGACGGTGAGCAGAGCTTTTGTGGGAGAGGCCGGGCGGCGATCCGCTTTAGCCTCGATTTTGCCTAGCTAGGCGTAAAGAGCTCGCGGCTAAAGCCACTCCTACAAAAAGAAAGCTCTGCATCCACCGGCTGCTTCCGCCTTGTAGCTGCATGCCGGTCATCCCCTGCTCTGGAACAGGCCTGCCCAAAGAGGCTTATCCATTCACGACCTCGCCTTGACGCTTTCGGCAATCCCCCAGTCGTTTTTGCACCCGGTCGATCGGGCGCCGAGGCATATGCTCCCCACAAAGCGCCAGCAACGAATCTGGTGCCACCAATCAAGGGGAGCAGCCTGATGAGCCCAGCCGAATTGCACGCCGACAGCATCGTCATCGACGGTCTGATCATCGCCAAGTGGAACCGCGAACTGTTCGAAGACATGCGCAAGGGCGGCCTGACCATGGCCAACTGCACGGTGTCGGTCTGGGAGGATTTTCAGGAAACCATCGATGCCATCGCTTCGAGCCAGAAACTGATCCGCGAGAACAGCGACCTGGTGATGCAGGTGCGCAGCACCGCCGACATCAGCCGCGCCAAGGAGCTGGGCAAGACCGGCATTCTGTTCGGCTTCCAGAATGCCCATGCGTTCGAGGATCAGATCGGCTACGTGGAGATCTTCAAGCAGCTCGGCGTGGGCATCGTGCAGATGTGCTACAACACCCAGAACCTGGTCGGCACCGGCTGTTACGAGCGTGACGGCGGGCTGTCCGGCTTCGGTCGCGAGATCGTCGCCGAGATGAACCGCGTCGGGGTGATGTGCGACCTGTCCCACGTCGGCAGCAAGACCAGCGAGGAAGTCATCCTCGAATCGAAGAAGCCGGTCACCTATTCCCACTGCCTGCCGTCCGGCCTCAAAGAACACCCTCGCAACAAGTCCGACGCCGAGCTGAAGTTCATCGCCGACCATGGTGGCTTCGTTGGCGTGACCATGTTCGCGCCCTTCCTGGCCAAAGGCATCGACTCGACCATCGACGACTACGCCGAGGCCATCGAGTACGTGATGAACATCGTCGGCGAAGACGCTATCGGCATCGGCACCGACTTCACCCAGGGCCACGGCCAGGACTTCTTCGAGTACCTGACCCACGACAAGGGTTACGCCCGCCGCCTGACCAGCTTCGGCAAGATCGTCAACCCGCTGGGCATCCGCACCGTAGGCGAATTCCCCAACCTCACCGAAACCCTCCTCAAGCGCGGCATGAGCGAACGCACCGTGCGCAAGGTCATGGGCGAAAACTGGGTGAGGGTGCTGGCCGACGTCTGGGGCGAATAGGCCGGACGCGACGCCAAATCCACCCTACGAACGACTTGATTATGGAGTTATCCACATGGCCACCCATGCCCCCGAAATGCCCATCCAGGTCGACGACGAAACGGGCGTCTGGACCACCGACGCCCTACCGATGCTTTACGTACCGCGGCATTTCTTCGTCAACAACCACATGGGCATCGAGGAAGTGCTCGGCGCCGACAAATACGCCGAAATCCTCTACAAGGCTGGCTACAAGTCCGCCTGGCACTGGTGCGAGAAGGAAGCCGAGTGCCACGGCATCGAAGGTGCCGCGGTGTTCGAGCACTACATGAAACGCCTGTCGCAACGCGGCTGGGGACTGTTCGAAACGCAGAAACTCGATCTGCAAACCGGCTATGCCGAAGTGAAGCTCAAGCACTCCGCCTTCGTGTACGTCTACGGCAAGGTAGGTCGCAAGGTGGACTACATGTTCACCGGCTGGTTCTCCGGCGCCATCGATCAGATTCTCGCCGCCAACGGCAGCTCGATCCGCACAGTCTCCGTGCAGCAATACAGCGGCTCGGAAGAAGGCCACGACGATGGCTTGTTCATCACCCGCCCGCTGTAACCAATAGGGCAAGAGGCGCCACCCAATAAAGGTGCCTTTGCCCGCGTCAACCGTGAACGCTGTGCAGTCGCCGAGGAGAAGGTCATGGCCTTCGAAGCAATGTTCCAGCCGATCCAGATCGGCAAACTGACCATCCGTAACCGCGTGCTCTCCACCGCGCACGCGGAGGTGTATGCCACCGACGGCGGCATGACCACCGAGCGTTACGTGAAGTACTACGAGGAAAAGGCCAAGGGCGGCATCGGCCTGGCCATCTGTGGTGGCTCCTCGGTGGTGGCCATCGACAGCCCGCAGCACTGGTGGGCATCGGTGAACCTGGCGACCGACCGGATCATCCCGCACTTCCAGAACCTGGCCGACGCCATGCACAAGCATGGCGCCAAGATCATGATCCAGATTACCCACATGGGCCGTCGCTCGCGCTGGGATGGCGGCCATTGGCCAACCCTGATGTCGCCGTCCGGCATCCGCGAGCCGGTGCACCGTGCCACCTGCAAGACCATCGAGCCAGAGGAAATCTGGCGGGTGATCGGCAACTACGCCCAGGCCGCACGCCGGGCCAAGGAAGGCGGCCTGGATGGCGTCGAACTGTCCGCCGTGCACCAGCACATGATCGATCAGTTCTGGTCGCCGCGGGTCAACAAACGCACCGACGAATGGGGCGGCAGCTTCGAAGGCCGCATGAAGTTCGGCATGGAAGTACTCAAGGCCGTGCGTGCCGAAGTGGGCGACGATTTCTGCGTGGGCATGCGCATCTGCGGCGACGAGTTCCACCCGGACGGTCTGTCCCACGACGACATGAAGCAGATCGCCAAGTACTACACCGAAACCGGTATGCTCGATTTCCTCGGCGTGGTCGGTTCGGGCTGCGACACCCACAACACCCTGGCCAACGTCATCCCCAACATGAGCTACCCGCCAGAGCCGTTCCTGCACCTGGCGGCCGGCATCAAGGAAGTAGTCAACGTGCCGGTGCTGCACGCGCAGAACATCAAGGACCCGAACCAGGCCACGCGCATTCTCGAAGGCGGCTACGTGGACATGGTCGGCATGACCCGGGCGCACATCGCCGATCCGCACCTGATCGCCAAGATCAAGATGGGCCAGATCGACCAGATCCGTCAGTGCGTCGGTGCCAACTACTGCATCGACCGCCAGTATCAGGGCCTGGACGTGCTGTGTATCCAGAACGCCGCGACCAGCCGCGAGTACATGGGCCTGCCGCACATCATCGAGAAATCTAACGGGCCGAAACGCAAGGTGGTGATCGTCGGTGGCGGCCCGGCCGGGATGGAAGCCGCTCGCGTGAGCGCCGAACGTGGCCACGACGTGACGCTGTTCGAGAAGCAGGAGCAGCTCGGCGGGCAGATCACCCTGGCCTCCAAGGCCCCGCAGCGCGACCAGATCGCCGGCATCACCCGCTGGTATCAGCTGGAGCTGGCGCGCCTGGGCATAGACCTGCGCCTGGGTACCGCGGCCGACATGGACACCATCAACGACCTGCGGGCCGACATCGTCATTCTCGCCAATGGCGGGCACCCGTTCCTCGAGCAGGTCGAGCACTGGGGCGCGGCCGAAGGCCTGGTGGTCAGCAGCTGGGACATCCTCAGCGGCAAGGTGGCACCGGGCAAGAACGTGCTGGTGTACGACACCATCTGCGAATTCACCGGTATGTCGGTGGCGGACTTCCTCGCCGACAAGGGTTGCCAGGTCGAGATCGTCACCGACGACATCAAGCCGGGTGTGGCTATTGGCGGTACGTCATTCCCGACCTACTACCGCAGCATGTATCCCAAGGAAGTGATCATGACCGGCGACATGATGCTGGAGAAGGTCTACGCCGAGGGCGACAAGAAGATTGCCGTGCTGGAGAACGAATACACCGGCGCCAAGGAAGAGCGCGTGGTCGATCAGGTGGTCGTCGAGAACGGCGTGCGCCCGGACGAGGGCTTGTACTACGCCCTGAAGGAAGGCTCGCGCAACAAGGGCCAGATGGACATCGACGCGCTGTTCGCCATCGCGCCACAGCCCTCGCTAAGCCAGGCCGGCGACGGTTACCTGCTGTTCCGCATCGGCGACTGCGTGGCCCAGCGCAACACCCATGCGGCGATCTATGACGCGCTGCGGTTGTGCAAGGATTTCTAAGAAAAGCCGCTGATGATTCCCACGTCGAGGCGTCGAACCGTCCGCGTGGGAACTCCGAACACGCCTGTAGGAGCCGGCTTGCCGACGATGAACGATAACGCGGCTGCCACGCCAAACCGCGCTGCCTGAATCGCTGGCAAGCCAGCTCCTACAAGACCCTTGCGGGAGCTCCACCATGCTGCAAACCATTCTCCCCATCCTGCTCTTCGCCGCCCTCGGCCTGGCCGTACTGGGTGCAGCGAAACGCTTCTTCATGTGGCGCCGTGGACGGCCCGCGCAGGTCGACTGGCTCGGTGGCCTGCTGAACATGCCGCGGCGCTATCTGGTCGACCTGCACCATGTGGTCGAGCGTGACGCCTACATGTCGAAAACCCACGTGGCGACTGCGGGGGGCTTCGTGCTTGCCGCCGTGCTGGCGATCGTCGTGCATGGTTTCGGCCTGCACAACCGCATCCTTGGCTTCGCCCTGCTGGCCGCGACGGCCTGTATGTTCGTTGGCGCCCTGTTCGTCGCCAAACGCAGACGCAATCCGCCGGCACGGCTGTCGAAAGGCCCGTGGATGCGCCTGCCAAAAAGCCTACTGATGTTCTCCGCAAGTTTCTTCATCGCCACGCTGCCGGTGGCTGGCATTCTGCCCACCGACTTCGGTGGCTGGGTGCTTGCGGCCCTCCTGACCGTGGGCGTGGCCTGGGGCGTGTCCGAGCTGTTCTTCGGCATGACCTGGGGGGGGCCGATGAAGCACGCCTTCGCCGGCGCCCTGCACCTGGCCTGGCACCGCCGCAGCGAACGCTTCGGCGGTGGTCGCTCCACCGGCCTCAAGGCACTCGACCTGAGCGATCCCAAAGCGCCGCTGGGTGTGGAAAAACCCACCGACTTCACGTGGAACCAGCTGCTCGGCTTCGACGCCTGCGTGCAGTGCGGCAAGTGCGAGGCCATGTGCCCGGCCTTCGCTGCTGGCCAGCCGCTGAACCCGAAGAAACTGATTCAGGACATGGTCATCGGCCTGGCCGGTGGCAGCGACGCCAAGTTCGCCGGCTCGCCCTATCCATCCCTAGACGGCCGTGGCAAACCACTCGGTGAGCACAGCGGCGGCCCGCATCAGCCCATCGTCTCGCTGCAGGGCAAGGCGCTGGTCGATGCCGACACCCTGTGGTCGTGCACCACCTGCCGCGCCTGCGTGGAGGAATGCCCGATGATGATCGAGCATGTCGATGCCATCGTCGACATGCGCCGCCACCTGACCCTGGAGAAAGGCTCGACACCGAACAAGGGTGCCGAGGTGCTGGAAAATCTCATCGCCACCGACAACCCGGGCGGCTTCGCACCGGGCGGACGACTGAACTGGGCCGCCGACCTGAACCTGCCGCTGCTCAGCGAGAAACAACGCACCGACGTGCTGTTCTGGGTAGGCGACGGCGCCTTCGACATGCGCAACCAGCGCACCCTGCGCGCCTTCGTAAAGATCCTCAAGGCGTCCGGGGTGGACTTCGCCGTGCTCGGCCTGGAGGAACGCGACAGCGGTGACGTGGCCCGCCGTCTCGGCGACGAGGCGACCTTCCAGCAACTGGCCACCCGCAATATCGCCACCCTGGCCAAGTACCAGTTCCAGACCATCGTCTCCTGCGACCCGCACAGCTTTCACGTGCTGAAGAACGAGTACGGCGCCCTGGGCGGCCATTATCAGGTCATGCACCACAGCACCTTCATCGAATCGTTGATGCAGCGCGACCTGCTACCTCTCGGTCAACACAAGGGCGGCAGCGTGACCTATCACGACCCCTGCTACCTGGGCCGCTACAACGGCGAATATGAAGCGCCGCGCACGGTGCTCAAGGCCATCGGCATCGAAGTCCGGGAAATGGCCCGCTCCGGTTTCCGCTCACGCTGCTGTGGCGGTGGTGGCGGCGCGCCGATCACCGACATCCCCGGCAAGCAGCGGATTCCCGACATGCGCATGGAAGACATCAAGGAAACCGGTGCCGAACTGGTGGCCGTCGGCTGCCCGCAATGCACCGTGATGCTCGAAGGCGTGGTCGAACCGCGCCCGCAGATCAAGGACATCGCCGAGCTGGTGGCCGAAGTGCTGATCGAGAGCGAAGCACAACGGAAGAAACCGGTGGCCAAATCAGACACCGTGGAGGTGGCGTGATGGCTCAGATGCGTAGGATGGGTGATAACCCATCAATGGCCGATGGGTTATCACCCATCCTACGGTGCCGCGCTGGCGGAGGTGGCCTAAATGAGTGACCTGATCCGACGCGACCCGCACGCCGAATGGATCGCACGCAATCGCCTGCATCCATTGCACGCCGCCATGCAGACTCAGCAGATCCAGTGGGTCGGCCCCAACGGCTTGGTGCGCAAGAACCCGCACGCAGCGGCCGCCGGCTTCATCGGCCCGGCCGGACTCAAGCGCATCGACCGCAGCGGCGCGCAGCAGGGCGGCTCGAACAAACGCCAGAGCGCCAGCGTGGAGGTGCAACTGCCACTGCACATCGTCGAGCAGCCAGCATTCATCATCGCCGTGGTGCCGGACATGGTCGGCGGCCGCCTGAGCAGCCACGACAAGGATCTGCTCGGCCTCGCCCACCTACTGGCCGGCAAGGACGGCGCAGTGCTTGCCGTGGTGTTTGGCGAAATCCGCGGAAGCACCTTCGAAGCCGCGGGCGTGGATCGCCTGATACACCTCGACGGCGAAGAGTACGCAGGCTACTCACCGGAGCAGCGGGTGCTTGCCCTGCGCGCGGTGGAAAGTCAGTTCGCTCCGCGTCACTGGTTACTGCCGGACAGCCGCAACGGCGGTGGCGAACTGGGCCGACGCATGGCGGCCAGCATGGGCGAGCGTCCGGCAACGCGTGTCTGGCAGGTCAAGGACGGGCAAAGTACCGGCCGCGCGGGTGCGGGCCGCGAGGATATCGCCCAAGTAGCACCCCGCCTGATTCTAGCTGCGGCGGAATGCGCCGAACCGGTCAGCGAAAGTCGCCATGAAGCGCGGCTGGTCGAGCTGTCGGCACAGGTCGCGCGCAACCTGCCGCGTATCGAAGACCTGGGTTCGGTGGCCGTCGACCCGGCGCAGATTCCCATGGCCGAAGCGGAGTTCATCCTCTCCGGCGGCAATGGCGTGAAGGACTGGGCCCTGTTCCATCGCGCCGCCGCGACACTCGGCGCCACCGAAGGCGCCTCGCGCGTGGCAGTGGACGACGGCCATATGCCCCGCGGCCGCCAGGTCGGCGCCACCGGCACCTGGGTCACCGCCCGTGTGTACATGGCGGTCGGCATCTCCGGCGCGATCCAGCACCTGCAGGGCATCGGCGCTTGCGACAAGGTGGTGGCGATCAACCTCGACCCCGGCTGCGACATGATCAAGCGAGCTGACATGGCGGTGATCGGCGACTCTGCCGCCATCCTCCAGGCCTTGATGGAACGGGTCGAAGCCCATCGCCAGGGAGCCAAACGCGATGCCGCATGAACAGCCTATCGCGGGCATGGCCCGCTCCCACACCTGCATCGCAACCTCGTGGGAGCGAGTCATGCTCGCGAAATCGTACGTACCGGTGGAGTTCCAGCATGGCTGAATTGAACATCATTGCCCTCGTCTCCATCGGCGCGCACCCGGCATCGGGGCGGCCGCGGCGCGCCGAGCAGGATGCCCGCGCCGTGGAACTGGGCCTGAAGCTGGCAGGTGAAAGGCTCAATGTGGTGCATGCCGGCGATCCGCACGAAGAAACCCTGCGCGCCTACCTGGGCATGGGCCTGCCCGGCCTCACCGTGCTCGAACAGACTCGCGAGGCCGATGCCCTGCCGGCCCTCGCCGAGCACCTGCAACGAGCCAAGGCACAGTTGGTGCTGACGGGCAGCCAGTCGGAAACCGGTGAGGGTTCGGGCATGCTGCCTTACCTGCTGGCCGAGCGCCTGGGCTGGCCGCTGATCGTTGGCCTGGCGGCAGTGGAAAGCATCGAAGGCGGCAGCGCCCAGGTGCTGCAGGCGCTACCCCGCGGGCAACGGCGGCGGCTCAAGGTACGCCTGCCCTTCGTCGCCAGCGTCGACGGTGCGGCACCGGCCGCTCGCCAGAGCGCATTCGGCCCGGCCCGTCGCGGCACGCTGGATAATGAATCGGTGGAACTGGTCGATGACCCGCTCTATGCCGATGCCCAGTGGCAACCGGCCCGTCCGCGTCCCAAGCGCCTCAAGGTGATCAAGGCCAAGACCGGCGCCGAACGCATGAAGGCGGCCACGGCCAAGGCTTCAGGTGGCGGCGGTCAGGTGCTCAACGGTGTCTCGCCACAGGAGGGCGCAGAGGCTATCTTCAAGTTGTTGCTGGACGAAGGCGTACTGCGCTGACGGGGCGCCGATCTTCAAACACTCCACGAGGACAGGACGATGATGCACGCCGAATTGATCGACCAGGAAGATCTCCGCGAACGCCTGGTAGCCTTGGGCATCAGCATTCCCAGCGGCGCCAGCGCCGAGCAGGCCTGCGAATACGCGGTCACCGGCCTGTGCCCGGAACGCGCCCTGGCGCTGCGCCATATGGTCGAAGACATACTCGCCGGCAGCGCCACCGTGCTGCCGACCGTACGCGAAGCCATCTCACGCACCCTGCTGCCGGCTCTCGTGCCACGCCGCTAGGGCTTCTGGAAAATGGGCAGGCTGCAGCGCAGCCGCCCTACTCTGCAAACCGCCATAATTTGCACACAAATGCTGTGCATGTGCCTGTGGATAAACTGTTGAATAACTGTCAGCCGCCCGGCATCACGGGCCTTGCAAGTGCTTGTCGGTTTTTTGTCCAGAAGCTTTTCGGAAAAACCGCCAAGAAGCCCTTTCCAGGGCCACTCCAGCAAAAATCGTAAAGAGCAGGCAACGTTATCGTCAGCACCAATAGCTTGCGCACAAATACTGTGCGCATGGCTGTGGATAAGCTGTTTGGAAAGCGCCGAAAGCCCGATGCCATGCGGTTCTCGAAAGGCAGGTGTTTTTTGTGCCCCCCCCCCCCCCCGGGTGGTCACCCTTCGGGCCCTCGCAAGCGACGTCAAAAATCGCTCCAGGCGATTTTTTGCTCAGGATGCATCTGGCGGTAACGGCCGTAAGTCGTCACCGCCATCTGGATCAGAGGATGCGCACGCTGGCGAAGGTCGACTCCCCCTTAGCACGACTGAGCGCGGACATGGCGGAAGACGACTCGTGCATCAGGTCATCGCGAATCGGCACCAGGGAAATCACGTTCGAGCTGCTGCCCGCGCGCTCGTCACGTGGCGGAATGCCGAAGTACTCGCGGTAGCACTTGGAGAAATGCGGCGTGGAGACGAAGCCGCAGACCGAGGCAACTTCAATGATCGACATGGAGGTCTGCTTGAGCAACTGCCGGGCGCGAATCAGGCGCAGCTTCAGGTAATAGCGCGACGGCGAGCAGTGCAGGTACTTCTGGAACAGACGCTCCAGCTGACGACGCGAAACATCCACGTAGAGCGCCAGTTGATCGAGGTCGATGGGCTCCTCGAGGTTAGCTTCCATCAAGGCGACGATTTCCTGCAGTTTCGGCTGATTGGTGCCGAGCATGTGCTTGAGCGGCACGCGCTGGTGATCCTGCTCGTTGCGGATGCGCTCGTAGATGAACATCTCGGAGATCGCCGCCGCCAGTTCGCGACCATGCTCGCGGCCGATCAGGTGCAGCATCATGTCCATCGGCGCGGTGCCTCCGGACGAGGTATTGCGGTTGCGGTCGATGGAGAACAGACGCGTGGTGATGGCCGCACGGGGGAAAGCCTCCTGCATCGCAGCGAGAAACTCCCAGTGCACACTGCAATCGTAGCCATCGAGCAAGCCGGCCTTGGCCAGTGCCCAGCTGCCAGTACACACCGCGCCCATTTGCCGGCCCTGACGCGCCTGGGCTTGCAGCCACTGAACGTGTTCACGGGTGACGCTGCGCTGAATATCCACACCGCCACAAACGATCACCGCACTCAGGGCTGGCGCGTTGGCAGTGCAGGCATCCGGGGTGATCTGCAGACCGTCGCTGGCGCACACCGGCAAGCCATTGAGGGTCAGGGTGTGCCAGCGATACAGCTCCTTGCCGGAAAGCTGGTTGGCCATGCGCAGAGGTTCCACGGCGGACGCCAGGGAGATCAGGGTGAAATTGTCCAACAGGAGAAACCCGATGGATTGGGGAACACGGCTCTGGAGCTGCGCTCCCTGATTGAACTGTGACATCGGTGAACCCTCACGCTAAGCACGTTGTGAGCCTTCATCACGAGGCTCTGATTTTCTTGTATTCACGGCACATGGCAGTCAAGCAGATGGCCTATATAACGCAAAGGTCATGCCGACATTGAACGGTCGTTCAATAAAATATCGCCCAGGCTGGAACGCCCCGGCAGAGCGAGCCAGAGGTACTCGGCGATTCATCTTAAAATTGGCGCAAAGTGCCATGCCACAAGGGCTTGAGCATTTTGGTAGCACTACATCCTGAGGGTGTTCCCATACTTTTGGGATGGTTACCCGGCGGCAGTAACGGAGCCCGTGACTGAGCGGTCACGGCAATGACGATTCGGCCATTACTCGACCTGCACCAAAAGCTAGCGGACAACCGGCCATCTGGGCGATAAACGCCCATTGGTAACAGGCGGATTTCCTGTTATCGCCGCATAGCTCGACGATGAG
Source organism: Pseudomonas sp. PME37.24/006 (assembly GCF_055556635.1). Taxonomy (NCBI): domain Bacteria; kingdom Pseudomonadati; phylum Pseudomonadota; class Gammaproteobacteria; order Pseudomonadales; family Pseudomonadaceae; genus Pseudomonas; species Pseudomonas sp. PME37.24/006. Next base: position 230,544 of record NZ_JBVHNL010000005.1, read on the forward strand.
CTCGCAGCGGCTGATTCAACAAATAAGTTGGCACAGCCACTCCGACTGCCAGGGTCGTATGGATCCATGAAAAGACGTCATCAATTTGCAGGTACCAGCCTCTCCCGGATGTACCAGGCGATCAGAACAGTTCAAAAATCGCTCTTTCAACGTCCGTTTTGCAGCTACCGACAGGCTTACATACGTTTTTTTTCGAATTCGCTGCAGCCCCCGGCTCACCTAGCCTAAGGCCGACTGAAAAGCTGAGAACCGCGCCACACGTGGGCTCCAGCCTTGGCCAAGGGTAGAAAAAATCTGTTATGGTTTTTTAGGTGACACACCTTGGTGTCGTCGCCCAACACGTCAGGGTCGCAATTCGATAATTGCCGCGACCGCAAGACTATATCGTTGAGTCAGCCGATTTCGTCGCTGTCGCTCTTGACCAGAGTGGCAGACCGGAGCCCTCCGCTCCGGACCGAAGAACAGATAAGTGCTGGCTACCGCAACAGGGCGCCAGTCCAACAAGAAATTTCGGATGTACGCACACCTCGGATGAGGTGTGAATTCCCAAAGGACTGGGCTTCGTAACACTGCCAGAGGGTTTGGAAAGCAGTTTGCAGCACGGCAACGCATCATTCATTCGACAGGTAACCCAGGAATGCCGGGGGCTGCAAGCCGCCTGGGCAGGTCTTCGGGAGCGTGCGCGAGTGCCAGCAGAACGCCATGTAGCAGAACGCTGTCCAAACCTCGGAACCGTGTCCATACCCACAAGCGAGAACAGTCGACATTGCCTGACGTATGCCCGGTGGGCGTGCGGCAGGCTGCGTGTAGCTGCTCTGGATGTCTACTGAAGGGGAACCATCCCATGCAGTCTGGAAAAATCGTTGTCGAGAACCTCTACAAGGTATTCGGCGACAAACCGCAAGAAGCCATCGACCTGCTAAAGCAAGGTTGGAGCAAGGATAGAATTCTCGCCGAGAAAGGCGCCGTCATTGGCGTCAGCGACGTATCGTTCAGCGTCGAGGAAGGTGAAATTTTCGTCCTGATGGGCCTTTCCGGCTCCGGTAAATCCACCCTGATCCGCCTGATCAACCGGTTGGTCGAACCGACTGCCGGAGACGTCTTCATCGACGGGCAGAACGTCGCCAAGCTGCCCAAGGATCAACTGATCGAACTGCGCCGCCGCGACATGAGCATGGTCTTTCAGTCCTTTGCACTGATGCCCTCGCGCACCGTTCTGGACAACGCCGCCTTCGGTCTCGAAGTGGCCGGCAAGGGCCGCAAGGAGCGCGAAGAGCGCGCCATGCAGGTTCTGACCCAGGTTGGCCTGGACACCTTCGCCAGTAAATTCCCCCACGAGCTCTCGGGCGGCATGCAGCAGCGTGTCGGTCTGGCTCGCGCCCTGGCCGTCGACCCGTCGATGATCATCATGGATGAAGCCTTCTCAGCCCTCGACCCGCTCAAGCGCCGCGAGATGCAGGACATCCTCCTCGAGCTGCAGAAGACCGATCGCCGCACCATCATCTTCGTGTCTCACGATATCGAAGAGGCCATGCGTATCGGTAATCGCATCGGCATCATGGAAGGCGGCAAGCTGATTCAGGTCGGCACGCCGCAGGAACTTATCGACAGCCCTGCCAACGAATATGTGCGCAACTTCTTCGATACGGTCGACACCAGCCGTTATCTGACCGCTGGCCAGCTCAAGTCGGACAGCGTGCCGATCTACGTGCACAACGGTAAGGCGCCCGACGCGCAGACCGTTTGCCGTGAGTTGCAGGAACAGGACAAGCACTACGCCTTCATCGTCGACGAAGACAACAAGTTCCAGGGCTCCATCAGCCTGGAGAAGATCGCCCTGCTTGTCGAGGGCGGCGAATCCTGTTCGTTGAATCAGGCTGTTCTCAAGGAAATCAATCCGGTTCCCGAGGACATGCCACTGGATCAGGTGATCGGTCGCCTGGTGGACAACGAGGGGCCGATCCCGGTGGTCGACCAGGACGGCAATTACAGTGGCGCCATCAGCAAAGGCCGCCTTCTGACTCGTCTGCAGGGAGAATGACATGAGCGAGAAACTGGATCTGGGCAGCTGGGTCAACGACTCGGTACAACACCTGCTGGATAACTACAGCGGTGCCTTCGACAGTATCGGCAGCGTGGTCAGCGGCTTTTCCGAGGGCATCGAGGCAGTACTCATGCTGCCCCCGGCCTGGCTGCTGATCGCCATCTTCGTGGCCCTCGGCCTGTGGCGCATCGGCTTTCGCTTCGCCGTATTCACCGCCATCGCCTTCGTGCTGATCGTCATGACCGGCTTCTGGGAACAGACCGTCGTGACCCTCGGTCTGACCTTCTCGGCGACCCTGATCAGCTTGCTGATGGGTATTCCGCTGGGCATCTGGGCGGCCAAGAGCGAGCGCGTGTCGACCATCATCCGGCCGATTCTGGACTTCATGCAGACCATGCCGGCGTTCGTCTACCTGATCCCGGCAGCCATGCTGTTCGGCCTCGGCCGCGTGCCCGGCATCATCGCCACGGTGATCTTCGCCATGCCTCCAGCGGTACGCCTGACCAGCCTGGGCATTCGCCAGGTCAACAAGGAAATCGTCGAGGCCGGCCAGTCGTTCGGCTGCAACGGTCGCCAACTGCTGTTCAAGGTGCAACTGCCTAACGCGATGCCGTCGATCATGGCGGGCGTCAACCAGACCATCATGATGGCCCTGTCGATGGTGATCATTGCCTCGATGGTCGGCGCTGGCGGCCTGGGTAACGACGTACTGGCCAGTATCCAGCGTCTGGACATCGGCCTGGGATTCGAAAGCGGCATGGCCGTGGTTCTACTGGCGATCATCCTCGACCGTATCACCGAGAGCTTCGGCACCCCGCAAACTGCGGCGAACCGTGCCGGTTGGTTCAACTGGCTGAGCGCGCGTCTGCAGCGCCAGTAAAGCCGACCATACTCAGCGTTCTTTCAACTCTACAAGGATTCGCGGATGAACAACTTTTACAAGGCGGCGGGCGTAGGTGTGCTGTCCTGCATGTTGATGCAGGGCGCCTGGGCTCAAGAGCCGGCCAGCTGCAAACAGGTGCGTTTCGCCGAAATCGGCTGGGCCGATATCGCCGCCACCACCGGCGTGGCCATGACCCTGACCGAAGGCCTCGGCTACACGCCACGCAAGACCATGGCCTCGGTACCGATCGCCTTCACCGGCGTGAAGAACAAGCAGATCGACGTGTTCCTCGGTTATTGGGCGCCGTCGATGGACTCGGTGATCGAGCCGTTCACCAAGGACAACAGCGTCAAGGTACTGCCCAAGGCCAACCTCGAAGGCGCCAAGTACACCCTGGCCGTGCCGACCTATGCAGCCGAAGCGGGCCTGAAGAGCTTTCAGGACATCGCCAAGTTCAAGGATCAGCTGGGCGGCAAGATCTACGGCATCGAGCCGGGTAACGACGGCAACCTGCTGATCGACGGCATGATCAAGGGCAACACCTTCGATCTCGGCGACTTCAAGATGATCGAGTCCAGCGAAGCCGGCATGTTGGTGCAGGTGCAGCGCGCGATTCGCAAGAAAGAGCCGGTGGTCTTCCTAGGCTGGGCGCCGCACCCTATGAACACCCAACAGGACATCACCTACCTCTCCGGCGGTGACGACGTGTTCGGCCCGGATTATGGCGCCGCCAAGGTCTACACCGTGGTACCGCCAGATTACGAAGAGCGCTGCGCCAACGTTGGCAAACTGCTCAACAACCTGCAGTTCAACGTCGATATCGAAAGCCAGCTGATGGAAAAAGTGCTGGAGAAGAAAGACCCGGCCGACGTGGCCAAGGAGTGGATCAAGGCTAACCCGCAAGCGCTCGACGCCTGGCTGGAAGGCGTAACCACCTTCGATGGCAAGGACGGCGTTGCTGCCGTGAAGAAATTCGTCGGGCTTTAACAGCCCGCACTCACTGTGATCCGGCTTTTACAGGCCGGGTTCGGTACAGACAGGCGGCGCACACTGCGCGGCCTGTCAGCTGGGAGGCACGCCTCCCATGCGCCCGGTTTCACCAGGGCCATGCCCTGCTCTGCACAGCCGGTGCCGCAAGGCCCGCAATCAGAACGAGCCAGTAAACCAACTGAACTGCCACTCACTGACGGAGCAAGACCTATGCATAACTTTAAACGCCTCTGCCTGCAGAGCCTCGGCGTCGCCGCCCTGGCCATGGGCATGTCCAGCGCCATGGCGGCGGACAAACCCGCTTTAAAAATCGGCTACGTGAATGGCTGGGACGACAGCGTCGCCGTCACCCACGTCGCTGGCGAAATTCTCAAGACCAAACTCGGTTACGACGTCACCCTGCAGCCGGTCGAACCCGCCATCATGTGGCAGGGCGTGGCCCGCGGCGACCTCGATGCCACCCTCTCCGCCTGGCTGCCAGCCACACATGGCGAATATTTCGAGAAGCTCAAGGACAAGGTCACCGTCCTGGGCACCAACTACGACGGCGCCAAGATCGGTCTGATCGTGCCGGATTACGTAGAAGCCAAGACCATCGCTGACCTGGAGAAATACGCCAAGGACTTCGACGGCAAGATTACCGGTATCGACGCCGGCGCAGGTGTGATGCGCCGCGCCGAAGACGCGATCAAGGAGTACGACCTCAAGAGCATCAAGCTGATGCCGAGCTCGGGCCCAGGCATGGCCACCGCCCTGACCCGTGCTGAGAAAGATCAGAAGCCAATCGTGGTGACGGGCTGGATCCCGCACTGGATGTTCGCGCAATGGAAACTGCGCTTCCTGGAAGACCCGAAAAACGTCTTCGGCGAAGCCGAGCACGTCGACACCGTGGCCAACCCAGGCCTGGAAGCCAAGGCGCCAGAAGCCGCGGCCTTCCTCAAGAAGCTGTCGTGGAGCGCCGAGGAAGTGGGCGCGGTGATGCTGTCCATTCGTGATGGCGTGAAGCCTGAAGAAGCGGCCAAGCAGTGGATTGCCAAGAACCCGGATCGCGTCGCCGAATGGCTGAAGTGATCTGACACCCTGCTACAGGGTGGTCTCGAAAATGCCAGTCAGGTGATCTGACTGGCATTTTTCGTTCTGGCACTGAAAGAGATCGGCTCACTGTGATGAGCGAACTGACGGTTTCACTTCCCTATCGCCATATATTTTTGTATATAGCGTTACCGCAAGTGGCCGCCGTTGGTGGCCCACACCCTCAGGAGCCGTCCATGCGTAACCGCCTCGTTCGTCCGCTTTTCGTTGTTTGCGCCAGCCTGGCCATGGCGGGTAACGCCCTTGCCGATCAGGTGCAGGTAGCGGTCGCTGCCAACTTCACCGCGCCGATGCAGGCGATTGCCAGCGAGTTCGAGAAGGACACTGGGCACAGCGTGCAGGCGTCCTACGGGGCCACCGGGCAGTTCTACGCACAGATCAGCAACGGCGCGCCCTTCGAGGTCTTTCTCTCCGCCGATGACAGCACCCCAGCCAAGCTCGAGAAAGAAGGCCAGAGCGTGGACGGTTCGCGCTTCACCTATGCCATCGGCAAGCTGGTGCTGTGGTCGCCGAAAGCAGGCGTCGTCGATGACAGGGGCGCCGTGCTCGAGAAAGGCGACTTCAAGCACCTGTCCATCGCCAATCCGAAGGCTGCGCCCTATGGCTTGGCCGCAACCCAGACACTGGCCAAGCTGGGCCTGAGCGACGCCCTGAAGGGCAAGATCGTCGAAGGCCAGAACATCACCCAGGCGCTGCAGTTCGTCTCCACCGGCAATGCCGAACTGGGCTTCGTCGCCCTTTCCCAGGTCTACAAGGATGGCAAGATCACCAGCGGTTCGGCCTGGGTAGTGCCCGAAACGATGTACGAGCCGATCCGCCAGGACGCGCTCATCCTCAAGAAAGGCGCCACCAACCCGGCAGCCAAGGCGCTGGTCGATTACCTGAAAGGGCCGAAAGCCGCCGAAATCATCAAGGCCTACGGCTACCTGCTCTGAATGGCCTGTTAACGACCTTGCGAGCGGATGCAGCAAGGCAAAAGCGGACGTTCGCGTAACTTGTAGGAGGGGCTTTAGCCCCAAGCTCTTTGCACCCCAAAAAAGCTCGGGGCTAAAGCCCCTCCTACAAAATAAACTCTGCTCACCGGCCGCTTACGCCACTTTGCAGCCATCGATTTGAAATGCCAGCGCTCACGTCGGAAGATCAGCAGCCGGCTCCGGCACTTTTCCCCGTCCACCACAGCTAAAAGGCCATTGCATGCCCCTGGGGCCCAACGACTTCGCCGCCATTCTCCTTACCCTGGAGCTGGCCACTCTGACCACGGTGCTGTTGCTGCTGGTCGGCACGCCCATCGCCTGGTGGCTGTCGCGTACCGACTCCTGGCTGAAGCGACCGATCGGCGCCATCGTCGCCCTGCCGCTGGTGCTGCCGCCAACGGTGATCGGCTTCTACCTGCTGATCAGCATGGGCCCCAACGGATTCTTCGGCCAACTGACCCAGGCACTCGGCCTGGGTACCCTGACCTTCACCTTCGCCGGGTTGCTGATCGGCTCGGTGTTCTATTCCCTGCCGTTCGTTGTTCAACCGCTTCAGAACGCCTTCGAAGCCATGGGCCGTGCACCGCTGGAAGCAGCGGCAACGCTGCGCGCCGGCCCCTGGGACACGTTCTTCAGCGTGGTGCTGCCGCTGGCCAGACCGGGGTTTCTCACCGCGGCGATCCTCGGTTTCGCCCACACCGTCGGTGAGTTCGGCGTGGTGCTGATGATCGGCGGCAACATTCCCGGCAAGACCCAGGTGGCTTCGGTGCAGATCTACAATCACGTGGAAACCATGGAGTACGCCCAGGCCCACTGGCTGGCTGGCGGCATGGTGGCGTTCTCCTTCCTGGTGCTGCTGGCGCTCTACTCCAGCGGCCGGCGCAGCCAGAAGGCCTGGTCATGAGCGATTCCCGCATCCACGCCCGTTTCAGCCTGACGCATCCCGGCTTCACCCTGGATGTCGACTTGCAGTTGCCCGGTCGCGGCGTCAGCGCCCTGTTTGGCCACTCCGGCTCGGGCAAGACCACCCTGCTGCGCTGCGTCGCCGGCCTGGAGCGGCCAGGCAGCGGCTACCTGCAGATCAACGGCGAGACCTGGCAGGACAGCGCCAGCGGCATCTGGCTGCCGGCCCACAGGCGCCCGGTCGGCTACGTGTTTCAGGACGCCAACCTGTTTCCCCACCTGTCGGTGTTGCGCAACCTGCAATTCGGTTTCAAGCGCATCGCCAAGGCCGAGCGTCGTGTGCCTCTGGAGCAGGCGGTCGAACTGCTTGGCATCGAGCATTTGCTGGAGCGGCTGCCGGAGCGTCTCTCCGGCGGTGAGCGCCAGCGCGTCGGCATGGCCCGCGCCCTGCTCACCAGCCCGCGTCTGCTGCTGATGGACGAGCCACTGGCGGCGCTGGATCTCAAACGCAAGGGCGAAGTGCTGCCGTACCTGGAGCGCCTGCACGACGAGCTGGATATTCCGATCCTCTACGTCAGTCACGCACCGGACGAAGTGGCGCGTCTCGCCGATCATCTGGTGGTGCTCGACGAAGGCAGGGTCACGGCCAGCGGGCCGCTCAAGGAAACGCTGATCCGCAGCGACCTGCCATTCATCTTCGAGGACGATGCCGAGGCGGTGATCGAAGGCCAGGTCGAGCGGCACGACGCGCACTACGACCTGCTCGATATCAGGCTGCCTGGCAGCACGGCTTGCCTGCGGCTGGCCCACGCGACGTTGCCGGCAGGGCGTCAGGTGCGGATCAAGATCAAGGCCCGTGACGTCAGCCTGAGCCTGGAACAGGCCCGCGACAGCAGCGTGCTCAACCTGCTGCCGGCGACGGTCGAACGCTGGTTCGAGCTGCCCAATCCGGCGCACCGCCTGGTCGAACTGCAGCTCGGCGAGCAACGCATCATCGCGCGCATCACCCGCTACTCCTTCGATCAGCTGGATATCCGCGCCGGGCGACCGCTGTGGGCACAGGTCAAATCGGTGTCGCTGCTGGCGTCGTAAGGCGCAACGGGCCCAGTAATGCATATGGCTACAAGGGGGCGATAGCGGTCATCTGCTGCGGGGTTCAATCTGATCGTTCCTCACGCTCCGCGTGGGAATGCCTGCAGGGACGCTCTGCGTCCGATGTCGAGGCCTGACGGGCGCAGAGCGCCCTGGATTGGGCTCCCACGCTGGAGCGTGGGAGCCATCATCAAAGCGGACGGTCGCGATCTCGTGGGAGGGGCCGGGCGGCGATCCGCTTTAGCCGCGAGCTCTTTGTTTGCCTTGATAAAAAGCTCGAGGCTAAAGCCCCTCCTACACGTTACGCGACCGGCCGTTTTCGCCTTTTAACCACCCGCTCACACAGTGTCGTATCAGGAAGCCGCCAGCACCGGCGCCCTTGCCTCAGCACGCCGCAGCAGCTCGCGCAGGGCGGCGAGCTGGGCTGCATCGCCGTCATCGATCAACTGCTCGAGGGCGTTCTCGATGCGCTTCAACGGGGCTGCTGCCGGCAGATTGAGGTGTTGCGCGTCGATCTCGTCGGCGCCGGAGACGAGCAGCGCGAAGTGCACCACGTTCTCCAGCTCGCGGGTATTGCCCGGCCAGTCGTGCCGTTCGAGCACGGCCTGGGCGGCGAGGCTGATGCCTGGCAGCGGCAAGCGCAGACGCTGAGCGTAGATACCCAAGAAGTACTCGGCCAACGGCAGCACGTCGCCAACCCGCTCGCGCAGCGGCGGCAACTCGAGGCGGCCATCGCTCAGGTAATGGGCCAGGCGCTCGTCGAACTTGCCGGCCTTCACGGCCTGCCACAGGTCGATGCTGGTGGCTGCCACCAGGCGCACATCCAGCGGGGTCGGCTGTGCAGCGCCAACCCGCCAGGCTTCGCCGGTCTCCAGCACACTGAGCAACTGATCCTGCAGGGGCAGCGGCAGGTCGGCGATTTCGTCCAGATAGAGGGTGCCGCCGTTGGCGGAGCCCAGCCAGCCGGCGCGGCTGCTCGGCGCACCCTGATGGGCACCGGCCACGTAGCCGAACAACTCGGCCTCGGCGTGGTTGAGACTCAAACCGCTGCAGCTCAGGGCGACGAACAGGCCGGGGCGCTCACTGGCCCGGTGAATGTGCCGCGCCAGCAACTCTTTGCCAGTACCGGTTTCGCCCTGGATCAGGATCGGCACGGGCAGACCGGCCAGGCGTTCGACTTCTTCGCGCAATTGCCGGGTTCGGGGGTCGATGAACACCAGCGCCTTGGCACGAATACTCAGCGGACTCTTGTCCGCATCGGGAAAAATCAGCAGCGACTGGTCGCCAGCCGATGACAGGCTCATAAATCACTCTCTTTGACGTCAGCCGCGAACGGCCGATGGAATAATGGGCTTGGTAAAGCGCGGTCAAGCCGCACCCTGTATGGCGCGGCGGCAAGCAACCGTCAGGCGCGGCGACGCATCTGCTGCTCTATACGGCTCTGCAACCGGAACAGGTAAGCGAAGCCCTGCTCCCAGCGCTGGTGCCCGGACTTCACGTTGATATGCCCCGCGCCGCTGAGGATGGCGGTCTCGCTGCCCCATTCGCGGGCCAGTTCGATGGCGCGCGCGGCACTGGCCGCCGAGTCGTTGTCGGAGCCGACCAGCTGGCTGGGGAATGGCAGCAGGTGCCGAGGAATCGGCGCGAAATTGCGCAGTGCTTCGGGGCAATTGGGGCGCTGTACATCGGCCGGAGCGACCAGTAGCGCACCGCGCACCCGGCGCAGCGATGCCACTGGCGCCTGCGCCGCCCAGTGAGCGACGGTGACGCAACCCAGGCTGTGGGCGATGAGAATCGCCGGCCTCGGGTCGGCGAGGATCTGCCTCTCCAGAGCGGCAACCCAATCCTCGCGGCGCGGCGTCAGCCAGTCCAGCTGCTCGACCCGCGCACTATTGGGCAGGCTGCGCTGCCAGTGGCTCTGCCAATGGTCATCGCCCGAGCCCTGCCAGCCCGGCACTATCAGGTATCGAATCGCTTCACTGCGCATCGCGGCGCCTCCCGTATCTGCATGTCGTGCAGCTGTAAGTGCATCGTGTGCAGTTGCATCTGCACCCTGTGCATTCACCTCTGCATGCCGTGCAGTGTAGGAGGGCAAAACAGAAACCAAAAAGAATAAGAACTTATTTGCTTATTCCTCATAAGCAAATAGCGATCTGTGATGACCGTAAATCGGATATATACCCAGAAGAAATATAAATGTTCTTAAACAGTATTTTTAAGAATATTTCAGATTCCCTAGTATCCGCTCCACGCCCCGCAGCCGACAGCCGTCGCACCGAGAACGAGGGCAAGGAGCCTTTAGCCATGACCGCAACCCTTCGCAACCTGGAAGGCCAGGATGACGCCACCATCCTGCGTGAGATCCAAAGCGCCCTGAACGGCCTGAAGTTCGGCTCGGTAGAGATCACCGTGCACAACGGTCAGGTAGTACAGATCGAGCGCAAGGAAAAATTCCGCCTGCAGCCATCCGGTAGCAAGAACGCCTGATCGCTGTTTCGCCAACCCGACGACGGGCCGCACATGAGACTCACCATGAACCCCTATCGCTACTGCCGATGTAACCCACGAATGTCGGGCTGAGACCTGACATCGAAAAACAAAGCCCAACACGCCAACACCGTATTCAGTATCGAGGAGCTCCACCATGTCCATTCGCCGTTTCGCACTCGCTGCACTCGCCAGCGCCCTGGTAGCCGGCCCGGTTTCCGCCCAGACCCTGCTCAACGTGTCCTACGACCCGACCCGTGAGCTGTACGTCGAATTCAACAAGGCCTTCAACAAGCACTGGCAAGAACAAGGCAACGAAGCCCTGACCATCCAGCAGTCTCATGGTGGCTCGGGCAAACAGGCACGTGCCGTTATCGACGGCCTGCAAGCCGACGTGGTGACCCTCGCGCTGTCCGGCGACATCGACGCGATCAACCTGAACCAGCCGCTGATCGACAAGAACTGGCAGAAACGCCTGGCCGACAACAGCACCCCGTACACCTCGACCATCGTGTTCCTGGTTCGCAAGGGCAACCCGAAAGGCATCAAGGATTGGGATGACCTGGTCAAGGATGGCGTCGAAATCATCACCCCGAACCCGAAAACCTCCGGTGGTGCACGCTGGAACTTCCTCGCTGCCTGGGCTTACGCCAAGAAGAAATACGGCAGCGACGAAAAAGCCCTGGAATACGTGACCGAGCTGTACCGTCACGCGCCGGTTCTCGACACCGGTGCCCGCGGGGCGACCATCAGCTTCGTACAGCGTGGCCTGGGCGACGTGCTGCTGGCTTGGGAAAACGAAGCCTACCTGTCGCTGGCCGAAGAAGGCGGCGACCAACTGGAAATCGTCACCCCGTCGCTGTCCATCCTCGCCGAACCGCCGGTAGCAGTAGTCGACAAGAACGTCGACCGCAAAGGCACCCGCAAGGCCGCCGAAGCCTACCTGCAGTACCTGTACAGCGAAGAAGGCCAGCGCATCGCCGCGAAGAACTTCTACCGTCCGCGTAACGCCGAAGTGGCAGCCGAGTTCAAGGATCAGTTCAAGGATCTGGATCTGGTCACCATCGACAAGGACTTCGGTGGCTGGGCCTCCGCACAGCCTAAGTACTTCGACGACGGCGGCGTGTTCGACGACATCTTCAAGAAGATCAATCAGTAAGCCACGCCTTATCGACGAAGCCCGCCACTCCTGAAGGATTGGCGGGCTTTGCTCTGCGGACCTGATTAAAAAGGACTCTCCATGTCTCGTCGAACCTCCTCGGTCATACCCGGCTTCGGGCTGACTCTGGGCTACACCCTGACCTATCTCGCGCTGGTGGTGCTGATTCCGCTGGGTGCCATGTTCCTGTTCTCGCTGCAGCTGTCGCTGGAGCAATGGTGGAACCTGATCACCAACCGCCAGGTGCTGTTCTCCCTCAAACTTTCCTTCGGCACCGCCCTGGCGGCGGCGCTGCTCAACGGCATCCTCGGCACCATCATTGCCTGGGTACTAGTGCGCTACACCTTTCCCGGCCGACGCATCATCGATGCCATGGTCGACATGCCGTTCGCCCTGCCCACTGCGGTCGCGGGTATCGCACTGACCGCGCTGTACGCGCCCAACGGCATGATCGGCTCGCTGTTCCCCTTCAAGATCGCCTACACGCCGCTGGGCATCACCCTGGCACTGGTGTTCGTGACCCTGCCGTTCGTGGTGCGCACCCTGCAGCCGGTACTCGCCGATTTCCCCAAGGAAGTCGAAGAAGCGGCCTCCTGCCTGGGCGCCAAACCTCTTCAGGTGTTCTGGCACGTGCTGCTGCCAAGCCTGCTGCCCGCCTGGATCACCGGCTTCGCCCTGGCCTTCGCCCGTGGTGTCGGTGAGTACGGCTCCGTGGTGTTCATCGCCGGCAACATTCCGATGAAGACCGAGATTCTGCCGCTGTTGATCGTCTCCAAGCTGGATCAGTACGACTACCCGAGCGCCACCGCCATTGGCGTGCTGATGCTGGTGGTCTCGTTCGTCCTGCTGCTGCTGATCAACCTGCTGCAGCGCCGCATTCAGCCGCAAATCTGAGGAGCCCGTCATGAGCCTTGCAACCCTTAGCAAGAACGCGGCTGCGCGCCCGGTACGCCGCTCCCCCGGCGCCATCACCCTGATCGTCATCGCCTGGGCGGTGTTCGCGGTGATTCTCGTGCTGCCGCTGTACATCGTCGTCACCCAGGGCCTGAGCCGTGGCCTGGAGTTTTTCTGGGAGGCGATCCGCGAGCCGGACGCCATTTCCGCGCTCAAGCTGACCCTGCTGGCCACGGCCATTTCCGTACCGCTGAACCTGGTATTCGGTGTCGCGGCGGCCTGGTCGGTGACCAAGTTCGAGTTTCGCGGCAAGAGCGTGCTGGTGACTCTGATCGACATGCCGTTCTCGGTATCGCCGGTGGTCGCCGGTCTGATCTACGTGCTGCTGTTCGGCGCGCAGAGCAAGCTGGCGCCGTACCTGCAGGATCAGAACCTGCAGATCATCTACGCCGTACCGGGCATCGTCCTGGCGACCATCTTCGTGACCTTCCCCTTCGTCGCACGCGAACTGATCCCGCTGATGGAAGAACAGGGCACTACCGAAGAGGAAGCCGCACGCCTGCTCGGCGCCAATGGCTGGCAGATGTTCTGGCATGTCACGCTGCCTAACGTAAAATGGGCGCTGGTCTACGGCGTGGTGCTCTGCACGGCGCGGGCGATGGGCGAGTTTGGTGCGGTATCGGTGGTTTCCGGGCACATCCGCGGTTACACCAACACGCTGCCACTGCACATCGAGATTCTCTACAACGAATACAACATCGTCGCCGCGTTCAGCGTGGCCATCCTGTTGTTGGTCATGGCCCTGGTCGTGTTGCTGCTTCGCCAATGGAGCGAAGCGCGCTTGAGCCGGCAGCTCAAGACGAATCAGGACGATTGAATCATTCCGCCGGCGCCGCGCTCTTGCGCGAACCGGCCAGACAGAACGACAGGTGTAACCCATGAGTATTCAAGTTCAAGGCATCAACAAGCACTTTGGCCAGTTCAAGGCGCTCAACGACATCAACCTGAACATCAACAGCGGTGAGCTGGTGGCCCTGCTGGGCCCGTCCGGCTGTGGCAAGACCACCCTGCTGCGCATCATCGCCGGCCTGGAAGTCCCGGATACCGGCAGCATCGTGTTCCACGGTGAAGACGTTTCCGAGCACGACGTGCGTGATCGCAAGGTCGGCTTCGTGTTCCAGCACTACGCCCTGTTCCGCCACATGACCGTGTTCGACAACGTCGCCTTCGGCCTGCGCATGAAGCCCAAGGGCGAGCGCCCGAACGAGAACGTGATCAAGAAGAAGGTTCACGACCTGCTCGACCTGGTGCAGCTCGACTGGCTGGCCGACCGCTATCCGGAACAGCTCTCCGGTGGCCAGCGCCAGCGTATCGCCCTGGCCCGCGCCCTGGCGGTGGAACCCAAGGTGCTGCTGCTCGACGAACCCTTCGGCGCCCTCGACGCCAAGGTGCGTAAAGAGCTGCGTCGCTGGCTGGCGCGCCTGCACGAAGAAGTGCACCTGACCAGCGTGTTCGTGACCCACGACCAGGAAGAAGCCATGGAAGTGGCTGACCGCATCGTGGTGATGAACAAGGGCGTGGTCGAACAGATCGGCTCGCCGGCCGAGGTCTACGAGAAGCCGTCCAGCGACTTCGTCTACCACTTCCTCGGTGACGCCAACCGTCTGTATGTCGGCGACGATCACCACGTGCTGTTCCGCCCGCACGAAGTGAGCCTGTCGACCGAGGCACTGGAAGGTCATCAGGCTGGTGAAGTGCGTGACATCCGCCTGCTCGGCGCCATCACCCGCATCACTCTGAAGGTCGAAGGCCAGGACGAACTGATCGAAGCCGAAGTGGCCAAGGATCACCTCAGCCTGGATAACCTCAGCCGCGGCACCACGCTGTACTTCAAACCCAAGGGCGGCAAGCCGGTCAGCACGGGTGTTCAGCCATAAGCGCCACGCGATAAGCTTCAAGTCGAAACGCCCTGGCCAAACAGCCAGGGCGTTTTTGTTTGCGCCTTCGCCTACCATAAGGGCCTACCTGCAACGGACGCTCGCCCATGCTCACCTTCGACGGTCTCGTCACCTACCTGCCGCTGATTCTGCTCACCTTCCTGCTCGCCGGCATGGTCAAGGGTGTGGTCGGCCTCGGGCTGCCGACCATCGCGGTCGGCCTGCTGGGTCTGGTGATGACGCCGATGCAGGCAGCGGCGCTGCTGATCATCCCGTCGATGGTCACCAACATCTGGCAACTCTGTGATGGGCGCAGCCCGCTGCCGATGATGCGCCGCCTGTGGCCACTGCTGCTGGGCATCGTGGCCGGCACCTTGGTCATCGGCTTCTATCTGCAGAGCCAGAGCCTGCCAAATGCTACGCGCTGGCTGGGCCTGGCGCTGATCCTCTATGCGGTACTGGGGCTGGCATCGGTGCGCTTCACGGTGACGCCGGCTCATGAAAGCTGGCTCGCCCCGTTGATCGGCGCCATTACCGGAGCGATTACCTCCGTCACCGGCGTGTTCGTGATTCCGGCGGTGCCCTATCTGCAGGCCATTGGCCTGGAAAAAGACGATCTGGTGCAGGCCCTGGGGATTTCCTTCAGCGTGTCGACCCTGGCTCTGGCGCTGAGCCTCGGCCACAGTGGCGAGCTGCTGCAACCGGCAGTGCTCGGCATGTCCGCTCTGGCACTGCTGCCAGCCCTGCTGGGCATGGCCGGCGGCCAATGGCTGCGCCGCCGTATCAGCCCGGAGCGCTTCAAACGCTGGTTCTTTATCGGCCTGCTGTTACTCGGCGCAGACCTGGCGCTGCGCGGTGGTTTCTAGCGGCTGAGATGGGGCATAAGCAGCCGGTGAGCAGAGCTTTTGTGGGAGAGGCTTTAGCCTCGATTTTGCTTAGCTAGGTGTAAAGAGCTCGCGGCTAAAGCCCCTCCTACAAAAAGAAAGCTCTGCTCACCATCCGCTTTCGCCTTATAAAAGCCCGGTCAAACCACCCCACGCTCGCGAATCAGCGTCGGGCCAGCACGCTGGACAACTTCATGCTCAATCTCTTGGCGCAGGCCGAGCAAAAAAGCCGCTTCGGCGACCACGAACAATGGCCCGATCATCAGCCCCATAACGTCGTCGACGAATGCCGGCTTGCGGCCTTCGTAGAAGTGGCCGACGAACTGGATGATCCAGCCCACCACGAACAACCCCAACCCCGCACTCAGCCACAATGCCGCGCCGCCCATCGCCAGCCCGGCGCTGAACCACAGGCAGAGCGCCAGCAACGCGCCCATCACCACACCGAAGCGCAAATCCAGGCGCAGGTAGAACAGCGTAGTCAGCAACGCCACGGCCGCAGCCGGTGACAGCCATAAGCCTGAAACCGCCACGCCAGGGCGCGACAGCAGCACGGTGACCGCCAGGACGATCATCGGAATGCCGACGAAGTGGGTGACGATATTGCGCCGATCGCGGTGATAGGCCGCGTACTGGGCGAGGTGATCCACCAGGGTTTTCATTGTTGTTATCCTCTTGGGTGCGTGTCATCGCATAATGGCGCCGCCACCTCGCCAGCACTGTCAGCTAGCCGACAAACCGGAACATCCATGACCGATCTGCATGCCGTTCTGCTTCAGGGCCAATGGTTCGCCGCACTGCCGCAGGCGTTGCAGCAGACGCTGGTGAGCCAGGGGCGGCAATTGAACCTGGAGGCCGGGCAACGTCTGTTCAGCCGTGGCGACTCACCCAGCGGCCTGTATGCCGTGCTGTCCGGCGCCGTGCGCGTCGGCACGGTGGATGCCCAAGGCAAGGAAGCGCTGCTGATTCTGGTGGAAGCGCCGCACTGGTTCGGCGAAATCGCCCTGTTCGACGGTCAGCCGCGTACCCACGATGCCTTCGCCGAGGGCGCCAGCAGCCTGCTGCACGTGCCCCAGGCCGGCCTGTTGAGTCTGCTCGAGGCCAACCCCGCCTACTGGCGTGACATCGCCCTGCTGATGGCCCACAAGGTACGCCTGGCGTTCATCGCCCTGGAAGAGATGAGCCTGCTGCCCGCTGCGCAGCGTCTGGCCCGGCGCCTACTGCTGATCGCCGAAGACTATGGCGAAACCCAGGGGCCCCGGCGCATCATTCACCTGGCGCAGGAGCAACTGGCCGCGATGCTGGCCATCTCCCGACAGACCGCCAACGGTGTGCTCAAGGATCTGCAGGCCCGCGGTATCGTGCGACTGACCTACGGTGAGATCGAGATTCTCGACCTCGATGGCCTGCGACAGGCCGCCCAGTAACCACATGAAGCTTTTGTGACAGCCGAACCAATGGCTAAGCGCCATGTCCCTATTCATTGCCTGAAATAAAGGCCTGCCGGCTGACCCCGTGCTGGCCGGAAGCGATCCCGGATGCCGTTGCCAGAAACTCAAGACTCCACCGACCTGCCTGCCGTACTCGCTGGCCCGATCCTGCGGCGCCTGGAGCCTGGCCGCCTGGTGCTGTGGCTGGTAGGAAGCCGCGCGCTGCAACTGACCCTGCGCCTCGCGCCGGGTGAACAGGCCGCGCGCGATTACCCGCTGGGTGATGATGCTTGTCAGCGCCTGGTGATCGGCGAGCACGCGGTCATCCATCTGATCGACCTGCACCTCGACACCCCGCTGCCCCAGGACGAACGCATCGACTACGATCTGCTGGTCGACGGCCAACAGGGCATCGCCGACTGGGCCGCGCACCTGCTGTACGACGGCGCGCCGCAGCCCAACTTCGTGCTGCGCTCGCGTATCGATAACCTGCTGCACGGCTCCTGCCGCAAGCCTCATCACCCGTCCAAAGATGGCCTGCTCTGCGCTGATCGCCTGCTGGCCACCGCCCACGCACCGCACGAGCGCCCCGCTCTGCTGATGCACAGCGGCGATCAGGTGTACGCCGATGACGTCGCCGGGCCGATGTTGCGTGCCGTCCACACGCTGATCGAACGCCTGGGCCTGTATCACGAGAAACTCGAGGGCGCGGTGGTCGAAGACAGCGCCGATCTCTACGTGCACCCGGCCAGTTACTACCATCGTGCCGATCTGCTGCCCGCACTGAAGACCAACGAAACGCTGCGCGAGCGCTTCTTCGGTGGTACCGAAAAGCCCATCTTCACCAGCAGCAACGCCGACAACCACTTGGTGACCCTGGCCGAGGTGCTGGCCATGTACCTGCTGGTCTGGTCGCCGACGCCCTGGACACTGATCGACCTCGACCAGCCGGAACTGAGCGAAGAAGACGCCGAGCGCTACCGCACGGAACAGGCTTGCATTGAGGCCTTCGTCGCCAACCTGGGTCAGGTTGCCCGTGTTCTGGCGCACCTGCCGAACCTGATGATCTTCGACGATCACGACGTGACCGATGACTGGAACCTCTCCGCGCAATGGGAAGAAACCGCTTACGGCCATCCCTTCTCCAAGCGCATCATCGGCAACGCGCTGATTGGCTATCTGTTGTGTCAGGGCTGGGGTAACAATCCCGACGCCTTCGCCGAGCCAATGGCCAATATCAGCGCCCTGTGCGAGCAGGCCAGGGAACGAGGCTTCGGCAGCCCGGCGCAGGATCGCCTGATCGACGAGCTGATGGCATTCCAGCAATGGCACTACGTGCTGCCCAGCACACCGGCGCTGCTGGTACTCGACACACGCACCCGACGTTGGCGCAGCGAGCGCAATATCAAACGCCCCTCCGGGTTGCTCGACTGGGAAGCCCTGAGCGAATTCCAGCAGGATCTGCTCGACCACCCCTCGGCGATCATCGTCTCGCCGGCGCCGATGTTCGGCGTCAAGCTGATCGAAGCGGTGCAGCGGGTATTCAGCTGGGCCGGCCACCCGTTGATGGTCGATGCGGAAAACTGGATGGCCCATCGCGGCGCTGCCAGCGTGATGATGAACATCTTCCGTCACTCGCGTACGCCACGGGACTACGTGGTGCTCTCAGGCGACGTGCACTACTCGTTCTTTTACGAGGTCAAGGTACGCCAACGGCGCAATGGGCCGACCGTCTGGCAGATCACCAGCAGCGGCGTGAAGAACGAATTTCCACGACGCCTGCTGGATACGTTCGACCGCCTCAACCGCTGGCTGTATGCACCCTGGTCGCCCCTCAATTGGCTGACCAAACGCCGCCGCATGCAGGTGTTCCCGCACATTCCCAAGCAGAGCAAGGCAGGCGAGCGTTTGTGGAATTCCGCCGGCCTCGGTCAGGTGCTGTTCAACGCCGAAGGCCAGCCCAGCCGCGTGTTCCAACACAACGCCGACGGCTCGCCGCGCACCGAATTCATCGATGACCGCGACGAAGTACCGGAGCCGCACGAAGAGCCTAAACGCGCGTGAAGCCATCAATCCTGTAGGAGCCCCGACCTCGGGGCGAAGCGATAGCAGCCATCCAGAAAAATAGCGGCGTGACCACCATTCGCCGCGGGGGCGCGGCTCCTACAGGGTCGTGTGAATCCTCAGATCCGTAGGAGCCCCGACCTCGGGGCGAGCCGATTGCGGCCATCCTGCAAAAGCGGCGTCCATACCCACCATTCGCCGCGCGACGCGGCTCTTAGCGTATCGTCTAGCGCAGCTTCTCCAGCAGTTGGTAGTACCACATGCCCAGCGCCAGCATCGGGTTGCCGAACACGTCGCCCATCGGCACCTTGATGTGCGAACAGCCGGCAAAGGTCTCGAAACGCGCCAGCTCACCGCTCATGGCTTCGGCCATGATCTCGCCCATCACGTGGCTGGTGGCGATGCCGTGGCCGGAGTAGCCCTGGCAGTACCAGACATTGGGTGACAGCTTGCCCAACTGCGGGATGCGGTTGACCACGATGCCCATGGCGCAGCTCCACTGGAACTCGATGGGCACGCCTTTCAGGCTCGGAAAGGTACGTTCAATGCCGGGCCGCAACTCGGCCGCGATATCACGCGAGTCGCGCCCGGAGTAGTTGGCGCCGCCGCCGAATAGCAGGCGCCCATCGGCGGTCAGGCGGTAGTAATCGAGCACGAAGCGGCAGTCGTAGACGGCCAGATCCTGAGGATTGATCTGCGCAGCCAGTTCGCCCAGCGGCGCGGTGGTAACGATGCCGCCCATGGCCGGGAAGATCATGCCCTTGAGCTTTTCCGGCTCCAGCTTGTGGTACACGTCGCCGGCCAGCATTACCTGATTGGCGACCACCCGCCCCTCGGCCGTGACCAGCGTCGGCGTGGCGCCGTGGACGATCTCCAGCACCGGCGAGTGCTCGAAAATCAGCGCGCCCAGGCTGTGTGCCGCCCGCGCTTCGCCCAGACACAAGTTCAGCGGATGCAGGTGCAAGTTGCGGGTGTTCTTCAGCGCACCGAGGTACAGGTCGCTGGCCAGGTGGGCGCGTACGCCGCTGGTGTCCAGCAAGGTCAAGTCCGCCTCCATGCCACGGCGCAGCGCTTCGTCGTGGGAGGCACGCAGTTCATTGAGGTGGGCGGGTTTCATCGCCGCGTGCAGGTGGCCGTGCTTGAGGTCGCAGGCGATGCCGTAGCGACGCACCCGTTGCTCGATGATGTCATGGCCGCGCCAGCGCAGGTTCCAGATGAAGTCGTCGACCTCATCGCCCAGCCGCTTGCGCATCTGCTTGGTCATGGCGGTGTCGCCCGACAGGCTGCCGGTGACCTGCCCGCCATTGCGGCCGCTGGCGCCCCAGCCGATGCGGTTGGCTTCCACCACGGCGATCTTGAGGCCACGCTCGGCCAGTTCGACCGCAGTGGCTACGCCAGTGAACCCACCGCCGATGATCGCCACATCGACCCGCACCTCACCCTGCACGCTCGGGTAGTCGCTTTCCTGGTCGATGCTCGCGCTGTAATAGGATGGGCTGCGCTCGGCTGCCGTAGCCATGTCTTTCATGTCAGTTCCTTAGCGGCCCGCCTGAGCGCGCCACGATAATCATGTTGTGCACGTTCACGCCTGAGTCAGGTACCAGCGCCAATCCTGCTCGCCGACTTCACCCATGAAGCGGCGCTGCTCCTCGCGCTTGACCGCCAGGTACACGTGCAGAAACTCCGCACCCAGGACCTCTGGCGCCCAGGTCGAAGCTTGCAGCGCGGACAGCGAGGTGAGCCAGTCGGTGGGTAGCAGGGTCTTGGCCTGGGCATAGCCGTTGCCTTCGATGGGCTCGCCGGGGTCCAGCTCCTCGCGGATACCCCGGTGGATACCGGCAAGGATCGCCGCAGCGGCCAGATAAGGGTTGGCGTCGGCGCCGCAGATGCGGTGCTCGATATGCCGCGTGAACGCCGGGCCACCCGGCACGCGCAGGCTGACGGTGCGGTTATCCACACCCCAGGTCGGCGCCAGCGGTGCGTAGCTGTTGGCCTGGAAACGCCGGTAGGAGTTGGCGTTGGGGCAGAACAGCAGCAGCGAGTCGAGCAGGCTGGCGAGCATGCCACCCACCGCGTAACGCAGCAGCGGCGTACCCGCAGGCGCCTCGCTGGCAAACAGGTTGCGGCCCGAGGCGTCGTTCAGGCTGACATGCATGTGCATGCCGGTGCCTGCCAGGTGATCGAACGGTTTGGCCATGAAGCAGGCCTGCATGCCATGCCGGTGAGCCACGCCCTTGACCAGGCGCTTGTAACGCACCGCCTGATCCATGGCCTGCAACGCATCGCCATGCTCCAGGGTGATTTCCACCTGCCCCGGCGCGTACTCGGAAATCGCGGTGCGGGCGGGGATGCCCTGAGCCTTGCACGCGGCATACAAGTCAGCGAGAAACGGCTCGATCTGCTCCAGCTCGCGCAGGCCATAGACCTGGGTATTGCGCGGCCGCCCGCCATCGGCATCCAGGGCCGGCTGCGGGTGGCCGTGGGCGTCGCGCTCGGCATCGAGCAGGTAGAACTCCAGCTCGCAGGCCATCACCGGGTAAAATCCCTCGGCCTGCAGCCGCTCGATCACCTGCACCAACACATGGCGCGGGTCGGCGATGCTGGCCGGCATGCCCTCCTGCGGGTGCATGCTGACCTGCACCGCCGCGGTGGGGATCAGCCGCCAGGGCAGGCGCACCAGGCTACCGGCCAGAGGGTAGGCACGGCAATCAATGTCGCCGACGTCCCAGACCAGCCCGGAATCCTCCACGTCATCACCGTTGATGCTCAGGCCGAGGATGGTGCTCGGCAGTGGTCGCCCGCTGCGGTAAACGGCGAGCAGTTCGTCACGGTGCAACAGCTTGCCGCGTGGCACGCCGTTGGCGTCGATGATGAACAGTTCGAACAGTTCGATATCGGGGTTTTGCGCGAGGAAATCCTCGGCGTCTTGCAGCGGAGCGAATTGCATGATGACTTCTCATATAGCCATGGGCGACCGTCACGGGTGACCCGGATCGAATTATCGGCTGCATGGGCAGCCCGGCATCATAGCGAAGCGAGAAGAACATCCGGCGGGCGGGCGTGGCGGCAATGCCAGAGGGCCCAGAAGGTGAGCGTCTGTGGCAGCGCCGTGGGTTCGGGCGCCCGCCCCCGCGAGTGCAAGGCAGGCAGAACGATGACAGGGGCTGAACTGCAAAGCGGGCTAGACATGTCAACGAGGCTCGCACGCGGCAATAGTCGCGTTAAATCGTTATTACTGCACCTTCAGATAGCCACATGCTAAACAATCACCTTTCAAGGCTCCGGCTTGTAACCCAGCCGTAAACCGCCCCAGTGCTTGCCCTGCACATGGATCGGTACGGACAGGTCGTGCATCAGCTCGCCGGTGTCACGCATGTAAGTCTGTAGCAGCACGCGCTGCTTGTGGCTGCCGCAGCGGATGCCGGTACGGTCGTTGAACAGCCGCTTGCTGCGGCTCTTCACGGTATCCACGGCGCGATCACCGGTGGGCGGATGGTTGAACGCCTCGTTGTGGGTCGGCACATAGCCTTCCGGGGTGGTGGAAATGGCGAACACCAGGCCTTCGTGGCGCTTGAGCAGCGGCTCTTGGAGGATAGGCAAGACCTGATCCGCATAGCCGTCGAAACGGGTCTTGAACTTGGCCGGAAAGCTATTGGGGATCGGCTGGTACTGGCGGTCGAACAAATCCGCCAGGCTGATACGTCCGGCCTGAATATCGGCCTCGAACTGCCGACCAATCGCCGCAGCGCCTTCCAGCGCGAGGTCGTAAATGCGTTGGTGGTAACTGTCCAGGCCGACACTGGCGAGCCGCTCACTGACGGTTTCCGCCTGACCGACCAACTGCTCGGCCGCCTTGCCCAACTGGCGGGTCTGGTCTTCGCTGCTGCGCACATCACCGCGCAACTGCTCGACCGCCACCAGCAGCTCGGCCAGGTGTTCGTGGTTGCTCGCCGTACCGGCACTGATCTGCGCTACCTGGGTGTCCACATCGGCCGCTAGGTCGGCGATACCGCGCAATTGCTCGCCGGTGAATTCGATCTGCCGGGCGGCCGCTTCCAGCTCATCAGCCTGGCGCTGGATATGGCTGACCACCGCCGTGCTCTGCTGGCGGATATCGGCGACCATCTGCCCGACTTCACCGGTGGCGGTGGCGGTACGACCGGCCAAGTTGCGCACCTCATCGGCGACCACTGCAAAACCGCGGCCCTGCTCGCCGGCACGGGCGGCCTCGATGGCGGCGTTGAGCGCCAGCAAGTTGGTCTGGCTGGCGATGGACTGGATCACCTGGGTGACCTGCTCGATCTGCTCGGTACGGGCGCTGAGCCCGTCGATCAGCTCGCGGCTGGCAGCGGTCTGTGCACTCAGTTGCTGCATGCGGCTGATCGCCTGCTGTAGCTCGGCCTGGCCGCTGGCACTGCTGGTACGCACGGTTTGCGCGGCGCCCAGTGTCTGGCCGGCGAGTTCGGCATTGCTCTGCTCGGTGCGAGTCACGGCATGGGCACCTTCGCCGATCTGCTCGACCGCGGCCAACTGCGACTGCAGCTTGCCGGCCAGCTGCTGCACAGTGAAGGCCACCTGAGCTGCCGACAGGGCGTTATGACAAGTGTGTTGCGACAGGCTCCGGCTCAGTTCATCCAGCGAGGCTGCTGGCGCGGCGTCGGCGGGCGGCTCAGCAGCCTTGCGCCAGGGCCCGAACCACGGCCACAGCGCCAGCAACAGCAGCGCAATGGCGCCAAGATAGGGCGGCAGATGCACCTGCTGCCAGACCACCAGCAACGCGAGCAAGCCGAGCACGTGCAGGGCCAATGCCAGCCGGTCATGCGTAAAACCAGAACCCATGGCGAACCTCATTATTTTTATAGTGCCGGGATGTCGGGCGCAGCGGGCGCGCCGGCAAGGGCCGAGCCTTGTTTAAGCTCATCGGCAGCGCGGGGCGTATCTGTAGAGGCGCGGCAGCCGCCCAACCGAGTTGACCACCTCATCATGCGCCGGGCTATGGCACTTTGGTAGCAGAGGGTCGGCCGCTTGGGGGAATGCAGGTCAGCGCTTGAGGCTGTGGCGTTTGACGAAGGCGCGGTCGAAGTAGTCCTTGCAGCGCCCGTAGAACTGCCCGCCGGCGCTCCACTGGCGCCAGCCGAACAAGGCGCCGCCATCACCACTGGCCAGCAACAGCGGGCGCTGGCCGCTGGTTTTGAGGTCACGCAGCGGCCCGCCACGCAGCGCGGCGCTCAGGTTGGCGGCCAGCACCGGCACCTGGCGCATGGAATACAGGCCGCTCTTGCGCACGCCAGGCAGGTTGGCGCAATCGCCCACGGCGAATATCTGCGGGTGGGAATGGCTCTGCAGAGTCGGCGCGGTGTGCACGAAGCCATCGCCATCGCAGCTCAGGCCGCTGTCGGCGATCCATGGGAACGCCTGGGCGCCACTGGCCAGCAGCAGCCGGCCGCCGCGCCACACCGCCGCGTCGCCACTGATCAGGCAATCGCCGTCGATGCGGCTGATCGGGCAATGCTCGCGCACCTGCACCCGGCGCATGCGCAGATGGCCCCAGGCGCGCATCCGCAAACCGGCACAGTGGCCGGCCAGCAGCGGTTCGCCACAGAACAGCGCCAGCTGCGGTACCTGATCGGCCAGCGCCAGGGCCATTTCCACGCCCGCCACGCCGCCACCGAGAATCGCCAACGGCTGGGGATCACGCTGCCAGGCCTGCCAGCCGGCGATGAAGCTGTCCACCGGCTTGACCGCCAGCACGTCCATCGCGTCGCCCTCGCGGGGCGGACAGGCGACCCGGTCGCCGGTATTCAGCGACAGCCAGTTGCTCTGCAGCACGCGACCATCGCCCAGGCTCAATTGCCGCGTGGCGGCATCCAGCGTCGTCACCGGCGCGACGATCAGCTCGACCTGGGCGGCCTGGCACAACGCGGTCAGCTCGATCTGGCAGTCTCCGGCGCCATAACGCCCCGCCACCAAACCGGGCAACATACCGGCATGCCAGGTGTGCTCGGCGCTGGCCACCAGGCCGATGCGACCCGCCGGCCGCTCGATCAGCGCCCAGCGCCGCAGAACCCCGAGATGGGCCGGGCCTGCGCCTACCAGCAACAGATCGTAGTCAGTCATCTACACCGATATCCTTGTGAGCCTGAGCAGAGCGGCGCGGGCCGCCCAGCGGAAAGCAGAACGAGCTTTGACCGAAACACGCGCGGAATGATCCGCGTTCCCCGAGCATGGCGGCAGCAGGTCGTTTCGAGCAAGAGAAGAGACGCTTGAGGCAGGCTTTCGACACATTTTTGCGGCGTGATTTATGCCGAGATCACGCCACAGACGCCTGAGCAGGCAGGCGCTCGAGCACTCCGAGGTCGAGGCGCAGCAGGCGCACGCAGCGGGCCTCGCGCAGCTCGCTGGGGCTTTGCGAGGCACCGAGAGCGACCACCTGCCCAGCGAGGTTGAGCACCAGCGCTTCGCGGGAGAACACCCCGCTGTTGAGGCTGTAATAAGCCGCCACCAGCTCGCGCAGCCCGAAGGGCAGGCGCCAGCGGATACGAAGCGCCGAGCCGAAGCTGGCGGCGCGCAGGCGGATGGCCTGCTCGATTTCCTCATCACTGAGGCTGCCGCCGGCGTCCTGCCAGTCCTGCATGCAGCGCAGCAGCGCCAGCTCGCCGATGTTGTGCAGCAGGCCGGCGGTGTAGCAGAGCTCGGCGTCCAGCGACAGCTCGCAGGCCAGCCAATGAGCGACCTCGGCACTGCGCTGGGCGGCGGCCCAGGTGCGCACGCCCTGCTCGGCCAAGCGCGGGTCACTGAGCCGTGCGTTGCGCTGCACGGAAAGCCCCAGCACCAGATTCAGGGTACGTGCCACCCCCAGACGCGGCAGGGCCTGGGCCAGGGTCTGACAGGGTGAGCCGTTGTGGTGAGCGGCACTGTTGGCCGCAGCGATCAGGCAGGCGGTAATCTGCGGGTCACGGGTGAACACCTGCTCCAGCTCACGCAGGCTCGGCTCGCTGCTGTTCAGGTACTGGCTGACCGAGTCACGCACCGAGGCCAGCAGCGGCGCGCCCTGCCCCTCTTCGCGCATGGCATCCAGGTAATCCTCGAGGCGGTTCACCAGCAGCGGACGAATCGGGCACAGCAACTCCTCGCCCTCGCTGAGCAACAGCCCGGCCAGGCGCTGGCGCAGTGCTTCGGCGTTGAAGGGTTTGGCCAGGTAGGCGGTGGGCGCCAGCGGCTTGGCGGCGCGCACGCTGTTGGCATCCAGGCGACCGCTGATGAGAATGAACGGCAGCGCCGGAGTACGCGGGTGGCGGCGCAACTGGCGCAGCAACTCCAGACCATCGACACCCGGCAGCTCGCTGTCGGCGATCACCAGTTCCGGCAGACGCCGCTTGCAGCGTGCCATGGCCGCCTGGCCATCGCTGACACGGATCACCACGGCGTCGCAGCGCACGTCGAGCACCAGTTGCTCGAGCAGATCGGCCGTCCACGGATCGGTATCGGCGATGAGAACTTCCGGGGCGGTGGCCGCTGCAGACATCTACAAACCTCTTCACATAGGTGTAAGAGGCTCAGTATAGACAGGTCAGCAAGCGCTCTGCCGTAGCCCAACAGGGAAAACGCAGGCAAAAAAAGACCCGCCGAAGCGGGTCTTTTTCAACGGCGTGGCTTACGCCAGTTCGTCGAAGCACTCGGCAACGATGGCGATGCCTTTTTCCAGCTGGGCGTCCGGGATGGTGACCGGCATCAGGAAACGCACCACGTTGTAGTAGGTGCCGCACGACAGCAGGATCAGGCCCTTGTCGCGCGCCTTGGCGACGATTTTGCCAGTCAGCTCGGCAGCCGGTTTGCTGTGGTCGCCGCCTTCGAACAGCTCGATGGCGATCATCGAACCCAGGCCACGTACGTCACCGATCACCTTGTGCTTGGCGGCGATGTCGCGCAGGCCGGCCTTGAGCTTCTCGCCCACGGCGTTGGAGCGATCCAGCAGCTTCTCTTCGTCGAACACCTTCAGCACGGCCAGGGCCGCGGCGCAGGCGATCGGGCTACCGGCATAGGTGCCGCCCAGGCCACCGGGGGCGATGGTGTCCATGATCTCGGCCTTGCCGCTGACGCCGGAGATCGGGAAGCCGCCGCCGACGGATTTGGCGAAGGTGGTCAGATCCGGCACGACGCCCAGTTGCTCGGTGGCGAAGAAAGTACCGGTACGGCCAGCGCCGGTCTGCACTTCATCAGCGATCAGCAGGATGCCGTGCTGGTCGCACAGAGCGCGCAGACGCTGCATGAAGGCTGGCGAGTTGACGTAGAAGCCCCCTTCGCCCTGCACCGGCTCGATGATGATCGCGGCGATGTCCTGAGGCTGGGCATCGTTCTTGAAGATGCGCTCGATGCTGGCGATGGACTCGTCTTCGCTGACGCCATGCAGCTCGCACGGCGCAATGGCACGGTACACACCGGCAGGCATAAGGCCCATGCCCGCGGAGTACGGCGCCACCTTACCGGTCAGCGACAGGGTCATCATGGTGCGGCCGTGGTAGGCGCCGGTGAAGGCGATCACACCAGCACGGCCGGTAGCGGCACGGGCGATCTTCACGGCGTTCTCGACGGCTTCGGAGCCCGAGGTGACCAGCAGGGTCTTCTTGGCGAAGTCGCCCGGTACGCGCTTGGCGATTTCTTCGCACAGCTCGATGTAGGGCTCGTACGCCAGCACCTGGAAGCAGGTATGGGTCAGCTTGGTCAGCTGTTCCTGAACGGCGGCGACCACCTTCGGGTGCAGGTGGCCGGTGTTCAGTACGGCGATACCGCCGGCGAAGTCGATGTACTCACGGCCTTCGACGTCCCACACGGTGGCGTTTTCAGCACGCTCGGCGACGATCGGGTGGATCTGGCCGACGCCACGCGGTACAGCGGCTTGGCGGCGTTGCAGCAGGGATTCGTTGGTCTTGCTCATGGCTTCCTCATTCACCGCTCATCGTCGGTGTGGTTCAAGGATGAAATGACCGGGTCAGCGCCGTCGCAGCATACGATGATCGACTGCAACACTCGCCCCGATCACAGGGACTATTTTTGCTTTCACGCACTATCGGAGCGTAGCGAGCGAAGGTCAGGCAAGGCGGCGGGGTCGGGAAAAAGCGGAGTTGGCTGTTGCCAATGAGCATTTTTCCCGGCCCCGCCAACGCAGCATCACCGAAGCGCAGTAGCGACTACCTAGATGCTCAGGCAGAGGTACTTGATTTCCAGATAATCCTCGATGCCGTACTTGGAGCCTTCACGGCCCAGGCCCGAGGCCTTGATGCCGCCGAACGGCGCCACCTCGTTGGAGATCAGGCCGGTGTTGATGCCGACCATACCGTATTCCAGCGCCTCGGCCACACGGAACACGCGGCTCAGGTCACGGGCGTAGAAGTAGGAAGCCAGGCCGAACTCGGTGTCGTTGGCCATGGCGATCACTTCGGCTTCGTCCTTGAAGCGGAACAGCGGCGCCAGCGGGCCGAAGGTTTCATCCTTGGAGACCAGCGCGTTCTTCGGTACGTCGGCCAGAATGGTCGGCTCGAAGAAGGTACCGCCGAGGGCGTGCGTCTTGCCGCCGGAGAGGATCTTGGCGCCTTTGGAAACGGCGTCCTCGATGTGCTCCTTGACCTTGGCCACGGCCTTCTCGTCGATCAGCGGACCGGTGGTGGTGCCCTCTTCCAGACCGTTGCCGATCTTCAGCTTCTCGACCGCGACCTTGAGCTTCTCGGCGAAGGCATCGTAGACGCCGTCCTGCACGTAGATGCGGTTGGCGCACACGCAGGTCTGACCGTTGTTGCGGTACTTGGAGATGATCGCGCCTTCGATGGCCTTGTCCAGGTCAGCATCGTCGAACACGATGAAGGGCGCGTTGCCACCCAGCTCCAGCGACACCTTCTTGATGTCCTGGGCGCACTCGGCCATCAGCTGGCGACCGATTTCGGTGGAGCCGGTGAACGACAGCTTGCGCACGATCGGGTTGCCCGTCAGCTCGCTGCCGATATCGCCAGCGCTACCGGTCACCACGCTGAACACGCCAGCCGGGATACCGGCACGGGTAGCCAGCTCGGCCAGGGCCAGAGCGGAGTACGGCGTCTGCGAAGCCGGCTTGAGCACCATGGTGCAACCAGCAGCCAGCGCAGGGCCAGCCTTGCGGGTGATCATCGCGGCCGGGAAGTTCCACGGCGTGATGGCCGCGGTAACGCCGATCGGCTGCTTGATGACAATCAGGCGCTTGTCGGCCTGGTGACCCGGAATGGTGTCGCCATAGATGCGCTTGGCTTCTTCGGCGAACCACTCGATAAAGGACGCCGCGTAGGCGATTTCGCCCTTGGCCTCGGCCAGCGGCTTGCCCTGCTCGATGGTCATCAGGCGAGCCAGGTCTTCCTGGTTCTCCAGCATCAGCTCATACCAACGGCGCAGCTTGGCGGAACGCTCCTTGGCAGTCATTGCACGCCAGGCCGGCAGCGCCTTGTCGGCCGCTTCGATGGCACGGCGAGTCTCGGCCGCGCCCATCTTCGGCACAGTGCCGATCATGTCACCCGTGGCCGGGTTGGTCACCTTGATGGTCTGGCCGCTGTCGGCATCAGCCCAGGCGCCGTTGACGAAAGCCTGCTGGCGGAACAGTTGAGCGTCTTTCAGTTGCATGGCGGTCTCCTCTATCCTGGCACCACGGCGCCAGGAGATGACGAAAGAAGCTGGGAGCGAACCCAGGTAGGGGTGGAGCGACAGATTAGCCACTGCCTGGCCGTTCGAACGGCGTGCAACGCCCAGAGTTCAGCGTAACCACATGCACCGTTTGAAATATCAAACAGATCCTAAGATCAGCAGGGTTAAAGGGCAATAGGCCGTTCGAGAAAATTAACAGCCCAGCCGATCACCGGCATTCGCACAGCCCTTCTTTATAGCCCAAGCC
Organism: Pseudomonas sp. PME37.24/006; assembly: GCF_055556635.1. Classification (NCBI taxonomy): domain Bacteria; kingdom Pseudomonadati; phylum Pseudomonadota; class Gammaproteobacteria; order Pseudomonadales; family Pseudomonadaceae; genus Pseudomonas; species Pseudomonas sp. PME37.24/006. The sequence goes on from NZ_JBVHNL010000005.1 coordinate 260,286, forward strand.
CGCCTTTCCTACCCACCAAACGAGGCCCGCCAGCAGCATGGACGCACGCCAGCGACATGCGTATGATTGCGCCCCGCAACGCACCAGTAGCTCAGCTGGATAGAGTACTGCCCTCCGAAGGCAGGGGTCGTGGGTTCGAATCCCGCCTGGTGCGCCAGATCGCTGTTTCCATTCATCCAACACGGATGCTCAGGGAACACCTGCAAAAGCCCGCAAAGTGCGGGCTTTGTCGTTTCTGGTGTTCTCACTTCTCCTTACAGCCGCTCAAACCTGACGCCCCATTCATGGCCGAGGCAGGCTTCAACTAACAAATCGAGCTTGCCTATAGTCGGCGCGGCGCCGCAATTTAGCGGCCAAGCTTGGCAGCTCAACTATATATAGGCGGATCGCCAAGCATCCAACAGCAAGCGTTTTGTTGTCAGCAATGCCGTGTCATGACGACAGTGCGCGGGGCTTCTCGGGATTGCCGGGAGCCTGATTCACGGTTCGCTACCCCGTGTACAGCTGCCACCATAATCGTTTGGCGCCAGTTCGTAGCAGCGCCTCAAACCGAGGGGCTATATCCATGACGAATGCCCACATCGCCAATCCGTCCGTATCGGTAGGTAGCTAAATGAATCTGTCCCCTTTTCCCAGGCATGGCAGGCACTCGAGTCCATCAGCAAGCTGAGCATCGAGACGCTGCCAACGGAGTTGAATGGCCCTGTCAGCATCAACCGCCGCCGCAAATAGCTGGGCACCCAGCTGAGTGCTGCAGCAGCGGGCTAGCCTGGCATGCGCCATACCGCACCACCAAAGCTGCCGAGGGCGGCTTTCTTTTGCCTGAGCGCCGCGTACCCGCTCGACGGTCGAGGCGGTCCGGCACCATACTCCACCACCCGGCGCGCACAATTGTCCCCACCACACCTGGCCGCTAAACATGTCGCTTTTTCTGCAGACCTGCACACCTCGTCAGCCGCCGACCCAGTGACGCGCCCTTCACTAAGGCCATTTGAAAAAGCCTGCAAATTCCAGCAGCAACCATCCCTTTTTACTGACCACAAAACCCGTGGTACCGATCGCACAATCAGAACAGCTCCGGTAGAATCTCCACGTCGAATTTGGATTTCCTCATGCCTAACCTGAATGTGATTGACCTATTTGCTGGAGTGGGCGGGCTGAGCCTTGGCGCTGCTCGCGCCGGCTTCAACGTTGCTGCAGCTGTTGAAATCGATAGATACGCATATGCAGCACACTCCCTGAACTTCCCGAATACAACTCATATCCAGGCTGACATTAAGGAAATGAGTGATAAAACTCTTATTTCACTTTGCGGCATTGAGAGAGAAGACATACACGGCATAATTGGCGGCCCCCCATGCCAAGGATTTAGCACTATAGGAAAGCGAGACGCTGACGACCCGAGAAACAACTTATTTTCAAAATTCTTTTCCTTGGTAAGAAAAATCAAGCCCGCCTTTTATCTTGCAGAGAACGTTCCGGGTATACTTGCTGAGCGCAATGAGGAACTTAGGACATCTGCTCTAGCACAAGTTCCTAGGAACTATGTACAGCTTCCACCGTTTCTAGTTAAAGCAAGTGACTATGGATCACCAACTACACGTACTAGGGTTTTCTTTATTGGCTATGATCCTAAGCGCTGCAGCACTCTAGATGAATCCATGTTCAAGGCTGCTGCAGACACACCCAAAACGACTGTCCGGCAAGCACTTTCCGGCCTACCAGAATTAGGAGATTTTTGGGAAACAGATGACGGCATCCTACCGATCAAACAACAAGATAGAACAGCATTTTCCTTGAAATTAAATGGTGCTGTACCTAAAAACGTTGGTCACGCCGCATCCATTAGAGCGCTAGCTAATGACAACCTAGTTTCAGGTTTTCTTCCAACGCGCCATACACCCTCGACCATTGAGCGCTTTGGTGGTGTACAGCCAGGCAAAAGTGATCCGATCTCGAAGTGCCCTAGATTAGACTATGAAGGTTTTTGCCCTACGCTCCGGGCAGGCACTGGGTCGGACAAAGGCAGTTTTCAAGCAGTGCGACCTATACATCCATCCCAGTCAAGGGTTATCAACCCTAGGGAGGCCGCGCGGCTCCAAGGCTTTCCCGACTGGTTTCAGTTTACAAATACTAAATGGCAGTCATTTAGGCAAATCGGAAACAGTGTTAGTCCTATCGTTGCAGAAGAAATTCTGTTGCGGCTCTTCAAATCCATTACTACCCAAAAAAGATTATAATTTCAAGAATAAAGAGCTTAGGCTAGACTAATCTGGCCTAAGCGGCCTTCAGAAAACGTTCAGCTCACCATAAAGCGGAAAATACTTGTAAAGTGATTGGTAGGTATCCAAGTCTTTCTGTGTCATATTAAAATCAAGATCTTTTGACCTCAGGCCCTGAGGGCTTGGCATTTTGCTATCTAAATGCATTTTCTCTTTCAATGTCAGTATCGGGAGATCTAGATCTTTCTGGCTCGAATCTAGCGACATGAAAGGGTTTTTCTGAGCTATATTTAACTGTTCAAAATTTTGAAAATCTTCAGCATCAAGAAGTATCCCTCCTGCTGTAACCATTTTCACACCATCCGCATAGCAGATATTCCAAAGTGGGTAAAAGCGAACATCATTACGGCTATCTAGAGCCGTAGCTTTCATAGCGTTCAAAATCACTTCACCCACAAGCTTGGGAAATTGATTTTTTGTCAACTTAACATCAAAGTCTGCCGGCAGGTATTCTTCACAAAAGCTTTCTAAATATTCTGACGGAGCAAGCTCTTCTCCATTAAATTTCTTGTCTTTTAGCTGGAGATTATCTGCATTAACCGTCACCAACAAAAGCGACCCGCTCGGAACATCGCTAACCACGCGCTCAATATCACCGCCCTTGAGAGCGCTTTCAAGAATCCCGTCATAGTCCAACCAAAGAATGGTACGCCTGTCTCCACTAACTAATTTCGGAAGTACATCTTCGGACAACCCCATATGTACATTGATACAGCCTAGGGGCTTATTAAATCTGACTCTATTTTCGAAGTGCATCTCACTTTCAATGGAGTGCATATCAGTGACTCCGACATGCCTATGAAGGAGCACGAAATCGACAAACCACAGTGAGCCAAACCCGATATATCGATAATCAGCAAAATTAAAAGCTTCAGAAAGACAGCTCAGAGAATCCATCAAAATTTTCCTCTCCGCCGACTTATTAGGTCGCAGGGAGTAATTAATCTTTCCGAAAGATCCAGCCACTTTACACCTCGCGATCCATCACGTATTCGAAAGCCCTTTGGCCTACTTCTGAAGGAGAAGCACCTGAAAGATTAAGTGCCCGACCTAAAGCTTCTACTTCATTCCTAGGCTTCTTGAAATCGATTTTAACTAGTTCTTCTCCGATAAGCTCAGGAAGAATCAACTGGCGACTTACCGAGACCTCTGCCAGTTTCATCGGCTCCGCAACTCGCTCAACCTTTTTAGCTGCAGATATATTTTTCTTACGCTTATTTGTATATGAGGTGAATGTTTTTGTGATATTCCTCATAATTGTAAGAGCTTTAACGTAGGCAGGATGTGTAACATCCACACCTCGCTTGGTAGTTATCCAAGGCAGCTCTCCTGAACTGCCGACAAATTCAACAATACCAACAAAACCATAATATTGTGGGTGCCACGTTGGTACCTTTTGCGTACCCCAGCCCGTTAAAGAGCCTTTATCACCAGCAATAACAACTCTGTCATTACAAACGACATACCAACCATAAAAGTCAATATTGGGATATCGCCCCTCAGCTGAAGAGTCGTCTACCGGATTCTCACCGAGTCCAGCAGTAATTCTCACCAAAACACCGTCAACGCTAAACTCATCTCGGTAAGGTACTAGCTGTTCGCTGGACTTCAAGACCGGCAGCTTAGCTGGGACTGCTTGTCCGTTGACCTCTACCTCAAGCCCATGACTTAATATAAAAGCATAATCGCGCTCTAGCACCTTCCTAAACCCAGACTCAAAGGTGGGAGATTCAAACTGACGTGAGATATTGGCATGAAGCTCCTTAATATCTAGGCTAGTACCCACAGGTACATCCGTACCTTCAGTGACCACATCAGTTAGAGTGAAAGTCCAATCAGGACCTTTAATTTTCAACCACTCCGAGACATCGAGATCTAGAACGAAAGACTCTTCCCCAGTAGAAGACTTTAAAAGTATCTTGTTCCCCAACTTGAAAAATGCGCGCTTCATCCCAATACCATAATAACCAATAGTATTAGCATCCTCTTCGTGCCTTATAGTGTCATCATCCCTGCCGAAACGGAAAGCGTATTCCTTAGCGCTAAATATTGAGATACCTCCAGATTCATCAGATATAGAAAAAGAGTCTTTAGAGAAAGACACTTTAACTTTATACCCTAAATATTTGAGACCTTGAGGTGCGGGCATTCCATTCCGCTGCCGGTGGTTCTCGATTGCGTCAACAGAGTTATCTATGAGATCAAGGATACAGTCTGTTAGAGAGATATCCCTTGTGATCATGCTGGCGAAGAATGGTTTGGAGGCGCGGGCTGTTGCTGATACTTCCATGCGATCATTTCCCTAGTATCAATTTAGTTAGCTGTACAACTGATCTACCAATAAGAGACCTGCCGAGCTCCCATCAGAGCACTGCTGGCCCTACCTTTCGCTCAGACCTAAGATCCTTGCAGTCATTAATAAGCCACAAAGACCGCCTCGTTGCCAGAGGCGCACACGGACTAATTCCACACCTATTGCTATTAAACCGAAAGGCCTAGCCAGCATTCCTTGTATCCCTCCATGTATCTCCCACCTAAAAACCTGCCTCCCCCCTGCAAATTAGGCAGCTTGAGAGCTGGTTCGAATCCCGCCTAGCGCTCGGCTGGCACGACGACTGCACCTACTCAGCAAACTTCAAAACACCGCCAACTCATCAGCATCCATAACCTCCGCCCCCACCAAAAACTTCTGCCGCAATAACGTCTCCCGAGTAATCGCGACCAGCGCATCGATCTGCATATCGGGCATTTCCGTCATGTAGGAGAGGCAGAAGCGCGCCGGGGGAATCGGTGGGTCGCAGGGCAGGGTTTTCAGCAGGTTGAGGGCCAGCATTTCGCGGATCAGCGGTACGGGCAGAATGCCGATGGCGTGGCCGGCGGAGACCAGTTTGGCCATGAAGCTCAGGGAGTTGCTGGAGTGAAAGGCTTCCGACGGTGCGTTGCCGCCCTTCAGCCAGTTCTCGACCACCGAGTACAGGGTCGAGGGAGCGGAGTGGCTGACGATGGGGTGGCCAGCGGCGTGTTCCGGCAGAAAGGGGTCGGCGTCGATGCCCAGTTGCGGAGCGGCGACCCACTGGAAGGTCATCCAGCCGATGAAGATGTCGGTGACATCCTCACGGGTGGCGGGATTGGTGAGCAGCGCCAGGTCGAGCTCGTGGTCGTTGAGTTTGCGGTTGAGCACGGCGCCGACGTCGATGGTGATTTCCAGGGTGATCTCGGGAAAGTGCGCCTTGATCTCGGCGATCACGGCGGTCAGGCCGACCATCGCCGAGCATTCATCGGCGCCCAGACGCAGCCTGCGGTGCTGCTTCTGCTTGGCGGCGAACTGCTCGAGTTTCACGCTGTTGTTGAGCGCCAGCTCAGCGTGGCGCAGGGCGATATGGCCATCGGCGGTGAGGGTCATGCGCTGTTTGCTGCGGTCGAACAGCTTGACGCTGAGCAGCGATTCCATCTCCCGAATCCGCGAGGAAATGGCCGGCTGGGTGAGGTGAAGATGGCGTGATGCAGCATGTACACCGCCCAATCGGGCAGTCCAGTAGAAGGCCTCGATCTGCATCAGGGTAATACGCATGATAAAAATCTTCCCCTTCTCTGTTCGCTGATTTTTATTATCGCCAGAAAAACATGCTTGCTAGGATCGGGCTAACTTTCTTGCCCAAAACGAATAATTAAATAGCGCATGTATATTATCGAAGCACTTCCTGAAGCGATTGATCCAGAAGAACTTTCCGTTCTTTTGCGCGCCGAGCCCGCGACTATCGGGCACTTCATTACCACCGGCATATTGAGCCCACAAATACGGGCGCATTTCGAAAATCTGCGCACCGTGGGCACGGCCGTCACGGTGAAGATGCCCGGCGCCGACGGCGGGATCTTACATTACGCGATGGGGTGCGCGAGGCCTGGTGATTTTCTGGTGGTCGACCGCTGCGGCGAGAGCGTGACCGCTGCCATGGGCGGCGCCATGGCCTATGCCGCCAAGCAGGCGGGCATCGCCGGGATCGTCATCGACGGTTACGTCACCGACCTGGGTGAGATCCGCCAGCACGGCGTGCCGGTCTGGTCCTGGGGCGCCAGCGCCATCACCACGCGAGTGAAGGGCGAGGAAGGCGAATTCTGTACCGCGGTGCAATGTGGTGGCGTCGTAGTTCGGCCGGGTGATGCGGTGATCGCCGACGAGAACGGCATCGTCATTCTGCCACCCGCCCAGGCACTGGCCCTGGCCCGCCGTGCCATCGAGTTCCAGGAAAACGAGAAGCACACGCTGGCGCGCTTGGCCCAGGGCGAGAAGTTTCCCGACGTGGTGGGTTCACGCCCGCTGATCGACGCGGCCATCGGCAAAGCACGCTGATACCGCAGTTCCATCGATAGACCGGCATCACTGCGCGCAAGGTCAGGCGCCACGACAATACCAATACTGACCCGCTGCACTTTTCATCAGGTTTCTGCCCCGTAGCTCCCCCAAAAGAACAACAGGACTACCATGAAACTGTACTCGCTCCCCAGGGTGATCCTGGCTGCGCTGGGCTGCTCGATCGGCGCCAGCGCGCTCGCGGACGATGCGTCGTCCATCCATTTCAATGTGGTCGGTGGCGGTAGCCACAACTACACCTTTCGCGCCGTCGAGCGCCCGTTCTGGAATGAAACCCTGCCCGCTAGCTCGGGCGGCAAGGTCACTGCACGCCTGATGGGCCTGTCGGAAAGCGGCCTCAAGGGGCCGGAGATGGTTCGCGTGCTGCGCTCCGGCGCGGTCGAGATCGGCATGGGCGTGTTCGCTTTCGTAGCGGGCGACGATGCCGCCTTCGAGGGCATCGACCTGCCCGGCATGGCGGCCGACATCGACACCTCGCGCAAGATCGCCAATGCCTACAAGCCGGTGCTGGAGGCACGCATGGCCGAACGCCACGGCGTCAAGCTGCTGGCGACCGTGCCCTATACCGCGCAGGTGTTCTTCTGCCGCGATGCCGTGAATAGCCTGGACGATCTCAAGGGCCGCAAGGTTCGCGTACGAGGCCGCAACATGGCCGACCTGGTCGGCGCACTCGGTGGCTCACCGGTCACGCTGCCCTTCGCCGAGGTGGTCACGGCCATGCAGACCGGCGTCATCGACTGCGCGGTAACCGGCATGGGCTCGGGCAATGCCGCCAAGTGGTACGACGTGGCGAGCCATGTCTACGACCTGCCGGTGGACTGGTCGATCGGCTTCTACGCAATGGGCCTGCAGCGCTGGCAACAGCTTTCCCCTCATGTGCAGCAACTGCTGCACACCCAGGCGCAGGTGCTGGAGGATGCCCTTTGGACGGAAACCGCCAGGGAGAACCGCTATGCGCTGGCCTGCAACACCGGTGCAGCCGACTGCCAGATTCACCACCCTGCCGACATGCAGGCCAATGCGCCCAGTGACGAGGAGCGCGCCAAGCTGCGCGCCGTGGTACTGCGCATCGCCAATGACTGGGGAAAGCGTTGCGGCACCGACTGCGTGCAGCAGTGGAACTCCACGGCGGGCAAGGCGATAGGCGTCAGCCTGAAAGATCCCTGAGCACAGCGAAGGCCTCGCCCGATGCAGCGCTGCCGCGCTGACCTCCAACCGTTCGCGGAGAAACCTGCTCATGCAACATACCGATACCCCGAGCCTGCGGCTCATCAATCGCATCGCCAGACTCAGTGCCTGGGTGGGCGGCATCGCCCTGATGGGCTCGGCCCTGATGATCAGCATCGACCTGCTGCTGCGCCGCTTGTTCGGCTTTTCCATGGGCGGCGCCGACGAGATCGCCGGTTACGTACTGGCCATCGTCAGCGCCTGGGCGTTCCCCATCGCGCTGCTCAAACGTTCCCATCTGCGCGTGGACATCATCTACTCGCGCCTGTCGCTCAAGCCCAAGGTCGGCCTCGATCTGCTGGCACTGGCCGGCATGGCACTGTTCGTCGGCACGCTGCTGTTCCATGTCGGCGGGGTGCTGTGGGATTCCATCGCCTATCGCTCGATTTCCACCACGCCGCTGCAGGTGCCGCAGTGGATTCCCCAGTCACTGTGGTTCGCCGGGTACCTGTTCTTCGCCACGACCATTCTGGTGCTGGCCTACAACAGCGTGATTCAGCTGCGTCAGCAACGCTGGGCGGCGGCCAACGCACTGATCGGCATCAACTCCGTCGAGGAGGAGATCGAAGAAGAATCGCACTCCGCCCGTCCTCACGACATCACCCGGGAGGGCCGCTAGATGTTGGTTTTTACGCTTGTCGTACTGCTGGGCCTGCTCGGCCTGAGCGTGGCCGCAGCGGTCAGCGTGGGCCTGCTGGGCATGTCGCTGGCCGAGCTGTTCTCGGCGCTGCCACTGAGCAACGCCATGGGCGAAATCGCCTGGAGTACCGGTGCCGAATTCCTGCTGGTGGCCATTCCGCTGTACATCCTGATGGGTGAACTGCTGGTCTGCTCGGGCGTGGCCGGGCGCATGTACAGCGCTGCCGACAAGTGGCTGTCGTGGCTGCCAGGCGGCCTGATGAACTCGAACATCGGTGCCTCGGCGCTGTTCTCCGCCACCAGCGGCTCCAGCGTGGCCACGGCGGCGACCATCTCGACCATCGCCTTGCCGGAGCAGGAGCGCAAAGGCTACCCGGCGCCGCTGTTCCTCGGCTCCATCGCGGCGGGCGGCACCCTGGGCATTCTGATTCCGCCTTCGATCAACATGATCCTGTTCGCGTTGATCGCCAACATCTCGGTACCCAAGCTCTACCTGGCGGCGACCATTCCCGGCCTGCTGCTCTGCGTGATGTTCGTGGCGATGATCGTGATCACCTGCATGATCTGGCCGAAACTCGGCGGCACCCGGCAGCACGCCACCTGGGCCGAACGCCTGGCGAGCATCCCCGACCTGCTGCCGCCGCTGGCAATCTTCGTGCTGGTGGTCGGCGCCATCTACAGCGGTTTCGCCACCGCCAGTGAGTCGGCGGCACTCGGCGTGCTGGCAGCGTTCGGCCTCGGCCTGTGGCGCCGTACCTTCACCTGGCAGAACCTGGGCCAGGCGTTCGAATCCACCATGCGCACCAGCGGAATGATCATCTTCATCACGCTGGCGGCGTTCTTCCTCAACTTCGTGCTGTCGGCCATCGGCTTGACGCCCACGCTGGTCAGCTTCGTCACCGACCTGGATATGTCACCGATGGCCACGCTGCTGGCGATCATCCTGTTCTACATCATCCTCGGCTGCTTCATGGATACCCTGGCGATGCTGATCACCACCGCGCCGCTGGTGGTGCCGGTAATCATCGCGCTGGGCTTCGACCCACTGTGGTTCGGCGTAATTTTGATCATTCTTTGTGAGATGGGCCAGATTACACCGCCATTCGGGATGAATCTGTTCGTGGTACAGAGCATTCGCAATAAGGGCAACTTCATGGACGTCATCTATGGCGTACTGCCGTTCTGCTTAGTGCTGCTATTGCTTATCGCGCTATTGATCGTATTTCCACAACTGGCACTGTGGCTTCCACAATTCGCATAACGCTATTAATACGTGCGCGGCGCATGGGTAAAATTGGATAGTTTAAAATAACGCGTCAGATAAAACGCGCTGCAAAAGGATTTGCACTATTACCCACCTCATTTGGCGGCGCCGATCAGAAACCCTGCCGGCCGCCGCAGCGCATTCACCACAGCCCGCCCAACACGCGGCGACGCGCGGCTGCCTGACAACTTATAAGCTGCTGATATTTGCAAGATAATAACGCTATAAATCGCGTTATTTATTGGTGCGCGTGCGCTATTCAAGTGCAATAAGCATCAGTGTCTGCCGTTTTTATCAGCCTAATAAAAACATTGAATCCGACTCTTCGGGCAGTTCCGTTGACACTCGTGGGCAATCAGAAAAGAATCCATCACCGCGTATGACAACATACGACTAATAACAAAAAGGTGATACATGCCCGCCTATTCCATCACGGCCATCGCTGCCGTATCGGCAACTCTCACGAGTGCCGAAAACAATGATCAAGCAACTTCCTTACTTCGCTCATCTGCCCATTCGCTGGAGAGAGCACCGTGAAAAATATTCTGACTATCTACTTCGCCGCGCTGAAAGTGCTGATCGTTTCCAGCCTGGTATGTATCACCCTATTGATCTTCTTCAACGTCGTCCTGCGCTACGGCTTCAACTCCGGACTGTTCTTCAGCGAGGAAATCTCGCGGCTGGCATTCGTCTGGCTGGTCTTCGCCGGGGCACAGCTGATGCTCCATGAGAACGGCCATATCGGCGTCGACATCGTGACCAGTCGCGTGTCGCCGACCGTCGGCAAATACCTGCTGCTGCTCACCCAGTTACTGATGCTCTACGTCACCTGGCTGTTCCTGGAGGGCAGCTGGAAGCAGACGCTGATCAACCTGCATGTCGGTGCCCCCTCGACCGGCGTGTCTATGGCGCTGTTCTATGGCGCAGGCCTGGTGTTCTCGGTACTCAGCGCAGCGCTGATCACCCTGCAGATGATCGACAACCTGAGAAAACCTGCTGGCACTTACAGCCCTCAACGCGCCGATGAAGAGGCACACGTCATTTCCACCACCGAATCCGGGGTACTCAAGTAATGGCCCTCACCGTTTTCGTCGGCGTGCTGATGGCCGCCATCCTTATCGGCGCCCCTATCGCCTACGCCCTGATCCTCTGTGGTGTTGCCCTGATGTGGCTGCTGGGGCTATTCGATGGGCAGATCATCGCGCAGAACATTATCAATTCCGCTGGTAGCTTCCCTCTGCTGGCCATTCCGCTGTTCATTATCGCCGGTGAGGTAATGAACAGCGGCGGGCTATCCAAACGCATCATCAACCTGGCCATCGCCATGGTTGGTCACCTGCGTGGCGGCCTGGGTTACGTAGCAATCTTCGCCGGCGTGCTGCTGTCCAGCCTGTCCGGCTCGGCACTCGCCGATGCAGCTTCGCTGACCGCTCTGTTGCTACCGATGATGGTCATCGCCGGCTACAACAAGAACCGCTCCGGTGGCCTGATCGCCTCAGTTTCAGTGCTCGGTTCGATCATCCCGCCGAGCATCGGCTTCGTCGTACTCGGCGTGGCATCCGGGCTGTCGATCACCAAGCTTTTTTTGGCGGGCATCTTCCCGGGCCTGCTGATCGCGTCGGCCTTGTGCGTGGCCTGGTGGCTAGTATCGCGCCGCGACAACGACGTGCAGTTGAGCCCCAAAGCGAGCGGCAAGGAGCGCGCTAAAGCCTTCGTCGACAGTATCTGGGCATTGATGCTGCCGGTGATCATCGTCGTAGGCCTGCGCTTTGGTGTGGTCACGCCGACCGAAGCGGGCGCCGTCGCCAGTGTCTATGCGCTGCTGGTTTCCGCACTGGTGTACCGCGAGCTGAATCTGAAGGACCTCAACGCGCTGCTGCTGCGTGCCGGCAAGACCACCGCAGCGGTGATGTTCCTGGTAGCTGCCGCATCGATCCCTGCGTGGATGATCACCATCGCCGACATTCCCGGCCAGATCATCGATCTGATCACACCGGTGATGGACAACCCGAAACTGCTGATCCTGGTGCTGATGCTGCTGATCCTGGTGATCTCCATGGTCATGGATCTGACACCCACCATTCTGCTGCTCGCGCCGATCCTGGTGCCGGTGGTGACAGCAGCGGGCATCGACCCGATCTATTTCGGCGTGCTGTTCATGATCAATTGCTCCATCGGCCTGATTACCCCGCCCGTGGGCACGGTGCTCAACGTCGTCTGCGGTATCGGGCGAATGCGCTACGAAGCGCTGCTCAAGGGCACTTTCCCGTTCCTGATCGCCGAAGTCATCGTGCTGTTCCTGCTGGTGATCTTCCCCGAACTGGTCATCGTTCCCGCGCAATGGTTCGCCAAATAACAACAACCAACAACAAGGATTGCACCATGAAGATGAAATTGACCGCACTCGCTGCGCTGCTGCTAGCCAGCAGCCTGAGCTTCGCCGCCGAGTACAACTCGCACACCATCAAATTCGCCGCAACCAGCCCGAAAGGCACTCCGCCGGCCATCGGCATGGAGCTGTTCGCCAAGAAAGTCAGCGAGCGCAGTGGCGGCAAGATCAAGGTACGCACCTTCCCCAACGGCGTGCTGGGTGGCGACGTGCAGGTACTGTCGTCGCTCCAGGGCGGAGTGATCGAGATGATGACCTGGAATGCCGGGTTGATGCTCAACCACATCACCGACTTCGGAATCCTCGACTTCCCGTTCCTGTACACCGACACCGCCAAGGTCGACGCCATGCTAGATGGCGAAGTTGGCAAGATGCTCACCGACCAACTGCCGCAGCAGAACCTAGTCGGCCTGGCGTTCTGGGAGTTGGGGGTGCGCAACCTGACCAACAACAAACGCCCGGTGGCGAAATTGGAAGACATCGCCGGTCTGAAGATCCGCGCGCAGCAATCGCCGCTGTTCCTCGATGTGTGGTCGGCCCTCGGCGCCAACCCGACGCCACTGCCATTCACCGAGGTGCACACGGCACTGGAGACCGGCACGGTCGACGGTCAGGAGAACCCGGCAGCGCTGATCCTCGCGTCCAAGTTCAACGAGGTGCAGAAGTACCTGAGCCTCACCCATCACAACTACAACCCGCAGATCGTCCTGATCGGCAAAACCTTCTGGGACAAGCTCAACGACGACGAGAAGAAGCTGCTCAGTGAAGTGGCCATGGAAGTGCGCCTCGAGCAACGGCAGATCTCCCGTGAGGCGGACAGCAAGGCCATAGCCGAACTGGAAGCGTCGGGCATGACGGTCAACGCCGTGCCGGATGAAGAAATCGCCCGCATCCAGGAAAAGATCCGCCCGGTCGTCGACAAGTACGCCGCCAAGATCAACCCCGAGCTCGTGAAGAAAGTTTACGAGGCCATGGACGTCGCCCAGCCATAAGCACCGCAGCGTCGCTGCACGAACAAGCGCGCCCGATCACTCGGGCGCGCTCTGCCAGTCATAGAGGAAACCCATGAAAATTTCGGTCGCGCAGATCCACCCCGTTCCCGGCAACCCGACCCAGACCATCGAGAAAGTCGCCGAGCTGTCGCGCCAGACGGCACTAGAAGGCTCGCGCCTAATCGCCTTCCCAGAATGCCTGCTCACCGGCGGCTCGTTCGACAGCCGTGAAGATCTGGAGCGTGGCGCTATCGAGATCGAAGCGCTGGCGCCGTTGCTGGCCGTAAGTGCGGAGACGGGCATCTACATCATCGCCGGCTTCTACGAGCGTCGCCCGGACGCCATCTTCAACACGGCAGCGCTGATTGGCCCCGAAGGTATCGTGGGTCTGCACCGCAAGCGTCACCTGCCGTTCATGATCGGTGACCGCTTCACCGACACCCCGGATGAGTGGACGCCACCGGTCTTCGATACCAAGATCGGTCGTATCGGCATGGCCATCTGTTATGAAATCCGCTTCCCGGAAGTGGTACGCACGCTGGCCCTGGAAGGTGCCGACATCGTCGTACTGCCGGCCGCTTGGCCAGAGCAGGCGCGCATGCTGCCGGACATCTTCAGCACCGTCCGCGCAGCCGAGAACATCGTCTACTTCGTGGCGCCGAATCGTAACGATATGGACGGCGGCATGCAGTTCATCGGCATGAGCCACATCATCGAGCCGTCCGGCAAGACGCTGGTACGTGCTGGTGCGGAAGATGGTGTGTTCACCGTCGAAATCGACGTGGAGAAGGCCCGCAACAAGTCGCTGATCCGTGAACCCGGCGTGTTCGAAGTGCATCCTTTCCGCGATCGCCTGCCCGATACCTACCGCATCTGAGGTGACCTGATGACCAGCACGCTCAAACAGTTGATGGCCCGCTCGCACACCTACGGCATGAACATCTACGGCACTTCGTCGATGGCCATCGAGGTCGCGGGAAACTGGGGCCTGGATTTCGTATTCATCGATGCCGAGCACACCTCGCTGGGTGTCGACCGCGACATGGAAAAGCTCATCCTGGCGGCCAAGTGCTCCGGCATCCATAGCCTGGTGCGCGTACGCGGCACCCTTGAGTGGGACATTCGCAAGGCGCTGGAAATGGGCGCTTCGGGGGTGATCATTCCGCAGGTGCACAATGCCGAGCAGATGCGCACCATCATCCGCTACAGCAAGTTCCCGCCTATGGGCCGCCGTGGCGGTGACAGCTCGGTACGCTCGGCCAACTACGCAGGGCCGAACTTCGATTGGGGCAGTTATACACAGGCGGAGAACGATCGCAGCGTGATCGTACCGATGGCAGAGAGCTACGAGTTCTTCGACAACATCGACGAGATACTCGACGTCGAAGGTATCGACGCCGTGCACTTCGGCCCGGCCGACTACTCACTGTCGCGCCAATTGCCGGTCGACTATCGGCTGGGCAACCCTGAAGTGCTGCAACGCCTGGAGTTGCTGATCGAGAAGTGCCACGCCCGCTCGATCCAGGTCATGGTGCCCTGCTTCCCAGCCGACGGCGAAACCGCCAAACGCCTGCTCGAGATGGGCAGCGACATGCTGTTGATGGGCAGTGACCTGTCCTGGCTCAACCAGGCCGGGCGCAGCATCGCTGCGGTGAAAGAACAGTTGCAGTAACCGAGTAAAGCGCCAAACAACGAAGCCCGCTATATGCGGGCTTCGTTGTTTCTGTAAGGCGGATCTTTGGAAGAGCCAGATTGCTGGCGAGCCGGGCTAGAGAGCATCGCCGGCAAGCCGGCTCCTACGTGCGACCTGTAGGCTGCTCGATACATTCGTTGTGCGTAGGCAAGAAGCATGTGAGCGAACCAGTGAACCTCAGGTCGGCTAACCCAGGCAACAGAGGCACTTCAGGACATGCGTAGGGTGGAAGACGCTCCATCCTTCCACCACAAGCTCACCGCAATGCTCAGCACGTACCGCTGCCCCGTAGCCTGGGTCGAGCGCAGCGACACCCCGGGAAGGCCCATCAAAACCAAAGCCCCTCACGCGCAGGACGACCTTTGTAGGAGCCGGCTTGCCGGCGAAGCTCGTGCCCGTGGCTCGCCGACTCCTACGCTCGACCTGCTGCAGCGGTCTT
>NZ_JBVHNL010000006.1:0-206772 GCF_055556635.1 Pseudomonas sp. PME37.24/006
AGGAGTTTTCAGATCAGGCTGCGCCGGAAGTGGTGCGCATTATAGGCAGCCAGAATCTCAGGTCAATGGTTTATTTCGTTTTTGTTGCCGATTCCACCCTTATCCCTGCAATCCGCGGGATTCGGCGCATTACCGGGGGAATCCGCAGCACCAGCAACAGTCCCCCTATAAGTGCATAGACAGCCCATTCTTCAAGATCCGCACGCACAATCCACAACATATGTAGCAATCCTAGGGGCAGGATCAGATAGATAAGGCGATGCAGCTTCTTCCAAGACTTGCCCAGACGTCGCTGGCTGTATCGATTGGAGGTGACTGCCAATAGCAGCAAGCCGAACAAGGCGATGGCGCCGACGATTATATAAGGCCGCTTACGCAACTCGACGGCTAGTTGCGACCAGTCCAGGCCGAGAATGAATACCGCGTAGGCGATCAGGTGCAGTACGCCATAGGTAAAACACCAGAGCCCGAGCTGGCGACGCACGGAAATCCAGCCAGACCATCCACTCACTTTCTGCAAAGGCGTCATGCTCAAGGTGATGAGCAATAGAATCAGCGTTCCCAGCCCGAGACGCTCAACCAGCACTTTGCCCGGATCGGGCCCCAGGGCGAAGAGCCAGGCTTGGTACAACCAATAGAGCGGCCAGACCGCAACCAGCAAGAACACACAAAGCCGCCAGTACGGATGACGCATCAATAGTTCTTCCGCAGATCGAGGTTGCTATAGAGCCCGGCAACTTCTTCCGCGTAGCCGTTGAACATTTGGGTTTCGCGCACATTGGGACTGAACAGCCCACTGGGCAGACGCCGCTCACGAGCCTGCGTCCAACGTGGGTGGTCGACAGTGGGGTTAACGTTGGCGTAGAAGCCATACTCCTGCGCGGCGATGCTTTGCCAGGTGGTCTGCGGCTGCTCGCTGACCAGACTGATGCGCACGATGGACTTGATGCTCTTGAAGCCATACTTCCATGGCACCACCAACCGCAGCGGCGCGCCGTTCTGGTTAGGCAGTTCACGGCCGTACATGCCCACGGCAAGGATGGCCAGCGGATGCATCGCCTCATCCAGACGCAGCCCTTCCACATAGGGCCAATCGATCAAGCCGAAACGCGAGCGCTGCCCCGGCATGCTGTCCGGATCATTGAGGGTTTCGAAACGAATGAATTTAGCCGCGGAGGTTGGCTCGACTTTATTGAGCAACGCAGAGATAGGAAAACCGATCCAGGGAATCACCATCGACCAGGCCTCGACACAGCGCAGGCGGTAGATGCGCTCCTCTAACTGATAGGGCTTGATGAAGTCTTCCAGCGCGTAACGCCCTGGCTTGCCAACCTCACCATCAATTACTACCGACCATGGTTCGGTTTTCAGGCTACCGGCATTTGCCGCGGGATCCGACTTGTCCGGGCCGAACTCATAGAAGTTGTTGTAGTGGGTGGCATCACGAAACGGCGTCACTGGTTCGTCCTTGACGGTCACCGCCTCCCACTTGGTGGCAGCGATACGCTCGCTCAGCCAGGCCGGCGGCTGACCAGCCTCGACATCCGCATAGCGCTCAGCAGTGGCTGACTGCGCCCAAGCTGGAACGCTGCCGAGCGCCACACCGGCGGCAGTAGCTGACATAAAGGTGCGGCGAGAGAGGTAAACGGACTCGGAGGTAACATCCGACGCGTTGCACTCAGATGCCTGGGGGAGCTTGATTAGCATGATGACTCCGCAGTATCGGGACAGACTTACCCAATAGACTACGGAGTCTGGAGGAAATTACATCACTCGTTGGTCTGACGACGACGCAGACGCAGCAGGTACTGGATTGGACCAGAAGCGGCATAAGCGAGGAAAATCAGCAGCAGAATTCGCGGCGGGTCACTGAACACGACAGCGAACACCAGCACGACAGCGAGAATCGCAACAAAGGGCACGCGCCCCTTCAGGTCGAGATTCTTGAAGCTGTTGTACTTGATATTGCTGACCATCAGCATGCCCGAGGCTGCGACCAAGATGGCCACGACAAAGGACATGTTCGAGCCCTGGATACCGTAATCACTGAACGCCCATACGGTACCCGCCACCACACCAGCTGCAGCCGGGCTGGCGAGACCGATGAAGTAGCGCTTATCGACACTGCCAATCTGCGTATTGAAGCGCGCCAGGCGCAACGCAGCACCTGCTACATAGATGAAGGCGACCATCCAGCCGACCTTGCCCATACTGCCGAGTGCCCACTCGAAAGCCAGCAGCGCCGGCGCCACACCAAAGGCGACCATGTCGGACAGCGAGTCGTATTCGGCGCCGAAGGCACTCTGGGTATTGGTCAGACGTGCGACGCGACCGTCGAGGCCGTCCAGCACCATGGCCACGAACACCGCCGCTGCAGCCACGTAGAAATTGCCGTTCATCGCGTTGATGATGGCGTAGAAGCCGGCGAACAGGTTCGCGGTCGTGAACAGATTGGGCAACAGGTAGATGCCGCGATGGCGAACCTTGCGCCCCTCGTCGTCATGCCCTTCCTCAATATGCTCGTCGATGGGCAGTAAGCTCTCATCGTCCTTGGACGATTTTGGCTCTTGCGGACGCTCGCTCATGAACAACACCTTGTTGCGGATTTGAATTTTCGACCGAGTCGCTGGGCAAGCGTTCGCCCTAACGTCGGCATTAGCGTCCGGGCTTTATACCAGAAGCCTGGCCCATAACGAAAAAACGCGGCCAGGGCCGCGTTCTTTCTTGATCGAATCGGACTCAGTTCTTGGACTTGTCGACGATCTTGTTGGCACCGATCCACGGCATCATCGAGCGCAGTTGCTCGCCGATGATTTCGATACCGTGAGCGGCGTTGTTACGACGCTTGGCGGTCATCGACGGATAGTTGGTGGCGCCTTCACTGATGAACATCTTGGCGTACTCGCCGTCCTGGATGCGCTTGAGTGCATTGCGCATGGCCTGACGGGACTCGGCGTTGATGACTTCAGGGCCGGTCACGTACTCGCCGTACTCGGCATTGTTGGAGATCGAGTAGTTCATGTTGGCGATACCGCCTTCGTACATGAGGTCAACGATCAGCTTCAGCTCGTGCAGGCACTCGAAGTAAGCCATTTCCGGCGCGTAGCCAGCTTCAACCAGGGTTTCGAAACCGGCTTTGACCAGCTCGACGGTACCGCCGCAGAGAACGGCTTGCTCGCCGAACAGGTCGGTTTCTGTCTCGTCCTTGAAGGTGGTTTCGATGATGCCGGTACGGCCACCGCCAACGCCCGAAGCGTAGGACAGGGCGACGTTCTTGGCGTTGCCGGAAGCGTCCTGGTAAACCGCGATCAGGTCAGGGATACCGCCGCCTTTGACGAACTCGGTACGCACGGTGTGGCCCGGTGCTTTCGGCGCGATCATGATCACGTCGAGGTCGCTGCGCGGAACAACCTGGTTGTAGTGGATCGCGAAGCCGTGGGAAAAGGCCAGGGTGGCACCTTGCTTGATGTTCGGCTCGATTTCGTTCTTGTACAGCTGTGACTGGAACTCGTCCGGAGTCAGGATCATGACCAGATCGGCGGCGGCAACGGCAGCAGCAACGTCGGTCACTTTCAGGCCATGGGCCTCAGCCTTGGCAACGGTGGCCGAACCTTTACGCAGACCGACAGTGACGTCGACACCGGAGTCTTTCAGGTTGCACGCCTGAGCGTGGCCCTGGGAGCCGTAACCGATGATGGCAACTTTCTTGCCCTGGATGATGGAGAGGTCACAATCTTTGTCGTAATAAACTTTCATGTTCTTGGCTCTTGTGAATCGAAAGGGAGGGGGTGCGAGCACCGCGACGGAGCCACCTTAAGTGATCCGTCCCATTGCGTAAAATGATATATTTGCAACACAACATGCCGATATATGAAACACCAATGGATAGCCACGCGCTTACACTCTTTCTTTCTCTGGCAGACAACCTGCACTTCGGCAAAACCAGCCGCGAGCTGCACGTCAGCCCATCTGCGCTCAGTCGCAGCATCAAGCAACTCGAAGAGGAGCTTGGTGCGCCGCTGTTCATCCGCGATAACCGCTCAGTGCGGCTGACTCGCGAGGGGCAGCAGTTCCGTGAGTACGCCAACGATGTCATGACCGGCTGGCAAGCCATTCGCCAAACCTTCAAGGAAGATCAACTGGTGCTGCATGGGGAGCTCTCCCTGTATTGCTCGGTGACGGCGAGCTACAGCTTCCTCTATGACATCCTGAGCAGCTTCCGCCAGGACTACCCACGCATCGAGATGAAGTTGCACACAGGCGATCCGGCAAAGGCTGTCGAACGCGTGCAGCAGGGGCAGGAAGATCTTGCCATCGGCGCCCTCCCCGACAGCTTGCCAGCCGGCGTCGTCTTCCAATCGATCACCCGTTCGGAGCTGCGCTTCATCGGCCCTCAGTCCCCGCAGCTGTTGAGCGACGAACAACTTAGGCGTCCCGGCGCACAAAGCTGGGAGGATGTGCCGATGATTCTCTCGGAAGAAGGCCTTGCCCGCACTCGCACCGACCGCTGGCTGAAAAGCCACAACATTAAACCGCATATCTATGCCCAGGTGAGCGGCAACGAAGCCATCGTCAGCATGGTGAGCTTGGGGTTCGGTATCGGTGTAGTGCCGCAGATCGTGCTGGACAACAGCCCGCTGGCCGCACGCATCCGCCTCTACGATATCCAGCCGCCACTGACCGCATACGACATCGGCCTGTTCGCGCTGGAAAAGCGCCTCAAGGATCCGCTGATCGCAGCCTTCTGGAACCGCCAACGGTAAATTCCAGGCAAAAAAAACCCCGCACAGGGCGGGGCTTCTTCAGTGCTGCGATCAGATGCTCAGTACCTTATCGCCGCGAGCGATACCGGTGACGCCACTGCGTACGGTTTCCAGGATCAGCGCGGTGCCGATGCCCTGAATGAAACTGTCCAGCTTGTCGCTGGTACCGGCCAGCTGGATGGTGTAGACGCTCGGTGTCACATCGACGATCTGGCCACGGAAGATGTCAGTGGTGCGCTTGACCTCGGCACGCTGGGCGCCAGTGGCCTTGACCTTGACCAGCATCAACTCGCGCTCGATATGCGCGTTTTCCGACAGATCCACCAGCTTGACCACTTCGATCAGCTTATTGAGGTTCTTGGTGATCTGTTCGATCACGTCATCATGGCCAATGGTGGTCAACGTCAGACGCGACAGGGTCGGGTCTTCGGTTGGCGCCACGGTCAGGCTTTCGATATTGTAGTTGCGTTGGGAGAACAGGCCGACCACACGCGACAGCGCTCCCGGTTCGTTTTCCAGCAGCAGGGAAATGATATGACGCATATCAGGTACGCTCCGTCTTGCTCAGCCACATGTCGCGCATCGCCCCACCCCGAATTTGCATCGGGTAGACGTGCTCGCTGGTATCCACGGCGATGTCGAGGAACACCAAGCGATCCTTCATCGCAAAGGCCTCTTCCATCTTCGGCTTGAGGTCTTTCAGGTCAGTGATGCGCATGCCCACGTGCCCGTAAGACTCAGCCAGCTTGACGAAATCAGGCAACGATTCCATGTAGGAGTGCGAGTAACGGCTGCTGTACTGCATGTCCTGCCACTGGCGAACCATGCCCAGCGCGCCATTGTTCAGGTTGATGATTTTTACCGGCAGGTCGTACTGCAGGCAGGTCGACAGTTCCTGAATGTTCATCTGGATGCTGCCCTCACCGGTGACGCAGGCTACGTCGCTATCCGGGAAGTTCAGCTTGACGCCCATGGCCGCCGGGAAGCCGAAGCCCATGGTGCCCAGGCCACCGGAGTTGATCCAACGGTTTGGCTTGTTGAAACGATAGTACTGGGCGGCGAACATCTGGTGCTGACCGACATCAGAGCTGATGAAGGCATCGCCCTTGGTCACTTCAGACAAGGTCTCGATCACGGTCTGTGGCTTGATGATGCTGCCGTCACCCTCGTTATAAGGGAACAGGCGACCACCGCCGCGCCATTCTTCGATCTGCTTCCACCAGGTGGCTTGCGACTCGCTGTCCGGACGCAGCTCGATTTCCTTGAGTGCTGCGACCATCTCGATCAACACGCTATCGACCGGGCCGACGATTGGGATATCGGCCTTGACCGTCTTGGAAATCGACGCCGGGTCGATATCGATATGAATGATCTTCGCATTCGGGCAGAACTTGGCCGCGGTTTCACCGTTGATGACCCGGTCGTCGAAGCGCGCACCGACTGCCAAAATCACATCGGCATGATGCATGGCCAGGTTGGCAGTGTAGCTACCATGCATGCCGAGCATACCGACGAACTGGCGATCATCGCCTGGGTAGGCGCCAAGGCCCATCAAGGTATTGGTGACCGGCACGTTCAGCGCGCGAGCCAGTTCGGTCAGGTGCGCAGACGCGCCACCGAGAATCACACCGCCGCCAGCATAGATGATCGGCCGTTTGGCCGCGATCAGCATTTCTGCGGCTTTGCGAATCTGCCCGGAGTGCCCACGAACCGCAGGGCTGTAGGAGCGCAGCTTGACCTTTTTCGGGTAGCTGTATTCGAACTTCTGCGTCGGGTCGCCCATGTCCTTGGGAATATCCACGACCACAGGGCCGGGACGCCCGGACTCGGCAAGATAGAAAGCCTTCTTGATCACTTCGGGGATTTCCGAAGGATGCTTGATGATGAAGCTGTGCTTAACGATCGGGCGAGAAATACCGACCATGTCGACTTCTTGGAAGGCATCAGTGCCAACCACGGTGCTGGCCACCTGACCGGAGAGGATCACCATCGGGATCGAATCCATGTAGGCGGTGGCGATACCGGTAACGGCATTGGTTGCACCTGGACCGGAGGTAACCAGTACCACACCGGCTTTGCCAGTGGCACGGGCATAACCGTCTGCCATGTGGGTCGCCGCCTGCTCGTGACGAACCAGGATGTGCGTCACTTCCGGCTCTTTGAACAAGGCATCGTAAATGTGCAGGAGGGCACCGCCCGGGTACCCGTAGATGTACTTAACGCCTTCGTCACGCAATGAGCGGACGACCATTTCAGCGCCGGATAAAAGCTCCACGTTGTTCACCTCTAAAACGCCAGAAAACCGCCCTTTTGCAGGTACGGCCCGAGTAGGTTTACTGTCAGCAGAGCATGAGCGACTGTGGTCGCCGACTACGTCAGCTACAACTGAGCAAGTATTGGGACAATCCCTGATGTGTTGCGGGACTTTCCCACCCAGCGCGAGGTAACGCGTTGCGGGTGTAACGAAGGGTCGGCACGGGTAGCGCCTCATGTCTACTGAGCTGGAGCCAGCTTGCGGCTGACCCCACTGCAGCGAGCATTCGATTGTTGTTATTCGAAGACGGCAAGTCAAGTAATCCGTGATGGAATATGCGATTCGCAGGGGATATCCACGCTCGCCGCAGCCAAAGAGTGCCGTGAACCACGAAAATCCCATGCCGATGTGAAGCAGCGCAGGATGGACAACCAACCGATTTGGTTATAGTAATCAGCAGAGACTCCGCACTGCCGCCATGTGCGTCCGCTGCGCGAGGCACTGCCCCTGAAATCCCGTTCCGGCCCTGCAAGGTTCGGCAAAACTGCCCTAAAAGGAATTCCCATGCGCCGCATGCTCATCACCACCAGCTTGGCGCTCGCGCTGAGCACCACCGCCATGGCCGGCCAGGTATACAAGTGGGTCGACGCCCAAGGCGTCACCCATTTCAGCGAACAACCGCCGCAGGGTCAGCAAGCCAGCACCGTCAATAAGGCCACACCGCCACCACCGTCCACGGAGTCGAAGCCAGCACCGACCTTTCAGGACATAGCCGACCCGGAACAGGCAGCAGCCGACGCCAAGGTCAAGAAGGAAGTGGCCGAGCAGCAAGCGCAACTACGCAAGTACTGCGAGAACCAGCGCAACAATCTCGCACAGCTGGAGAACAACCCGCGGGTGCGCGTGGAAGATGGTGGAGAGATGCGCCGTCTCGGCGAAGATGAGCGTCAGCAGCGCATAGCCGATAGCAAGAAAGCGATCGGCGAGAACTGCAAGTAACGAGAAAGGCTGCGGGCTTCAGCCCGCAGTAATCAGCCGGTCGAAATCGCCGAGCGCCTTGAGCAATTCGGCTGCAGCACGGCTGTTCGCACCATAGACCTGCTCAGCCATGGGCAGAATGCCGGATACGGCGGGCAGATCGGCACCAGATTCGATAATGGCCTTCATGCGTGGCAGGAAGATCCACTGCAGCCACTGAGCGAAGTCCAGCGTGTCTACACAGAACGGCTGCTCACTGGCCAGCGCCTCCTCGCTCGGCGGTGCTACGTCCCAACAGCCCTGCACCCGCAACGCGCGCTCGACCAGCAACAGCTGATCGGCGATATGAGTTATTGGTGCAGCCGTCACAGATTGACTCGCGCACGCTCACGAGCCTGGGCCGCACCTGCTGCGTCACCCTGCTGCTCACGGGACTTGGCAATCAGATCCCACAAGCTGGCCTGCAGAGCCGGACGACCGCTGGCGTAGCTAAGGCCACGACGGGCGAACTGCTCGGCTTGAGCGGCATCGCCCTGGGCCAGACGCACCTCGGCAAGACGATAGAGAACCTGCGGTTCACGCGGGGCAATACGCTGCGCGCGCTCCAGACTGGAAGCGGCGCCATTGAGGTCGCCGCCAGTCTGCTGCTGTTGCGCACTGGTCAGCAGTGCCAGTACCGGGCCATCCAGTTGTTCATCGGCAGCCAGGCCACCGCTATTAGCACTGGGGATGCCGCTCGGCGTCGACGGCTGAGACGGCGGCGCACTGCCGTAAGTCGTCGAGCCCAACGGTTCGCTACTCAGCGGTGGCTCGTCGAATGTCAGCCCGCCTCCGCTGGCGGAAGCCCCAGCCGGCGCCGCATAGGTATCGATTGGCGCCGACGGGTTACCGCCGCCTGGCACCATCACCACCACGCCGGCATCATCCGACGAGGGCTGAGCCGGTTGCTGCGTCGCTGCAGGCGCATTGCTGTAGCCATTGCCGGGTCGATCGTCCTGCTCATACGCAGATGTACCGGAATCCACGACCGGAATGGAACCACGCGGCACGCTGGCACAACCTCCCAGCACCACCGAGGCAGTCAAAACGGGAATCAACCACTTACTCACGTCAAACCTCTCTCTATTCCAACCAGCCTTTCACCCAATCCATCACCGAGTCGACGGGGGCCTGAATACCACAACCTGACCCAGGAGCCGGCTCGCTGCCGCGAATATACGGCATCTGTACGGCACCCGGACAATTCTCTGCCGAGCCCTGCCCGGTCGCTGCATCCACCCATGCCTGCACCACGTTGTCCGGCATCGGCATGTCCAGCGGCAGCGGATCGGCGCGGCGCATAAAGCCGGTCCAAGCCTGCAACGCACCGGTAGCACCAGTGAACGGTGTAGGCCCGTTGTCATCACGGCCCATCCACACCACAGCCAGGATGTCTTGGCTGAAACCAGCAAACCAGCTATCACGTGAATCGTTACTGGTACCGGTCTTGCCCGCCAGCGTCAGCGAACTTGGCAGCTGGCTGTACACCGAGCGACCGGTGCCTTCACGCATGGTGCGCTGCATGGCGTTCTGCAGCAGGTAGATCGAACCTGCGTCGAAACGCTGCTGAATCTGATACGGGTAGCGTTTGAGCGGCTCGCCTTCGGCGGTCAGCACGCTGCGGATACCGCGCAACGGCGTATTGAAACCACCGCTGGCCAGCGTCTGGTACATGCCCGTCACTTCCATGGGCGTCAGCGCGCCGGCCCCCAGCAACATCGACGGATAGGCTGGCCACTGTCGCGACACGCCCAAGCGCTCGAGTGTTTTGAGCACGTTCGGTACACCCAGTTCCAAGCCTAATTTGGCGGTGGACAGGTTGTAGGAGTTGGCCAGGCCCTGATACAGATAAATGCTGCCGTGAGCCTTGCGATCGTAATTCTGCGGCTTCCATACCTGACCATCCTGCCCCTTCACCGAGAACGGCTCATCCAGCACGCGACTGGTCAGCGTGTACTGGCTGGGGCGTTCGAGGGCAGTCAGGTAGATGGCCGGTTTGATCAGCGAACCAATCGGCCGCACGGCATCCAACGCGCGGTTGAACCCGGCAAAACGCGGCTGACGACTACCAATCAGCGCCTGAATTTCTCCGGTTTCCGGGTTGGTGACCACCATACCGGCTTCGACCTGATCGGAGCCCTTGCGCCCGGACTGGCGCTTGAAGGTTTCAGCAAGGGCCTCTTCGGCCTTGAGCTGCAGGATCGGATCGAAGCTGGTGAAGATGCGCAGACCTTCTTCGGTCAAATCCTCGTCCTTATAATCCTGACGCAACTGACGTTTAACCAGATCGAGGAAGGCCGGGAACGAACCGTTGGCCATGCTGCCACGCTGGGTCACGCCCAGCGGACGCTCCTTGGCGGCGGCGGAGTCTTCTGGGGACACCACGCCCTGCTCGGCCAGCAGGTCGAGGATCAGGTTACGACGGGCCAGTGCCCGCTCAGGGTTGCGACGCGGGTTATAGAAGGTAGGTCCCTTGACCATGCCCACCAACAACGCGACCTGGTCGAGCTTGAGCTCGGACAGCGGCTGGCTGAAAAAATACTGGCTGGCTAGCCCAAAGCCGTGCACCGCACGCTGGCCATCCTGGCCAAGGAATACCTCGTTGAGGTAGGCCTCGAGAATCTCGCGCTTGTCGTAATGCAACTCCAGCAACACCGCCATCATGGCTTCGGTGATCTTGCGGGTCAGGCTGCGCTCGTTGGTCAGGTAGAAGTTCTTGACCAACTGTTGGGTCAGGGTACTGCCGCCCTGGCGCAGTTGGCCGGCGGATGCGTTGATCCACACGGCGCGAGCGATGCCTTTGGGCGATACACCGAAATGGTCGAAGAAGTCACGATCCTCGACCGCCACCAGGGTTTCCACCAGATAGGCAGGCACCTGATCGAGCTTGATCAGCACGCGGTCTTCCTGATGCGCCGGGTACAGGCCGCCGATCAGCATCGGCTCCAGACGCGCCACGGCCAAATCCTTACCGTCGGCCTTGGTCAACGCGGCGACGTAATCGCCCGAGAAACGCACATTGACCTGCTGAGCCTGTTCAACGCTCTCGTAGAACTGAAACCCACGCGAGTGCAAGGAAATATTGTTACCCGAGACGGCAACGGCGCCTGGGCCATTCGCCGTGCTTTCGCGGCGATAGCCGAGGGCATCCATTTCCTTGAGCAAATCGTCCTTGGCGAGTTTCTGGCCGACGAACAGCTCAAGTGGCCGAGCATAGACCTTGGCCGGAACGGTCCAGCGCTTACCGGAGAATTTCTCTTGGACGATGGCGTCGAGGTAAACCGCGAAACCGGCGAACAGCACCAAGCCAACCAGGCCAAGCTTTACAGCCCAGCCCAGCAAGGGGCGCATGCCACGGGGGCGGCGTTTGGAACGGGAGCGGGAAGATCGGGTACGAGTCATGGCGCGGCATTATACGCACTTTGCGAAACGTCGGCAGGCACTGCCGAGAGGCTGTTCACGTTTCGCAACAGCACTGCAGGTCGCGCTGAAACAGGATTGCCGCCTATCGATTTGCACCCTTGCAGCGAGGCGCCATAATGCGCGCCTGTTCTCCTCCTATCCAAGTCAAGGATCACCCGTGAGCCAAGCCCTGATTACCGCCTTGCAGAACCCGGCCCTTTATCCGCACCCGGTGGACGGTTTCAGTGTCATCGAGACCCATATTTCCTGGGTCGTACTGACCGGCCCTTACGCCTACAAGATCAAGAAACCGGTGGATTTCGGCTTCCTCAACTTCACGTCCCTGGAGTCCCGCCAGCACTTCTGCCAGGAGGAGCTACGCCTCAATCAGCGCCTGACTCAGGATTTGTATCTGGAGGTGCTGCCGATCAGCGGCAGCGCCGATGCCCCACGACTGGATGGCGAAGGCTCAATCATCGAATACGCCCTGAAGATGCGTCAGTTCCCCCAAGAGCAACTGCTGGCTCAGGTACAAGCTCGGGGAGAACTGAACGAAACGCATATCGACGCACTGGCCAAACAGATCGCCGACTTTCACCAGGAAACGCCTCAGGTCGCCAGCGACCACTCGCTGTGCAATGCCACGGCCATCGTTGCGCCGTTACGACAGAACTTCGAGCAGATCCGCCCGATGCTCAACGACAAGGCCGATCTGCAGCAATTGGACGCCCTGGAAAGCTGGGTGGAAACCAGCCTCGAGCGCCTGTGGCCAGATCTTGAGGCCAGAGCCCGCGATGGTTTCATCCGTGAGTGCCACGGTGACATTCACCTCGGCAATGCCACGCTACTGGACGGCCAGGCCACGCTGTTTGACTGCATCGAGTTCAACGAGCCTTTCCGCTTGACCGACATCGCACTGGATACCGCCTTCTTGGTCATGGATCTTGAAGACCGCGGCCTCAAGTGCCTGGCACGGCGCCTGCTCAACGGCTGGCTGGAGCACACTGGCGATTACGGCTCTCTGAAGGTGTTCAATCTCTACAAGACCCACCGCGCGCTGGTACGCGCCAAGGTCGCGCTGTTCCGCCTTGGCCAGGAGCAGGATGCCGTGCAACGAGCGGTGATCCTGCGCCAGTACCGCGGTTACGCCAGCCTGGCGGAAAGTTACAGCGCCATTCCGGCGCGCTTCCTGGCCGTTACTCATGGCGTATCGGCGGTCGGCAAGAGCCAGGTCGCGCTACGCCTGGTCGAGGCCCTCGGCGCAATACGCATCCGTTCGGATGTCGAGCGCAAACGCCTGCTGGGCGAACAAGAGGCGAATGCCGACGATCAGCTGAATACCGGCATTTATAGCGACGATGCCAGCAAGTCGGTGTACGAGCGTCTGAATCAACTGGCCGATCTGGCACTGCATGCGGGTTACCCGGTGGTGCTCGACGCCACCTACCTCAAACGCCCGCAGCGCCAGGCAGCCCAACTGATCGCCGAAGAGACCGGGGTGCCCTTCCTAATCGCCGACTGTCAGGCGCCCGATTCGGTCATCAACAGCTGGCTGCAGCAGCGTCAGCTACAGGGCGATGACCCTTCCGACGCCACGCTGCAGGTGATCGAAGCCCAGCGTGCCGGGCAGGACGCTCTCGACGAAAGCGAACTGGCGCATAGCAAGCGTGTAGACACCCACGACAGCGCTAGCCTCAACGAACTGGTCAACGTCATTCGCCTGCGCTTCCCAAACCTGTAAACCTGTCGAGCAACGCCGCCAAGCCGCTCTATACTGGCAGTGAGCCCCCATCGGATCACTGCCATCATGAGTCAACCCAGCCAGCTGGATAGTCCCCTCTACCGCCTTCTGCATAACGATGATGTCGCCGCCTTCAACGCGCAGCGGCCGCAAGGCGTTGACATCGACCTGAGCGGTGGCGATTTTCGCGGCCTTGATCTGCGTACCCTTAACGCCGAAAGCATCGACTTTCGCAATGCCTACTTCCGTGGGGCCGACCTGCGCGGCGTAGACCTACGTACTGCACAGCTCGAAGGCGCCAGCATTGCCCATGCGCAAATATCCGGCGCCTATTTCCCTGCCGAGTTGAGTGCCGATGAAATTCTCATGTCGATGAACTTTGGCACACGCTTGCGATACCGCACGCATCCCAACCACCTGTAGCAGCGTGTAACGCACCATTCGAGCACCTGCCCCAACGGCCGCTACACTTTCTCCCAATAGGGCGGCCATGCAGCACCCATCTGCAGAACGGCTGCGAAAAGGAGATTCAGTGAACGACGAACTGCAGCATCTTAAAAACTTGGGCAAGACCTCGTCGCAGTGGCTTCACGCCGTCGGCATCCACAATCCAGATGACTTACGCCGCTACGGCGCGGTCGATGCTTATAGAGCCGTCCGGGCACGCGGGTTCAGGGCTTCCAAAGTTCTGCTCTATGCTATCGAAGGCGCCCTGCTGGACGTTCACTGGAGCGAGTTGCCGCCAACCCGCAAGGCGAGCCTCAACCTGCAACTCGAAGAAGCGGCTAACGACGGCAAGATCTAGCGCTGCTGCCACAGGACGTTTCATCGGTGATGATTTGTTTCTCGCCACTCCCGCAACGATCAGTTTGACTGATGCAGCTCGTCAACACGAACGGGGTCTCATAGCAACGATAACGCGGGCTTCGGCACCACGGTGGTGGTGTAGAATACGCGCTGGATCACAACCTCTAGCGAGAGCGATTTACCTGGAGCGCGGTGCAGATTATCGTCTCAGGGATTTTCGTGCGCATCCAGCATGAGTAGCTCAAGGAATCATCATGTATTTACTCGGGGAACAACCGGCCTACGCCGACCAACTGATCAGCCGATTGCAGAGTATCCCCGGGAAATTACTCGACGGGCTAAGCCCATGCGGCGTATCGCTACAAGTCGAGCGCAGCGAGGATCTGGCGAGCGAACTGCCGGGCAACCAATTATTCATCATCGACAACGGCTTGCTGCATGCCCTGGTCGATGAGCGGCCGCTGTTCTACTTGCAGGAAGGCGACCTGGTTGGCTTGCGCCAAGGTATTGATCTACCAACCTGCCGCTATACCAGCGACGAACCAGTGACGCTGATTCCCTATTCGCGCAGCGAAGTGTTCAAGCACATCTATGCCAGCGAGCCTCGTCAGGAACTGTTCATTCAATACCTGGTGGGCCACACCGCCCTGCTTTCAGACGCGCTGGCGCGCATCAAACAGCCGGAAGTACGGCCTGCCACCGGCTTCAAGCACTTTGGCAAAGGCGACTCGCTGATCCATCAGGGCGACGAGGCAGATCACGTATTCATCATCATCGAGGGGCATGCCGAAGCCTTCGTAGACGGTTTGAAGGTAGGCGACGTGCAGAAAGACGAGATTTTCGGCGCCATGGCCGTGTTCACCCATGAAAAGCGCAGTGCCACGGTGGTTGCCAGTGAAGCCTGCACGGTGATGGTGATCCCCAAGGATCAGTTCCTCAGCCTGATGGAAAGCAACCCGCGCATCGCCCATAGCCTCGTCGAGAGCATGGCGCGGCGCATCGACCTGCTCAACAAGGAAGTCACCGGACTGCGTCAGCCTGGTTGAGCCGAAAAGCTGTTATCCAACCCCGGCCAAGTGCCGGGGTTCGTGGTTTCAGCGGCAATAAAAGGCTATCGCTGCGATGAATGAAAATAATTTCCAATCAGCTGTTGACTAAGAAATGAGAATTGCTATTATTTGCATCAGCTGGTCGCGAGATCAGCCGATAAGCTAAAGAGACCTTAGGTCGGACTCTTCAGATTATCTCCTCATCAGGCTAATCACGGTTATTGACCCGGCTCTTTGCCGGGTCTTTTTTTGCCTGCAGGAAATAGCGCTATGACGCCCGTCGCCTCATTGATCCAGTTCCAGCAGTAGCGACTAGACTGTTCGCACGCTCACTGGGAGTCACCCTCATGAATATCCGGACACGTGCGTTAAAAGGCCCTCTCGGCATTCACTGGCAAGTGAGCCTCGGCAAGCATCAGGTCAGTTTTCGCAGCGAAGGAGAAGCGCGCCAGTTCGTGGCGACCCTCGAAGCGAGAGTGCAGGCCCCCCACGCGCTGCCGGAGAGGCAACGCATGGCAAGCTGAACATCGGGTCAGCCGTGGGGGTGCCCAGCGCGCTTCTCAGCCCAGCGGGTGAAGCGCGAAGCCAGCACTGCCAGCACGCCGCAACAGAAGATCACCAACGCCATCGGTACGGCGCTGCCGTCGTGCAGCACGCCGACCATGGACGCGGCAGTGGCGGCGATGGTGAATTGCAGGCTGCCCATCAGTGCCGATGCGCTCCCCGCATGACGCCCCTGCCCTGCCATGGCGCACGCGGAGGTGTTCGGCAGCAGGATGCCCAGCGACGCGATGCAGCCGAACAGTGGCACCATCAGCGGCCACAGCGACGGGGTATGCACCCAGGACAACAGCAGCAACAGTGCGCCACAGCCCAGATAGAACCAAACGATGCGCCTGGCCCAGTAGGCCGGCCCCTGGCGTGATACCAGCCAGGCGTTGACCTGTGCCGCCAGGATGAAGCCAGCGGCGTTGGTACCGAACAGCCAGCCGTAGTGTTCTGGCGCAATGCCATAGAGTTCGATGAACACGAAGGGCGAGCCGGCGATGTACGCAAACATGCCGGCAATCGCCAGCCCCCCCGTCAGGGCATGGCCGATAAAGGGCAGATCGGCGAACAGCCGGCGATATTCACCGAGCGCGCCGCGCAGCGGAGCCGGTTCGACATTGGGGTTCAGGGTTTCCGGCAGCCACAGATACAAGGCGACCAGGCAAGCCGCGCTGAACAGCGTCAGGCAAACGAATATCGATGGCCAGCCGAACAGGTTGAGCAGCAGCCCGCCCGCCACGGGCGCGAGGATCGGCGCTAGCCCCATCACCAGCATCAGTTGCGAGAACACTTTAGCCGAGCTGATCGGGTCACACAGGTCGCGCACCACGGCGCGCGACACCACCATGCCGGCGCAACCGCCCAAGGCCTGCACGAAGCGCGCGACGATCAGCCACTCCAGGCTGGGCGCCACGGCGCAGGCCAGCGAGGCGAGAGTGAACAGTGATACCCCGACGAGCAGCGGAATGCGCCGCCCGAAACGGTCAGCCAACGGGCCATAGAGCAACTGCCCGATGGCCAGACCAGCGAAGTAGGAGGCCAGGGAAAGCTGAACATGCTCGGTGTCAGTATCGAAGGCCAGCGCCAAGGCGGGAAAACTGGGCAGGTAGAAGTCGATGGCCAAGGGGCCGAAGGCACTGAGTGCGCCAAGGATCAGTAACAGGCGAAACGTCATTTGCAAGGTACTCGACGAGAGTCCCGGCTCCGGGCCGGGTCAACGGGCGGAGCGCTGGAGGCTCCTTAAAGAATGGATGCCGACAATTACATACAAGTTCGTCTGTAAAACAAACCTTGGGACAAAAAAATAATTACACTCGCCATTCCTGAACCGATTTGATTCCTGTCGTATGCGTCGAACCAAAGAGCAAGCAGAACTGACCCGCAACACCATTCTGGCATCCGCCGAGATGCTGTTTCTGGAAAAAGGCGTCGCCCACACCAGCCTTGAGCATATCGCTAAGCATGCGGGCGTGACCCGCGGCGCGGTCTATTGGCACTTTCAGAACAAGGCTCATCTGTTTCACGACATGCTCAGCCAGGTGCGCCTGCCCCCGGAGCAACTGGCCAGGCACCTGCAAGAGAGCCAATCCGGCGACGGCTTGCAGTCACTGCGCGAGCTTTGCGTGGAAGGTATCGCGGGTATCGCGCTGGACGAGCAGAAGCGGCGCATCTTCACGATCCTGCTGCATCGCTGCGAGTTCACCGAGGAGCTGCGCGAGGCCGAAGAGCGCCACGAAGCCTTCATCAATCAATTCATCGACCTCTGCGAGGCGATTTTCGCGCATCCGTCCGCGCAGCCTCGGCTTCGACCGGGCATGACGCCGCGTCTCGCAGCGCGCACCTTGCACGCGCTGATCGTCGGCATGCTCAGCGACTGGTTGCGCGACAACAGCCTGTTCGACCCGCAGAACGATGGGCCGGTGATGATCGATGGGCTGTTTCGCGGCCTGATCAGCGATTGGAACTAGCAGCGACTGACAGTGCGACCTGACCTGGCATCACTGTTTGCAGGCCTAGGTTCGCCCCGTAGGCAACGCTTCGGCCTTATAGCCCGAGTCGATGATCGCCTTGAGCACCTGATCGACCGGATGCGAGGTCTGCACCCTGACCTCGCCTGCGCTCAGATCCACCTGCACCTGCGCCGAGGCATCAATCGCCTGTACGGCATCGGTGATCGAGCGCTCACAATGGGCGCATGTCATGCCATCTACCTTGAATATCTGCATCGTCATCTCCTCTGCCCTCGTGGGCAATCATTCGATTAGTGGAAAAGTATCGAGCTTGCCATCGGGTCAAGGTCAACCCTCGAACTTGTTGAACCGGCCAACCTCGGCCAAGCTCTGAAAAACCCCATAGCCATCTGGTCTGACCATGCGCCGCCTCCTCTTCTCATTGTTTCTCGCTCTGCCTTTGCCAGCCCTCGCCCAGGTACTGCCATCGCATACCACCCTGGGAGATGGCTATGCCGTACTGATCATCTCCCGCGAGCGCCTGGAAGTGGCATCGCCATGCGAGTTCGGCGTCTACCTGCAGGATCAGCTGGCCGCACGGCTGTTCCAGGGCCAGTCGGTGTCCTTCAACCTGCCGCCCGGCGATGTGTCGGTGCGCCTGGGCATGATCGGCACCGAAAGCTGCCAGGCCGGTATCACCCCGCTCGACAGCCAGCGGCTGAGCCTGACTGCCGGCGAGATTCGTCGCTATCGCATCGGCCTAAGCCCATCCGGCCCCTACCTGACTCCGGCACCGTCCAGCCAGTAATCCTGCCTGCCACATGAGCATCTCTGGGGCTTGACCTTCCCCATAGGTCAAGGTTGATCCTGTACATACCCGCCAGGATTCGCCGGAGATGATCATGCCCACGCCGCCCACCCTCGACTTGCCGATCGCCGGTATGACCTGCGCAACCTGCGCCGGTCGGGTCGAGCGCGCCTTGCGAGGTGTCCCTCAGGTCACTGAAGCCAGCGTCAACCTGGCCAGCGAGCGTGCGCGTGTCGAAGCACCTGCCGAGCAACTACCGGCATTGGTGGCGGCCGTACAGAAAGCTGGCTACGAGATACCCAGTGAAAGCCTGGATCTGGCTATTTCCGGCATGACCTGCGCCAGTTGCGCGGGTCGCGTCGAGCGCGCGCTGAGCAGGCAGCCCGGCGTGCTGGCGGTCAGCGTCAACCTGGCCACCGAGCAAGCCCGCGTGCAGGTGGTCATCGGTGTCGATACCCAGGCGCTGCTGGCGGCGGTGTCGGCCGTCGGCTATTTGGCCAGCACAGTGGATGCACCAAAGGCGCATGGCGACGCCAACGACCGCCGCTTGCAGGCCGAGCGCTGGCGACTGGCACTGGCCTTGCTGCTCGCCGCGCCGCTGGTCTTGCCGATGCTGCTGGTGCCCTTCGGCGTGCACCTGATGCTGCCAGCCTGGGCACAATTCCTACTCGCTACACCGGTGCAGTTCGTCCTCGGTGCGCGCTTTTACCGAGCCGCCTGGAACGCCCTGCGCAGCGGCTCCGGCAATATGGATCAGCTGGTCGCCCTGGGCACCAGCGCCGGTTACGGCCTGAGCCTCTATCAGTGGGCGATCACCCCGGCGGGGGGCACACCCCATCTGTATTTCGAAGCCTCTGCAGTGATCATCGCCCTGATCCTGCTGGGCAAATACCTGGAAAGCCGCGCCAAGCGTCAGACCACCAGTGCCATCCGTGCGCTGCAGGCGTTACGCCCCGATGAGGCCACGCGCCTGCAGGGCGGCATCGAGCAACGAGTTGCCGTCAGTGCACTGAGCTTGGGCGACCAGGTACTGGTCAGGCCGGGCGAGCGATTTCCGGTCGACGGCAAAGTGCTCGAAGGCGACAGCCACGCCGACGAGGCACTGATCAGTGGTGAAAGCCTGCCGCAAGCCAAGGCACCGGGCGACTCGGTAACAGCCGGGGCGATCAACGGCGAGGGTCGTCTGCTGATCGAGACCACCGCTCTGGGTGCAGAAACCGTGCTTTCACGGATCATCCGCCTGGTCGAGGACGCCCAAGCCGCCAAGGCGCCGATCCAGAAGCTGGTGGACAGGGTCAGCCAGGTATTCGTGCCAGTGGTGCTGCTGATCGCGCTGCTGACCTTGATCGTCTGGCTGAGCCTGGGGGCGGGCCTGGAAAGCGCGCTGCTCAATGCCGTGGCCGTTCTGGTGATCGCCTGCCCCTGCGCCCTGGGCCTGGCAACGCCAACGGCAATCATGGCCGGCACCGGCGTGGCGGCCCGGCACGGCATCCTGATCAAGGATGCCGAAGCCCTGGAGATCGCCCATGGCGTGACGGTGGTGGCGTTCGACAAGACCGGTACCCTGACCTCCGGCGCACCGCGTATCGCCCACCTGCAAACCGTCGACCTCGATGCCGACCAGGCACTACGCCAGGCCGGGGCGCTACAGCAAGGCAGCGAGCACCCACTGGCCAAGGCGGTGTTGCAGGCTTGTCAGGAGGCAGCGTTGACGCTTGCGCCTGTCAGCGCCAGCCAGGCACTGGCCGGTCGCGGCATTGCCGGTCTGGCCGAGGGCCGGTCGCTGCAACTGGGCAATCGTCGCCTGCTGCAGGAAAGCGGCGCCAGCGAGCCACACGAACTGGCCGCGGCGGCCCAGGCCTGGGAAGCCGAGGGGCGCACCTTGTCCTGGCTGATCGAACCGGGTTCCAAGCCGCATGTGCTTGCCCTGTTTGCCTTTGGCGACACCTTGAAAGAAGGTGCCCGTGAAGCGATCGGAGCGCTAAGCAGCCGGCATATCGCCAGCCACCTGATCAGCGGCGACAACCAAGGCAGTGCACACGCTGTCGCCAGGCAGTTGGGGATCGACTCGGTTCATGCTCAGGTTCTGCCTGCGGACAAAGCGCGGATCATCAGTGAGCTGAAAGCCGCTGGTGTGGTGGCCATGGTCGGCGACGGCATCAACGACGCCCCTGCCTTGGCTGCAGCGGATGTCGGCATCGCCATGGGCGGCGGCACCGATGTGGCGATGCAGGCGGCCGGCATCACCCTGATGCGCGGTGATCCGCGACTGGTACCCGCCGCCCTGGATATCGCCCGGCGCACCTACGCGAAAATCCGCCAGAATCTGTTCTGGGCCTTCATCTACAACCTGGTGGGCATTCCCCTGGCCGCCTTCGGGCTGCTCGACCCGATGCTCGCGGGCGCGGCCATGGCGCTGTCGAGCGTCAGCGTTGTGAGCAATGCCCTGCTGCTGAAAACCTGGCGGCCCAAGCACCTCGAGGAGTAAAACGATGAATATCGGCCAGGCGGCCAAGCACACCGGGCTCAGTGCCAAGATGATCCGTTACTACGAAGCCATCGGCCTGCTGCCCAGCGCCGGGCGCAGCGAAAGTGGCTATCGCCAGTACGGCGACGATGACCTGCAGCGCCTGCGCTTCATCCGCCGAGCTCGTGACCTGGGCTTCTCGTTGGCCGAGTCGGGCAAGCTGCTGGCCCTGTGGCACGACCGCGAACGGGCCAGCGCCGATGTAAAAGCCCTGGCAGTGGAGCATATTGACGCGCTCAACGGCAAGATCGCTGAGCTCGAAGCCCTGCGCGACACGCTGCAGAGTCTGGTGGATCACTGTCAGGGCGACCACCGCCCCGACTGCCCGATTCTCGATGACCTGCAGGCTGGTGATGCCTGTTGTCAGACGGCCGGAGCGCCCACGGCCAGACGCTGAAGAGCCGTGCAATCGGCGACGAAGTGATCGCTCAATTCCGGCCAGGAATTGGTCGGCAGATTCACCAGCACGGTAGCGCTGCCGGCGGCACGGCCACAGGCCAGATCATGGCGATGGTCGCCGACCATGACCATGTCCTGGGGCGCCACCTGCCAGCGGTCAGCCAAGTGCAGCAGGCCGCCGGGGTCGGGTTTCGGCGGTGCTTCGTCGCGACCGAGAATGTCGGCCGGTGCGAAGCAGTCGTCCACGCCAATGGCCTGCAGGGTCAACAGCGCCAGCTCACGGGCATTGCGAGTCAGGATGCCGAGGCGCAGGCCACGCGCATGCAGGCCGCGCACCAACGCAACGGCCCCTGCCGCTGGCCGCGCGGCGACGGCCAGTTCGCGCTCATGCTCGAGCAGCCAGGCGTGCTTGGCCCGAGATACATCCGCGGGAAGCGCGGCCAGGTGATGAAGAATGTCGTCCTCTGGCGGGATATCCAGCGCCACGCGGATGGCGGCGAAATCATGCACGGCGATGGTCAGGGTGCCGTCCATATCGAAAACCCAATGGGTGTAGCGCTGCAGACTCATCGCCCCTCCGGCAACCGCAGAATCGAGAGCGCAGCATACCTGCTCAATACATGATGATCACCGTCACGTTATCGGTGTAGGTGCCGACCGGTACGTTGGCCTGGGTGGGGTCGATGATGCCCAGGAACGGCACGCTCTGTTGCAGGCCGTTGCCGACCATCGGTTGCGTCTGGCTGGTAGTCCAGACGGTGGTGGTATTGGGGAAATACAGGTTGTAGTTGAGCCGATTGCTGCCGCTGGCCATGCGCCGCCAAGGCGCCTGGTAGTTCTGGCCGTTGTCGAAGCCCACGGTGTAGCCCTCGGTATTGGTGCAGGTGACACCGATGTTGCGGGTAACCGGCGCGAACTGACTGACCAGCGCCTGGGTACCGAAATCCATCACCAGCTCGCTGTTGCTGATCACACAGGCCTTGGTGACCACCAGGCTGACCGTCACCGTAACCGGGCTGCCCGTTCCCCAGGAGGCCGGCGGGTTGCAGACCAGCACCACACAGGTTGGCAGTGGCACCCCTGGGCTGCGACTCCAGTTCGTGCATATACCCAGAGCGCTGAGGCCTGTGCACACAGCGTACTGCCAGGTCAGGCTCAGGGTGGCGGTATAGGTGCCGGCCGGTACGTTGGCGCCAGTGGCGGTACGGAAATACAGCGGCACCGTCGCGCCACTGCCACCCAGGCTCAACAGGGTCGCGCCATTGAGGGTAACGGGCTGGCCAGGCTGCAGGGCGTTGGTGTAACCGGAGTTGGTGAACACCTGCAACGGAATCTGCCGGCCATCGCGGCTTAGAACCGCTGCGCTGTTGAGAGTGGCGCGCATGAAGTTGTTGGCCAGCAGCGTCAGGCTACCCGTACACAGAATGCCACCGCTACCGGCTGCCTGGGGTGCGGTGGTGATCAGGCTCAGGGAGTTGGTGGTGCCCAGCGACACCGTCGATCCCGGCGCGGTGCATTCCGCCGCGGCAAGCCCCGGCAACGTCAGCAGTAACGCCAGCAGAATCGCTCTCACCTTCGCCTCCTTCAACGACATGTCAGTGGCCCCACCAGGGACATTTCCTCATCGAGGCTTTCCAGTTCAAACCCCGCGGCGCACTGACCGCCATCGGGCAACGCCACCTGCAAGCGATTGTTTTTCTGCAGCCCTTCAAAATACACCAGGCCGTCCCAGCCAACGGTGGCCTGCCGGTCACTATCCTGCAAAGTCACCTGACTGCCACGGGGTAACACTTCACCGCGACTGTCGATCAGCACGATGCTCGCCGCCACCACCCGGCGCAGCTCGAAGTCGAGCATTGCACCGCTGCCCTCGTGCACCGCGATGCTGCGCTCGACCTCCGGGGTGCGAATATTGGCCGGCAGCCCCAGTGAATCGATGGCGTACTGGCCCGGGTAGTAAGAAGGCACCCAGGGCACCAGCAGATGCCCTCGGGAATTGGTTTCGCCGAGCAACTGGTGCTCGAAACTCACCGGCACCCCGGCATAGCCATCGGTGCTGACCAGTACGAAGGCGTCGTCGATGCGGTTGCTGGCATACACCCCGCCGCCCATTGCCACCACGGAGCCGCTGACATCGCCCCAGTAGGTGCGCCGCCCGCCATCGTCGTAGACGCCAGCCTGATACTGGGCATGCCGCGCGCGCCAGGTCATGTCGGCCTGGGCGTAGCGGTCGCCGTTGCCCGCAGCATAGGCCAGGTTGTAGCCCACGCCACCCTCGCTGGGTGCACTGCGCCCGAAGTTGCTGCGCTGCCGATAGCCACCGTTACGATCACGTTCCACGCCGACGCTGAGGGTCGAGCGCAGGTCGAAGGGAATCATCCACTGCAGCAGCGCGGAATAGCCGGGCTCGCCGATTTCGCGGTTGAGCGACAGGAACAGGTTGCTGTTGCCAGGCAGCCCACGTGACCAGGACAAGTTGATCAGGCGGCTGCGGGTACCGTCATGCATCTCGCTGGCAAAATAGCCGATGCCGATATTGCCGATGCGCCTAGGGTTCAGCGACAAGGTCACCTGATCGGTGGTCTTTGCTAGCTCCGAAATCCCACGGCTGCTCTGCAGGGCGCTGATCACGCTGAGGTCGGCATAGGCTTCGTCGCGCTGCACGCGCTGCATGGCGAGGCCGAACAACGGTGAGTAATAGCTGTAGCCCAGGCTCAGTTGCTGGCCGCGCTGGCCGGCGTGCTCGCTGTAGGAAAGTGAGGTTCCCAGGGTGCCCCAGGTGCCTACCGCGAAGGTGCCGCCCAGACCGCCGAGGCGCAGGTCATCACCGCTTTCACCATGACTTTCCAGGG
This sequence comes from Pseudomonas sp. PME37.24/006, assembly GCF_055556635.1. Classification (NCBI taxonomy): domain Bacteria; kingdom Pseudomonadati; phylum Pseudomonadota; class Gammaproteobacteria; order Pseudomonadales; family Pseudomonadaceae; genus Pseudomonas; species Pseudomonas sp. PME37.24/006. The sequence continues at coordinate 24,118 of NZ_JBVHNL010000006.1, forward strand.
TGAAACCGTCGCTCACGCCATAGCGGAACGTGCCGCTGGCGGCCTGGCTGCCGTAGGCGAAGTTCTCCACACCGTAGTCCTGACGCAGCTTGCCGGCGGACAGCGAGTAATCGTAAAGCCCCTTCTGCAGTAGCGTGTTGGTCACGTAGAACGGCACCTCCGTGGCCACCTGACGTCCCAGTGCATCGGTGGCGACGACAGTCGCGGTGCCCGCGCCGCTGATAAAGGGCACGCTGCTGATGGTGAAGGGGCCGGGGTTGAGCATTTCGCTGCTGACCCGACTGTTGTTGATCAGCAGATCCACCGAGGTCGGTACCGCGGCATCGCCGCTGAAGCTGGGCAACGGATAGGTGATCAGATCCGGGCGCAGACCGAAATTGCGTGACAGCTGCACCCCGCCGATACGCACCGCACGGTTCCAGGTCAGCGCACCGGTGATCAGGTCACCGGCCTCGTAGCTGAGCATCCGCTGCTGGTCGTTGTAGCGCCAGAAGGTGTCGTAGCGAATGTAGCCATCGCCCTGAGCACTGTTGCCTGAGAAGGCATGGCGATATACGCCGCTGTTGCTGAGCCGCCCCATGCTGCCGAACACCCGCTGCTCCAGCCAGCCGTTAAGCAGGCGCGAGCCTTCGTCACTGTCGCTGTAGTAGAAGTCGTAGTTGAGCAGCGCACCGAACGAACTCTGCGCCGCTACCCCGTCATAAACCTGGGTCTGCCCCACCGCCTGGTCAGGCAGCCAATCGCTGGGCAGGGTCAGTTTCAGTTGCTGAAACTCCTGTTGATAGTCGCTCTGCAGCCCCTGGATGTCTGCCAGATCCTGCAACCCGCTGGCATCCTCGGCCAACGGCACGCCGACAGCGCGCAACTCGTCGCTGTCGAGCAGATAGCGGCCGGCGCGATAGGTCACCGGCACGATCCGCTCGGTCGACAGTTCATTGACCACCAGTTCCAGATAGAGAACGTATTCATCGGGCATCTGCTGCGCCTGCAGCCCCTGCCCCACCAGCAACAGCAAAGCGCCGAGCCAATGGGCCAGGGCAACACGCATTCCAAAGGGCATCGTTCAATGACCACCGAACCGCATGATCACTGCCGTGGTATCGACAGGGGCTCTTTGCGGTCATTGACCATGGCCTCCAGCACCGCGCCATCAGCACCCGGGGGCAACGGCCAGCGCATTTGCGCACCGGGCAACACGTAACCGAGCAGACCCTCGGCGATCACCTGCTGTTTGCCGCTGCCAGCGAACCTCACCGCCGACAATCGCGCATGGGCAGTACCGTCGTTGCGCAGTTGCAGGAAGCGTGTGCTGCCTTGCTGCTGAATCTGGTAACCGAGTTTTGGCGCCAGGGTCTGCACGGTCTTGCCCGCCTGTTCGGCGGCGCCCTCCGGCGCGGCGCCGCTACCGAACACGAACAGCGGGATGGAATAGCGCATCTGAAACTTCACCCCCAATTGCGGATCAGGGGCCGCATTGCTGTCGAGCATCTCGTCGATCAGCACCCGGTAGGCTCGCTGCACCCCGGCCTGCGGCGCCTGCATAACCATCAGGCGGATCATCTGCCGCTTGCCCGGAGCGATGGTCACCACCGGTGGGCTACCGACCACTTCACGCTGCGCGTCCAGGCGATCCTCGAAGTCCGACTGTTTCCAGTCCATGACCCGTATCTGCAGATTGACCGGTGCCTGGCCACGGTTTTCCAGCCACAGCGCCACTGCTTTCTGCTCGGCCTCGATCACCGGATTGATCGGCCAGATCAACACCGAACTGGCCGCGGCCGCATGGCCCGCGAACATCAGTAGTAAAACTAAAGCCCCTGCTCTGGCATGAAGAAAATCGAGGTGCTGCCATGCCGCTCGGGCCATGTGGATCTCCCTGTTCAATAACTGACGGTAACGGTGACTACATCGCTGTAAATACCCGCGCTGGGCATGGGGGTGACGCTGAACAACCGGGCATAAACCGGAAAGCTTTGAGTACCCCCAGCAGAGGGAAACGTCGCGCTGAGAGCGGTGGCACCGTTGTTGCCGTCCCCCCAGACATCGCTGAAGGCACTGTCTTTATATAGTTGATAACGCAGACGTTCGCTGCCTTTGGCCAGAAACCGCCCGCCTGTCACGCTGCCGGTGTTGGTCCCGGAACCGATGCCGATGGTCAGCGCGATGCCCGGCGTGCACTGCAGCACGATGGTGCCGCTGCCGGGCGTACTGGTGCGGCTCACCGGGTTGCCGAGGCTGCTGATCTGGCCGAAGTTGATGTTGCCGTAGCTGGTCACATCGCTGCCGCCGCTGCCGAGCAGGCAACCGGCGGTGATCACCGCACGAACCTGAAATTGCCGGTCGACACGTAGCTCGTTGGTGCCGGTATCAGCGAGCGCATCCAGTGCGGCGAGCAGAATCGCGAATGGCCAGGCGCGTCGCATCGACGTCACCACTTCACCGTGACGGTTACCGTATCTCGGTAGATGCCCGCCGCAGGGGAACGCTGCGCCGGTACCCGGCCATAAACCGGCAGCCATTGATCCTGCCCGGTACCGGTGCGGCTGATGCCCACCGTGTTATCCCAGACGGTCTGGTAGCTTGCCGAGGTGTAGAGGTTGTAGGCGATCTGCGCGCTTGGCCCCTGCAGGCGCCGGGCATTGACGTTGCCACTGCTACCGGCGCTGATCAGCACTTGATAGGGCGTGTTGCTCAGGCAATTGACCCGCAATGCGCCATTGCCCGGCTGGCCGACAACGTCGAGTTGGCTGCGCAGAATGGAGTGGGTGCCAAGGTCGAAGGTGCCGAACTGGCCAAGGTCGTTCGCAGCCGTACTGCCCGCGCTGCAGGCCGGCATCACCTCGGCGAATAGGCCGATGGTCGCGGTCTTGGTCGCGGCAGTGAGCAAACCGGGGGCGAGCGCCAGCAGCGCCACGAATTGAACGGGCCGGTAGCCGGTCATGGCAGTTTCCAGACAGAGGGCGGGTTCGCAGGCGATTGGGCGAATCGCCTGCAGGCGTTTACCAGGCCACCGTCACCTGCACGGTATCGGTGTAGGTGCCCACCGACGGCACGGCAGCGCGAGGCGGCACCTGGCCATAGACGACGATCTCCTGCACTTCGCCGTTGCCGGTCGAATCCAGCGTGTCGCCGCCGTTGCTACCGTCGCCCCAAGGCGTGGTGCGGCCGGCATCCTGGAACAGGTTATAGGCGATCAGATCGGTGCCATTGCTCATGTTGCGCTGGCCACCAGCGGGGTTGCCGCCACTGTCTAGGGTCACGCTGTAATCGGTACCGTTGTTGCAGGTCACGCTAAACGAGCCACCGCCACCGGAGCCCACGGACTGCGCCTCCAGCGGCGCAGTGATCGCCGCGACGCTACCGAAATCGATGTTGCCGAAGGTGCCTCCAGCGGCACCACCGTTGCCCACGGTACAGCCATCGGTGATGACCAGTTGAATGCCAAGCTGACCGGTAACGGTACCGGCTGCATGTGCCGTCGAAGCTACGGCCAAGGCCAAAAGGGATGAAACCAGTAGCGCTGAACGCCGCATAACCGTCTCCTGCAGACTCGAGAAACTCCCATGCTCAGAGACCCGGACAGTCACATCCGGGCGTTAAGGGGGAGACAGGACAAGGGTCGATCACGTTCAGGCAATTGCACACGTCAACAAAGCAGCCTTATTTTCGACAGCCGTCCAATATGGCCACCAAAATACTGATTCAAATGGATAATATTTTTTGACGTGAGAGAAGAGCGAGTAAGCCCTGAGCAAATGTCCTACAGAAAAAAAGGACACCCGCTATCAGCGACGATGGAAAAACTGTCCACCAGGTCAAGATTTTGGCGTCATTTCCACATCGCTTCAGCGCCAGTCTTCACGCAGACGAATCAGGCCTTCCTGAGCCACCGAGGCGACCAGTTGCCCCTGGCGATTGAACACGCTGCCGCGGGAAAAACCTCGGGCGTTACCGGCCCAGGGGCTGTCCATGGCGTAGAGCAACCAGTCGTCCATGCGCAGGTTGCCGTGGAACCAGATGGAGTGATCGAGGCTGGCCACCTGCATGAATTTCTGCCACACCGATACGCCGTGGGGCAGCATCGAGGTGGTCAGCAGATTGAAATCCGAGGCATAGCCAAGCAGGTACTTGTGGATGGCAGGTGTGTCCGGCAACTCACCGTCAGCGCGGAACCACACGTACTTGACCGGCTCGCTGACCTTGGGCGCGAATGGGTTATCGACGGTTACCGGGCGAATCTCGATGGGTTTGTCGAACAGCACACGCTCGCGCACCCGAGGCGGCAACGAGTCGGCTACCAGGCTGGCCAGTTCGGTTTCCGAACGCAGCCCTTCAGGGCCTGGGACGTCAGGCATCTGCGCCTGATGGTGAAGCCCTTCCTCGAGGTACTGGAACGAGGCGCTGCAGGTGAAGATCGCCTTGCCCTTCTGCACCGCCGTTACTCGGCGGGTGCTGAAACTGCCGCCGTCACGCACGCGGTCGACCTGATACACCACAGGCAGAGCAGCATCGCCTGGGCGCAGGAAGTAGCCATGCAGTGAATGCACATGGCGATCGGCCTCGACCGTCTGAGTGGCCGCCGACACGCACTGGCCCAGTACCTGACCGCCGAAGAGTTGGCGAAAACCGAGATCCTGGCTGACGCCACGGAACAGGTTTTCCTCGATGGCCTCGAGGCTCAGCAGCGCCACCAATTCTTGCAGGACTTGACTCATACGGCTCTCCAGAACCCCTATCCAGGGCAATACTGCGACACGCGCGGGGTGCGCGGAGGGTGAATGGTAATGCCTTTGCCGCCTGTCAGGAATCGTGGGATGGCGACGGAGGCGACAGGCTCAGCCACGCTTCGGCCATTCGCTACGCGTGATCCGATACAGCAGGTGCTGGCGTAGCCGGTGCCCAGGCGCCAGCGCCGGGTGTTCGAAGCCGCCGGCCGACTGCATGCCGAGCGCCTGCATGACCCGCTGCGAAGGCACATTCACTGTGGCCGTGAAGGACACAACTTGCGGCAGCTCCAGGCGCTCGAAAGCGCAATCCAGTGCCGCACGAGCAGCCTCCTGGGCGTACCCCTTTCCCCAGTGCTCCGGCAGCAAACGCCAGCCGATTTCCACCGCCGGTGTGAAGGCGGCCTCGAAGCCGACATGGGCCAGCCCGGCCATGCCGATGAAGCGCCCGTCCTCTCGAAGCCGCAGCGCCCAGAAACAAAACCCATGCTGGCTGAAGTGCTGCTGCAGGCGCACCAGCAACGCCTGGCTCTGCTCAAGATTCAAGGGCGCCGGAAAATGGCGCATCACCTGCTCGTCAGCGCACAGGGTCGCCAGGTCATTGAGGTCTTCATCATGCCAGGCGCTCATTAGCAGACGCGGCGTCTGCAGCTCGATCACATCCATTTAGCTTCTCGTGCATACTGCCCAGGGTTCACCAAACGCCGCCATTGTATGCCCCTGCCGCTGATCTACCACGACGACTACAGCCCGCCCTTTCCGGAAGGTCACCGCTTCCCGATGGAGAAATTCCGTCTGTTGCGCGACCACCTGGTGGACAGCGGCCTGACCCAGGATGCCGACCTGCTGCGGCCGCAAATCTGTCCTGCGGACATCCTCGCCCTCTGCCACTGCCCCGCCTATATCGAGCGTTATCTGAGCGGCGAGCTGAGCCACGAAGACCAGCGCCGCCTCGGCCTGCCATGGAGCCCGGAGCTAGCGCGCCGCACCGTACGGGCAGTGGGTGGCTCGCTACTGGCAACCGAGCAGGCGCTGCAGCACGGCCTGGCCTGTCACCTGGCAGGCGGCACCCACCACGCCCACTACGACTACCCGGCAGGTTTCTGCATCTTCAACGACCTGGCCGTGATCGCCCGCTACCTGTTGGAAAGTGGCCAGGCGCATCGCGTACTGATCTTCGATTGCGACGTTCACCAGGGTGACGGCACCGCGCGGCTGCTCGAACACGTGGACAACGCCGTTACCGTATCGCTGCACTGCGAGCAGAATTACCCGGCGCGCAAGGCCAACAGCGACTGGGACATCCCACTGCCTCGTGGCATGGGCGACCGCGACTACCTGAAAGTCGTCGACGACACCCTCGACTACCTGCTGCCCCTCTATCAGCCGGATATCGTGCTCTATGACGCCGGCGTCGACGTGCACCGCGACGATGCCCTCGGCTATCTGCAACTCAGCGACGCCGGCCTGGCCGCCCGCGACGAAGCCGTGCTGCATCATTGCCTGGGACGCGACATTCCAGTGGTCGGCGTGATCGGTGGTGGGTACAGCAAGGATCGCCACGCCCTGGCCCGCCGCCACGGCATTCTCCATCACAGCGCCACGCGGGTATGGCAGCAACGAGGGCTCGGGTAAACTTCCCCCTTTGCCCAGCTGACACCGCCATGACCGATATCCCCACGCCCACCTCCCACTCGGTCGCCATCATCGGCGGCGGCCCAGCCGGCCTGATGGCTGCCGAGGTGCTGGCGAGTGCCGGCCTGCGGGTCGACCTCTACGACGCCATGCCCTCGGTGGGCCGCAAGTTCCTCCTGGCCGGCGTCGGCGGCATGAACATCACCCACTCCGAAGCCTACCCGGCGTTCATCAGCCGTTACGGCGAGCGCCAAGGGCAGATCGACAGACTGCTGCAAGGCTTCGACGCCGATGCCCTGCGCGCCTGGATTCATGGCCTGGGCATCGAGACCTTCGTCGGCACCTCGGGCCGCGTGTTTCCCACCGACATGAAGGCAGCGCCGCTGCTACGCGCCTGGCTCAAACGCCTGCGTGAAACCGGCGTGCACCTGCACACCCGGCAGCGCTGGCTGGGCTGGAATGGCGACGGTAGCCTGCGCGTGGGCACCCCCGAAGGCGAGCGCACGGTGCACGCCGATGCGATCTTGCTGGCCCTGGGCGGCGGCAGTTGGCCGCGGCTCGGCTCCGACGGCAGTTGGGTCGCCCACCTGCAGCAGGCCGGCGTACCCGTTGCGCCGCTGCAACCGAGCAACTGCGGTTTCGACGTAGCCGCCTGGAGCCCGCTGCTGCGCGAGAAATTCGCCGGTGCGCCGCTGAAGAACGTGGCCCTGGGGCTGAGCGGTGAGGCGCAGCGCCAGGGTGAGTTCGTGCTTACCGCCACTGGCATCGAAGGCAGCCTGGTGTACGCCCTGTCCGCCGGCATTCGCCAGCGCATCACCCGTGACGGCAGCTGCACGGTGCACCTCGACCTGCTGCCGCAGCGCAGCGAAGACGCCTTGAGCAAGGCCTTGAGCAAGCCCCGTGGCTCACACTCCATGGCCAAACACCTGCACCGTCAGGCCGGGCTGGATGGTGTCAAGGCTGCGCTGCTGCGCGAGCTGACCCCAGCCGAACACTACGCCGATCCACAGCGCCTGGCCGCCTCGATCAAGGCCCTGCCCATCGAACTGCGCCAACCGCGCCCGCTGGAAGAAGCGATCAGCACTGCCGGTGGCGTGCCCTTCGAAACCCTCGATGAAGGCTTGATGCTGACCGCTGTGCCCGGCACCTTCTGTGCGGGGGAAATGCTCGACTGGGAAGCGCCCACCGGCGGCTACCTGCTCACCGCCTGCTTCGCCAGCGGCCGCGTGGCCGGCCAGGGCATCGTCCGCTGGCTACAGGCGAAAACCCGATAACCACGGATCAGGAGGATCCCATGCTGACCAGCGTCGAACTCAAGACCTTCATCCCGGCCAAGGACTACCCGCTCAGCCAGGCCTTCTACACCGCACTGGGTTTCAAACCCGGCTGGCAGTCGGATGAAATGAGCTACTTCAGCAACGGCGAACACAACGCTTTCCTGCTGCAGAATTTTTACGTCAAGGAGCAGGCAGACAACTTCGTCATGCACCTGCTGGTCGATGACGTCGAAGCCTGGTGGGCCAACGTGCAGAAGGAAAACCTCGCCGAACGCTTCGGTGTGCGCACCATCGAACCCCAAGACCAGCCCTGGGGCATCCGCGAGTTCATCATCTTCGACCCGAGCGGCGTGCTGTGGCGGATCGGGCAGAATATCTGAGCGGAAAACAACACGTAGCCTGGATTGAGCACAGCGATACCCAGAAGCTGTTTAGTAATGCACCGTCTAGCTTTCGGGCGAAATCGCCTTTCGAAAGAACACCCGGGCGTAACCGTCCTCAACTGCCCGGCGCGTTTCCCGGTACCCCAAACGCGGGTAGAAGAGGATGTTCTCGGTCATCCGCTCGTTGGTGTACAGCTCGATGGCCACGCAACCCAGTTCCCGAGCCTGGTCTTCGGCGAAGCCCATCAGTTGCCTGCCCAGCCCCTGGCCACGGGCCTGATTGCAGACCGCGACGTTCTGCACATGCAGCACATCGCCCCCATGCTCCAGCACCAAAACGCCCCTCACCGCACCGTCCAATTCCAATACGAACACCCTGCATTGCTCAATGACCTGGCGATAGTCATCGAGCATCGGCGCCGGCTCTTTGCCGATCCGCGGAATGTAGGGGGCGTAGGCTTCGTGAACTGTCGCGGTTATCGCGTCGACATCCACCTCGCTGGCGCGGCGTATCAGCACTAACGCCCGCTCTTCGGCTTACCGCCGAAGCTCGGCACCTTGCGGATGGCCTTGACCGGCGGTGCGGCGGGCTCGTCGTTTTCCATCCAGCGGCCCAGGCTGCCGGATTTACCACCGCCCACCACCTTGGACTTTTTCGGTTTCTTCGGTTTCTTGACTACCTGGCCGCCAGCAAGCGTCTGCGGCACACGGTGATCGGGAATGAAATCCGGCTCGTCGACACGCTGCAGCACCTGCTGGATCAGTGCCTCGATGGCCGAGAGCAACTGCACCTCGTCGGCGCAGACCAGCGACACCGCCTGGCCCGTGGCGCCAGCACGCCCGGTACGGCCGATGCGGTGCACGTAATCTTCGGCAACGATGGGCAGATCGAAGTTGACCACCATCGGCAGGTCGTCGATATCCAGACCACGAGCGGCCACGTCGGTGGCGACCAGCACGTCGACTTCGCCGGCCTTGAAGCGCTGCAGTGCGCGCAGGCGAGTCGGCTGTGGCTTGTCGCCGTGGATCGCGTCGGCGCGAATGCCCGCGGCCAGCAGTTCCTGCTCCAGCTCGTCGACGCCCTTGCGGGTCTTGACGAAGACCAGCACCTGCGACCATTTCTTGCTGCGATACAGATGCAGGAACAGCTCGGCCTTGCGCTTCTTGTCGACCGGAATCAGCCACTGTTTGACCGACTTGGCGGCGGCATTACGCGGGCTGACTTCGATGCTCAGCGGGTCGTGCAGCATTTCGCCGGCCAGGGTGCGAATGGCCTCGGAGAAGGTCGCGGAAAACAGCAGGGTCTGGCGCTTCTTCGGCAAGGCGGCGAACAGGTCATCCAGTTCGCGGGCAAAGCCCAGGTCGAGCATGCGATCGGCTTCGTCGAGCACCAGCACCTGCAACTGGGAAAACTTAACTGCGTTCTGGCGGTACAGGTCGAGCAACCGGCCAGGGGTGGCAACCAGTACGTCGAGGCCTTTGCGCAGTTTCATCATCTGCGGGTTGATGCTCACGCCGCCGTACACCGCGTAACTGCTCAGGGGCAGAAACTGCGAGTAGGTCTGCACGCTCTGCTGCACCTGCTCGGCCAGCTCACGGGTCGGTACCAGCACCAGGGCGCGCACCGAATTGCTGGCGACGGTCGGGCCTTCCATCATCAGGCGCTGCAGGATCGGCAGGGTGAAGGCGGCGGTCTTGCCGGTACCGGTCTGCGCCGCGGCCATCAGATCGCGGCCCTTGATGATCGGGCCGATGGCCTGGGCCTGGACGGGCGTCGGGGTCTTGTAATCGAGGCCGTCGAGGCAGCGCAGCAGGGGTTCGATCAGGCCGAGGGAAGCGAAGGTCATGGCGGGCAACGTGGTGGGCAATGGAGATGCCGCACAGTTTATCCTGTCCGGGTAGCGGCCGCTCAGCAGTTGCAGCGCGGCGATACCCGGAGTGGACATCCTGGGTATCGCTTCGCTCAACGCCAGGCTACGTGTTCCAGCACGCGGCTTAGAACTCGCCGCGCAGGGTCAGCATGTAACTGCGTGGATCGCCGTAGTAATTACCGCGACGCAGCTCACCCACGGACTTGTAGTACTTCTTGTCGAACAGGTTCTTGGCGTCGAGGCCGATAGTCCAGTGCTGGTCGATTTTCCAGGTGGCCAGTGCATCGTAGACCGCACGGCCGGCGTTGCTTACCTCTGGGCCGTAGGTATCGGTGCTGTAGCCGCTCTGTGCGGAAACGGCGCCACCAACGGTCAGGCGATTAAGCGCGCCGGGCAACTGGTAGGTGGTGGAAGCGCGCAGCAGGTGCTTCGGAGTCTGATAGTCGGTGGGGCCACCGCTGGCCTTGCTGGTCTGGTTGAAGGTGTAGCCAGCAGCCACCTGCCAGCCGGACAGCAGTTCGCCGCTGGCCTCCAGCTCGTAACCCTTGCTGCGTTGGATCTCGGCGTTGAGGTAGCAAAGGCCATCGATGTTCGAATCGCAGAGCGCGCCACTGGGGTCTTCTGCCGCCACGTCATCCTGCTTGATGTAGAACAGCGCGGCGGAGAGGTTCAGGCGTCCGTCATACAGCTCGCCCTTGATACCGGTTTCGTAGTTGACGCCAACAGCTGGCTCCAGCAGCGAGCCCGCTGCCGTGCGGTAATCGCTTTGCGGCTGGAAGATATCGGCGTAGCTGGCGTACCAGGACCACTGGTCATTGAGGTCGTAGATGATGCCGACGAAGGGCGTGAATTCATGATCCTGACGATTCGCCGCCTTGACTCCACTGATGGTCTCTTCCGTTTCGTACTCGTACCAGCTCAACCGCCCCCCCAGCACCACGCTCAGTGGCTCGCTCAGATACAGCCGCGTGTTGGCATAAACCCCATAACGCGTCTCGGCGCTGTCGTTGATCGCCGTCCAGCCATTGCGTGTCGGCCTGGTCAGTGCCTGATGATTCGGGTTGAAGACGTCGATGGCGCCAGCACCAGCAGCGGTATTGATATTGGCGTTCTTGCTGTACTGGTTCTCGCGGGACCAGTTGGCGCCAACCATCAGCGTGTGGCGCAGGCCGAAGGCCTCGAAGTTGCCGGATAGGTTGCTGTCGATGCCGGTGTTGGTCACGTCATCGCTGCGGTAAAGCGTTCGAAACAGCCGCGAGCCCGTGTTGGTGGCCGGGTTGATCGCGCCTTGCGGCAGTGCCGAACGCTGATCGAAGCCCCCTTCGGCACGGGTCAGCGAGGTCTTGCTGGTCCAGTCCTCGTTGAGACGATATTCCAGGTCGGCGAAGACTTCCGTCTGCTCGCTTTCGTGGCGGTTCCAGTCCTGCGCCAGCGAGGTGGAACGGGAAACGTCGAGGGCCTTGCCATTGCTGTAACGCGGCAGGCCGAAGATCGAATAGCCACTGGTGACACCCGTCTGCCGACGCAGGCCGACGGACAGGGTCGAGGCATCATTCAGATCGGCTTCGACGATGCCGTAGAACAGCGGCTTGCGGCTGGCTTCGCGGTCGTAGAAATACTGACGATCCTCATAGGCCACCAAGGCACGACCGCGCAGGGTGCGGGACTCGTTCAGCGCACCGCTGCCGTCCAGGTCCATGCGGTAGAAATCATCGGAGCCGGCGCGGGTGGTCACCGAAAAGTGTGGCTCGGCAGTCGGCCGTTTGCGCACCAGATTGACCGCTCCGCCTGGGTTGCCGTTGCCGACCAGCAGGCCGGCGGCGCCGCGAAGAATCTCCACGCGGTCGTAGACGGCGGTGTCCGGAGTCATCCAGCCAGTGGGGCTGTGGATCACGCCAGGCATGCCATCGACCAGATAGGCATCGGCGCCCAACTCGAAGCCCCGGGAGTTGTACTGATGGTCGCCGAAGTTGCGCGTCTGCAGGGTAATACCCGGTGCGCTGTAGAGCACCTGATCCAGGGAGGTGAAGTTGCGGTCGTCCATCTGCTGGCGGGTGATCACGCTCACCGACTGCGGGGTTTCACGCAACGACTGCGCGCCCTTACCCAGGGTGACCGCACGGGTGGTGTAGGAACCGGTACCCTCGGTAGCGCTGCTCGCCAGATCACTGCTGATGGTGGTGGCCTGCAGGTCGAGCGCGGCGGACGGCGCGCGCTCCATGATCAGCCAGACGTCGCCGCTGCGTTGCACCACTAGCCCCGAACCGGCGAGCAAACGCTGCAACGCTTCATCGACGGCGAAGGTGCCCTTCAGCGCAGGCGCCGAGCGGCTTGCGACCAGCCGATCATCGACGGCGAGGGTCACCCCGGCCTGGCTGGCGAGCTGCTTCAAGGTTGCGGCCAGTGGCTGCGCCGGCAGATCCAGTTCGACAGGGGCGGCCTGTACGCCCAGTGCCAGCGTCAGGGCGCTGGCGGTAACCAGTGTTCTCAGGGATGTGCGCAGCATGATGGGTCTCGTGATGATCTCGGATACCCCTTGACGGAGCAGGCCCCGAAAAGCCCAACCTGGAACGCGAAAATTTTTAGCGCGGCAGCAAGAGGGTGCTGTCGGCACGCTCCTGCAGGCGTACCCCGGCAAGCTGCGGCAAGGCCTGAACGAATGCCTCGATATCGGCGATTTGCACAACGGCGGTGATGGTCTGCGGCATGACAGGCTGCTCGAGGTGCAGCGGCTTTTCGCGATAACGGGCAAGACCGGCCACCACCTCGCCCAGGTCGGCCTGTTCAAAAACCAGGCTGCCGCTGCTGAAGCCGAAAGCGCCCGCCGCCTTGCGATCGGAACGCCGCAGCCCGACAGACTCACGATAAAGGCCGACCTGATCAGCACCCAGCTCGATGCGCTGCTCGCCGCTGGTCATCGCGACCCGGCCACGGGCCACGCTGACCTGCACGCGCCGGTCGAACGTCTCGACCACGAAACGGGTTCCCAGCACCCGCACTTGTGCCGCGCCGGCATCCACCACAAAGGGGCGTTGCGGGTCGTGACGCACGTCGAAGATGGCCCGCCCACGCAACAGCGTCAGATGCCGCACGCGGTCATCGAAGAGCACCTGAATGCGTGTATCGGCATCCATCTGCACCTCGCTACCGTCGGCCAGTTGCATGCGCCGCAACGCACCGATGCCGGTGAACAGTTGCAGTTCCTGGCGCGCGGCATTGCGGGCCAGCAGCCAGGCACCCAGGCCGCCGAGCAGCAAGCCGCCGAGCACGCCGTTGCGCAGGAAGCGCCGACGCCCGACATTCTCCATGGCGCCCGCCAGGGCACGGGTCTGGTCGGTGCTGGAGAAGTCGCCCCACAGGCGCTTGAAGCTGTGAAATTCCTGAGCATTGCGCGGGTCGGCGGCCAGCCAGTTGGCGAAGACCTGCCGCTCGGGGTGATCGTCCGGCAACTCGAGCAGCCGCGCGAACCAGTGCGCCGCCTCACGACGCCGCGCGCTCATGGGCAGAGCAGCTCGCGGGCCTCGTGCAGATCGAGCAAGGCACGCACCAGGTGGCGCTCGACCATCGTGGTGCTGATCTGCAGCATCGCGGCGACTTCCACCTGGCGGTGCCCTTCGATGCGCACCAGCCAGAACACTTCACGACAGCGCGGCGGCAGGCAATCGAGAATGCGCTGCAGGGCGTCCAGGCGCTGCTGGATATCGGCCAGATGCTCAGCCGAAGGGACGAACGATGCGCCATCGTCCAAATCCATGCGCGGCTCGCTACCAGCCTCGGGAAACGGCTGATAGCGCGAGGCGTCGCGGTAATGGTCGATCAGTACAGAATGGGCGATGCGCCGCAGGTAGGCATTGGGCTGTTCGATGACGCCACGCTGGTTGGCGAGCACGAAGCGAATGAAGGCATCGTGCAGCACGTCATAGGCGCGCTGCACGCAATGGGTACGCCGGCTCAGGCTCAGCAGCAGGTCGGTGTAGGCCCAGCGCAAATTGATTCCGCCCCACTCCATCATCCACCTCGGCCATGTTTCGACGGCGTCAGCCATCAGGGGGCGGGCAGTATAGAGAGCGGCTCCAGACAAAGTAAATGAGAACTATTAGTAGCCGACTGACTGCTCGACCGGCACTCAGCTCGCTGAGCCGAGCAGCGCGCGTACCTTGGCTGCGGACATGCCCTGCAGCTGGCGCAGAAAATCATGATCGACCACGCTGCGGCCATACTGCTCGCGTAGCAGGCTGCACAGGTGCAGGGTCAGGTTGGCGGCCATTTCCGCGTCGGCCAGCGCCCGGTGAGCCTTGCCGGTATCCGGCAGGCGCGCCCAGCGATTGAGGTTGCCGAGCTTGTGGCTCGGTGCGCCAGGCAGCAGACGCCGCGACAGCAGCAGCGAGCAGGCGAACTGCTGGACACGCGTGCGACCGATCAGGCCCAGCTCTGCGTCCCAGAACTTCTGATCGAAGGAGGCGTTGTGCGCGAGCATCGGAACGTCGCCAACGAACTCGGCGACCTCGTGCATCACCTCGGCTGCCGGGGGTGCGCTGCGCAGCATGGCGTTGCTGATGCCGGTCAGTTGCTCGATGAACGGCGGCACCCAGGCACCGCTGTTCATCAGGCTCTGGTAGCGCGCGGTGATCTGCCCGTTCTCGATGATCACTACACCAATTTCGGTGGCGCGCGCCTGCTGGGCCGGCGACATGCCGGTAGTTTCGAAGTCGATGACAGCAATGGGTTTCACGTAAAGCCTCAGTGTTTCAGCAACAGATGCCCCTCGATGGGCACATAACGAGTGGCCGCGCGCACCAGCGACTGCGCGGTGAGCCCGGGAACGCCGTAGGCCACGGCTTCGACGCCATGACGTTGGCGAATGCGTTCGAGCAGCAGGTCGAAATCACCATCACCGGAAGCCAGCACCACGCTGTCGACGTTCGCCGCCGTATCCATCACGTCGATGGTGATGCCCACGTCCCAGTCGCCCTTGGCCGAGCCGTCACTGCGCTGAATGTACGGCTTGAGCTTCACGGTGAAGCCGAGGTTACGCAGGATCTGCTGGAACTGCTGCTGCTTGGGATCACCGCGGTCGATGGCATAGGCGTACGCCTCGACGATCTCGCCGCCGCCGGCCAGCTCGCTCCACAACGCCGTGTAATTGAAGTGACAGCCATAGGCCTGGCGCACGGTGTAATAGAGATTCTGTACGTCGGCGAACACGGCTATTTTCTTCACCGGACATCCTCACAAGGGCTCGCGCGGTTTGCACGGCGGCCAGTATGCCAGTCTCGCGCCCTTCGGGTCGAAAGCCATTACCCGATGGTAATCGGATCACTGGTCGAGAAACCGACGCCCTCGTATGATGACGGCCTGTTTTTCTGGCCGCGATTTTCCATGAATCCCCTCGACGCCCTGCGTGACGCTTTGTTCTTCTTCAAGCAAAACCTGCTGCAGATCATTCTCCTGTGCCTGCCCTTCCTGCTGCTCGAAGCCGCGCTGAGCATGCAGCTAGAAGGTCTGGTCGCAGCCGCCAAGGTACCGCTCTACGATGTGCTGCTCGGGCTGCTCTTCTATCCGCTGTACAGCGCCGCGCTGATCCTCTTCATCGACGCACGCAGCCGTGGCGAGCAGCCGGCCAGGGGCGCGCTGGTCGCCATGAGCCTGAGCCTGTGGCCGCGCTTCGTGCTGCTGGCCGGCATCGGAACCCTGGCGATCATGCTCGGCGCCTCGCTGTTCATCCTGCCGGGGCTATGGCTGATGGTGCGCCTGGTGTTTTCCGACTACCTGCTGGTGCTGCGCGGGATGTCGCCACTGCAGGCGCTGCACCAGAGCCTGCAACTGACCCAAGGGCATTTCTGGCCGATTCTCACCTGCGTGATGCTGGTCATGGTGCCGCCGTGGCTGGTTGGTTTCTGGGCCGGCGATATCGCGGCAGAGCCTGCCGGGCGCCTGCTGCTGGATCTGCTGCTTGGCCTCTTTCAGCTATTCACCACCGTGGTGGTGTTCCGCCTGTACATGTTGCGCACGGGCGACAACGCCGCGCCCCTGCCGTAACCTGCCGGACAATCCACCGTTCAAGACCGAGACGACCCCGTGGCAAGAAAATCGCGCAGAGAGCTGGCCAAAGACCGCGGAGACCTCAGCGCCCTGCCGATCACGGTCAAGGACGTGGCGCTCAAGGCCGGTGTGTCGCCGATCACCGTGTCGCGGGCGATCCAGCGCCCGGAGCTGGTCAGCGATGCCACCCGCGAGCACGTGTTGGAAGTGGTGCGAGCCATGGGTTACGTGCCCAACCTGATGGCTGGTGGCCTGGCGACCAGCAAAAGCCGCCTGGTGGCCATCGTGCTGCCGACCATCGCCAACTCGATCTACGCCAGCGTGGTGCAGGCAATCATGGATCGCCTCGCCGAAGCCGGTTATCACACCCTGGTCGGGCCAAGTGGCTACACCCCCGAATATGAGGAAGCCTTGCTCGCGGCGATTCTCGGCCGCCGCCCTGACGGCATCGTGCTCACCGGCACCTTTCATACCCAGGCCAGCCGCGAGCGTCTGGCGGCTGCCGGGATTCCGGTGGTCGAAGCCTGGGATTTAAGCGATGACGGGCTGGGTATGCAGGTGGGCTTCTCCCACGAGCGGGTTGGCGCCGCCGTGGCCGAGCACTTCTTCGCCCAAGGGTATCGCCGCTGGGCAGTAATCGGCGTCGATGATCCTCGTGCCTTGCGACGCTGCAACGCGGTGATCGAACGGCTTAGCACCCTGGGCGCCGACACTGTCGCGGTGCAGACACTGCCGCTGCCCGCCACCTGGGAAGTCGGCCGTAAAGGTCTGGCCAACTTGCTGGATGCCGGTGAAACGCCGGACTTCATCTTCTGCAGTTCCGATACCGTAGCCCTCGGCGTGCTGGCAGAGGCTGCGAGCCGAGGCCTGAGTGTGCCCGGCGACCTCGCAGTACTGGGCTTCGGCGACACCCTCAACGGCCAGTTCGCCAACCCCGCGCTTTCAACAGTGAGCGTCAATGCCACGGAGATGGGCCGGCAGGTCGCCGAAGCCCTGCTGCGCCGCTTCGACGGCCAAAGCGCCGAGGCGCCAATGGACACCGGGTTCGCAATCATCGAACGCGGCAGCACGGCCTGACGGGAAGCCGCCTCTCGTAGCCTGGGTATCGCGCGGCTCAACCCAGGCTACGGGCTATCGCATGCGACCACATCTTGAACACTACCGTGAGCAAAAATCACAAAGTTCGTGCTTGAATGATAACGTTATCTGTTTATGATGATAACGTTATCTTTTTCACCACCTGCGACACCGTTACTGCTGCCCGGCGAGGCAGCCAGACCATCCGCAACGCCGACCACGGCAACAGGAGTCAAGCGATGAACAATAACAACACTCATACAGGTACCCCGGTCATCACCTCCCTCGAGGTCATTCCCGTCGCCGGGCACGACAGCATGCTCCTCAACCTGAGCGGTGGTCACGCGCCCTACTTCACCCGCAACCTGCTGATCCTGCGCGACAACGCAGGCCACGTCGGCGTCGGTGAAGTGCCGGGCGGCGAGGCCATTCGCCAGACCCTGGAAGACGCCCGCCAACTGCTGATCGGCCAATCCATCGGCCAGTACCAGAAGCTGCTCGGCCAGGTGCGCCAGGCCTTCGCCGACCGCGATTCCGGCGGCCGTGGCCTGCAGACCTTCGACCTGCGCATCACCATCCACGCCGTCACCGCCGTGGAGGCCGCCCTGCTCGACCTGCTCGGCCAGCACCTGGAAGTCCCGGTGGCCGCCTTGCTCGGTGAAGGCCAGCAGCGCGATGCCGTGGAAATGCTCGGCTACCTGTTCTATATCGGCGACCGCAAGAAAACCGACCTGCCCTATCGCCAGGAAGCCGATGCCGACAACGCCTGGTTCCAGGTGCGCAACGAAGAAGCGCTGGACGCCCAGGGCGTGGTGCGCCTCGCCGAAGCCGCCTACGAGCGTTATGGCTTCAAGGACTTCAAACTCAAGGGCGGCGTGCTGCGCGGCGATGAGGAAATTGAAGCGGTCACCGCATTGGCCGAACGCTTCCCGGATGCACGCATCACCCTCGACCCCAACGGCGCCTGGTCGCTGAAGGAAGCCATCCGCCTGTGCCGTGACCAACATCACGTGCTCGCCTATGCCGAAGACCCTTGCGGCGCCGAAAATGGCTACTCGGGCCGTGAGGTGATGGCCGAGTTCCGCCGTGCCACCGGCCTGCCGACCGCGACCAACATGATCGCCACCGACTGGCGCCAGATGGGCCATGCGATCCAGCTGCAATCGGTCGACATTCCCCTCGCCGACCCGCACTTCTGGACCATGCAGGGTTCGGTGCGTGTGGCGCAGATGTGCAACGACTGGGGCCTGACCTGGGGCTCGCACTCGAACAACCACTTCGACGTATCGCTGGCCATGTTCACCCACGTGGCTGCCGCCGCGCCGGGCAAGATCACCGCCATCGACACCCACTGGATCTGGCAGGACGGCCAGCGCCTGACCAAGGAACCGTTCCGTATCGAAGGCGGCCTGGTCAAGGTGCCTCAGAAACCGGGCCTCGGCGTGGAGCTGGACATGGACGCCGTGGCCAAGGCCCACGAGTGCTACAAGGGCATGGGCCTGGGCGCGCGCAACGACGCCGTGGCCATGCAGTACCTGATTAGCGGCTGGACCTTCGATAACAAGAAGCCCTGCCTGGTGCGCTGAGCAGCCTCCTGAGCGATCGTGATACCCGGGGATATTGCCCTGGGTATCGCTTCGCTCAACCACAGGCTACGGTTCTAAGCGACATTCGCTCTTGTAGCCTGGGTCGAGCGCAGCGACACCCGGGGAATCGCAATCCTGGGTTTCGCTGCGCTCGACCCAGGCTACGTTGCGGAAGTCCCCTTTTACGGGGATCGTCTTACTGAATTTTGTAGGTGAACGTGTTCCTCACGCTCGCCACGGCGACCGCCTGGCCGTTGACCAACTTCGGCTGGTAACGAAAGGTCTTCGCCGCGGCCAACGAAGGTTTGACGAACAGCGGGTGGCAGTCGCCTACCACCTGAGGGTCTTCCACCCGGCCCTGGACGTTCACTCGATAAGCCACGGTGCACTCCCCTTCGATCTTGCGATCCAGGGCGCGCTGGGGATAGTCCGGGGCATCCTTGGCGATCGGCAGGTACTGACGGCTGGCAGCAGCGGCTGCTTCGGCACGCGCGGCCGCGGCGGCTGTTTGTCGCTGCGCCTCAGCCTGCCGGGCCTGGGCGAGTTGCTGTTCCTGCAGGCGCGTCTGACGCTGCTGCTCCTCTCGCACAACCTGCTCTTGGCGCAGGGCTTCGTCACGGCGTTGCTGCTGGCGATCACGTTCGATGCGCTGCTGCTTTTCCTGCTGTTCCTGTTGCACACGCTTGAGCGCCAGATCCGCCTTCTGTACCTGAGGCTTCTCGACCACCGGTTCCGGCATTGGCGCCGGTTCTGGCGCTGTCACTGTCGGCATGGGTGCAGCGGCTGGCGGCGGTGGTTGCACGGCCGGCGCGGGCAGCGAGACCAACTGAGTGGTGATCACCGCAGAAACCACAGGCGGCATCGGTGCGTTGTGCGACAGGTTGAGCAACACGAACGCCAGACCGATATGCAACGCCACCGCCACACCCAACGCGAAACTGTGCTCGCGCCAGGCAGGCCAGGAGAAACGCGGCTCGTGCAGTTCCAGGGTCTGGGTATTCATCTCAGGGCGCCTCGGTGATCAGCCCGAGACGGCTGACGCCGCCACGCTGCAGTTCGGCGATACCAGCGACCACGGCGCCATAGTCGGCATTCTGGTCGGCACGGATATACACCTGGGTCTCCGGGTTTTCGGCAACGATACTGGCGATCTTGGCGCCCATCTGCGCCTTGTCCACTGCGCTGTCGGTTTGCGACTCGGTGTCCACTTCGCTGCCCAGGTTCCAGTAGTAAGTGCCGTCATCCTTGACCGAGAGCGTGACGATGCGCTGCTCGTTCGGCGTCGGCAGCGCTTCGGCGGCCACCTTGGGCAGTTCGATCTGTACACCCTGCACCAGCATCGGCGCGGTGACCATGAAGATCACCAGCAGTACCAGCATCACGTCGATGTAAGGCACCACGTTCATTTCGGCTTTCAGGCCGTGTTTTTTCGTCGGTCTAACCAGCATGGGAAAATCCCTCCTCAGGCAGCGGCGGCCATGCTTGGCGCCGTACCGTTAAGACGACGGTGCAGACGGCCCTGCAGTTCGTTGCCAAAGGCGTAGTAGCGGGCGATCAGGGTCTGGGTGCGCGCCGAGAAACGGTTGTAAGCCATCACCGCCGGGATTGCAGCGAACAGGCCGATGGCAGTGGCGATCAGCGCCTCGGCGATACCTGGCGCCACGGTCGAGAGGGTCGCCTGCTGCACCTGGGACAGACCGAGAAATGAATTCATGATCCCCCACACGGTGCCGAACAGGCCGATGTACGGGCTGACCGACCCCACGGTGGCAAGGAACGGCAGACCTTTTTCCAGGCGCTCCTCCTGCTCGGCGATGGCCACGTGCAGGCTGCGCTCCACGCCGTCGAGCACGCTGTCCGGGTTGTTGCCGGCATGCGGCTGCAACTGGTTGAAGGTCTGATAACCGGCGAGAAAGATACGCTGCAGGGCGGCGTCCGCCGGTAGTTCCTGCTGTGTGCCTTCGCGGTAGAGCCCGCCGATTTCATCACTGCGAAAACGCTTGAGAAAGGTCTTCGCCAGACGCTCGCTACGGCGCAGCACCGCGCCGCGCTGAACGATCAGGTACCAGCTGATCAGCGATGCCAGCACCAGGCAGAGCATCACGGCCTGCACCACGATGCTGGCCTCGGTGATGAGGCCCCAGACGGTCATGTGTTCGAGGTGGGGTTGGTTTTGCATCATGGATTCCTTCGGTTGCACGAGCACCATGGCTCACATTGGAAGACAGGGACGTTGCGCGCTGATGACAGGCGCGACGTCCGGCACCTCATTCCAGCCCCAGCGCGTCGGCGACCGCCGACCAGGGCACGTATTTGTAGTTCTGATTACCTTCGGGCATGCGCTTGCGACCGTCCTGCACCACCAGCAGGCCGGCGCTCCATGGCCCACCAAGGTTGGCCGAGGTGACTTCCAGGCCGTCGGTTTCCGAAGCGCCGTCGATGCCCAGCTCGGCATTCAGGCCAACCTTGAAACTGCCGCGTAGCGTGTAGGGCGCCTTGGCCTCGACCACTACGTAGCTGTCGTTGCCCTGGCTGGAAATCACCAGGTAGTCGCGCTGCTTGCCGTGATAGAGCCCTAGCCCCTCGATGTCGTCCTTGAGCGGGCCACCAATGGCGATGACTTTCTCCAGCGAGGTCTGCGCATCGCCGCGGGCATCCAGCGCCCACACCGCCACGTCTTCCTCACCGATGTACAGGCGCTCGTTACGGTCATCGGCCACGCAGCCTTCCGGCTGGGTCTCGGTCTTGAAGCGCCTCACCAACTGGCCGGTCGCCTTGCCGCTATTACCGGCGAGGCGGTATTGAAGGAAGGTACCGTCCTTGTCGTTGGCGATAGCGTGGATGGCGCCCTGGCGATCCTTGAAAAGACACAGCCCGTAGATTTCCTCGAGCGGCGTGGCGAGCTGGCCGATATCGCTGAGCTCGCCGCTGGCCTGATCGATGGCGAACAGGTGCAGGCTGTTGTGATCGCGGTTACTGGCCACAGCCAGATCCACCTGACGATTGCCAAGCTGGAAGCCGGGACGGATATCGACGTTGTTGAGGCGGCCTACGCGCAGGTTCTGCACCTGCTTGCCCGCCAAGTCATAAGCCAGCAAGCCACCTTTCTTGTCGGTGCCCAGCACGCGGCTGCGTTCGGGATGAAGGGTGTTGACCCAGATCGCCGGATCATCCGCTGCATCGCCAAGGCTGGGCACGCCATCGGTCTGAACCAGCGGGGCGATCTGCGCGATGACTGTCGCTTGCGGCGTCACTTTCGGCGCCCAATTCAGGGTTGCGCTACGTGTTCCGTCATCATCGATCAGTAGTAGCTCAAGGCCCTTGGCCGTGGCCCGGGCGCTGACCTGCTCAGGCTCCTTGAGGCCATCTAGCTTCACCACACCAGCACGCTGCCACTGCTCGGCACTGCGCTGATACAGATGCAGGTTCGCCGCTGCAGAATCGAGCAGCAACAGGGCATCGGGCAGCACCGCCATGCCCGCTGCACTTTCAGCCAGCGCACCAAAAGGTGCGAGCAGCTCGACCGGCTCACGCACTAGCGGCGCTTCGGCGCCAGCCTGGTAACGCCAGACACCGACATTTTCCTCGTTGACGTACAGGCTTTCGCTGCGGTCATCGACCTGACAGAAGCCGCTTTCCGGCGGCAGGCTCAGGGCGCGAACCTGGCGCGCGTCATTCAGCGGCCGGCCGTTCTCGGCAACCAGCCATTGCTCGCCGATGCCCTCCTCGCCCACCAGAAACAGGTAGTCGTTGCGCGCGCTGTCGCGGTAAAGGCACAACCCTTCGATGGCGAAGCGGGTTTTCGGCAGGTAATGGGCGTTGCCCCACGCATCGCCTTGCAGCCTTGCCACCAGCGCCTGCTGACGCTTCTTGTCGAGGGTGGCGACCAGTAGACCGCCGTCATCCGCCCGATGGTCGAGGGTTTCGAAACGGCCGGGCAATTCGCTGAGCACCTGCGCGTTGCGGTCGATCACCTGCAGTGCCTTGGGGCCGACCTGCAGGCGTTCGGCGTTTGCCAGGAATGACTGCGGTGCGAGCCACTGGGTGCTTTCGGTCTCTATCAACACATCGTTGGTAGAGACCGTTGGCGCCAGGGTAGACACCGGTTGTGTCGCGGTCGTGCTCTGGCAAGCGGCCAGCGCAACGCACAGCCCCAACAGGGACAGATTGAACATACGCATGGGAACAAGGAGTCCTTGAGAGGGCGCACCGGGCGCCCTCGATGATCATCAGAAATGCGTTAGGGTCAGGCCAACCTTGTAGGTCGGGCCGTACTCTTCGTACTGGGCGTTGTAGCCATGGCGCCCGGTGTAGACGTAGTAGGACTCGTCGGTGATGTTCTGCGCTTCGAAGGTCAGTTGCAGATCCGGCGTGAGGAAGTAACCGGCCTTGAAGTCGACGAACAGTTGGTCGTCGACATACAGATCCTGATTCTTGTCTTCGATGGAACCGATCTCGTACAGGTAGCTGGACTTGTAGTTGGCCGCCACGCGCATGTTGAAGCGATCGTTCTCCCAGCCGAGCATGACGTTGCCGACGGTATCGGACTGATTCGGCATCTCGATGGAGCGCTTGGCGCCCTGCCCTTCGATGCTCGCGTCGGATTTGCTCATGGTCAGGTTGGCGCCTGCCAGCACGCCATTCCAGGGCTCAGGCAGCCAGTCGAATTTCTGCGAGTAGGCCAACTCGACGCCGTAGAGCTTGGCGCTGCTGCCGTTCTCGAAGCTCAGCGCTTCATCGAAATCGGCCCAGGCTCCGGTGCCGGCGAGGTCGGTGTTGTAGATGAAATTGTCGATGTCCTTGTAGAACACGAACCCGGACAGCACGCCGGCGCGGCCCATGTAATGCTCGATACCAAGGTCGAAGTTCATCGACTCCAGCGGTTTTAGATCCGGGTTGCCGAAGGATGCATCGCCACCATCGATGGCGAAACCCGGCGCCATTTGGCCGAAGGTCGGTCGCACCACGGTATTTGTCCAGGCAGCCCGAATGGCCGTAGACGGCGACAACTGGTAGCGCGCATGCAGGCCCGGCAGCCAATGGTCGTAGCGGTTCTTGCTCTGGGTGCTTTCGTACACCCCGTCGCGCAGGCCGGTGCCCTTGGCTTCGAACTCGGTACCTTCGTAGCGCAGCCCGGCGATGAAGCGCCAGTCATCGACGTCGAGGCTGTTCATCAGGTAGGCGGCGTTGATGTCTTCGCGCATGTCGAAGTCATTGATGCGCGAGTTTTCCTCGTCATAGAACTGGTCGCGATCGAGGCCGCCGATCAAATCCTTGATTGCCCCGGCGCTGATGCCGTTGCCGAAGTTACCCAGTGAGTAATCGACATTACCGCTCTGGAGGCCATCCAGATCGATGCCGGAGAAGTCATCGTAGACCCAGACTTCGGTATCGCTGGTCTTGTCACGCCGGCTGAGCTTGCCGCCGAACTTGACCTGTGCGGCGTTGCCACTGAGGTCGTAATCACGGGCGAGATCGAGACGGATGTTCTTTTCCTTGTCCTTGCCGTCGACTTTTTCCACCTCCACTTCATCGAGGGTGAAGGCGGCAGGATCGTAGAAAGCGCCACCGGCGCTGACCACCGGTTTGCGCGTGCCGTCGAAGCCAACATCGGTGAAATCGCCAACGAATTGCGCACCCGCGATACCACCCGGATCTTTTTCGGTGGCCTGGCTGTAACCGGCCTGGCCACTGAGCGTCCACAGGTCGATCATGCGTTCACCGCCGATCACGTAGGACTGGATCTCCTGAGTGTCCTGGCGCGATTTCAGGTCGCGCCAGCCCTCGGCATCGCCGCGTTCGCCGGAAGCTTGTGGGTCGGCGAACTCGACACCTGCCGCGTTGCGGGTCTCGGTGTCCTTGAACTTGCTGTACAGGGTGCGCAGGTAGTAGTTGGAGTAGTCGTCCGGCTGGTAGTCGAAGTTCAGACCGAAGCCAGTGCGCTCACGGGTGATTTCATAATCACGCTGCTCAACCTCATTGAGCCGGGCGCCATCGGAGAAATCCCAGTTGCCGCCGGTCTCGACGTTTTCCGAGCCGAACTTGCGCTTCTGCCAGCTGAACGCCGCAGCCACGCCAAAGTTGTCGGTGCCGTCACCGAGGCTGAAGCGGTCGCTGATCGCGCCGGAGAATTTCGGGCTGTTCTCGCTGACGTTGGTGTCGTGGCTGCCTTCGGCGGAGAAGGTGTAGAACAGGCCGTCGTGGTCGAACGCCGAGAGACTTTCCACCTCGATGGTGCCGCCGAGGGAGTTGGCATCCATGTCCGGAGTCAGGCTCTTGACCACCGACAGCGACTGCACCAGTTCGGCCGGCAGAACATCGAGCGCCACGGCGCGACGATCGCCTTCCGGGGCAGGTACCAGGGTGCCATTGATAGTCACGCTGTTCAGATCCGGCGCGATACCACGCACGCTGACGAAACGGCCTTCGCCCTGATCGCGCTCGACCGACAGGCCGGGGATGCGTTGCAGCGCTTCGGCGGCGTTGTCGTCCGGCAGCTGGCCCACGCCGTCGGCATGCACCACGCTCTTGATGCTGTCGGCGCTCTTCTGCTCGCGCAGTGCCTTGTCGATACTCGCGGCCTGGCCGATCACCTCGACACGCTCGACCGCTTCTTCCTCTGCCCAGGCTGGCGCAGCGCTTATGGCGATGGTCAGTAGGCTGACCCTGAATCCGGCATTACGGATTTGACGAAAAGGCATTGCCACCTTGAATCCCTCGTTCCAATGGCCCCTGGCGATACCAGGAATGGCTGCGGACGTTAGAAATTATTTGTGGCACTTGCATGACACACGGCGTGGCAATGCCTCTAAAGCGGTATTTTCAAACGCAATTCAGCGCGTTTTGAGCTCGATTGACCCCCGACTCCCGCAGGCGAGCGTGACCTCTCGACGACTGAGCAGCCTTTCATCAACGAGGGATGACAACACCCACAATGCTCGCGAACGGGCGGGCTCGACGCATCTCCCATCAAGAAACATGAGCATCTAACCTTGCCCACGATGGGCCATCCACCTCGCTATCGCCGTGCAGGTGCACACGCGCCAAGCTGAATTCATCCTGAAAAAAGTGCCCTCGCCTGCAGCGATCAGATGAGCCGAATCGACCCCCCATGAATTCACCGAACCGTCATGTGGCTTTGTTTCCGTGACGCCCCATCACGCCGAACGGCTCATGAGGAATCGCGAATGTCTCGCCCCCTGTTGTATGCATCATTGCTCGCCTGTGCACTGGCCGCCTCGTCAACGCTTGCCAACGAGGCCGTACCGCGCTCCGTAGGCCAGCCCTATGCAGCGGGCAATCTCGCCGACCGCATCGTGCTAACGCCCGGCCAGAACGCAGCCGTGCAAATGGCGGTCAGCTTCCGTACGGATGTGCAGCAAAGCGAAGCACTGCTGGAGTTCGGGCCGGCGCTTGCCGGGCCGCAACTCACCGCCCAGGCCAAGCAGCTCAGCGGCACCACCCGCCGCCTGGACAGCGACAACGGCCCGTCCAATTACCACCAGGTGCGCCTAGAACAACTGACGCCCGATACTACCTACGTGTACCGCGTGAAAGGCAGTGCTGGCTGGAGCGAGTGGCAACAATTTCGCACCGCGCGGGAAGACTTCGCGCCGTTCACCTTCCTGTATCTGGGAGATACCCAGAACAACATCCTCGCCGTCGCCTCGCGCACCATTCGCCAGGCGTTACGCAGCGTGGCGCGTCCTGCGCTGGTAGTGCATGCCGGTGACCTGGTCGCCTCACGGGAAGAGCTTGCCCACGACGACGAATGGGGCGAATGGAACCAGGCCGGTGGCTGGGCTTACGCGGCCATTCCGCAGGTGACAGCGGCCGGTAACCACGAATACATCGACACCTTACTGGCCGACGGCAGCGAAAGCCGAACCCTCGGCCCGCACTTTCCCGCCCAGTTCGCCCTGCCACGCAACGGCGCGCAAGGTGTCAGCGACACCAGCTTCTTCACCGATTATCAGGGGGTTCGTTTCGTGGTGCTCGATGGCACCTCGGCACTAGACCTCGGCACGCTCGACGCACAAACCAGTTGGCTGGAGAGCGCGCTGAAAAGCAGCCAGGCAACCTGGAACATCGTGGTCATGCATCAGCCGATCTACACCTGCGCTCGCCCCGAAGACACCGAAGAACTCAAGACTGCCTGGAAGCCGCTGCTCGACCGTTACCAGGTGGACCTGGTGCTGCAGGGCCACGACCACTGCTACAGCCGCCTGACCCACGAAGCAGGCCGCGAGGCCAGCGCCAAGGCACAGCAGACCAATCAGCCTATCGGCCCGGTGTACATGGTCTCGGTTACCGGCTCGAAAATGTACGGCCTCAACGACCGCGCGCATACGCAGCCTGATCGCACTGCCGAAGACACCCAACTGTTCCAGACCATCAGCGTCGAGCAGAACCGCCTGAGCGTGCGCGCCTATACCGCTGACGACCGGCTCTACGACGCCTTCGATATACAGCGCGATGCCAGCGGCAACAAAACCCTGCACGAGCCACGGCTGCAAAAGCAGAACGAGCGCTTCTGCCAGGGCGAGACCGGGCCGGATGGTTTGCCCTGCTCTGCCAAGGACAAGTGAGCGTCATCGTTCTGAGATATTCGCCGGGCATGCTCGGCGCACCCGCAATCGGCGGCAGGAGACGCACCATGAAGTCGCTGTTGAAAATGCATGGCATGACCCTTGGTGGTTTATTCCTGGCGGCCAACGGCGGCCTGCTGATCTACCTGGCGGCCGGCAACATCAAGTACTGGGCCGAGATCAACTGGATGGATGTGGCCGGTGAAGGCGGCACCTGCGTGATTCTCTGTGGCTGGCTGTACATGCTGCTGCATGGCCGACCTGCCGGGCGGGTGACCCGTCTGCTGTCGCTGGGCCTGTGCTGCACCGCGTTTTCAATGTGGATGGACACCTTGGACGAGTTCATTCGCCTGCCATCTGAAGCCGTGTGGGACAACTGGTTGGAAACCGCCCCCATGCCGGTGGGCAT
The DNA here is from genome assembly GCF_055556635.1 of Pseudomonas sp. PME37.24/006. NCBI lineage: Bacteria > Pseudomonadati > Pseudomonadota > Gammaproteobacteria > Pseudomonadales > Pseudomonadaceae > Pseudomonas > Pseudomonas sp. PME37.24/006. The sequence goes on from NZ_JBVHNL010000006.1 coordinate 51,710, forward strand.
GCTGTTGCTGACTCTGGGCATGTATCACCTGCAACAGGAACAACGCGCCATCAATGCGCAGATGAGCAAGCGCGAACAGCTGTTCCGCGAGCATCGTCTGTTCGACACGCTCATCCCCCTCGCCGGCGCTCAATACCTGCGCCAGCACTTGCAACAGGCGCTTGAGCAGGCAGAGGCCGAGCAGCGCCCGTTGTCGCTGATCGCTATCGACCTGGACGATTTCAACCAGATCAACCAGCGCTACGGCCAGGAAGAAGGCGACCAGGTGCTGCAGGTGATGGCGCAGTTGCTGCTGTTCAACCTGCGCCAGCAAGACATGCTCTGCCGACTGGCCGGCGACCGCTTCGTCGCGGTGCTGCCGGACACCGGCGAGAGCCAGGCAAGGATAATGGCCGACGACATGCGCCAGAGCATCGCCAACCTTGCTCATCGCACTCAACGCCACGGTGAGCGCCTGTACTTGCAGGCCACAACCGCTGTGGTAATGGCGCTGGACGAAGACGAAGCGCAGTTGCTCAAACGCCTTAATACCTCCCTCGCTCAGGCCAAACCTCGCCTGGCGCGCAGCGCATGAGCCTGCCCCCGCTGCACGGCGGCTATGACGCCGATAACCGTTTCATCGCCGCGCACCATCTGCCCGCGGTGTTGATAGACCTGGCCAGGTCGCGACGCATCGACACGCATAACCTGTTGCGTGGCTGCGAGCTGTTCTATGACGATGTGGTCACCGGTCGTGCGCTGATCAGCCCGCAACAATTCCTGCGTTTGATTGACAACGCAAGGCGTCTGCTCGGCTCGCCCGACACCAGCTTTCTATTCGGTCAACGTCTGTGGCCCGGGCATTACGGCGCAGGTAGCCAACTACTCGAACAGGCTGACAATCTGCTGCAGGCACTGGATCGGATCAGTGAATACCGGGCACTGCTTTCACCGCTGCTGACGCCCGTCATGCACCTGGACGAGCACTATCTGCACCTCTACTGGCGCGACAGTTGCGGCGCTGGCGAGCTGACCACCTTCTTGCTCGAAGCGAGCATGACCGCAGTGGTCGCCCTCGCCCGACGCCAGCAGCACGAACGCCTGCCATGGCGCTTCCAGTTTGCCTACATGGAGCCTGCCTACGTCGAGCAGTATTGGGTGCACCTGGGCGATAGCCTGAGCTTCGAGCGCCCATCGACCGTCATGAGCCTGCCTCGCGAATACCTGCTGCGCGCCTGGCCAGCCGCTGGTTCCACTGGCGCCTTGGTGGCTCGTCACAGCTGCAGCGAGCAACTGCATGCCTGGGGCTGGCAGGCCAGTTTTCTTGATCGCTTGCACGAGCACCTCAGCCAGCACATCCGCCATCCACTGAGCCTGGAACGGGTCGCCGCAGCCTTCGATACCAGCCCGGCGTCCTTCAAACGCCGGCTCGGCAAACACCACACGCACTTTCAGGAGCAACTCGACCACACGCGTCGCGACCTCGCTCTGTACCTCTACCAGGTAAAGGGCTACAGCAACGAAGAAGTCGCCCAGTACCTGGGCTTCAACGACATCACCAACTTGCGCCGCTCATTCAAACGCTGGACTGGGCGCGTGCCAAGCGACCTGGGCGGGCTGCTGTGTGGGTGAGGATCAAGCCGCGCGACTTCGGCTGACAGAGCCCCGCCAGGTGACCCGAATCCCGTAGCCTGTGGTTGAGCGAAGCGATACCCGGGAAATCGCAACCCTGGGTATCGCTTCGCTCAACCACAGGCTACGAAGCGGCGGTCGCTCTGAATAAAGGCTCGGGCCGCGTGAGTAAAGCTCTCGGCCAGATTGCCCTAGCGCCTAGGTTGAGCCGCACAGTTACTTACGCGGTTTGACCCGCGCCGTGGGCTCGGCGATCAATGGATCGTCCGGCCAGTAGTGCTTCGGGTACCGCCCCTTCAAATCCTTCTTCACCTCGGCATAGGTGGTGCGCCAGAAGTTGGCAAGGTCCTGGGTCACCTGCACCGGTCGGCGTGCCGGGGATAGCAGATGCAGCAGTACCTGCTGCCGGCCATTGGCGATGCGCGGCGTCTCGCCCAGGCCGAACAGTTCCTGCAGGCGCACCGCCAAGACCGGTGGGTGTTCGCTGTAATCCAGGCCGATGCGCGAGCCGGAGGGCACCGGCAGGCTGCGCGGTGCCCATTCGTCCAGGCGCTGGGGCAACGGCCAGGGCAACAGGGTTTGCAGCATCGACGGCAGGTCGAGGTTACCGAAGTGGCTCAGCCGGGTGACCTTGCCCAGGTAGGGCGCCAGCCAGGCATCCAGGCTGGCCAGCAGCGCCGCGTCCGAGACGTCCGGCCACTCGCTGCTTGCCTGGCTCTGCAGATCGAGCCCGCGCAGCAGCATGACCCGCGCCTGCCACTGACGCAGCTCAGGCGTCCACGGCAACAACGCCAGGCCCTTGCGGCGTACCAAATTGACCAGCGCGGCGATGCGCGCTTCAGCACTCAGCCCTGCCAGCGCCTCGCTGGACAACACCAGATCGCCCACCTTGCGCTGCCGCTCGGCACGCAACACACCTTCGCGCTCATCCCACTCGAGCAGATCCTGCTTGGCCACCTGTTCGGCCAGCACTGAATCGAACAACGCCGGCTCCAGTTCAGCGGCCAGGTAGATGCGCTCTTCGCGCTGGCCCTGGCGGCTGCCCAGGTCGGCGACCACCAGCCAGGCGTGCTTCATCAGCGCATCTGCTTCGTTGAACAGCGCCGCGCGGCCATTGGCCAGGCGGTATTCGGCGCCGCCCTCGCGACGCTGCCGGGCGACACGATCCGGGTAGGCGAAGGCCAGTAACGCACCCAACCAGCGGCCATGCTCGGGGTCACTGACCGCCTCGCTGACCGGCACACGGCGCAGGTAACCCTGAAACTGCCGGGCCAGTTGCCGGGCTCGCTGCACGCCACCCCGTGCGGCGCCTCCCCCTGCGCTGCGCTCCCCAGAGAGCAGCACCAGGCGACTGTGCAGATCGGCGCCAGCTCCGCGCAGTATGTCGCGCTCGCCCAGCAGCGCCGCCAGATCACAGGCCAGTTCGCCCAGACCTAGGGCCTGCCCACGCAGCAACAGATGAGCGATACGCGGATGCGCTGGCAGTTCCGCCATGGCCTGGCCGTGGGCGGTCAGCGCGCCACGGGCATCGAGTGCGCCGAGGCGTTGCAGCAGCTCCCGGGCCTGGGCGTAAGCAGCGGCTGGCGGCGGGTCGAGCCACACCAGTTCGTCGACTTCGACGCCCCAGCGCGCCAGTTGCAGCGCCAGCCCCGCCAAGTCGGCCTGGAGAATTTCCGCCGAGGAGTACGCAGACAATTGCTCGTGCTGAGCCTGCGACCACAGCCGGTAGCACACCCCCGGCTGCAGACGCCCGGCACGGCCGGCGCGCTGGGTGGCTGACGCCCGGGAAATGCGCCCGGTATCCAGGCCGGTCATGCCGCTGCCCGGGTCGAAACGCGGCACTCGTGCCAAGCCGGCGTCCACCACCACGCGCACGCCGTCGATGGTCAGGCTGGTCTCGGCGATATTGGTCGCCAACACCACCTTGCGCAGCCTGGCCGGTGCCGGTTCGATGGCCGCACGCTGGGCCGAGAGCTCCAGCTCACCATGCAGCGGGCAGACGAGCACATCAGATCGACCGGCCAGCACCTCACCCAGTTGTTCGGCCACCCGCCGGATCTCTGCCTGGCCGGGCAGGAACACCAGCAGGCTGCCCGGCTCATCGGCCAGCGCCTGCAACACGGTTTGCAATACTTTCGGTTCCAGCCATTCGCCGGCCTGCCAGGGTGCGCCCCAGCGGGTATCCACCGGGTACATACGCCCTTCGCTGCGCAGCACCGGGGCATCGTCGAGCAACTCGGCCAGGCGTTCGCCCTCCAGGGTGGCCGACATCAGCAACACCTTGAGCGGCGCCTCGCCACTGTCGGCGCCGCGAAACATCGCTCGACCGTTGAGGGTCAGCGCCAGGGCCAGATCAGCGTCCAGGCTACGCTCGTGGAATTCGTCGAAGATCACCAGGCCAACGCCCTCCAGCGCTGGGTCATCCTGCAGGCGCCGGGCGAGGATGCCCTCGGTGACCACCTCGATACGCGTGCGCGGGCCGACCTTGCTGTCCAGGCGAATGCGATAACCCACGGTCTCGCCGACCGCCTCGCCAAGCTCGCTGGCCAGCCGCTCGGCAGCGGCACGCGCGGCCAGACGACGAGGTTCGAGCATGATGATGCGCTGCCCGGCCAGCCACGGCTGATCGAGCACAGCCAACGGCACGCGGGTGGTCTTGCCGGCGCCAGGCGGCGCTTCGAGCACCACCTCATCGCGGTCGGCCAGGGCGCGGCAGAGGTCGGGCAGCAGGGAATCGATCGGCAGGTTATTCATCAAGGCTCCATCATCGGCCGGCGATTATACGGCGAACCGCCTCCTGGCTTCGCCGGTCAGATGGCATCGGAAGCTACGTGTTCGCAGCGCCACAGCAGCTTTGCAATCAGTGCCTTGCTATAGTGGCGTCCACTTTTTCTGGAGGTGCTCGATGCGCACGAAATCCCGTGTTATCGGCGGCGTTCTCGCCGTTACGTTGTTCACTCAACTTACCGCCTGCGGCACCCTCTTCTATCCGGATCGTCGCGGGCAGATCGAAGGCCGTGTCGACCCGCTCATCGTCGGCCTCAACGCCATCGGCATCCTGTTCTACGTGATCCCCGGCCTGATCGCCTTCGGTGTCGACTTCGCCACTGGCGCGATCTACCTGCCAGGTGGCCTCAGCGCCCAGGTCAGCCCAGACTCCCTAAAGGACGTGGTCGATGCCGATGGCAAGGTCGACACCGCCAAGCTCAAGGCCCTGATCGAAACCCAAACCGGCCACAGCCTGCCGCTCGACGATCCGCGCCTGATCCAGCACAGCGGCAGCAGCGAACAATTAGCCGCTTACGGCCTGCGCCCCGCTGCCTGACCTGCCTGCGGCCCGTTGCAGACGACGGGCTCGCCCTCCGCTTACAGCATGGATAACCCATGAGCGTCGACCGCCAGCACGCCCGCCTGATGCGTCAAGCTACTGCCGCCGCACTTTGCGTAGCGCTGACGCTGGTGCTGTGCAAGGCCGTCGCCTGGTGGGCCAGTGGCTCGGTCAGCTTGCTGGCCGGCCTCACCGACTCGCTGCTCGACAGCGCCGCCTCACTGCTCAATCTGATCGCTGTAAACATCGCCCTGCGTCCCGCCGATGACGATCACCGTTACGGCCATGGCAAGGCCGAAGCCCTCGCCGGATTGGGCCAGGCACTGTTCATCGGCGCCAGTGCGATACTCGTCGCGGTACAGGGCGTCGACCGCCTGCGCCACCCCGAGCCGCTCAATGCGCAGGCGCTGGGTATCGCGGTGATGCTGCTGTCCATGGCGCTCACCGTGGCCCTGCTGCTATTCCAACGCCATGTGGTACGGCACACTGGTTCGACGGCGATTCATGCCGATTCACTGCATTACCGCTCCGACCTGCTGCTCAACGGCGGCATCCTTCTCGCCCTGCTGCTCGCCTACCTCGGTTGGCAACAGGGCGACGCGCTGTTCGCCATCGGTATCGCCGCCTATATCCTGTGGAGCGCCTTCAGCATCGCCCGCCAGTCGGTCAGCGTGCTGATGGATCAGGAGCTCGACCCCGACGTCAGCACGCGCATGAGCGAACTGGCCTGCGCGGTGCCCGGCGTCATCGGCATCCACGACCTGCGCACGCGCCTGTCCGGCACCCGCTGGTTCGTGCAGTTGCACGTCGATCTGCCGGGCAGCCTGAGCCTCAATGAAGCCCATGCGCTGTGCGAACAGGTCGAGGATGCTATCCGCAGCGAATTCGCCCAGGCAGAGGTGCTGGTACACGCCGATCCACTGGATTTATCTGCACCAACTTGATGCAGGCCATGCGCCACCAGAAAAACACTGAACCCTCGTCACGAAAGGCCAGTCAGCTTCAGTAAGCCCAAATGATTTGGGTTGGTCGCTCCCGGCTCTCCTCACCCTCAAGCAGGGCGGCACCGGGAACCTATTCGTGATGAGAGGATTACCACATGAAGCGCGTATCCATGTTCGTCATTGCTGCCGTACTGGCCGCACCAGCCTTCGCAGCCGATGACCTGTGCACCGTCAACCTGCAGAAACTCGACAATGCCGTGGCCGCCAAAGCCACCATCGCCGACCCGCTGAAATCCCAGGTTGAAGAAGCCAAGAAGCAAGCCACCGATGCTCAGGCTGCTGGCGACCTGAAAGCCTGTGGCACTCACGCTGAGCGTGCTCTGCAACTGCTCGACGCCCCAGGCGACGACGGCAGCGGCGCAACCAGCTGATGAGAACCAGGCCAGCCGTAACGCTGGCCTGATTCAGCAGGGGCAGTGCATGCCGGTCGACTCCACCTGACCTTTGGCGTACACTGCACGCCTTGCACGCTTTTGGGGCCGATTAGGATTCGACGCCGGTAGCGAAGCTCGAGGTGCATGCCGACTTGGTAACAGAAGTCGTAAATCCACTGTTGCAACTTTCTATAGTTGCCAATGACGAAAACTACGAGGGCTACGCTCTCGCTGCGTAAGCGGCGCGACTAGTCCTTCTGGTAGCTTCGGCTCCAGCGATCACTAGGGGATGCCTGTAAACCTGAAGTGATTGTCATGCAGAACAGGATCGCCGCGTAGTACGTTGTGGACGAAGCGGCTAAAACTCACACAACTCGTCCAAAGCACCCTGCCCGTCGGGCGGCTGAGGATTAACTTAATAGACACGGCTAAGCATGTAGTACCGACAGTGGAGAACTGGCGGACGGGGGTTCAAATCCCCCCGGCTCCACCAAATAAACCCCTGATTTTCCTAGCGAAAGTCAGGGGTTTTTCTTTGGGTGTCGAAAAGTCGTCGTAACCTCACTACAGCCGTACCGGTATGCAAGTCATTGTCCAGCAGATCATTGACGCGGGGTTGCCCGCACAACCTCAGTAGACATTACTCGACAAGTACCTGACCTCCCTCTCAAACGTCAGCCCCACTGCGACCTTAATGCTGGCGTTCGCAAGACTGGCAGTGGTGCGAAGTCCCTCACACCATCGCCGTATAGGTTTACGCGGAAAGTCTCGCCATGTGTCGTAGGAAGACTTGGCAAGGGAAAACCCGGGCACTTATCCCTTGCCAGCATGCTGCGCCAAACCAGTCGCCCCCCGGCACGGAGAGATTGCGCAGAGCAACACGACTTACGCTGGAACGGTAACAGCGCTGGCGAAGCACCGTACGACCAAAGTCGTACCTGCATAAAACCGCATGCCTGCTAGTTTCATAGTGCCATAACAAAAATAACAACCTATGGAGGCTCACATGGCCCTGTCCAAGCAAGAGGCTGCCACAGCCTATTGGAAAGAGAACCTACGGCTGATGCTCTGGCTGCTGGTGATCTGGTTCGCCGTATCATTCGGCTGCGGAATACTCTTCGTCGATCAGTTGAACACCATCAATGCGTTCGGCTTCCCCCTGGGATTCTGGTTCGCTCAGCAAGGCTCCATCTACGTGTTTGTGCTCGAGATCTTCTTCTATGTCTGGAAGATGAATCGCCTCGACCGCAAGTACAACGTACACGAAGAGTGAGGCCGCCAATATGAGTACTCAGTTTCTAATCTATTTGTTCGTTGGCGGCACTTTCGCGCTCTATATCGGTATTGCTCTCTGGACCCGAGCAGGCTCCACCAGCGAGTATTACGTCGCCAGCAAAGGCGTGCATCCCGTACTCAACGGTATGGCCACCGGTGCGGACTGGATGTCCGCCGCCTCCTTCATTTCAATGGCGGGGATCATTGCCTTTGCCGGTTACGATGGCTCGGTCTACCTGATGGGCTGGACCGGCGGCTACGTGCTGTTGGCCATGTGCCTGGCGCCCTACCTGCGCAAGTTCGGCAAATTCACCGTTCCAGAGTTTATCGGTACACGCTACTACTCCCAGACGGCACGGATGGTGGCGGTGGTGTGCGTTATCTTCATTTCGTTCACCTATGTTGCCGGACAGATGCGCGGCGTTGGCATCGTGTTCTCGCGCTACCTGGAAGTGGACATCGAAACCGGCGTAATCATTGGCATGGCTATCGTGTTCTTCTACTCCGTGCTCGGCGGTATGAAGGGCATCACCTATACCCAGGTGGCGCAATACTGCGTGATGATCTTCGCCTACATGGTTCCAGCGATCTTCATTTCGATGATGATCACAGGCAATCCGATCCCACAACTGGGTTTCGGTAGCGAGGTTACCGGTACCGGCCAGAGCGTTGTCGAACGCCTCAATGGCCTGGGCGCCGAGCTGGGCTTCACGCCCTACACCGATGGCAGCAAGTCCACCACCGATGTGTTCTTCATCACCATGGCATTGATGGTCGGTACCGCTGGCCTGCCACACGTCATTGTGCGTTTCTTCACCACTCCGACGGTGAAGGATGCGCGCAAGTCAGCGGGCTACGCCCTGCTGTTCATCGCCATCCTCTACACCACGGCGCCAGCGGTTGCGGCATTCGCCCGTATCAACCTGCTGAACAGCGTGCCCAATACAAGCTACGAAGAAGTCCCTACCTGGTTCAAAACCTGGGAAAACGCCGGGCTTATTGGCTGGCTGGATAAAAACAACGATGGCGTCATCCAGTATGGCCCAGGTGCCGCCTTCGCAGGCAAGCCGACCTACACCGCCGAACGAGGCGACGTAGGTCAGCGGTTACTCACCAACGCACCAACTGCGGCTACCAATGAGGTGTATGTCGATAACGACATCATGGTACTGGCCAACCCGGAAATCGCCGGGCTGCCGGGCTGGGTGATCGCACTGATCGCCGCGGGCGGCTTGGCGGCGGCGTTGTCCACCGCTGCCGGTCTGTTACTGGTGATATCCACGTCAATCTCTCATGACTTGCTCAAGAGCAACCTGATGCCTGGCATCAGCGAGAAAAAGGAGCTACTCGCCGCACGTATCGCTGCGGGTGTCGCGGTGGTGATTGCCGGTCTGTTTGGCATCTATCCACCGGGCTTCGTGGCGCAGGTGGTGGCGTTCGCCTTCGGCCTGGCTGCGGCCTCGTTCTTCCCTGCCATCGTCATGGGGATATTCTACAAGCGCATGAACAAGGAGGGTGCAATCGCCGGGATGGTGGTCGGTCTGGCCTTCACCTTCGGCTACATCGTCTACTTCAAGTTCATCGACCCGACGGCAACCGCCGCCGACTGGTGGTTCGGTATTTCGCCAGAAGGGATCGGTACTCTGGGGATGATCTTCAACTTCGTCATCGCGTTCGTGGTTTCGCGCATGACAGCACCGCCGCCGGAGCACATCCAGCACCTGGTGGAAGACATCCGCGTACCACGTGGCGCTGGAGCTGCAGTGGATCACTGAGGTATCTCGAGAAATAAAAGACGCCGGAGAAATCCGGCGTTTTTTTTCGTACCAATTACGCAAAAACGCGTTACCGGACATCGACACGCACCGCACGTGTGGCGACAGCGACTGGCGAAGCCACCGATTCCGGGTTAGTTTGGCCGCCCGTTATCCATGACGATTTCTGCCATGTCTCTACGCAATCTTCATCGCCTGACCATTCTCGGCCTGGTGTTCTTCATCCTTGGCCTGATCGGCGTCGTGTATGCCCTGTACGCCATCTACAACGGGCCGAGCCCGACTGACCCGGATCTGACCCGTAGCCTGATGATAGCTGCGGGCATGCAACTGACCGGTTACGTGCTGCTCAACCGCAACCGCTGGCGGATGATGGTCGGCAAGTCGAAGAAGTAGCTCCAAGCCCACCTCGCTTGAGCCTGGAGCCTTCGGCAACCTTCAGCGGAACGGCGGCTCGTCGAAGCTGCGCAGCTTGCGCGAGTGCAGCGAGTTGAGTTGCCCGCGCAGCAGATCCAGGGCGGCGATACCGATATGCAGATGCTGAGTCACCGCCCGCTCGTAGAAAGCCCCCGCCGCGCCCGGCAGCTTGATCTCGCTGTGCAACGGCTTGTCCGACACGCACAGCAAGGTGCCGTAGGGCACGCGCAGGCGATAGCCTTGCGCTGCGATGGTGCCGCTTTCCATGTCCACCGCCACGGCCCGTGACAGGTTGATCAGCGGACGCTCCTGCGCCCAACGCAGCTCCCAGTTACGGTCGTCGTAGGTCAGTACGGTGCCGGTTCGCAGCCGACGTTTGAGATCATCACCACGCTCGCCGGTCACCTGCGCGGCGGCATCCTGCAGCGCCTGCTGCACCTCGGCCAGCGCCGGCAGCGGAATGTGCGGAGGCAGCACCCGGTCGAGAATGCCGTCGCGACGCATGTAGGCGTGAGCCAGCACGTAGTCCCCGATGGTCTGCGACTGACGCAGGCCACCGCAGTGGCCGATCATCAGCCAGCAATGCGGACGCAGCACGGCCAGGTGGTCGGTGATGTTCTTGGCGTTGGACGGGCCGACGCCAATATTGACCAGGGTGATGCCATCGCCATCGGCGGCCTGCAGGTGGTAGGCCGGCATCTGGTAGCGGTGCCAGACCACGGTCTCGATGATCGCCTGCATCTCGCCTTCGGGCATGCCCCGCTCGATCACCACGTTGCCCGGCAGCACCATGCGCTCGAAGCGCGACTCGCCATTGAGCATGTCCAGACCATTGCGAATGAACTGGTCGACGTAGCGGTGATAGTTGGTCAGCAGAATCCATGGCTGCACATGGCGCCAGTCGCTGCCGGTGTAATGCACCAGGCGACGCAGGGAGAAGTCCACCCGGGCGGCGTCGAACAGCGCCAGCGGCAGCGGGTCGGTATTTTCCCAGTCGTAGAGGCCGTCGGCAGTGCCATCGGTGGCGGCCGACAGGTCGGTGCTGGGGAATACCCGCGCCAGCTCTGCCGCGGTCACGCCGGAGCCGGCCAGCTCATCGCCCTGCTCCACCACGTACGGATAGGGAATGTACTGCTGGCTGACACCCACTTCGACGGTCAGGGTGAAATCCGCCATCAACGGCCGCAGCTGCTCCAGCAAGTATTTGCGGAAGGCAGCCGGATGGGTGATGGTGATGCTGTAGGTGCCAGGTACCTGCACCTTGGCGTAGGCGCGCACCGTGGTCGGCACCTCGCCTTGGCAATCGTAGGTCACACGCAGTTCGGGGTAGCGAAACAGCTCTTGCTGCTCAGCATCAGGACGGATGCGATCTTTCAGGTAGCGCTTGAGCGCCTGGCTCAGGCCTTCGGTGGCACGCTGGTGCAGCTCGGCCAGACGGTCGACGGCTTCTTCGGCAGAGTTGACGACGATAAAAGCACCGTCTGTAGAAAGGGACATGCATGGATCCTTATCGTGGAATTCACGCAGCATAGCTGACACGCATTACAGCCAGGGTGCAAGTGCGCTAGCGTCGCTCATTGCGGCCATGCGCCGACGATGCACTCCAGTGCCTGTTTGAGCTCCACGCGGCTGCGGGCAGCAGCCAGGCTGATGCGAATCGCGCTGGCCGCAGCCGGGCCAACGGCGAACACCTCGGCGGGCACCACGTCGACACCTGCGGCTCGGCAAGCGGTAGCCAGGTCAAGGCTATCGGGCCCCTCCAGCCACAGGTGCGGGGCGACCTCGCGCCCCTGAGGCATACGTGCACCGAGCACCCGCGCGGCGAGCCGCCAGCGCTGCTGCAACTCGTCACGTTGCCAGGCCAGTTTGCGCGCCGCAGTGCCGTCCTCTATCCACTCACAGGCCAGGGTCAAGCACAACGGCGAGACCGCCCAGCCGGTGGCGTGCCCTTGCGGATCGATGCGTTTGAGCAGCGCTTCCGGACCATGCACGAACCCCAATCGCAGCCCCGGCGCAACAGTTTTCGACAGGCTGGTAATCAACAGGCTGCGCGCCTCTATTGCTGCGGTCAGCGGCGCCTGATTGCCCAACGCGCCGTAGACGTCATCCTCGATCAGCCACAGGCCGTGGCGCTCCACCAGTTCGGCGATACGCTGGCGTCGTTCGGCGTCCATGCTGCTGCCCGTGGGGTTCTGCAGGCAAGGCGTGAGCACCAGCACCTTTGCGCCTGTGGCGCGGATCTGGCGATCAAACTCTTGGGGCACAATCCCGCGCTCATCCATTCCCACACCGTGCAGCGGCAGCCGTAGCTGACGCGCGGCGGCTTTGATGCCTGGCGCAGTGAAGGCTTCGACCAACACCGGATCGCCCGGCTCACACAACGCCAGTAGCGCCGCCGTGACACCTTGCTGAGCGCCGGCACAGAGCAGCACCTGCGACGGCGGATAGTGCAGACCGCGCTGCTGCAGCCACAGGCTGCCAGCCAGCCGCCCACGTAGTTCCAGTTCGGCCGGCGCGTAGGCCTGCAACGCATCAATGCGGCCCTCCACGATAAGGTGCTGCAAGGTGCGCGACAGGTCATCGCTGTCGCCGTCGTGCACAGGCACGTTGGTCGACAGGTCGATGCCCTGCGCCGGCTGGCCGGGCTGCTTGAGGTGGAACAGGCTGGCTTCGTGGCTTTCCGCCAATACGTAGGTGCCGCGCCCAACCTCGCCGGACACCAGGTGCCGCCGCGCAGCTTCGCGATAGGCCTGCATCACCGTGCTCGGGTTGATGCCCAACGTCCAGGCGAGCCGGCGCTGCGGTGGCAGACGCTCACCGGGTTTGAGTTCGCCCTTGCCGATGGCGCTGGAAATCGCCTCGACCAGTGCCAGATAAGTCGGCAGCGAGCTGCCTTGCAGATCAGGTAACCACATTGCTTGCCATGCAATATAAACATTTACCCATACAATGACAGGGCCGTAGCATCGGGTCAAAGCCACCCCGGAGCTCCCAGATGTTCGACCTTGCAGCGCTACGCCAAGCCGCCACCCTGATTCGCCCGAACGTCCCGGCGACGCCGCAGTTCGCCTGGCCGCTGCTGGCCGAACGACTGGGCTGCGAAGTGTGGGTCAAGCACGAGAACCACACGCCGACGGGCGCCTTCAAGGTACGCGGCGGGCTGGTCTATGTGGATGCGCTGCTGCGCCGCGAACCGGCAATCGTAGGGCTGGTATCGGCCACCCGGGGCAACCACGGGCAAAGCATGGCCCTGGCCGCCCGCAAGGCCGGGCTGTCAATTAGCATCGTGGTACCGCAAGGCAACGCCCGCGAGAAGAATGCAGCCATGGCCGCCTTGGGCGCCGAGGTGATCGAATACGGTCGCGACTTCGACGAGGCCCGTGCCAAAGCCGCTGAACTGGCAGAGCAGCGCGGCCTACACTTTGTACCCTCGCTGCACCCGGATCTGATCCGCGGTGTGGCCACCTACGCCCTGGAATTGTTCGAGGCCGCACCGCCACTCAAGCGCATCTATGTGCCAATTGGCCTGGGCTCAGGCATCTGCGGGGTAATCCGCACCCGTGACCTGCTCGGCCTGGATACCGAAGTGATCGGGGTGGTGAGCAGTGCCGCCGATGCCTACGCGCAGAGTTTCGCCGCCGGGCGGGTCATCTGTACCGACAGCGCCGACACTATCGCTGATGGCATGGCCTGCCGCATGCCACAGCCAGAAGCGCTGGAGATCATCCGGGCCGGTGCCGCACGCATCGTGCAGGTCAATGACGACGAGATCCGCCAGGCAATTCGCATTCTCCACGAAGACACCCACAACCTCGCCGAAGGCGCTGGAGCGGCCGCCCTGGCGGCACTGATCCAGGAGCGTGAAATAAACCAGGACGCGCGCGCGGCGGTGGTGCTCAGCGGTGCCAATATCGACCGCGCAGCCCTGGCCTCGATTCTCGCGTAACCCGCAGCGGAGCCAGAACTACCGCTGCGACTCAAACGCTGATCGACACCGTCGAACCGACAGAAACCGAAATGGAAACGCCGCCACCACCCATGTCGCTGGCGGCCTTTTCGACGTCGGCTAGCTGCTTGTCGATATCGCCGAGCAGCTTCTTGCTCTCCTCGTCCGGCGCGGCGCTGAGCTGCGCCTTGACCATGGCCAGCAGTTGCTTGAGCTGGCGGGCGACCTTTTTCAGTTCTTCGGCATCTGCGCGGCGTTGCTGATCGTCGCGGTCATTGCGGGTTCGCTCCATGGGGGTTTGCGCCTGCTCATCGCCGTCGGCTTCACCCTCGGCATCGCCATCCTCGGTAGACGGCTCTTCGGTTGCAGCAACAGTAGCCGTAGCGGTTTCGGGGTTGGCGTCGACGTCTGGCTGCACCTCGCTAACCGCCTCTACAGGCGTGGCCGTTTCGGTTGCCTGAGCACCTTCGGCAGCGCTGCTCGACGCCTGAGCGGCGCCAGCATTCAGAGTGCCAGTGCTTCCGCCGGAAGGCTCTTTGAGCACCGAAGCGGCCTGGCCGAGTTCCTGAGCCAGTTGCTTGATCTGCCGCAATGCGCCCTTCGCTGCGGCCGGGCCAAGGGCCATTACCAGTTGCTTGAGCATTTCGATGCGTCTCTTGATGTCTTCGAGGCGCTGCCGGGCGGCTTCCTTGCGAGACTCCTGCTGATTAGCCTGCATGTCGCGCAACTTGGCTGACGCTTCGCGCATGGTTTTCATGCGCTTTTTTGCGTAGTCGCTCAAAGTAACGGTTACTGAGGGCTGCTGCTTTTCGGGCTCGCTGGCAGCGGTCGGCGTTGCCGCGGAAGTGTCACCACTGGCACGAGTTGCCGACGTCTTGACGGGCGTTGTGGTGGTGGGCGTGATAGTCGACATGCGACGTCCTGTGCCTGGCGAATGTGCCAATGTTATCGGCTCATTGCAGGCAAACTTGAACCTGGGGCTCAATCAGGCGACGGCAGTCATCACGCCTGAAAACAAAAAGCCCCGGCATCGCGGCCGGGGCTTTTTGTGAAAACGGTGGCGTATCGAGCGCCAGCGGCAAGTCAGTACTTGCTGCGGAAATCGCGCAACTCGTCTTCTGCCTTTTCCTTGGTCCAGCCGTAGCGTTCCTGCAGCTTGCCAGCCAGGTATTCGCTATGGCCTTCGGCGACATCCACGTCGTCGTTGGTCAGCTTGCCCCAGCGGGTTTTGATATCGCCGCTGAGCTGCTTCCACTTACCTTTGATAATGTCGGAATTCATGATTCAGCTCTCCTGTATCCAGGGAAGAAAGCAGACTCATACGAGCCTGCTCGAAAACATGATCAATCGGCAGATTTCAGGCCATCAGCGGAAACCGCTTGTACGCCTTTGATTTCTTTAGCCTTGGCTACAGCCAGGTCACGCTCAGCATCGGTCTTGACTACACCAGACAGGGAAACCACACCTTTGTTGGTTTCAACCTTGATGTCCAGAGCGCTAAGGCCGTCATCTGCCAGGAATGTGGACTTCACTTTGCTGGTGATCCAGGTATCGGACACAGCTTCTTCAGCTTTGTCCATGGTATTGGCGGCCAGCATGGTTGGCTGGGTGCTGCTGTAGGTATCGGCGAAAGCGGTACCCGCCACGGACAAGCTCAGGGCGGTCGCAGTGATAGCGGCAAAAGCGAACTTATTGATTGGCTGTTTCATGGGTAACACTCCTGATTATTCGAGTTGGCCACATCCAACTACCGGCTGTGGCTTCCCCTTAGTTATCGCAAGTGCTGTGCCACTTTCTATAAACAAAAATAAACCTTAAAAAACAAATACTTATAAAATAATCACAGACTCATTTCCCGTGCAAACTGCATGTTCGAACCAAACAGCTCAGGCAGATTGCACGAAATTTCAAAGCACGCTTACTGCGCTTGATACAGCATGGATAGCAGCCATAAAAAAGCCGATCAATTGACCGGCTTTTCGACTCAAGCACGAGCGCTTCTCTTACTTGACGACCTTGAGGCTCGGTCGTCCGCTGGGCCGTGGCGGCTCATCGTCAGGTGGCCCCTGCTCGTCCTCCACATCTTCGACCTCGGGTTGCGTAACCGGCGGCTCCAGGTCAAATACCATGCCTTGGCCATTCTCCCGCGCATAAATGGCCAGCACCGCAGACGATGGCACGAACAGGCTATGCGCAACGCCACCAAAGCGGCCCTCGAAACTCACTGCTTCGTTTTTGATGGCCAATTCGCGTATAGCGCTAGGCGATACGTTGAGCACGATCTGCCCGTCGCTGACGAAACCCGTAGGTACCTTGACGCCCGGATACTCGGCGTTAACCAGCAGATGAGGCGTGCAATCGTTGTCGACGATCCACTCGTAGAGTGCACGAATCAGATAGGGACGACTGGAGTTCATCAAACCTCCTGGGCTTGGACACGCCGCCTGCGGCGCGCACAGAAAATGGGTTAACGCATGTCACGTTCGACGTCGGACAGGCTCTGGCGAAAACTCTCGCGGGCAAACTGCCGATCCATGTAGTCGAGCAGCGGCTTGGCCGGCTTTGGCAATTCGATCCCCAACACCGGCAGGCGCCAGAGAATCGGTAGCAAGCAGCAGTCTACCAAGCTCAACTCATCACTGAGAAAAAATGACTTCTCGGCAAACAGCGGTGAGACGCCAGTCAGGCTCTCGCGCAACTCCTTGCGCGCCTGCACGCGGGCGGCTTCCTTGCTGCGTGGGTCGAGGATAAGGTCGACCAGCGAGCACCAGTCACGCTGAATGCGGTGCATCAACAGTCGCGTGTTGCCGCGGGCCACCGGATATACCGGCATCAATGGAGGATGAGGGTAACGCTCATCCAGGTACTCCATGATCACCGTCGGCTCGTACAGCGCCAGGTCACGGTCGACCAGAGTCGGCAGGCTCGCGTAGGGATTGGCCTCCAGCAACTTGGTCGGGGAACGCCCCCGCTCGACACTGATGATCTCCGCGGCGACGCTCTTTTCGGCGAGCACGATACGTACGCGGTGGGAATAGTGGTCGGCAGAGTCGGAATAACAAGCCAACCTATTGGTCGCAGCCAAGGCGATCCTCCAGTTTTTAGAGCACAAAAAATCGCCGGGAGAGACGTTCGAAGTCACTCGCGACGGCCCGTAAGGGCGACCGCCAGGGATGGTAGGTCATAACAAATCGCCAGGAGCGTTTTTGACGTTACTCGCGACGGCCTCAAAAGTGGCCAGCGTAAATGGCAGGCCACAAAAAACCTGCGCAACCCCAGAGGAATCGCGCAGGTCGGCCATGATACCGGATGCGGTCAGTGCACGTCTTTCCAGTACTCGCGCTTGAGCAGATAGGCAAAGACGAAGAAGAAGGCCAGGTACAACAACACATAGGTGCCGATGCGCTGCATGTGCAGTTTGTTGGGGTCTGCCGAGTAGGCGAGAAAGGTCACCAGGTTGCGTACTTTGTCATCGAACGCCTGCGGGCTGAGCTTGCCGCTGTTCGGCTCGAGCACCAGTTGATCGCAGGCCTCAATGGTGAGCGGCGTACCGGTCAACGGGTCGTACTGCTTCTTGCCGTTGTCCACCATCTGCACCTGCTTGCAGCCCATGTGCTGACGCCCTTGCAGGCGGCCCAGCACGTTAGGCATGCCAACGTTGGGAAATACCAGGTTGTTGGCACCCAGCGGCCGCTCCGGGTCGTCATAAAAGGTACGCAGGTAGGTGTACAACCAGTCGTTACCGCGCACCCGAGCGACCAGCGTCAGGTCGGGCGGTGCGGCACCGAACCAGCGCTTGGCGTCTTCGGTTTTCATGCCGATGTTCATGTGATCGCCAATCTTGGCATCGGTGAACACCAGGCTTTCCATCATCTGTTCTGCGGAAACGCCAATGTCCGCAGCGACGCGCTCGTAGCGCTGGAACTTGGCACTGTGGCAACCCATGCAATAGTTGGCGAACGTACGCGCGCCATCCTGCAGCGCCGCCTTGTCGGTCAGGTCGATATCAGCCTTGTCCAGCGTCACGCCATGACCACCGGCCGCCAGAGACAGAGCCGGCAGCAATGCGACCACACATGCAGCAAATAGCTTTCTCATCAGCCTGTCACCCTTTCAGGAACCGGTTTGGTCTTTTCCATCCTGGTGTAGAACGGCATCAGGATGAAGTACGCGAAGTACAGGAAGGTGCACACCCGCGACAGCAACGTACCGCCCGGGCTCGGCGGCAAAACGCCCAGCACGCCGAGGATGACGAAGGACACGCAGAACACCAGCAACCAGACCTTGCTGAGCCAGCCCTTGTAACGCATCGAACGAACCGGGCTGCGATCCAGCCAGGGCAGCACGAACAGCACGGCGATGGCGGCGCCCATGGCGATCACGCCCATGAGCTTGTCGGGGATCGCCCGCAAGATTGCGTAGAAGGGTGTGAAGTACCAGACCGGGGCGATGTGCTCGGGCGTCTTGAACGGGTTGGCCTGTTCGAAGTTAGGCTTCTCGAGGAAGTAGCCGCCCATTTCCGGGAAGAAGAACACCACGAAGCAGAACACGAAGAGGAACACCACCACGCCGACGATATCCTTCACCGTGTAGTACGGGTGGAAGGGGATGCCGTCGAGTGGAATGCCGTTCTCGTCCGTGTACTTCTTGATGTCGATGCCATCCGGATTGTTCGAGCCGACTTCGTGCAGCGCCAGAATGTGCAGCACTACCAGCCCGAGAATGACGATCGGCAGGGCCACCACATGCAGGGCGAAGAAACGGTTCAGGGTGATACCGGAGATCAGATAGTCGCCACGAATCCACTCGGTCAGCGCATCGCCGATGAACGGAATGGCGCCGAACAGCGAGATGATCACCTGGGCGCCCCAGTAGGACATCTGCCCCCATGGCAGCAGGTAGCCCATGAAGGCTTCGGCCATCAGCATCAGGTAGATCAGCATGCCGAAGATCCACACCAGCTCGCGGGGTTTCTGGTAAGAGCCGTAGAGCAGACCGCGGAACATGTGCAGATAAACGACGATAAAGAACGCCGACGCGCCGGTCGAGTGCATGTAGCGCAGGATCGCGCCGTGCGGCGTATCACCGGTGCGCACATCACGCATCAAGCCTTCAACCGAGGCGAAGGCACCTTCGGCGGTGGGCGTGTAGCTCATGGTCAGCCACACACCGGTGAGCAGCTGGTTGACCAGCACCAGTAGGGCCAGGGAGCCGAAGAAGTACAGGAAATTGAAGTTTTTCGGTGCGTAGTACTTGGCGAGGTGGTCGTTCCACATCTTGGTGGCGGGAAAGCGTGCGTCCACCCACTCCATGAATTTGCTCATCATGCTTGCTCCTGATCCACGCCGATGATGATCACGTCAGCCGACTCGTAGGTATGCGGCGGCACCGGCAGGTTCAGCGGCGCCGGCTGCGACTTGTAGACACGCCCGGCGAGGTCGTAACGGGAACCGTGGCACGGACAGAAATAGCCACCGACCCAATTTTCGCCGAGCTCGGCAGGCGCTACCTCAGGGCGGAATGACGGTGCGCAGCCCAGGTGCGTGCACAGCCCGACCAGCAGGAGGATTTCCGGTTTTATCGAGCGGGTCTTCGGATCGACGTAGGTGGGCTGCACCGAGCTTTTCGAGTCCGCGTCAGCCAGTTGCCCCTCGATCTTGCCGAGGTTGCTCAATATCTCCTCGGTGCGCCGCATGATGAATACCGGCTGCCCGCGCCACTCGGCGACCATCTGCTGGCCAGGTTCGATCTTGCCAACATTCACCTTGACCGGAGCACCTGCGGCTTTGGCCTTGGCGCTCGGATACCACGACCCCACAAACGGAACTGCAGCCCCCACCGCTCCAGCAGCCCCAACCACTGAAGTGGCTGCCACCAGAAAGCGACGCCGGCCCGCATTCACGCCGTCATTGCTCATTCAGTCGTCTCCCATCGGCTTTCCAGCCTGTTTTTCAGGCCTTTAATAAGTAAGTGTTGGGTGCGCAGAAAAGCGGCCAGACGGTAATGAAGAAGCCATCCAGAAAATGCTTATGCCCGCTTTCAAGAAGCTGAAAACAGTGCAGAACAGAGCGTCACGCGGCCGTATCCATTCAGGGGTCATCGCAGACTTTAATCCATTCCCAGGTCTCAGCCGCTGAAGCAGGTTATTACCTGCTACGTCACTCAAGGGAATTGATGTAAAAGTCCAGATGGTCGCGTACATCGATAAGCCTGACTGCAACCCGGCGCGAGATTCGCACAGGCAGGCACGCTGACTCATGACGCGCATCAACGAAGCGATAGGTAGGCCGAAAACGCAGCGCTCGAGCGGAGCAGGCAAGAAAGCCTGGCCGAAAGTAGAAATGAAAAACGCCCAGCTCCGTGAGGAGACTGGGCGTTTTCGAGTACCGAAGCGAATTAACGCTTGGAGTACTGAGGACGCTTACGTGCTTTACGCAGACCAACTTTCTTACGTTCTACTTCACGAGCATCGCGAGTCACGAAGCCTGCTTTACGCAGAGCTGGACGCAGAGACTCGTCGTAGTCCATCAGAGCGCGGGTGATACCGTGACGGATCGCACCAGCTTGACCGCTCACACCACCACCGACAACGGTGACGTAGATGTCGAATTTCTCGACCATCTCGGTCAGCTCCAGCGGCTGGCGAACTACCATGCGGGCAGTTTCACGACCGAAGAAGGTGTCCAGGGTGCGGTTGTTGATGGAGATCTTGCCAGTGCCCGGACGCAGGAAAACGCGTGCGGTTGCAGTTTTGCGACGGCCAGTGCCGTAATTTTGAGTCGCCGACATAATGAACTATTCCGTTAAAACTTCAGTTCTTGGGGCTGCTGAGCAGTATGAGGGTGAGCAGCGCCCGCATAGACTTTCAGCTTACGGTACATGTCGCGACCCAGCGGGTTTTTCGGCAGCATGCCTTTAACCGCGGTCTCGATCACGCGCTCAGGCGCCTTGGCGATCAGCTTGTCGAAGCTGATCGACTTGATGCCACCCGGGAAACCGGAGTGAGAGTAGTACATTTTGTCGGTGGTTTTAGCACCGGTCACACGAACCTGCTCGGCATTGATAACGACGATGTAGTCGCCGGTGTCAACGTGAGGGGTGTACTCAGGCTTGTGCTTGCCACGCAGGCGGCTAGCGATTTCAGTAGCCAGACGACCCAGGGTCTGGCCAGCAGCGTCGATCACAAACCAGTCGCGCTTTACTGTTTCTGGTTTAGCGGTAAAAGTTTTCATTCTTTATAGCCTCAGGGGCCGCCCTGCAAAATTAGACGGCGGATCTTACTGAATAGTGCTTACTTTGACAAGTCAAAGGCAGCCGAATTCGGGCGCTATCGGGGGCTCGGGTCAGCGCGACCGCGTACGGCAAGATTCTTCGGCAGGCGGCGCATCACTTCCACCGCAGAAAGAGGTGCGGAATTATGACGATTGCGAAAAAAATTTCAACCTGCTTGTATGCGCTTTTTATCAGAGGGCTCTCCAATGGAATACCGCCAGCTCGGCCGAACCGATCTCAATGTCAGCGCCCTTTGCCTGGGCACCATGACCTGGGGCGAACAGAACGACGCCCCTGAGGCGTTTGCGCAGATTGATCGCGCCAAGGCCTACGGCATCAATTTCATCGACACTGCGGAGATGTACCCGGTCCCGCCGCGTGCCGAAACCTACAGCAAGACCGAACAGATCATCGGCGAATATTTCAAGCAGCGTGGCGACCGCGCCGACTGGATCCTGGCCAGCAAGATCGCCGGCCCCGGCAACGGCATCACCCATATCCGCGACGGCCAGCTCAAACACAACCGCCAGCACATCGTTGCTGCCTTGGACGCCAGCCTCAAGCGCCTGCAGACCGACTGGATCGACCTTTATCAGTTGCACTGGCCAGAGCGTCCGACCAATTTCTTCGGTCAGCTCGGCTACAACCATCAGGACAGCGACTTCACGCCCATCGAGGAAATTCTCGATGCCCTGGATGAGCAGGTCAAAGCCGGCAAGATCCGCCACATCGGCCTGTCCAACGAAACGCCATGGGGCACCATGAAATTCCTGCAAGCCGCAGAACGCCGCGGCATGTCCCGCGTGGTCTCCATCCAGAACCCCTACAACCTGCTCAACCGCAGCTTCGAAGTGGGCCTGGCGGAAGTGGCGATTCGTGAACAGTGCGGCCTGCTGGCCTACTCGCCCCTGGCGTTCGGCATGCTGTCCGGCAAATACGAAAACGGCGCTCGTCCGGAAAACGCCCGCCTGACCCTGTTCAGCCGCTTCGCCCGCTACAACAGCCCAGAAACCGTAGCAGCCTGCTCGCGCTATGTGGCCCTGGCCCGCGAACATGGCCTGGATCCAGCACAGATGGCCCTTGCGTTCGTCACCAGCCGCCCGTTCGTGACCAGCAACATCATCGGTGCCACCTCGTTGCAGCAACTGGAGTCAAACCTGGCGAGCAGCGAGCTGACACTTAGCGATGCCGTTCTGGAGGGTATCGAGGCGATCCACAAGACCCAGCCAAACCCGGCGCCATAAAAACTGCGGGCGATGTACCTTCGGGCACATCGCCCCGCCTTCGTAGCCTGCGGTCAACGCCGGGCTACTTGCGCGTATTCAGCTCCTGCGGCTGACATCGCGGCGCGATGCCAAGCGGTCGGCTAGGCGGGTTGGTTCAGGCAGCCGATAACCTTTATCCCAGCTCATCACCAGCTCCACGGCTCGATCCATGCTGACCCGGTGACCCGGCGAGACGATAAGTGGCCGCACCTTGCGCTTGCTGCGCAGCATCCAGGCGATCTGCCGCCCCTGACGGTCGAGCAATTCGACCTTGTCGCCCCGCTCTTCCCCCAACTCTGCGTGATGGCCGGTAAGAATCTTCTTCGCCACGCCGATGGTCGGCCGGCCGCTGACCACCCCTAGATGCGCTGCGATACCCAGCCCCCGAGGATGGGCGATGCCATGACCGTCGACTACGATCAGATCCGGCTCCTGCGGCAAGCCCGCCAGCGCCGTGATCAACGCCGGCAGTTCGCGAAAGGACAGCAGGCCCGGCACGTAAGGCATGCTGGTGGGAATGCGCGCCACGCACTCGGCAAGCGGCTGCAAGGTGTCGGCATCCAGCAATATCGCCGCAGCGCGAGTGATCTCACCGCCGTCCTCGAAGCCGACATCGACACCCGCCAGCAGCCGCAGCGGCGGGTAGTCATCCTCCAGACGAACCTGCTCGGCCAGTTGTTTCTGCAGGGTTCTCGCAGCAGCCGGCGTGCCATCCCAGTCGGCGAATGGCGAAGCGGCAAGTTCGGAAAAGGCAATCATGTCGACGGCTCCCTGGACGAAGATTACAAAACCAGACTGGACGCAGCCGGAATAAAAGAAGACGATTCAGCCACAGCCTGACGGCTTTACCATCAGCTGACCCAATCACTAGAACAAGAAAAACAGCCATGCCCAGCCTGCCCTCCACGCTCACTCGCGTGAGCATTCTCGCCACGCCCGGCGTATTTGCTTCGACCCTCATGCAAGCCAGAGATTTCTTTCATATGGCCGGCCTGCGCCACGGCAAACAGCAGGGACTGGGGTTGGTACCGACCTTCGAGGTTCGCCTGGTCAGTCCGGACGGCTTGCCAGTGCGCAGCTTCAGCGATGTGCAGCTACCCGTCGATGGCCCACTGGACGACAAGGCAGAGCTGATTATTCTGCCGGCATTCTGGGACGATTACGACGCGCTGTGCGAGCGTTACCCGCAGGTGTTCGACTGGCTGCGCGAACGTCATGCCGCGGGCGCCAGCCTGTGCGGGGAAGCTAACGGGGTATTCTGGATGGCGGCCAGCGGCCTGCTCGACGGCAAGGAAGCGACCACCTGCTGGCGCTTCTTCAGTGAGTTCACCACGCGTTTTCCGGCCGTGGTACTTAACCAGGACAAACACCTGACCGACGCCGACAATCTCTATTGCGTGGCTGGCCCGACCTCGGCCTGCGACCTGTATATCTACCTGATCGAACGCTTCTGCGGCACCAGCGTGGCACAGAGCGTAGCCCGCGACATCCTTTACGAGGTGCGCCGCAACTACACGCCAGGGCGCATCGGCTTCGGCGGCCAGAAGCAGCATCAGGATCCAAAGATCCTGCAGATCCAGCAATGGCTCGAAGATCACTTCGCCGAGCGCTTTCGTTTCGAAGACATGGCCCGCGATCACGGCATGAGCATCCGCAATTTCATGCGCCGCTTCCACGCCGCCACGGGTGACAAACCGCTGTATTACCTACAACGGCTGCGCATCGAAACGGCCAAGGGGCTGTTGTCCTCGTCACCGAAAAGCATCAAGACCATCAGCTACGAAATCGGTTACGACGACGCCAGCTTCTTCGCCCGACTGTTCCGACAGCACACGGGCCTGTCGCCGAACCATTATCGCCAGCAGTTCCAGCAACAGGCACAGCAGGCCAGCAGCACCTGAAACGAAAAGGCCGCGAGCCGTGCTTCTAGTCCAGAAGCGGGCTTGCGGCCTTTGGCATTGCAGTCAGCCGATCAGGGCTTGTGCGGGCGTGACAGGAACTCGTGGGACTGCATTTCCAGCAGACGGCTGAGGGTACGCTGGAACTCGAAGCTCAGCCGACCACCGGTGTAAAGATCCTTGAGCTCCACTTCGGCGGAGATGATCAGTTTGACGTTGCGGTCGTAGAACTCGTCCACCAGGTTGATGAAGCGGCGCGCCATGTCTTCCTTGGCTACGCTCATCTGCTCGACGTTGGAAAGGATCACCGAATGGAAGATCTTGCCCAGCTCGATGTAATCGTTCTGGCTACGCGGGCCGTCGCACAGCTCGCGGAAGTCGAACCAGCCCACGTCGCCACCCACACGCCGAGCGGTAATGGCGCGATTCTCGATCATCAGCGCTTCATTTTCCTGCACGCTGGCGTTTTCGTGCAGCAGGCTCTTGAAGCTTTTTTCCAGCCCTTGCTCAGCCGCCTCGTTCAACGGGAAGTGGAACAACTCGGCCTGCTCCAGCGCGCGCAGACGGTAGTCGATACCGCTGTCGACGTTGACGATCTCGGTGTGCACCTTGAGCAGCTCGATGGCCGGCAGGAAGCGAGCACGCTGCAGGCCGTCCTTGTAGAGACCGTCCGGAACGATGTTGGAGGTCGATACCAGGGTCACGCCGTTCTTGAACATTTCCTCAAGAAGGGTCGCCAGGATCATCGCGTCGGTGATGTCGGAAACGAAGAACTCGTCGAAGCAGATCACCCGGAACTGCTCGGAGAAGCGCTTGCCGATCACGGTCAGCGGGTTCTTGACGTCCTTGAGAGTGCGCATCTCTTCGTGCACGCGCTTCATGAAGCGGTGGAAGTGAGTACGTTCCTTTTCCTTGAACGGCAGTGCGTCGAAGAAGGTGTCGACCAGATAGGTCTTGCCGCGGCCGACGCCGCCCCAGAAGTACAGGCCCTTGACCGGGGTGACGGTCTTCTTGCCGAACAACTTGCCGAGCACGCCGGGCTTGCTGCGATCATCAGCGATCAGCTCGTCGTACAGACGCTGCAGGTGGCGCACGGCCTTTTCCTGAGCGGCATCGTGAAAGAAGTCCGGACGTTTGAGGTCGGCCTGGTAGCGTTCGAGCGGAGTCATAGTGCGTAAACCGGGCAAATGAAGCGGGGGCGACACTTTAACGACGCCCCCGAGGATTGGCAAATTGGCCCTATCAGCAGCGGGGCTATGGTCTCAGACCGCCCGACTGCTTATAGGTGTCAGGCTTCTTCCGGCGCCAGCGCTTCGCGCAAGCGCGCGACAGCAGCTTCGGCGGCTGCCGCATCGGCGAATGCGGGGCTTTCGCCGACCCGTTGCTCATCCAGCCACACGCCAAAGGTGTTGCCCTGCACGCGAATATCCAGCGGTTCGCCGGCCTGCAGGCGTTTGCTCACCTGGCCTGCCGCCTTGCCATCGGCGAAGGATGGCGACAGCAGCAGCTGCTCGCCGTCGGCATCCAGCAGACGGAAACGGAAGCTGCCGTCTTCGTCGCGGAAGCTGACGAAACGGGCGCGCTTGGCAGCCTTCTTCTTCACGCTCTCGCTACCTGCTGCCTGGCTACGGAACGAGCGCAGGCCAACCGCTTCGCGCAGCTCACCGAGGAACGGCGTCGCGGTACGCCGAGCCTTGGCGGCGCCAGCCAGCAGAATGTCCTCGAGGTCAGCCGGGCGGGCGATCAGCGTGTGGTAACGCTCGCGCGCTTCACCCAGCTCGGCATCCAGCAGCTCATAAAGCGCATGCTTGGCTTCGCCCCAGGCCAGCCCGCCGATCAGCGCGGCACGGAAGTCGGCCTGCTGGGTCGGTGCGGCAAAAGCTTGGTAGAGGGTGAACAGGTGAGAGTTGTCCGGATCTTTCGCCTCGCCGGGCAGCTTGGAGTCGGTGACGATGCGCGCCACGGCGTCCTTCAACTGCTTGGGGCTGGAGAACAGAGGAATGGTGTTGTCGTAGCTCTTCGACATCTTGCGGCCGTCGAGGCCCGGCAAAGTCGCCACGTCTTCCTCGATCACCGCCTCGGGCAGCTTGAACAGATCCTTGCCCTGGCCAAACAGGTGGTTGAAACGCTGGCCAATATCGCGGGCCATTTCCACGTGCTGGATCTGGTCACGACCGACCGGCACCTTCTGCGCGTTGAACAACAGGATGTCCGCCGCCATCAGGATCGGGTAGCTGAACAGGCCCATGGTCACGCCCGCATCCGGGTCTTCACCGCTCTCGACGTTCTTGTCGACCGAGGCCTTGTAAGCGTGGGCACGATTGAGCAAGCCCTTGCCCGCGACGCAAGTCAGCAGCCAGCACAGCTCGGGGATTTCCGGGATATCGGACTGCCGATAGAACGTCGCCTTGTCGGTATCCAACCCCAGCGCCAGCCAGGTGGCCGCAATTTCCAGACGCGAACGCTGAATGCGCGCCGGGTCATCGCACTTGATCAGCGCGTGATAGTCGGCGAGGAAATAGAAGGAGTCCATATCGGCACTGCGGCTGGCAACGATGGCCGGGCGAATGGCGCCAGCGTAGTTACCCAGGTGCGGCGTGCCGGTGGTGGTGATACCGGTAAGGATACGAGTGGTCATGAAGATCGCTTAAATCAAAAGGGGAAGACGGCTGCGCCTCACAGACGCGGCAGCAGTAAATCTTTGAGATCAGTCAGCTTGCCGTGGAAGAAGTGTCCGCATTCTGCCACTTTCAACAGCTCGTGGGCACGCCCGAGGTTGGCTGACCAGTCGTAGACCAGCTGCGGCTCGACCACTTCGTCGGCATCCGGCTGGATCACCACCAGCGGGCAGCGCTCGGCAGGCGGATTGTCGTCACCCAGGCGCATCACCGCCGGAGCGATCATGAACAGTTGCGCGGGCTCGATGCCCTGCTGTTCCAGGCGCGCGCCGAGGCTGGCGGCGACGAACCCTCCAAAGGAAAACCCGAGCAAGGTCAGCGGCAATTCGGGATAACGCGCGCGCAGCCAGTGAGCGACAGCTTCAGCATCATCGACCTCACCCGTACCCATGTCATGGCTGCCAGCACTGGCACCGACACCACGGTAGTTGAAACGCAGAGTATGAAAGCCCGCATCACGAGCGGTACGCTGCAACGTCGACACCACTTTGTTGAGCATGGTGCCGCCCTGCACGGGATTCGGGTGGCAGATCAGCGCGACACCGCGCGCTTCGGCCACCTCCAGGCAAAGGGCTTCCAGCTGGCCACTCGGGCCATCGATCATTACGGGGGTTTCGCGGATGAGCAACAGTGAACTCCGTGACCTCGAACAGGGTCGACTCGTCTAGCATTTATCCTGCGCACACCAGCACTTAGCGGTGTACAGCGCAGGTTCCAGCCGTTAACGTAAAGCAAAGCCGTTTAGAGAGGAAGGACTCGTGGAACAGACGCTCACCGCCTGGTTGCTACCGGCACTTACCCTGGTCGCTGGCATTGCCATCGGTTTCCTGATCGCTCGCGTGGCACCTCACGCTGCGCCCAGCCGCACCCAGCGCCAACTGGACGAAATGCAGGAACGTTTCGAGGCCTACCAAAGTGAAGTAGTCACCCACTTCACGACCACCGCTAATCTGGTAAAAAAACTGACCCAGAGTTACCACGATGTACAGGAGCACCTGTCCCACGGTGCAGATCGCCTGGCCCTCGACGAAGTGACCCGTCAACGCCTGCTCGCCACCCTGCATGCCGAGCCAAGCACCGAGAAGCGCGAACGCCTGACGCCGCCGCGCGACATGGAAATGCCCAAAGACTACGCACCTAAAACTGCCGACGTTCCCGGCATGCTCGACGAAGGTTACGGCCTGAAGAACCGCCACTAAGTGGCGGCGTGAGCACTCCGAACCCCGCCGCATGGCGGGGTTTTGCTTTACGATTCCGAATCGAGCTGAACAGGGAAGCGATTCGATGGCAGCAAACAGTTCACACCACCCTACCCGCCAGGCGCTGATGGATGCAGCCCGTCAGTTGCTGGACAGCGGCCGCGCCTTCAGCAGCCTCAGCCTGCGCGAAGTGACACGCGTCGCCGGTATCGTGCCGACCGGCTTCTACCGGCACTTCAAGGACATGGACGCCCTGGGCCTCGCCCTGGTGGCCGAAGTGGGCGAAACCTTCCGCATCACCCTGCGCCAGGTACGGCGCAACGAATTCGAGCTGGGCGGCATCATCGACGCCTCGGTGCAGATCTTTCTCAGCGCCGTGGAGCAGAACCGTGGACAGTTCCTGTTTCTCGCCCGCGAGCAGTTCGGCGGCTCGCTGCCCGTGCGCCTGGCACTGGCCACCTTCCGTGAAGACATCGCCGCCGACCTGGCCAGCGACCTCAGCCTGATGCCCAAGCTGCAGCACCTCGATGAGCCGGCGCGCAGCATGCTGGCGGATCTGGTGGTGAAAACCGTGTTCGCCACCCTGCCGGAACTGATCGACGCGCAGTCTTCTTCTCTGCCCCTGCACAAGCGCCCTGAGACCAAGATGATCGAGCAATTGCGCTTCATCCTGATCGGCGCCAAACGCTGGCGTGGGCTGGGCCTGAGCGACTCTGCTGAAGACTGAACCGGCGCCTGCCGCGATTGGCTGAAAAAACATCAGCCCGCGGCAGGCGCCAGATCCATTGGCCTGCACCAGGCTACTCCCACTTTATCCACAGCTTGCTCCACAACTGTCGTGGATAACCCTCCGCTCATCGCTAGATGGTTTTACTCAAGCAGCTGAAATCGTTGAAGTATTTCTTGACTTCGAAAGCCTGTCGCCAGGCTTTTTCCAGCCGCCATGCAACTGATCAGATAATGATCATCGCGCTACAAGCCACGTCGCTCGTGCTCTGCAGACAAGCATGCTCATCTTATCCACAGCCCTGCCCACAGGAGTCGTGGACAATCTGACGCGCATCCGGGCGATGAATATAAGCATCTGTTTTTGATCAAAAAAAATCCTGATCAAAAAAAGCGCTAAAGGCTACAGCCCAGGCGCGAGCGGCGCTACGTCGTGTTGCTCACACCTTCGAAACAGGCTTATCAACAGGCTTTGTGTGTAACTCTGCGGCAGCAAGACTTTTTACACAGATGAAAAAAAGCCGCTGACGAAGCAGCGGCCTTTGCTGTACTCGGGGTGCTTAGTCGACCAGGGTCAGCGCGCCTTTCATCAGTGCCGCGTGGCCTGGGAACGAGCAGAAGAACTGGTAGCTTTGCGCTGCATCCAGCTTGCTGACGTCGAAGGTCACCGAATCCGACTCGCCACCGCCGATCAGCTTGGTATGCGCGATCACACGCTCGTCGCCTTCCTTCAGGTAACCCTTGTCGACGCCGGCCGCGATGCCATCGGTGCTGACGCCTTGTACGTCAGCGGTTTTCGCCAGCACCAGGTTATGGCCCATCACATGCTTGGGCAGATTGCCGACGTGCTTGAGCTCGATGGTGAAGGTCTTGCAGCTCTTGCTGACTTCGATCTCCTTGGTATCGAAGGTCATCTGGTCGGTGGAGTGCACTTCCACCGAACACTCGGCAGCCAACAACGGAGCACTGGCGAGAACCAGCACGGAGGCGACGACAAACTTGCGAATCATGGGAGTCTCCTTGGCAGTAGATGGGTGCAGCGTGCCCTATCGGAACGCAATTGCCCATGACCTGAGGCAACAGACCGCAGCGTCATCCGCAAAACCTATCGACGCGATCCAGACAAACAAACGGCCAGAACGCGTGCGCAGGCTTACCTTGAGGCCGTGTTCGAGAGGAGAAATGTCATGACAATGATGGAAAGCCTGCAGCAGTGGTTTGCCGTTTACGCACAGGGTGCAAGCGGTAGTTCCGATTAAGCGTTTCTTGTGGATGATGCGAGCATGGGCAAACGATGGCATCCATTCAGCAAACAGCGTCGTACCCATCATTCGCCGCGAGGGCGCGGCTCCTACGGGGATTGCGTATCCCGTAGGAGCGTCGCCCTCGGCGCGAAGGGGTTTGGCTAGCCTGCGATGATGCTCAGTGCCCACCTAAATAGGCGTTACGTACTTCCTGGTTGCCGAGCAGCTCCGGCCCTGTACCGGTCATGCGGATTTCGCCGGTGACCATCACGTAGGCGCGGTCGCTGAGGCGCAGGGCGTGGTTAGCGTTCTGCTCGACCAGGAAGATGGTCATGCCGGTTTGCGCCAGCTCGCGCAGCGTGGCGAAGATCTGCTTGACCACAATGGGTGCCAACCCCAGCGACGGCTCGTCGAGCAGCAGCAGCTTGGGTCGGCTCATCAGCGCCCGGGCGATGGCCAGCATCTGCTGTTCGCCACCGGACATGGTCATCGCCCGCTGATTACGCCGCTCCTTGAGCCGTGGGAACAGCTCGAACATGCGCTGCATGTCCTCGGTAGCATGCTGCGTGCCGATGGGGATGGTGCCCATCAGCAGGTTCTCTTCCACGCTCATGTCGGGAAACACCCGGCGCCCTTCCGGGGACTGGGCGATACCGTTGGAGGCCACGAAGTGAGTGCTCTTGCGGGTGATGTCTTGCCCTTGATAGAGAATCTGCCCGCCACTGGCCCGCGGCTGGCCGAAGATCGACATCAGCAGCGTCGACTTGCCCGCACCGTTGGCGCCGATCAGACTCACCGTCTCGCCTGGATTGATGTGCAGGTTGACCTTCTTCAGCGCCTGGATCTGCCCGTAATGCACGTCGACGTCCTTGAACGCCAGAATCGGAGCCATGTTGATGTCGGTCATGCCACCTCCTCCTCGTCCGCACCGAGGTAGGCGGCGATCACTTTCGGGTCGTTCTTGATGGCGTCCGGGCCGCCCTGGGCGATGACTAGGCCATGGTCGAGCACGATGATGTGGTCAGAAATGCTCATCACCATGCCCATGTCGTGCTCGATCAGCAGCACGGTCAGGCCGTGTTCATCACGCAGCAGGCGGATGATCTGACTCAGCGCATGGGTTTCCGACGGGTTGAGGCCCGCGGCCGGTTCGTCCAGGCAGATCAGTTCGGGGCCGGTGCACATGGCCCGGGCGATTTCCAGGCGGCGCTGCTGGCCGTAGGAGAGTTCGCCGGCCAGGTGATTGGCGTGCTCGACCAGGTTGACCACCTCCAGCCAGTAGAACGCCGTGTCCAATAGTTTGCTTTCGCTGCGCCGGTAGCCGCGAGTGTTGAGGATGCCGGCGATCAGGCTGCGCTGGGCGAGCATGTGCTGGGCTACCAGCAGGTTCTCCAGCACGGTCATTTCCTTGAACAGGCGAATGTTCTGGAAGGTGCGCGCCAGGCCGGCGCGGTTGACCAGGTGGGTGCCGCCGAACATCTTGTACCAGAGCCGAGAACCGAACTGCCGGGGCTTGATGAAATCGTCCGCGGCGAAGGGCTCGCCGAGGATGCGGATCACATCGGTCTGCTTGCTCTGCGCATTGAGCAGGATCTTGCCGCCAGTAGCCGAATAGAAGCCGGTCAGGCAGTTGAATACCGTGGTCTTGCCGGCGCCATTGGGGCCGATCAGCGCCGAGATGGTATTGCGCTTTATGGAAAAGTTGACGTCGTTGAGCGCCTTGATGCCACCGAAATGCATCATCAGGCTGTCGACCGAGAGGATGTTGTCGCTCATGGCGCGACTCCTTTACGCGGGGCGATGCCGATGCGGTTGATGCGGATCAGCCCGCGTGGCCGCCAGATCATCATCACCACCATGAGAATGCCGAACAGCAGCACCCGGTAGTCGGCGAAGCTGCGCAGCAGTTCCGGGGTGATGGTCAGCACGAAGGCGGCGATCACCACCCCGACCGTCGAACCCATACCGCCGAGCACCACGATGGCGAGAATCAGCGCCGACTCGAAGAAGGTGAACGAGGTCGGGTTGACGAAGCCCTGATAGGTGGCGAAGAACACCCCGGCGATACCGGCGGTGGAGGCGCCCAGGGTGAAGGCCGAGAGCTTGACCAGTACGTGGTTCAGGCCCATGGAGCGACAGGCGATTTCATCCTCGCGCAGCGCTTCCCAGGCGCGGCCGACCGGCATACGCGTGAGGCGATGCTTGACGTACAGCACCAGCAGCACGACCAGCACCAGCACCGCATAGATGAACAGGAACTTCATGTTGGGGTTGTAGGCCACGCCAAAGAACTCGTGGTACGGCACGCCACCATCCTTGGCACGCCGGGCGAACTCCAGACCGAAGAAGGTCGGAGCCGGCGCGCTCATGCCGTTGGGGCCGCCGGTGAGCTCCAGCCAGTTGGTCAGCACCAGGCGGATGATTTCGCCAAAGCCCAGGGTGACGATGGCCAGGTAATCCCCATGCATGCGCAGCACCGGAAAGCCCAATATCGTCCCGGCGAAGGCCGCCATCAGCGCCGCCAGCGGCAGCATGCTCCAGAAGCCCAGGCCCAGGTACTCATAGCCCATGGTCAGGCCGTAGGCACCGATGGCGTAGAAGCCGACGAAGCCCAGATCGAGCAGCCCAGCGAGGCCGACCACGATGTTCAGGCCCAGGCCGAGCAGCACGTAGATCAGGCCGAGAATGATCACCGTCAGCAGGTACTTGTTGGCGAAGAACGGAAAGATGATCGCCAGCACGATCAGCGCCGGAATGATCCAGCGCATCCGCGACACGTAGCCCGGTGGCTGCACCCCGACACCACCGCCGGAGCGCTCGAAGCCCTCCAGCACCGTGCGCCCCTTGCCGGTCTGCAGAAACAAACTGAGCAGCAGGCGGCCGACCATCACCACGCCGACCATCCACGCCACGCGGTCGATCCGCATGTTGAAGTCATACCCCTGCAGCACTACGCCGACCACGGGGCCAAACACGATGAGCGCGATCAGGCCAGCCATCAGGCTGTCGATCAGGCTCTTTTTCACATCGATAGAAGAAGTCGTACTCACGGCTTACACCTTGGTTACCTGAGGACGGCCCAGCAGGCCCTGGGGACGGAAGATCAGGATCAGCACCAGCAGCGAGAAACTGAACACGTCCTTGTAATCGGAATTCACCATGCCGGAGAACTGCGCCTCGGCCACGCCGAGAATCAGCCCGCCAAGCATCGCGCCGGGCAGCGAACCGATGCCGCCGAGCACCGCTGCGGTGAAGGCCTTGATGCCGATGATGAAGCCGGCGTAGAAGTCGAAGGTGCCGTAGTTGAGGGTGATCAGCACCCCGGCCAGCGCGCCCATGGAAGCGCCAATGACGAAGACGTAGGAAATCACCCGATCGGTATTGATGCCCAGGATCTGCGCCATCTTGCGATCCTGCTGGGTAGCGCGGCACATACGCCCCAGGCGGGTGTTCTGGATGATGTAAGTCAGCGCCAGCATGCCAATGATGGCCGCCGCGATGATGAACAGCTTGGTGTAGGTGATCATCACGTAACCATCACCCACATGCAGACGCAACGCGCCTTCGAGCATGGTTGGAATGCCCTGCTGCCGCGCGCCCTGGCTGAGCTGCACGTAGTTCTGCAGGATCAGCGACATGCCGATGGCGCTGATCAGCGGCGCCAACCGTGTGGAGTTGCGCAGGGGTTTGTAGGCGATGCGTTCGATGGCGAAGCCGTACACCCCGGTGACCACGATGGTGAAGACCAGCGTGCCGAGGATCACCAGCGGGAAGGAATGCACACCGAAGAAACCGAGTAGCGCGATGGCGATGGCCGCCAGGTAGGCGGAGACCATGTACACCTCGCCGTGGGCGAAGTTGATCATGCCGATGATGCCGTAAACCATGGTGTAGCCGATGGCGATCAAACCGTAGACCGAACCGAGGGTCAGGCCGTTGACCATTTGCTGCAGGAAAATACCGTCCATTGAGAAATCTCTGAGTCAGTGACGGAAAAAAGCGCGCAGTCGCCAGGCGACCGCAACAGCCCCGGCAGGCCATGACCCACCGGGTTTGGAGTTTCGTTCACGGGTGACAGGGGCGATGTCCGGAGACCTTTTCGTGAGCGCGCGCTCACGTTCGTCCTCCACTGCGGTCGCATCTGTAGGGTGGACAACGCTCTTTTTGTCCACCATTGCGCTCGCAGAACGGTGGACGGATAGAGCGCCGTCCACCCTACGCGCTAGCGCCCTGAAGACCGTGAACTGGCTCTCTCTTAAAGCTGCTTGTATTTGCCGTCAGCGCCCCACTGATACATCACGTAGTCAGAGACTTTCAGGTCGCCCTTCTCGTCGAACTCCTTCTTGCCCATTACGGTGGCGACTGGGTTGGCCTTCAGCCACTCGGCGGCCTTGACGCCGTCGGTGCCCTTGATGCCGGTGAATGCGGCGGCAACCACTTGCATGGAGGCGTAGGAATACAGGGTGTAACCCTCTGGCTCGTAGCCGTTGGCGCGGAATTTCTCGAGCACTGACTTGCCATCAGGAATCAGACGCGGGTCGGCGCCGAAGGTCATCAGCACGCCATCGACGTATTGCGGGCCGCCAGCGGTGCCGACCAGTTCGTCGGTAACGATGCCGTCGCCGGAGACGAACTTGGCGGTCACGCCCTGCTCGCGCATCTGCCGAACCAGCGGGCCGGCCTCGGCATGCAGGCCACCGAAGTAGACGACCTCGGCACCGCTCGCGCGGATCTTGGTGACCAGGGCGTTGAAGTCCTTCTCGCCACGGGTCAGACCTTCGTACATCACTTCCTTCACGCCACGCTTGTTGAGCTGCGCGCGGGTGGCGTCGGCCAGGCCCTGGCCGTAGGTGTCCTTGTCGTGCACCACGGCGACCTTGGTAGCCTTGAGCTGATCGACGATGTAATCACCGGCGACGATGCCCTGCTGGTCGTCGCGGCCGCACATGCGCAGCATCGCGGACAGGCCGCGCTCAGTGACCTGCGGGTTGGTCGAAGCCGGAGTGATGGCAAGAATGCCCGCCTCGTCATATACCTCGGAAGCCGGCATGGTGGAGGACGAGCAGAAGTGCCCGATCACTGCGACCACCTTGTCGGAGTCGACCATACGGTTGGCTACGGAAACGGCCTGCTTCGGCTCACAGGCGTCATCGCCCTTGACCAGCTTGATCTGCTCGCCATTGATGCCGCCCGCCGCGTTGATATCCGCCGCCGCCTGCTCGGCGCCACGCCACAGCTGATCACCGAAAGCCGCGTTGCCGCCGGTCATGGGGCCGCCCACACCTATAACGATATCGGCATGCGCGAGAGAGGAAAAACCCAATGCGCCGGTAACCGCTAGCGCCAGGAAAGCTTTCTGAAAAGACTTGTGAGGCATGGACGTGCTCCTGAGGAGTTTTAGGATTGGCCCTCCTGCAAGAGCAAGCCCTATGCCACTTCCACGTCCGGCGGCCGAAGGTATAACTGAAATGCGTGCTGGGAATGCCCAACGGCATAAGCCTGAAGAGTCGTCTCAAGGAATGCGTCATTTTCGATTAAAAAGGCGCCACGATCGCTGCAGACTGCTACCAACTGCGCACCTTGACCGAGCAAGGCATCGTCCAAGCTGGTGCAACAATCCGAAACACCGGGTTTATACGTGCACGGTTGGTGAGCGTCAGCTGGGATCGTGTTTGGGAGGTCGGAGGTTGATTCCAGAGCGGTCGCGATGCTGACTGGGCTGCGATAGGGAAAAGCCGCACGTTGTAACCGGTAACAACGCGAAATCGCCCTGCACCGTTGCCGGGCAGGGCGATTTCGTTTCGGTTCAGGCGGGGCTTATTGCGGCCACTTCATTTCGCCCTTGATGACCTTGGCGCTCAGCTCCAGCGATGACTCTTCCGCGAGATTCGGGTAGCGCTCGCGCATCGCTGCGATCAGCTGCGCCGAGTCTTTGGCCTTTTTTGCTTCTTGCTCGAAAGCCAACAGATAGTCGCGGGTATCGGTAATCGCTTGCGGCGAATCCGGCACGCTGCCATCGGCATTGTTCAGGTAATGGCCCGGTACCACCTTGGTCAGCTTCAGCGCAGTGATGGCGTCCAGGGTGCCCAGCCAGTCGCGGCGCGATTGTTCGGTCTGGGTATCGGCCAGCCACACATGGATATTGGCCGACACCGGAATGCCGCCCACAACGGTCTTCAGCGACGGGATCCACACGAAGGTACGCTTCGGCTCCGGCCCACGAATCTCCAGTACCTGACCGTCCACCGTCAGCTTCGGCTCGCTCAGCGCCTGCGGCACCACCAGGGCTTTTGGCGCGTTGTCCTTGAGGATCGGCCCCCAATGCGCCAGCTTGCCGTCCTTGTTCGCCTCGATGGCCGTCACGGTGTCGGCGGTGGCAACGATCTTCGCGTCCGGGAAGGCGCGGTGAATCACATCCAGGCCAAAGTAGTAATCCGGGTCACTGTGGCTGATATAGACAGTGGTCAGCTTCTTGCCCGTGGCACGCACCTTGTCGACCAGCGCCTGCGCATCGTTGCTCTGGAACTGCGCATTGATCAGCACCGCTTCGGTCGGTCCGGAAACGATCTGCGACGACACCGGGAAAATCGAGCGCTCGCCCGGGTTGTACAACTCCAGCTTCAACGGCCCGGCCGCCAACGCATGGCCAGCCAGAGACAACACGACACTACCGAACAACAACGGGCGCAACAGACGTAGAGCACTCATGGCATAGCCTCGGAGAGAAAGATTCTGGGCCATCATAGGGCGGCAGATTGATTCGAAATACGGCCTTATCTGCAATGCTTTGTTGCTTATACCAGAGCAAATTACAGCCCAGCGGGAGCACTCTCGCTCAACCTCTTGCAACGCTCTGCGACCAAAAGCCATCAGCAGCTAGTGGCGCACCGCCAGTATTTCGCAGTAAGGTCGGCCATCGCCTTTCAAGGAAGAACCATGGCCAGCAAGAACGCACCTGCCGCCCACCAGTATTTGTTGAAAAAACATCTCTCCGCAGACGAAGAAAGCTAGCTGTTATTCATAAATTCAAATAACGATTAACAAAAGACAGTTTTGGAAAGATTTTTAGTCCTCTAACACTTGAACCAACAACAGGGAACGTCATGATTGAATCAATAAATAGCTTAAAAGGATTTGGCATATTCAACAATTACCAAAAAGCCCCAGAACTGAAAGACTTGAATAAATACAATTTAATTTACGGCTGGAATGGAAGCGGAAAATCTACACTATCAAAAATATTTGAATGTATTTCAAAAAAGAACATCATTGATGATTTTCCTGAAGCAGATTTTGAGATAAAGTCCAGCAAAGGGAAAATAACATCAAAAAATCTAGACTCCTCAGGGCTAGATGTATGCGTATTCAATAGCAATTTTATAAAAGAAAACATAAACTGGGACTCAATCGTAAAAAGCATCCTCTTAATCTCCCAGGAAAAGATAGCAGACAAACAACTATTAAAGGAAAAGCTTGCACAATTCAAAACAGAGAACGCCAAGCTAGGCGCTTCAATAGAAAAGAAGAATAAAACAGAAGAAGACAAAGCTAAAATCTTAAGCTCAATTGCAAAAAACATTAAACAAAGATTTGAAATACTAGACAGCTCTGACTCTTACTATGTCAGCTACAATCGCACCAAGGTTCAAACAAGGCTCAACCTTCTCAACAACCAAATCAAAGAAAAATCCTTGCTCTTATCGAAAGATCTCATAGAGGACATGAAACAGAGCGCTTCTCCAAAATTTAAGAACACCATCAGCCACACCTTCAACATGTTGAATCCTGAAGTTTATGAAGAAGCAGCAAAGCGCCTTAACAACTTACTCTCCCAAACAGCAGCATCTAAAACCATTGATTCGTTGAAGGAAAACCCTCCTATACAAAGCTGGATTGAGACTGGTTTAGAGCTGCACAAAAACCACGACAACTGTTTATTCTGCGAGGGCGACTTAAAAGCAGAACGGCTGCAGGCTCTCAATGAGCATTTCAGCCAAGCATTCCGCGAATTGAAAGAACGACTTGAACGTGCCAAGTCATGGCTCAGTTCTCAAGAGTTACCCACGCAACCGAACCTGACTGAAGCCGACTTTTACGATGAATTCTACAAAACAATCCCAACATCTTTAGAAGAAATGCTCCAGGCTAAGATTTCAATAGAAAGCTCTATTAACTCATGGAAACTAGAACTTCAAAAGAAAATAGAAAATCCATTCGACGCTGAAGAGAGAATCCAATCGCTTCCTGCAGAAGCGATAAATAACTACAACACCCACTGTACGCATATCAATTCAAAAATTGCCGCTCACAACATTAAAGCCAGCAACTTCAAAGACCAAGTAGATCGTGCAAAGAAAAAGCTCGAAGATCACTTTCTTACAGAAGAATACAACGACAGCGACTATGAAGAATTATCCTCAACATTAAAAAAACTTGAGCCCGAAATTACTATCCAAACCGGGCTAACGAAAGCGCTCACCTCAGAGATCAATGCTTTAGAAGCCTCATTAAGTGATGAGGCGATCGGTGCGGACAAATTCAATGGACTGCTACACAAATTCTTAGGCAGAAACCACATCGAACTGAAGTTCGACGAGACACAAAAAGGGTATCGGATCGTCCGGCAACCTGAAAGCAAGGTTGCAAGAAATCTCAGTGAGGGTGAAAAGAATGCAATTGGCCTGATCTATTTCTTAACAAAACTGGATGAGAATGATAGAGACATAGAAAACTGCATTATTGTGATGGATGACCCTGTTTCAAGCTTCGACTCTAACAACCTATTCAACACGCACTCGTTTTTAAGGAATCACTGCCAAGCAGCTCAACAACTAATTATTCTCACGCATAACTTTAGCTATTTTAAGCTAGCGAGAGATTGGCTGATCAATAAAAACAAGAAACGCGACTCTAACGGAAACCCGATTATCAGATCTCACTTCTATAATATTGAAGCCACCACTACCACACCAAGATCATCTTCAATCAAAAATGCTCCATCAAGCTTGCTTGAGCACAACTCCGAGTATCACTACACATTTAAGATGCTCCAGCAGTACATAGAAAAACAAGAGTTAAACATTGAGGAGTCATTTGCGGTAGCAAATATAGCAAGAAAACTAATGGAGGCATTTCTGACCTTCAAGTATCCAGACGCACGCGGAGACTTTAATAGCTTAATGGCAAAAGCCATTAAAGATGAAGCTCTGCGAGAGCGCATTTACAGATTTATAAATAAATACTCCCATAATCAAATCATAGAATTCGATAGCATTGGCGCCGACAACGTACTCCATGAAACGCAGTATATTGTTAGAGATATATTCCAAGAAATTGAGCGACTGGATAAAAGCCATTATGATGGAATGATCTCATCTGCTAAAGATTAGCAAGTAGGGTGGACAACGCGAAGCTTGTCCACCATTGGGCTAAACGCAATACATTAGGCATACGCCAATCGCCCCTTCATAAGGCCGAACCGAATCGTTGTGTAGAGGGTTGAGCGGCATGGATGCCGCGAGAGCCGCGATGGGCCGGGGATGGCCCTTCGCGGCGGGCCCTCGGAGCAATGATGGAGTGAGGGAGTAAAGCGTAGCGAGACCCGGATGCAGGGGCACAGACCTTTTGGTTCCTTTTGGGGCGCTTGCCAAAAGGGACTCGCCGTAAGGGCGAAACCAGTTTGGCAGGCGATAAATAGGCGGCGCCGGAGTGCGATCCCAAGTAGAGTGGATACAACCGCAAGAAATGCGTCGCTGCTGATAGAGATTCGCGGGCATGGCCCGCTCCCACAAGTTGCCGCTCCACACTTTATCTCCCCCAGGAATAGGCTATACGCCGACTTCCCGGGCACCAATAAAAAGGCCGATCAACTGATCGGCCTTTTCGTTACCTCACATCCCCTCAGCTATTACTCGGAAACGCGAATTGCGCGGCCTCATGGCTCTTGCGCTGCGGCCAGCGCTGGGTGATGGATTTGCGGCGGGTGTAGAAGCGCACGCCGTCGGGGCCGTAGGCGTGCAGGTCACCAAACAGCGAGCGCTTCCAGCCGCCGAAGCTGTGGTAGGCCACCGGTACCGGCAGCGGTACGTTGACGCCCACCATGCCGACTTCGATCTCGTCGCAGAACAGCCGCGCCGCTTCGCCGTCTCGGGTGAAGATGCAGGTGCCGTTGCCGTACTCGTGATCGTTGATCAGTTGCATGGCCGCCTCCAGGCTGTCCACACGGACGATGCACAGCACCGGGCCGAAGATCTCGTCGGTGTAGATGGTCATGTCCGCCGTCACCCGGTCGAACAGGGTGCCGCCGAGGAAGAAGCCATTTTCATTGCCGGACACGCTCAGGCCACGGCCATCCACCACCAGCTCGGCGCCCGCCTGCACGCCGGCGTCGATATAGCCGGTGACCTTGTCCTTCGCCGCAGCGGTGACCAGCGGGCCCATGTCGAGGCCGCACTGGGTGCCGGCGCCGATCTTCAGGGCCTTGATCTGCGGAACGATCTTGTCGACCAGCGCATCTGCGATCTGGTCGCCCACGCACACGGCCACGGAGATGGCCATGCAGCGCTCGCCGCAAGAGCCGTAGGCGGCGCCCATCAGTGCGCTGACGGCGTTGTCCAGGTCGGCATCGGGCATCAGCACCGCGTGGTTCTTGGCTCCGCCCAGGGCCTGCACGCGTTTGCCGCGCTTGCTGCCTTCGGCATAGATGTATTCGGCGATCGGCGTGGAGCCGACGAAGCTCAGGGCCTTGACCTCGGGCGCCTGGATCAATGCATCCACTGCGGTCTTGTCGCCGTGCACGACGTTGAGCACGCCGTTGGGCAGGCCGGCTTCGTGCAGCAACTGGGCGATGTAAAGGGTGGAGCTGGGGTCGCGCTCGGAAGGTTTGAGGATGAAGCAGTTGCCGCAGACGATGGCCAACGGATACATCCACAGCGGCACCATGGCCGGGAAGTTGAACGGGGTGATGCCGGCGACCACGCCCACTGGCTGGAAGTCGCTCCAGGCGTCGATGTTGGGGCCGACGTTGCGGGTGTATTCACCCTTGAGAATTTCCGGCGCAGAGCAGGCGTACTCGACGTTTTCGATACCGCGCTTGAGTTCGCCGGCCGCGTCTTCGACGGTCTTGCCGTGCTCTTCGCTGATCAGTTTGGCGATCGCGTCCTCATGCTGCTCGAGCAGTTGCTTGAAGCGGAACATGACCTGGGCGCGCTTGGCCGGCGGCGTGTTGCGCCAGGCCGGGAACGCCTCCTTAGCGGAGTCGATGGCCTGCTGCACGGTGGCCACATCGGCCAGGGCGACGCGGCGTACCGCTTCCCCGGTGGCGGGGTTGAAAACGTCGGCGCTGCGGCCGCCCTGGCCATCGGTGAGTTCGCCGTGGATCAGGTGCTGGATGGTGGTCATGGAGCGTCCTCGATTGGAGACGTTGCGTAGGAGCTGGCTTGCCGGCGATCAATCCT
Source organism: Pseudomonas sp. PME37.24/006 (assembly GCF_055556635.1). Lineage (NCBI taxonomy): Bacteria > Pseudomonadati > Pseudomonadota > Gammaproteobacteria > Pseudomonadales > Pseudomonadaceae > Pseudomonas > Pseudomonas sp. PME37.24/006. The sequence goes on from NZ_JBVHNL010000006.1 coordinate 93,178, forward strand.
GCAAGCATCGCCGGCAAGCCGGCTCCTACAGAAATGGGTTCAATGCGCTTTGATTTCGGTTTCGACGAAGACCACTTCATGGTCGCTGGCATTGATCACGTTGTGTTCCACCCCCGCCTTGCGGAAGTAGCTCTGCCCGGCCACCAGCGGGGCGTGCTTGTCGCCCTCCGGGGTTTCCAGCAGCAGCGTGCCGTCGGTCATGGGCACCACCACGTAATCGTAACCATGCCGGTGGCGACCGGTTTCGCTACCCGGCGCGAACCGCCATTCGGTGACGATCACCTCGTCGTTATCCACCTGCACGGTGGCTACCGCCTGCTGTCGGACAGCCATCAGTCGATCCTTTGCAGGACATCGCCCACGGCGCTGAACACGCGGTCGAGGTCTTCGATCTTGGCGTTGAACATCGGCCCGAACTGCAGGCCGTCGCCGCCGAAACGGACATAGAAGCCGGCTTTCCACAGTGCCACACCGGCCTCGAAGGGACGGATCGACGGGTCGCCATCACGGGGCGCCAGCTGGATCGCGCCAGCGAGGCCGCAGTTGCGGATGTCGACGACGTGCTTGGCGCCCTTGAGGCCATGGATGGCGTTCTCGAACTTGGGCGCCAGCTCGGCGGACTGCTGCACCAGGTTCTCGCGTTTGAGTAGCTCCAGCGAAGCCAGGCCGGCAGCGCAGGCTACCGGGTGGGCGGAGTAGGTGTAGCCGTGGGTAAATTCGATCATGTGCTCGGGCGTCGGCTGGCCCATGAAGGTCTGGTAGATCTCGCGGGTGGCGATCACCGCGCCCATGGGCACGGCGCCGTTGGTGATCTGCTTGGCGACGTTGACGATGTCCGGGGTGACGCCGAAGTACTCGGCGCCGGTCCATTTGCCCATGCGCCCGAACGCGGTGATCACTTCGTCGAAGATCAGCAGGATGTTGTGCTGGGTACATATCTCGCGCAGGCGCTGCAGGTAACCGGCAGGCGGCACGAGGACGCCGGCCGAGCCGGACATTGGCTCGACGATCACCGCGGCGATATTGGAGGCGTCATGCAATTCGATCAGCTTGAGCAGCTCGTTGGCCAGTTCGACGCCGCCGGTTTCGGCCGCGCCTTTGGTGAAGGCCATGCCCGGCTGCAGGGTGTGCGGCAGGTGGTCGACGTCCATCATCTGGCCATACATCTTGCGGTTGCCGGCGATGCCGCCGAGGCTGGTGCCCGCGATATTCACGCCGTGATAACCGCGGGCGCGGCCGATGAACTTGGTCTTGCTGGCTTGGCCCTTGAGGCGCCAGTAGGCCTTGGCCATCTTCACGGCGGTATCGGCGCACTCGGAACCGGAGCCGGTGAAGAATACGTGGTTGAGGTCGCCCGGCATCAGGTCGGCCATTTGCTCGGCCAGCTTGAACGACAGCGGGTGGGCGTACTGAAAGCCCGGCGAGTAATCGAGGGTACCGAGCTGCTTGGCCACGGCCTCCTGAATCTCCTTGCGGCAATGACCGGCGCCGCAGGTCCACAGACCGGACAGGCTGTCGTAGACCTTGCGACCGGAGTCGTCGGTCAGCCAGGAGCCTTCGGCGCTGACGATGATCCGCGGGTCGCGCTGAAAGCTACGATTGGCGGAAAACGGCATCCAGTGGGCGTCCAACTTGAGCTGGCTGGCCAGGGGCAGCGTGGCGGTCTGCGGCATGTTCATGGCGATGGCCTCGGCAATGGCGGCGTGATCGGGAGTAACGTGGGAGGGGCTTTAGCCGCGAGAATCGACAGCAATCGCGGCTAAAGCCGCTCCCACAAGTAAGTGCATCAGTTGCCTGGAAAGGTGCCACAGGCATAAAGTCACTCAAACCCGACTCTTCTTATCCTCAGTTCACTGGTGACTAAACAATGAGCGTTCGACGCCCGGAGCCCCTGGCCCAGGTCAGCGATTTCGATATACGCCTGCTCAAGCTGTTTCGCAGCGTGGTCGAGTGCGGTGGTTTTTCCGCTGCGGAGAGCGCGCTGGGCATCGGTCGCTCGGCGATCAGCCAGCAGATGAGCGACCTGGAGCAGCGCCTCGGCCTGCGCCTGTGCCAGCGCGGCCGCGCCGGCTTCGCGCTGACCGAAGAAGGGCGCGAGGTGTACCAGTCGACCCAGCAGTTGCTGGCCGCGCTGGAGAGTTTTCGCACCGAGGTCAACGGCCTGCACCAGCACCTGCGCGGCGAGCTGAATATCGGCCTGACCGACAACCTGGTGACGGTGCCGCACATGCGCATCACCGGCGCCCTCGCCCGCCTCAAGGATCGCGGCCCGGACGTGCGCGTGCATATCCGCATGACGCCCCCCAGCGAGGTCGAACAGGGCGTGCTCGACGGGCGCCTGCACGTGGGCGTGGTGCCGATGGTCGGCGGCCTTTCCGGCCTCGATTACCAACCGCTGTACGATGAGCGCTCGCTGCTCTACTGCGCGGTCGGCCACCCGCTGTTCTATGTGGATGACAATGAACTGCCGGACGAACGCCTGAATGCCCAGGACGCCATCGCCCCGACCTTTCGCCTGCCACCGGACATTCAGAACCACTACCAGGCCCTGAACTGCACAGCCAGCGCCTCGGATCGCGAAGGCATGGCCTTTCTGATCCTCACCGGGCGCTATATCGGCTACCTGCCGGATCACTACGCCGCCGCCTGGATCAAGGAAGGCCGCCTGCGTGCGCTGAAAGCCGACACGCGCTTCTACGACCTCAACCTGGCCTCGGTGACGCGCAAGGGCCGCCGCCCGCACCTGGTGCTGGAGACCTTTCTCGAAGAGCTGGCGGCGAGCGCGTGAGAGGTCGTTTTTGATCAATTAGATGTGCGTTTGAATTGGCTGCTACAAGGCGAAAGCGGCCGTTCGTGATCTCGTGGGAGGGGCTTTAGCCGCGAGCTTTTTATCAAGGCAAACAAAGAGCTCGCGGCTAAAGCCGCTCCCACAAAAGCAGCAGAGCTCTATGTCCGCCCCCGCCACCACCCTGCCATGCAGCGCTTAATCGATTTTCTCGTAGCTGCCGCCACATGTGACGAAGCAGTTCTTGTAGACCTCCGAGCAGGTTCGGTAGTCAGGCCCGTCGATTGCCGTGGGCTTCGGGCACAGCGTTTTGAGATTGGGATCTTCGGTGGAATGCAGGCAGTTCTGGTAGCTCTGGTTCTGGCTGTCATAGATGACTTTGAAGCCTTGGTAGGACTCATCCTCACTGCGCTCACAGGCCCGCTGCGTTTCGTTGCACTGCTGGACGCAGGCCTGGCCTTCGGCAGTTTGCGGGGGCACTTCGCGGTACTGGGTACAACCGCCCAGCAGTGTCAGCAGAGCAAATACGGGTAAAAACAGATGGCGAGACAACACGGGTTGCAGGATCCTTCGGCAACGGTTCAGGCAGGCAACCTAAACATTCCAGACGTATCAGAGAAGCTGATGGGCTCTGCTGTGATGGCCTTCGCAAAGGTTGGTTCCCTCTTCGCAGGCCAATCGCTAGCGACATACTCGGTAACAGGCTGTCGACAATCCATGAGGCTGGGCGTCTAGTCTCAAGCCATCGTCTCTTCGATCAGCCAACGGAGCACGTCATGCCCAATCGTCGCCATTTCCTGCAGGGCAGCGCTGCCCTGATGACCCTCGCGGCCGGTAGCCAGTTGTTGCCGGGTTTCGCTTTCGCTGTGAATCCGGCCCCGCTGCTGCAGCGCAAGATTCCGTCGAGTGGCGAGGCGCTGCCGGTGATCGGCCTCGGCACGTCGCAAACCTTCAACGTAAGCCTCGACGACGCCAGCCTGAAACCGCTGGACGAAGTGGTACGCGCCTTCATCAATGGCGGCGCCACGCTGATCGATACCGCGCCCAGTTACGGCTCTGCCGAGGCGGTGACCGGCGAGCTGCTCAAGCGCACCAACACCCAGGGCAAGGCATTTCTCGCCTCCAAGCTGTCGAGCACCGGGCGCGAGCGCGGCCTGGCGCAGTTCGAGGCGAGCCTGAAAGCCCTGCAGACCGACAAGATGGACTTGCTGCAGGTGCACAACCTGCAGGACACCACCACGCAGTTGGCGTTGGCCCGTGAGCTGCGCGAACAGGGCAAGGTGCGCTACATCGGCATCACCCATTACATCGAGTCGGCCCACGACGACCTGCTCGAGGTGCTGGCCAAGGAGAAGGTCGATTTCGTCCAGCTCAACTATTCGGTGGCCGAGCGCAATGCCGAGAAACGCCTGCTGCCTTACTGCGCCGAGCACGGCATCGCCACGCTGATCAACCGCCCGTTCCAGCGGGCGCAATTGCTCAGCCGGGTCAAAGGCAAATCGCTGCCGGAGTGGGCCACCGAAATCGACGCGACTTCTTGGGCGCAGTTGCTGCTCAAGTTCATCCTCGCCAACGAAGCGGTTACCGCAGTGATTCCGGCCACCTCGAACCCGCGTTACGTGGTCGACAACCTCAAGGCAGGCCAGGGCCGGCTGCCCAATGCCGAGCTGCGTGAGCGCATCGTCCAGGCCTTCAGTTGAGCGAATACAGTGGCCGGCAGTGAGACCGGCCAGATATTTTCGGCGGCAAGCGCTTGTCACGTCGGCGGGTTCTGGAGTATCTGTTCTTGCGCTGTGCCCTCTGACCAGAACGGAAGCCTCCGATGTCCCTCGACGCCCCCGCCAATAGCGCCACCTCCGGCAAGCCGAATGGCCGGATCCGGCAGAAGAACATAGAAGCGATCATCACCGCTGCCGAAGACGAGTTCGCCCGGCACGGCTTCAAGGGCACCAGCATGAACACCATCGCCCAGGCGGTGGGCCTGCCCAAGGCCAACCTGCATTATTACTTCAGCAGTAAGCAGGGCCTGTATTTGGCGGTGCTGAACAACATACTCACCCTGTGGGACAGCGCCTTTAGCAACCTGCGCGCCGAGGATGACCCGTCCGAAGCCCTTGAGCGCTACATTCGCGCCAAGATGGAATACTCGCGCCGCTACCCCAAGGCCTCACGCATCTTCGCCATGGAAGTGATCAGCGGCGGCGCATGCCTGTCGCAGCATTTCGGCAAGGATCACCAGAGCTGGTTTCGCGAGCGTGCGGCCGTGTTCGAAAGCTGGATCGCCGCCGGCAAGATGGATGCGGTGGATCCCATGCACCTGATTTTTCTGCTCTGGGGCAGCACCCAGCATTACGCCGATTTCGCCTCCGAGATCTGCCGTGTCAGTGGCCGCTCGCGCCTGACCAAGCAGGATTACCAGACAGCTGCCGATAATCTGGTGCGCATCATCCTCAAGGGCTGCGGACTGAAACCGAGCGTCTGATGTCCTTTCTGTTACTCGCTCCTTGCGACTACCGCGAGGAAATACGCAAGAGCCGCTTTCTCGCCCAGGCTCGCGCCATCAACAATACAGCGGATGCTCAGGCGTTCATCGAGCAGCTCAGCGACCCGAGCGCATCGCACAACTGCTGGGCCTGGAAGCTCGGCCAACAGTATCGTTTCAGCGACGACGGCGAGCCCGGTGGTACCGCAGGCCGACCGATCCTCGCCGCCATCGAAGCTCAAGGTTTCGATGGCGTGGCCGTGGTGGTGACGCGCTGGTACGGCGGCATCCAGCTCGGTACCGGCGGCCTGGCCCGCGCCTATGGCGGCAGCGCCAACAAATGCCTGCAGAACGCCGAGCGCCAGGAGCAGGTTGCGCGCCTCTCCTGCGCCTGCCATTGCGGGTTCGCCGAACTGGCATTGCTCAAATCGCGCCTCGGCGAATTCGACGCCGTACTGGAGCAGGAAACCTTCGACGCCCATGGCGCCGAACTGCACCTGGCCGTACCGCAGGCGCACATCGAGGCCCTGCAGCGTCTGCTCGCCGACATCAGCCGTGGGCGCAGCCGCCTGCAATTGCCTGATTGAGGCTTGACCTCGCCGCGCATGACGCGACATGGTTGTGGCTTTGCACCGGGAGCCGCCCCATGAGCCTGCAATCCGTTCGTGCCTTCTTCGCCGAGAAGGCGCCAGACCTGCACGTCATCGAACTCGACACCAGCACCGCTACCGTGGCCCTGGCCGCCGAGGCCCACGGCGTGGAGCCCGGGCAAATCGCCAAGACCCTGGCCTTTCGCATGGGCGAGCGCAATCTGCTGATCGTAGCCCGCGGCGATGCGCGCATCGATAACCGCAAGATCAAGGAAACCTTCGGCAGCAAGGCCAAGATGCTCGATGCCGATGCCGTACTCGCCCTGACCAGCCACCCGGTCGGCGGCGTCTGCCCGTTCGGCCTCGCCACGCCACTGCCGGTGTATTGCGACGTGTCGCTGCGCGCGTTCGAGGAAGTGGTGCCGGCTGCTGGCAGTATCCACAGCGCAGTGCGTATCAGCCCGACGCGCATGGCCGAGCTGGTCGGAGCCGAGTGGGTGGACGTGTGTCAGTCGCTGCCCGTCGAAAGCCACGAAGTCGCGTCCCCTTGAAACTGGAGAAACCATGAAGCCGCATCTGCTGATTCTCAACCCGCTCAGCGAGGCCAGCCTGGCGCGTATCGCCGAGCGCTTCGAGGTAACCCATGCGCCGGACGCCATAGCGCGGGAAGCGGCCATCTCGGAGCACGCCGACAGCGTGCAGGCGGTACTGACCATTGGCACCATCGGCCTGACCGGCGCAGAAATCGCCCGCCTGCCGAAACTGGGCTTCGTCGGCACCCTTGGTGTGGGCTATGAAAAGGTCGACCTCGAGGCAGCCCGTGCCCGTGGCATCGCCATGAGCAATGGCGCCGGCAGCAACGCCGACTGCGTCGCCGATCACGCCATGGCTCTGCTGCTGGCCGCCATTCGTGATGTGCGTCGCCTGGACGTCGCCTGCCGCGCCGGCATCTGGCGCGATGCGCTGCCGATGACCGATGGTGTGTGCGGCAAGCGCCTGGGCATTCTCGGCCTCGGTGCCATCGGCGAAAAACTCGCCCGCCGCGCCGCGGCCTTCGACATGCCGGTGGGCTATCACAATCGCTCGGCCAAAGCTGACAGCCCACACAGCTACTTCGCCAGCGCCCTAGAACTGGCGCGCTGGAGCGACTGCCTGGTGGTGGCGATTCCCGGCGGTGCCTCAACCTTCCATCTGGTCAACGCCGAGGTGCTCGACGCACTGGGGCCGCAGGGTTATCTGGTCAACGTGGCGCGCGGCAGCGTGGTGGACACCACAGCGCTGGGCAGCGCACTGCGCGCAAAACGCATCCGTGCAGCGGCGCTGGATGTCTACGACAGCGAGCCGCTGCCGCCCAGCGAACTGCTCGACCTCGACAACCTGATCGTCACCCCTCACGTCGGCGGCAACTCGCCCCAGGCGCTGGAACAGTCATTGACGCTGTTCCTCGAAAATATCGACCGGCACTTTCGCGGCGAGCCACTGCTGACGCCGATCTGAGCCTGAAGCGAGCGCGGTCTCACACCAATTCATAGGGTGGATCGGGGCGCGTAGCTGACGCTTCACCCATCCACCGTTTCTATGACCGCAATGGTGGACAAAAGAGCGTTGTCCACCCTACGGGTCGACAGGCCGTCTCCGCCTGTAGAGAGTTGTGCGAGCGGGCGGGGATGCCCAGTCCATGCCCGCGAAAAATCACGGGCATGGCCCGTTCCCACAGGTGATCCACTCCGGCCGTAGGATGGGTCGGGCCGCGTAGGTGCAACCCATCAAAAACCACTCTCGCCCAGGAAAAACGCCCTACCCACCACCCCTGACCTGCAAACCAATGCCTAGGGCCTTGGCGAGCGAAAGCGGCAACAGCAGGGTATCGAGCAAGGCGCTGGCCGGAAGGTCTACGGCGGCATAGGCAGGTGCTTCGGCACCGAAACGCTCGACCGGGCAGCAACCACCCTGCAGCGCGTACCAGTCCAGCCGAGTACCGGCGTAAACCACTGGGGCACCGGGTTTGGCGGCGTCCAGCGTGCGCGCGGTGGCGCAGCCGCCCACCTGCAGGCAGGCCAACAAGACTACGCAGAGTGCGGGCTTATTCATCGCCACTGTTGAGGTGATGCTCGCCCCAGCGCGGCAGCATGTCCTGAGGGATATTCAGGCAGTTGAGAATCCGTGCGACCACGAAGTCGACCAGGTCATCCACCGTCTGCGGCTGGTGATAGAAACCTGGCGAGGCCGGCAGGATGGTCACACCCAGGTTGGAAAGCTTGAGCATGTGTTCCAGATGAATGCTCGAGTACGGCGCCTCACGAGGCACCAAAATCAGCTGGCGGCGCTCCTTGAGGGCAACGTCGGCGGCACGCTCAATCAGGTTGTTGCAGGCTCCGGTGGCGATCGCCGACAGGGTGCCGGTGCTGCACGGCACCACCACCATGGCCGAGGGTGCGCCGGAACCGGAGGCCACCGGGGCCATCCAGTCTTCCTTGCCGTAGACACGAATCTGCCCGTCGGTCGCGCCGGTATATTCGGTGAGAAACGCCTGCATGGCCTGGGGTTTGGCCGGCAGGCTGACGTCCGTTTCGGTGGCCATCACCAACTGCGCAGCCTTGGAGATCAGGAAGTGCACTTCCCGATCCTCACGCACCAGGCAGTCGAGCAGCCGCAACCCATACTGCGCGCCGGAGGCGCCGGTCATGGCGAGAGTGATGCGCTCCGGGCCAGCCACGCTCATGCCTCCAGCGCCGCGGCCAGCTTGCCGTGCAAGCCGCCGAAGCCACCATTGCTCATGATCACTACTTGGGTGCCGGGACGCACCAGCGCCTTGACCCCCTCGATGATCGCCTCCAGCGAATCACAGACCTGAGTCGGATTGGAAGCGCCAGCCACGGTGGCCGCCAGATCCCAGCCCAGATTCGGCGGTGCGTACCAGAACACCGCATCGGCCTGCAGGGCAGATTCCGCCAGGCCATCGCGATGGGCGCCGAGTTTCATGGAATTGGAACGCGGCTCGATGATCGCGATGACCTGCTCATCGCCAACCCGCTTGCGCAGGCCGTCGAGGGTGGTGGCGATGGCTGTCGGGTGGTGGGCGAAGTCGTCATAGACGGTCACGCCCTTCACGTCGGCGACCTTTTCCATACGCCGCTTGGCATTGATGAAACGCCCCAGCGCCTCGACGCCCAGCGCCGGCACGACACCGACATGCCGCGCCGCAGCCAGCACAGCCAAGGCATTGGCGACGTTGTGCTGGCCGGTCAGGCCCCACTCCACCACACCCTCGACCTTGCCATCGAAACTCACCTCGAACCGAGAGCCGTCGACAGCCAGCAGGCGCGCCTGCCACTGACCACCCTCGCCAGTGGTCTGCACGGGCGTCCAGCAGCCCATGCCGATCACCCGCGCCAGCGCGGCTTCGCTGGCCGGATGGATGACCAGGCCTTCGCCGGGAATAATCCGTACCAGGTGATGGAACTGGCGCTCGATGGCCGCCAGATCAGGGAAGATATCCGCGTGGTCGAACTCGAGGTTGTTGAGGATCGCGGTACGCGGGCGGTAGTGGACGAACTTGCTGCGCTTGTCGAAGAACGCGCTGTCGTATTCATCGGCCTCGACCACGAAGAACGGCGTATCGCCCAGACGCGCGGAAATGCCGAAGTTCTGCGGCACGCCACCAATCAGGAAGCCCGGCGCCATGCCCGCATGCTCGAGCACCCAGGCGAGCATGCTCGAACTGCTGGTCTTGCCGTGGGTGCCGGCAACCGCCATCACCCAACGGCCCTGCAGCACATGGTCGGCCAGCCACTGCGGTCCGGACACGTAGGGCAGCCCCTTGTTGAGCACGTACTCCACCGCCGGGTTGCCGCGGCTCATGGCATTGCCTACCACCACCAGATCGGGAGCCGGCTGCAGGTGGGCGGGATCGTAGCCCTGCATCAGCTCGATGCCCTGAGCTTCGAGCTGGATACTCATGGGCGGATAGACGTTGGCATCGGAACCGGTGACGCGATGGCCCAGCTCCTTGGCCAGTACTGCCAGCGACCCCATGAACGTGCCGCAGATGCCGAGAATGTGGATATGCATGAAAACCTCGAAAACAGGCGCGCCGAAAGCCGGGCGAACCGAGTGAAAACATGGCCGCAGATTAGCACAGCAGCGCCCCGCATCCTGCCTGCCAGGAGTCCCCAGGCGAGCAAGACTCAGTCGCGTGGCGCTGCCAGGTGCACCTGTCTGGCAAACAGGCATCCCTTTGCCCTTCAACAGCGCGTAACGCCTGCGCGCTTGCGGTAAGCGGATGGCCTGCTTAAGGTGACGCCACCCTGCAACCGAGCTTTTGTCATGTGGTCGTTTAGCGCCTGGCGCCGTCGGCGCATCCTCTCCCGCAACCCTGTCAGCGACAGCAGCTGGGCCGTCGTGCGCCAGCGCCTGCCGATTCTCGACGGACTCAGCGAAGAAGAGCAGCAGCGCCTGCGCGAGCGCGCCGTGCTGTTTCTGCACAACAAACACCTGACTACCCTGCCCGGCCTCGAACTCGACCACGACGACCGCCTGGCCCTGGCGGCCCTGGCCGAATTGCCGCTGCTCGGGCTGGCCGAGCTGAACTGGTACCAGGGCTTTCACGAGGTCATCCTCTATCCGGACGACTTCGTCAGCCCGCAACGCCATCGCGACTCAGGCGGTATCGAACATGAATGGGATGGCGAACACAGCGGCGAAGCCTGGCAACAAGGCCCGGTGATTCTCGCCTGGCCCGGCGTGCAGGCCAGCGGCGGCTGGGAAGGCTACAACCTGGTGATCCACGAACTGGCGCACAAGCTGGACATGCTCGGCGGCGACGCCAACGGCCTGCCGCCGCTGCACAGCAATATGGATATCCAGCAGTGGGCCCTTGCCATGCAGCAAGCGTTCGACAGCATGAACGCCGAGCTGGACGCCGATGAGGAGGCGCAGACCGCTATCGATCCCTATGCAGCGGAAAACCCCGCCGAGTTCTTTGCGGTGACCAGCGAGTATTTCTTCAACGCTCCCGACCTGCTCGAAGAGGCCTTTCCAGCGGTCTACGCGCAGTTGCGTCTGTTCTATCGACAGGATCCGCTGGCACGTTTGCGCCGCCTGCAGGTCGAACACCCGGACTATCAGGAACCCAACCCCGCCCAGCCGGATACGACCAATGGCTGTAATGGCAACGACGCGGGAATCCACCTATAATCGCGCCACTTTTTTTGGCGCACATCAGGGAGTCACCCATGAGCTACAGCAAGGTTCCGGCCGGTAAAGACCTGCCGAATGACATCTACGTCGCTATCGAGATCCCGGCCAACCACGCGCCGATCAAATACGAAATCGATCACGACACCGACTGCCTGTTCGTCGACCGTTTCATGGCCACCCCGATGTTCTACCCGGCCAACTACGGTTTCATCCCGCACACCCTGGCCGACGACGGCGACCCCCTCGACGTGCTGGTCGTGACGCCGTACCCAGTAGCACCAGGCTCGGTGATCCGCGCCCGTCCGGTCGGCGTGCTGCACATGACCGACGAAGCCGGTGGCGACGCCAAGCTGATCGCCGTCCCGCACGACAAGCTGACCACCATCTACAAAGACATCAAGGAATACACCGACCTGCCCCCGCTGCTGATCGAGCAGATCAAGCACTTCTTCGAGAACTACAAAGATCTCGAGAAAGGCAAATGGGTCAAAGTCGAAGGCTGGGGCAACGCAGAAGCCGCCCGCGCCGAGATCACCAAGGCAGCTGCTGCTTACCAAAAATAAGCACAACCTGCCTTACGAAAGCCGGCCACAAGCCGGCTTTTTTATGCCTGCGTTTTGATCTATACAAATTCGGGACACTGCATCCCCCCTGTAGCACCATCAGCGCCAATGATGGCAATATGCCAAAAAGCATGGATCGCGGAGGTAATCATGGCAGCCGAAACAGTCATCAACATCCCCATCTCGAACCCTATTCGTCGAGATATCGATTGGAAACAAACCTGGCAGGGCTCCGACCAAGGGCTAATCAAATGCTGGGAAACAGGTCGCAAGCTCGCCGAATCAAATCCTGGGCTGGTTGATCACTGTAAAGCAGGGGCGCTACCTCTTCTTAATTGGAAAGGTGGAGTCAGCCGTGCGCTGAAGAAGAAAGAAAAGTTTGGCGCCTTGCAGTACTTGGCACAGTGGCAGGGCTTGCGCGGCGAAGATCTGCTCATAGATTTGTCACTGGAGTTGGTACTTAACTGCAGCGCCACGGGGATGGTTGTCACGTTCACCCCGGACTTGGGCAAGCTAGGCGTAGCCGATCAGGGAGAAGCAAATGGCTGATCTTCACGAAGAGTTCAAAAATAGCCGCTTCTTTCACGAGGCCCGTATTGATAAGCGCTCCGCTGATGCCTTGTCAGGGCTGGCTACAGGAATCATTGCAGACGGCCTAGTCAATCAGCGGGAAGCCGAGTTTCTGGAAAGTTGGATCGTCCAGAATCTATCCCACCTCGAAGATCCTGTGATCAACCTGCTCTACCGACGCCTTTCCGATATGCTCGCTGACGGCATCTTGGATGCCGAAGAGTCTGAAGAACTGCTTGGCATGCTGCGCTGCTTCAGCGGCATGAATAAAGGCAGGACTAATCCTCGAGACAATGCCTTCACAACACCGAATTCACTTCCACTCAATCATCCGGCTCCCGCAATGGAGTGGAGTGGTCGCCTGTTCGTATTCACGGGAGTGATGGCTTACGGCCCCCGTAAGAACTGCGAAACCCTTGTCCTCGAACGTAATGGACAAATCGGCTCAAGCATCAGCAAGAAAATCCACTACTTGGTGGTCGGTAGCATCGGCAACGAACAATGGCTGCACAGCACCTATGGCACCAAGATCAAGAAAGCCGTCGAATTAAGAGAGGCCGGTTCTCCTATCGCCATCGTCAGTGAAGAGCACTGGCAAAGCGCGGTATTCGGATAGCACGTGGCTCATGACCGATATCATCGGCCCTAAATAAAAAGGCCCGGGGCACTTCCAAGTGCCCCGGGCCTTTTCAGCTATGAATATGGTGACTACACCGCTTTCAGGCGCAGCTCCTTGGGCATGGAGAAGGTCACGTTCTCGGGGCGGCCGTCGAGTTCCTGGACGTTGCTGGCGCCCCACTCGCCAAGCTTGTCGATCACACCGCGCACTAGCACTTCAGGGGCAGAGGCGCCGGCGGTGATACCGATGCCCTTGGCACCCTCGAACCATTCGCGCTTGAGGTCATCGGCGCCGTCAATCAGGTAAGCAGGCGTGCCCATGCGCTCGGCCAGTTCGCGCAAGCGGTTGGAGTTGGAGCTGTTGGGGCTACCGACTACCAGCAGCACATCGCACTCGTCGGCCAGTTGCTTGACCGCATCCTGGCGGTTCTGGGTGGCGTAGCAGATGTCGTCCTTACGCGGACCGCCGATAGTGGGGAAGCGTGTGCGCAGGGCATCGATGACCTTGCTGGTGTCGTCCATCGACAGCGTGGTCTGGGTGACGAAGGCCAGGGAGTCGGGGTCGCGCACCTGCAGCTTGGCGACATCCGCCTCGTCTTCGACCAGGTAGATGGCGCCGCCATTGCTGGCGTCGTACTGGCCCATGGTGCCTTCGACTTCCGGGTGACCGGCATGGCCGATAAGGATGCACTCGCGGCCGTCTCGACTGTAGCGCACCACTTCCAGATGCACCTTGGTGACCAGCGGGCAGGTGGCGTCGAACACTTTCAGGCCACGGTTGGTGGCTTCGTTGCGCACGGCCTGGGATACGCCGTGGGCGCTGAAGATGACGATGACGTCATCGGGCACCTGATCCAGCTCTTCGACGAATATGGCGCCGCGGGAGCGCAGATCCTCGACCACGAACTTGTTGTGCACCACTTCGTGACGCACGTAGATCGGCGGACCGAACACCTCGAGGGCGCGGTTGACGATCTCGATGGCGCGGTCGACACCGGCGCAGAAACCGCGGGGATTGGCGAGTTTGATATGCATGGCACGCTCGGCACGGAAGCTTGAGTGGAGAGTGTATCGCGTAAGCCCAAAAGACCTTACGCGATAGACAGCGCGTTCACGAGGAATGTCCGTCTGATCCGCTGGCGTCTCGTCAGATCGCCTGGACGTCGATGATCTCGACGTCGAACGTCAGCGTCTTGCCAGCCAGCGGGTGATTGAAGTCGATGGTCACCTGAGCGTCATCGAAGGCTTTGACCACACCGGGCAGTTCGGTATTGGCGGCGTCGTTGAAGATCACCAGCAGCCCCTCGGACAATTCCATGCCCTGAAACTGCGAACGCGGCATGACCTGCACGTTCTGCGGGTTCGGCTGACCGAAGCCCTGCTCCGGTAGCACGGTCACGCTGCGCTTGTCGCCGGCCTTGAAGCCGTACAGCGCGGACTCGAACCCCGGCAGGAGGTTGCCATCGCCGACCTTGAAGGTGGGTGGCTGCTTGTCGAAGGTGCTGTCGACGACATCGCCGTTATCCAGCTTCAGCGCGAAATGCAGGGTTACCTGCCGATCCGGGCCGATACGTACATCAGTCACGTGCCACCTCTTCTTCCGATTTCTTGCTCTTGAACATGTCCAGCGCCAGCAGCACGGCACCGACGGTGATCGCGCTATCGGCCAGGTTGAACGCCGGGAAATACCAGCGGTTCTGCCAGTGCACCAGAATGAAGTCGACCACGTGGCCGAACACCACGCGATCCACCAGGTTGCCCAGCGCGCCGCCGAGTACCAGGGCCAGGCCGACGGCCAGCCAGGTTTCGTCGGACTTCAGACGCTTGAGCCACACCACCAGCACCACGCTGACCACCAGGGCGATCAGGGTAAACAGCCAGCGCTGCCAGCCGCCCGCACCGGCCAGGAAGCTGAAGGCAGCGCCGGTGTTGTAGGCCAGCGTCCAGCTGAAGTAGTCGGGAATGACCACGATGCGCTCGTACATCTGCAGGTTGTTATCGAACCAGTACTTGGTGATCTGATCGACCACGAAGATCACCACGCTCAACCACACCCAGCCGAGCTTGCCGAAACGCGCGCTCATGAATGCATCTCCGCGATGCGGGCCAAAGCCTTACGCATGGTGGCGCACCTCGCCCTTGCCTTCGATGTTGTCCACGCAACGGCCACAGATCTCCGGGTGGTTGGCATGGGTACCGACGTCGGCGCAGAAGTGCCAGCAGCGCGCGCACTTAGTCAGGCCGGATTTGACGATCTTCAGCTTCAGCCCGCTGACTTCGGTCTGCACCGCATCAGCCGGCGCGGCGGCCAGAGGTGCCAGACTGGCACCGGAGGTGATCAGCACGAAGCGCAGTTCATCGCCCAGACGGGTCAGGTCGGCAACCAGCGACTCTTCACCGTACAGGGTCACTTCGGCCTGCAGGTTGCCACCGATCAGCTTGGCGCTGCGCTGGTTCTCCAGTTCCTTGTTGACCGCGGTCTTGACCGCCATGACGCGATCCCAGAAGGCGCGATCCAGCTCGAAACCGGCTGGCAGCTCGCTCAAGCCTGCGTACCAGGTATTGAGCATTACCGACTCGTTGCGCTCGCCCGGCAGGTACTGCCAGATTTCGTCCGCGGTGAACGACAGGATCGGCGCGATCCAGCGCACCAGCGCTTCGGCGATATGGAACATGGCGGTCTGGCAGGAGCGACGCGCCACGCTGTCGGCGGCGGTGGTGTACTGGCGATCCTTGATGATGTCGAGGTAGAAGCCACCCAGCTCCTGCACGCAGAAGTTGTGCACCTTCTGGTACACGTTCCAGAAGCGATAGCTGGTGTAAGCCTCTTCGATCTCGCGCTGCAGCAGCAGGGCGCGATCCACAGCCCAGCGATCCAGGGCCAGCATGTCTTCGGGGGCCAGCAGGTGCTGAGCCGGATCGAAGCCGCTGAGGTTGGAGAGCAGGAAGCGTGCAGTATTGCGGATACGCCGGTAAGCATCGGCGCTGCGCTGCAGGATCTGGTCGGAGACCGCCATCTCGCCCGAGTAATCGGTGGAGGAAACCCACAGGCGCAGGATGTCGGCGCCCAGGCTGTCGATGACCTTCTGCGGAGCGACCACGTTGCCCAGCGACTTGGACTGCTTGCGGCCCTGCTCGTCGACGGTGAAGCCGTGGGTCAGCAGTTCCTTGTACGGCGCGTGACCGTCGATGGCACAACCGGTCAGCAGCGAGGAGTGGAACCAGCCGCGGTGCTGGTCGGAGCCTTCCAGATAGAGGTCGGCGGCCGGGCCATTCGGATGCGCCAGCTCGGCATGGGAGCCGCGCAGCACATGCCAGTGAGTGGTACCGGAATCGAACCAGACGTCCAAGGTGTCACGACTCTTGTCGTACTGCCCGGCTTCGTCACCCAGCAGCTCGGCGGTGTCGAGCTTGAACCAGGCTTCGATGCCTTCCTGCTCGACGCGCTGCGCCACCTGCTCCATCAGCTCGGCGGTACGCGGGTGCAGCTCGCCGCTTTCCTTGTGCGTGAAGAACGGGATCGGCACGCCCCAGTTACGCTGACGCGAGATACACCAGTCAGGGCGGCCAGCGATCATGCTGTGCAGACGCGCCTGGCCCCAGGCCGGTACGAATTGGGTTTCTTCGATGGCTGCCAGCGAGCGCTCACGCAGGGTGGAACCCTCGTTCGGCTGCTTGTCCATGCCAATGAACCACTGCGCGGTGGCGCGGTAGATCAGCGGCGTCTTGTGGCGCCAGCAGTGCATGTAGCTATGGTTGATCGCTTCGTGCTTGAGCAGCGCGCCAACTTCTTCGAGCTTGGCGACGATGGCCGGGTTGGCCTTCCAGATGAACTGGCCACCGAAGAACGGCAGCGACTCGACGTAGACGCCGTTGCTCTGCACCGGGTTGAGGATGTCGTCGTTGCTCATGCCGTAGCGTTTGCAGCTGTAGAAGTCGTCCTCACCGTAGGCTGGCGCGGAGTGCACGATACCGGTGCCGGCACCCAGTTCGACGTAGTCGGCCAGGTAAAGCGGCGACAGGCGATCGTAGAACGGATGACGGAAATTGATCAGTTCCAGCTTGGCGCCCGCCGCGATGGCGACGACTTCGCCCTGCAGGCCATAACGTTGCAGGCTGCTCTCGACCATTTCTTCGGCCAGCAGCAACAGGCGATCACCGACGTCCACCAGGGCGTAGTTGAACTCTGGGTGCACGTTCAGCGCCTGGTTGGCCGGGATGGTCCAGGGCGTGGTGGTCCAGATGACGATGCTGGTCGGCTTGCTCAGGCTGGCCAGGCCGAATGCGGCGGCCAGCTTGTCGGCGTCTTCGATCGGGAAGGCAACGTCGATGGCATCGGACTTCTTGTCCTGATACTCGACCTCGGCCTCGGCCAGTGCCGAACCGCAATCGAAACAGAAGTTGACCGGTTTCAGGCCCTTGAACACGAAGCCCTTCTTGACGATCTCCGCCAAGGCACGGATTTCACCGGCCTCGTTGGCGAAGTTCATGGTCAGGTAGGGGTTGTTCCACTCGCCCAGCACGCCGAGGCGGATGAAGTTGCCCTTCTGCTCTTCGACCTGCTCGCCGGCGTAGGTACGGCAACGCTCGCGGGTCAGATCGGCCGGCTGGTTCTTGCCAAAGGTGGTTTCAACCTTGTGCTCGATCGGCAGGCCATGGCAATCCCAGCCCGGTACGTAAGGCGCATCGAAGCCCGCGATGGTCTTGGAGCGGGTGATGATGTCCTTGAGAATCTTGTTCAGCGCGTGACCGATATGAATGCTGCCGTTCGCATAGGGCGGGCCGTCGTGCAGGACGAACTTCGGCCGGTCGGCGCCAATCTCACGCAGCTTCTGATACAGACCAATGTCGTCCCAGCGTTGCAGGATTTGCGGCTCGCGCTGCGGCAGGCCAGCCTTCATCGGGAACTGGGTATCAGGAAGATTCAACGTGGCTTTATAGTCGGTCATCTCGGCTCTTCACTTAAGCGGTTGGCCGTGCCAATGGGCGCGGGCGGCGGCAATATCGGCAGCAATTGCCGTCTTCAGTGCCTCGAGTGAGGCGAAACGCTGCTCATCGCGCAGCTTGTGGTGGAATGCCACCGTCAAACGCCGGCCATACAGGTCGCCGGCAAAATCCAGCAGGTGCACCTCGAGGTGGGCGCTCCCGTCACCGGCCACGCTGGGGCGCACGCCAATATTGGCGACGCCAGGCCATGGCCGGCCATCTATCTCGGCGCTGACCAGGTAAACCCCGGTCAGCGGCGCGCGCTTGCGCTTGAGCTGCACGTTGGCGGTCGGCGCATTCAATTGACGCCCAAGCTTCTGCCCGTGCAGCACCCGCCCGACGATCCGGAAGGGCCGCCCGAGCATGCCTTCGGCAACCTTGAAATCACCGTTGGCCAGGGCCTCACGCACGCGCGTACTGCTGACCCGCTGACCATCGACCTCCACGGTCTTGGCCGCCTCGACAGTAAAGCCTTCGCGCTGTGCGGCCTCGGCCAGAAAGGCGAAATCACCCGCGCGGTCGCAACCAAAGCGGAAATCGTCACCCACTTCCAGATGCAGAACACCCAGGCCGTCGAGCAATACGCGCTGCACGAACTCCGCCGCGCTCAACTCACGCAAGCGTGGGTTGAAGGTCAGGCACAGCACGCGGTCGACACCTTCGGCAGCCAGTAGCGCGAGCTTGTCGCGCAGGCGGCTCAACCGGGCGGGTGCGCCATTGGGGTCGAAGTATTCACGCGGCTGCGGCTCGAACAGCACCACGCAGCTCGGTACGCCAAGCTCCGCCGAACGCTCACGTAAACGCGCCAGAATCGCCTGGTGGCCACGATGAACGCCGTCGAAATTACCGATGGTGGCGACGCAGCCCCGATGCTGGGGCCGCAGATTATGAAGGCCTCGAACCAGCTGCATAACGCACTTCTTGCTCACAAAGTGGCCAATTATACGCACAGCGGCTGGCGCCGGGTAGGTTGATACGGTGCTCTATTACTGGCACCACAGATTAGCGCGGCACACTCACTCAACCAACCGAACGACGGGCGAAGTCGCGCAGACGGAAACCGAGAATGCCCAGCACCGCGAAATAGCTCAACGCCCCAGCCGCAACCAATGCGCCCAGCCGCAGCAAGCGCTGCAACATATTGCCATCGGCCCAAGCCGGCATCAGCCACAGCATGCCGCTCAGCACCACAACCATCACCAGCACCGCCGCCAGCAGCTTGCCGGCAAACAAACCCCAGCCAGGCTGCGGCTGGTAGAAGCCGCGAGAACGCAACTTCCAGAACAGCAGCCCCGCATTCAGGCAAGCAGCCAGGCCAATGGACAAGGCCAGCCCGGCATGCGCCAGCGGGATAACGAAGACAAATAGCACGTTCATCACCTGCGTCATCAGCAGGGTGAACATGGCGATGCGCACGGGGGTGCGAATATCCTGACGAGCATAGAACGCCGGGGCCAGCACCTTGACCAGCAGCATGCCGAGCAGGCCTACCGAATAGGCGAGCAACGCGCGCTGGGTCATATCGGCATCGGCGGCAGTGAACTTGCCGTACTGAAACAGCGCCACCACCAGCGGCTCGGACAGCAGCGCCAAAGCCAACGCACAGGGCAGCGCGAGCAGGACGCAAAGGCGCAGGCCCCAGTCGAGCAGTTTCGAGTAGGAAGCTGGATCTTCGGCGGCATGGGTCTTCGCCAGCGACGGCAGCAGAATCGTGCCCAGCGCCACGCCCAGCACACCGGCCGGCAACTCCATCAGGCGGTCGGCGTAATACATCCACGACACCGAGCCGGCCACCAGAAAGGAAGCAAACACGGTGTTGATGATCAGGGAAATCTGCGCCACCGATACGCCGAGGATCGCCGGCCCCATCTGCCGCAGCACACGCCACACGCCACTGTCGCGAAGATTGAGGCGCGGCAGCACCAGCAGACCGATCTTGCGCAGGTGCGGCAGTTGATACAGCAACTGCAGCAACCCGCCGACCAGCACCGCCCAACCCATGGCCATGATCGGTGGATCGAAATAGGGCGTCAGGAACAGCGCAAAGAAAATCATGCTGACATTGAGCAGCGTCGGCACGAAAGCCGGTACGGCGAAGCGGTTCCAGGTGTTGAGCAACGCGCCGACGAAGGACGACAGCGAAATCAGGAATATATAAGGAAAGGTCACTCGCAAAAGATCGCTGGTCAGCTCGAAGCGCTCGGGGTTATCGCTGAAGCCCGGCGCCGATGCCCAGACGATCCACGGCGCGGCCAGCACGCCGAGCAGCGTCACCAGAGCCAGCACCAGAGTCAGCTGACCAGCCACATAAGCGACAAAAGTGCGGGTTGCTTCCTCGCCCTTCTGCGTCTTGTACTCTGCCAGGATCGGCACGAAGGCTTGAGAAAAGGCGCCTTCGGCAAATATACGACGCAGCAGGTTAGGCAGCTTGAATGCCACCACGAAGGCATCCGAGGCGATACCAGCACCAAAGATCCTGGCCATGATGGTGTCGCGCACGAAACCGAGAACCCGCGACAGCATGGTGATCGAGCTGACTGCAGCCAGCGACTTGAGTAAGTTCATTCAGCGAAAGCGCCCTGATTCAGGTTCGAAGCGTTGGTCAACGCCATGCACACCGACCAGAGGCGGTTGCTGCATTGCGCCAGACACAGACCACAAAATTTCCTGCTCGTGCGGCATTCACCTGCACGGGCGGCGAGTGTAGAATCCCCACGCCGAGAAAGCACCCTTCCCGTCCGGCAGTTCGTAATGATCGAGCAGTGATCCGCCTTGACAAGCACGCCACTCGCCTGCATGATTCGCGGCCTTATTTGTTTGTAACCCATAGTTTTCGAGGAGCTTGACGGTGGCCAATACACCTTCTGCCAAAAAACGCGCAAAACAGGCTGAGAAGCGTCGTAGCCATAACGCCAGCCTGCGCTCCATGGTTCGTACCTACATCAAGAACGTAGTCAAGGCTATCGACGCCAAAGACCACGAGAAAGCACAAGCTGCTTACGTTCTGGCTGTGCCTGTTATCGACCGTATGGCCGACAAAGGCATCATCCACAAGAACAAGGCTGCTCGTCACAAGAGCCGCCTGAACGGTCACGTAAAAGCACTCAGCCAAGCTGCTGCTTAAGCGTCCCGTTTCGTGAAAAACCGACCTCAGGGTCGGTTTTTTATTGCCTGTAGAAAAGTACAGCCGACCAGCCCCCGAACCACTTCAAGCCCAAGATCGATCTGCCGATATCCTGACATCGTCCGCTGCATGGTGCGCGGATAACGAAAGGGATGTCCGTTATGTGGCTGAGAGGATTGAATATAGGAAAGCGCGCTGGCCTGGCGTTCGCATTACTGGCAGCCCTGCTGCTGGGGCTTGGGGTCTTTGCGCTGTCACAGATGAACCGCATGGACACCGCGTCGGATCAGATCCGCGATAACTGGCTGCCATCACTGATCACCGCCGAAGGCCTGGCCACCAACATAGGCCGCATCCGCGCCCTGACACTGCGTAGCGTTTTGTTGACCGACGAAGCCGAACGACAAAGCACAGTCAACACAATCGACGGCCTGGTAAAGGCGGTTCCGCAACAGTTCGACGCTTACGCCAAGCTGGTCGGCTCGCCGCAGGAGCAGGCACTGCTCGATCAACTTCACAAGGCCTACGACGAATACGCCAACCTGCAGCAGCAGGTGACAGGCGCGGCACGCGCCGGACGCCTCGACGAAGCCACTAGCCTGGCCAACGGCCCCTTGTCCACTTATGCCGACGGGTTGGCGGCGGCCATAAAGAACATTTCCAGCTTCAACAATGACGGCGCCATAAAGTCTACGGACGCCAGCCAGGCTGCCTTCGACAACGCCGAACGGATGGTCATCACCACGCTGGTCATCAGCCTTGCCCTCACCGCGCTACTGGCCGTCGTACTGACCCGCAGCATCGTCGGACCACTAGGCGAATCCCTGCGCGTCGCCGAGGTCATCGCCGCCGGCGACCTGACCCAAAGCATTCAAGTGAAAGGCACGGACGAGCCGGCTCGCCTGATGACCGCCCTGCAGGTTATGCAGAAGAACCTGCACGCCGCCATCCAGAGCATTTCCGACTCCTCGAACCAGCTGGCGTCGGCCTCCGAAGAACTGCATGCGGTTACCGAGGACTCCACACGCGGCCTGCATCAGCAGAACACCGAAATCGAACAGGCCGCCACCGCCGTCAACGAGATGACCGCCGCCGTGGAAGAAGTGGCGCGCAACGCAGTGAGCACCTCGGAAGCCTCCCAGGCCTCGAACACCACGGCGCTGAGGGGCCGCGAGCAGGTACGCGAAACCGTCGAGTCGATCAGCCAGCTGACCCGGGATGTAACTGCCACCTCCAGCGAGGTCGAGCAACTCGCCGAGCGGATTCGTGAAATCAGCAAGGTGCTCGATGTGATTCGCTCGATTGCTGAACAGACCAACCTGCTCGCCCTGAACGCCGCCATCGAAGCGGCACGGGCCGGCGATGCCGGGCGCGGATTCGCGGTGGTCGCCGACGAGGTTCGCGCTCTGGCGCATCGCACTCAGCAGTCGACCCAGGAAATCGAGGGCATGATCGGCGGGATTCAGGCGGGCACCGAGAAAACCGTCGTCGCCATGCAGAACAGCAATGACCGGGCACGCTCGACACTGGAAGTGGCAAAAGGCGCCGGTAGCGCACTGGAGCAGATCACCGAAGCGATCGCCATGATCAACGAACGCAACCTGGTGATCGCCAGCGCCTCGGAAGAACAGGCTCAGGTAGCCCGGGAAGTCGACCGCAACTTGGTGAACATTCGCGACCTGTCGCTGCAGACATCCGCTGGCGCCAACCAGACCAGCGCCGCCAGCCAGGAGCTCTCGCGCCTGGCCGTCGACCTCAACACACTGGTCGCGCGGTTCCGGATCTGAAGCTCGCCAAGGGAAAGAGGTTCGCGGGCAGACGCTCACGAACCCAAAGCGCCGCGACGAAGGTCGCGCGCTCGGAGACTTACTGCGCCTTCTGCCAAGGCAAAATCGGAATGGCGGTCACCGCATTCTGTGGACTGCCTTCGATGATCCGGTCGCTATAGACCAGATACACCAGGGTGTTGCGTTTCTGATCGAAGAACCGCACCACCTGCATGGTCTTGAACACCAGCGAGGTACGCTCGCGGAAAACTTCTTCGCCATCCTTGAGCTCACCCGCGAAGCTGATCGGGCCGACCTGCCGACAGGCAATCGATGCCTCGGCACGGTCTTCCGCCAGACCGAGACCACCCTTCACGCCACCGGTCTTGGCGCGCGACAGGTAACAGGTCACGCCCGCCACCTTCGGATCATCAAACGCCTCGACCACGATTTTGTCGTTCGGCCCCACCCATTTGAAGACGGTAGACACCTGCCCGATCTCTTCGGCCACAGCCCCCAGGGGTAGAGCCATCAATGTTGCTGCAACCAACAGAAGCCTACGCATCGCAACCTCCAAAGCAGCCATTTACACCAGAATCAGATTATCGCGATGCACCAGCTCGGTTTCATCGACGTACCCCAGCAGCCGCTCGATTTCATCCGAAGGGCGGCCAATGATCTTCTGCGCCTCGAGCGCACTGTAGTTGGCCAGGCCGCGGGCGATCTCACGACCGTCCGGCGCCACGCACACCACCATCTCACCGCGGCGGAAACTGCCCTGCACCGCCTTCACGCCAACCGGCAGCAGGCTCTTGCGATCAGACACCAGCGCCTTGACCGCACCGGCATCCAGCACCAGAGTGCCACGCGTCTGCAGATGCCCCGCCAGCCACTGCTTGCGCGCCGCCAGCATGCCGCGCTCCGGCACCAGCAGCGTGCCGAGCAGCTCGCCAGTTTTGAGCCGCGCGAGTACCTGCTCGATGGCGCCACCAACGATCACCGTGTGTGCACCGGAACGGGCCGCCAGTCGCGCAGCGCGGAGCTTGGTCTGCATGCCACCGCGCCCCAGCGCGCCGCCGACACCGCCGGCAACGGCATCCAGCGCCGGATCATCGGCGCGCGCCTCGTGGATCAGCTGGGCATCGGGGTTGCTACGTGGATCAGCATCGAACATGCCGTCGCGGTCGGTAAGGATCACCAACAGGTCGGCTTCCACCAGGTTGGCCACCAGCGCCGCCAGAGTGTCGTTGTCACCGAAACGAATACCGTCGGTCACCACAGTATCGTTCTCGTTGATCACCGGCACCAC
Organism: Pseudomonas sp. PME37.24/006; assembly: GCF_055556635.1. Lineage (NCBI taxonomy): Bacteria > Pseudomonadati > Pseudomonadota > Gammaproteobacteria > Pseudomonadales > Pseudomonadaceae > Pseudomonas > Pseudomonas sp. PME37.24/006. Next base: position 117,170 of record NZ_JBVHNL010000006.1, read on the forward strand.
ATCGAGATCGATCAGGGTACGCAAGGTGCTGCGTGCATTGAGGTAGCGCTTGCGATCGGACAGGTCGTCATGGGTCAGCAGGATCTGCGCTGTGCGTCGGCCATGCTCGCCGAAACTCGACTCCCAAGCCTGCACAAGCCCCATCTGCCCGATGGCGGCCGCAGCCTGCAGCTCGTGGATGGCACTCGGTCGCGCAGTCCAGCCGAGACGGCTCATGCCCGCCGCCACCGCACCGGACGATACCAGCACCAGCTCGACGCCCTGCGCACGCAGCGCCACCATCTGCTCGACCCACACCGCCATGGCGCCGCGATCCAAGCCTTTGCCATCAGCAGTCAGCAAGGCACTGCCGATCTTCACCACCCAGCGCTGCGCACCACTTACCTTGTCACGCATGTTGTCCAACCCTAGCCAGAAGCACATTTTCGCAAGCCATCGCCGACGGCAACAGCCGAACTTACAAAAACGCCGCTAAAAAGCGGCGTCTGTCGTCCCATCAGTCCCGGACGTAAATGATTTCCGGGCCATCCTCTTCATCTTCCTCATCCCAGAAGCTGTCATCCTCTTCAGCCTCCGCGACAGGCCGGACACCGGAGCGGCGCAGGGCACGCTTATCATCCAGCGCCTGCAACTGAGCGCGGGCCTCATCTTCGATTCGGGTATCGAGTTCAGCCAGCTCAGATGCATATTCCGGATTTTCCTGGATGCGCTCAGCGCGCGCCTCGAGGAAATCCATGATGTCATAGCACAGCTGCTCAGTGCCCTCTCGCGCCAGCGCAGAAACCACATACACAGGACCGGCCCACTCGATCCGCGCAACGATTTCAGCGACCCGCGCCTCCTGCTCCTCATCGAGGATCTGGTCGGCCTTGTTCAGCACCAACCAACGCTCACGCTCCGCCAGCGACGGGCTGAACTTGGTCAGTTCGGCAACGATGACGGCAGCCGACTCTGCCGGATCGGTCAGATCCAGCGGCGCCATATCGACAAGATGCAGCAGCAAGCGAGTACGCGACAAATGCTTGAGGAAACGAATCCCCAGGCCAGCACCGTCGGAAGCACCTTCGATCAGCCCTGGAATGTCGGCAACCACGAAGCTCTTGTAGCGGTCGACACTCACCACACCCAGATTCGGAATCAAGGTGGTGAAGGGATAATCAGCGACCTTCGGCTTGGCCGCCGAAATCGAACGGATCAAGGTGCTCTTGCCGGCATTGGGCAGGCCAAGCAGGCCAACATCCGCCAGCACTTTCAATTCCAGCTTGAGGTCACGCGCATCACCCGGCTTACCTGGCGTGGTCTGCCGCGGCGCACGGTTGGTACTGGATTTGAAGCGGGTATTACCCAGACCATGCCAGCCACCCTGAGCGACCAGCAGCCGCTGCCCGGCTTTGGTCAGGTCGCCAATCACTTCCTGAGTGCCAGCATCGATCACCGTGGTGCCAATCGGCACCGGCAGAATCAGATCCTCACCCTTGGCCCCGGTGCAATCGGTGCTACCACCCTTGTCACCATTGGGCGCCTGGAAGCGACGGGTATATCGGTAGTCCACCAACGTATTGAGGTTCGCGGCAGCCTCGATAAAGATCGAGCCGCCGTCACCACCATCACCACCGTTGGGGCCACCGTTCTCGATGAACTTCTCGCGTCGGAAGCTCATCATGCCGTTACCACCATCACCAGCCTTTACAGAAATCGATACTTCATCGACGAATTTCATGGATACGCCTCCCGCTTAAAACGCGGGTCACTGAAACAAGAAACACCGGGTGCTTGCAAAATTGCCCTGAAACCGCCCGCGTTAACCCAGGACAGTTTGGCAAGAACCCACGAAGTACGTGCCTTGCAGCCACTTCCCAAACAGGAAAGCAGAGCCAAGCCACGCCATAGGATACAGAAACAAAAAAGCCCCGTCGCAGGACGGGGCTTTTCCAGCAACGTCGCGATTAAGCTGCGACGACGCTCACGTAACGGCGGTTGAACGCGCCTTTTACTTCAAACTTGATCACGCCTTCGATTTTCGCGAAGAGGGTGTGATCTTTACCCATGCCAACGCCGTAACCAGCGTGGAATTGGGTACCGCGCTGACGCACGATGATGTTGCCAGGAATGATTTTCTGGCCGCCATACATCTTCACGCCAAGGCGTTTGGCTTCTGAGTCGCGACCGTTGCGGGTACTACCGCCAGCTTTTTTGTGTGCCATGAGTTCAATACTCCTATAAAGGGCTCAGACGAGACGTATCAGGCCTGAATACCGGTGATTTTGATCTCAGTGAACCACTGACGGTGGCCCTGACGCTTCATGTGGTGCTTACGACGACGGAACTTGATGATGGTAACTTTATCGTGACGACCTTGCGAAACGACTTCAGCTACAACCTTGGCGCCGTCAACGACAGGTGCGCCGATGGTCACGTCATCACCGTTGCCGATCAGCAACACGCGGTCAAAAGTCACTGCTTCGCCAGTGGCGATTTCCAGTTTCTCGACCTTGAGGTATTCGCCTTCGGTGACTTTGTATTGCTTGCCACCAGTAACAATTACTGCGTACATGGTAAATCTCCGTTAATCCTGCTCACCCAGCGCTTTATAGGAATAAGTGTCGGCTGGCATGGCTGCTTGGGGCCGGAAGGACACCCTTGCAATTGCGTAAGGCAGGGAAATACCCAGGGGGAAGTTCAGGGTGCGCGATTGTACGCAAGCCCCCAGGGCTGTGCAAGCGCCATAAGCGCTCACCTTGACGCCACCACCGCGCCACATAGGCTTTGCCGCCTTTATCAGAGCGCCCCAGTTGCCCTTCGGCTTGCACTGAAACCTCAACAGCACCTAACATGCCGCGCAACCTAGAAGGAGCACGTGTCGCTGATGCAACCCCAGGCTTTTTACAGTGTGGTAGCGGATGACTTTATCGCCGTGGACGGCATTATCCGTCAGCAGCTGGTTTCCCGCGTCCCGCTGGTCGAGAAGATCGGCGACTACATCATTTCCGCTGGTGGAAAACGCCTGCGCCCATTGCTCGTGCTACTCAGTGGCAAGGCTCTGGGCATGAGCGACGACCGGCTGCGCTTACTGGCCGCCACCATCGAGTTCCTGCACACCGCCACCTTGCTGCACGACGATGTGGTCGACATGTCCGACATGCGCCGCGGCCGCAGCACGGCCAACGCGCAATGGGGCAACGCACCGAGCGTGCTGGTCGGCGACTTCCTCTATTCACGCTCGTTCGAGATGATGGTCGAACTCGGCTCGATGCCGGTGATGAAGATCCTCTCCAAGGCCACGCGGGTGATTGCCGAAGGCGAAGTGCTGCAGCTGTCGAAGATCCGCGATGCCAGCACCACCGAAGAAACCTACATGGAAGTCATCCGCGGCAAGACCGCCATGTTGTTCGAGGCCTCGACCCAGAGCGCTGCCGCGCTGGCCGAGGCCACGCCCGAGCAGAACGAAGCACTGCGCACCTTCGGTGACCACCTGGGCGTCGCCTTCCAACTGGTCGACGATCTGCTCGATTACAAGGGCGATGCGGCCACCCTGGGCAAGAACGTCGGTGACGACCTGGCCGAAGGCAAGCCCACCCTGCCGCTGATCTACACCATGCGCGAAGGCCAGCCGGAACAGGCTGCCCTGGTACGCAAGGCGATTCAGAAAGGTGGCCTGGAAGACCTGGAAAGCATCCGTAATGCCGTGGAAGCGGCTGGCGCCCTGGATTACACCGCCAACCTGGCCCGCGACTACGCCGAGCGCGCCATCACCTGCCTGGAAGTCCTGCCAGCCAGCAAGTACCGCGACGCGCTGGTGGAGCTGAGCCACTTTGCGGTAGCTCGCACGCACTAGCTAGCAAGAGCAGCGTACCGAAGCCCGTCTACATGACGGGCTTTTTTGTGGCCCGCGCTCTGAGTTTGCCGTCCGCCGCACATCATCAGAGACTGGAAACCACTGCTGACGATTGGATCGACGAAAGGCCACGATTAAAGCTTGCTATTAACGTAATAAGAATTATTCTCATATCTACCACTGACTCAGGGAGATGATGAGCATGACTTACTTGATAGATGCCTGGCTGGATCGCCCTCATCCCTATCTGCGCATCCTGCACAGGGAAACAGGCGAAGTCTGCGCCGTTCTCGAGGAAGAGGCGCTGGATGAACTGCGTAAACAGGGTGACCTGGATCTGCACGAACTGAGCTCCAGCGAGCCGCTGGTACTCAAGGAGCTGGTTCGTAGCCTGTTCCTGTACTGCTATGCACGAGCCTTGCGCCCGTGACAGGTGGCGATAGTCGCCTCAAAGCTTAAGGTGGACGTTTCACCGCCCACCTTGTGCCATCGCGATGGTGGGCGGAAGGAACGGGCCAAGCGCCCGATCCGCCCCATGCAACGATTACAAAATGTCGAGCAGCTCGACATCGAAAACCAGCACGCTGTGCGGTGGGATGCTGCCAACGCCCTGGGCGCCGTAGGCCAGTTCGCTCGGCACGTACAGGCGCCATTTGCTGCCGGTACCCATGAGTTGCAGGGCCTCGGTCCAGCCAGCGATCACGCCACCGACCGGGAATTCGGCCGGCTGGCCGCGCTCGTAGGAGCTGTCGAATACGCTGCCGTCGATCAGGGTGCCATGGTAGTGAGTGCGCACGCTGTCGTCACGCGATGGCTTGGCGCCCTCGCCTGCGGTCAGTACTTCGTACTGCAGGCCGGACCCCAGCACGGTGATGCCCTGACGTTTTGCGTTCTCGGCCAGGAAGGCCAGGCCTTCACCGGCAGCCGCGTCGGCCTTGGCCTTGGCTTCAGCCTGCATGACATCGCGGATCACCTTGAAGCTGGCCGACAGTTCGGCTTCGCTGACACGGCTTTCCTGACCGGCGAACGCATCGGACAGACCAGCCAATACTGCGTCAAGGCTGACGCCCGGCGGCGGGTTGTCACGCAGCTGGCCACCGAGTTGACGGCCAATGCCGTAGCTGACGCGCGCTTCGTCAGTAGAAAGATTGAGTTCGGACATATTGCCGCTCCGCAAGCTGGGAAAAAGGCCGGCTAGCCTAGCACGGCTCACCAGCTACTGCGCAGGCTGACAGGCACGCGTAGCGCGTCGCGGGTTCCGCCTGGCAGGCCGCACATTTCGTCGTAGGCCGACGCATGCACCAGGAACAACGGCACCTCCGGCAACTCCTGCAGCAGATCCCTGGCGTGCTCAACCGAACGCAGGCGCAGATTGCGGCCGGCGTCATCGACGAGGTGACAACGCCGCTGGGCACCAATGATCTGCAGCAGGTAGATGCCGCCTTCCAGGGAAATCAGTTCGAGTTCGCTTACCGCGCCACTGCGAGCCGAGCGCAGCAATTCGGGCAAAGTCATGGCATGTCCTCGATAGCGGGAGCAGCCACTATACGATTACTGCCACACAGATAACAAAACGCCCGGCCTTCCAGTGGAAAGCCGGGCGTCCTTGACCATGTCAACGATCAGTCGTGCTTGGTCAGTTTGTCTAGATAACCCATGGCGAAGGCTGAAACGACGAAGGTCATGTGGATGATCACATACCACTTCAGGTGCTCGGGATCGTGGTTACGCGCATCCATGAACACCCGCAGCAGGTGAATCGAGGAGATCGCCACGATGGAGGCCGCCACCTTCATTTTCAGCGAGCTGGAATCCATCTTGCCCAGCCAGCTGAGCTTTTCCTTGCCTTCGTCGATATCCAGCTGCGAAACGAAGTTCTCGTAGCCGGACATCATCACCATCACCAGCAGACCACCGACCAGGGCCATGTCGACCAGCGACAGCAGCACCAGAATCAACTCGGCTTCAGCCATGGCGAAGATGTTGGGCAGGATGTGGATGATTTCTTGGAAGAACTTCAATGCCAGCGCCAGCAGGCCAAGCGACAGGCCGAAATAGATGGGGGCCAGCAGCCAGCGCGATGCGTACATCGCGTTTTCGATAAAGCGTTCCATGGACTCTCACAGATGATTGAAACAGCGCGCGAGTATACCCAGCGCTGGAGCGCAGGCAAGCCACCACCGGCAGTCGCAAAGACGCCCATATAACGCAAAGCGTGGCTGTCATGCAGATTGTGGATAAAAACTGCGACGCAACGCCGCAGCAGACCGTTTGCCGCCCCGAAAAGGTGCCTGATACGCCTTGCGGTCAGTTATCGGGCCCGGACAAGTGGATGACACTTGAATGGCTACTGTCACCATTGAGGCGGCGTAACTCCGCCTGGGCATGCAGGCGCCAGATAAGCGGTTCGTTGCAGGCACCGTAGCCTTGCACAGCCAGGCTTTCGGCGATCTCATCAAGCAATTCTTCGACCACCAAAGGCCCGTGGAATGGGCCTTGCGCCTTGACAGCGGAGGGTTGTCTGGCAGACATGCCGGCGATGCAGATCAATGTCCACAGCCCGCGCTCACCCGCCAGCGGCAGCACCGCGCATTCGATGCGGGTGGTTACGCCCAGGTACTCGCGGGTCAGGCAGAGGCTACGCGACATGGCGGCAATCCTCGCGGGAACAGACTTGCAGCCTACACCCGTAACCCTCATCGGCAAAGGTAGCTTTATTCACAGAACCTGTGGATAACTCTGTGCATGACAGGTGAGCAAGCGCGGCCATCTAGCAGACTGGGTAGCCGCGGGCGAGGCGTTCATGAATTGATCAACTTGCCCGCGTCCCCACTCACTCGACCGACGGCTTTTTCACCCGCGGCTTCTTCGGCGCCTTCTCTGGCAGCGCAGCGGTCAGCGCTTCCTTGGCCTGCTCGGGTTTGTCTTCCTCGCCCATGCCGATTTCGGCGATCTCACGCAGGCGCTCGACCACTCGGGCATTGACGCTGCCTTTTGGGAACACACCCTTGTCGTCCGGCGTACCCGCATCTTCGCCGACCAGCAGGCTCAGGGCCTCGTCGACATGGCGCACAGAATAGACATGGAATTGTCCGGCACGCACGGCCTGCAGCACGCGCTCGTCGAGCATCAGGGTGGAGACGTTCGAGTGCGGGATGATCGCCCCCTGCTCACCGGTCAGCCCACGCGCCTCGCAGAGACGGAAGAAGCCTTCGATCTTCTCGTTGACCCCACCGACCGCCTGCACTTCGCCGAACTGGTTGATCGACCCGGTGATTGCGAAACACTGCTTGAGCGGCGTGCGCGAGAGGGCCGAGATCAGCGTGCAGACTTCGCCGAGCGAGGCGCTGTCACCGTCCACATAGCCGTAGGACTGTTCCAGGGCAATGCTCGCGGAAATCTCCAGGGGGAATTCTTGGGCGTAACGGCTGCCGAGGAAGCCGGTGAGGATCATCACCCCCTTGGAGTGGATCGGCTGACCGAGATTGACCTCACGCTCGATGTCGACGATACCCGAACCACCCGGATAGACGGTCGCGGAAATACGCGCCGGCACGCCAAAGGCCGAGTCGCCAACTTCGAGCACGGTCAGGCCGTTGCACTTGCCGATGGCCGCACCGGCGGTGTCGATGAGAATGATACCGGCCAGCATGTCGTCGATGATCCGCGCGGAGACCCGCCCGGTGCGCGTGGCCTTGGCCTTGAGCGCGCGCTCGATATGATCGGCGTCGGTGACGGCTTCACCCGCCAGGTTGCGGATGAAGTCGGCCTCGCTGACCAGTTGGAACAGATCACCGATGCGCGCCGACAGCCGGCCCTGATGTTCTGCCAGGCGTGCGCTGTAGGTCGCCAGACGAGCCACGGCCGCGGCGCTCAACGGCGCCATGCCCTCCTCGTTGGTGCGGGTTTTCATCAACTGGGCGAACTGCTCCAGGCTGTCGTCTGCCAGGGGAATGTCCTCGTCGAAATCGACCAGCACCCGGAACATCTCCTGGAAGTCCGGATCGGCGTCCTGCAGCGCGTAATAGAGCTGACGCGAGCCGATGATCACCACCTTGAGCTGCAGCGGGATGGTTTCCGGGTTGAGGGTGACCGTGGCGATACGGCCCAGATCGGCCAACGGCGATTCCATCTTCAGTTTGCGTGACTGCAGGGCGCGCTTCAGGGCCTCCCATACGAACGGCTCGCTGAGAAACTTCTCCGCTTCGAGAATCAGGAAGCCGCCATTGGCACGGTGCAACGCGCCCGGGCGCAGCTGACGATAGCTGGTGTAGAGCGCCCCCTGATCGGTGTTGTATTCGATACGGCCGAACAGGTTGTCGTAGGTCGGGTGGGGTTCGAACACCACCGGCGCACCGCCGTTAGCGTGGTGGCCGACGATCAGGCTGGGGGCGTACAGCTCTTCGAGCATCTTGCGGGTCTGCGCGTCGGCTTTTTCCACTTCGATGAGCAGGTCGACCACGCTTTTCAGCAAGTCCACCTGCATCGCTTGCAGGTAGGCACATACGCCTGCGTTCTCGGCGTATTTCTGCGAGAGCGGCGCCAGCAGCGGCTGCAGCGCGACGGTGATGGTGTCCTCGTTGAGCTGGCGCAGCTGGTTGCTCGATTCGCGCTTCCATTGCGGCAGGCTGGCCAGCTCCTCGTTGAGGCGCTCCTCCAGCATGGAGATATCGGCGTGAAAACGCTCGCGATCCGCTTCCGGCAACTGGGCGAATTCGGTCTCGTCCACGGATTTGCCTTCGAGCATCGGCGTGAAGGCGATGTTGGTGCTGTCCCGGTACAAGGCAATGCCGCGCTCCAGCGACAGCCGCTCGATCACATCCAGTGCCTGGTCGTAGCGCTTGTTAAACGCGCGGTCGATGGCGCTCTTTTTCTGCTGAAACGATGGGTGCTCGAACACTGCGGGAAAGGTCGCCAACAGGTTGTCGATCAGCACGTTGATATCAGCGATGAACTCCCCGGCGGTACCGGCAGCCAGTTCCACGGCACGGGGCTCGCGGGGCTCGTCGAAGTGATTGACGTAGACGCGGTCCGGCGGGGTTTCCAGGCGCTTGCCCTCGGCCCGCAGGTAGCGCTTGACGAAGGAGAACCGCCCGGTGCCCGGCTCGCCCATGACGAATACGTTGTAACCGGGGCGCGGCATAGCCACGCCGAACTGCAGCGCCTGGACGGCACGTTCCTGGCCAAGCACGCCACGGAAAGGTTCCAGATCATCGGTGGTGGTGAAGGCGAACTGCTGAGGCGAGAAGGGACGAGTGAGTGCATCGGGCGCCAGGCGCAGGCCGGCTGCAACGGGATCGGGCATCGGAGATCCTTAATTACCGCAGAGAAGTGTCTGCATTCTCGCGCCGCCCGCTTCCCCCTGGCAAGGCACCGATGCCAACCGGTATCGACCTGCCCCGCAGAAACCAAAACGCCCGCAGCAAGTGCGGGCGTCTGGTGTCAGCGTAAGGCTTACAGGTAGAAGGATTTCAGCGGCGGGAAGCCGTTGAACTCCACCGCGCTGTAGCTGGTGGTGTAGGCGCCGGTGGAGAACCAGTACAGGCGATCACCACTGGCCAGGTTCAGCGGCAGGCCGTACTTGTAGTGCTCGTACATGATGTCGGCGCTGTCGCAGGTCGGCCCGGCGATGACCACCTCTTCCATCTCGCCCTTCTTCTCGGTCCAGACCGGGAACTTGATGGCTTCGTCCATGGTTTCGATCAGGCCGCTGAACTTGCCCACATCGGTGTACACCCAACGCTCGACGGCGGTACGCGACTTGCGCGCGACCAGCACCACTTCGCTGACCAGGATACCGGCGTTGGCGATCAGCGAGCGGCCTGGCTCGAGGATGATTTCCGGCAGTTCGTCGCCGAAATCGTCCTTGAGGAAGCGGATGATTTCTTCAGCGTAGGTTTCCAGGCTGTTGGTACGGGTGATGTAGTTGGCCGGGAAGCCGCCACCCATGTTGATCATCTGCAGCACGATGCCGTCTTCTTCCTTCAGGCGCTCGAAGATCACTTTGACTTTGGCGATGGCAGCGTCCCACACGTCGATGTCGCGCTGCTGCGAGCCCACGTGGAAGGAGATGCCATAAGGCACCAGGCCCAGTTGCTTGGCGAGGATCAGCAGGTCCATGGCCATGTCGGTCTGGCAGCCGAACTTGCGCGACAGTGGCCAGTCGGCCGAGGTCGAGCCTTCGGTGAGGATACGTACGTAGATCTTCGAGCCCGGCGCGGCCTTGGCGATGTTGCGCAGGTCGGCTTCCGAGTCGGTGGCGAACAGGCGCACGCCCTTCTCGTAGAAGTAGCGAACGTCACGGGCTTTCTTGATGGTATTGCCGTAGCTCATGCGATCCGGGGTGACGCCAGCCGACAGCACCTTGTCCAGCTCGTAGATCGAGGCGATGTCGAAGTTCGAGCCTTTGTCGCGCAGCAACTCGATGATCTCGATCGCCGGGTTGGCCTTGACGGCGTAGTACACCTTGGCGAATTCGAAACCGGCGCGCAGGTCATCATAGGCCTGCTTGATGATCGCGGTATCGATCACCACGAACGGGGTTTCATGCTGGTCTGCGAAGTTCTTCATGCGGTTGAAGGTTTCGCGTGGGTAGTAATCTTCGACCTTGATCGACATGCGGGGCTCCAAATGGCTAAACCATGAACACTATGATTCGGGCAGTTGAACCGGGCACAGGTTCAACCGGGTGTCGGGGGCGGCCATTAACAGCAGGCCGGAAAGCCTGTTGCCAGGCCTGGAACGTCTGATCAGTTTCCCCACTTTGGTTCGCCTACTTCCCAAGGCATGTCGCCGAGAATTGCCGTGCCTGGAATCAGGCGCCGCAACCTCTCGTCGTCAGTACTTGAGCCGGATGGATCGTTGCCAGCATGGACGTTCGGCCGCGGACTTTAAGACCATGCCCCGCTCAGATCAATCAAAAATTGTCCCTGAGGGCACTGTCGTTTCCCAAGCGTTTTGGATTCCACACGAAACACAGCGAAATGCTGCACAGCCGCGGCCCCCACACGAAAACCTCGTGCCCGGCATTGAGCCTGGCACAGAGTGCTTTCACGACGATGACAGCGGGGTTTCAGATGCCCAGAACAGGGCAGCAAGGTGGCAAACGCAACTGCCAGACAGTTGCGCGTGCCGTAGCGAGCGCTTAGCGGAAGCGCTCGACTTCGCGGTGCAGATCGGCGGCCAGGGTCTCCAGTTCCTTGGAAGTGTGGGCCAGGTTGGCAATCACTTCACGCTGCTCGCCGTTGGCCTGGGCGATGCTCTGCAGGTTGCTGCTGAGCACCGTAGCGGTGCTGCTCTGCTCGCTGGTGGCGGTGGTGATGGCGGCGAACTGCTCGCCGGCGGCGTTGGTCTGCTCGGCGATATGGGTCAACGCCGCGGCGACCTTGGCGTTCAGCTGTAAGCCGTTCTGCATCAATTGGCGGCCCTGCTCCATGCTGCTGATGGCGCTGCTGGTTTCGCCCTGGATGCTACCGATCATGCTGGAGATTTCGGTGGTCGCTTCACGGGTACGACCCGCCAGGCTGCGCACTTCGTCGGCGACCACGGCGAAACCACGGCCCTGCTCACCGGCTCGGGCGGCCTCGATGGCCGCGTTGAGCGCCAGCAGGTTGGTCTGGTCAGCGATCGAGGTGATGACGCTGAGGATGCCGCCGATCTCCTGGGAACGCTGACCCAGGCTGTCGATGACCTTGGCGGCGCTGTTCAGCGAGGTAGAAATCTGCTCCAAGGCGTTGGACGCCTCATCCATGGAGGTACGCCCGATACGGGTCTGGCTGGCGTTCTCGCTGGCCATGCGTTCGGTGCTGCGCATGTTGTCGGCGATGTTCAGCGAGGTGGCGCTGAACTCTTCCACTGCACCGGCCATGCTGCTGATCTCACCGGACTGCTGTTCGATCCCTTCATAGGCACCGCGCGACAGACCGGACAGCGCCTCGGCGCGCTGGCTGACATTGCCGGCGGAGCTACGGATGCGGGCGACCATGGTCGACAGCGCTTCGCTCATCTGGTTGAAGCTGCGCGACAGCTCACCGATCTCGTCATGGCTGCTGACTTGCAGACGCACGCTCAGGTCGCCGGCGCCCAGCGCCTGAGCCTGACGCACCAGATCGCCAAGCGGGCGCAGCTTGCGACGCAACAGCCAGATCACCGCGAGCACGGCGAGTACCAGGGTCACCAGGCTGCCGATCGCCAATTGGCTGCCGACGCGCCAGGTCACCGCCTGGATTTCCTCTTCCGGCATGCTCGCCACGACCGTCCACGGGCCACCGGGAAACGGCACGGCGACGCTGTAGAACTGCTGCTCGCCATCGCTCCAGAAACCACCTTTGCCCGGTTTGCCCAGCACGCTGGCCATGTTGGCGGTCAGTTGCTCGGGGCGCTGTGCGGCATAAGGGGGAACCAGCCACTTGCTCTGATCGTCGAGCAGCGCCAGGGAGCCGGTGCTGCCAATACGGAAGCGCTGCAGGTTGGCGAACTGGGCGTTCTGCGCATCGGTGTAATCGAAACCGACGAACAGCACGGCGATCACTCGACCCGCGCTGTCACGCACCGGGGTGTACTGGGTCATGTAGAAGCGCTCGAACAGCAGCGCCCGGCCAACATAGTTGTTGCCGGCCAGCAGCCGTGCGTAGGCTGGATGATTGCGGTCAAGCACGGTGCCGATGGCACGGCCGCCGTCCTGCTTGGTCAGCGAGGTGGTCACACGGACGAAATCATCGCCGTCGCGCACGAAGATGGTCGCCACACCCGCGGTGAGCTGGCGGAACTCGTCGACTTCCGTGAAGTTGTTATTCAACAACGTGCTGCCCAGGTACAACGCTGGAGCCTGCAGTGAACCGACCGCAACCCGCTCGTCCGGGCTGACGTTCAACCCGCTGCTGAAGCGCCGCTCGAACAACCCGGCCAGCCGCTGTGTGCTCTCGCGCAGGCTGTCGTGAAAGGTGCTCAGTTGGTCAGCCAGCAGACGCGCTTCGCTGCCCAGGTGTTCTTCACGGGTAACGAGGTTGGCGCTGCTCAGCGAGCGCAGGGCGAACAGCGTGCTGACGCTGATCAGTAGCACCAGCATGGCGGCAAGGGCCGTCGCCAGTTGCCAGGCGATACGGGAACGAGGTTGGTTCATGAATATCTCCGAGCTCCATCGTCCCTGTATGGAGTAATTGAATAAATTGTGATCAGCCTGTACGTCGGCGAGCGCGGAGAATACTTGAGAGTTTTAGTGCGTCAATGGCCATCATGACGCTATCACCCCATTTTTTACGTGGAGTAATAAAAACGTCTCGTCGATGAAAGTTTTCAGCGTTTACTAGGCTCTGTTGCCGTTTCACGCACGGCCGCGCCGGAACCCGTTTTGCCGCGAGGCAAGGTACGAGCCGCGAAGTTTAGTGAGCTAAATGAGCCGGCGAGAAACGCTGCATCACGGCAAAACGGGCCCGGCCCTGCGGGTTGCGCGTTAAATCTCGCCATGCGTCGTTGAAGGACTTGAAAAGGGAACGCCATTCCCTACGTCCTCCGCCTCGCCTGGCGAGATTTAACGCGGCAACGCGGCTCGCGTTGAAACGGCAACAGACCCTTAGCGGCGCAACTCGACCTCGGGCAATTGCATGGCCGCCACTTCGGCGAGCAGGAACTCGGCCAGCCGCTCGAAACGCTCCTGACCGCGGCGGGCTTTGGGCCACACCAGATAATAGCTTTCGCCGCTGGACACGGCGGTCGGCCAGGGCAGCGCCAGGCGGCCCAGCAGCACGTCCTCGGCGACCATGGCCAGATCGCCGATCGACACGCCGTAGCCACGGGCGGCAGCGACGATGCCCAACTCCAGGGTGTCGAACACCTGGCCGCCCTTGAGCGACACCTGGTCGGTCAGGCCCATGGCCTGCAGCCAGCGGCGCCAGTCACGCCGATCGGGCGTCGGGTGTACCAGCTCGGCCTGCTGCAGGCGGCTGACGTCCCACGGCTTTTCGCCAGAGGCGCTGGGCGCGTAGACCGGGATCAACCATTCTTCGAACAGTCGCACGCTATGCCATTCGTTGCTGAAGGTGCCTGCACTGAGTAACACGGCGCAGTCAAAAGGCTCATGGAGAAAATCCACACGATCGAGATCCATCCATGCGCTGGTGAGTTGCACCTCGAAGCCTACATGCCGGGCGCGAAACAGCGACAGGCGCGCCAGCAGCCAGCGCATGGTCAGGGTCGAAGGCGCCTTGAGACGCAAGGTGCCATCCTCCACGAGCAGGGTCGCGCAGGCCCGCTCCAGGGACTCGAAACCTTCGTGTACACCCGGCAACAGCAGACTCGCCGGCTCGGTCAGGTGCACCGCCCGGCCGCGGCGCTCGAACAGCCGGCAGGCGAAGTAATCCTCCAGGCTGCGAATGTGCCGGCTCACCGCGCTCTGGGTGATCGCCAGCTCATCAGCGGCACGGGTGAAAGAGCAATGCCGCGCCGCGGCCTCGAAGGCGCGCAGGGCATAGAGAGGTGGCAGGCGCCGCGTCACTGCATTGAACCATGAGTTTTAATCATGCTTGGCATCGCTATTTTCCTTTTGTGGGCACTGGCTACAAACCGGAGAATAGCCGTCATTGATCATCTCCCGACAGTCTGGGGATGCTTACCCTACCGAAGTTTTACTCATCATGAAAAACCCCCTTGGTCACGAGCTGCGTGCGCTGCTGCGCCTGGCAGGCCCGCTGATCTCCGCGCAGCTGGCCCATGCGCTGATGATCTTCACCGACACATTGATGATGGCCATGCTCGGCCCCGGGCAGTTGGCCGGCGGCGCGCTGGGCGCGACCTGCTACTTCATTTTCTCGATCTTCTGCACGGGGGTGATCGCCGCCGTGGGCAGCATGATCGCCATTCGCCACGGCGCTGGCGACCCTGAGGGCGTCACCCGCCTGCTGCGCAACGGCCTGTGGCTGGCCCTGCTGCTGGGCGTCATCAGCGCGCTGTGCCTCAATGGCCTTGGCCCGCTGCTGCCGCACCTGGGTCAGGATCCCGACGCCGCCAGTCAGGCCATGAATTTCCTGCGCCCGCTGTCGTTGGGCCTGCCCGCTTACCTGTGCTTTATGGCCCTGCGCGGCTTCACCAGCGCCATCGGCCGTCCCGGCCCGGTGATGACCATCAGCATCGTCGGCACCCTTGCCAACTTTGTCATTAACTATGCGTTGATCAAAGGCTGGTTGGGCGTAGACCTGGGCCTGAGCGGTATCGGTCTGACCACCGCGCTGGTCAGCAGCGCCATGGCGCTGGCCCTGGGGCTGTACATTCTGATGTCGCCGAACTACCAGCGTTACAAGCTGCGCGGCGGCCTGGGTCGCCCGCAGCGCGCCGAGATCCGCGCCCTACTTCACCTCGGCCTGCCGATTGGCGGCACCTATGCCGCGGAGCAAGGCCTGTTCACCTTCGCCACCCTGTGCATGGGCGCCCTGGGCAGCGTGCAGTTGGCGGCGCACCAGATCGCCATGCAGTCGGTCGCCCTGGCCTTTATCGTGCCCCATGGTCTTTCTTATGCGGTGACCTTTCGGGTCGGCATGCATTACGGCGCCGACCGCCTGCACATGTCGCGCCTGGCCGGCCACCTGGGCATGGGTATGGGCGCTGCGCTAATGCTGCTGTTCGCCCTGGCGTTCTGGCTACTGCCGGAGTGGATCATCGGCCTTTTCCTCGACCGCCACGATCCGGCGTTCGCCGATATCGTCACCCTGGCGGTGAGCCTGCTGGCGATCGCCGCCTGGTTCGAGCTGTTCGACGGCCTGCAGAGCATCGCCATGGGCGCGATACGTGGTCTTAACGACGGCCGTCTGACCCTGGTGATCGGCCTGACCGGCTACTGGTGCATTGGCGCGCCGCTGGCCTGGCTGCTGGCCTTCCCGGCCGGCTGGGGCGCCCACGGCGTGTGGTGGGGCTTGGCTGCGGGCCTGGCGGTGACGGCCAGCGGCCTGGTGCTGGGCTTTCGCTGGAAGACTGCGCGCCTACAAAGGCCGAAAGCCATGCAGGCCTACCTGTCATAAGCGGCTGCCTGCGAATCCGGATTGCAGCGGCTAGGGTCGACCGCAGCGTAGCGACTGGTGCACGCCCGCCGACAGAAAGCGCGCCAGCTCGGCCAACGGCATCGCCTTGCTAACCAGATAACCCTGCACCTGATCGCAGCCGAACTCACGCAGCAGTTGCAGCTGCTCGGCATTCTCCACGCCTTCGGCCACCACCTGCAGATCCAGGTTGTGAGCCAGGTTGATCATCGCCTGCACCAGTTGCTGGCTCTGCGGGCGCAACTCCATGCCGGTGACGAAACTACGGTCGATCTTCAGCAGGGCGATGGGCAGATTGCTCAGGTGTTCGAACGACGAGAAGCCGGTACCGAAATCGTCCAGGGAAAAGCGCACACCGAGATGGCCAAGGCGCCGCATGGTCTGCTGCACGTATTCGCTACGGCGCATCACGGCGGTTTCGGTAAGTTCGAACTCCAGCCAACTACTGTCGATGCCACAGCCCTCGATCAGACGCTCCAGGGTCGGCAGCAACTGGCTGTCCTGAAACTGGCGAAACGACAGGTTGACGGCCATGTGCAGCGCCGGGTGGCCGCGCCCGTTCAACCATTGCATGTCGCGCAGCGCACGGTCGATCACCCAATAACCGAGCGGCACGATCAGCCCACACTCCTCGGCCTGCGGGACGAACTCGCCAGGCATCAACAAACCGTGCTGCTCATGCTTCCAACGCACCAGCGCTTCCAGGCCGACGATTTCGCCCGTATGCAAGCAAAGCCTAGGCTGATAGTGCAGCTGCAACTCCTCACGACGTAGCGCCCGACGCAACTCACGCTGCAGATCGGCCTTGCTGCGCATGTCGCGATCCAGGCGCTCGTCATATAGGTGAAAGGTACAGCCCTGGCGGCTCTTGGCCTGTTGCATGGCAACATGGGCATGCCACATCAGGGTATCGGCATTGCTCTCCGGTTTGGCGTGAACCACGCCGAGACTACACCCCAGCAGCAGGCTTTCTCCCTCAAGCCAATAAGGCTCACCCAAGGCGTCGGCTACCCGCTGCACCCAGCGTTTAGCACGCGCGGGATCGTCCCGGGTATCGAGCAGCAGAGCGAATTCGTCACCACCGAGCCGTGCCAGTTGATCGCCACGCCCGAGGTGCCCCTTGAGGCGCGCGACCACCTGCAAGATCAGATGATCACCAGCACGGTGCCCAAGGGTGTCGTTGGCCTGGTGGAAGTTGTCCATATCCAGATGCACCAGCGCCAAGCCGCGACGACGGTGATCAGCGAGGCGAGTTGCCAGCAGGGTATGGAAACCCTGGCGGTTGGCGATCCCGGTTAGCGCGTCCAGCTCGGTCAGGTGCTGCAGGGTGGCCTGCAAGCGACCCTGCTCGCGCACATAGCGTAGGCAGCGACGCACAACGTCATCGCTCAGTTGATCGCGCACCAGCCAATCACACACCTGAGTCGGCGCGTGTTCGGGCTCGCTTTCCAGTAACAGGATAATGGGGGCGCGACATTGCTGCGGGGCAGGCAGATGAGCCGCAGTGGTCAGCAATACCACGTCATGGCTCTGCTCGAGTAACGCTACGGCGGCAGGCCAATTGGCGGCACATATTAACGTGGCTGTGGCGCCCAGAGCCACCAGGCGCTCGTGCAGCAACTCGCTCCACTGCGGCGTTTCAGCCAGCAGGATCAGGCGCGATGGCTCGACGAATGCGCTCAAGAAACTCCCCCGTTGCACGAAAGTACGGACGAAAAAATCGCCTCTAAATGCGCCATATCCGGCGTCAAATCAAGCACTTCCATGTGAAACGCGGGACATCCTGCGACAAACGCGCAGAGCCGACAAGCCCAGCGGCGAAACTCGCCGCAAACCCGGTCACATAAGCGCAAGGGATCGAGCACCGTAAAAGCGCGGCCGTCGGCGGTGGCTAACTTCCGTCATCAAAGCCACGAATGACATAAGACTTTCAGCTAAAATGCGCGGCCATTTCCCTTAGCGGTAGCCTCGATGTCCCGACTCAATCCCCGGCAGCAAGAAGCCGTGAACTACGTCGGCGGCCCTCTTTTGGTGCTTGCCGGCGCAGGCTCCGGCAAGACCAGCGTGATCACCCGCAAGATCGCCCACCTGGTGCAGAATTGCGGTATCCGTGCCCAGCACATCGTCGCCATGACCTTCACCAACAAGGCCGCTCGCGAGATGAAAGAGCGTGTCGGCACCCTGCTCAAAGGCCCCGAGGCCCGCGGCCTGACCGTGTCGACCTTTCACAACCTGGGCATGAACATCATCCGCAAGGAATACGCGCGCCTGGGCTACAAACCCGGCTTCTCGATCTTCGACGACGGCGACATCAAGGCGCTGCTGACGGACATCATGCAGAAGGAGTACGCAGGCGACGACGGTGCCGATGAGGTGAAAAACACCATCGACAGCTGGAAGAACGACCTGATCCTGCCCGACGAAGCCCTGGCCAATGCCCGCGGCCCCAAGGAGCAGACGGCCGCCATCGTCTACCTGCATTACCAGCGCACGCTCAAGGCGTACAACGCAGTGGATTTCAACGACCTGATCCTGCTGCCGGTGAAGCTGTTCCAGGAGCACACCGACATCCTTGAGAAGTGGCAGAACCGCATCCGCTACCTGCTCGTCGACGAATACCAGGACACCAACTCCAGCCAGTACCTGCTGGTGAAGTTGCTGGTGGGCATGCGCAACCAGATCACCGTGGTGGGCGACGACGACCAATCAATCTACGCCTGGCGCGGCGCACGACCGGAGAACCTCAACCTGCTCAAGGAGGATTACCCGTCGTTGAAGGTGGTGATGCTCGAGCAGAACTACCGTTCCACCAGCCGCATCCTCAAGTGCGCCAACACCCTGATCGCCAACAACCCTCACGCCTTCGAGAAGCAGCTGTGGAGCGAGATGGGCATGGGCGACGAGATCCGCGTGATTCGCACCCGCAACGAAGACGCCGAGTGCGAGCGCGTGGCGCTGGAGATTCTCACCGAGCACTTGCGCACCCAACGCCCCTACAGTGATTTCGCCATCCTCTATCGCGGCAACTACCAGGCCAAGCTGATGGAGCTGAAGCTGCAGCACCACCAGATTCCCTATCGCCTCTCGGGCGGCACCAGCTTCTTCGCCCGTCAGGAGGTGAAGGATCTGATGAGCTACTTCCGCCTGCTGGTCAACCCGGACGACGACAACGCCTTCCTGCGGGTCATCAACGTGCCGCGCCGGGAGATCGGCTCCACGACCCTGGAAAAGCTCGGCAACTACGCCAACGAACGCAAGATCAGCATGTACGCCGCCAGTGACGAAATCGGCCTCGGCGAACACCTGGACAGCCGCTACACCGATCGCCTGGCGCGCTTCAAACGCTGGATGGATGGCGTGCGCGAACAGTGCGTGGTCAACGAGCCAATCGCCGCCATCCGCAGCATGGTGATGGACATCGACTACGAGAACTGGCTGCGCCAGAACGCGTCCAGCGACAAGGTCGCGGACGCGCGCATGGGCAACGTCTGGTTCCTGGTCGATGCATTGAAGAACACCCTCGACAAGGACGAAGAGGGCGACATGACCATCGAGGACGCCATCGGCAAGCTGGTACTGCGCGACATGCTCGAACGTCAGCAGGAAGAGGAAGAAGGCGCCGACGGTGTGCAGATGATGACCATGCACGCCTCCAAGGGGCTGGAATTTCCCTCGGTGTACATCATCGGTTTCGAGGAGGAGATTCTCCCCCACCGTTCCAGCATCGAAGCCGACACCATCGAGGAAGAGCGGCGCCTGGCCTACGTAGGCATCACCCGCGCCAAGCGCAACCTGGCCCTGACCTTCGCCGCCAAGCGCAAGCAGTATGGCGAGATAATCGACTGTTCGCCGAGCCGTTTCCTCAACGAACTGCCACCCGAAGACCTTATCTGGGAAGGCATGGAAGAGGCGCCGGTGGAGGTCAAAGCCGCTCGCGGCAACGACGCCCTGGCCAGCATGCGCGCCATGCTCAAGCGCTAAGCCGCCTGGGTCGAGCGCAGCGACATACGGTTAGATTTACCTGGGTATCGCGCAGCTCAACCCAGGCTACGTTTTCACCGAGCCCACTACCTCGACGGGCACCTGCGTAACATTTCGTAGTCAGAGTGAGAGGCCGGCCATTGCTGCCGGCCATCCGTTATCGTCCAGCTATTTTTTGCAAGAGGCCCGGAACCATGCGCACGCTCACTCTCGACCTCGACACCCTGACCCAGTTGATCAATGGTCGCGAAACCCTGGAGCACTGGCTCGACCTGGAGGCCGGTACCGTGCTGACCTTGTCACCGGAAGATCAGGGCAGCGATGAACATCAGCAGATCCAGCTGAACCCCGAGCGCTACGCCGCCGTGCCCAACCTCGACGGTGCCCAGCGCGTGGCCATGCGCGAGTCCTTTCTGTTCACTCTCAACGACCTCAACGCTCACCCGCTGCTCAGCGCTGCTCTGACCGGGCGCAAGCCGCTGCGCGCTTTCGATTACGAAATCGACTATTTCCCTGCGCTGCGCCAGCAATGGCACGGCTATGAACAGAAGCAACTGCGCGAATACGCCCTCAACTGGCTGTTCGAACTGGGCCTGGAACCGGCGCCGGACAAGTTGCCACTGGACACCCGCGGCATCCCCACGGATATCCTGCGGCGGCTGACCAAAAGCGCATGAGCGCTGAACGCATGCCTGCAATGGATGAACGGAGCACTGCGCATGCGGTTTCGCTACAAATGATCGGCAATTTGAGGGAAAATCCGCCGCTTTGCTCTTGAGCCCAGAGGATCGATCGTGGAGTCGTTGAAACAGAAGATATGCAGTGAAGGTACCGTCCTGTCCGATCAGGTGCTCAAGGTCGATGCCTTTCTCAATCACCAGATCGACCCACAGTTGATGCAGCAGATCGGCCACGAGTTCGCCGAGCGCTTCAAAGATCAGGGCATCACCAAGATCGTCACCATCGAGGCCTCCGGTATCGCCCCGGCGGTGATGGCTGGCCTGGAGCTGGGTGTGCCGGTGATCTTCGCCCGCAAATACCAATCGCTGACGCTCACCGATAACCTCTACATCTCCAAGGTGTTCTCGTTCACCAAGCAGACCGAGAGCACCCTGGCGATTTCCTCCAAGCACCTGAACGCCAATGACCACGTGCTGCTGGTCGACGACTTCCTGGCCAACGGCCACGCCGCCAAGGCGCTGATCGATCTGGTCGGTCAGGCCGGCGCCAGCATCGCCGGGATTGGCGTGGTGATCGAGAAGTCGTTCCAGAGCGGCCGAGCCACGCTGGACGCCGAGGGCTATCGCATCGAGTCCCTGGCGCGCATCCAGTCCCTGGCCGGCGGCAAGGTTACGTTTCTCGAGTAACCGTCGCTTTCAATCCTGAGAGCAGCAGCCGTTGGTACAGCTCCTCGCGCAAGCCGTCGGGCTGTTCCAGCCCCATGCGCTGCAGATGGGCGGGAAAGTCTTCGGCAGGCGGTGGATCGAGCGCCGCCTTGCCCAGTTCCAGCACTTCGCTTAGCCGGAACTTGCCCTTCAACCAGGTCAGCGCGCGCAACAAGTCCTGCTCCTCCGGGCTGAAATCGCTGCCCAGCGGATACTCCGCGAATGACGCCCCATGCCGATTGGCAATCGCCTGCAGGCGCTCGGGTGTGTTGTCTGTGAAGCGCGGGTCGAGCCGGAAATCCTTCGGCAGCTTGCCGGCCTCGATGGCTTGTTCCATCAGCTGCGCCTGAAAGCGTGAGTCGCTGACGCCCAGCAGGGCTTCGATTACTTGGGCGTCGGTCTTGCCGCGCAGATCGGCGATGCCATATTCGGTGATCACCACGTCGCGCAAATGCCGTGGGATGGTCACGTGACCATATTCCCAGACGATGTTCGAGCTCACCTCGCCTGCGGATTCGCGCCAGCTGCGCAGCAGCAGAATCGAGCGTGCATCCGGCAACGCGTGGCCCTGGGCGACGAAGTTGTACTGCCCGCCCACGCCGCTGAGCACGCGACCGTCTTCCAGCTGATCGGCCACCGCCGCGCCAAGCAGGGTGACGGTGAACACGCTGTTGATAAAGCGCGCCTCGACGCGCTGCAGGCGCTTGAGCTCCTCCTCGCCGTACAGCTCGTTGATGAAGCCGATGCCGGTCATGCCGAAGCGACTGCGCTGCCCGGCATCCATATCGGCGAGACGCTGATAGAACGACTGCGGGCCCAGAAAGAAGCCGCCATGCACCCACACGCCATGCTTGGCCGGCGTCAGGTAATCGCGCAGGGCCGCTTGACTGAGCGGGTCGGAGAGTTCGGTGGAGCATTGCTGATCGGTCGGCAACAACAGGTTCTCGCCCTGCAGCTTGAGGTTGGCATCCAGCAGCCCGCCCTCCTGCATCCAGTTCAGGATCGCTTCATCCAGGCGCTCCGGCAGCCCGGCGTCGAGCATGGCCTGCACGCCGCGTGGATGACCATTGGCATCCAGCGCACCGGCGCTGGCCAGGCGCTGTACCCGCACATCCGGGTAAACGACACGACGGATCACGCCGGCGTCGGTCAGCGCCAGCAGGCCGTTGACGAACATTTCGCTGCAGCCGTAAAGCCCCACGTCGAACGGTTGCTGATCGCCAAGCAACGCGGTCAGCGGATGCGCCTGCCCTTCCTGTAGATCGGCCAGCACCGCGCGGTAGCTGGGGTTATCGGCGTGGCGGCTCAGCAAGGCAGCGCTGACCGCATCGCCCATCGCGCCAATACCGATCTGCAGGGTGCCGCCATCACGCACCAAGCTGCTGGCGTGCAGGCCGATACAGTGATCCTGCACCGTCACCGGCATGTTCGGCGTGGAGAACAGCGTGCTGGCTTCGCTTTCCTGCAGCTGAATATCGAAGGTTTCCCGGGGCAATTCGGCATCGCCTGGCATGTACGGCAGATGCTCGTGAACCTGGGCAAGGCAGAGGATGGTTTCGCCGCGCTCGCGCCTTGCCTGCAGCAGGGGCAAAAGATCGAGGGTGATATCCGGGTTGCAGCTCAGGCTGAAGTGGCCGGGCCGGCTGGCGTCTTCGGCAACCAGTTGCGCCACCACGTTGACGCCCTTGGCGTTGATGTCGCGGGCGGCGTGGCTGTAATTGCTGCTGGTGTAATCCTGCTGCGCCGAGGCGCTGTCGAGCAGGCTGCCGGGCTGCAGAAAGAACTGCTCTACGCGCACGTTGGCCGGCAGCGTGTCGCCCTGCAGGTCGGTGAGAAAATCCAGCTCTAGGTAATCGCCATATACACGCTCGACGAAGGGGTCGAGAAAGCGTCGCTGCAAATCCTGCCCTGCCCGAGGCCGTCCCAAACAGAGCGCGGTGTAGATGGTTAGCTCGCGCTCCGGCATGTCGCGCACCCTTGCATAGAGTGCATTGACCCAGCGATTGGGTTTGCCCAGGCCGAGTGGCAAACCCAGATGGATAGGCCCGTCAATTTCGTCCAGAACGTGGTCAACGGCTTGCTCGATAGAACACTGTTGGGGCATGCAGCTCTCCAGGCAAATGGTCACGGCAGTGTGCGTTGGACTGCCTGATCTTGCCTTTTGCTGCAATTTTGTCATCACGCTGAAACAACAAAGCCGCCCTGGGGCGGCTTTGAGCTGTGCGCAAATCGCCGTTTACAGCCCGGACATTTTTTCGATGGCGCCGCGCAATTCGTCGTCCGAACAGTCGCCACAGGTGCCCCTAGGCGGCATGGCGTTGATGCCGGCAATCGCCTTGGCGAGGATGCCGTCGACACCACCCTGCTTGTCCGCGAGGACTTTCCAAGCGGCCGTATCGCCAATCTTCGGCGCACCGAGCAGCCCCGGCGTGTGGCACGCTGTGCAGTGCCTGGCGATGATGTCATCGGCGCTGCGTGAAGCACCGCCAGTAGCAACCGCAACAGCCTCGATACCTTTGCATTCCTGCCCGGAGACACACACCTGGCCGACGGGCTTGATCCGCTCGGCTATCGCCTCGTCGGTAGTCGCCTGGGCATTCAAGGCCCATAGCGCCAGGGCAAGTGCCGGCACCGCCAGCATGCTTCTAATTGGGTTCACACAGATGCCCTCATGGGTGGCTAGTCACGCTTGCGGCCACGGTTTCGCAAGCCTGCGAATTATAACGACTGGCCCAGATGGCGGAAATGACCCAACTTGTCGCAGGGATATTGAACCCATGACGTAGATCAACGGCAGCGTGAATTGCCACGCTGCCGCTCACGGTTTTAAAAGTTTGCCGGGGTGGTGGCACTGATCAACCGGGCCGGTTGATCGAAGGGATTGCGAAAACGATGAGGCTTGCTGCTCTCGAAGTAATAGCTGTCGCCGCTCTCGAGAACGAACACTTCATCACCGACGGTGAGCTCAAGGCGACCCTCGACCAGCATGCCAGTCTCCTCGCCCTCGTGGGCGTACATCTCCAGGCCGGTGTCGCTGTGCGGCGGGTAGGTTTCGTCGAGAAAGGAAATGGCCCGGCTGGGGTGCGCCTTGCCGATCAGCTTCATGGTGATCGCACCACTGTGGATGTCGGTCAACTCGCTGGCGCGGTAGACCACCTGTATCTGATTGTCCTGCTCAGCTTCGGGAGAAAAAAACTCCACCAGCGACATGGGAATGCCAGCCAGTACCTTCTTCAACGAGCTGATCGAGGGGCTTACGCTGTTCTTCTCGATCATCGAGATGGTGCTGTTGGTAACCCCCGCCCGCTTGGCGAGTTCGCGCTGGGAAAGCCCTTTGAGCTTACGGATCGATTGCAGGCGTAGACCGACGTCCAATGTTGGATGCCCTCAGGAAAGACATGGAATTGGCCGCATCATGGCAACAGTGTTCAGTATTTACAACAGCCTGAACACTTTGAAACAGCCTAGCCTTCGCTGTAGATGAGCGGCACGCGCCGCACGTTGCAGAACAACTGATAGGGAATGGTGCCTGCGGCGATGGCGACATCGCTGGCCAGCACGCCGGAGCCCCAGAACTCGACGCGACTGCCCAGCCCGGCAGCGGGCAGATCACTGAGGGCGACGGTCAGCATGTCCATCGACACACGGCCGATGATCTGCGAAGGCTGACCATCGATAAGTACCGGTGTGCCGGTAGGTGCGTGACGCGGGTAACCGTCGGCATAGCCCATGGCGACCACACCCACGCGGGTCGCGCGTTCACTGGTGAAGCGCGCGCCGTAGCCGACCGGCTCGCCAGCGGGCAGGTCGCGCACGCTGATAACCCGCGACTCCAGCGTCATGACCGGCTTTAACCGGGCAGCGATATCGTGAGCCTGCTCAAAAGGCGTGGCGCCGTAGAGCATGATGCCGGGGCGCGACCAGTCGCTGGGAATGCTTGGCCAACCGAGCAGCGCTGGCGAGTTGCGCAGGCTGACCTCGGCAGCAAGCCCTTCGCGGGCCTTGAGGAACACCGCCAGTTGCTCGTCGCTGCGGACGTTGTCGAGTTCGTCGGCGCGGGAGAAGTGGCTCATCAGCACGATCTTCGCCACCTTGCCGCTGGCCAGCAGGCGCCGGTAGGCCGCCTGATAATCCGCAGGATGAAAGCCGACGCGGTGCATGCCGCTGTCGAGTTTCAGCCAGACGTTGAGCGGGCGCTTGAGCGTCGCCTGCTCGATGGCTTCGAGTTGCCACGCTGCATGCACTACGCACCACAGTTCGTGCCTGTCGATCAGCTCCAGCTCGGCCGCTTCGAAAAACCCTTCGAGCAGCAGGATGGGCCCGCTGATCCCCGCCTCACGCAGTTGCAAGGCCTCTTCGATGCAGGCCACGGCGAAACCATCTGCATCAGGTTGCAGCGCCTGGGCGCAGCGCACCGCCCCGTGCCCGTAGGCATCAGCCTTGACCACCGCTAGCGCGCGCGCGCCGGACAGTTCACGAGCCAGTTGATAGTTGTGACGCAGGGCTTGCAGATCGATCAGGGCACGGGCGGGACGCATGGTTATCTCGAATAACGGAAGAAGACACACTACAAGGCGGTGGCGGTCATTTGTAGGGTGGACGACGCTTCATCCGTCCACCGCTCTGCGATGGCAATGGTGGATGAAAAGAGCGCCATCCACCCTACGTCTGCTTCCGCCTTATTGCAGTCGGGACATCTCGGTAGATCGTGAGCCGGCCCTTAGGGTAAAGCAGCAATCACGGTCATCTCCACAAGCACATCCGGCGAATACAGTTTGGCTTCGACGCAGGCGCGGGCCGGAGACTGGCCAGCCGGTACCCAAGCGTCCCAGACCTTGTTCAGGCCTTCACGATCATCGATGTTCTTCAGGAAGATGGTGATCGACAGGATGCGCGTCTTGTCGGTGCCGGCTTCGGCAAGGAACGCGTCGATGCTGTCCAGGGTCGCCTTGGTCTGGGCCTCGATGCCTTCGCTGTGGTCTTCATCCAGCTGGCCGGCCAGGTAGACGGTGCCATTGTGAATGACGATTTCGCTCAGGCGCGGTTCAGTTCGCAGGCGCTGTATGGACATGGGTGTTCGACTCCTTGGTTGTGCCATAACGGGAAATATCCAGGCCTTCGCTGCTGATCTGCGGGCGCTTTCTGGCGATGATGTCCGCCAGGAAACGTCCGGAGCCGCAGGCCATGGTCCAGCCTAGGGTACCGTGTCCGGTGTTCAGAAACAGGTTTCGATAGGGTGTTGCGCCAACGATCGGCGTGCCGTCCGGGGTTGCCGGGCGCAGGCCCGTCCAGAAATCGGCCTGGCTCAGGTCACCGCCCTGCGGATACAGGTCACCGACGATCATCTCCAGGGTTTCCCGGCGACGTGGATCGAGGCTGAGATCGAAGCCAGCGATTTCGGCCATGCCGCCAACGCGAATGCGCTGGTCGAAACGGGTGATCGCCACCTTGTAGGTCTCGTCGAGGATGGTCGAGGTCGGCGCCATGTCCGGGTTGGTGATCGGCACGGTCAGCGAATAGCCCTTGAGCGGATACACCGGCGCGCGCACGCCCAGCGGCTTGAGTAGTTGCGGGCTGTAGCTGCCCAGCGCCAGCACGTAACGGTCGGCGGTTTCCAGCTTGCCGTCGATCCACACGCCGTTGATGCGGTCACCTGCGAAATCCAGGCGCTGGATGGTCTCACCGAAACGGAACTGCACACCCAACGCAACTGCCATCTCGGCTAGCTTGCGGGTAAACATCTGGCAATCGCCAGTCTGGTCGTTGGGCAGACGCAGGGCACCAGCGAGCTTGTCGGTGACGCCGGCCAGCGCCGGCTCGACCTTGGCGATGCCGGCCCGGTCGAGCAACTCGTAGGGCACGCCGGACTGCTCCAGCACGGCGATGTCCTTGGCCGCGTTATCCACCTGCGCCTGGGTGCGGAAGATTTGCGTGGTGCCCAGCTGACGCCCTTCATAGGCAAGACCGGTTTCCGCACGCAGCTCGTCGAGGCAGTCGCGGCTGTACTCGGACAGGCGCACCATACGCTCCTTGTTCACCGCGTAACGGCTGGCGGTGCAGTTGCGCAGCATCTGCGCCATCCACAGATACTGGTCAATATCGCCGGTCATCTTGATCGCCAGTGGCGCGTGCTTCTGCAGCAGCCACTTGATGGCTTTGAGCGGCACACCTGGCGCCGCCCACGGTGAGGCATAGCCCGGCGACACCTGGCCAGCGTTGGCGAAGCTGGTTTCCATGGCAGGGCCATTCTGGCGATCCACGACCACCACCTCGAAACCCTGACGGGCCAGGTAATACGCACTGGCCGTACCGATCACACCACTACCAAGCACCAGAACCCGCATATTTTCTCCTCGCCGCGACGATGCACTGGCGTATTACGTTCTGAGAAGTCGATGCGTACAGTATAGAAAGTGAATAGCAGTGCTTTTCACTGTATATAGGCCTATATTCAAAAGGAGTTCTTGGTTTAATTGCCTTTCATGGAGGAGGCCGACCATGCGCACCCAACACCAGAGCCGCCGCGAGCTGGACAAGATCGATCGCAACATCCTGCGCATCCTCCAGGAGGACGGCCGCATCTCCTTCACCGAGCTGGGCGAACGGGTCGGCCTGTCCACCACACCCTGCACGGAGCGGGTACGCCGCCTGGAGCGCGAAGGCATCATCATGGGCTACCACGCCCGCCTCAATCCGCAGAACCTCAAGGCCAGCCTGCTGGTATTCGTGGAGATCAGCCTGGACTACAAATCCGGCGACACCTTCGACGACTTCCGCCGCGCCGTGCTCAAACTGCCGCACGTACTGGAGTGCCACCTGGTCTCCGGCGACTTCGACTACCTGGTAAAGGCGCGCATCAACGAAATGGCCAGCTACCGCAAACTGCTCGGCGACATCCTCCTCAAGCTGCCCCATGTGCGCGAGTCGAAGAGCTATATCGTGATGGAAGAAGTGAAGGAGAGTTTGGCGCTGCCGGTACCGGAATAAGCAGCGGCAAGTTGCTAGGCGAACGGCAACAGACCGTAGGGTGGAAAACCGCGAAGCGTTTTCCACCGGTTGACCCAACGTCGGCACAGCCTTATGCCGTGATGGGTGGATAAGCTTCGCGTTATCCACCCTACTTGATGTCCGACGCAGCGCCCCCGGTTAAAGTTCTCACACGGGAGCGTGGGTACCATCAGAGCCCCGCCAAATGCCTAGACCAACACCTGCCGCGTACTGGCGATGAGCTGGTGCACCTGGCGCTCGACGCTCGCCTCGATAGGCTGCTCGGGGCCACGCCCATGGGGGCACGGCAGGCTGGCGGTAGTGCCGAACAGGCGGCAGATCAGCGGGCGTTGGTCGTAGACCTGGCAGCCCTGAGGCCCGAGATGGACGCAGTTGTACTCGGCCAGTGCGGCCTCCTGCTCGGCGGCGGTCTTGCGCGGCAGCCGTGACATTTCTTCCGAGGATGCGGTCACCGGGCCGCAGCAATCGTGACAACCCGGCACGCAGTCGAAACGCGGAATCTGTCGGCGCAGCAGGTCGATCTTACGGCTGGTGCAGCTCATGGTCACGGCTCGGAAATGGATGGCGCGCATGGTACAGGCGAGCCCGCCTGCGGCAAAGGATGCGACGCCAGCATCCTCTGCGCGCCATCGCGGGTTGGCGCAGGGCAAAGTCAGCGCTTATGCTTCGTCAATTTTTACAAACACAAAACTCAGGATTTCGCACATGACCGCCCGTGCCCACCCGCCGGTTCATAGCGCCGAGCATGCCCCGTCCTACTACGCCGCGAGCGCCAACCTGCAGGTCGATTATCCGCCGTTGCAGGGCGAGCAGCGCGCCGATGTGTGCATCGTTGGCGGTGGTTTCTCCGGCCTGAACACGGCCATCGAACTTGCCCAGAAGGGCCTGTCGGTGGTGTTGCTGGAGGCCCATCGGATCGGTTGGGGCGCCAGCGGGCGTAACGGCGGGCAGTTGATTCGCGGCGTCGGCCACGACGTCGAGCAGTTCGAGTCGGTGATCGGCGCCAGCGGCGTGCGCGAACTAAAACTGATGGGCCTCGAAGCGGTGGAGATCGTGCGCCGCCGGGTCGAGCAGTTCGGCATCGCCTGCGACCTGACCTGGGGGTATTGCGACCTGGCCAACAAGCCCCGCGACCTCGCCGGTTTCGCCGAGGACGCCGCCGAGCTGCAAAGCCTCGGCTATCGTCACGAACTGCGTCTGCTGCAACCGGAACAAATGCACGAAGTGGTCGGTTCGGGCCGCTATGTCGGCGGACTGATCGACATGGGTTCGGGGCACCTGCACCCACTCAACCTGGCCCTCGGCGAAGCCGCTGCGGCGCACAGCCTGGGCGTGCGGCTGTACGAGCATTCGGCGGCCACACGCATCGACTACGGCAGTGAAATCCGTGTGCACACGGCTCAGGGCGTGGTGCGTGCCGGGCAACTGGTGCTGGGTTGCAATGCCTATATCCGCGACCTGAACCCGACCCTGGGCGGCAAGGTGCTGCCGGCCGGTAGCTACATCATCGCCACCGAGCCATTGAGCGAAGAGCAGGCCAGCGCGCTGATCCCGCAGAACATGGCGCTCTGTGATCAACGGGTGGCGGTCGATTATTACCGCCTGTCCGCCGATCGCCGCCTGCTGTTCGGGGGCGCCTGCCATTACTCCGGCAGTGATCCTGCGGATATTGCCGCCTACATGCGGCCAAAGATGCTGGCCGTCTTTCCGCAGCTGGACGATGTGCGTATCGACTTCCAGTGGGGCGGGATGATCGGCATCGGCGCGAACCGCCTGCCGCAGATTGGTCAACTGAAGGATCAGCCCAACGTCTTTTATGCCCAGGCCTACGCGGGCCACGGCGTGAACGCCACGCACCTGGCCGGCAAGCTGCTCGCCGAGGCCATCACCGGGCAGGCTGGCGGCGGCTTCGAGCTGTTCGCCAAAGTGCCGCACATGACCTTTCCTGGCGGCCGCTACCTGCGCTCGCCACTGCTGGCGCTGGGCATGCTCTGGCACCGACTAAAAGAGCTGGCCTGAGCGCCAGCGCTCCAAACGCGGGTGGTGATTGTTGTCCGTAGCCTGCGGTTGAGCGCAGCGATACCCAGGGCATCCCATCCCGGGTATCGCTACGCTCAACGCCGGGCTACGTGACCTACTCAGAGTTTCCAGAACGGCAGCGAAGCTTCTCTGCGGGCTTGATCCTGGGTCAGACCGATATCGCGAAGTTGCGCATCGCTCAGCTCGAGCAGCGCGCGGCGGGTCACCAGGCGGCGCATGAACAGTTTCCAGCGATGGGTCAGCACCTCATGTGATGGCACCAGCGCCGCCACAGGTTGCCGTGCCGAGCCATTCAGTTCGCTGCTACTGAGGGTCAATCGCACATCGCTTAATCCGTTCATCTTGCTCTCCTGCACCGGGTGGTCATGGGAGATCATGATGGCAAGTGATGAAAGTGCATGACAGATCCAAAAAAACGGAATTAAATCCATACAGATCTCAGCGAAACCCAACTGAATGGTTGGTTGCGCGGCCATCTGTACCGGTCTCCGATTCACTTTCTGCATACAGGCGCTGCCCATGACCCTCTATACCAACCTGGCCGAGCTGATTGGCGAGCGGATCGAACAGGGGCTGTATCGCCCGGGCGATCGCCTGCCGTCGGTACGCGCCCTCAGCCAGGAGCACGGGGTCAGCCTGAGCACCGTGCAGCAGGCTTATCGGCACCTGGAAGATCGCGGCCTCGCCCTGCCGAAGCCGAAATCCGGCTATTTCGTCCCCCAGGGCCGTGCCAAACCAGCGCTGCCGAAGATCAGTCGGGCACCCCAACGACCAGTCGAGGTGTCGCAGTGGGATCAGGTGCTGGAGCAGATCGCCTTTGCACCGCGCAACGATTTCATCCAACTGGGTCGCGGCCGACCGGACATCGACAGCCCGACCCTCAAGCCACTGCTGCGCTCGCTGTCGCGCCTGAGCCGCAAGCAGGATCTGCAGACCCTGACCTACGGCAGCATTCACGGTGACCAGCGCCTGCGCGAACAGATCGCCCGCCTGACGCTCGACTCAGGCTGCCAGCTGAGCCATGAAGACATCGTCATCACCACCGGCTGTCATGAAGCGCTATCCGCAGCGATCCGCGCGATCTGCGAGCCTGGCGATATCGTCGCCGTCGACTCGCCGAGTTTCCATGGCGTGATGCAGGCGCTCAAAGGCTTCGGAATGAAGGCCCTGGAGCTGCCGACCGACCCGCTCACCGGCATCAGCCTGGAAGCGCTGGAGTTGGCTCTGGAGCAGTGGCCGATCAAGGCCATACAGCTCACCCCCACCTGCAACAACCCGCTGGGCTATATCATGCCGGAGGCCAACAAACGCGCACTGCTGGCACTCGCCCAGCGCCACGACGTGGCGATCATCGAAGACGATGTATATGGCGAGCTGGCCTTCCACTACCCGCGCCCGCGCACCATCAAATCCTATGACGACGACGGCCGGGTACTGCTCTGCAGTTCGTTCTCCAAGACCTTGGCGCCGGGCTTTCGGGTTGGCTGGATCGCGCCAGGCCGCTACCTGGATCAGGTGCTGCACATGAAGTACATGGGCACCGGCGCCACCGCCCAGTTGCCGCAGCTGGCGCTGGCCGAGTACATCGAAGGCGGTCATTACGAGCCGCATCTGCGCCGTATGCGCGCGCAATACGCCCGTGGCCTGGATCAGATGAGCGACTGGGTAAGCCGTTACTTTCCGCCTTCGGTACGGGTCAGCCAGCCCCAGGGCGGTTTCATGATCTGGGTGGAGATGCCGGAAGGCTTCGACAGCCAGCGCCTGAACCGCGAACTGGCGGTGCACAAGGTGCAGATCGCGCCGGGCAGCATCTTTTCCGCCGCCGGCAAATACCGCAACTGCCTGCGCATGAACTTCGCCTCACGGCATACCGCGAGCATCGAGGCGGCCGTGCGCAAGGTCGGCGAAACCGTGGCGGCCATGTTGGAAGAATCTAGAGACTGAATCTTTTCAAGCGCAGCGGCGTCCTATCAGCACTCCCCCAGACAGCCGATGGAGGCTGCGACTGTGCCCTTGCGCTTGCTCTTTATTCTTCTGCTGAGCCTCGCTGGCTGCGCCAATCAGGTGCCCATCGTGCCCAGCCAGGCCATCCCCGCAGCCGACTCCTCGTTCGGCGCAGCGCTTGAAGCACGTGCAGCCGAGCATCAGGGCCACTCGGGGTTTCGCCTGTTGCCGGCGAGCAACGAGGCCTTCGCAGCCCGCGCCGAACTGATTCGCGCGGCGCAGCACAGCCTCGATCTGCAGTACTACATCGTGCATGACGGCTTGAGTACTCGGGCCTTGGTCAAGGAGTTGCTGCAAGCGGCGGATCGTGGCGTGCGGATTCGCTTTCTGCTCGACGACACCACCAGCGACGGCAAGGATTATCAGATCGCCCTGCTGGCGGCTCACCCGAACATCCAGATCCGCGTGTTCAACCCGCTGCACCTTGGCCGCATGACCGGCGTCACGCGCCTGCTCGGCCGTGGTCTGAACCTGTCACAGCAGCACCGGCGCATGCACAACAAACTGTGGCTGGCCGACAGCGCCGCGGCCATCGTCGGTGGCCGCAACCTGGGCGACGAATACTTCGACGCCGAGCCGAACATGAACTTCACCGACATCGACATGCTGGCCGTCGGCCCCGTGGCGCATGATCTGTCGCAGAGTTTCGACCAGTACTGGAACAGCTCGCTGAGCAAACCCATCGAGCAGTTCGTCTGGCAGCAACCTTCGCAAAAGGATCTGGACAAGGCACGCAAGGGACTGCGTGATTACCTGGACACCGCCCGCGTGGAGCAGCCGACACTCTACAAGCGCCTGCTCGCCTATCAGCAGGAACCACAGTTGCAGAAGTGGCTGGGGGAGCTGATCTGGGCGCCCGGCTTCGCCCTGTGGGATGCGCCAAGCAAGGTGCTGGCCAGCGGCGAGCCGGCCCCGCACCTGCTGCTGACCACCCAATTAGGCCCCCATCTGCAGGCCACCCAAAGTGACCTGGTGATGGTGTCGGCCTACTTCGTACCGGCCCAGGCGGGCTTGGAGTTCCTCACCGGCCTGGCCGACCAGGACGTGGATATCCGCTTGTTGACCAATGCCCTGGAGGCCACCGACGTACCCGCCGTGCACGGTGGCTACGCGCCCTACCGGCAGGCAATGCTCGAGCACGGCATCCGCCTGTTCGAGCTGCGCCGTCAACCGGGCGCCGACTCACCCCCGGCTTACAGTTTCAGTGGCGGTTCCGATTCCAGCCTGCACAGCAAGGCGCTGGTGATCGACCGGCAGAAATCCTTCGTCGGCTCCTTCAACGTCGACCCGCGCTCGGTGCTCTGGAACACTGAGGTGGGCGTGCTGGTGGACAGCCCCAAGCTGGCGGCCTACCTGCGTGAACTGGCCCTACAGGGCATGAAACCCTCGGTCAGCTACGAAGTGCGCCTGCAGCCTGACGGCGACGGCACACGCATGGTCTGGGTCGGTGAGGACGACGGCAAAACCTTCGAGCTGCACGAAGAACCCGGCAACCGCTGGCAGCATTTCAACGCCTGGTTCTCGCGGGTTATCGGGCTGGAGAAGATGCTATAGGGTGACGCGCTCGTCGAACGCATCAGGCCGCCAGGCCAGCCACACGAACCCCGCCGCGCCGAGCGCCATGAGGATCGGCAAGGCATGCCCGCTGACCCACTGGCTAACCGCCCCGGTCGCCAGCGGGCCGATCAGGCAGCCGATGCCCCATAGCTGAGCCACGTGGGAGTTGGCTCGAACCAATTGATCATCTCGAAAGCGCTCGCCGATCAGAATCAGCGACAGGGTGAACAGGCCGCCAGCACTGGCGCCGAACAGCACCAGCACCGGCCAGATCAGCGGTGTATGCAGGAGCAGCGGAATGCCCAGGCTGGAGAACAGCAGCACCACGCCGCAGCCACGGAACAGCGTGACCCGCGAGATGCGATCGGCGAGCAGGCCGATGGGTAACTGCAACGCCGCATCACCAACCACCACCACACTGGCCATGAACAGCGCGACTTCCTGGGTGAAGCCCTGACGCAGACCGTAGATCGGCAGCAGGGTGAGCATCATCGCCTCGAAGGCCGCGAACAGCGCCACCGCCCAGGCGATTGCCGGCATACGCTGGCAGAACACCAGCAAACCGCGCCCCGAAGCGCTGTGGGCATCGACCACGGGTGCGCCGGTACGGCCGAGCAGCAACAGTGACCCGCCGATCAGCAGGGTAATACCGAACCAGAAGCCCAGATCCGTATCGGTGCCGAGCACGCTCAGCAGCAACGGCCCGCAGAGCTGGCTCAACGCATAACCGGTGCCATACAGCGCGACCAGACGGCCACGCCACTTCTCCACGGCCAACTGGTTGATCCAGCTTTCACCGAGGATGAACACCACGGTCAGGGTCACGCCCAGCAGCAGGCGCAACAGCAGCCACACGGCGTAGCTCTGCATCAGCGCCAGCCCGGCGACCGACAGCGCACCGACCAGCAGACACAGCTGCATCAGCCGCGGCGTGGGGCACCTCGAAGCCAGCCGCCCGGCCAGCGAGGCGCCCAGCAGCACGCCGATGGCCGGCGTGGCCGCCATGATGCCGATGGCGAACGAGCCATAACCCCAGCTCTCCAGACGCAAGGACACCAGCGGCATGGTGGTGCCCATCGCCAGGCCGATACTGATCACCGCCGCGCAAACGGCGAAGTAGGTTCCCCAACGCATTGCTGACTCCAGAGACAAAGCACAGCGGCCGGGCTCCATGGAGCCCGGCCGCCGAGTCGATCGAGCCCGCCTGCTGGCGAGCTTACCCGTGGAGGATCAGAGTTTGATCCAGGTGGCTTTCAGTTCGGTGTACTTGTCGAAGGCGTGCAGCGACTTGTCACGGCCGTTGCCCGACTGCTTGAAGCCACCGAACGGTGCGGTCATGTCGCCACCGTCGTACTGGTTGACCCACACGCTGCCAGCGCGCAACGCACGAGCCGTCAGATGCGCCTTAGAAAGATCCGCCGTCCACACCGCCGCGGCCAGGCCGTAAACGGTGTCGTTGGCGATCTGCACGGCCTGCTCGGCGCTCTCGAAACCGATCACCGAAAGCACCGGCCCGAAGATTTCCTCGCGGGCGATGGTCATGGCATTGGTCACGCCGTCGAAGATGGTCGGTTCGACATAAGTGCCGCCGCTCTCTTCCAGGGTGCGTTTGCCGCCGATCACCAACTTGGCGCCGTCCTTGTGGCCGGCCTCGATGTAACCGAGCACGGTATTCATCTGCTGGGTATCGACCAGCGCACCGACATTGGTATCCGGATCGAGTGGGTTGCCGGCCTTCCAGCCTTTCAGGGCCTCGACCACCATGGGCACGAAGCGCTCCTTGATGGAGTTTTCCACCAACAGACGCGAGCCTGCAGTACACACCTCGCCCTGATTGAAGGCGATGGCGCTGGCGGCGGATTCGGCCGCGGCCTGCAGATCCGGCGCATCGGCGAAGACGATGTTCGGGCTCTTGCCGCCGGCCTCCAGCCACACGCGCTTCATGTTCGATTCGCCGGCATAGATCATCAGTTGCTTGGCGATCTTGGTGGAGCCGGTGAACACCAGGGTATCGACGTCCATGTGCAGCGCCAGGGCCTTGCCCACGGTGTGGCCATGGCCGGGCAGCACGTTGAGCACACCAGCCGGAATACCTGCTTCCACAGCCAGAGCCGCAACACGAATGGCGGTCAACGGGGATTTCTCGGACGGTTTGAGGATCACCGAGTTACCGGTGGCCAACGCCGGACCGAGCTTCCAGGAAGCCATCGTCAGCGGGAAATTCCACGGCACGATGGCGGCCACTACGCCGACCGGTTCACGGGTGACCAGACCGAGCTGATCGTGGGGCGTCGGCGCGACTTCGTCGTAGACCTTGTCGATAGCCTCGGCGCTCCAACGGATGGCACTGGCCGCAGCAGGAATGTCGATGTTCAAGGAGTCGCTGATCGGCTTGCCCATGTCTAGGGTTTCCAGCAATGCCAGTTCCTCGGCATTGGCCAGCAGCAGTTCGGAGAAGCGGATCATCTTCTGCTTGCGCTTGGCCGGTGCTAGGCGCGACCAGGCGCCCGAGTCGAACGCCGCACGCGCCGACTTGACCGCCAGCTCGGCGTCAGCCAGATCGCAACTGGCGACCTGGCCCAGCACCCGGCCGTCGACCGGGCTGATGCACTCAAAGGTTTCGCCACTCTGGGCAGCCTGATACTTACCCTGCACGAAGGCACGGGTCTCGATCTTCAGATCCTTGGCACGCTGCTCCCAGTCGGCACGAGTCAAACGGGTCATTCGGTCATCCTCATTCGTCGGTAAAGGCGCCTAACGCCTTGGAAACTGCGAGCCACACTAAACCAGCGCCCGCAGGATTTTCAATATTCTTGACACTTCGTCGGGGAATCCCCTTGTTACGTTCAATTTATTAAACATAGACTCGAGCAAATCGTTAGCGGCCCGTTGAAAAGCGCAGGTGGTTTTCAACAGCCTGTTACGCCGCGCCGCCCCGGGCCGTCGATGGGCATGGGATGATCGCTGCACGTTCTCGGATTGACCACGGAAGCGAATATGAATATCCAACAGATTGTCGATTTCGCCCAGGGCGGCAGCAGCGCCGAAGAGTACCGCCCCGCCCCTGAAAAAATCCTCAAGGGCGACCCGCTGCAGCAGGTACGCAACCATTACGCCAGCCCTTGCGGCCAGTTCAATGCGGGCGTCTGGGAGGGCGACGTCGGCCAATGGACGGTGAGCTACACCGAGCACGAATACTGCGAAATCCTCCAGGGCGTTTCCGTGCTGCGCGACGGCGAAGGCAATGCCAAGACCGTGCGCGTCGGCGACCGCTTCGTGATCCCGGCCGGCTTCGTCGGCACCTGGGAAGTGCTGGAGCATTGCCGCAAGGTCTATGTAATCTTCGAGCAGGCCTGACTACTGCCGCTGGTTGAAGCGGAGCCTTAAACGGTTACCGCTCGATCCGCCAGCACCAGCGGCCAGCCGGCGGAGCAACGCTCGATACGCGCCTCGACGCCATATGCCAGCCGTAGCCAGTCGGGATCCAGTACTTGATCTGCCGTGCCCAGCCGATAGTGGCCGCCGGGCGCCAGCAACAGCAGGCGATCACAATGGCGCAGCGCCAGGTTGAGGTCATGGCAGGCGACCAGGGCGATGCAGCCTTGCTCCTGAGTGAGTTCACGTACCACCTGCAACACCCGCAACTGCCAGCGCAGATCCAGGGCGCTGGTCGGCTCGTCGAGCAATAACAGACGTGGCTCGCTGACCAGCACCTGGGCCAGGCCGACCAACTGGCGCTGCCCGCCGGACAGCTCACTGAGGCGCCGCAACGCCAGCGACTCGATGCCCAGCCGTGACAGCACGGCGGAAATGCGAGCGTCCGTATCCCCTGCTGCGCCGCGAGCCCGGCAAGCGCCCTGCAGCAGTTCATAAGCCAGCAGCGAGGTCGCCTGGGGCAGATGCTGCGGCAGATAGCCGACGCGCGAGCTCTGTCGCCAGGGCGCAATACCGAGCAGCGCCTTGTCTCCCAACAGCGCCTCTCCTGTCGCCTTGTGCATGCCCGCCAGGGCTCGGATCAGGGTCGACTTGCCCACCCCGTTCGGCCCCAACACCGCCACCATGGCGCCGGGTTCGATAGGCGCCAGGCTGAGGTTTTCCATCACCAGTCGCTTGCCGTGGGCCAGGCGCAGATTGCGAATCAGCAGGTTCATCCACTCACACTCCGCCCACGAGCCAGGATCAACGCCACGAACAGCGGCACCCCGACCACTGCGGTCACCAGGCCGACCGGCAAGATGACACCGGGCAGCAAGGCGCGACTGGCCAGCGATGCCAGCGACAGCAGCAAGGCGCCGGCCAGGGCGCTACCAGGCAGGAAGAAGCGGTGATCCTCGCCCAGCAGCAGGCGTGCCACATGGGGCCCGACCAAGCCGACAAAGCCCACTTCACCAACGAAGGCCGTCGCCACCCCGGTCAGCAGGCTGACCCGTAACAGCGCCAGCGCGCGCAGGCGCTCGACACGAATACCCAGGCTGCGCGCCTGCTCCTCCCCTGCTCGCAGGGTGGTCATCGCCCAGGCCTGACTCATGGCCCACAACAGGCACAGCGACAACACCCCGGCAACCAGCGCGACCCGCTGCAGATCGGCACGCGCCAGGCTGCCGAGCGTCCAGAAGACGATCTGCTGCAGGGCGTCGGCGCTGGCTAGAAACTGCAACATGCCGACCAGCGCGTTGAGCCCGAACAACAGGGCAATCCCGAACAGCACCAGGGTGTTCAACGCGGGGCCAAGCAGGCGCGCCATCAGTAGTAGCAGCAGGCAGGCGAGCAAGGCGCAGACGAACGCTGCCAGCGGCAACAGCACCTGCTGGCCCAGGCTGCCAAGCGACGGGTTGAACACGATGACCAGCGATGCACCCAGTGTTGCGGCGGCGCCAACGCCCAGGGTGAAAGGGCTGGCCAGGGAGTTATTCAAGGCGGTCTGCATTTCCGCGCCGGCCAGCCCGAGGCTGGCACCGACCGCCAGGGCCATCAACGCGTACGGTACGCGTACTTCATGAATGATCACCCACTGCGCAGGCGCCAGACTTTCCGGCTGCAGCAACCCCTGCAGCACCTGCCACCAGCCGAGGCCCGCCGGGCCGGTGGCCAGGTCGCTGATGAAGGACGCGCCAAGCAGCATGCTCAGAATCCCCAGGCAGATCACCCGGCGCCAGGCCAGTCGCCGATAACCACGGCGCAGTTCGCTGGCACTCACAAGCTGATCCAGTAGGTGCCTTGCAGCGGCACTGGTTGAAACTCGGCGTACAACTGCGCGAGCGTGACTTGAGGGTCGAGGTTGACGAATACGTCGGGATACAGCCAGCGGGCGAATACCTGCACCGCCACCACATTGAAGGGGCTGTTGTAGAAACCGTGCCAGATGGCATGGGTCTGCCCATTACGGATCGCCGCCAGGTGGCGGATGCCGCCCTTGCTGACCAACCGCTGCAACGACTCACGGGCCGGCTCGGCTTGCACGCCAGGCCCCAGGGCAATGTAGGGCGCGCCCTCGGCCAGGCTGTTCGCCGAACCCACCGCGCTGGCCACGTAATGATCCACCGGCTGGCTGAGCAGCAATTCGAGACTCAACACACCGGCATGCCCCGGCAGATAGTCCGTTGCCAGGCTACGGCCACCGGCTGCTTCCAGCAGGCCGGCGAGCATGCCGCGCGCCATGCTTTCGCAGCAGCCATCGCCCAGCCCGGCTCGGCTATGCAGAAACACCTGGGGGCCGGGCAGGCCGGGCAACGCATCGCTGACAGCGGCAAGCGCCCTGGCGTGGGCGGCGACGAATGCCTCTGCACGTGCTTCGCGCCCCAGGGCCTGGCCGAGCAGGCGGATGCTCAACGGGGTATTGATCAGCGGCTGCTCGCGGAAATCCACGAACAACACCGCGACGCCTGCGCGCTGCAACTGCTTGGTAAGACGCTGCTGGTGGCTGCCGGGGCCATGACCGGACAGGCTGAAGATCGCCAGATCCGGCGCCAGGCTCAGCACCTGTTCCAGGCTGAAGGTATCGGCCGAGCCCTGGCCAATGCGCGGCACCTGCTGCAACGCCGGAAAGGCTTCGCGGTACTGCCGGTCGGTGCCGGGATCGATCAGCGCCAGGTCAGCCGGCATACCCACCAGACGGTCGAGCACCTGCTGGCCCTCGAGAATCCCCAGCACCGGCAACAGGCGCCCCTCGCCGAGGACGATGCGCTGCACCTGCGCGGGCACTTCGACCTGACGCCCGGCGATATCGGTGAGCACCTGCCCGGCGCTAGCCAAGGTGGACTGCAGTGCCAGCAAGATGAGCAAAACGCCCGGCATCACACCGGGCGCACGGATCGACCAACCCATCAGATACGCAGCGCCACACCGAGGCGCACTTCACGACCTGGCTCGTAGGAACCACGAACGCCCTCGAAGTCGGGTATGTGGGTGAAGTCTTCGTTGCTGGCGTGATCCAGGTACTGCTTGTCGAACAGGTTCTTCAGGGTCAGGGTCAAGGTCAGGCGATCCGCCGCCAGCGGCAGCCACTCCGCGTACAGGTCATGCACGCCATACCCCGGTTTGCTCACCGTGCCCTCCCCGGTGTGCAACGAGTCGATGCTCTCCACGAAACGGCCCTGCCAGCCAACCGTGAGGTTCTCGGTGGCACGGTAGTCGGCGAAGGTCGTCCAGGTATCACCGAGGCTGGTGCCCTGGCCGTTGTGTTCGTAGACGTTCAGGCGGCGGCCATCGAGCCGGGCATTGTTGTGGTGATAGCTAAGGCCGGCACTCACGCGCTGCCAGTGGTAGGCGGTCTGCAGCAGCACGCCTTCGCTCTTCAGGTCACCGATGTTGCCGTAAACGTTGGGCGCGCCGATGGGGTCGGCGACGGCGTCCTTGATGCGCGTCTCGTAGAGTTTGCCGGACAGCTCCCAGCTGGCCAGCCGATACTCGAAACCGACCTCGCTGGTGCGAGCGCGCTCGGCCTTGGTGTTCGGGTCATTGCGCGAGGAGTCCATCTTGAAGGCATCGCGTACCTGCGGGCCACGCAGGGCGCGAGTATGGCCGGCAAGCAGGGTCAGCTCCGGAGTCAGCGCATAGCGCGCACTGAGGTTGGGGCTGACGCCGTCTTCGCGGAAGCGCTGGTCGTCGCGATCATCGAGCTTGTAACGGTCGTAGCGCAGGCCGGCA
Source organism: Pseudomonas sp. PME37.24/006 (assembly GCF_055556635.1). Taxonomy (NCBI): domain Bacteria; kingdom Pseudomonadati; phylum Pseudomonadota; class Gammaproteobacteria; order Pseudomonadales; family Pseudomonadaceae; genus Pseudomonas; species Pseudomonas sp. PME37.24/006. Next base: position 158,152 of record NZ_JBVHNL010000006.1, read on the forward strand.
CCGATCTGCAGGCGCTCGGTCAGTTGCAGGCTGTCCTGCACATAGAGGCCGAGAATGCTGCCATCTTCGCTGGTCTCTTCACGATTACCCTCTGGGCCGAGGGTGCCGCGGTCGTCGCGATAATCGACGCCGTAGGTGAGTGTATGACGCCCCAGGTGGCTGGTGTTGCGCAGGTCGAAACCGCTGCTGCGCGTGCCGCCGAAGTACAGGCCGAAACGCCCGTCCTGCTGCAGCTCGACTTCGTTATGGAAGGTGGTCAGCTCGACATCGACGAGGTCGTTGTCCAGCGGTTTGAAGGCGTAGTTGAGCGTCCAGGTTTCCCGCTCGCTGCGCATCGGATACAGCCGGTTGAAGCCGCTGGGAATCCACTGCGGGCGCTGGCTGCGCTCGCCGTCGTCAGTGCGCTGCTCGTAGCTCAGACGCAGGGTCTGGGACTCGCTGAGCTTGCCCACCAGCTTGGTGAAGCCGAGCTTCTGCCGCGCGCCGGTACCCAGCACGTCGTCATTGTTGCCGTCCTCGTAATCGTTCTGATCCTGATAACTGGCCACCGTCAGCGCCGACCAGTTCTCGTTGAAGCGCCCGTACAGGCTGGTGCTGCTCTTGTAGCCTTCGCCGTTGCTGAAGTAACCGCCCTTGACCAACGCGCCAAAGGACTCGCCCTCGCGCAGCAGATCGTCCGGATCCTTGGTCACGAAACGGATGGAGCCGCCCAGCGCACCAGGCCCAGCGGTGGCGTCGCCGGTACCGGCCTGCACCTCGGCGCGCTTGAGCAGCTCGGGCTCGATGCCGATGCGACCGGTGTGGTGGAAGGTCTGCCCGGCCTGGCTGGCACCGTCGATGGTGATGTTCAGTTGGGTATCTTCGAAACCGCGCAGGTAGAGCTTCTGGGCGATCCCTGCGCCGCCACCGACGGTGACTTCCGGGTTGCTCTCGAACACGTCCTGCAGATCATTGGCTTGCAGGCGCTCGATCTGCTCGGCTTCGACGATTTCAGCGCGCTCGCTGGCCACCGCCGTCACCGAACTGGGTGCCAGCTCCAGCGACGAAGCAGTGCTCTGCGCCTGGGCATTGCCCAGAAAACCGCCGGTGACCAAGGCGCCCAGCAATGACAGTCGATAAGGACAACGGTGCATGAATGATCCCTCCCCAAGAAAGATGCAAATATTTCGTATTTGCAAATTCTTATCGAATACAGCGTTGGGGACGTACAACTTTTACAACTGTTACGACTGGCCGTTCGGCTGCTGCGGCAGGCAGATGGTCATCTGCAGGCCGCCGCACTCTCGATTGCTCGCCTGAATGCTGCCGCCAGTGGCACGAATCTGCCGTTGCGCCAGCGCCAATCCGAGGCCGTAACCGGCACGCTCGCTGCCCGCCCGGAAGAACGGCTGGAAGATCCGCTCCAGCCACTGTTCGTCAACGCCCGGGCCCTGATCACGGATCTGCAACTGCCAGGCCTGCTCATCGGCCTGCAGGTCGACCTCGACCACCCCACCTGACGGCGTGTGGTCGAGGGCATTGCGCACCACGTTCTCGATGGCCTGGCCAAGCGCTCGATGGCTGCTGCCGCCCAGCACCGCCTGCCCCGGCAGATGCGCCAGCAGTTGGCGATCCGGGTACTCGAAGCGGGCATCATCGAGAATGCTGTCGAGCAACTCGGTGAGATCGAGGGTTTCGTCACGTAACTGCGGCCGTTCGTTCTCCAGCCAGCTGAGGGTCAGGGCATCCTCGACCAACTGGCGCATGCCGTTGCAATCGTCACGGATGCGCTCGAGCAGCACGCGGCTGTCGGCGCCCTGCTCAGCCAGGCTGACCGCCATTTCGATGCGGGTCAGCGGCGTGCGCAATTCGTGGGACATGTCCGCCAAGCGCTGGCGCTGGTCGATGATCAGTTGCCCGGTGCGCTCGGCCATGGCGTCGAAGGTATCTGCCAGACTGGCCAGCTCGTCGTTGCGCGAGCCGAGCAACGAGCGCACCCGTACGTCGTAGCGGCCCTCGCTGAACTGCCGTGTGGCCTGCTCCAGCCGCCGCAGGGGCTGCATCAAGTGGCGGTACAGCACCAGGCAGACGATCAGCAGCAGCACCAGCGGCACCACCAGTTGCAGCAGCAGTTTGGCGTAGTGCCAGTTGAGGCCGGGGCGCATGCGCTGGGGCAGCTGGATGAGAAAGCTGGCACTGCGATCACTGAAGGGAATATCCATGATCGGGTTTTCAGCGAAGTACAGATGGATCTTCCAGCTGACATCACGGCCCAGGCCGAAACCCTCGAGAAACCGTGGCGACAACTCGCCGACCAGCGGGCGTACCTCGGCTTGTACCACGGCGGCCCAGGTCTGCTCCTGCTGCTGCAGCGTGTTGAGCCAGCGCTCCAGCGCCTGATGATCGCCACCGCGATACAGCGACTCGGCCTGCTCGCCGTAATGGCGCAAGGTGCGCTGGTGCTCCGCGTCGATAAAGCTCATGCGCTCTTCGGTCTGCCAGGCGACCCGGGCGATGATCCAGAACAGCCCGACGCTGCCCACGGCGATGACGACGCACAGTTTCCAGAACAAACGCCGGTTCATTGGAATACGTAACCCCGCCCATGCAGGGTTTGCAGACGATCCGTCGCGAGGCCCGCCTCCCCCAGCAGGCGACGGATGCGGCTGATGTGCATGTCCAGGCTACGGTCATAGCTGCTGTATTCGCGCTCCAGCACCGCGCGATACAGGTAGGGCTTGCTGAGCGCTTCACCACGGTGAGTGACCAGGTGCCAGAGCACACGAAACTGGATCGGCGTGAGGCTGACCTCGCGCTCGTTGACCGTGACCCGCTGGGCGTGACGTTCGAGCCGCAATTCGTCGATCTGCAGTTGCTGCACATCTGCCGGGCGCACGCTGTCGGTCACCCGGGTACGCCGCAACACGGCATCGATGCGCAGTTGCAGCTCGGTGATATTGAATGGCTTGGGCAGATAGTCATCGGCACCATGGCGCAGGCCACGAATGCGTTCTTCCTCGGCGCCGCAGGCGGTCAGCATGATCACTGGCGTCTGCTGTTGCTCACGCAGGCGACGCAGAACGGAAAAGCCGTTGAGATCCGGCAGCAGCACGTCCAGCAGCACCAGATCCGGCGCATCACTGATCGCCATGCCAAGCCCCGCTTCGCCCAAGTGACTGGAGCTGGTGGCATAGCCCTGGCCGCGCAGCAACTCACCAAGCTGTGCGCACAGGGTACGGTCGTCCTCGATGATCAGAATGCGTGCCAGGCTGGCCGACATGGGCCCCTCCCAGGGGCCGGGAGCGGCACCCATCAAAGATAATAATTCTCAGATAGATTACGCGAGTTGCGGTCACGAGGTAATGGCATCATCAGGAGACCAAGCCATTGCAGCTACGCCGCTCTGCGCAACGATGGCAGGCGTGCCTTGAGTTTCGCCGAGCATCGTCAATCGCTTCGCCCCGAGGTCGGGGCTCCTACGGAGTTGCGGATACTCAAGATCCTGTAGGAGCCGCGACCCCGCGGCGAATAATGGGCATACCGTGATTTCGCGGAGCGGCCACGGCCACTGCGCCCCAAGGCAGGGCGCCACCACCCTGTTTAGACCGCCACCTGCTCCGCCGGCGAAACGATGCTGCTCTTGCCGCGCGAGCGCCCGGAGCTGAGGTAGTCGGCGATGGATTCCTGGGTGACTTCGCCGAGGAAGTCGTTGTCGGCGCTGAGCACCGGCAGCCAGGAGCGGTTGAACTCGTACATGCGCGACAGCAGGATGCGCAGGTGTTCGTCGTGGGAGGCGGTGGCGTTGAATGGCTGCAGGAATGGCTGTACCGAGCCGCCCTGCCCGCGCAGGTCACGGCGGCGAATGTAGCCCAAGGCCTTTTTCTGCGCATCGGTCACCACCAGGTGGCGGCGGTCGTGCTCTTCCATCAGTTCCACGGCATCGGCGACTGCGGTTTCCGGCAGCACCGACGGTGCATCGTCGGCGGCGTCTTCGGCACGGATCAGCAGCAAGCGCTTGAGGGTGCTGTCCTGACCGACGAAGCCGCTGACGAAGTCGTCTGCCGGATGTGCCAACAGGGTATCCGGGTGATCGAACTGGAGCAGCTTGCCGTCCTTGAAGATGGCGATCTTGTCGCCCAGTTTGATGGCTTCGTCGATGTCGTGGCTGACCATGATCACGGTCTTGTTAAGCGCCCGCTGCATCTGGAAGAACTCGTTCTGGATGGCGTCGCGGTTGACCGGGTCGACCGCGCCGAAGGGTTCGTCCATCAGCAGTACCGGTGCATCGGCTGCCAGGGCACGGATCACGCCGATACGCTGTTGCTGACCACCGGACAGCTCACGGGGATAGCGCGACAGGTATTGCTTGGGCTCCAGTTGCACCATGCTCATCAGCTCGACCGCCCGCTCGTGGCAGCGTTTCTTGTCCCAGCCGAGCAGCTTGGGCACCACGGTGATGTTTTCCTCGATGGTCATGTTGGGGAACAGACCTATCTGCTGGATCACGTAGCCGATATTGCGACGCAGGGTCACTTCGTCGATGCCGGTGGTGTCTTCGCCGTTGATCAGCACCCGCCCGGAGGTCGGTTCGATCAGCCGGTTGATCATCTTCAGGGTGGTGCTCTTGCCGCAACCGGATGGGCCGAGGAACACGCAGATCTGCCCTTCGTCGACGGTCAGACTGACTTCGTTGACGGCAACGACGTCCTTGCCCTTCTGGTGGAATGTCTTGGTGAGTTTGTCGAGTTCGATCATGTTCGGGTCCTCAGTGGGCGGCTTTCAGGCCACGGGGAGTGAGCGTTTTCTGCAGCCACTGCAAAAACAGGTCGGCGACGATGGCAAGCAGACTCACCAGCACCGCGCCGACGAAAAGGGTGGCCATGTCGCTGCGACTGATGGCCGTGAGAATCAGCACGCCAAGGCCGCCGGCGCCGATGGTGGCGGCGATGGTCATCACGCCGATGTTCATCACCACGGCGGTGCGCACACCGGCCAGGATCACCGGCACGGCGATGGGCAGATCGACCATGCGCAAACGCTGCCAGAAACTCATACCGATACCTTTACCCGCCTCGCGGATGCCCGGTTCGACGCTGGTCAACGCCAGGTAGGTGTTGCGCAGGATCGGCAGCAGCGAATAGAGGAACACGGCGGTGACGGCCGGCAGCGGGCCGAGGCCCTGACCGAACTGCGAGTAGAACGGCAGCAACAGGCCGAACAGCGCGATGGCCGGCAACGTCAGTACGACGGTAGCGGCGCCCTGCAGCGGCCCGGCAATCCATGGGAAACGGGTCATCAGAATGCCCAGCGGCACGCCGATGATGATCGCCAGGCCGACGGCAATGCCCACCAGGGCGATGTGCTCGCCGGTCAGGCTGACGACTTGCGCCCAGTCGATGTGCTGGAAAGCGGTCATGAAATCCATATCAACGATCCCCCTCGATCAGTTTTTGTTCACGAAGGAAATCGGCGGCCACCGTAGCAGGCGTCACGCGATCGACATCGACGCGGGCGTTGAGGCGACGCATGGTGGCGTCATCCAGGCTCTCGGCCAGGGGTTTGAGCAGCGCTTCCAATTCGGGGTGTTCCTTCAGGTAGTCGGCATTCACTACCGGAGCGGCGGTGTAGTCCGGGAAGTAACCCTTGTCGTCCTCAAGCAGGCGCAGGCCAAAGGAGTCCAGACGGCCATCGGTGGTGTACACCAGGCCAACGAACACCTGGCCATTGCGCAGTGCGGTGTAGACCAGGCCAGGATCCATCTGGCGAATCTCGTTACGGGTGAAGGTCAGACCGTATTCCTTGACCAGCCCATCGAGGCCGTCGGAGCGGTTGGCGAATTCGATATCCAGTGCCAGCAGGCGATTGCCATCACCCGGCTGCCTGGTGACCGCAGCCAGGTCGCTGATGCTGTTGATATCAGGGTGTTCCTCGGCGACCTTTTCCGGCAGCGCCAGGGCATAGGTATTGTTGAAGCGGGTAGGCGCCAGCCAGATCGCGCCGGTCTTGGCATCCAGCTCCTTGACGCGCTGGTAGGCGGCTTCCTTGTCGAGGCGTTCGGTGACCTTGTTGTAGGCCACCAGCGAAGTGCCGGTGTATTCCCAGGTCAGATCCAGCTGGCCGCTCTTCATGGCGTTCCAGGCGATGGTGCTGCCCAGGTTACCGACGATGCGCGACTGATAGCCGTGGGGCCGCAGATACTGCGCGGTGAGCTCGGAGAGGATCGCCTGCTCGGTGAACACCTTGGCGCCGATACGGATCTCGGCCGCCTGGCTGGTCGTAGCCAGCAGCAGGCCGAGGTACAGAACTAAAGACTTCATCATGGATTCCTTCAACGGACCACCCCACGCTCGAACCAGAAACGGCTGACGGCCGCTACCAGGCCGTCGAGCAGCAGTGCCAGCAAGGCAGTGGCTGCCGCGCCGAGAATCAGCAACGGCTGGTTCTCCAGGGCGATGGCCGGGAAGATCAGGCTACCCAGGCTGTTGGCGCCGATCAGGAATGCCAGTGGCGCGGTACCGACGTTCAGCGCCAGCGCGACGCGCACGCCGCCGACCATGATCGGCACGGCACTCGGCAGTTCGACCTGCCAGAGCACCTGGCCGGGCGTCATGCCAATCCCGGTGGCCGCTTCCTTGAGCGAGCTCGGTACGTTGCGCAGGCCTTCATAGGTGTTGCGCACGATAGGCAGCAACGAGGCGAGAAACAGCGCTAGCACGGCCGGGCCATTGCCGATACCGACGATGGACAGGGCAATCGCCAGCACCGCCAGCGGCGGCACGGTATTGCCCACGTTGAACACCTGCATGAAGCGTTCGGCGCTGTGCTCGCGGCCGGGTCGGCTCAGCAGGATGCCGGCAGGAATGCCCACGGCCAGTGCAGCGAACATCGACATGAACACCAGATACAGATGCGCCTGCAGGTAGTACGCCAGGTCTTCGCGGTGCTCTTCGAACACAGCGGGGGTGATCCAGTGGATCAGCAAGGCCAGTACCGCAACCAGCGCCACCGCGCCCAGCAGCACCTTACCCAAGCTTTTCAGCATGTTTCGACTCCAATCGACAACGGGCAACAGCCCGTCGAGCTGGCCGAACGCGTTGCGCGCCAGCCGTCAAACACCGGAAGGGAAAATCGCTCGCCAGACGTTCTGCATGCCTCTGCAAATACGCCTCGCAGCCTCCCGGCCCATGTGTACTCGACCCCTCATACGCCGCTACGGTTCAACCCTTTTGCCATCGTTCTGCCATGTACAAACGCCCACTATCGCCACACATCCAGTTACAAGGCAGGTATCATCGGGCCTCCAAGGTATTCGCCGGGATGGCGAACACCAGCCCTCAAAGGAGACCCTGTGCTCGACCTCGTAGCCGCCTTCATCGTCCTCACCACCCTGCTCACCTACGTCAACTATCGCTTCATACGCCTGCCGCCGAGCATCGGTGTGATGGCCACCGCGCTGATCTTTTCGCTGATCGTTCAGGGCCTGAGCCAACTCGGCTACCCGCTGATCGAGATCGAAGCACAGGAAATCATCCGCCGCATCGATTTCTCCGACATCCTCATGACCTGGTTCCTACCGGCACTGCTGTTCGCCGGCGCGCTGCACGTGGACTTGAGCGACCTGCGCAGCTACAAATGGCCCATCGGCCTGCTGGCCACCGTGGGCGTACTGATCGCCACCAGCGTGATCGGCACACTGGCGTTCTACATCTTTGCCCTGTTCGGCTGGCACGTGAACTTCATCTACTGCCTGCTGTTCGGCGCATTGATCTCGCCTACCGACCCGATTGCGGTGATGGGCATTCTCAAGTCGTCGGGCGCGCCGAAGCCGCTGGCGACCACCATCGTGGGCGAGTCACTGTTCAATGACGGCACCGCTGTCGTGGTGTTCACCATCCTGCTCGGCATTCTGCAACTGGGTAGTACGCCGACGCTGGGCGCTATCAGTTGGCTGTTCATCCACGAAGCGATTGGCGGGTTGCTGCTTGGCGCGGCGATGGGCTACGGCGTGCTGCTGATGATCCGTAGCATTGATCAGTACCAGGTCGAAGTGATGCTGACCCTGGCGCTGGTGTTCGGCGGCGCGGCACTGGCTGCACGGCTGCACGTTTCCGGGCCGATCGCCATGGTGGTGGCCGGTCTGATCATCGGCAACATGGGCCGCAAGCATGCGATGTCGGACGAATCACGCCGCTACGTGGACGGTTTCTGGGAATTGATCGATGAAATCCTCAATGCCCTGCTGTTCGCCCTGATCGGCCTAGAGCTGCTGCTCCTGCCGTTCTCCTGGCTGCACATCATCGCGGCTTTCGTGCTTGGCGGCGCGGTGCTGGTGGCACGCCTGCTGACCGTGGCACCGGCCATTCTGATCATGCGCCGCAGCGCTGGCGGGCGCCGGCAGGTATCCCACGGGGCGATCCGCATTCTCACCTGGGGCGGCTTGCGGGGTGGCGTGTCGGTAGCTCTGGCGTTGTCGCTGCCGCTGGGTGAGGAACGTGATCTGCTGCTGAGCCTGACCTACATCGTCGTGCTCACGTCGATCCTGCTGCAGGGATTGTCCATCGGGCCATTGGTCAGCCGGTTGTACCGCGACATGCCGAAAGCCGCTACGGACGATCATCACTAGCCGTGCAAGGAAACTGGCGACATGCGTGTCGCCAGCTCTTCACGCTTAAAGACGTGACTCCAGCACCAGCAGGTTATTTTCCACCCGCCAACCAACCCGGTTGAGATAGCTCATGCCAAGCAGTGCCTCCTTCGGCGATGAGCCTTCCAGCACGACGGCTTCAACGCCCAGCACCTGCAGTGCGCCGACACTCACCTTGTCGAGCGTGATGCGCCATCCGCGGGCGGTACCACTCGCAGTATTGACCTGAATCGGCTGCCCGCGCGTGCGGTAGTCGATGCCAAGACGGCGGGCCTGGGTTTCGTTGAGGGCAACAGAAGTAGCACCGGTATCGACCAGAAACTGCTGCGAGCGGCCATTGATCGCGCCCTCAGCCCAGTAATGGCCACCGTTGCTGCGGGCTATACTCAGGGTCTGTTTCTGCGGCTCAACGAAACCGCTGGTGTTGTATTCACGGCTCAGGCTGTAGCTGCGCTCCACGCCGTCGACTCGCAACACGGCGCTGCGGCTGTCGGCGCTCACCACCTGCACGCCCCCAGGCCCACTTTGCCCAACACGCACCAACTTGCGCTGGCCATCGACCGAAATGACTGCAGCGCCCGGGAACAGGCCGACGACCTGCACCTGCGGCGCAGCCAGAGTCAACTGAGCAGCCAACAGGCCTGCTATGCCACAGATCAATCGACGCATCCCTGCCTCTCTTGCCTAATCGAAGGGGTAGTGTTGGCCCCAGCGCTCGAAGACCGGACGCAACGCGTCGTGCTCAACGAGCTCGGCCATGCGCTGGTCATACAGTTTCGCCAGTGCTCGGCCGCGCGGGGTATCGGCAAAGCCGATGTACAACGGTAAACGAATCAGGTCGGTGACCCGGTACTTCGACGGCTCGGAAGCACCCGCAAGCACCTCCTGAACCTCGGGCTGGGCATCGATGTAGTAATCGGCATGATCGTAGGCAAGCATCGGCAGGATGCCGCCACGGCGCAGCAGCTCGTTGTAGTGTTTGAGGCCAGGAATGTAGCGCTGGTACTCGTAACCGCGCATCCACACCAGACGGGAAGCGGAGAGCGCTTTCTGATCTGGCAGGGGCTTGCTGGCCAGACTCAGGGCGCTGATCAAGTCCGAGTCGTAGTGCCAGGTCGGGTACACCACACCGCCGCTGACCTCGTTCTGGTAGGACGCCACCCAGGCATCCGCCTCACCACGCTGCACAAGGCCTACAGAGCGGGTGTAGGGCACGATCTGCATGTCCAGCTTGACCCCGGCGGGCTCGAACACCAGGCGCAGGATGTCCCAGGACAGGCCCGTGCCGTCAGCATTGATGCGATCCACCCAGACATCGCTGGCCATGCGGATGTTCGCGGGCACCTCGCTGCTCGCCTGGGCGCAGACGCTCAACGACAACAGTAAAGCCAGCCAGAAACCGTGAATCATCGCACCTCCAGGGTTAGGCGAAACCCAGGCTGGTCGCCAGGCCGTTGCCCCAGCCCCACACCAGCAACTGCATGGCCAGCCAGGCGAAAACACCTGCCAACACATCATCAAGCATGATGCCGAAACCGCCGTGAACGTGCCGGTCAATCCAGCGAATGGGCCATGGTTTGAGGATGTCGAAAAAGCGGAACATCAGGAAACCCACCAGCACCCAGCCCCAACCTTCCGGGACCAGCCACAGGGTGATCCACATACCGACCATTTCGTCCCAGACGATGCCCTCGTGGTCGTGTACGCGCAGATCTTCGGCCACCTTGCCGCACAGCCAGACACCGAACAGCATGGTGACGCCCAGCATCAACCAGTACCCCCAGTCCGGCAACATCTGCCACAGCGGGATGAACGGCACCGCGACCATCGAGCCCCACGTGCCAGGCGCTTTCGGCAGAGTACCTGAGCCGAAGCCAAAGGCGAGGAAATGCCAAGGGTTGCGCCACACGGAGGGCGGCACGAATTCCGCGGGGACTTGTTTAGGATGATCAGTCACAGTGCGATCCGAAATGTTGGTAGCCGCGTTGCTGCGGCTGAATGGCTCGGCCTTCGGCGTCCTGCACATGTACGCCCTGTCCGGCCTCGACCCGACCGATCACGTGTACAGGCTGCCCCATGGCGCGCAGCCCGTCCAGTTTCTCGGCAGGCAGAGTAAAGGCAAGCACGTAGTCATCGCCACCGGCAAGCGCCAGCTGGCGTGCGGTTTCGTCGTCGACAGAGGCCCGCAGGGCTGCAGAAATCGGCAGGCGTTGTTGTTCGATGATCAGTGCCACGCCAGATGCCAGGGCGATATGCCCGCAGTCGGCGAACAGGCCGTCGGAGATGTCCAGCGCCGCCGTGGCCAGCCCACGCAAGGCCTGGCCGAGTATCAGCTGCGGTAACGGCGACCAGTAGTGCGCCAGCAATTCACGAGTACCGTCCTGCTCCTCACGCTCGCCCAGCACGAAGGGCAAAGCGCCCGCCGCATCGCCAAGCGAACCACCGACACACAGCAGATCACCTGCGCGCGCCCCGGAGCGGGTCAGCGCAAGGCCTTTCGGCACTCGGCCGAATACGGTGAGGGTCAGGCTCAAGGGCCCGCGCGTGGTATCACCACCGACCAAGCACATGCCGCACTGGCTCGCCATGCTTTCCAGCCCGGCGGTGAAATCGGCCAGCCAGTCAGGAGACACATCGGGGAGCGTCAGGGCCAGGGTGAAAGCCAGAGGCGCCGCGCCCATGGCGGCCAGATCACTGACCGAAACGGCCAGTGCACGCTGGCCCAGCAATCGCCCAGCAGCATCGGCAGGAAAATGCACGCCAGCGACCAGGGTGTCGGTGGACACCGCCAGTTGTTCACCAGCGGGCACTTCCAGCAGGGCGCAGTCGTCGCCAATCCCCAGCACCACACCATCGGCCGCCCGCGCGCAGGCGGCAGCAGCGAAGTAATGACGGATCAGCTCGAACTCGCCCAACACACTCAGCGCTTGCTGTTGAAGTCGCGGACTTCGTCGGCACGCAGCGTCGGCGCCAGCTTGTCCAGCACGCCATTGACGAACTTGTGCCCGTCGGTGGCACCAAAGATCTTGGCCAGCTCGATGCCTTCGTTGATCACCACGCGGTACGGCACGTCGATGCGGTTACGCAGCTCGTAGGTGGACAGACGCAGGATGGACAGCTCGACCGGGTCGATCTCGGCCAACGGACGATCGAGCAATGGCTCGAACGCGCTGTCGATCTCGGTCTTCTGACGCGGCACGCCATGCAGAATTTCGTGGAAGTAAGCCCCGTCGACCGCACTGAAGTCGTTGTCGACCCGGAACTGGGCCTCGATCTCGTTGAGCGCCTGCCCGGCGATATGCCAGGAGTACAGTGCCTGCATTGCCAGCGTACGCGCCTGACGGCGGGCAAGTACCTTGGCGCTTGGGCCCTTTTTGACTGGCTTACTGTCGTTCTGGCTCACTTGGCCTCCAACTGTGCCAGCAGGCTGACCATTTCCAGAGCAGACAAGGCAGCTTCAGCGCCCTTGTTGCCGGCCTTGGTGCCGGAACGCTCGATGGCTTGCTCGATGGAATCGACAGTCAGCACGCCGAAAGCGACCGGTACGCCGAACTCCATGGATACCTGGGCCAAGCCCTTGGTGCACTCGCCTGCCACGTATTCGAAGTGCGGCGTGCCGCCACGGATCACTGCGCCAAGGGCGATGATCGCGTTGTACTCGCCGCGCTGGGCGACTTTTTGAGCGACCAGCGGAATTTCGAAGGCGCCTGGCGCACGGATGATGGTGATGTCGCTTTCGCTCACGCCATGGCGTACCAGGGCGTCGACGGCGCCGCTGACCAGGCTCTCGACCACGAAGCTGTTGAAGCGGCCGACCACCAGGGCGAAGCGACCCTCGGGAGCGATGAAATTACCTTCGATAGTCTTGAGTGTCATAGCGAGTTCTCGAGCTGTCTTTTAAAGAGCCAGGGCCTGCCATGGCAGGCCCTGAAAATAGTGGCGGTGGGCTAAAGGTAGCTCACCGCGATAGTCACCCGTTATTTCGGGGGCAGGTATTCTACAACTTCCAGATCGAAACCGGATATCGCATTGAACTTCATCGGCGCACTCATCAGGCGCATCTTGCGCACACCGAGGTCACGCAGGATCTGCGAACCGGCACCGACCGTGCTGTAGGTACTAGGCGTCTTGCTGGTGGCACCATCCGCTTCACGGATATGCGCCAGCACTTCGTCGCCGTCCAGCGAATGGCCGAGCAGCAGCACCACGCCGCTACCGGCATTGGCCACTTCGGTCATCGCCGCACGCAGGCTCCAGCGGCCCGGCTGACGCACCATCAGCAGGTCGCGCATCGGATCCATGTTGTGTACGCGCACCAGGGTCGGCTCTTCCGGGCAGATGGTGCCCAGGGTCAACGCCATGTGCACATCGCCTTCCACCGAATCGCGATAGGTGACCAGATGGAACTGACCGACTTCGCTATCCAGCGGCTGCTCGGTCACGCGGGTAACGGTGCGCTCGTGCAGCATGCGGTAGTGGATCAGGTCGGCGATGGTGCCGATCTTGATGCCATGTTGCTCGGCGAATACTTCCAGCTCCGGGCGACGAGCCATGGTGCCGTCGTCATTCATGATCTCGCAGATCACCCCACTCGGCTCATAGCCGCCCATGCGAGCCAGGTCGCAGGCCGCTTCGGTGTGGCCGGCGCGCGACAACACGCCACCTGGCTGAGCCATCAGCGGAAAGATATGGCCGGGGCTGACGATGTCTTCGGCAACCGCGTTCTTCGCGGCAGCAGCCTGCACGGTGCGAGCGCGGTCAGCGGCGGAGATACCGGTGGTGACGCCCTCGGCGGCTTCGATGGAGACGGTGAACTTGGTGCCGAAACCCGAGCCGTTGCGTGGTGCCATGAGCGGCAGCTTGAGGGTTTCGCAGCGCTCACGGGTCATCGGCATGCAGATCAGGCCACGGGCGAAGCGCGCCATGAAGTTGATGTGCTCGGCGGTCACGCATTCCGAGGCGATGATCAGGTCGCCTTCGTTCTCGCGGTCTTCGTCATCCATGAGGATAACCATCTTGCCGGCACGAATGTCTTCGACCAGCTCTTCGATACTGTTGAGTGCCATGGTGGCGGTGTCCTTAATTCTTCAGGTAGCCGTGTTCGGCGAGAAAACCTTCGGTGAGCCCGGCACTGCTGGGCTCGGCGGCCTTGTCACCGAGCAGCAGGCGCTCCAGGTAACGGGCCAGCAGGTCGACCTCGAGATTGACCCGGCGCCCTGGGCGGTAGTCGGCCATGATGGTTTCGGCCAGGGTGTGCGGCACGATGGTCAGCTCGAACTCGGCGCCATCCACGGCGTTCACCGTGAGGCTGGTACCGTCGACGGTGATCGATCCCTTGTGGGCGATGTACTTGGCGAGCTCACGCGGGGCGCGCACCTTGAACTGAATGGCGCGGGCGTTCTCCTCACGAGAGACGATCTCGCCGACGCCATCGACATGGCCGCTGACCAGGTGACCACCCAGGCGGGTGGTAGGCGTCAGGGCTTTTTCCAGATTGACCGGGCTACCGGTCTTGAGATCGATAAAGGCAGTACGCGCCAGGGTTTCGCGGCTGACATCGGCCCAAAAGCCGTCGCCTGGCAATTCGACCGCGGTCAGGCACACACCATTGACCGCGATGCTATCGCCCAGAGCCACATCAGCCAGATCGAGCTTGGCGGCCTTGACGTAGACACGCACATCGCCGCCCTTGGGGGTGATGGCGGCAATGCTGCCGATGGATGCGATGATTCCAGTGAACATTAAGTGCTCCTCGTCAGACCGGCAGTTCTTTGAGCTTGCGCAGCGTATCGGCACAAGTACGCGCCGCTTCGGCACCCTTGACCAGGAAATGCTCGCGGAAGAACGTCTGGTGCTCTTCGCCGGCATGGAAATGGTGGGGCGTAAGCACTGCAGAGAACACCGGTACGTCGGTTTCCAGCTGCACCTGCATCAGGCCCTCGATCACCGCCTGGGCGACAAACTCGTGACGGTAGATGCCGCCATCAACCACCAGCCCGGCAGCGACGATGCCAGCATAGCGGCCGCTCTTGGCCAGACGCTTGGCATGCAGGGGAATTTCGAAGGCGCCGCCGACTTCGAAGCAGTCTATCTCGCTCGCGGCATAGCCTTGGCGTTGCATCTCTTCGAGAAAGGCATTGCGGGACTGATCGACGATTTCGCGGTGCCAGCAGGCCTGCACGAAGGCGACCCGGCGTACTTGAGAAGTAATGGACATGTTCAACTCCTGTTTATGGCTAAAACAGGGCAGTTTTGATCGATAGGGACAGTACAGACATGCGGCAGCCACAAGGGCGCCCAGCCAGGCAATCCCGCTCTCTCTTCATCCGGACTATACCGTCGGCTCCGGAATCACACCGGATCTGCTTGTCCCCGGGCGGCTGGTGGCCGTACCGGGCGCTCGCGGGCTAGGAGCATTGCGCGCCATTACCGCCGGTGGGGAATTACACCCCGCCCTGAGAACGTTGTGGCCGCGCTGTGCGGCCGAGAGGCGTTTTACCATAGTTGCCGTGGCGGTGCACGGAGGGCGTGTGCCAACGGCGAACCTTACGTGGCGGACTCGGGCACCGCGATTATCCGCCAATCGTCGCCCACAGCACGTATGTCGACGATCTTCAACGGTTTGGCCTCGGCCATCCGCGCCAGAGGTAGATCGAGTAGCGGCCTGGCGCTGGAGCCAAGGAATTTGGGTGCGACGAACAACTGATATTCATCGACCAGGCCCAGCCGGGCGAAAGCGCCAGCCAGTTTCGGCCCGGCCTCGACCAACACCTCATTGGCCCCCCGGCTAGCAAGCTCTAGCAGCAGCTTGCGCAGATCGACATGGCCGTTGTTGCCCGGTATCGCCAGCAGTTCGTGACCCTCATCGAGGTAGCGATCCCGCGAGGCCGCCGCCGCGCATGTCGCCACCAGCGCCGAACCGGCCTGGAAGAACGGCGCACTCAGCGGAACACGCAAACGCCCATCGACCAGTACGCGCAGCGGCGGACGCGCCTGAGCCAAGGCCGTGAGTTCGGCGCCCAGACCCAGTTCGTCGGGCCTTACCGTCAAGCGGGCGGCATCGGCCAACAGCGTATCGGCACCACTCAGAACCACGCTCGAACGCGCGCGCAGCCGTTGTACTGCTGCACGAGCAGCCGGCCCAGTGATCCATTGGCTTTCGCCGCTGGCCATGGCCGTGCGCCCGTCCAGGCTCATGGCGAGCTTGACGCGCACCAGCGGCAGGCCCTTTTCCATTCGCTTGACGAAGCCGGCGTTCAGCGCCCGCGCCTCACTTTCCAATACACCGCCTTGCACCGAGATGCCGGCATTCATCAGCCTCAACAGCCCCCTGCCGGCCACCTGCGGGTTGGGATCCTGCATCGCCGCGACCACGCGGGCGACACCGGCCTCAAGCAGAGCGTCGGCACAAGGCGGCGTACGCCCATGGTGGCTACAGGGTTCCAGGGTGACGTAGGCGGTGGCGCCGCGCGCTTTGTCGCCAGCCTGACGCAAGGCGTACACCTCGGCATGGGGCTCGCCAGCCTTGGCGTGCCAACCTTCGCCGATGATCTTGCCGTCGCGCACGATCACACAACCGACACGGGGATTAGGGTGAGTGGAATACAGCCCCTTGCGCGCCAACTCGAGCGCGCGAGCCATGAATGCCTGATCGCTGGTGCTCATCTCAGTCCTGATTGGGCTCGCGGGAAAGACGGTCGATTTCCTCACGGAATTCATTGAGATCCTGGAAGCGGCGATACACCGAAGCGAAGCGGATATAGGCCACTTCGTCGAGTTTCTGCAGCTCGGTCATCACCAGCTCGCCAAGCACCAGCGACTTGATCTCGCGCTCGCCAGTGGCCCGTAGTCGATGCTTGATATGGGCGATGGCCGCCTCCAGCCGCTCGATGCTCACCGGGCGTTTTTCCAGCGCACGCTGCATGCCGGCGCGCAGCTTGTCTTCGTCGAAGGGCTGGCGGCTGCCGTCCTGCTTGATCAGGCGCGGCATCACCAGCTCGGCGGTCTCGAAGGTGGTGAAACGCTCACCACAGGCCAGGCATTCTCGCCGGCGACGCACCTGATCGCCCTCGGCGACCAGACGCGAATCGATGACCTTGGTGTCGTTGGCAGAGCAGAAGGGGCAGTGCATGGTCGGAACAGCCAGGCGGGAAAGCCCGCATGGTAGCGCATCCACCCAACCCGGTGCCAAGCGCCGCAGGGCCACTTTCCTTTGCATTCGCCGGTGGCTATGGGGAGAATCCAGGCATTGCCCGCCTGCCAGGATCCCTCCATGCCATTGCGCCCGCTCGCCCTGCTCAGTTTCGCCGCCTTGCTCGTCGCTTGCGCCGGCGAAACACCACCACCTGCGGCCCCACCCGCAGCGCCTGCGCCCAAACAGGAGCCTGCTGCGACGCCGGCGCATCTGCGCGACCTCACTGGCACCCTGCTCGACGTGCCCGCGGGCGCCGATGTGGAACTGGCCCTGCTGACCATCAACGAACGCGGTCTACCTCACAAACTGCTGGGCAATATCCAACTGCGTGGAACGGGTACGCCGCTGCCGTTCCGCCTGCAGTTCAACCCCGAGAACTTCGACCAGGGCATTCGCGTGGAGCTGCGCGGTCGCGTGCATCAGTCGGGCAAGCTGGTGTTGCACATGCCTAGCCAGTTGATCCGTGAGCCGCAGAGCCAGACGCTCGGTGAAATCCGCGTAACGCCTGCGCTGTGACTCCACCGCACCACCTGCAAGCAGCCCTGGGCGAATTGCTCGGCGATGCCCGCCTGAGCGCGACCATTCTGCCGGGTACCGACCTGCGCCTGTGGTTAATCGACCCGGCGAACATGGATCGCTGCTTTAGCCCCGAGGAAACCCGACGGATTCTCGAGGAGCCGCCTTACTGGTGCTTCTGCTGGGCCAGCGGCCTGGTGCTGGTGGACTGGCTGGCCCAGCACCCGGAATGGGTGCGCGGCAAGCGGGTTCTGGATGTCGGCAGCGGCTCGGGTGTGGCAGCCATCGCTGCCGCGCGGGCTGGTGCGGCGCAGGTGGTAGCCTGCGACCTTGATCCGCTGGCGCTTGCCGCCTGCCAGGCCAATGCCGAACTCAATGGCGTGCAGCTGGAGTATTCGAGCGATCTGTTCGCCGAGCGCCGCGACTACGATCTGGCGATCGTCGCCGACGTGCTCTACGACCGCGCCAACCTGCCCCTGCTCGACCGCGTTCTCGAACATGCCAGCCAGGTGCTGGTGGCCGACTCTCGCGTGCGGGATTTCAGTCATCCGGCCTATCGACGCATCGGCGGCCTGGAGGGTTGTACCTGGCCGGATCTGGCAGAGCCGGAAACCTTCCGCCACGTCAGCCTCTATCATGCCGACGGTGGCCCCTTGTAGCCGCGCACCTGCGCCCGCATTTATAGTCATACCCATTTTCGCCCAGACAGAGACCGACCATGAGCGACACCCCCTATATCTTCGAGATCAACGGCGCCGCCCAGTTTGAGCAACTGGTCATCGAGAACTCCTTCACCAAGCCTGTGCTGGTGGACTTCTGGGCCGAATGGTGTGCGCCCTGCAAGGCACTGATGCCGTTGCTGACCCAGATCACCGAGGGCTATCAGGGCGAGCTGCTGCT
The DNA here is from genome assembly GCF_055556635.1 of Pseudomonas sp. PME37.24/006. NCBI lineage: Bacteria > Pseudomonadati > Pseudomonadota > Gammaproteobacteria > Pseudomonadales > Pseudomonadaceae > Pseudomonas > Pseudomonas sp. PME37.24/006. Next base: position 176,385 of record NZ_JBVHNL010000006.1, read on the forward strand.
GGCCAAGGTGAACTGCGATATCGAGCAGGAAATCGTCGCCCGTTTCGGCATCCGCAGCTTGCCGACAGTGGTGCTGTTCAAGAATGGCCAGCCGGTCGACGGTTTCCAGGGCGCGCAACCCGAATCGGCGATCCGCGCCTTGCTGCAGCCCCATGTCGCCGAGCCTGCTGCGCCTGAGGCCGACCTGCTGGAAGTAGCCCAGCAAGCCTTCGCCGATGGCCGCATCGGCGAGGCCGAAGCCCTGCTCAAGCAGAAGCTCGGCGAGGACAACAGCAACGCTGCCGCGCTGATTCTGTATGCCCGCTGCCTGGCAGAGCGCGGCGAGCTGGGCGAGGCGCAACAGGTACTCGATGCAGTCAAGGGTGATGAACACAAACAGGCCCTGGCCGGAGCCCGCGCGCAACTGACCTTCTTGCGTGAAGCGGCCAACCTGCCGGATGCCGCCACGCTGAAAAGCCGCCTGGCGCAGAATGCGGAGGACGACGAAGCCGCCTACCAGTTGGCCATTCAGCAGCTCGCCCGCCAGCAGTACGAACCGGCTTTGGACGCCCTGCTGAAACTCTTCGTGCGCAACCGCAACTACGCTGATGGCCTGCCGCACAAGACCCTGCTGCAAGTGTTCGACCTGCTCGGCAATGACCACCCGCTGGTGACCTCTTACCGTCGCCGGGTGTATCAGGCTCTCTATTAATTCCGAGAACCTGTCCCGTAGGAGCCCGCTTGCCGGCGATGCAAGGCTGATGTCGACATCGCTATCGCCGGCAAGCCGGCGCCTACACAGACTTGCTGGTTACGGCTGTTCTACCCAGCAATAAACCGGCGCATCCGGGCCGGTTTCCATGCGTACCTGCTCGCAATGACGCAGGCGCACCAACAAACGCTTACCCGCCACCTCACCGCCAGCCAGAGCGGCCAGCTGCGCCAGCAACTGCGGCCCCTCGACACGTCCGGCACGGCGCAACAGCTCAAGCACCGTTTGCCATTGCACGTCCTGATCCGGCTGAACGGCCTGGGGTGTAACAACCGGCGACACCGGTACAGCGGCCGCCAACTGCGCCCAGTCCTGTGGATCGAGTTCCACCGTCAAATCCACCGGCCAGTCGCCGATCCGTCCACGAATACGCACCATCACCACCTCCAAACTATCCGGATGCCATGCTCCCACAGGCAGGCAAACCAAGCATCCCCCTCTATCTCCGCCCATAAATTTGTTATAACGTATCAATACCTTCAACGCATCGGAGCCTTTTCATGCGCCGCCTATTGCTCGCCCTGCCCTTCGCCCTGCTTCCTCTGGCCGCTGCTCACGCGCAGAACCATGACCACGATCACGACCATGAACACGGTAGCCTCGGCAAACATGAGCACGGTGTCGCCACGCTGAACGTCGCGCTGGAGGGCAACACCCTGGAGATCGAACTGGAGAGCCCGGCCATGAACATCGTCGGCTTCGAGCATGCCGCAACCAGCGAGGCCGACAAGAAAACCGTCGCCGCCGCCCGCGCTCTGCTGGAAAAGCCACTCGCGCTGTTCAGCCTGCCCGCTGCAGCCGGTTGCAGCCTCACCGAGCATGAACTGCAAAGCCCGCTGTTCGGCAACGCTGAAGCCGACCACGACCACGACCACGACCACGACCACGATGAACATGCTGACGGCGACGAGCATCACCACGAGCACAGCGATATCGATGCCGACTACAGCTTTACCTGCAAACAGCCGGGCGCTCTGAAGACGCTCGACCTGTCGGCCTTCTACAAGCAGTTCCCGGCGACCCAGAAGATCAACGTGCAACTGATCGGCCCAAGCGGCCAGCAGGGTGTCGAGTCGACGCCGGCCAATGCACAACTGACGTTCTGATCGGCTTGGCGGATGCCTCCAGCAGGAGGCATCCGCATTCGCACACGTCCTGCAACACCCCTCGGGTCAGCATTTCGCGCCCATGACTGGCACACTTGCCCCTTTCATCTCCAGCGCCAGCAGTCCCCATGACCTCAGCACTGATCGAACTCACCGACCTCGGTTTCTCCTGGCCCGGCCAGGACGAGCTTCTGGATATCCCGAATTTTCACCTGCAGCGCGGCGAAACCCTGTTTCTCAAGGGCCCCAGCGGCAGTGGCAAGACCACCCTGCTCGGCCTGCTCGGCGGCGTGCAGAAGCCTGGCCGAGGCAACATTCGCCTGCTCGGCGAGGATCTCGCCGCCCTCTCGGCAGCGCGCCGGGATCGCTTCCGTGTCGACCACACCGGCTACATCTTTCAGCAATTCAACCTGCTGCCCTTTCTGAGCGTTCGCGCCAACGTCGAACTGCCCTGCCGCTTCTCCAGCCTTCGTGCACAACGTGCAACGCAGCGCTATGGCAGTGTGGATCAGGCCGCGGCGAAACTGTTGGAGCACCTGAGCCTGCCCCCAGAGTTGCTCGAACGGCGTGCGGACTCGCTGTCCATCGGCCAGCAGCAGCGCGTAGCCGCGGCTCGCGCGCTGATTGGTCAGCCGGAACTGGTGATCGCCGACGAACCGACTTCGGCGCTGGACGCCGACGCGCGCCAAGCCTTCCTCGAACTGCTGTTCGGCGAATGCCGTGATGTCGGCGCCAGCCTGCTGTTCGTCAGCCACGACCAGAGCCTGGCCCCATTGTTCGACCGCAGCCTGTCGCTGGCCGAACTCAACCGCGCCAGCAAACCCCAGGAGGTCTGAGGTGTTCCTGTTACGACTCGCTCTGGCCAGCCTGGCCAACCGCCGCTTCACCGCTCTGCTAACGGTCTTCGCCATCGCCCTGTCGGTGTGCCTGCTGCTCGCCGTGGAGCGGGTGCGTACCGAAGCCCGCGCCAGCTTCGCCAATACCATCAGTGGTACCGACCTGATCGTCGGTGCCCGCTCTGGCAGCGTGAACCTGCTGCTGTACTCGGTGTTCCGCATCGGCAACGCTACCAATAACATCCGCTGGGACAGCTTCGAGAAGCTCGCCGCGCACCGCCAGGTCGACTGGGCCATCCCGATTTCCCTGGGCGATTCGCACCGCGGCTACCGGGTGATGGGCACCGATGCGGGTTACTTCGACCATTACCACTACGGGCGTGGACAGTCGCTGCAACTGGCCCAGGGCGAACGCTTCCACGACCTCTTCGAGGTGGTACTGGGCGCCGAAGTGGCCCAGGCCCTGAACTACAAGCTCGGCGACAAACTGGTGCTGTCCCATGGGGTCGCGACCATCAGCCTGCAGCAGCACGATGACAAGCCGTTCGTGGTCAGTGGCATCCTTGCCCGCACCGGCACGCCGGTGGATCGCACCCTGCATATTTCTCTGGAAGGCATGGAGGCGCTACACGTCGACTGGCAGAACGGCGTACCTGCCCGCGGCGCCGGCAAGATAAGCGCCGACCAGGCTCGGGAGATGAACCTGCAGCCCAAGGCCATCACCGCGGTGATGCTCGGTCTGAAGAGCAAGATCGCAACCTTCGCAGTACAGCGCGAGGTCAACGAGTACCGCGGCGAACCGCTGCTGGCGATTCTCCCTGGCGTTGCCCTGCAGGAGTTGTGGAGCCTGATGGGCACGGCAGAAAAGGCGCTGTTCGTGGTGTCGCTGTTCGTGGTGCTGACGGGGTTGATCGGCATGCTCACGGCCATCCTTACCAGCCTCAACGAGCGGCGCCGGGAGATGGCCATCCTGCGCTCGGTGGGCGCACGGCCGTGGCACGTCGCCAGCTTGCTGATCCTCGAAGCCTTTTCCCTGGCCGTGGCGGGCGTCGTCGCCGGTATCGCCCTTTTATACGGCGGCATCGCCAGCGCACAGGGCTATGTGCAGGCCAACTACGGGCTGTATCTGCCATTGAGTGCACCGACACCCTATGAGTGGACGCTGCTCGGCGCTATTCTGGCGGCCGCTCTGCTGATGGGCTGCGTGCCGGCCTGGCGGGCCTATCGGCAGTCGTTGGCAGATGGTCTGTCCATCCGCCTCTGAGAACCTACTCACGATCGGCTGCGCGTCGGCCCTGCGGCGTTGAAAACAAGCTCGGAAAGCTCATTTACATCAGTAAACTCCGCTTCCTCACTTATTTTCGCCTTGCAGGGCTCTAGCTCGCACAATCGTGAATAGGTTCTGAATATTCGGAGCCGGCAGCGGCTCCGTTTTCAATCAAGAGGTAGTGTCATGTTTCGCGCTCTGCTCATCGCCCTTCTCATGACCCTGGCGGCTCCGCTATGGGCAGCCGAACTGCGTACGCTGAACTGGCAGGAGCTGATCCCCAAGGATGCACCGCCGCAGATCGCCCAGATGACGCCGATGCATGACATGTCGCAGTTGGGTGACGCGCTGTCCGAAGGGGGCGCCGCTTCTCTGCAGCAGTTTCCGTCCGCGCCGGTGGTCAAGGACATGGACGGCCAGCAGATCAAGATTCCGGGCTATATCGTGCCGCTGGACGTGACCGAGGAAGGCCGCGTTACGGAGTTCCTGCTGGTGCCCTACTTCGGCGCCTGCATCCACGTGCCACCACCGCCGTCCAACCAGATCATCCATGTCACCGCCGAACTGGGCGTGCTGCTCGACGCGCTGTACCAGCCGTTCTGGATCGAGGGCCCCGTGAAGGTCGAGCACAGCAGCAGCGAGCTGGCCGAAGTCGGTTATCAGATGGCAGCGGACAAGATCTACCCCTACGAGCTGCCGGCCAACTGACATCGTGGCGAAACGTCGCACCCTGCAGTCCACGAGCATTGAGCTGAGTCAAAGGACGCTTCGCCAGGCGCCCTAACCTGACGTCACCCGAGATTACTCGCATGACCCGTTAGGAGCTCACCATGTACAAGTCGCTGTTCTCTGCCTCTCTGATCGCCCTGGCGATGGCTGCCCCTGCGGCGCAGGCACACCAGGCCGGAGATATTCTCGTGCGCGCTGGCGCCATCACGGTCAACCCGAAAGCCGACAGTTCCACGGTCAAGGTCGACCGCGGCGGCCTTGCCGGTACCGACCTAAACGGTAAGGCGACCATGAGCAGCGACACTCAGCTGGGCCTCAACTTCGCCTACATGCTCACCGACAACATCGGCATCGAGCTGCTCGCCGCCACGCCGTTCGAACATGACGTGAAAATCAAGGGCACCGCGCTGGATGCGGCCAACGGCAAGCTCGGCACCTTGAAACACCTGCCGCCGACCCTGAGCGTGGTCTACTACCCGCTCGACTCGAAATCGGTGTTCCAGCCCTATGTCGGCGCCGGCATCAACTACACCTGGATCTACGACGAGCACGTGGGCAGCCGCGCCAGCACGGCCGGCTTCGATAACTTCCGGGCGAAGAACTCCTGGGGCCTGGCCTGGCAGATCGGTGCCGACTACATGCTCACCGACAACCTGCTGATCAACGCCCAGGCGCGCTACATCGACATCGACACCACCGCGTATGTCGACCACCCCGGCCTCGGCGTGCGCGCCAAGGTAGACGTCGACGTCGATCCGTTCGTCTACATGGTTGGCCTGGGCTACAAGTTCTAGGAACCTGCTTACGAGCGCAATGTGGCGGGAGCGGCCGTTCTCGATCTCGTGGGAGGGGCTTTAGCCGCGAGCTCTTTACGCCTAGCTAGGCAAAATCGAGGCTAAAGCCTCTCCCACAAAAGCTCTGCTCACCGTCCGCTTTCGCCTTGTAGCGGCCATTTGCCCAGGTCGAAAGTCCGTGCACAGCTGCCAAGCCCCCCTAAAACGCAGAAAGCCGGCAACGCCGGCTTTCTGGTATCTGACGACTCAGCTATTGAGCAAAGCAGCCAACCCATCGCGCAGTGTGGTCTGCGCCGGCAACTGGTAGTGCTCGGCCAGGCGACCATTGTCTGCACGGGAATGACGGATATCACCCGCGCGTGGATCGAGGTAGGTAACTGCCGGCAGGCCGCCAAGCAATTCGCCGATCTGCGCCAGCAGTTGCTTGAGGCTCACCGTCTCGTTCCAGCCGACATTTACCGCGCCCTGTGCCACCTGCTTGGCGTCCAGCGCCTGCTGCAGCAACTCGACCAGATCGGCGACATAGAAGAAATCGCGGGTCTGCTCGCCGTCACCGAACACACTGATCGGCAGGCCCTGCTGGGCACGCTGGGTGAAGATGCTGATCACCCCGGAATACGGCGAGGACGGATCCTGACGCGGGCCGAATACGTTGAAGAAGCGGAAGATCGCCGGCTCCAGGCCATGCTGACGCGCGTAGAACTCCAGGTAATGTTCGCTGGCCAGCTTATCGGCCGCATAGGGGGTCAGCGGCGCCTTGGCGGTGTTTTCATCGATCGCCTGACCTGCCCCATTGTTACCGTAGACCGCGGCGCTGGAGGCGAATACCACACGGCGCACGCCGTGCTCGCGCATCGCTTCGCAGATGTTCAGGGTACCGATGAAATTGCTCTGGTGAGTACTGACCGGATCGTCCACCGACGCCTGCACCGACGCCACGGCAGCGAGATGCACCACTGCGCCACAGCCGGCAACAGCGCGGCTGACGAGGCCTGCATCGGCCACATCACCTTCGATGAAGGTCAGCCGCGGATCATCCACCGGCAGATTGGCCAGTTTGCCCATGGACAGGTTGTCCAGCACGCGCACGCTATGGCCGCGCGCCAGCAAGGCATCGACCAGGTTGGAGCCGATGAAACCGGCACCGCCGGTAACGAGAATGGGTCGATCAGACATGACGATAGTACTGCTCCAGCAGGCTCGGCAGACCGGCACGCCAGGCGCGCGGCTTGACGCCGAAAGTGTGAAGGATCTTCTTGCACGACAGCACCCCGTGCTGCGGCTCATCAGCGGCATCCCCGCGCACGGCATGGGCCTGGCCGGATATCTCCTCGAGCAGGTTTTGACGGATGTGTCTGGCTTCGCTCAGGATCGCCTGGCCGAGCGCCAGCGACGTAGTCGCCTCATGCCCGCCGTAGTGGTAGGTGCCCCACAGCGGCGCGGCGCAGTCGAGCTGCTTGAGCACGGCCAGGATGACCCGCGCAGCATCGTCTACCGGAGTCGGATTGCCCCGCCGATCATCGGCCAGGAATAGCGCCTCTGCACGCTCGGCTCGAACCAGGAAGCGCGCCAGCAACCCGTCCGGGCTGTCATCGAGCACCCAGCCGAAGCGCAGCAACACATGCCGCGGGCACAGGGCGCGAACGCTCTGCTCCATGCGCGCCAGCACCTGCCCACGCAGGCCAAGTGGCTGCGCCTCATCCTTCTCGCTGTATGCGGTGGCGCGGGCGCCATCGAACACGCGATAGCTGGAGGGCTGCAGCAGACGAATATCATGGTGCTGACACAGCTCAGCCAGGCGCTCCACAGCACGTTCCTGAGCAACGAAGCGCTCCTCGCTGACCTGCGAGGCCTGAAACCAGTCGAAATAATAGGCGAGGTTGATCACCGCATCGGGGCGGGTATCGTCGACCAACTGAGTCAGGCTGGCGGCATCCCAACCCTGGGCCGGCGGACGGGGTGCGAGGAAACCGATATCTTCTTCGGCTCCCAGGCGAATCAACGCCCGACCCAGCGTACTGCCACCACCCAGCAACAACAGGCGCATGCGCATAACGAAACTAGAGGCTCCACAATCAGGTTTAAGCGTGCACCGCGCAATGGCGCGCCAACCGCTAAATTCTCGGCAGATCCCGGACGGTTCAGCCCTATGGCCTGCATTTTGCTGTTTTTACCCCGCGGCGTCATCAACCACGCACAACCTTGACGCCCATCGATGAATCGAGGACACCTGATCACCCAATCGGCATCGCCGGCAACCCGAGCCGGATGCAGTGGTCATAGTGCCAAGCAAAGAGACAATGAAAGGACGAAAAATTTGAGAAAGCTGATGTTCCTGGCCTGCTGTGCGGTGCTCGCCTACGGCCTGTTCCGCCCCGAGCCACCGCCGGATCTGTTCGACGAATCGGACAAGTTCCTGCACCTGCTGGCCTTTGCCGGCCTGTCACTGGTCAGCCGTATCGCGTTCCCTACGGTACCCGGCTGGCTGCTGTGGAGCCTGCTCTACATCCAGGCGCCGCTACTGGAATGGCTGCAGCACTACTTGCAGCCTAGTCGCGAATTCAGCCAGCTGGACGTTCTTGCCAACCTGTGCGGCATCAGCATCGCGCTGGTGTTATGGATCTGCCAGGGTCTGCTGCGTAAACGCCTCTTCAGCCCTGCCTGAACGCGGGCAACAAGCAGAACGGAAAAGGCCCCGCATTGCGGGGCCTTTTGCTGTCACGGCTGACGATCAGAACGGGATATCGTCATCGAAGCTGTCGTAGTCCTGAGCCGGCTGCGGCTTCTGCTGCTGCGGAGCGGACTGACGCGGAGCCTGTTGCTGCGGCTCGCGCTGCGGTGCCGGGCGCGACTGACGCGGGGCGGAGTCGCCACCGCCAGCGTTGTCTGGACGGCCGCCAAGCAGCTGCATGGTGCCCTGCATGTCGACGATGATTTCGGTGGTGTAACGCTTCACACCGTCTTTTTCCCACTCGCGGGTCTGCAGCTTGCCCTCGATGTAGACCTGAGAACCCTTGCGCAGATACTCACCGGCAATTTCCGCAACCTTGCCGAACAGCGAAACGCGGTGCCACTCAGTCTTTTCGACCTTCTGCCCAGTCTGCTTGTCCGTCCACTGCTCGCTGGTAGCCAGGCTCAGGTTGGTCACGGCATTGCCGCTGGGCAGATAGCGCGTTTCCGGATCCTGTCCGCAGGTACCGACCAGAATAACTTTGTTAACCCCACGGGCCATAACGCTCTCCTACTTTCAGCACGTCACCGGCGCCGCTTCGATCAAGCGCTGCAGCGACGTGCGATCCAATTGTTGGGTATCCACTTTCACATAGATGGCAGCCTCTTCGGCCACCACTACGGCATCCGCCACTCCGGGCACTGCCTGAATTCGCTCGGCCAAGCCTGCTTCCTGCAACGCCGCGATTGATAGCGGCAAACGCAGGCTGGTTACATACGGCGGTTCGCGCATAGTAACAGCAAAGGCAAGCCAAAGAAGCGTCAACAGCGCACAGCCGCCGAACACGCCGGCCAACCCGTAATGCTGATACAGCCAGCCGCCCATGATGCCGCCAAGGGCCGAGCCGAGGAACTGGCTGGTCGAATAAACGCCCATGGCCGTGCCTTTGCCGCCCGCTGGCGCCACCTTGCTGATCAGTGATGGCAGCGAAGCCTCCAGCAAGTTGAACGCGGTAAAAAACACCACGATGCCAAGCACCAGGTTGCGCAAGCCATGGCCGAACGCCCAGAAATACAGTTCACAGCAAAGCAGTACGATCACCGAGCCGATCAGCACGCGGCGCATCTGGCGCTTCTTCTCGCCGTAAATGATGAACGGCACCATCAGGAAAAAACCACCGAGCAGTGCGGTCAGGTAAACCCACCAGTGCTGCTCCTTGGGCAGGCCGCCCTGCTCCACCAGCGCCAGCGGCAGAGCGATGAAGCTGGCCATCAGAATGGCGTGCAGTGCGAAGATTGCGAAATCCAGCCGCAGCAGATCCGGATGCTTCAGGGTCGGCCACAACGCCTGCTTGGCGACCCCGGATTCACGGTGCTGCAGCGGCCCGGCGCTGGAGGGCACCAGGCCAGCAACGATGATGATTCCCAGCAGCGCCATGGCGCCAGTGGCCAGGAACAGACCGGACAGGCCGAAGGCGCGGGTCAGCAGCGGCCCGACCACCATGGCGATGGCGAAGGACAGACCGATGCTCATGCCGATCATGGCCATGGCCTTGGTGCGGTGCTGTTCGCGGGTCAGATCGGACAGCAGGGCCATCACCGCCGCAGAGATCGCACCGGCGCCCTGTAGCACGCGACCGGCGATCACCCCCCAGATGGAATCGGCATTGGCTGCCAGCAAACTGCCCGCCGCGAACACCACGAGGCCGAAGTAGATCACCGGTCGCCGACCGATACGATCGGACAGCACACCGAAGGGAATCTGCAGAAAGGCCTGGGTCAGGCCGTAGGCGCCAATGGCCAGTCCGATCAGAGCCGGGGTTGAACCGGCGAGCTCTTGCCCATAGGTAGCCAATACCGGCAGTACCATGAACATGCCCAGCATGCGGAATGCGAACACCAGTGCCAGCCCACCGGCTGCCCGAGTCTCCGCGCCACTCATGCGTTCGCTGTGCGAATCGCGCATCGTCGATAACCTGTTGAAACAAGCCGGCGATTCTACCAGTCGAAGCCCTATGGGCACAGCAGCGGCGCTTTGCCGCACGGCTGTCGCCCCCCGTATACTCGGCGGTTTATCCGCCCGCCACGCGAGGCTGTTTTGGACAAGATTCTGATCCGGGGTGCACGCACCCATAATCTCAAGAACATCGACCTGACCCTGCCACGTGACAAACTGATCGTGATCACCGGTCTGTCTGGCTCGGGCAAGTCGTCCCTGGCCTTCGACACCCTGTACGCCGAGGGCCAGCGCCGCTACGTCGAATCGCTATCGGCCTACGCCCGGCAATTCCTGTCGATGATGGAAAAGCCTGACGTCGACACCATCGAAGGCTTGTCGCCAGCAATCTCCATCGAGCAGAAATCGACCTCGCACAACCCACGCTCGACGGTCGGCACCATCACCGAGATCTACGATTATCTGCGCCTGCTCTACGCCCGCGCTGGCCAACCACGCTGCCCGGATCACGACCTGCCACTGGAAGCACAAACCGTCAGCCAGATGGTCGACCAGGTGCTGGCCCTGCCCGAAGGCAGCAAGCTGATGCTCTTGGCCCCGGTGATTCGCGAGCGCAAAGGCGAGCACCTCGCCGTGTTCGACGAACTACGCGCCCAGGGTTTCGTGCGCGTACGGGTCAACGGCAAGCTTTACGAACTCGACGAACTACCGAAGCTCGACAAGCAGAAGAAGCACAGCATCGATGCCGTGGTCGATCGCTTCAAAGCCCGCGGCGATCTGCAGCAGCGCCTGGCCGAATCCTTCGAGACGGCCCTCAAGCTGGCCGATGGGCTGGCGCTGATCGCGCCGATGGAGGGCGAAGAAGGTGAAGAAATCATCTTCTCCGCGCGCTTCGCCTGCCCGGTTTGCGGTCACTCGATCAGCGAGCTGGAACCCAAGTTGTTTTCCTTCAACAACCCGGCTGGGGCCTGCCCGACCTGCGACGGTCTGGGTGTGAAGCAGTTCTTCGATAACAAACGTCTGGTCAACGGTGAGCTCACCCTGGCCGAAGGCGCAATACGCGGGTGGGACAGACGTAACGTCTACTACTTCCAAATGCTCGGCTCCCTGGCCTCCCACTATGGCTTCAGCCTGGAGAAACCCTTCGCGGAGCTGGACAGCGATCACCAAAAAATCATTCTCAGCGGTAGCGGCTCACAGAACGTCGACTTCAAGTACCTCAACGACCGTGGCGACATCGTCAAACGCTCGCACCCGTTCGAAGGCATCGTGCCCAACCTCGAGCGGCGCTATCGCGAGACCGAATCGACCAGCGTGCGCGAAGAGCTCGCCAAGTTCCTCAGCACCCAGCCCTGCCCTGACTGCCGCGGCACTCGCCTGCGCCGCGAGGCTCGCCACGTGTGGGTCGGTGAAAAGACCCTACCAGCGGTCACTGGAATGCCGATCGGTTCGGCCAGCGACTACTTCGGCAGCCTGACCCTGGAAGGTCGACGTGGTGAGATCGCCAGCAAGATTCTCAAGGAAATCTGCGAACGCCTGCAGTTCCTGGTCAACGTCGGCCTCGACTACCTGACCCTGGATCGCAGCGCCGATACCCTGTCCGGTGGCGAGGCGCAGCGTATCCGTCTGGCCAGCCAGATCGGCGCCGGTTTGGTGGGTGTCATGTACATCCTCGACGAGCCCTCCATCGGTCTGCACCAGCGCGATAACGAACGCCTGCTCGGCACCCTGCGCCACCTGCGCGATATAGGTAACACGGTGATCGTGGTCGAGCACGACGAGGACGCAATCCGCATGGCCGACTACGTGGTCGATATCGGCCCAGGCGCTGGCGTGCATGGCGGCCAGATCGTCGCAGAAGGTACCGCCGCCGAAGTCATGGCTCACCCGGACTCGCTGACCGGCATGTACCTGTCAGGTCGCAAGAAGATCGCCGTACCGGCCAAACGCACACAGCGTGATAAGAAGCTGTCGCTGAAAATCAAAGGCGCTCGCGGTAACAACCTGCAGAACGTCAACCTGGATATTCCCATCGGCTTGCTGACCTGCGTGACGGGCGTATCCGGTTCAGGCAAGTCGACGCTGATCAACAACACCCTGTTTCCGCTCAGCGCCACCGCCCTGAACGGCGCCACTACGCTGGAAGCAGCAACTCACGACAGCATCGACGGCTTGCAGCATCTGGACAAGGTCGTGGATATCGATCAGAGCCCGATCGGCCGTACGCCACGTTCAAACCCGGCCACTTACACCGGGCTGTTCACGCCGATTCGCGAGCTGTTCGCCGGCGTGCCTGAATCCCGCTCGCGGGGTTACGGTCCTGGCCGTTTTTCATTCAACGTCAAGGGTGGGCGCTGCGAGGCTTGCCAGGGCGATGGTCTGATCAAGGTGGAGATGCACTTCCTGCCGGATATCTACGTGCCCTGTGACGTGTGCAAGAGCAAGCGTTACAACCGCGAAACGCTGGAGATCAAGTACAAGGGCAAGAGCATCCACGAAGTGCTGGAGATGACCATCGAAGACGCCCGTGGCTTCTTCGATGCAGTGCCGGCGCTGGCGCGCAAGCTGCAGACACTGATGGACGTGGGCCTTTCGTACATCAAGCTCGGGCAATCGGCGACCACTCTTTCCGGGGGCGAGGCGCAGCGGGTCAAGCTGTCACGCGAGCTGTCCAAGCGTGATACCGGCAAGACGCTGTACATCCTCGACGAACCGACCACTGGTCTGCACTTCGCCGATATCCAGCAGTTGCTGGACGTGCTGCACCGCCTGCGCGATCACGGCAACACAGTGGTAGTGATCGAGCACAATCTGGACGTAATCAAGACCGCCGACTGGTTGGTGGATCTGGGCCCCGAAGGTGGCTCCAAGGGCGGGCAGATCATCGCCGTGGGCACGCCTGAAGAAGTAGCGCAAATGCCGCAATCGCATACCGGCTACTTCCTCAAGCCACTGCTGGAGCGTGACCGGATCTGATCATCCGGCAAGAAAAAGCCCCGCATGTGCGGGGCTTTTTCTTGCCAGCGATTTACATCTGGCCCTGCAGATACTTTTCCAGGCCCAGCTTGCCGATCAGCTGCAGCTGAATCTCCAGCCAGTAGGCGTGATCCTCTTCGGTATCCTTGAGCTGCAGCAGCAGAATATCGCGGCTCTGGTAATCCTGATGCCGCTCGCACAGCTCGATGCCTTTGCTCAGCGCAGCACGCACCTGGTACTCCAGCGCCAGATCCAGCTTCAGCGCATCGGGCACGGTTTGGCCGAAGGTGAAGGCGTCGGGCACCATGTCCGGCACACCCTCGAGGAAGATGATGCGCTTGAGCAGCGCGTCAGCGTGCTGCGTCTCTTCTTCCATCTCGTGATTGATGCGCTCGTAGAGCTTGCTGAAACCCCAGTCCTCGTAAAGCCGCGAGTGAATGAAGTACTGATCGCGCGCCGCCAGCTCACCCTTGAGCAGCACTTTCAGATAATCGATAACTTCAATATGGCCTTTCATGCCTAGGAATCCTTGCTGCACTCGGTGGAATGGATGAATGCTCCGCTCCACATACGCTACGGTCAAGTAAAAAGCACAACGCCTCCATTAAGGAGGCGCTGGCTGTATCGACTCGAAAGACCGGGCGGGCGCCCGGTCAGCCGTCAGGCAAGATCGAAACGGTCGAGGTTCATCACCTTGGTCCATGCCGCCACGAAGTCCTCGATGAAGCGAGCGTCGGCACTGGCATAGACTTCCGCCTGAGCACGCAGGATGGCGTTGGAGCCGAACACCAGATCGACACGGGTGCCAGTCCACTTCAGCTCACCGCTCTTGCGGTCACGTCCTTCATAAAGGTTGTCATTACCCGGCACTGCCTTCCACGCCGTGCCCATGTCGAGCAGGTTGACGAAGAAGTCGTTGCTCAGCGCCCCCGGCTTGTCGGTGAACACCCCATGGCCCGCTCCACCCACGTTGATATTGATCGCACGCAGGCCGCCGATCAGCACCGTCAATTCCGGCGCGGTCAAGGTCAACAGCTGCGCCTTGTCGATCAGCAACGCCTCGGCAGGCACGCTGTAGCGCCCCTTGAGGTAGTTGCGGAAACCGTCGGCGATCGGTTCGAGCACAGCGAAGGACTCGACGTCAGTCTGCTCCTGCGAGGCATCTACCCTCCCGGCAGAGAACGGTACGCTTACCGCGTGACCGGCCTTGCTGGCGGCCTGCTCGATACCGGCACTACCGGCCAGCACGATCAGATCGGCCAGACTCACCTGCTTGCCGCCGGTGGCGGTGCGGTTGAACTCGCCACGGATACCCTCAAGAATCGCTAGAACGCTGGCCAGCTGCTCAGGCTGGTTGGCGGCCCAGTCCTTCTGTGGCCCGAGGCGCAGACGTGCACCATTGGCACCGCCGCGTTTGTCGGATCCACGGAAGGTAGACGCCGAAGCCCAGGCCGTTCCGACCAGCTCGGACACCGAAAGACCAGAGGCCAGTACACGTTCTTTGAGCGCCGCGACGTCAGCATCGTCAATCAATGGGTGATGGACGGCCGGCAGTGGGTCTTGCCAGAGCAGGTCTTCCTTCGGTACTTCCGGCCCCAAGTAGCGCGACTTCGGACCGAGGTCACGGTGGGTCAGCTTGAACCAGGCGCGGGCGAATGCTTCCGCGAATGCCTGCGGGTTCTCCAGGAAACGTCGGGAGATTTTCTCGTATGCGGGGTCGACACGCAGCGACAGGTCGGTGGTCAGCATGGTCGGCAGATGCTTCTTCGAAGGATCGTGCGCATCAGGAATGATCGCATCCGCGCCCTTGGCTACCCACTGGTGGGCGCCCGCCGGACTCTTGGTCAGCTCCCACTCGAACTTGAAAAGGTTCTCGAAGAAGTTGTTGCTCCACTGCGCAGGCGTGGTCGTCCAGGTCACTTCAAGGCCGCTGGTGATCGCATCACCGGCCTTGCCGCTACCAAACGAACTCGCCCAGCCCAGGCCCTGCTCTTCGAGACCAGCAGCCTCGGGCTCGGCGCCGACGTTGTCCGCAGGCCCGGCGCCATGGGTCTTGCCGAAGGTGTGGCCGCCAGCGATAAGCGCGACGGTTTCTTCATCGTTCATGGCCATGCGCGCGAAAGTCTCGCGGATGTCATGGGCCGCCGCGAGCGGATCGGGATTGCCTTCTGGGCCTTCAGGGTTGACGTAGATCAGCCCCATCTGCACGGCAGCGAGCGGATCTTCCAGGTTGCGGCCCTGGTCGTCGGTGCGATCATGCTCCTGGCCATGCAGCTCTTCATCGGCCACGACCACGCCTGTATCGTCATTACTGCCGGCCGCACCCTTGCCATAGCGGTTATCGCCGCCCAGCCAGGTCTTCTCGGTACCCCAGTAGACGTCCTGATCCGGTTCCCACGTGTCCACACGTCCGCCAGCAAAGCCGAAAGTCCGGAAGCCCATGGTCTCCAGGGCGACATTGCCGGTGAGCACCAGCAGATCGGCCCAAGAAATCTTCTGGCCATATTTCTGCTTGATCGGCCACAGCAGACGGCGTGACTTGTCGATATTGACGTTGTCCGGCCAGCTGTTGAGCGGTGCGAAACGCTGCTGTCCACGCCCGGCACCGCCACGGCCATCGCCGGTACGGTAGGTGCCGGCGGCGTGCCAGGCCATGCGGATGAATTGCGGGCCGTAGTGGCCGAAGTCGGCCGGCCACCAGTCCTGCGTGTCGGTCATCAACGCTCGCAAATCTTTTTTCAGCGCTTCGTAATCAAGCGACTGAAAGGCTTCGGCATAGTCGAAAGTCTCGCCTAATGGGTTGGACTTGGAGGAATGTTGGTGCAGCAGGTCGACACGCAGCTGGTTCGGCCACCAGTCGCGGTTACCGGTGCCGCCGCCAGCGGTATGCTTCGGTGTTTTCTCGGAAGCGCTCCCTGAGAAAGGGCATTTGCCTTCAGTCTTCTCACTCATCGTCTATCTCCTTACCAAGCCTAATCGTTCCCGACTGAGCGGGATTGGCATTGAGTATCGACGAGCGATAGCGAACTCTCAAATGAATAAGGCCTTACAGACCGATAGTTTTTAACTAAAAATGAGGCATAAAAAAACCGGGCCTAAGCCCGGTTCTTCTTGCAACGATGCCTTACTCGGCAGCTTCTACTGCGCCGCCGACCGGACGGTCAACCAGCTCAACATAAGCCATCGGAGCATTGTCGCCAGCGCGGAAACCGCACTTGAGGATACGCAGGTAACCGCCCTGACGGGTGGCGTAGCGCTTACCCAGATCGTTGAACAGTTTACCGACGATTTCTTTCGAACGAGTACGGTCGAAAGCCAGACGACGGTTGGCAACGCTGTCTTCCTTGGCCAGGGTGATCAGCGGCTCGGCAACGCGGCGCAGTTCCTTGGCTTTCGGCAGGGTAGTTTTGATCAACTCGTGCTCGAACAGCGACACCGCCATGTTTTGAAACATAGCTTTACGGTGAGAGCTGGTACGGCTCAGGTGACGTCCACTTTTACGATGACGCATGGTTCAATTCCTTACCAAACTTCACGTTCGGTGATGATGACGATCAGGCAGTAGCCTTATCGTCTTTCTTCAGACTTGCCGGCGGCCAGTTGTCGAGGCGCATACCGAGGGACAGACCACGGGAAGCCAGAACGTCCTTGATTTCAGTCAGGGATTTCTTGCCCAGGTTCGGCGTTTTCAACAGCTCTACTTCGGTGCGCTGGATCAGGTCACCGATGTAGTAGATGTTTTCTGCCTTGAGGCAGTTGGCCGAACGAACGGTCAGTTCCAGGTCATCAACCGGGCGAAGCAGGATCGGATCGATCTCGTCTTCCTGTTCGATTACAACAGGCTCGCTGTCACCTTTGAGGTCGACGAATGCAGCCAACTGCTGTTGCAGAATGGTTGCAGCACGACGGATGGCCTCTTCAGGATCCAGGGTACCGTTGGTCTCGAGGTCGATAACCAGTTTGTCCAGGTTGGTACGCTGCTCAACACGAGCGTTTTCCACCACGTACGACACGCGACGCACCGGGCTGAAGGAAGAGTCGAGCTGCAAGCGACCAATGCTGCGGCTTTCGTCTTCATCACTCTGGCGCGAATCAGCTGGCTCATAGCCGCGACCACGAGCTACGACGAGCTTCATGTTCAACGCGCCATTAGAGGCCAGGTTGGCGATTACGTGGTCGCCATTGACGATTTCAACATCATGATCCAGCTGAATATCGGCAGCGGTTACGACGCCAGAGCCCTTCTTCGCCAGAGTCAGTGTAACTTCGTCTCGACCGTGCAGTTTGATTGCCAGACCTTTAAGGTTAAGCAGGATTTCAATTACGTCTTCCTGAATACCTTCGATGGCGCTGTACTCATGGAGTACACCATCAATCTCGGCCTCGACTACTGCACAGCCAGGCATGGAGGACAACAGGATGCGACGCAGCGCGTTGCCCAGGGTATGGCCGAAACCACGCTCGAGAGGCTCGAGAGTGATCTTGGCGCGGGTCGGACTGACCACCTGCACATCGATATGGCGGGGGGTCAGGAACTCATTTACCGAAATCTGCATGGATGCACCTATTTTCTAGCCCTTACTTGGAGTAGAGCTCGACAATCAGGCTTTCGTTGATGTCAGCGGAGAGATCACCACGAGCCGGGACGCTTTTGAAAACGCCAGACTTCTTCTCGGTGTCTACATCTACCCATTCAACGCGGCCACGCTGGGCACACAGCTCGAGAGCTTGAACGATGCGCAGCTGATTCTTCGATTTCTCACGAACTGCAACCACGTCGCCAGCTTTAACCTGGTACGACGGTACGTTTACAGTTTTACCGTTAACGCTGATCGCTTTGTGCGAAACCAGCTGACGGGACTCAGCGCGGGTAGCACCGTAGCCCATGCGGTAAACAACGTTATCCAGACGGCATTCGAGCAGTTGCAGCAGGTTCTCACCAGTAGCGCCTTTCTTGCCGGCAGCTTCTTTGTAGTAACCGCTGAATTGACGCTCGAGTACGCCATAGATACGACGAACTTTTTGCTTCTCACGCAGCTGGGTGCCGTAGTCGGACTGACGGCCACGGCGCTGGCCGTGAATACCTGGGGCTGCTTCGAGGTTGCACTTCGATTCCAGGGCGCGAACGCCGCTTTTCAGGAAAAGATCTGTGCCTTCACGACGAGACAGTTTGCATTTGGGACCAATGTAACGAGCCATTTCTCACTGTCTCCTGATTACACGCGACGCTTCTTCGAAGGACGGCATCCGTTATGCGGGATGGGCGTCACATCGGTGATGCTGGCGATCTTGTAACCGCAACCGTTAAGAGCACGGACTGCGGACTCACGACCCGGACCTGGGCCCTTGACGTTTACGTCGAGGTTCTTCAGGCCATATTCCAGCGCAGCTTGACCAGCACGCTCAGCAGCCACCTGGGCAGCGAACGGGGTGGACTTGCGAGAACCGCGGAAACCCGAGCCACCGGAGGTAGCCCAAGACAGGGCGTTACCTTGACGGTCGGTAATGGTCACGATTGTGTTGTTGAAAGAAGCGTGGATGTGGGCGATGCCATCAACCACCGTCTTTTTGACTTTCTTACGAGTACGAGCAGCAGGTTTTGCCATGACTAAATTCCTGTCGATTCGCGAACGCGATTACTTGCGGATCGGCTTACGCGGGCCCTTACGGGTGCGCGCGTTGGTCTTGGTACGCTGACCGCGCACCGGGAGGCCGCGACGATGACGCAGACCGCGGTAGCAGCCCAGATCCATCAAGCGCTTGATTTTCATGTTCACTTCACGGCGCAGATCACCTTCGGTATTAACCTTGGCGACTTCACCACGCAGCTGCTCGATCTGCTCGTCAGAGAGATCCTTGATCTTTGCCGCCGGATTTACACCGGTAGCTGCACAGATTTTCTGTGCGGTGGTGCGACCAACACCAAAGATGTAGGTCAACGAGATAACAGTGTGCTTGTTATCCGGAATGTTAACGCCTGCAATACGGGCCATTCAGTGGAACTCCAATTGACAGCTACCTACGCCCCGGAAGCCAAGAAATGGGGCGCAAGATATTATCGCTGTAGAAACAAATAATCAACCCGGCAGCGCACTAGCTGCCGGGCTTATAGCTTCGATCACACTCAGCCTTGGCGCTGTTTGTGACGCGGTTCCGAGCTGCAAATCACTCGCACAACACCTTCACGGCGAATAATTTTGCAGTTACGGCACAGCTTTTTCACCGATGCACGAACTTTCATCACCAACTCCTCGAACCTTATGGACACTTCAGCGGAGCATGCCGCTGCCGTAGCCCTTCAGGTTGGCTTTCTTCATCAGGGATTCGTACTGGTGCGAAACGAGGTGCGATTGTACTTGCGACATGAAGTCCATCACAACCACTACCACGATCAGCAACGAGGTCCCGCCAAGGTAGAACGGTACGTTGGCCGCCACCACCAGGAACTGGGGCAACAAGCATACGGCCGTCATGTACAGAGCACCGAACATGGTCAAGCGAGTCAGAACGCCATCGATATAGCGTGCAGACTGCTCACCGGGACGGATACCCGGAATAAAGGCACCGGACTTCTTCAGGTTTTCCGCTACGTCTTTCGGGTTGAACATCAGCGCTGTGTAGAAGAAGCAGAAAAAAACGATCCCTGCACTAAACAGCAAAATGTTCAACGGCTGACCAGGAGCGATAGCCTGCGAAATATCCTGCAGCCAGCCCATACCTTCGGACTGACCAAACCAGGCACCCAGCGAGGCCGGGAACAACAGAAGGCTGCTAGCGAAAATGGCCGGGATTACGCCCGCCATGTTCACCTTCAACGGCAGGTGGCTGGTCTGCGCCGCGAAGACCTTGCGGCCCTGCTGACGCTTGGCGTAGTGCACAGCTATACGACGCTGGCCACGCTCAATGAACACCACAAAACCGATAATCGCTACTGCCAACAAACCGATGGCGATGAGGGCGAAGATATTGATATCGCCCTGCCGAGCAGACTCGAAAGACTGCCCAATCGCCGACGGCAGACCGGCTACGATGCCCGCAAAAATCAGCATCGAAATACCGTTGCCAACACCGCGCTCGGTGATTTGTTCGCCCAACCACATCATGAACATCGCACCCGCCACAAACGTGGTGACTGCAACGAAGTGGAAGCCGAAATCGACCGAAAACGCTACACCCTGACTCGCCAGACCAACGGACATGCCGATAGCTTGGACGAAAGCCAGGATCAAGGTGCCGTAGCGGGTGTATTGACTGATCTTGCGACGACCAGCCTCACCTTCCTTCTTCAACTGTTCCAGCTGCGGACTGACGGCGGTCATCAACTGCATGATGATCGATGCCGAGATGTACGGCATGATCCCCAATGCAAAGATGCTCATCCGTTCCAGCGCGCCGCCGGAAAACATGTTGAACAAGCTAAGAATGGTCCCCTCATTCTGTCGAAACAGATCAGCCAGACGATCAGGGTTTATGCCTGGAACTGGGATATGCGCACCGATTCGATAGACGATGATCGCCATGAACAGAAAGCGCAGACGAGCCCAGAGCTCGGACAACCCGCCACCAGCCAGCGCAGAGAGAGCACCTTGCTTAGCCATTTATTCCTCGAACTTACCGCCAGCTGCTTCGATAGCCGCGCGCGCACCTTTGGTGGCGGCGATACCTTTAAGGGTGACCGCACGAGTAATCTCACCGGACAGCATGACTTTCACACGCTGTACGTTTTGATTAATCAGATTGGCATCCTTCAGCGCTTGCAGAGTAACTACGTCGCCTTCGATCTTGTTCAGCTCGGAAGTACGCACTTCTGCGCGATCCATAGCTTTCAGAGACACGAAACCGAACTTAGGAAGACGACGGTGCAGAGGCTGCTGGCCGCCTTCGAAACCCGGAGCAATAGTGCCACCGGAGCGGGAGGTTTGACCCTTGTGGCCACGGCCACCAGTCTTACCCAAGCCACTACCGATACCACGGCCCGGACGGTGCTTCTCGCGACGGGAACCCGGCGCTGGACTCAAATCGTTCAGGTACATGGATCAACCCTCCACACGGAGAAGGTAATAAGCCTTGTTAATCATGCCGCGATTTTCTGGGGTATCCAGAACTTCGACGGTGTGATTGATGCGACGCAGGCCAAGACCCTTGACGCAGGCTTTATGGTTGGCCAAACGGCCATTGGTGCTCTTGATCAGAGTCACTTTGACGGTATTAGCCATGATTAGAGAATCTCCCCGACACTCTTGCCACGCTTGGCTGCAACCGAATCCGGAGACTGCATAGCCTTCAGACCTTTGAAAGTGGCATGAACCACGTTCACAGGGTTGGTAGAGCCGTAGCACTTGGCCAGAACGTTCTGCACACCGGCGACTTCCAGGACGGCACGCATTGCGCCACCAGCGATGATGCCGGTACCTTCGGAAGCAGGCTGCATGTACACCTTCGAAGCGCCATGGGCGGACTTCATTGCGTACTGCAGGGTGGTGCCGTTCAGATCGACTTGAATCATGTTGCGACGAGCAGCTTCCATAGCTTTCTGGATAGCAGCCGGCACTTCACGAGATTTGCCACGGCCGAAACCTACACGACCCTTACCATCACCTACCACGGTCAACGCGGTGAAAGTGAAGATACGGCCGCCTTTAACGGTCTTGGCAACGCGGTTCACTTGAACCAGCTTCTCGATATAGCCTTCGTCGCGCTTTTGGTCGTTATTTGCCATAACTTAGAACTCCAGCCCGCCTTCACGAGCAGCATCAGCCAGCGCTTTGACGCGGCCGTGGTACTTGAAGCCAGAACGGTCGAATGCAACCTGAGTCACACCTGCGGCTTTCGCACGCTCAGCAACCAGCTCACCAACTTTCTTGGCCGCGTCAACGTTGCCAGTGGCTTCGTCACGCAGTGCTTTGTCCAAGGTAGAGGCGCTGGCCAGAACCTTGCTGCCGTCGGCCGAGATGACCTGGGCATAGATGTGCTGCGAAGAGCGGTACACGCAGAGACGCACGGCTTCGAGCTCGTGCATTTTCAGGCGTGCTTTGCGAGCGCGACGCAGACGAGTAACTTTTTTGTCGGTCATTTCCTAGCCCCTTACTTCTTCTTGGCTTCTTTACGGCGGACGACTTCGTCAGCGTAACGAACACCTTTGCCCTTGTAAGGCTCAGGACGACGGAAATCACGAATCTCCGCAGCAACCTGACCAACCAGCTGCTTGTCGACACCCTTGATGAGGATCTCGGTCTGGTTCGGGGTTTCGGCCACAACGCCTTCCGGCAGTTGATAGTCGATAGGGTGAGAGAAGCCCAACGCCAGATTGAGTACCTGGCCCTTGGCCTGTGCCTTGTAACCAACACCCACCAGCTGGAGCTTGCGCTCGAAGCCTTGGCTTACGCCGATGACCATGTTGTTAACCAATGCACGGGTAGTACCAGCCATCGCACGAGTCTGCTGATCACCATTGCGAGCAGCGAAACGCAGCTCACCGGATTCTTGCAGAACTTCAACGGACGAGTGAACGTTCAGTTCCAGAGCGCCCTTGGCACCCTTCACCGAAAGCTGTTGGCCGGCGAGTTTGATCTCTACACCAGCTGGCAGCTTGACGGGGTTTTTAGCAACGCGAGACATGCTTATCCCCCCTTAGAACACAGTGCAAAGCACTTCGCCGCCGACACCGGCAGCGCGCGCAGCGCGGTCCGTCATCACACCTTTGTTGGTGGAGACGATGGAAACACCGAGACCGCCACGAACTTTCGGCAGATCATCGACGGATTTGTACTGGCGAAGGCCAGGACGGCTGACGCGCTTCACTTCTTCGATAACCGGACGGCCTTCGAAGTACTTAAGCTCGATGGACAGCTGCGGCTTTGCTTCGCCGCTGATCTGATAACCCGCAACATAACCTTCGTCTTTGAGAACTTTGGCTACGGCCACCTTCAGGGTAGAAGAAGGCATGCTTACGACGGACTTTTCAGCCATCTGGGCATTACGGATACGAGTTAGCATGTCCGCTAACGGGTCCTGCATACTCATGGGCTAGACGCTCCTGATACAAAAAGAATTAGCCTCTCGGCTAAGAATCACCAGAACTCACGGAAATCCGGACTCAGGCGAGCCGGGCATTCTAGAGACTGATCAAAAATGAATCAAGCCCCAAAAGGGGCTTGATTCATTTTGCTTGTCCGCCGGAGCTAACTCCGGCGGTTTCCGCAGCGGCTTACCAGCTGGCTTTAACCAGACCTGGCACGTCGCCACGCATGGCTGCTTCACGCAGCTTGATGCGCGACAGACCGAACTTACGGAAGACACCGTGCGGGCGGCCAGTGATACGGCAGCGGTTGCGCAGGCGCGAAGCGCTGGCATCACGGGGTTGCTTCTGCAGGGCGACCTGAGCTTCCCAACGCGCTTCCGGAGAGGCCTCCGGATTGACGATGGTAGCTTTCAGCTCGGCACGCTTTTTGGCGTACTTGGCGACCGTGAGCTGACGCTTCAGCTCGCGGTTTTTCATGCTCGTCTTGGCCATGTTCCTACTCCAATCAGTTACGGAACGGGAATTTGAAAGCACGCAGCAGAGCGCGGCCTTCATCATCCGAACGGGCGGTAGTGGTCAGAGTGATGTCCAGACCACGCAGCGCATCGATCTTGTCGTAATCGATTTCCGGGAAAATGATCTGCTCTTTCACGCCCATGCTGTAGTTACCACGACCATCGAAGGACTTGGCATTCAGGCCGCGGAAGTCACGCACGCGCGGCAGGGAGATAGACAGCAGACGATCCAGGAACTCGTACATACGCTCGCGACGCAGAGTAACCTTGACGCCAATCGGCCAGCCTTCACGAACCTTGAAACCAGCGATCGACTTACGGGCATAAGTCACGATGACTTTCTGACCGGTAATCTTCTCGAGGTCGGCAACTGCGTGCTCGATGATTTTCTTATCACCGATCGCTTCGCCCAAGCCCATATTCAGGGTGATCTTGGTGATGCGCGGAACTTCCATCACGTTACCCAGCTTCAGTTCTTCCTTCAGCTTGGGCGCGATTTCCTTCCGGTAAATCTCTTTTAGTCGTGCCATGGTGTTTTACCTATGATTCTCAAGCGCCAACCGGCTTCTGGGTGGACTTGAAGACACGAATTTTCTTGCCGTCTTCAACTTTGAAACCAACGCGATCAGCCTTGTTGGTTTCGCCGTTGAAAATGGCAACGTTGGAAGCACTCAGCGGCGCCTCTTTCTCGACGATACCGCCTTGAACGCCCGACATCGGGTTCGGCTTGGTATGACGCTTCACCAGGTTGATACCACCGACGACCAAACGGTCGTCAGCGAGAACCTTGAGCACCTTACCGCGCTTACCTTTGTCTTTGCCGGCGATCACGATGATCTCGTCGTCACGACGAATCTTTTGCATGTCGGATCTCCTTAAAGCACTTCAGGGGCGAGCGAGACGATCTTCATGAACTTCTCAGTACGAAGTTCACGGGTCACTGGCCCGAAGATACGGGTACCAATCGGCTCTTGCTTGTTGTTCAGAAGAACAGCAGCGTTGCCGTCGAAGCGGATGATCGAACCGTCGGCACGGCGAACGCCGTGACGGGTGCGAACCACAACCGCGGTCATGACCTGACCTTTCTTCACTTTGCCGCGCGGAATTGCTTCCTTGACGGTGACCTTGATGATGTCGCCGATGCCAGCGTAGCGGCGATGCGAGCCACCCAGCACCTTGATGCACATGACGCGGCGTGCACCACTGTTGTCGGCCACATCGAGCATGGATTGAGTCTGAATCATATAATTTCTCCGACCCCTAGTCCTTAGACTTCCACTGCGCGTTCGAGAACTTCAACCAGAGCCCAAGACTTGGTCTTGGCCAGCGGACGTGTTTCGGTAATCGAAACTTTGTCGCCGATCTTGCACTGATTGCTTTCGTCGTGCGCGTGCAGCTTGGTCGAACGCTTGACATATTTACCGTAGATCGGGTGCTTAACGCGACGCTCGATCAGTACGGTGATGGTCTTGTCCATCTTGTCGCTGACAACACGGCCAGTCAGCGTACGGACTGTTTTTTCGGCTTCAGCCATGATTACTTACCTGCCTGCTGGTTGAGCACAGTCTTCACACGAGCGATGTCGCGCTTAACTTGCGAGAGCAGGTGAGACTGCCCCAACTGGCCAGTTGCTTTCTGCATACGCAGATTGAACTGGTCGCGCAGCAGGCCGAGCAGCTGCTCGTTCAACTGCTGTGCTGATTTTTCACGAAGTTCATTCGCCTTCATCACATCACCGTCCGCTTAACAAAAGTGGTGGCGAGCGGCAGCTTTGCAGCAGCCAGGGCGAAAGCCTCACGCGCCAACTCTTCAGAAACGCCTTCGATCTCGTACAGGACTTTACCTGGCTGGATCTGGGCTACCCAATACTCGACGCTACCCTTGCCTTTACCCATCCGCACTTCGAGAGGCTTCTTGGAAATTGGCTTGTCAGGGAACACGCGAATCCAGATTTTCCCGCCACGCTTAACGTGACGAGTCAGAGCACGACGAGCGGACTCGATCTGACGGGCGGTGAGACGACCGCGGGCAACAGACTTCAGCGCAAACTCGCCGAAGCTGACTTTGCTACCGCGCTGTGCCAGACCACGGTTGTGGCCTGTCATCTGCTTGCGGAACTTCGTACGCTTTGGTTGCAACATGTGGCGTACCCCTTACTTAGCAGCTTTTTTACGAGGCGCAGGTGCTTGCGGTTTCAGTTCTTCATGGCGGCCACCAATGACCTCACCCTTGAAGATCCAAACCTTGACACCGATCACACCGTAGGTGGTGTGCGCTTCGTACGTGGCATAGTCGATATCGGCACGCAGGGTGTGCAACGGCACACGACCTTCGCGATACCATTCGGTACGTGCGATTTCCGCACCGCCGAGACGACCGCTCACCTGGATTTTGATGCCCTTGGCACCAATACGCATGGCGTTCTGTACCGCGCGCTTCATAGCACGACGGAACATCACACGACGCTCCAGCTGCTGAGCAACGCTCTGCGCAACCAACATACCGTCGAGTTCCGGTTTACGGATCTCTTCGATATTGATGTGCACAGGCACGCCCATTTGCTTGGTCAGGTCCTGACGCAGCTTCTCAACATCTTCACCTTTCTTGCCGATCACGATGCCGGGACGAGCGGTGTGGATGGTGATGCGTGCGGTTTGAGCCGGACGAGCGATCTCGACACGGCTTACGGACGCGCTTTTTAGTTTGTCGAGGAGGTATTCACGCACCTTCAGATCAGCGAACAGATAGTCCGCATAAGTCCGGCCGTCTGCATACCAGACGGAGGTGTGTTCCTTGACGATTCCCAGGCGTATGCCAGTGGGATGTACTTTCTGACCCATCTGAACGACTCCGTTACTTGTCGGCAACCTTGACAGTGATATGGCAAGACCGCTTGACGATGCGATCAGCGCGGCCTTTGGCACGCGGCATGATGCGCTTAAGCGAACGCCCCTCGTTGACGAAAACGGTGCTGACCTTCAGGTCATCAACGTCTGCGCCTTCGTTGTGCTCGGCGTTGGCTACTGCCGACTCCAGCACTTTCTTGATGATTTCCGCGGCTTTCTTACTGCTAAAAGCCAGCAGGTTGAGCGCTTCGCCCACCTTCTTCCCGCGGATCTGGTCGGCGACCAAGCGGGCTTTCTGGGCGGAGATGCGAGCGCCCGACAACTTAGCGGCTACTTCCATTTCCCTACCCCTTAACGCTTGGCTTTCTTGTCAGCCACGTGCCCACGATAGGTACGAGTGCCGGCAAATTCGCCCAGTTTGTGGCCGACCATGTCTTCGTTCACAAGAACTGGGACGTGTAGGCGACCGTTATGCACGGCGATGGTCAAACCGACCATTTGCGGCAGAATCATCGAACGACGCGACCAGGTTTTAACCGGCTTGCGATCATTCTTTTCTGCTGCCACTTCGACCTTCTTCAGTAGGTGAAGATCGATGAAAGGACCTTTTTTCAGAGAACGTGGCACTGTCGTATCCCTCTAGTTACTTGCGACGACGGACGATCATGTTGTCGGTGCGTTTGTTACCACGAGTCTTCGCGCCCTTAGTCGGGAAGCCCCATGGAGACACCGGATGACGACCACCAGAGGTACGACCTTCACCACCACCGTGTGGGTGGTCGACCGGGTTCATGGCAACACCACGAACGGTCGGGCGAACGCCACGCCAGCGTTTGGCACCAGCTTTACCCAGCGAACGCAGGCTGTGCTCGGAGTTCGAGACTTCACCCAGGGTCGCGCGGCATTCAGCCAGCACTTTACGCATTTCACCACTGCGCAGACGCAGGGTGACGTAGACGCCTTCACGAGCGATCAGCTGAGCCGAAGCACCAGCGGAACGAGCGATTTGAGCACCTTTGCCCGGCTTCAGTTCGATACCGTGAACGGTCGAACCAACCGGAATGTTACGCAGCGGCAGGCTGTTACCGGCCTTGATCGGCGCCATCGAACCTGCGACCAGCTGATCGCCGGCGCTCACACCTTTCGGTGCGATGATGTAACGACGCTCACCATCTGCATATTTCAGCAGAGCGATGTGCGCGGTACGGTTCGGGTCATATTCAACGCGTTCGACAGTGGCAGGGATGCCATCTTTGTCGTTGCGACGGAAATCGACCAGACGATAGTGCTGCTTGTGACCACCACCGATATGACGGGTAGTGATACGGCCGTTGTTGTTACGACCGCCAGTCTTCGACTTCTTCTCGAGCAGTGGAGCATGAGGAGCGCCTTTATGCAGCTCCTGATTGACCACCTTGACCACAAAACGGCGGCCCGGGGAAGTCGGTTTGCATTTAACGATTGCCATGATGCACCCCTTCCTTACTCAGCACTGCTGGTGGCGAAATCGAGATCCTGGCCTGGCTGAAGGGAGATGATCGCCTTCTTCCAGTCGTTACGCTTGCCCAGACCGCGAGCGGTACGCTTGCTCTTACCCAGAACGTTCTGAGTAGTGACATGCTGAACCTTCACGCTGAACAGGCTTTCGACGGCCTTCTTGATTTCCAGCTTGGTTGCGTCAGTTGCAACCTTGAAAACGAACTGGCTTTTCTTGTCTGCCAGAGTCGTGGCCTTCTCGGAGATGTGCGGGCCAAGCAGCACTTTGAATACGCGTTCCTGGTTCATCCCAGCAGCTCCTCGAATTTCTTCACGGCAGAAACGGTGATCAGCACCTTTTCATACGCGATCAGACTGACCGGATCGGAACCCTGCACGTCACGAACATCGACATGCGGCAGGTTGCGAGCAGCCAGGTACAGATTTTGATCGACAGCGTCAGACACGATCAGAACGTCAGTCAGACCCATGTCGTTCAGCTTGCCCAGCAGCTCTTTGGTTTTCGGAGCTTCGACAGCGAAGTCTTCAACCACTACCAGACGGTCGCTACGGACCAGCTCAGCAAGAATCGAACGGATCGCAGCGCGATACATCTTCTTGTTCAGCTTCTGATCATGGTTCTGCGGACGAGCTGCGAAGGTCACACCACCGCCACGCCAGATCGGACCACGAGTGGTACCAGCACGCGCACGGCCAGTACCCTTCTGACGCCACGGGCGCTTACCGCCACCGGAAACGTCGGAACGAGTCTTCTGCTGCTTGCTGCCCTGACGGCCGCCAGCCATGTAGGCTACGACAGCTTGGTGAACCAGGGTCTCGTTGTAGTCGCCACCGAAAGTCGCATCAGAGACTTCGATCGCTTGAGCGCCATTTACATTTAATTGCATGTCAGCTTCCCCTTAACCGCGAGCCTTGGCAGCCGGACGTACAACCAAGTTGCCGCCAGTAGCGCCAGGAACGGCACCCTTGACCAGCAGCAGGTTGCGTTCAGCATCCACGCGCACTACTTCCAGGGACTGCACAGTCACGCGCTCAGCACCCATGTGACCGGACATTTTCTTGCCCTTGAAGACACGACCGGGAGTCTGGCACTGGCCAATCGAACCCGGAACGCGGTGGGACACGGAGTTACCGTGAGTATTGTCCTGGCCGCGGAAATTCCAACGCTTGATGGTACCGGCAAAGCCTTTACCTTTGGACTGACCAGTCACATCGACCAGTTGACCAGCTTGGAATATTTCAGCGTTGATCAGA
This sequence comes from Pseudomonas sp. PME37.24/006, assembly GCF_055556635.1. NCBI lineage: Bacteria > Pseudomonadati > Pseudomonadota > Gammaproteobacteria > Pseudomonadales > Pseudomonadaceae > Pseudomonas > Pseudomonas sp. PME37.24/006. Next base: position 205,604 of record NZ_JBVHNL010000006.1, read on the forward strand.
TCACCAGCCTGGTAGTCGCCTTCTTCAAGACGGAATTCCAGAACAGTGCGACCTGCCGCGACGTTCGCCTTGGCGAAGTGACCTGCCTGAGCAGCGGTAACGCGAGAAGCACGACGCTCACCGACAGTGACTTGCACTGCACGATAGCCATCGGATTCTTCAGTTTTGAACTGGGTGACGCGATTCGGCTCGATCTCAATGACCGTAACCGGAATGGAGACACCTTCTTCGGTGAAAATACGGGTCATACCCGCCTTTCGACCGACTACACCAATAGTCATGTTGTAACCTCATGAGTGTACGGGGCTTTCACCCGCTATGGCCGCCCATTTCAGAGCGTTACACGACTAAAACCGACAGGTTTTAGCCGAGGCTGATCTGCACTTCCACGCCAGCCGCAAGATCGAGCTTCATCAGCGCATCAACGGTTTTATCCGTTGGCTGGACAATGTCCAGTACGCGCTTGTGAGTACGGATTTCGAACTGATCGCGCGCGTCTTTGTTGACGTGCGGCGAAGTCAGAACGGTAAACCGCTCTTTGCGAGTTGGCAGAGGAATCGGACCACGCACCTGAGCACCAGTACGTTTCGCGGTTTCCACGATTTCCTGGGTTGATTGATCGATCAGGCGATGGTCAAAAGCCTTCAACCGTATACGGATTTGTTGGTTTTGCATTTTGACCTCAGATTCCAAGCTGCTATTCCCAACGGACGCAATACGCCCGTTAAAAGGAGGCGTGATTCTATAGACGCCCCTAGCAGGTGTCAACCCAATAAAAAAGCCCCCGCAAGCGGGGGCTTTTTCTTAAATCATCACTTACGCGATGATTTTGGCTACGACGCCAGCGCCGACGGTACGACCGCCTTCACGAATGGCGAAACGCAGACCTTCTTCCATTGCGATGGTTTTGATCAGAGTGACAGTCATCTGGATGTTGTCACCTGGCATTACCATTTCAACGCCTTCCGGCAGCTCACAGTTACCAGTCACGTCAGTAGTACGGAAGTAGAACTGAGGACGGTAGCCTTTGAAGAACGGAGTATGACGGCCGCCTTCTTCTTTGCTCAACACGTACACTTCTGCAGTGAAGGTAGTGTGCGGCTTGACAGAACCCGGCTTGACCAGAACCTGACCACGCTCTACGTCGTCACGCTTGGTGCCGCGCAGCA
>NZ_JBVHNL010000007.1:0-50916 GCF_055556635.1 Pseudomonas sp. PME37.24/006
ACCGGCATGCCGCTGACCCGTGTAGTGCGCGCGGTATCGCCGTGGCTGCTGGTGATGCTGTGCTTCCTGCTCCTGGTGACCTACGTGCCGTTCATTTCGCTGGGCTTGCCGAACTTCCTGGGCATGTAGGCCACGCTGAGCCAGTCATTGCTTTCCTCAACCCGGCCTTTGCGCCGGGTTCTTTTTTTGCGCTGGATCAGGAACGCTCAGGTGGGATTGCCAGTCTGCTGAACAAGGCTTCGGCAGGCATTGGCTTGGCGAACAGGTAGCCCTGCAGGAACTGTACGCCACGCTGGCTGAGGTACTCACTCTGTTCAGCGGTTTCCACCCCCTCGGCGACCAGGCCGAGCTCCAGGCGCACCGCTAGGTCGAGGATGTTGTCGAGGATATGCCGTGACAGGGCGTCCGAGCCGATCATGGAGACGAAGCTGCGGTCGATCTTCAGGTAGTCGACGCGAAACTCGCGCAGGTAGGCGAGGCTGGAGTGGCCGGTGCCGAAATCATCGATGGCGATGCGCACGCCCAGCTTGCGCAGTTCAGCGAACAGTTGTTCAGTCACCGCGGTGGACGTGATCATCTGGCGCTCAGTGAGCTCCAGTACCAGGTTGATGCGTCCGGCAGGAAAGGCCGCCAGAAAGTCGCGACACTCTTCCACCAGGTGCAGGGTCTGACAGTGCGCCGCGGTGATGTTGATGCCGACATGAAAGCCCGACGGCAAGTCCTCTGCTCGGCTAGTGAAATCTTCGCGTACCTGGCTCATCAGGGCGCTGGTCATGGGCACGATCAGGCCCACACGCTCGGCCAGGGGAATGAACTGATCCGGAGGCACCAGGCCTTCTCTGGGGTGCTGCCAGCGCATCAGCACTTCCACGCCATCCCAGCAGCCGTTGCGAGCGTCCACCAGCGGCTGGTAGTAGGGAATGAATTCGCCTGCCTCCAGGGCGCGCTGCAGTTCGCCGCTGGGTGAGGCTGAACGCAGGCTGAAACGGTAGGTCGCAGTGCCGGCCAGCGCCCCCAGCACCAGGAACAGCAGGAACTGTGGCAGATAGTGCGTTCGCATGTACTGCAGCGAGGCGCCGGTCGGGTAGCTGGCGAGTACCTCGAATGGATAGCGCGACGATGCGGTGCTGAAGGGATAGTCGGTGTACTGCGTCACTGCAGTCTGACTGACGATGCCATCGGCGGTCATCCAGTTGGCGCCGACTGTTAGCTGCAGGGGGACTTCCTGGCCATTGACCTGCAGCAGGTTGTTCAGATGTTGACCGTCGATGCCGATGAGCACGCCACCGTTATCGTTGCTCTGGCGGTAGACCAGCAGGGCACGTTCCGGTGTGACCGTGTTGCCGGACATCAGGCGCAAGCGGCCTTCGATGTAGGCGGCAGGCTCTTCGGCAATATCGTAAGGCCCCATCAGCGAGGTGCAATAGATGATGCCCTCATGTACCAGATTGACCGAGCGGGCAAAGGGGCTAGCGGTTACCTGGCGACGGAGTTGGGATTCCACTTCTGCACAGGGGCGAGCCGAGAGTTCGATCACCGCACTGGCAGCCTGCTCCGCATTGTCGAGTACGACTTCCAGCTGCACCCGGGCATCCATCGCGCTCTTCTCTGCACGATCCACCAATAGCGTCTCGACCTGCCAGTACATCAGCGGAATGCCGAGCAGCAGCGGTAGCGCCGCCACGCCCAGTGAGGTACTCAGGCGCCGAACGCGTCCGCGGGAGCGAAGGGTGGAGAAGGGCATGACGATCCTTGATCCGGGGTGCTTTCGCAAGCTTAGCGAAAGTTGTACGACAAGAATGTCCGCTGCGTCTCGAATTGTTTGCAGAGGTCTGTCATCTGATGTCTTGGTGTTCATTCGCCAGCTTGGTGTGCGAGCTGCGACCAAGGTCTAGCGGCGGTAAGACCATGGTCGAATGGTTGTGAAGGGGGGGGATGGTTACAAATGTGCTTATAGAAGAACAACATCAATAACCGAGGTGAATCAATGAGCGCTGCGTCCCTGTATCCCGTGAGCCCCGAGGTGGCGGCCAATTCGTTGACCGACGAAGCCACCTACAAAGCCATGTACCAGCAGTCCGTGATCAACCCGGATGGCTTCTGGCGTGAGCAGGCTCAGCGTCTCGACTGGATCAAGCCCTTCACCAAGGTCAAGCAGACCTCGTTCGACGACCACCATGTCGATATCAAGTGGTTCGCCGACGGCACCCTGAACGTTTCCTACAACTGCCTGGATCGCCATCTGGAAGAGCGCGGCGATACGATCGCGATCATCTGGGAAGGTGACGATCCGTCCGAGCACAAGGAAATTACCTACCGGCAGCTGCACGAACAAGTGTGCAAGTTCGCCAACGCCCTGCGTGGCCAGGACGTCCACCGTGGCGACGTGGTGACCATCTACATGCCGATGATCCCGGAAGCCGTGGTGGCCATGCTGGCGTGCGCCCGTATCGGCGCGATCCACTCCGTGGTGTTCGGTGGTTTCTCTCCGGATGCCCTGGCCGGTCGCATCATCGACTGCGCCTCCAAGGTGGTAATAACCGCGGATGAGGGCCTGCGCGGCGGCAAGAAAGTCCCGCTGAAGGCCAACGTCGACGATGCCCTGACCAACCCTGAGACACGCAGCATCCAGAAGGTCATCGTGGTCAAGCGCACGGGTTCCGAGATCAAGTGGAACCAGCACCGCGACATCTGGTTCGAGGATCTGATGAAGGTCGCAGGCAGTGTCTGCGCGCCGAAGGAAATGGGCGCCGAGGAAGCGCTGTTCATCCTCTATACCTCCGGTTCTACTGGCAAGCCCAAGGGCGTTTTGCACACCACCGGTGGTTACCTGTTGTACGCAGCGCTGACCCATGAGCGCGTGTTCGACTACAAACCGGGCGAGATTTACTGGTGCACTGCCGACGTGGGTTGGGTTACCGGCCACAGCTACATCGTCTATGGCCCGTTGGCCAACGGCGCGACCACGCTGCTGTTCGAAGGCATCCCCAACTACCCGGATGTGACCCGCGTGTCGAAGATCATCGACAAGCACAAGGTCAACATCCTCTACACCGCGCCGACCGCGATTCGCGCCATGATGGCCCAAGGCACCGCTGCCGTCGAAGGTGCCGATGGCTCCAGTCTGCGCCTGCTCGGTTCGGTGGGCGAGCCGATCAACCCGGAAGCCTGGAACTGGTACTACGAGAAGGTCGGCCAGTCGCGCTGCCCGATCGTCGACACCTGGTGGCAGACCGAGACCGGCGGTTTCATGATCACCCCGTTGCCTGGCGCCACCGCACTCAAGCCGGGTTCTGCGACGCGTCCGTTCTTTGGTGTTGTGCCGGCACTGGTGGACAACCTGGGCAACATCATCGAGGGCGCTGCCGAAGGCAATCTGGTGATTCTCGATTCCTGGCCGGGTCAGTCGCGCAGCCTGTACGGCGACCATGATCGTTTCGTCGATACCTACTTCAAGACCTTCAAGGGCATGTACTTCACCGGCGACGGCGCACGCCGTGACGAAGACGGCTACTGGTGGATTACCGGTCGTGTCGATGATGTGCTCAACGTTTCCGGGCACCGCATGGGCACGGCGGAAGTGGAAAGCGCCATGGTCGCCCACCCGAAAGTCGCTGAGGCAGCGGTGGTTGGTGTACCGCACGACATCAAGGGGCAGGGCATCTACGTTTACGTGACACTAAATCAGGGGCAGGAACCGTCCGAGCAGTTGCGTCAGGAGCTCAAGACCTGGGTTCGCAAGGAAATCGGGCCGATCGCCACGCCGGACGTGATTCAGTGGGCGCCTGGCCTGCCGAAGACTCGCTCGGGCAAGATCATGCGCCGCATCCTGCGCAAGATCGCCACGGCCGAGTACGACTCTCTTGGCGACATTTCCACCCTGGCCGATCCGGGCGTGGTGCAGCACCTGATCGACACCCACAAGTCGATGCAGACTGCCTGTGCCTGATCTGATCCAGCCCTGAATGCAAAACGCCCTGCGCCGGTACTGCCGCGTGGGGCGTTTTGCATTGGGCTAACGTTCACTGTCCTTGGTGATGCAACGAGAGCCAGCAACAGGATCGCAGAGCTGCTCTCGGGTTGGATGTCGGGCGAAATCTGATCTCGCCTATTTTTATTCTGTCAAGATGGTCGCGTCGGCGCTCACTTTCATCTGTAATTAGTTGTCGCATCTAGGAAATATCACCCGCCGCGCTATCGCTAGAATGCCGCACTTCCGTGCGACGCCTGCAGCCCTGCGCTACGCTTGCGACGTCACTTCTCCATGGCCCCGGCGATCCGCTTCGGGCCAGCGAAACCCCATCCATGTCAGGAGTTTTTCCTCATGAAAAAGATCGCACTGCTCGGCGCGTTGGCACTATCCCTGCTCTCGCCGCTGACCATGGCCCAGGAGGCCAAGGCGCTGCGTATCGGTATCGAAGCGGCTTACCCGCCGTTCGCCTACAAGACTCCCGACGGCAACATCACCGGCTTCGATTACGACATCGGTGTCGCCCTGTGTGAAGAAATGAAGGTCGAGTGTAAGTGGATCGAGCAGGAGTTCGACGGCCTGATCCCGGCACTGAAAGTCCGCAAGTTCGACGCCGTGCTGTCGTCGATGTCCATCACCGAAGAGCGCAAGCGCGCCGTGGACTTCACCGGCAAGTACTACGCCACTCCCGCCAAGCTGGCGATGAAGAGCGGTGCGGTGATGAACGACGTGGCCAACGACCTCAAGGGCAAGAAGATCGGCGTACAGCGTTCCTCCGTGTATGACCGCTACGCCACCGACGTTTTCGTCCCTGCTGGTGCCGAGATCGTACGTTACAGCTCGCAGAACGAAGTGTTCCTGGACCTCAGCGCTGGTCGCCTGGACGGCACCATCGCTGACTCGGTGAACATCGAAGACGGCTTTCTAAAGACCGACGCCGGCAAGGGCTTCGCCTTCGTAGGCCCGGATTTCACCGAAGAGAAATACTTCGGCGAAGGCCAGGGCATCGCTGTACGTAAGGGTGACAAGGCGCTGGCCGAGAAGATCAGCGCCGCGATCCTGGCCATCCGCGAAAACGGCAAGTACAAGGCCGTTCAGGACAAATACTTCAGCTTCGACGTCTACGGCAAGTAAGGCCTCGATCTGCCGTGCGTCGGCCATGCGGCGTTAAAAACACGCTTGCACGGCCTTAGCTCGCCAGATCGTGGTTCCTTGTCGAAGGGTGGCACACGCTGACTGTTCTTGGCGTGTGCCACTTTTGCGTTGCATTTCCGGCGCCCGATGGCGCACCCATGAGGTAAGCGGATGCTCAACGGCTACGGCTCGTCCATTCTCGATGGCGCCTGGCTCACCCTGATCCTGGCTCTGACGTCGATGGCGGTGGCCATCGTGCTCGGGCTGATTGGCGCCGCCTTTCGGCTGTCGCCAGTGCGTTGGCTGGCGGTGCTCGGTGAGACCTATTCGACGGTGATCCGCGGCATTCCCGATCTGGTGCTGATCCTGCTGATCTTCTACGGCGGCCAGGATCTGGTGAACCGGGTGATGCCGATGCTCGGCTATGACGAGTACATCGATATCAATCCCTTCGTCGCCGGCGTGTTCACCATGGGCTTCATTTTCGGCGCCTACCTGTCGGAAACCTTCCGCGGTGCCTTCATGGCCATTCCCAAGGGACAGGCGGAGGCGGGGGCGGCCTATGGCATGAGCGGCCTGCAGGTGTTCCTGCGCATTCTGGTGCCGCAGATGATCCGTTTCGCCATTCCCGGTTTCACCAACAACTGGCTGGTGCTCACCAAGGCCACGGCGCTGATCTCGGTGGTCGGTCTGCAGGATATGATGTTCAAGGCCAAGAGCGCCGCCGATGCCACGCGTGAGCCCTTCACCTTCTACCTGGCGGTGGCTGGTCTGTATCTTCTGATCACCAGTGTTTCGTTGCTGGCCCTGCGTTATCTGGAAAAACGCTACTCGGTCGGCACCAAGGCCGCCGAACTGTGAGGGGCGAACGATGATCTTCGATTACAACGTCATCTGGGACAGCCTGCCGCTGTATCTCGGCGGCGTGCTGGTCACCCTCAAGCTGCTGGCCATCGCGCTGTTCTTCGGCCTGCTGCTCGCCGTGCCTCTGGCGCTGATGCGCACCTCGCGCTCGCCGTGGGTCAACGGCCCGGCCTGGCTGTACACCTACGTGATTCGCGGCACGCCGATGCTGGTGCAACTGTTCCTGATCTACTACGGCCTGGCCCAGTTCGAGGCCGTGCGCGAAAGCGTGCTGTGGCCGTACTTGTCCAATGCGACCTTCTGCGCTTGTCTGGCTTTTGCCATCAATACCAGTGCGTACAGCGCCGAGATTCTCGCCGGTAGCCTCAAGACCACGCCCCATGGTGAGATCGAAGCAGCCAAGGCCATGGGTATGTCGCGGGCTAAATTGTACCGCCGCATTCTATTGCCCTCGGCACTGCGCCGGGCACTGCCGCAGTACAGCAATGAAGTCATCATGATGCTGCACACCACCAGCCTGGCGTCCATCGTCACGCTGATCGACATCACCGGTGCGGCGCGTACGGTCAGCTCCCAGTATTACCTGCCGTTCGAGGCGTTCATCACCGCCGGCCTGTTCTATCTGTGCCTGACCTTCATTCTGGTGCGCCTGTTCAAGCTGGCCGAGCGCCGCTGGCTGGCCTACCTGGCACCGCGGCGCAGCTGATCGACCATTTTACGAAGTAGCGGCTCAAGAGAGTGGAAAGCATGTACAAGCTCGAAGTGAAGGATCTGCACAAGCGCTACGGCAGCCACGAGGTGCTCAAGGGCGTGTCGCTGGCTGCCAAGGCCGGCGACGTGATCAGCATCATCGGCTCCAGTGGCTCCGGCAAGAGCACCTTCCTGCGTTGCATCAACTTGCTCGAGCAGCCTCACGCCGGGCAGATCCTGCTCAATGGCGAAGCGCTCAAACTGGTGCCCGGCAAGGACGGCGCCCTGCGCGCCGCCGACGACAAGCAGTTGCAGCGCCTGCGCTCGCGTTTGGCCATGGTGTTTCAGCACTTCAACTTGTGGTCGCACATGAACGTGTTGGAAAACGTCATGGAGGCGCCGGTACACGTGCTGGGCATGAGCAAGGCCGAAGCCCGCGAGAAGGCCGAGCACTACCTGCACAAGGTTGGCGTGGCGCATCGCAAGGAAGCCTATCCGGCGCACATGTCCGGTGGCGAGCAGCAGCGCGTGGCGATTGCCCGTGCGCTGGCGATGGAGCCGGAAGTCATGTTGTTCGACGAGCCCACCTCGGCGCTTGACCCGGAGCTGGTCGGCGATGTGTTGAAGGTGATGCGTGATCTGGCCAGCGAGGGGCGTACCATGGTGGTGGTCACCCACGAGATGGGCTTTGCCCGCGAAGTCTCCAACGGGTTGCTGTTCCTGCATCAGGGCGTGGTGGAAGAGCAGGGCGACCCGCGTGAGGTGCTGGCCAATCCGCAATCTCAACGTCTGCAACAGTTCCTCAGCGGTAGTCTCAAGTAGTTGGGGTTATCATCCCTGCACGCCTCAACCTTTCACTGCCTTCAGAGTCCGACCTGCCCATCATGACTGCCCACCGAATCGGCTTCCTGCTTTGGCCTTCCACCAAGCCTTTGACTCTGGCGCTGGCGGAAGAGGCCCTGAGCGTCGCTCAGCGCGTCCATCCGGAAGTGGTTTACGAGGTGTCGTTCCTGCAGGCCGAAGAGCCTGTCGAGGGCGCCTGGCGCCTGCCGGGCAGCCCTTGGGTCGGCAATTTGGACGGTTATCGCAAGTTGTTCCTGCTTGCCGATGAGCCGCCGGCTGCCGTAGCACCGGCGTTAGCTGCAGCCCTCAAGCAAGTGGCGCGCAATGGCTGCTGTATCGGCGCAGTGTCTGCGGGGGTTTATCCGCTTGCGCAACTCGGCTTGCTCGACGGTTATCGCGCGTCGGTGCACTGGCGTTGGCAGGACGACTTTGCCGAGCGCTTTCCCAAGGTGATTGCCACCAGCCACCTGTTCGATTGGGATCGTGATCGCCTCACCGCCTGCGGCGGCATGGCGGTGATGGACATGCTGCTGGCCCTGCTGGCCCGTGATCACGGTGCCGAGCTGGCCGGTGCGGTGTCTGAAGAGCTGGTGGTCGAGCGCATCCGTGAGGGCGGGGAGCGTCAGCGCATTCCGTTGCAGAATCGCCTTGGCTCCAGCCACCCCAAGCTCACCCAGGCGGTGCTGCTGATGGAGGCCAATATCGAGGAGCCGCTGACCACCGACGAAATTGCCCAGCATGTGTGCGTGTCGCGTCGGCAGCTCGAGCGCATCTTCAAGCAGTACCTCAATCGCGTACCCAGCCAGTATTACCTGGAGCTGCGCCTGAACAAGGCGCGGCAACTGCTGATGCAGACCAGCAAATCGATCATTCAGATTGGCTTGTCTTGCGGTTTCTCCTCGGGGCCGCATTTCTCCAGCGCCTACCGCAACTTCTTTGGCGCCACGCCGCGCGAAGATCGCAACCAGCGGCGCAGCAACAGCCCCTTCGAGCTGACCTCGGCGCCTACTGAGCGCGGCTGAGGCTCTGCCCTGGCTGTCAGTGGCTCCAGATCAGCCCAATCAGCAGATAGCAAAGCGTGGTCACAATGACCACGCTGAACAGGTTGATAACGAAACCGGTCTTGATCATCGACTGGATGCGTATCATCCCTGTGCCAAATACCAAGGCGTTGGGTGGTGTCGCGACGGGCATCATGAATGCGCAACTGGCCGCAATGGTGGCCGGTATAGCCAGCAGTTCCGGTGGTAACCCCTGAGAGACTGCCAGCGCAGCGACCAGTGGCAGGAATGCGGCAGCTGTGGCGGTATTGGAGGCTATTTCAGTCAGCAGGTTGATGATCAGCGTGACCACACCGATGATCAGCAGTAGATGCAGCGTGCCAATATTTTTCAGGCCTTCACCGATCCAGGTCGCCAGACCTGTCGAAGTGATTGCTGCGGCCAGCGACAAGCCGCCGCCGAACAGCAGCAGAATGCCCCAAGGCACCTTATTGGCTGTTTCCCAGTCCATCAGGAAAATACGCTTCGATCCTTCGCGCTGAGCGGGAATCAAAAATAGCGATACGGCCCCAATCATACCGATAAGGGTGTCGTCGATGACCTCGACATACTGCGAGAGCAGCGGCTGGGTGACCCAGGCGGCAGCCGTGCACGCGAATACCAGAGCCACGCGCTTCTCTCCCGCAGACCAGGCACCCAGCTCGCTCAGCTCCTTGTCCAGCACCGAGCGGCTGTCGCCTTCCAGGTTGAAGCCACCGCGGGTCAGCCACCACCAGGTGAAGAGCAGTACGCAGGTCGCTACGGGTACGCCGATCAGCATCCACTGGCCGAAGCCAATCTGCACGTCATGGTTCTCGCTCAGGAACGCCGCCAGCAGCGCATTGGGTGGTGTGCCGATCAGCGTGGAGATGCCGCCGATGCTGGCTGCGTAGGCAATCCCCAGGAGTAGCGCCGTGGCGAACCGCTCATGCTCGCGTTCGTCACCCTGCTGCGTGAGCATGGCGATGACGGACATGCCGATGGGCAGCATCATGATTGCCGTGGCGGTATTGCTGACCCACATGGCCACCAGTGCCGTGGCCAACATGAACCCGCCAACTTGGCGTGCCGGCTGGTTGCCCACCGCTGCCAGCGTACGCAGCGCCAAGCGTTTGTGCAGGTTCCAGCGCTGCATGCCTAGGCCCAGTAGAAAGCCGCCGAGAAACAGGAATATGGTCGGGTTGGCATATGGTGATGTGGCTTCTTGCGTGCTGCCAATGCCCAGTAACGGAATCAGCGGAATCGGTAGCAGAGCGGTGGCCGGGATGGGAATCGCCTCGGTGGCCCACCAGGTACCCATCAAGCCAACAAGGCCGACGGTCATCCAGGCTTCCTGGTTCAGGCCGGACGGTGGTCCGCTGAATAGGCAGGCCAACAGCAAAACGGGGCCGAGGAATAGGCCGATACGTGCGGCGATAACCGCACCGTGGGTTTGTTTGCTTTCACTCATTGTTTTGATCTCGTTCCATCTGCACGGTGTCCAGCTTGGAGGGCCCTGAGCGCTCGAGGGTCAGGTGCAGCTGTTTCAGCAAATTTCCCGAGCTGCTTTAGTGCAGTTTGTTATGCCGCTGGATACGTGGATATATAGTTATCCGGCCCGTCAGTTCGTGACCCTGTGATCGGCGCGGTGGCCCGGTAGGCGTGGTAAACTAGGCACCTTCTTGCAGCCTTAGATTTGCTGCGCACTGCCATTCCCGTGGCAGCCATGAATAACTGGCCCAAGGGCCGGGAGATGGGACGCATGAACACGACGCAGTTGGTCGATCCCTTCGGCCGGCGCATTACCTACCTGCGACTCTCGGTGACCGATCGCTGCGATTTTCGCTGCACCTACTGCATGAGCGAAGACATGGTCTTCGCGCCGCGTGCGCAGATCCTCACCCTGGAAGAGCTGTACACCGTGGCCGATGCGTTCATCGGTCTGGGTGTCAAACGCATCCGCATCACGGGCGGCGAACCGCTGGTGCGCAAGAATCTGTTGAGCCTGTTGCGGCGTCTTGGCGAGCGCCCGGAGCTCGAAGATCTGTCGATCACCACCAATGGCTCGCAGCTCTCGCACATGGCGGATGACTTGCGCGCGGCCGGCGTCACCCGCCTGAACGTCAGCCTCGACTCGCTGCAGCGCGAGCGATTCGCCAGCTTCACTCGGCGTGACATGCTCGATCAGGTACTGGCCGGGATCGACGCCGCAGTGGCCGCAGGTTTCAAACGCATCAAACTGAACAGTGTGGTGCAGACCGGCCGCAATGACGACGAGGTGCTTGAGCTGGTCGAGTACGCCATGGCGCGCGGCCTGGATATCAGTTTCATTGAAGAAATGCCGCTAGGCAGTGTGGTCAGCCACCAGCGTGAGCAGACCTTCTGCTCCAGCGAGGTGGTGCGCGAGCACATCGAGGCGCGTTACCCGCTGGTGCGCAGCAGCCATGTCACCGGCGGCCCGTCGCGTTACTGGCAGGTCAACGGCAGTGATACCCGGGTCGGCTTCATCTCGCCGCACAGCAACAATTTCTGTGGCGACTGCAACCGTGTGCGGGTTACCGCCGAGGGCAAGTTGGTGCTCTGCCTGGGGCACGACAATGCCCTTGATCTGCGCACATTGATGCGCGCTCATCCCGGCAACAGCGAGCGGCTGCGCGACGCGTTGCTCAAGGCCCTGCAGCTCAAGCCTGAACGCCACCATTTCGAGACCGACGAGCAAGTGCAGGTGATACGTTTCATGAGCATGACCGGCGGCTGAGAGGCTGCCCAACGTCTGCTGCGCGTCGGCCCTGCTGCGTTAAAAACATGCTCGAGCGGCCCATTGACAACCCCGCAGACTCTCCGTGCTCGCCTGTTTTTGCCTTGCAGTACTTTAGCTCGCAAGACCTTGAACAGGTTCTGAGGCAAAGCTCTCCAGACGAGCGGTTCGCGCCCAGGCCACGCGGGGCTTTGCCTGCAGCCACACGATGCCGGTCAATGCATCCCGCCGGAAATTGCCCTGAACCTCCGCAACGAGCGCTCACTCCACTTAAGGGAGCGGCCCATACAGGGCTAATTTCTGAAGCGACGAGGAGATTCAAAGTGGATAACAAAGACGTTATTTCGGTACTGAACGACCTGATCGAAACCAGCAAAGATGGCGAGAAGGGCTTCAGCGAGTGTGCCGAGGACGTGAAAGAGCCGCGTCTCAAAAGCTTCTTCACCCAACGTTCGCAAGACTGTGCAAGTGCTGCTGCCGAACTGCAGCAACTGGTTCGTGGCCTGGGCGGTGATCCGGAAACCAGTTCGAGCGTAGCCGGTGCCCTGCACCGTGGCTGGGTCGACCTGAAATCACTGGTCACCGGCAAGAGCGAAGAGGCCATCCTCAACGAGTGCGAGCGTGGCGAAGACGTGGCGCTGAAGAACTACCGCGAAGCGCTGGAGAAAGACCTGCCGGCCAATGTGCGCAGCGTTCTGGAAAAGCAGCTGCAAGGTGTGCAGCGCAACCACGATCAGGTCAAGTCGCTGCGTGATGCCGCACGCGCCAGTTGATCATAGCCGTTGAAAGAAGGGTGCCTGCGGGCATCCTTTTTTTTGTGTGTAATTCCTGGCAAGGCAATGCAAACGTTGTCGTTGCTTATCGTGGGGTGGCGCTCTTCATGCTCAGCGAGAATAGTTCTTAATGACGTTAGCTTGAGGCTTTGTTACGCTATATTTCCGTTTTCCGCTGCTGGCGTTCACCGCTTGCTTCATCGCGCAGTAAAAGGTTTCTCCCTCCATGAAAATCCCCGCGCCTCTCGTCCGTCTCACGGCCGCTCTCTGCCTGCTGCTCAGCACCGCCGCGCATGCCACCGACTATCCGCTCACCGTGACCGACCTGGCTGGCCGTCAGGTGACCATCGAGCACGAGCCCCAGCGCATCGTGCTGCAGGACGGCCGCGACCTGTTCAGCCTGGCATTGCTCGACCGTGAAGATCCCTTCAAGCGCATCGCGGTGTGGAACAACATCATCAAGCGATCCGATCCCAACACCTGGCAGGTTTTCCAGAAGCAATGGCCAAAGAGTTCCGGGAAAGCCGTGGACATGCAGTTCGGTGACGACGGTGACATGAACCTGGAAGCCGTGGTCGCCGGCAAGCCCGATCTGTTGGTGTTCCAGTTGCGCGCACGCAAATCCCTTGAAGGTGCGGGTGTCGAACGCAAACTCTCCGCGCTGAAAATTCCAGTGATCTACATCGACAGCGATCTCGATCCGGTCACCAATAGCCAGCGCAGCGTGGCGCTGCTCGGCAAGGTGCTCGACCGCGAGGCCCGCGCCACCGAGTATCTGGATTTCTACAAGGCGCGGCTGGCGCTGGTTGATCGCCTGATCACCGAGCAGGGCAAGCGCCCGCTGGTGTTCGTCGAAGCCAAGGCCGGGCAGGGCGGCGCCACCAGTTGCTGCTTCACCCATGGAGACGTGTACTGGGGCAAGCTGATACAGGCCGCTGGCGGTGACAACCTGGGTAGCCAGTTGCTGCCCGGCGCCAGCGGTGACGTGACCCTGGAAACGGTGATCAGCAAGAAGCCCGACATCTACGTGATGAGCGGCACCCAGTTCCCGGGCAACACCTCGATCTCGCCACCGTTCGGCTTCGGCCCCACGGTCGATCAGGCCGCCATCGACAGTTCCATGAAGCGTCTGCTGCAGCGTCCGGGCATGGCTCAGTTACAGGCCACCCAGCAAAACCGCGTGTATGGCGTTTATCACCAGTTCTATGCCAGCAGCTGGAACATCCTGGCTGTCGAGTACCTGGCCCAGGGGTTCTATCCAAAGGCTGCCGAACGGCTTGACCCGGCGGCAAGCACCCGCACCTTGCTGGGCATGACTGGCCTTGGCGAAGTGCCGGCGATCCTCTTCGGTCAGGCGCCTGCCGGTGAGTGATTCTGCCGTGGGCGCGCTGCCCGCCGACGGTTACCAACAGCGTTACGCCAGGGCAGTCTGGCAGCGCAGCCTTTTGCTCGTGGGCCTGTTGCTGGTGGCGCTGGTCGCCTTCATCGCCGATCTGGTGGTGGGTTCGGGCACGCTGAGTTTCGCAGATGCGGTGCAAGGCCTGTTCACTCCGGATCGAGTGGACGCCTCCACGCGGGTCATTCTCTGGGAACTGCGCATGCCAATGACGCTGATGGCGGTGCTGGCCGGCACCTGCCTGGCGCTGGCTGGGCTGATCATGCAGACGGTGCTCGACAACCCGCTGGCCGAGCCTTTCACCCTGGGCATTTCTTCGGCTGCCGGGTTCGGCGCAGCGCTGGCGCTGACTTTCAACCTGTCCCTGGCGCAATGGCTGCCGGGTTTCGGTGCCGAGATGGTGGTGACGGCCAACGCCTTCCTGTTCTCGTTGCTCACCGTTGGCGTGATCCTGCTACTGACCCGCGGGCAGATCGGCCTGCAAGCCATCACTCTGCTGGGTATTGCGGTGCATTTCGTGTTCAGCTCGCTGCTTGGTCTGGTGCAGTACGTATCCAGCGTCGATCAGTTGCAAAGCATCGTGTTCTGGCTGATGGGCTCTTTGCTGCACGTGACCTGGAGCAAGGTCGCGTTGTGCGCTGCCATCGCGCTGGTGGCGTTACCGCTGGTGCTGATGCAGGCGTGGGCACTGACTGCCTTGCGTAGCTTCGGCGAGCAGGCGGTGGTGTTCGGGATTCGCGTCAAGCGCGTGCGCACCTTGATGCTGGTGCTGGCGGCGCTGCTGGCCGGCGCGGTGACCTCGGTGGTCGGCATCATCGGTTTCGTCGGCCTGGTCGCTCCCCATGTGGCGCGCTTGCTGGTCGGCGAGGATCAGCGCTTCACCATCGGCGTGACGCTGGCCTGCGGGATCATCTTCGTCACCCTGGCGTCTCTGGCGAGCAAGCTGATCGTGCCGGGTGCCGTGCTGCCCATCGGTATGGTCACCTCGCTGATCGGCCTGCCGTTTTTCATCATTCTGATCTTGCGTGACCGGAGGCTGACGTCCCGATGAGTTTTGTCAGTCAGGATTACCGTGTTTCCCTTGGCGGCCGGCCGATCATCCACGACTTCGCCGTGCGTGCCGAAGCGGGCCGTACCCTGGCCCTGCTCGGGGCCAACGGTGCGGGCAAGTCGACGTTCATGAAAGGCCTGTGCGGTCTGCTGCGTGCCGAAGGCTCGGCGACCATCGATGGTACGCAACTGATCGGTCTGGAGCCGGCGCTGCGGGCGCGGCTGATCGGTTACGTGGCCCAGGATCTGACCCACCTCGACGTGCGCCTGTCGACCTACGAGCTGCTGCTTCTGGCTCAACACGGCGGTGCACGCGGCTGGGCCACCCAGCGGGACAGCCAGCGACGGGCCAGTGAAGTGCTCGAACTGCTGGGCCTGCAACGTTTCGCCGAGCAGCAACCGGGGCAGCTGTCGGGTGGCGAGCGGCAGATGATTTCGCTGGCTCTGGCCTTGGTGCGTAGCCCGCGCCTGCTGCTGCTCGACGAACCGACCTCGGCGCTGGATCTGGCCAACCAGCTGCACATGCTCGACGCGGTGAGCGCCTACACCCGCCGCGAAGGCATCGTCACCCTGGCGATCTTCCACGACATGAACCTGGCCAGCCGCTATGCCGACGATGCACTGATGATCCGCGACGGCCGCGTGCATGGCTGCGGCACGACCGAAGAGATGCTCACCCCGGCGCATTTGGCGGCCGTGTATGGCGTCGATTGCCGAACCCTGAGCGTGGACGACGGCGCCTTCACCGCCATCTACCCGGTATCGGTGATCGGCGCGTAGTCCTTCCCAGGATTACGTCACTGCCCCGTAGGAGCCGGCTTGCCGGCGATGCGACCGCAGGTGTTCAGCCAGCTTGGCAGCATGGCCGCCAATCGCCGGCAAGCGGGCTCCTACAGTGCCGAGGTGTTCGCGAGATGGCGGTTCGACGCCAATCTGGTAGGAGCGTCGACCCGGCGCGAATGCGGTTGTGGCTATTCAGAATATCTGCGGTGTGACCAGCATTCGCCGCGGGGTCGCGGCTCCTACAATGCGGTTGTGGCCATTGCGACGATTTGTGTCGTGCCCCGATTCGCCCGCAAGCAGGCTCCTGCAGGTCCTCGAGATCGGCGGCTATGTATCGCGGCTGTGCACGCTCTGCCCGGCGGCGAAGGTTTCCTTGATTACCCGGTCGTCACCCAGGGTGATCAGGGCGAACAACCGCTCGGCCAAGGTGTTGCTCTGCTTGAGGCGATAGTCGATCAGCGGCGTGGCCTGGTAATCGAGCACCACGAAATCCGCTTCCTTGCCTGTTGCGAAGTTGCCGATGCGCTCGTCCAGATACAGCGCCCGGGCGCTGCCCAGCGTCGCCAGGTACAGCGACTTGAACGGGTCGAGCTTCTGCCCCTGCAACTGCATGATTTTGTACGCCTCGCTCAGCGAACGCAGCTGCGAGAAGCTGGTGCCGGCGCCGATGTCGGTGCCCAGGCCGACGCGTACCTTGTGCTGTTCCATGCGCCGCAAGTCGAACAGGCCGCTGCCGAGAAACAGGTTGGAAGTCGGGCAGAAGGCGACAGCCGAGCCGGTTTGCGCCAGGCGCTCGCATTCCGCGTCGCACAGATGCACCGAGTGAGCGAATACCGAGCGCGGGCCGGTCAACTGGTGCTTGTCGTAGACATCCAGGTAGCCGCTGTTTTCCGGAAACAGCTCCTTGACCCACTCGATCTCCTGGCGATTCTCCGAGAGGTGGGTGTGCAGATACAGATCCGGGTATTCGCGCAGCAGGCGCCCGGCCATGGCCAGTTGTTCCGGCGTGCTGGTCGGCGCGAAGCGCGGCGTTACCGCATAGTGCAGGCGGCCCTTGCCGTGCCAGCGTTCGATCAGCTCACGGCTGTCGGCATAGCCGGACTCGACGGTATCGGTCAGCGCCTCGGGGGCGTTGCGATCCATCAGCACCTTGCCGGCGATCATGCGCAGGTTCAGCGCTTGTGCCGCTTCGAAGAGGGCATCCACCGATTGCTTGTGCACGCTGCCGAATACCAGTGCGGTAGTGGTGCCGTTGCGCAGCAGCTCTTTTAGGAACACGCCCGCCACCTCATCGGCGTGGGCCTTGTCGGCGAAGCGCATTTCCGTGGGAAAGGTGTAGGTGTTCAGCCAGTCGAGCAGTTGCTCACCATAGGCGCCGATCATTCCGGTCTGCGGATAGTGGATATGGGTATCGATAAAGCCGGGAGTAATCAGCGCGTTTTCATAATGGGTCAGTGCAACGCCACGCAGGCGTGGCAGCAGATCGGCAGCGTGGCCAACCTCGCGGATCTTGCCGTCTTCCACCAGCAGAATGCCGTCCTCGAAATAGGCGTAGGACGCCTCGATCCCGACTTCGGCCGGATCGGCCAGGCTGTGCAGAATGGCGCCGCGGTAGGCGTGGGTGACGTTGGACATGGGGCCTCGATTGCAATTCGGTGGAGCAGGGCTTGGCATCGCGCGCAGGCGAAAGCCTGCAGGGCCGAGCGCACTGAGCGGGGGCGCTCGCCGGGGTGAAAGGGGATTTTGCGGGACAACGCCCCCGCCGACAAGAATGTCGGCCCAAGGGCGAGCGGGCTCAGGACGCCGCGCGCGGGGGTAGATCCACCGATTGCGTCGCCGACTCGGCCGTACGCAGTGTTTCCGGCAGGAACATCAGCAGCAGTGCTGCACAGCCGGCAACCGCCGCAAGCACCAGAAACGCGCTGTCGTACCCTCCGGCTTCTGCCACGTAGCCAGCCAGGCCATTGCTCAGCGCCGCGCCGATGCCGAACACCAGGCTCACCGCGGCCAGGCTGATGTTGAAGTGCCCGCTGCCCTGGGTCAGATCGCGCACCATCAGCGGGATGAGCGCGCCGAACAGCCCTGCGCCGATGCCGTCGAGCAGTTGTACCGAGACCAGCCAGACTGGGTCATCGCTGAGCGTGTACAGCACACCGCGGATCGGCAGGATCAGAAAACCGGCCATTAGCAGCGGCTTGCGTCCCCAGCGATCGGCGCGGGCACCGACCAGCATGGCCGCAGGGATCATCACCAACTGGGCGGCGACGATGCACGCCGAGATCAGCGTGGTCGCCAAGTCCGGGTTGGCCAGGGCCAGCTTCTGACCGACCAGTGGCAGCATGGCGGCGTTCGCCAGATGAAACAGTGCGCAGCTCAGCGCCAGCAGCAGCACCAGCGGTGGCTGGCTCAGCAAGTGGCGCAAGGGGGTCAGCGCTGCGCCGGCTTGCCGTCCGCGTGCCTGGTCGGCATCGATGGCGCTTGAGGGAATGCTGAGGGCCGAAATCATGCTCAGCAGCGCCATGCCGGTCATCAGGTAAAACACCGCCGCCGGGCCCCAAAGGTAGGCGAAGGCACCAGCGAGCAGGGCCGCAGTGGCATTGCCGGCATGGTTGAAGGATTCGTTGCGGGCTATGCGCCGGGTAAACGCTTTCGGGCCGACGATACCGAGGGTGATGCCGGCCAGCGCGGGGGCAAAAACCGAGGAGGCCATGCCGGCTGCCACCTGGCTGATGACGATCCAGGTAAAACCCGGTTGCCACAGCGCTACCAGGCAGGACAGCGTCACCAATGCCGCCGCCATGACGATCAGCACGCGCTTGTCTTTGGCCCAGTCGACCAGCGCGCCAGCTGGTATCTGCGAGGCCAGTCCGGCCAGCCCGCCGAGCGCCATTACCAGGCCGATGTCGCCTGCCTTCCAGTCATGCACCGACAACAGGTAGATCGCCAGGTAAGGCCCCAGCCCGTCGCGTACATCAGCCAGGAAGAAATTCAAACGATCCAGTTTGGCTGCGCATGCGTATGTCGGCATGATGAATCTCGCGAGGAGGGGATGGAAAGCCAAGGCAAGGCGCCCGGACAATGTCACTGGTTTGGCGATTGGATCGCTGCCGGTGATGGGGCGTTCCGTATATGTATCGGCAAGCACACAGCCAACCTGCGCTGCTGTGCTAAACTCCCCGGCCCTTCTGGCGATTGGCCAGTTTTACGCACTCGAAAGCATTGCGCCTCAAGGACTTACATGACGCTGTGCGCCGCTGACTTGATCCTCTGTTTGGTTGCCGTGACGGCGGGCTTGCCAGCATGCGCCTGAAGTCCATCAAACTGGCGGGCTTCAAGTCCTTCGTCGACCCCACCACGGTGAATTTCCCGAGCAACATGGCGGCGGTCGTCGGCCCCAATGGCTGCGGTAAATCCAACATCATCGATGCCGTGCGCTGGGTGATGGGCGAGAGTTCGGCGAAGAACCTGCGTGGTGAGTCGATGACCGACGTCATCTTCAACGGCTCCAACACTCGTAAGCCGGTGACCCAGGCCAGCATCGAGCTGATCTTCGACAATTCCGATGGCACGCTGACCGGCGAGTACGCGGCCTTCGCGGAAATCTCCATTCGCCGTCGGGTAACCCGCGACAGCCAGAACACCTATTTCCTCAATGGCGTGAAGTGCCGACGTCGAGATATTACCGATATCTTCCTCGGTACCGGCCTGGGGCCGCGCAGTTATTCGATCATCGAGCAGGGTATGATCAGCAAGCTGATCGAGGCCAAGCCGGAAGAGTTGCGCAATTTCATCGAGGAAGCCGCGGGCATCTCCAAGTACAAGGAGCGCCGCCGCGAGACCGAGAACCGCATCCGCCGTACCCACGAAAACCTGGCGCGTCTGAGCGACCTGCGCGATGAGCTGGAGCGTCAGCTCGAGCGCTTGCATCGCCAGGCCCAGGCGGCAGAAAAGTACCAAGAATATAAAGCCGAAGAGCGCCAGCTCAGGGCCCAGCTCACCGCCTTGCGTTGGCAGGCGCTGAACGAGCAGGTTGGTCAGCGCGAGGCGGTGATCGGCAACCAGGAAGTGAGTTTCGAAGCCCTGGTGGCTGAACAGCGTAATGCTGACGCCAGCATCGAACGCCTGCGCGATGGTCATCACGAGTTGTCCGAAGGTTTCAACCTGGTGCAGGGGCGCTTCTATTCGGTGGGTGGTGATATCGCCCGCGTCGAGCAGAGCATCCAGCATGGCCAGCAGCGCCTGCGTCAGTTACAGGACGACCTGCGCGAAGCCGAACGCACGCGCCTGGAAACCGAATCGCACTTGGGTCATGACCGCACCTTGCTGGCGACCCTGGGTGAAGAACTGGCCATGCTCGAGCCGGAGCAGGAAATCACGGCCGCTGCTGCCGAAGAGTCCGCCGTCGCTCTGGAGGAAGCCGAAACCGGCATGCACGGCTGGCAGGAACAGTGGGACGGTTTCAACCAGCGCAGCGCCGAGCCCCGTCGCCAGGCGGAAGTGCAGCAGTCGCGTATCCAGCAGTTGGAACACAGCCTGGAACGCCTCAGCGAGCGTCAGCGCCGCCTGGTCGACGAGCTGCAACAGTTGACGGCTGACCCGGAAGATGCGGCGCTCATCGAGCTGAACGAGCAGATCGCTGCTGGCGAGCTGGATCTGCAACAGCTACAGGAACTGGAAGCCGAGCAGGCCGATAGTCTGCAACAGCTGCGCGAAGACCTTCAGCAGGCTGGCCAGGCCCAGCAGCAGGCTCAGGGTGAGCTGCAGCGTCTGAATGGCCGTCTGGCTTCTCTGGAGGCGCTGCAACAGGCTGCGCTGGATCCCGGCACCGGCGCGGCAGAGTGGTTGCGCGAACATGGGCTGGACAAGCGGCCACGCTTGGCCGAGGGTCTGCGTGTGGAAGCCGGCTGGGAACTGGCGGTGGAAACCGTGCTCGGCGCCGATTTGCAGGCCGTTCTGCAGGATGATTTCAATGGCCTGGACTTCTCCTCTCTGGATAAGGGTGAGCTGCGCCTGGTGTCGACCGGCAGCGATGGCGAGCGAATGCCCGGCAGCCTGCTGGACAAGATCGAATCACCGGTCGATCTGACCCCCTGGCTGGGGCGCGTGCGCCCGGTTGAGAACCTCGATCAGGCCTTGGCGGAGCGCGCGGGCCTCGCGCCCGGCGAAAGCCTGGTCAGCCGTGATGGTTACTGGGTCGGCCGGCATTTTCTGCGCGTTCGCCGTGCCAGCGAGGCGCAGAGCGGCGTGCTCGCGCGTGGCCAGGAGCTGGAAAGCCTGAGCCTGGAGCGCGAAGAGCGCGAGGCCGCATTGGCGCTGCTCGAAGAACGCTTGCAGGCGTTGCGCGAGCGTCAGCGCGATGCAGAAGAATTACGTGAACAGCAGCGTCGTCAGTTGCAGGATCACGCGCGTCGCCTGGGCGAGCTGAAAGCTCAGCTTTCTGCTGGTCAGGCCAAGGCCGAACAACTGCTGTTGCGTCGCCAGCGCATCGAGGCCGAGCAAAACGAGCTTGCCGAGCAGCGTGCTCTGGAGCATGAGCAACTCGGCGAATCGCGCCTGCACCTGCAGGATGCGCTGGACAGCATGGCCCTCGACAACGAGCAGCGCGAAAGCCTATTGGCCAGCCGCGACGCCTTGCGCGAACGGCTCGATCGGGTGCGCCAGGACGCCCGCCAGCACAAGGATCACGCTCACCAGTTGGCCGTGCGGCTGGGTTCGCTGCGCGCCCAGCACGACTCTACTCGCCAGGCGCTCGAACGCCTCGAACTGCAATCCGAGCGCCTGCATGAAAAGCGCGAACAGCTTGATCTGAATCTGGAAGAGGGTGCAGCTCCGCTGGAAGAGCTGCGCATGAAACTCGAGGAACTGCTCGAGCGACGCATGAGTGTCGAGGAAGAGCTGCGTTTGGCGCGGCTGGCCCTTGAAGATGCCGACCGCGAACTGCGTGATGCTGAAAAACGCCGTACCCAGGCCGAACAGCAGTCGCAATTGTTGCGTGGCCAACTGGAGCAGCAGCGCCTTGAGTGGCAGTCGCTGAACGTACGCCGCAAGGCCCTGCAGGATCAGTTGCTGGAAGACAGCTACGACCTGCATGGGGTGCTCGCCACGCTGCCCGAGGGCGCCAGCGAAAATGCCTGGGAGCAGACGCTGGAACAGATGGCGGCACGTATCCAGCGCTTGGGCGCGATCAACTTAGCGGCCATCGAGGAGTACCAGCAGCAGTCCGAGCGCAAGCGCTACCTGGACGCCCAGAACGCCGACCTGGTCGAAGCACTGGAGACCCTGGAAAACGTCATCCGCAAGATCGACCGGGAAACTCGCAACCGTTTCAAGGAAACCTTCGACCAGATCAACGCCGGGCTGCAGGCGCTTTTCCCGAAAGTTTTCGGTGGCGGCAGCGCATATTTGGAACTCACCGGCGAAGATCTACTCGATACCGGGGTGACCATCATGGCGCGTCCGCCGGGCAAGAAGAACAGCACCATCCATTTGCTGTCCGGCGGCGAGAAGGCATTGACGGCGCTGGCGCTGGTGTTTTCGATTTTTCAGCTCAATCCGGCTCCGTTCTGCATGCTCGACGAGGTGGATGCACCGCTGGACGATGCCAACGTTGGGAGGTACGCGCGGCTGGTCAAGGAGATGTCGGCAACCGTGCAGTTCATCTACATCACCCACAACAAGATCGCCATGGAAATGGCCGATCAATTGATGGGCGTGACCATGCACGAGCCCGGTTGCTCGCGACTGGTGGCGGTGGATGTCGAGGAAGCGTTGGCGATGGTGGATAGCTGAGGCGTCGCCCCACAGATTCTGTTGCGTAAAAACTGCCGAGAGCGGCGGTTTTACAGTGTTTGCCGGTGTAAAGTTGTCTTTCGTCGTGCTAGCTTAACGCCCACTTTTGTTGCACGTGGGAAAACGCCATTCAGAACATGGAGTTGGCGCCACGTTTCAAGGTCATCAAGACGGGCCAGGACGCCTTTTTTCATCAATTTTTGCTTTAGGGGTCAGGACATTTCATGGAATTCGGTCTACGCGAGTGGCTGATCATCATCGGTATCATCGTCATCACAGGCATCCTCTTCGATGGGTGGCGGCGGATGCGCGGTGGCAAGGGCAAGCTGAAGTTTCGGCTGGATCGCAGCGTATCCAACTTGCCTGATGAGGACGGTGATCCCGACCTGCTCAGCCCACCCCGGGTGATCGAGCGCAATAACGAGCCATCGCTGGACGAGGACGATCTGCCCTCGCTGAGTGCGCGCGACGTTAACAGCCGTCGCCGTGGCGAGCCGCGCCAGGGCGATCTGGATCTGGCCGCTGACGAGCCAGTGCCGATGTTGCTGACGCCAGTCGGCGACGAAGACAGCGGTCGCGACAGCCTGTCCGCCAAAACCGTGAGCAAGGATCAGGCGCCGGTTGACGAAGTGCTGGTTATCAACGTTATTTCCCGCGATGAGCAGGGCTTCAAAGGTCCTGCACTGCTGCAGAACATTTTGGAAAGTGGCCTGCGTTTTGGCGAGATGGACATCTTCCACCGCCACGAAAGCATGGCTGGCAATGGCGAAGTGCTGTTCTCCATGGCCAATGCGCTCAAGCCGGGCACGTTCGATCTGGACGACATCGAAGGTTTCAGCACCCGTGCGGTGAGCTTCTTCCTCGGCCTGCCAGGCCCGCGTCATCCCAAGCAGGCCTTCGACGTGATGGTCGCCGCGGCGCGCAAACTGGCTCACGAGCTCAACGGCGAGCTGAAAGACGATCAGCGCAGTGTGCTCACCGCACAAACCATCGAACACTACCGTCAGCGCATCGTCGAATACGAGCGCCGACTGTTGACGCAAAAACGCTAAACGGCAGCTTTTAGCTGCAAGCCCCAAGCTACAAGCCACGCGCTTGGCTTGGGGTTTTTCATTTCTGCGCTGCCGCCGTACCTTGTCGAGAACTACTGCATGAAAGACTCCGCCCAACGCATCCTCGAACTGCGCACCGAACTGGATGTGCACAACTACCGCTATTACGTGCTCGACGAGCCAAGCGTGCCGGATGCCGAGTACGATCGACTGTTCCGTGAGCTGCAAGCGCTCGAAACCGAGCACCCGGAGCTGGTGACGCCGGATTCGCCGACCCAGCGTGTGGGTGGCGAGGCGCTCAGCGCCTTTGGTGAGGTGCGGCATGAAGTGCCGATGCTCAGCCTCGGTAACGCCTTCGAGGAAGACGATCTGCGGGCTTTCGATCGCAGCGTGCAGAGCGGTCTTGGTCTGCAGGGCGGTGATCTGTTCGGTGGTGGCGTGGACGTCGAATACAGCTGCGAGCCCAAGCTCGACGGCCTGGCGGTGAGTCTGCTGTATCGCGATGGCAAGCTGGTGCGCGGCGCTACCCGAGGGGATGGCACCACCGGTGAAGACATCAGCGTCAACGTGCGCACCATCCGCAACGTGCCACTCAAGTTGCAGGGCAGCGGCTGGCCGGATGTGCTGGAGGTGCGTGGTGAGGTGTTCATTTCCCGCGCAGGCTTTGAGCGACTGAATGCCAGCCAGGCCGAGATTGGCGGCAAGACTTTCGCCAACCCGCGCAATGCCGCGGCTGGCAGCCTGCGCCAGCTGGACTCGAAGATCACCGCCAGCCGCCCGCTGGAGTTCTGCTGCTATGGCCTTGGCCAGCACAGCGCCGAGCCGGCCACGACTCAGGTCGGCATGCTGCAGCGCCTGAAGACCTGGGGCATTCCCATCAGCCCCGAGTTGAAGCTGGCCAAGGGGGTCGAAGACTGCCTGGCCTATTACCGCGATATCGGTGAGCGGCGCATGGGCCTTGCCTATGACATCGACGGCGTGGTGTTCAAGGTCAACAACATCGAAGATCAGCAACAGCTAGGCTTCCGCGCGCGTACCCCGCACTGGGCCATCGCCCACAAGTTTCCCGCCATGGAGGAGCTGACCGAGCTGCTCGACGTGGAATTCCAGGTCGGCCGCACCGGTGCCGTGACGCCCGTCGCGCGTCTCAAGCCGGTCAAGGTGGCTGGGGTGACGGTTTCCAACGCAACGCTGCACAATATGGACGAGGTTGCGCGCCTCGGTGTGATGATCGGCGATACGGTGATCATCCGCCGCGCGGGGGACGTGATCCCGCAGGTGATGCAGGTCGTCACCGAGCGCCGTCCTGAAAATGCCCGCCCGATCGCCGTGCCTGAACAATGCCCGGTGTGCGGCTCGGCGGTGGAGCGTACCCAGTTGATTAAGCGCAGCAAGGGCCGTGAAACGATCAGCGAGGGTGCGGTGTATCGCTGCGTTGGGCGCCTGGCCTGCGCGGCTCAGCTCAAGCAGGCGATCATCCATTTCGTCTCGCGTCGCGCCATGGACATCGAAGGCCTGGGTGAGAAAAGCGTCGAGCAACTGGTGGACGAAGGCCTGGTAGGCTCGCCAGCCGATCTCTACACCCTGCAGTTCGAACAGATCGTTGGTCTCGAAGGCTTCGCCGAGGTGTCCAGCCGCAAGCTGCTCGATGCCATCGCCGACAGCAAGCGACCGAGCCTGGCACGCTTCATCTATGCGCTGGGCATTCCCGATGTCGGCGAGGAAACCGCCAAGGTGCTAGCCCGCTCTCTGGGCTCGCTGGAACGCGTCACCCAGGCGCTGCCCGAGGTGCTGACCTACCTGCCGGATGTTGGCCTGGAGGTCGCCCACGAGATTCACAGCTTCTTCGAGGACGCGCACAACCAGACCGTCATCAAGCACCTTCTCGAGCGTGGCCTGGAACTTCAGGATCAGGGCGAACTGTCCGCTGAGTTCGCGGCCAGCACGACGCTGGGCGGGCTGCTCGACAAGCTGAATATTCCCTTCGTTGCAGTGACCGGCGCGAAGAACCTGGCCGAGCGCTTCAAGAGCCTCGACGGTGTGATCGCTGCTGACTGGCTCGACCTGAGTGCCATGAAGGGGCTCAACGAGAAGGCCAAGCAATCGGTGCGGGAGTTCTTCGCCAAGGCGGAAAATGCCGAGCGCGCACGCGCCATCGAAGCGCAATTGCGTGATTTCGGCATGCACTGGGAAAGCGAGAAAAAGGTGGTCGAAGGCCTGCCGCTGGCTGGCCAGACCTGGGTGCTCACCGGCAGTCTGGAAGTGATGAGCCGCGATATCGCCAAGGACAAGCTGGAAGCCC
The DNA here is from genome assembly GCF_055556635.1 of Pseudomonas sp. PME37.24/006. Taxonomy (NCBI): domain Bacteria; kingdom Pseudomonadati; phylum Pseudomonadota; class Gammaproteobacteria; order Pseudomonadales; family Pseudomonadaceae; genus Pseudomonas; species Pseudomonas sp. PME37.24/006. Next base: position 25,424 of record NZ_JBVHNL010000007.1, read on the forward strand.
TGGGCGCCAAGGTCGCTGGCTCGGTATCGGCAAAGACCACCTGCGTGGTCGCCGGCCCCGGTGCCGGCTCGAAACTGGCCAAGGCTACCGAGCTGAACGTTGCCGTGCTCGATGAGCAGACCTTTATCGCCAGGCTGGCGGATTTTGGCATCGGCACCGAGTGATTTCGTAGCGACAGCTAATCCCCATCACCCTTATCCGTTGCTTCTCGTAGCCTGGGTAGAGCGCAGCGACACCTGGGAAGGCCCCTGGGTATCGCTTCGCTCAACGCCAGGCTACGGGCCAACGTGCGCGTGGCGTAACGGACTGTAGGAGCCGCGACCTCGCGGCGAATGGCTCGGGTAACCTCGCTACCGAGATATGCCCACAATTCGCCCCGGGGGCGGGGCTCCTACAAATACGATGCAGGGTGCCGCGACCGTGTAGGAGCCGGCTTGCCGGCGAATGGCGGTCATGCCTAGGTTCTGCGTGATGGCCGCAATCGTTCTCGCCCGCAAGCGGGGTCCTACGGTGTATGGCTTGTTTACGAGCCGGCTAGCCGGCGATCCCGGCATCAACCCTCAACCACCCGCAAACATCATCCAGAACGACGCACCAACACCGACGATGCTTTCCCCAGCCACCAGGCCGGCCGCTGCGGCGATGGTGAAGCGTTCGCCCAGGCTCCTCCAACGTGACTGAATCACCCAGGCGAGCAGGGCGCCCAGCGCCATCATCAGCGAGATGGAGGCGGGTATGATGAAGGCCAGGCCGAATGCCGCCGAGCTCGGCAGCAGGCGGGCAAAGGTCGATTGCACGGGCAGGCTGGCTTCCAATATGCCGAACAGCACGCCGCAGAGTGCGCCGACCAGCATCGCCCAACGGACGCTGCTGTCGATCGAGTCGAGGCCGTAGCCCAGCACTTCGGCCACCGCTTTCCAGGTGGCCACAGCCGGAGCGGGCCATTGCTCGGTAATCAGCATGGCCTGCGGGTCGGGAATCAGAATCTGATAGACCAGCACGCCGACGATGCTGCCGACGAAGATGCCCAGGCACTGGGCGATCAGCTGGTTGTAGGGTTTGGCACCGATGGCATGGCCAACCCGGAAGTCATTGAGCAGATCGGTGCATTGCCCGGCAGCACCTCCAGCGGTATTGGCGGCCATCAGATTAACCCCGACCTGCCCGGGAGCGATGAGGCCAAAGGTCAGCTGGGACAATTGGCCCGTGGCGCCAATTGGTGGAATACCCGTGGCACCCACCACCCGCGCCGCCATGCAGGCGAGGGCGACCGCCAGCGGTACGCTGAGCAGCGCCATCAGCGGGTCGATATCGAACAGCAGTACCTGCAAAGTGACCACCAGCAGCGATGCCAGCCCGAGCATGGTCAACGGCAGCTTTTCCGGTGCCTGCCTGCTGTTGTTGTCGGGCGCCGCTTTGGCCAAGCGCCGGCTGATGCGGTAACGCACCGCCAGGGAGGTGAGCGTGGCGCACACCAGCAATGTCACGCCGGGCCACAACAGCCACTCCACCAAGGGGCCGAATTGCGGGCCGCTGGCGTCTTCTGCGATGGGCGCCAGGCCGCTGCCGAGCAACCAGGGCGCCAGGCCACCCCAGGCGATCAACGCACCGAGCAGCAGGGAAAGACCGACGCGAATACCGATGATGCCGCCAAAACCGATCAGCAGTGGTGAGGGATCGAGGCTGAAGGTAAGCCGTTCCAGGCTCGCCGAGGGCGACCAGCGCGGCAGCGCCAGTAGCGTATCGACCCACTTGACCAGGCCGCCGAGCAAGGCCGCCGCGCCCAGCACGTAGAGACGCTGCAGCGCGTCACGGCCATGGTTGTAGACCTGCTGCATGGTTTCCAGGGTGGCGACCGCTTCGGGAAAGCGCAGCCGCGTGTCCTCGACCATGCTGCGGCGCAGGTACCAGGCCACCCAGATACCCAGAAAACTCACCGAGAACACCCAGGCCACCAGTGGCAGCGTGGGTAGTTGCTGGCCGGTCAGCAGGGTATAGGCCGGTATCGGTGCGACCAGACCGCCGGAGATGATCGAGGCGGCAGCCGATGCCGTGGTCTGGTTGATGTTGCTCTCGCGCATGCTCCAGGCGGTGCCCAGGCGCCAGCGCACCAAGCTCTGCCAGATCCCGTAACTGACCAGCAGGGCGATGATCGACATGTTGAACGACCAGCCGATCTTCAGGCCGGAATAGATATTCGAAGGCGTCAGCAAGGCGCCAAGCAGAACACCTGAAAACAGTGCGCGGAAGGTGAGTTCGCGGTCGGCGGGCATGGCGAACCTGCGTCTGACGGATGTCGTCGTTTGAGGCGACAGGTCGGCGTGGGTTCAGTCTTATCGAGAGGGGCGTGTTGCGGGGATGCAGCGGGGCGCCTGGTGACGCCCCGCCGATAGATCAGTTGACCGCGTCGGTCAGGGCCTTAGCCGGTACAAACTTCACTACTTTCTTGGCAGCGATTTCGATGGCTTTGCCTGTCTGCGGGTTGCGGCCGGTGCGTGCAGGGCGCTCGCTGACCTTCAGTTTGCCGATACCAGGCAGGGTGATTTCACCACCATTTTCCAAGGCGTCGCTGACGATCTCGCTGAGTTGATCGAGCGCCGCACGGACGGTGGTCTTCGGCGTGTCGATGGCTTCTGCGATGTCACCGATCAATTGGTCTTTGGTAATGGCCATGTGGTTGCTCCTTGGGGATGAAAAAGTGTGGCATTGATTAATGCCCGCGCATCATAGGCGATCGACTGGGCGGTTTTCCCGGTCAATCAGGCTTCATTGTGACCTACCTGCTCACGGTAAATTCCCGTGGCAGTGCTCAATTACGGGCATCCGCCACAGTTTTTGGTTTTGATCGTCATTTTTTGTGTGGCCAAAGCGGATAGGGGCGTCTGCGCGGCGATAAGGATTGCGGCTATGCTGCTGAAAACGACGTACCAGAACCAGTCCATAGCTGTTCGGGGGTTGCCATGCTGCGCTTGCTCGCTGATCTCGGGTTTCGTTCGAAGATCGCTCTGCCGATCATCTTTCTAGCCCTGTTACTGCTGCTGATGGGCGCGCTGGGCATGTGGGGCATCGGCCAGGTCGTCGACTCCAGTAATCGCCTGACCCACCGTTATCTGCCGGGCGTCAGTCTGCTCCTCAATGCTGATCGTGACCTTTACCAGGCATTGGTCGCTGAGCGCAGCCTGTTGGGCGAGGTCGCTGAGAATCATGTAGCTGACCTTCGCAAGTCACAGGTGGACAACGTCAAGCAGGCCGCCGACCGGGTCAAGGCTTATGCGCAGATGCAGCCAGGCGACGAGGCGCTGCGATTGGTCGCGGACTTCGAACGTGCCTTTACCAGTTGGGAGCGCACGGCCGCGCAGGTCGTGCAGTTGGCTGCTACCGATCCCGCTGCCGCGTCGCGCCTCAGCTTTGGTGACAGCGAGGCGCAGTTCGATGCCATGCGTGATGTGATCGACAAGCTCGGTGAGCTGGAGGATCAGGCCGCCAATGGGCTGGGCGTTGCCGCCATTGCCCATGGCGAACGCCTGGCCTGGCAGCAGGGAGCGGTGGTGATCTGTGGATTGCTGGTTTGCTTGTTGCTGATCATCGGTTTCCCTGCGCTCATCACCCGGCCGCTGCACCGATTGCTCACCCGCATCGAGCAGTTGGCCGATGGCGATGGGGATCTGCGGGTGCGCCTGGAGGTGACCTCACGCGATGAGCTGGGGCGCCTGAGTCAGGCGTTCAACCGCTTTCTCGACAAGCTGCAGCCGCTGATCAGCGAAGTAGGTCGCGTGACTGGGGAAGTCGCAAGCTCTGCGCAGAGCCTGGCTGGCATGGCGAGTGCGAATGATCGCCTGATCAACAGTGAGCATGCGGCGGTGGATCAGGTCAGTACAGCGGCTACCGAGATGAGTGCCGCGGTGCATGAAGTGGCGCGCAGTGCTCAAGGCGCGGCGGATGCGGTACGCAACGCAGAAACCCAGTCCCGCGACGGCGCGCGGGTGGTCGGGGCGACCATCCAGTCGATTCGGCAACTGGCGCACGAGGTGGAAAGCGCCTCGGACAGCATCCAGGCCCTCGAGCAGGAAGCAGGCAAGATCGGTGAGGTGTTGGCGGTGATCCGTGGCATCGCCGAACAGACCAACCTGCTGGCCCTCAATGCCGCCATCGAAGCGGCCCGTGCCGGCGAACAGGGTCGCGGTTTTGCGGTGGTCGCTGATGAAGTTCGGGCGCTGGCCGCTCGTACCCAGGAGTCCACCAAAGACATTCAGGAGATGATTCAGCGTTTACAGGGCGGCGTGCAGAATGCCGTCAAAGCCACCCACGCGGGCAGCGTCAAGGCGCGCGAAAGCGTCGAACAGGCTGCCGGTGTCGATCAGGCATTGAGCGATACCGGCGACTCGCTGCAGCGCATCAACGACATGGCCGCGCAGATCGCCACCGCCTGTGAGGAGCAGAGCAGCGTTACCGAGGAGATCGCCCGTAATATCAGCGATATCCGTGAATTGTCCAATGAGGCCGCGCAAACATCGCAACAAAGTACTGCGGCCAGCCAGCGTTTGTCCGAGCTATCCAGTGATCTTGCGCGCTTGGTGGGGCGTTTCCGGGTTTAGTCTGTGAATGATGCTAAGTGCTTGAAGCAGTTGTAAGTTCGGCGCAAGCCGGTACAATGGCGCCGGCTCACTGCAAGGTGAGCAGCGTTATGGTGGCCCTGCCGGTCCCCCCGCAACGATTACCCGTGAACCTGGTCAGATCCGGAAGGAAGCAGCCACAGCGGGAACATTGTGTGCCGGGGTGTGGCTGGTAGGGTTGCCTCCATTTCAAGACCTGCTCAGGTCGTCTATCTTTTGAATATTCTCTTCGACGCTCGGTACATGCCGCAGTGGCGTTTTCGTGTGTCCGTCGCCTTTGTTTCCTTTGCAGGAACAGTCGAGCAGTGACTGCTGACGCCGTGCGCGCCTGCGCATAAAAAAGCCCGTCACGAGGACGGGCCAAATATGCCATGACACTGGAGTAAAGCGATGCGGTGTAAGCCTTACAGGATCGACAGCGGGTAGTTGAAGATCAGGCGGTTTTCGTGGAGATCCTGGCCAACGTCACGACGGACGTCGGAGTTACGCCAGCGCACGCTGAGGTTCTTCAGGGTGCCGTCCTGGACGGTGTAGGCCAGTTCGGATTCGCGGCCCCACTCTTCGCCATCCTTGCGGCCATCGGCTGCGTGGATGCTGTCGCCGCTGACATAGCGGTTCATCAGGGTCAGGCCCGGAACGCCGACACCGGCGAAGTTGAAGTCATGACGCACCTGCCAGGAGCGCTCGTTCGGAGCGTCGTAGCTGTTGGTGAAACCGTCGTTGACCAGGGTGCCGCCACTGGCGCCGTCGACACGCATGAACTTGGTCGAACCGTTGAGCTTCTGGTACGCCACGGTGAAGGTGTTGCTGCCGGTCTTGGCGGAGAAGCTGCCCTGATAGACCTTGTTGTCCAGCTTGCCTGCTTTGGCAGCGCCTTCGTCCTTGCCATCTACATAGCCGAGGTTGGCGCCCAGTACCCAGTCGCCCACCGGTTGGCTGTGGGTCAGTTGCAGGTAGCTTTGTTGGTAGATGTCTTCCAGTCGTGCGTGCCAGACGCCGACCATGGTGTTGTTGCCGTTGAATTTGAATTCACCACCACCGAAGTTGAAATCATCGCCGGCGATACCGTTGTAGGAGATGTCCTCACGGCTGGCGTCGTTACGCTGGCTGTTCTTCCAGAACTGACCGCCATACAGGGTCAGGCCGTCGATTTCACTGGAGGTGAGTTGCGCACCCTGGAAGGTCTGCGGCAGGGAACGACCATCGTCCGCACGCAGAATTGGCAGTACGGCGAACCACTCACCGACTTTCAGTTCGGTTTTGGAGAGCTTGGCCTTGGCAGCAACGGCGGTGCGGCCGAAGTTGTCAGCGGCCTGGCCATCACCGTGGATCGGCATCAGTTGGGTGTTGGCGGCGCCGCGGTTGCCGTCCAGCTTGATGCTGTACAGGCCCAGTACGTCGAGACCAACGCCGATGGTGCCGGCGGTGTAGCCGGAGCGGGCATCGAGAATGAAGCTCTGGGTCCAGCCTTCAGCCTGGCCTTGACGCTCGCCGCGGATCACCGGATCGGTGCCGTTCAGGTAGTTACGGTTGAAGTAGTAGTTGCGCAGGCCGAGGGTGACCTTGGCATCTTCAACGAAGCCTTCGGCCTGGGCGGCCATTGGCAGGGCGCTTGCTGCGATAGCCAGTGCGATTAGGCTAGGTGGTAGTACGGCGATGATTTTCATTGTTGTTTTCCTTTGGTGTTGTGAACGTTACCCACCGCTCCCACGGTGGGGTGGAGAGAAATAGTTTCGTCAAGTCAGCCAGCGAACCAGGCACAGGGTTATTGACGGAAACAGCACGAGAATGATGACGCGCAGGATGTCCGAAATCAGGAACGGCACGATGCCCATGAACGCATCACGCATGGGAATGTCGCGAGCCATGCTGGCGATCACGTAGACGTTCATGCCCAATGGCGGGGTGACCATGCCGATTTCCACCACCATCAGGGCGAGGATGCCGAACCAGATGGCCTTTTCCGTCGCGTCCAGACCATAGAAATCCAGCCCCATGATGACTGGGAAGAAGATCGGAATGGTCAGCAGGATCATCGACATGGTGTCCATCACGCAGCCGAGAATCAGGTACAGGATCAGGATCCCGGCCAGCACCAGGAACGGTGGCAGGCCTGCGCCAGAAATCAGTTCGGCGACCGCGTTGGGCAATTGTGAAAGCGCCAGGAAGGCATTCATCACGTCAGCACCGAGCAGGATCATGAAAATCATGGCGGTGGTGATAGCGGTGCCGAGTAACACCTCCTTGAACTCACCGAGCTTCATCTTGCCCAGGGTGAAAGCGAAGAAACCAGTGCCTACGGTGCCAATTGCCGCGGCTTCGGTGGGGGTGAACCAGCCACCATAGATACCACCGAGTACCACCAGGAAGATCAGCAGTACGGGCCACACGCCTTTCTGCGCGACCAGCCGTTGCTTCCACGTCGCACGTTCTTGCGCCGGGCCAGAATCGGGGTATAGGCGCACGTAGATAGCGATGGCGATCATGTAGCCGATGACGGCGAGAATGCCGGGGACAAAGGCGGCCATGAACAGCGTGGAGATATTCTGCTGGGCCAGGATGGCATAGATAACCAACACCACGGAGGGCGGAATCAGAATACCCAGGGTGCCACCAGCAGCCAGGCAACCCACAGCCAGCGAGTTGGAGTACTTGTAGCGGCGCAGTTCCGGCAGTGCCACTTGGCCCATGGTCGCCGCGGTGGCGACGGAGGAGCCACATACCGCGCCAAACGCGGCGCAGGAGCCGATAGCGGAAATCGCCAGGCCACCCCGCCAGTGACCAACCATGGCCGCCGCCGCACGAAACAGGCCAGTGGCCAGGCCACCGCGTGAGGCGAACTGCCCCATTAGCAAAAATAGCGGAATCACCGACAGGTCATAGACCGTGTAGCGCGCATAGGCGACGGTTTTCAGGTAGTTGAGTAGCGGATCCAGGCCGCTGATCGAGATGTAACCGGCGATGCCGGTAAGCATCATAGCGATGGCGATCGGTATGCGTATGGCCAGCAGGATCAGGAGAAAAATCAGGAAAATTCCGCCCAGTGCAACGCTGCTCATGACGGATCCCCTTCATCGTGGAAGTCCAGCCAGGCGGTATACAACGAGACAATCGCCAGCAAGGTAAAGGCCGGTGCGAATGGGGTCATCGACCACCACATAGGGATGCCCATGATGATCGACTCTTCGCCGTTGCTGTAGGTATCGAGCGTGCCGACCAGCGAGCGCCAGGCGAGCACGGTTGCGCAGGCAGCCATCAACAGGCAGCCCAGGGTGTCCAGGACGCGGCGTACGGCAGGGGATGATTTCAGGGTGAAGGCGTCGACAATGACATTGGCCCGACGTAACTGACAGAGCGGCAGGAAACTGACCACGGCAATGCCGCAGCCCATCTGTACCAGTTCCACGTCGCCGAGCAATGGCGTATCGAACAAGCTGCGCATGGTGATGCTGTAGGCCGATAGCAGGGTGATGGCCACCAGTACCAGACCACCTGCCAACGCCAGGAGTCGGGTCAATGTATCCAGCAGTTGGCCTAGCGGCCGAGTGCGATGAGCCTGCTCCGGGGACGCATGGTTTTCGATCATTAGGAAACTCCGCAAGGGCCGGTGCGCTTACACCGGCCAAGACAACGACGGGGACGGGCTCAATTGGCCAATTTGGCGTTGTAGCTTTCCACCCGTTCGCGGACTTCTTGCAGCAGCGCTGCACCGTTCTCGTTGCCCTTGCTTTCCACTTCCTTGATCCAGTCCTGATCCAGCTTGCTACCGATGGCGACCCACTTAGCCTGCTCCTCGGCGGGCAGTACGTAGATCTCGTTGCCGCGCGACTCGGCCAGTTTGTGGCCGGTTTCGATCACGTTGGTGTCCCAGATATGCCCAGCTTGGCGCGACAGTTCGCGACCGCTGTTGTTGTCGATGATCTGGCGCAGGTCATCGGGCAGGCTGGCGTACTTGGCGGGGTTCATCGCCAGTATCAGGGCGGTGTGCATCAGCGCCGGCTGGCCGGGCGCCATTTCGGTGTGGTACTTGACCAGCTCATGCAGCTTCAGTGCCGGCACCACATCCCAGGGCAGTACCGCACCATCGACCACACCTTTGGACAGGGCCTCCGGTACTTGTGGCACCGGCATGGCGACCGGTGTAGCGCCGAGCATGGAGATCAGTTTGGTCGACACGCGGTTGGCCGAGCGCAGTTTCAGGCCACGGAAGTCCGCCAAGGTGCGGATCGGCTTTTTCACGGTGTGCAGCAGGGCGCCATCGGTCAGGTGCGTTGCCAGCAGGTGGACACCGGTGAACTCCTTCTGCCCGTGAGCTTCGAGGAAGTCCCACATAGCTTGGCTGCTGGCTTCGGAGGAGCGGCTCATGAACGGCAGTTCGAAGGCCGACGCCAGGGGGAAGCGGCCGCTGGTGTAGCCTGGCAGGGTCCAGACGATATCGGCGACGCCATCGCGGGCCTGGTCGAACAGTTGCGGCGGGGTGCCGCCCAGTTGCATGGACGGGTAGAACTGGAACTGGATACGGCCGTTGGATTCCTGAGTGACTTTCTCGGCCCAGGGTTTGAGGAAGTCGGCCTGGGTCACCGAATGAGCAGGCAGGAAGTGATGAATCTTGAGCGTTACTTCGGCTTCGTCTGCGTGTACCTGGAAGCTGATCGCGCTGGCGGCCAATAGAGTCATGAGAGCTTTTGAAAGCTTGAGCATTGCGTATTCCTTTTCTTATTTTTGATGGGTGGCAACTGGGTAACGCTTGGGTGGCCTCTCAGCCCGCTCGATCCCGTCCTCCATGGCTCGCTGCCGCCATGTTGCGAGGTCGAACGTTTTGGTTCAATTCGCTAATCGTCTTAATGGGCGATTAACGAACGAATTGCATGCAAGGGCAAACGTCGCGGTGAAAAGCAGGCGGTGCCCGTCTAGCTCACGTCTTCATACGGCAGGCCGACGTAGTTCTCGGCAATGGTTCGGCGGCCCGCTTCCGAAGAAACAAAGTAGTCGAGCTCGGTTTCCTGCATTCGCCGGCTGAAATCATCGGTATCGGGGAAACGATGCAGCATCGAGGTCATCCACCAGGAGAAGCGTTCGGCCTTCCAGATGCGCCGTAGGCAAATTGCCGAGTATTGCTCGATGGCCTCCGGGCGATCCTCGCGATAGACCTTGAGCAGAATGCGATACAGCGTGTTGACGTCACTGGCGGCCAGGTTCAGGCCTTTGGCACCGGTGGGCGGCACGATGTGGGCGGCGTCGCCAAGCAGAAACAGGCGTCCGTATTGCATGGGCTCGACCACGAAGCTGCGCAGCGGCGCGATGCTTTTCTCGATCGACGGGCCGGTTACCAGGCGCTGTGCGACGGCCTCGGGCAGGCGGGTTTTCAGTTCGTCCCAGAAACGTTGGTCTGACCAGTCCTCGACTCGCTCGTCGGCCCCTACCTGGAGGTAATAACGGGTGCGGGTGGCAGAGCGCATGCTGCACAGGGCAAACCCGCGGGGGTGATTGGCGTAGATCAGTTCGTCATTGACCGGCGGTGTGTCAGCCAGAATGCCGAGCCAGCCGAAGGGATAGACCCGCTCGAACTCCTTTAGCTTATGCGCCGGAATGGATTGCCGGGATACACCGTGGAAGCCGTCGCAGCCGGCGATGTAATCGCAGTCCAGGCGCACAGGCTGACCCTGGTGTGTGAAGGTCAGGTAAGGCTGATCGGTGTCCATATCCTTGGGCTCGACGTCGCCGACCTCGTAAAGGGTAACGGCGCCGTTGGCTTGCCTGGCCTGCATCAGGTCGCGGGTCACTTCGGTCTGGCCGTAGACCGTGACGCTCTTGCCACCGGTCAGCCCCTTGAGGTCGATGTGTTCGCAGCGGCCGTTGAAGGCGAGCTCGAAGCCATCGTGTACCAGGCCCTCGCGATCCAGACGTTCGGCAACTCCGGCTTCGCGCAGCAGGTCGACCATGCCCTGTTCCAGCACTCCTGCTCGGATGCGCCCTAGTACGTAGTCGGGGCTTTGCCGTTCGACGATTAGATTGTCTATACCAGCATTGCTCAGCAGTTGGCCCAACAGCAGCCCTGAGGGACCGGCGCCGATAATGGCGACTTGTGTTTTCATTATTGTTCTCCTGTGGCTCGTCGCCTGCCGACCTGGTTTCGTCGATACGAGACCAGGCGTGGGCACGTTTGTATTTTTGGTAGATAGCAGCAGGCTTTGAAGGCACTATCGGAGTGAATTCATGGATTTTTCGTGGTTGAAGGAGGCCGTATGCTGAAGCGTTCCGAGGTACCGGTGCCGATCTTCAAGCTGTACGGGGAAACCACTGCCTGGCCGACCCCGGACTTGATTCACTGCGAGTCGATTCCCGAGCGCAGTCGTTTGCACGGCTGGGAAATCAAGCCCCACCGACATGGCGACCTGGTACAGCTGCTGTTCATTCAGGCGGGCTGCGCCGAGCTGGAAGTGGAGGGCAGCATTCACCAGGTGGCCACGCCAACGTTGCTGTTGGTGCCTGCCCTCAGCGTGCATGGCTTTCGTTTCTCCCAGGATACCCAGGGCTATGTGCTGAGCCTGGCGCAACCTTTGGTGGAACAGATAAGCCTGAGGCTGGACAGTCAGTTGATGAAGCGGCCCCTGTGCTATGAGCTGAACGACAGGGCAGATGAACTGCATGGCTTGGTCGAGTCGATCGCAGAGGAATATGCTCAGCACGCTTCAGGGCGCGATCTGCGACTGCAGGCTTTGATCACCTTGCTGCTGGTGGCGTTGCATCGCCGCTGGTTGGCCATGGCCAAGCCACAGAGCCCAGAGCGCGATCGGGGGCGAGAACATGTCGACGCGTTCACCACACTGCTCGAAGCTCAGCTGCGCCAGCATTGGTCGATCGAGCGTTACGCCCTGGCTTTGGGCATCAGCGCAGCGCATCTCAATGCGCTGTGTCGACGTTTGGCGGGGCAGTCCGCGTTGCAGATGATTAATCAGCGGCTGGTGCTGGAGGCCAAGCGCTGCCTGGTGTACACCAATATGAACGTCAATCAGGTGTCTGACAGCCTGGGCTTTTCCGAGCCGGCGTACTTTTCCAGGTTCTTCAAACGCGAAACGGGCGTTGCACCCAAGGTCTTTCGCGTACAGCGTTAGAGTGACCGGGCGGCGTGTAGACCGCCCGGTCGAACTGCTTAGGGTTTCGGGATGCCAACGCTATCTGGCGAGATCTCGATAGCCTTGGCCTTGTACATCGACCAGGCGGTAACCGACTGCCAGCGCTTGAGGAACTGCTCGGCTTCGGCGCCGTTGAGGTTCAGGCTTTGTGCGCCGTAGTTCTTCAGGAAGCCCTGGAACTCTTCATTGGCAACGGCTTTGCCGTAGGCTTCGACCAGTTTCTGCTTGATGTCATCCGGTGTGTCCTTGTGCACGAAGGCGCCCCAGAACGGGCCCCACGGCAGGTACTCACCAATCTCTGGCAGGGCTTTGGTGATCGGCTCGACGCCAGGCAGCTCAGGCACCTCTTCGGCAGCCAGTACAGCCAGTGCCTTGAGTTTGCCGGAACGTACCAGCTCCTGTGCCGCAGCCAGACTCAGCGGCATGAAGTCGATGTGTTTGCCCATCAATGCGGTAATGCCGGGGCCATCGCCACCGAAGGTCACTTCACGCACTTTCAGTTCGCCAACGGCATTGACCATGGCGTGAACGGTGCTTGGCAGGCCGCCGGCGCCGGTGGAGCCCATGCGCAGAGTGTCTGGCTTTTCCTTGGCCGCAGCCAGCAGGTCGGCCATGGAGTTGAACGGGCTGTCGGCGTTGGTAGCGATCACCACGACGTTCTGGCCAATGATGTTGACCGGGTAGAAGTCGCTGTAGTCGAACTTGGCCAGGCCAAGCACCGGATACAGCTGTGGGTTTTCGGCGCCCAGCAGCAGGGTGTAGCCGGTAGGTTTTTGCTGCAGCACATAGCTGCTGCCAATTACTGCGGTGCCGCCAGGGCGGTTGTTGAGAATCAGCTTGGTACCCAGCTCTTTCTCCACGTAGGGTGAGAGGCTACGCATCACGTTGTCCGTGGCGCCGCCAGCACCCCAGGGAATCACTGCCTGAATGCTGCGCTCCGGGTAATCGGCATAGGCGGGCAGGGCAAGCGTCAGGGCGCTAAGGGAAAATGCGACGCCAGTAAGTAGTTGCTTAAGCATGTTGGAGACTCTCCATTGGTTGTTTTTATATATCCGTTTCCGGGCATGCGTGACGCGGTGTATCAGGGTTGAACCGATGCGGCCTTGCGTTTGCGTTTGAGCCAGCCGAGCAATGGGGTGTTGCTGAGTAGCACCAGCAGCAGGGCAGCGCTGAGAATCAGTGAAACCGGGCTGCTGACCATCTCCATGAGCAGCTCTTGCGGATTGTCGCCTACCGAAGCCATAGCTTGGCGGTAAGAGGTATCCATCAGGGGGCCGAGAATGACGCCGAGGATGATTGGCCCCATCTGGAAACCAAACGCTTTGAGGAAGTAGCCGAGTACGCCGAAACCGAACATCCAATAGACCTCGGTCATGCTGCTGTTCAGCGAGTAGGAGCCGACGGTGCAGAGCACCAGAATCAATGGAATCAGCACGGCTTTGGGCAGTTCGACGACTTTGGCGAACAGCTTGATGCCCATCATGCCGAAAATCAGCAGGAAGATATTGGCCAGCGCCAGGTTGCCGACGGTGAACCAGAAAATGTGCGGGTTTTCCACCATCAGCATCGGGCCGGGGTTGAGGCCGTGGATAACCAGCGCACCGATGATCACCGCGGTTACCGCATCACCCGGCATACCCAGCGTCAGCATCGGTACGTAGGCGCTGCCTACTGCTGCGCTGTTTGCGGTTTCCGCAGCGACTAGACCTTCGTAGGCGCCTTCGCCAAAAGGGGTTTCTGGATTCTTCACGGTACGCTTGGCGTGGTCGTAAGCCATCAATGCGGCAATATCGCCACCTACACCAGGCAATGCCCCTACCATTACACCGATGGCCGAGGTGCGTAGCGACAGCGGCAGAAACTTGAGGATCATCGCGATCGGCGGAATGATCTTGCTGACGTTCTGCTTGACCACTGCGGTGTTAAGGTTGTGCAGTTGATAGAGCGCCTCGGCTACACCAAACAGGCCAATCATCACTACCACGTAGTGGATGCCGCCCATCAGATCTATCTGACCCATGGTGAAGCGTCCCTGAGCGGTGACCGGATCCATACCGACCATGCCGATGATCGCGCCCAGGGCAACCGCGAAGATGCCTTTGGCCAGACTGCCTTCGGCCAAGCTGCCAACCAGCATCAGGCCGATGGCCGCGATCAGGAAGTAGTCGCGTGGGGCGAATTTTAGTGCCAGTTCACCGAGAACCGGTGCCGCACAGGCCAGTACCACGGTGCCGGCAATCCCGCCGATCACCGACATCACGGTGCTCAGGCCAATGGCGCGCCCGGCTTCACCTCGCTTGGCCAATGGGTAGCCGTCGAAGGAGGTTGCCACGGATGAAGGTCCGCCAGGAATGTTCAATAGGATAGCGCTACGTGAGCCGCCATAAACGCCACCGATGAAAATGCCGACGATCAGCGCCAAAGCGTCATTCACATCCCATGAGAAGGTGAAGGACACCAGGATAGAGACCGCCATGGTTACCGACAGACCGGGAATGGCGCCGATGTAGATGCCGGCGAAGGTACCGAGGGCCGTCAGCATCAGGAGGTTGGGATCCATCCAGGCCATCAACAGGTAAGAAAAAGTATCGCTCATGGAAGTCTTATCTCAGGGCAGGTAGACGCTGAACGCCAGGGTGAACAGGAGGTAGATGGCCAACACCGAGATGCTACTGGCCAGTAGCGCCGAGAGCACCTTGCCACGCCGCAGATAAACGATGCAGAGCATCAGAAATACGAAGGTGCTGATGTAGAAGCTTGCCCACTGGATTGCGGCCAGATAAAGCACCGAAAGCAGGGTGAAGACGACGATGTGTCGCGGGAAATGTTCGTGGCTGAAGCGTTTCGCCGACGCCGCCCAGCCTTCTCCCTGAGTCGGTTTGCCACGTAGCTCGTAGAGCACGCGTAGTGCGGCGATCAGCAGCACTGCACCGGCCCCGAGGGGAAAGGCACCCGGCGAGCTGATCGAGGAAAAACCGGAAATCAGGTAGGCCTGATACAGCACGGCGATGCTGAAAATCACCAGCAGCACACAGAAGGTGCGTTCACCCACCGGTACTTTTTTCGATGTGGTCATAGGTCACTCCAGAAGCAGTTCATGCTGCCCACGTTGGGGGGGCGTATCTGAATCAGATACGAGCGTCGGTAGGCCTCGACTGCACGGTGTCGGGCCGGCAGGGTGCGATGGGCATGAGCAGATTGATAGCGGCGGGAGAAAGCGATGACCAATCTTCGCCAGGCGAGTTGGCAAGCGTGCGAATGGCCCGTAGGGTCATTTGTTGCGCACGGACAAACACAGTGAAGAGCTGTGGCATGGAGGGCGACCTTTTTATATTTATAGGTTCAGCGTTTGTGCTTTTTATAGGGTTGCCGACTTTAGCGCGGAAACTCCCTAAGACGTGGATCGCATACTGTGCGGTGATCCCGTCTATTTCAATTCACAAAAGGTGTTGTCGTTCGGTTACCGAACAAGAACGAACCAGTTAGTACAAATATTGCGTCGTGATTATGGCCTGTGTTGCACGGCGCAGCCAACCCTTGGGCCTGGCGATGGCTTGGCTGGCTCAGGTCTGCGAATCGCAGCGGTTCCGTATCCACGGGAATGTCTTTTAGAATCGCGCAAAATCATCAAAGGACTGCACCATGGCCGGTAGCCAGATTGAAAGGGCATTGAACCTGCTGGAGAGTCTGGCGGGCGCCGGCGACGTGCCGATGCAGACATTGGCCGAGCAACTGCAGATTCCCAAAAGCGCCACGCACCGCATGCTCACCGAGCTGGTGCGCCTCGGGTACGTACGACAAGACGCGCAGAGCAGCCGTTATAGGCTGTCGACCAAATTGGTCGCCTTGGGGTTTCGTTACCTGGCCAGCAGTGGTGCGGACATCGTGCAGCCGCTTCTTGATCGTCTGGCACGAGAAAGCGGCGAACTGGTACGCCTGGGCGTGATCGAGGGGGAGCGACAGACCTGGATCGCCAAATCCCAGGGCGCTCGCTCTGGTTTGCGTTATGACCCGGACATGGGGCGTGACGCACCGCTGCGCTATACCGCTTCTGGCCACGCCTGGCTGGCCAGCATGACGGACGTCGAGGCGCTGGCGCTGGTGGCGCGACAGCAGATCGCCGAAGACGCGGAGTTCGGGCCCAACGCGCCGCATAGCGATGAACAGTTGCTGGGCTATCTGCATCAAGCACGTGAACGGGGTTATGCCGCTGTGGTGGAAACATCCTCGCTCGGCACCTGTGCGCTGGCGGCGGTGATCACTCACCCGCAGCATGCCGGTGTGATCGGCGTGCTGAGCATTGCCGGGCCGAGCGCGCGCATGCCGGTCGAACGCATGGAAGAACTGGCGCCGAGCCTGATCGAGTTCGCTGCAGAGCTGTGCGCTGCCAGCCAGGCGTCGGGGCTGTTCGTCTGAGCATGCAACGATAGCGTTCGATTAACGCCCCGTGAGTGAGGCGGGTGTTGATTAATAGTGGAACCGGGTTCTAAATTATTTCGGTGAGCGATAGGCTTATCCAAAATAATCAGAAAAGGACTCGTGTCTTGAAATCGCCACTGCGCATCGCCCTGATCGGCGCCGGAATCATGGGCCGGCAACATCTCCATCATTTGCGTCAATTACCTGAGGCAACGCTCTGCGCCATCGTCGATCCGGGGCCTCAGGCTGCGCAGCTGGCGCAGGAGTTCGACGTACCCTGTTTCAGCGACCTGCAAACCCTGTTGGATCGGCGTCTGGCTCAGGCGGTGATCGTCGCCAATCCCAACGCGGCGCACGTACCGACTGCCCTGCGCTGCATCGAGGCCGGCTTGCCTGTGCTGCTGGAGAAACCGGTCGGCGTTAATCTGGATGAGGTGCGCGAACTGGTAGCGGCTGTCGAGCGCAGCGGTGTGCCGGTGCTGGTTGGCCACCATCGTCGCCACAATCCGTTGATCACCAAAGCCCGCCAACTGCTGCAGGACGGCGCTCTGGGGCGGCTGACCACGGTGACGGCGCTGTGGCAGCTACAGAAACCAGACAGTTATTACGACGTTGCCTGGCGCCGCGAGCCCGGCGCCGGCATGCTGCTGACCAATCTGATTCACGACCTCGACCTGTTGCGCCACCTCTGTGGTGAAGTGGAGCAGGTGCAGGCCATCACCAGCAGTGCGGTGCGCGGCTTCGCCAATGAGGACAGCGCGGCGGTGATCCTGCGCTTCGCCAATGGCGCGCTGGGCAGCCTGACCGGCTCCGATGCGGTAGCGGCGCCCTGGAGCTGGGAGCTCACCGCCGGCGAGAATCCGGTGTATCCCAGGCAGCCTGACCAGCCGTGTTACCTGCTTGCCGGTACCGGCGGCGCACTGAGCATCCCCCAGCTCAAATATTGGTCGTACGGCACGGTGGGCGCTGGCTGGCACGAGCCGCTGCAAACGCAGGAGCAGCCCTTCGGTGTCGATGAGGCGCTGCGCCGACAACTCGTGCATTTCATTGCCGTTGCCCGCGGCGAGGAGCAGCCACTGGTGAGTGCCGCCGATGCCGGTCGCACTCTGGCTCTTTACGAAGCCATCTGCCGGGCCGCTTGTGATGCCAGTGCCTGCACGCCCGAGCGCTTCTGAGCGCATTCCAGATCAATGCGGTTCGCCGCCGCCTAGAGAACGTCCATGAACAACCACGAGCGCATCTTTTCCCTGGCCAGTCTTACCGTTCTGGAGCTGTCTCCGCCAGAGATGGTCGAGGTGGCAGCCCGTACCGGATACAGTCATGTCGGGCTGCGGCTGATTCCGGCGACCGAGGAGGAGCACCATTTTCCGTTGATCGCCGACCTCGAGTTACGCAGGCAGACACTCAAGCGTCTGCGTGATACCGGTGTGCAGGTGCTGGATATCGAGATCCTGCGGTTAAAGCCGCAAACCCGCTGTAGCGATTTCGAGGCGGTGCTCGAAGCCGGTGGTGAATTTGGTGCGAGCGAAGTGCTGGTGGCCGGCAACGATCCCGACGAAGCGCGGTTGACCGACAACTTCGCCGAGCTGTGCGATCGCGCGGCATCCTACGGTCTGCACCCTCATCTGGAGTTCATGCCCTGGACGGACGTCGCCAACCTGCAACAGGCCGTGCGGATCATGCAGCGCGCCGGGCGTGACAATGGCTGTGTGCTGGTCGACGCCTTTCATTTCGACCGCTCGGCTTCGCGCCTGGAGGATTTGCTGTTGGTGGAACCATCGCGTCTTCGTTATGCCCAACTGTGCGACGTCGCCGGGCCGCGGCCCGGCGACATGGCGGAGATTCTGCGCCAGGCGCGCAACGAGCGACGTTTCCCCGGTGACGGAGATTGTGACTTGGCGGGACTGTTGCGTTGTCTACCGGCAACTGTTCCATTGAGTCTTGAAATCCCCACGCGGCATTTGCTGGAGCAGGGCGTCAGCGCTGAGTCGCGGGCGCAGGCGGCTATCGACAAAACACGGGCGTTACTGGCACGGTTGCCATCCCATCCATAGCCCATACTGAGATCGAACGCGTCAGAGGTAGGTCGGTGAGCGGGTGCAGGACTGACTAAATAGTTAGTCAGCTACCGAATATGATGATGTCTGCTGAATCACGAGAGTCCGCATGAGTACCCCGAGTTCGCTTTCAGGCGTCAACCATCCGCTCAAAGGCATCGGCCTGGTGGTGCTGGCGACTTTCCTGTTCGCCAGCCATGACGCGCTGTCGAAATACCTGTCTGGCATCTACCCGGTGGTCATGGTGGTGTGGGCGCGCTATGTCGTGCACACGCTGCTGATGGCCGGCATCTTCCTGCCACAATCCGGCCTGCGCGTGCTGCGTAGCAAGCGACCCGGCCTGCAGGCGCTGCGGGCTATCTGCCTGCTGGGCTGCAGTCTGTTCTTCACCACGGGGCTGCTGTATATCCCGCTGGCTGAGGCGACGGCGGTCAACTTTCTCGCTCCGCTGATGGTCACCGCGCTGTCGGTGCCGTTACTCAACGAGCGGGTCAGCCGTGGTCAGTGGGCTGCCGTGCTGGTCGGGTTCGGTGGGGTGCTGATCATCGTCCATCCAGGCGGCGAACTGTTCACGCCGGCGATCCTGCTGCCACTTTGTTCCGCGACCTGTTTCGCGGCCTATCAGTTGCTGACGCGCATGCTCAGCGAGTACGACACGCCGACGACCAGCAACTTCTTCACCGGATTGCTCAATACTTTGCTGATGAGCTGCCTGGTGCCATTCTTCTGGCAACTGCCCGAGTGGCGCCATTTGCCACTTATGTTGGCACTGGGTGCTTGCGGCATGTTTGCTCATCTGATGCTGACCAAGGCGTTTCGTCACGCCGCCCCGGCACTGCTGGCACCGTTCGGCTACTGCCAGATCGTCTTTGCTGGCCTGCTTGGCCTGGTGATTTTCGGTCATGATCCGGAAACCAGTGCCAAGGTTGGTATCGCCATCATCTGCCTGAGCGGCTTGGCCGCCGCGTACCAGCAGCGTAGAAAGCGTTGAGTGGGTAGGGCACGCAGACTATTTTGGCCTGCATGAAATGAAGAAGGCCCTTGCGGGCCTTCTTTTTTTGCGCGGGGCAATCGACTCAGTGGTCGGTGTTATTGAAGCTGTTCTTGCGTGCAGCTTCGTATTCTTCCTTGTCCATCGGCTTGGCGCCTGGCTTGCCCAGGTCGGCCATCGGAATCCGGTAGGTTTCCGGGGCGATGAATGCAGCGATGGCGCACAGGCAGGTGATGCCGAATGCCAGGCCACCGATCAGCATCGGAATGTTGTCCGAGCCGGGCGGTGCGAGCAGGGCGAACACTGCTGGCAGCATAGCCGTCAGCATGGTGCCGACGTTCTGCGCGATGGCCATAGCCGATACGCGGTAGCGGGTTTGGAACAGCTCCGGGTAGAAGCTTGGGAACACCGCGTTGTAGCCCTGGTACACAACGCCCCACATCAGCAGCGACATGATGAAGGCCAGCGGCACGTTACTGATGCTGATGGCGTACAGGTAACCGAAGGCCAGCAGGCCGGAACCCAGTGCACCGGTGATCATGGTCGGGCGGCGGCCGATCTTGTCGGACAGGTTGCCGACGAAGGGAATCACCAGCACCGCGACGATATTGCCCACCACCGGAATCCACAGATACACGCTCTTGTCGAAGCCGATTCCATACGCCGGTTGCACCGCATAAGCCGCACCAAAGATGGTTGCCACTACCGGGATCACGTTCATCAACGCCATCACCATGACCAGGAACATGGTTCTCCAGCTGGTGCTGAACGCTTCGGAGATCGGCGACTTGGCGATCTTCTGCTTGTTCTCTTCATTGACGAAGGCCGGGGTCTCATGGACTTCGCGGCGGATGATGAAACCCGCCAGCAGTACGAAGGCGCTGAGCAGGAACGGGATACGCCAGCCCCAGTCGTTGAACGCCTCGGACGGCATGAAGTACGCCAATGGCAGGAACACGGCAGCGGCAAGTACTTGTCCAGCCTGTACACCCTGCAGGGTGAAGCTGGCGTAGAAACCTCGTCGTCCGAATGGTGCATGTTCGAGAATCATCGAGCTCGCCCCGGAAATTTCACCCGCGACTGCGAAGCCCTGGATCAGGCGCAGCACCACCAGCAGGGCCGGAGCCAGGAAGCCGATGTCGTGATAGGTCGGCAGCAGGCCAACGGCCATGGTCGAGATGCCCATCAGGAACATGCACAGCAGCAGCACGTTCTTGCGGCCACGTGTGTCACCCCAGTGACCAAGGACGAAAGCACCGACCGGGCGCGCCAGATAACCCACGCCGTAGGTTGCCAGCGAGGCAACGATGGCCATCTTCGGGTCGGTGTTGGGGAAGAAAATCTGCGGGAAGATCAGAGCTGCCGCCTGGGCGTAGATGAAGAAGTCATAGTACTCCAGCGCGGAACCGACCCAGCCGCTGGCGGTAGCTTTCTTGGCTTGTGAACTCGAGGGCTTAGCCATCATTGTCTCCGTTGTTATTAGAGCGCTGAACGAACCGTCAGGATGAGTGCGGATCGAACACCGGCTTAGGCGACCGGCCTTGGATTGGCTTGGTCAGCCCGCTGTCAGGATTATCGAGCGGAGTGTCGCTGGTCAGGGTCGGACGTGCGCGGGAGCTGCTGTTGGCCGACTGCCAGCCAAAAAGCGTGCGAATGTTATGCGGGTACGCAAGGAGTGGGAAGTGAGCATGGTCGTACTCTTATTGAAATTGTTATGGGTGATGCACGGCCGCTTGAGTGATCTGCGCCTGGATGTGACAGCGCCGCGGTGAGAAATATGGTGTTGCAAATGAAGAAAGGCCGTCAATTCGATTAACGGCCTTATGTTCGATAAACGCACAGAATACTAACTGGTTCGTACACTTTGAATTGCCGCCTCCCGCGTGCGCGCGAATAATCGCTGCAGCCCCCGAGAAATCGAGTTACCGGCTGGTAGAACGACGTACACAACGTCTCGTCGACTACGCTTGCTGGAGCTTGGCCGAGGCCACCACGCGATCCGCAGAGATCGTTATTTACAAGGAGCTGAAGTATGCATCGCTCGATTGCCACTGTTTCCCTGAGCGGAACCCTGCCGGAAAAACTCGAGGCCGTTGCGGCTGCGGGCTTCGACGGTGTGGAGATTTTCGAGAACGACCTGCTGTACTACGCGGGTAGCCCGCGCGACGTGCGCAAGATGTGCGCCGACCTTGGCATCGCGATCACGTTGTTCCAGCCATTTCGCGATTTCGAAGGTTGCCGCCGTGATCGTCTGCAGCGCAATCTTGACCGCGCCGAGCGCAAGTTCGATCTGATGCAGGAGCTCGGCACCGACCTGGTGCTGGTGTGCAGTAACGTCGCTGCGGATTCGCTCGGTGACGAGGAAATCCTGGTCGACGACTTGCGCTTACTGGGTGAGCGCGCTGGCGCACGTGGCCTGCGTATTGGCTACGAAGCATTGGCCTGGGGCCGCCACGTTAATACCTACCAGCAGGTATGGAGCCTGGTACGCCAGGCTGACCATTCTGCGGTCGGCGTCATCCTCGACAGTTTTCATACCTTGTCGCTGAAAGGTGATCCAGCGGCGATCGCCGATATTCCGGGTGACAAGATATTTTTCGTGCAAATGGCCGATGCGCCGATCCTGGCGATGGACGTGCTGGAGTGGAGCCGCCATTTCCGCTGCTTCCCCGGTCAGGGTGAATTCGATCTGCCGGGCTTCCTCGCGCCGATCATTCGTACCGGCTACAACGGGCCGCTGTCTCTGGAAATCTTCAACGACGGTTTCCGCGCCGCGCCGCCGCGCGCTAACGCCGTGGACGGCTTGCGCTCGCTGCTCTATCTCGAAGAGAAAACCCGTCAACTGCTGGCCGCAGACGAGCAGGCACCGAACCTCGATATGCTGTTCTCCACGCCGCCAGCCAGCCGCTATCACGGCGTCGAATTCCTCGAGTTCGCGGTCGACGAAGCGGCCGGCGCCAAGCTGTCGGGCTGGCTCGAGCGACTGGGCTTCGCCAAGGCCGGCGAGCACCGCTCCAAGGACGTCAGCCTGTTGCGCCAGGGCGACATCAATATCGTCCTCAATGCCGAGCCGTACTCCTTCGCTCATGGATTCTTCGAAGCCCACGGCCCGTCTCTGTGTGCCACCGCATTGAAGGTCAAGGACGGTGCGTCGGCACTACAGCGCGCTCGCGATTATCGTGGTCATCCTTATCGTGGGCTGGTCGGGCCGAACGAGCGGGAAATTCCGGCGATGCGTGCCCCCGATGGCAGCCTCATCTATCTGGTCGACCAGGCCGAAGCCGGGCAGAGCATTTACGACAGCGACTTCAAGCTCGATCCAAGTGCCGTGCAAACCGGTAGCCTGGAGCGCATCGATCACATGGCGCTGGCGCTACCGGCTGACAACCTGGACAGCTGGGTGCTGTTCTATAAAAGCTTGTTGGACTTCGAGGCCGATGATGAAGTAGTCCTGCCCGACCCCTATGGCCTGGTGAAAAGCCGCGCGTTGCGTAGCCGCTGCAGCTCGGTGCGCCTGCCGCTGAACATTTCCGAAAACCGCAACACCGCGATTGCCCACGCGCTCTCCAGCTACCGCGGTTCGGGCGTGCACCACATCGCGTTCTCCTGCGAAGACATTTTCAAGGAAGTAGCGCGGGCCAAGGAGGCGGGTGTCCCGCTGTTGGACATCCCTCTCAACTACTACGACGATCTGGCTGCACGCTTCGACTTCGACGACGAGTTCCTCAGCGAACTGGCGTATTACAACGTGCTCTATGACCGTGACGCCCAGGGCGGCGAGCTGTTCCACGTTTATACCGAGGCATTCGAAGAGCGCTTCTTCTTTGAAATCATTCAGCGCAAGAATGGTTATGTCGGCTATGGTGCCGCCAACGTTGCTGTCCGCCTTGCGGCGATGGCCAAGTCGCGCAGTGGTAGCGTACGTCAGGCGAAGCTCTGACCTGTATGTTCAGCCGCGGGTATCGGCTGTAGCCTTTACCCGCCGTCCATGTGCAGGATGAACAATAAGAAAGGCCACGATGAGTACCTCTATGACCGTTACCCTTGAGCCTGCGGCCGAAGAACTGGCCACGGCGACCCGCAAACCACGTAAGAACAACCCGGAAAAGACCCGGGAGAACATCCTGCAGGCCGCTATTACCGAGTTCGTACAGCAGGGACTTTCAGGTGCTCGTGTCGACGCTATCGCAGAGCGCACGGCCACTTCCAAACGCATGATCTATTACTACTTCGGCAGCAAGGAACAGCTTTACGTCGAAGTACTCTCCAAGCTGTATGGCGATATACGCAGCACCGAACGACGTCTGCATCTCGATGAACTGCCGCCACCTGATGCAATCCGCCGGCTGGTCGAATTCACTTTCGACCACCATGATCGCAACTCGGATTTCGTGCGCATCGTCAGTATCGAGAACATCCACTACGGCGAGTACGTCAAGCAGTCACCGGAAATCCGCCGGATGAGCAATGTGGTGCTGTTGACGCTAGGCGAAACGCTTAAGCGGGGAGAGAAGGAAGGGCTGTTCCGCGAAGGGCTGGATACGCTGGACGTGCATATGCTGATCAGCTCGTTCTGCTTCTATCGCGTATCCAACCGGCATACGTTCGGGGAGATCTTCCAGATCGATCTACCGGATGAGCAGGTCAAGCTGCGTCACAAGAACATGATCTGCGAAGCGGTGTTGCGCTATATCACTCGCTGAACGGGGGCCGGCCATCATTTATGGCCGGCCCGTAGTGATCAACTGTTCATGCTGTGGAAGTGGTCGAGCATGCGTTGCGCGTCCGCTTCAACGCCGCTGAACAGTTCGAATGCTTTCACCGCCTGAAATACCGCCATGTTGCCGCCGTCCAGGGTTCTGCAGCCAATGGCTCTGGCTTCACGAAGCAGCTCGGTTTCTAGTGGGAAGTAAACGATTTCGGCTACCCACAGAGCTGGGCGAAGCAGCGCCTTGGGAATGGGCATGCCCGGAAGCTTGGCCATGCCCATCGGGGTGGTGTTGACCAGGCCATCGGCGCTTGCCACTGCAGAAGCCAGGTCGCTGCCGGCCTGAGCGCGTGGTGAGCCGAAGTGCTCGTTGAGATTGGCAGCCAGCGCCTGGGCGCGTTCGAGCTCGACGTCGAAAATGGTCAACTGCTCGACGCCTTCACTTAATAGTGCGTGAGCCACTGCGGCACCCGCGCCACCAGCCCCCATCTGTACCACCTGGCTGCGCTTCACGTCACCGAGGCCGCGTCGGAAACCTTCCGAAAAACCCAGGCAGTCGGTGTTGTGGCCGATCCGTTTGCCGTCCTTGAAGACCACGGTATTCACCGCGCCAATTCCTCGGGCCTCGTCGGACAGGTCGTCGAGCAGCGGAATGATCGCCTGCTTGCAGGGGAAGGTAATGTTGAGCCCGGTGAAGCTCATGCGTTCGGCCGCGCTCAACAGATCGGGGAGGGCGCTGCTGTCGAGCTGCAACTGATCCAAGTCGATCAGCCTATATAAGTAGCGAATGCCCTGGGCGTCGCCTTCATGCTCGTGCATGGCGGGTGTGCGGGAAGCCTGGATGCCTGCACCGATGAGGCCGGCGAGGATGCTCGATGTATGGGTGGTCATGTGTGCATCATCCTTTAATGAGTTGGCGGAAGTGTTGCAGTGCTGCGCGATAGCCCCCGCTGCCCAGGCCGCAGATCACGCCGAGGGCGATCGATGAGACGAAGGAGTGGTGGCGGAAGGCTTCACGTTTATGCACGTTGGATAGATGCACCTCTATTACCGGCAGTTCGCTGGCGACCAGTGCGTCGCGGATGGCCACTGACGTGTGTGTCCAGGCGGCAGGATTAATCACGATGCCTGCACAGCGGCCGCGGGCTTTGTGGATCCAGTCGATGAGTTCGGCTTCGTGGTTGGTCTGACGAAACTCGGTAGCCAGACCCAGCGGTTCGGCAGTGTCGGCGCAAAGGCGGGAGATGTCGGCCAGAGTCTCGTGGCCATAGGTCTCAGGTTCACGGGTGCCGAGCATGTTCAGGTTCGGGCCATTGAGGATAAGGATGATGGGAGCCATGGTGCTTCCTGGTTGTTATTGTGGGGTCACTAATAAATCTCCTTTAAAAATGTACTAACCGGTTAATTAGGTCAATCGCTCGCCTATAAAGGTCAGGACAAAGCGTTCGATTATCGAGCTTTAGCTTTTTACGTAAAAACCTGAAATAAACGGTTGACCTGAGATTCTGGCTGCCTATAATGCGCACCACTTCCGGCGCAGCCTGATCTGAAAACTCCTTGTTAATCAGG
>NZ_JBVHNL010000008.1:0-15510 GCF_055556635.1 Pseudomonas sp. PME37.24/006
GTCACTCTGATCAAAACCATCGCAATGGAAGAAGGTCTGCGTTTCGCCATTCGTGAAGGCGGTCGTACCGTCGGCGCCGGCGTCGTAGCAAAGATCATCGAATAATCGTTTGATCTGTCCCCGTCAGGCCGGCATAATGGTCGGCCTGATTTTGTATTAGGTCAGTAGCTCAATTGGCAGAGCGACGGTCTCCAAAACCGTAGGTTGGGGGTTCGATTCCCTCCTGACCTGCCATTTTCTAGTGAATTTGGCGTGTCTTCTCACAGGATCCTTGTTCATGAATGTTAAGTCTGAAGCCAAAGACTCTCGCTTCGATCTGCTTAAGTGGATTGTGGCGGCCCTGCTTGTGGTTGTAGGGGTGGTCGGTAATCAGTACTTCTCTGGTGAGCCGATTCTGTACCGTGTCGTTGCATTGCTGGTTCTGGCGGTAGCTGCTGCTGCTGTTGCCCTGCAGACGGCAAAAGGTCAGGCGTTTTTCGCACTGGTCAAAGAAGCCCGCGTCGAGATTCGCAAGGTTGTCTGGCCAAGTCGTCAGGAAACCACGCAAACCACGCTGATCGTCGTCCTAGTCGTGCTGGTCATGGCTTTGATGTTGTGGGGGCTCGATTCGCTCCTCGGTTGGCTTGTGTCGTTTATCGTAAGTTGAAATAGGATTTCCCGTGGCTAAGCGTTGGTACGTTGTGCATGCTTACTCGGGCTACGAGAAGCATGTAATGCGTTCGCTGATCGAGCGCGTAAAGTTCGCCGGAATGGAAGATGATTTCGGCGAGATTCTGGTTCCCACTGAAGAAGTGGTGGAAATGCGTAATGGCCAGAAGCGCAAGAGCGAGCGAAAGTTCTTTCCAGGTTATGTGTTAGTGCAGATGGAAATGAACGAGGCTACCTGGCACTTGATCAAAGATACCCCGCGCGTCATGGGGTTCATTGGCGGTACTGCCGATAAGCCTGCGCCTATCACTGAAAAAGAAGCTGACGCTATTCTGCGTCGTGTTGCCGATAATGGTGACAAGCCGAAGCCAAAAACCTTGTTCGAGCCGGGCGAGATGGTTCGTGTGGTCGATGGCCCGTTTGCTGATTTCAGTGGCGTCGTCGAAGAAGTGAATTACGAGAAAAGCCGTATCCAGGTGGCAGTGACCATTTTTGGTCGTTCAACACCGGTCGAGCTGGAGTTTAGTCAGGTCGAGAAGTCGTAACTGACAACCACATCCCATACCCCGCAGTCATAGACTGCGGGGTTTTGTTGTCACTGGGATAAACAGGCAATAACCGGGGAGCCGCGAGGCGCTAGAACCCGTAACTGGAGTAGCTAATGGCTAAGAAAATCACGGCTTATATCAAGCTGCAAGTAAAGGCCGCTCAGGCCAACCCGTCGCCACCCGTCGGCCCGGCTCTGGGTCAGCACGGCGTGAATATCATGGAATTCTGCAAGGCGTTCAACGCCAAGACTCAGGGCATGGAACCTGGTCTGCCGACTCCAGTGATCATCACTGTTTACAGCGACCGTAGCTTCACCTTTGAAACTAAGAGCACCCCAGCTTCCGTGCTGCTGAAAAAAGCAGCCGGTCTGACCAGCGGTTCGGCTCGTCCGAATACCGTCAAGGTCGGTACCGTTACTCGTGCCCAGCTCGAAGAGATCGCCAAGACCAAGCAGGCTGATCTGACTGCAGCTGATATGGATGCAGCCGTGCGTACTATCGCCGGTTCTGCTCGTAGCATGGGCCTCAACGTGGAGGGTGTGTAATGGCTAAGCTGACTAAGCGCCAAAAGGCTATCGCGGCCAAAGTAGAGCCGGGCAAGGCTTACAGCTTCGTCGAAGCTGCTGCTCTGCTGGCTGAAATCTCCGCTGTCAAGTTCTCCGAGTCCGTTGATATCGCTATCAATCTCGGTGTTGACCCGCGTAAATCAGATCAGGTTGTTCGTGGCGCTACCGTGCTGCCGAACGGCACTGGCAAAAGCGTTCGCGTTGCCGTGTTCACCCAGGGCCCGGGCGCTGAAGCTGCTCTGGCTGCCGGCGCTGACCGTGTAGGCATGGACGATCTGGCTGCTGAAATGAAAGCCGGCGACCTGAACTATGACGTGGTCATCGCCTCTCCGGATGCCATGCGTGTTGTTGGCCAGTTGGGTCAGGTTCTCGGCCCGCGCGGCCTGATGCCTAACCCGAAAGTCGGCACTGTGACTCCGGACGTTGCTACTGCAGTCAAGAATGCCAAGGCTGGTCAGGTGCGTTTCCGTACTGACAAGAACGGCATCATCCATAGCTCCGTTGGTAAGGTTGGCTTTGAAGCCGACAAGCTGAAGCAGAACGTGGAAGCACTGCTGGCCGATCTGAAGCGCCTGAAGCCTTCGACCTCGAAAGGCATCTACGTCAAGCGCGTGACCCTGAGCACCACTATGGGCCCGGGTCTGGTGATTGACCAAGGTTCGCTGGACGCTTAATGAATGACTGCAGGCGCATGTAGTGCGCCTGCAGCGAAAAAATTGGGGTCCCTGCCTGGCGGGGGCTATCCAAGACCGTAGGGGGCGCAAGCCTCAAACCCGAAGAGCAATCTTCAACCCTACGCAGATGGTGCTCCCGATTCTTACCGAATCAGACACCAAAACGCCGTCCGGCCTTGGTCGGGCGAAACGGTAACATCCAGGAGTAAACCCGTGGCAATTAAACTCGAAGACAAGAAGGCCATCGTCGCTGAAGTCAACGAGGCTGCCAAAGCTGCCCTGTCTGCTGTTGTGGCTGATGCCCGCGGCGTGACCGTAAGCGCTATGACCGGACTCCGTAAAGAGGCCCGCGCATCTGGTGTGTACGTACGTGTTGTACGTAATACCCTGCTGCGCCGCGCTGTTGAAGGCACTCAGTATGATGTGCTCAACGACGTGTTCAAAGGCCCGACCCTGATTGCTTTCTCCAACGAACATCCGGGCGCTGCTGCCCGTATCTTCAAAGAGTTCGCCAAGGGTCAGGACAAGTTCGAGATCAAGGCAGCTGCGTTCGAGGGTCAGTTCCTCGCAGCCAATCAGATCGACGTACTGGCAACTCTGCCGACTTATGACGAAGCCATTTCCCAGCTGATGAGCGTGATTCAAGGCGCTACCAGCAAACTGGCTCGTACTTTGGCGGCCGTTCGCGATCAGAAAGAAGCCGCCGCCGCTTAAGGCACGCCATTCTTTCTCACGCTATTTGTTTAATTTGACGGTCGCGAAGGCTGTCCCCCAATACAGGAATTAGAGTCATGGCTCTGTCTAACGAAGACATCATCGAAGCAATCGGCCAGAAAACCGTTCTGGAAGTTGTTGAACTGATCAAAGCAATGGAAGAGAAGTTTGGCGTTACTGCCGCTGCTGCTTCCGCTGGTCCAGCTGCTGTTGCTGCTGTTGCCGAAGAGCAAACCGAGTTCAACGTCATCCTGACCGAAGCTGGCGAGAAGAAAGTGAACGTCATCAAGGCTGTTCGCGAACTGACCGGTCTGGGTCTGAAAGAAGCTAAAGCAGTTGTTGACGGCGCTCCTGGCGTGGTCAAAGAAGGCGTGTCGAAAGACGAAGCCGAAGCTGCCAAAAAGGTTCTGGAAGAAGCAGGCGCCAAAGTCGAGCTCAAGTAAGCGACGACATTGCGTCTACAGCCCGCGCGAATCGCATAAGGCTGACGGCTGGTGGCTCTTGCCACCGGCCTTTTTCCGTTCTAACTCGGCTCTTCGGTAGCCCAGGCTTGGAACGTGAAAAACCCACCAACGAGGTGGAGCAAACCTAGGGTTTGCACGAGTTTCTGGCTGCTCCCGTCGGAGAAGCCAAATAAGCAGGTGACCAAGCTGGGGAACGCTGATGGCTTACTCATATACTGAGAAAAAACGTATCCGCAAGGACTTTAGCAAGTTGCCGGATGTCATGGATGTGCCTTACCTCCTGGCCATTCAGCTGGATTCGTACCGCGAATTCCTGCAGCAAGGCGCGAGCAAGGAACAGTTCCGCGACATCGGCCTGCATGCGGCCTTCAAATCTGTATTTCCGATCATCAGCTACTCCGGCAACGCTGCCCTGGAATACGTCGGCTATCGTCTCGGCGATCCAGCCTTTGATGTCAAAGAGTGCACGCTGCGTGGCGTGACCTATGCCGTCCCGCTGCGTGTAAAAGTGCGCCTGATCATTTTCGACAAAGAGTCGTCGAACAAAGCGATCAAGGACATTAAAGAGCAGGAAGTGTACATGGGCGAAATTCCGCTCATGACTGAGAACGGTACCTTCGTCATCAACGGTACCGAGCGGGTGATCGTTTCCCAGCTGCACCGTTCCCCAGGTGTGTTCTTCGACCACGACCGTGGCAAGACTCACAGTTCGGGCAAGCTGCTGTATTCCGCTCGCATCATTCCTTACCGCGGCTCCTGGTTGGACTTCGAGTTCGATCCTAAGGATGCGGTATTCGTGCGTATCGACCGCCGCCGCAAACTGCCGGCTTCGGTTCTGCTGCGTGCGCTGGGCTATAGCACTGAAGAAGTGCTGGATGCTTTCTATACCACCAACGTTTTCCATGTAAAAGGCGAAGGCCTGAGCCTGGAACTCGTTCCGCATCGCCTGCGCGGTGAAATCGCCAGCCAGGACATCCTGGATGGCGCTGGCAAGGTGATTGTCGAGCAGGGTCGTCGTATCACCGCTCGCCACATCAACCAGTTGGACAAGGCCGGTATCAAAGAGCTGGACGTGCCGTTCGACTACCTGATCGGCCGCACCAGCGCCAAGGCGATCGTGCACCCGGCTACCGGTGAGATCCTCTGCGAGTGCAATACCGAGCTGTCGGTCGAGCTGCTGGCCAAGATCGCCAAGGCTCAGGTCGTCCGTATCGAGACCCTGTACACCAACGACATCGACTGTGGCCCGTTCATCAGTGACACGCTGAAGATCGACAGCACCACCAATCAGCTGGAAGCGCTGGTCGAGATCTACCGCATGATGCGTCCAGGCGAGCCACCTACCAAGGATGCCGCTGAAACGCTGTTCAACAACCTGTTCTTCAGCCCTGAGCGCTATGACCTGTCTGCGGTCGGCCGGATGAAGTTCAACCGTCGTATCGGTCGTACCGAGATCGAAGGTTCGGGCGTGTTGTGCAAAGAAGACATCGTTGCCGTTCTGAAGACGCTGGTCGATATCCGTAACGGCAAGGGCATCGTCGATGACATCGACCACCTGGGTAACCGCCGTGTACGCTGCGTCGGTGAGATGGCCGAGAATCAGTTCCGCGTTGGTCTGGTACGCGTTGAGCGTGCGGTCAAAGAGCGTCTGTCGATGGCCGAAAGCGAAGGCCTGATGCCGCAGGATCTGATCAACGCCAAGCCGGTTGCGGCGGCGGTGAAAGAGTTCTTCGGTTCCAGCCAGCTTTCCCAGTTCATGGACCAGAACAACCCGCTCTCCGAGATCACCCACAAGCGCCGTGTTTCGGCTCTTGGCCCAGGCGGTCTGACCCGTGAGCGCGCAGGCTTCGAAGTCCGCGACGTACACCCGACCCACTACGGCCGTGTGTGCCCGATCGAAACGCCGGAAGGCCCGAACATCGGTCTGATCAACTCCCTGGCAGCCTATGCCCGCACCAACCAGTATGGCTTCCTGGAAAGCCCATACCGCGTTGTTCAGGAAGGCAAGGTTACCGACGAGATCGTGTTCCTGTCCGCTATCGAAGAGGCTGACCACGTTATCGCCCAGGCATCGGCGACCCTGAATGACAAAGGTCAGCTGATCGACGAACTGGTAGCTGTTCGTCACCTCAACGAGTTCACCGTCAAGGCGCCGGAAGACGTCACCTTGATGGACGTTTCGCCGAAGCAGGTTGTTTCGGTTGCAGCGTCGCTGATCCCGTTCCTGGAACACGATGACGCCAACCGTGCGTTGATGGGTTCCAACATGCAGCGTCAGGCTGTACCCACCCTGCGTGCTGACAAGCCGCTGGTTGGTACCGGCATGGAGCGCAACGTAGCGCGCGACTCGGGCGTTTGCGTCGTGGCTCGCCGCGGTGGCGTGATCGACTCCGTCGATGCCAGCCGTATCGTGGTTCGCGTTGCCAACGATGAAGTCGAAACTGGTGAAGCTGGTGTCGACATCTACAACCTGACCAAATACACCCGCTCCAACCAGAACACCTGCATCAACCAGCGTCCGCTGGTGAAGAAGGGTGATGTGGTGGTGCGTAGCGACATCATGGCTGACGGCCCGTCCACCGACATGGGTGAACTGGCGCTGGGTCAGAACATGCGCGTCGCGTTCATGCCGTGGAACGGTTACAACTTCGAAGACTCCATCCTGCTCTCCGAGCGCGTGGTTCAGGAAGACCGCTTCACCACGATCCACATCCAGGAACTGACCTGTGTGGCGCGTGACACCAAGCTCGGCCCAGAGGAAATCTCTGCGGACATCCCGAACGTCGGTGAAGCTGCACTGAACAAGCTCGACGAAGCCGGTATCGTCTACGTTGGTGCTGAAGTTGGCCCTGGCGACATTCTGGTTGGCAAGGTAACGCCGAAGGGCGAAACCCAGCTGACGCCAGAAGAGAAGCTGCTGCGTGCGATCTTCGGTGAGAAGGCCAGCGACGTTAAGGACACCTCCCTGCGCGTGCCGACCGGCACCAAAGGTACTGTCATCGACGTACAGGTCTTCACCCGTGACGGCGTCGAGCGTGATGCTCGTGCTCTGTCGATCGAGAAGAGCCAGCTGGACGAGATCCGCAAGGATCTGAACGAAGAGTTCCGCATCGTCGAAGGCGCGACCTTCGAGCGTCTGCGTGCCGCTCTGGTTGGCAAGGTCGCCGAAGGCGGCGCTGGCCTGAAGAAAGGTGCTGCGATCACTGACGAAGTGCTCGACGGTCTGGAGCGTGGCCAGTGGTTCAAGCTGCGCATGGCTGAAGATGCACTGAACGAGCAGTTGGAAAAGGCTCAGGCCTACATCTCCGACCGCCGTCAGCTGCTCGACGACAAGTTCGAAGACAAGAAGCGCAAGCTGCAGCAGGGCGATGACCTGGCTCCAGGCGTACTGAAGATCGTCAAGGTCTACCTGGCAATCCGTCGTCGCATCCAGCCGGGTGACAAGATGGCCGGTCGTCACGGTAACAAGGGTGTGGTCTCGGTGATCATGCCGGTCGAAGACATGCCGCATGACGTGCATGGCACGCCGGTCGACATCGTCCTCAACCCGTTGGGCGTACCGTCGCGTATGAACGTCGGTCAGATCCTCGAAACCCACCTGGGCCTCGCGGCCAAAGGGTTGGGCGAGAAGATCAACCGTATGCTCGAAGAGCAACGCAAGGTCGCTGAGCTGCGTAAGTTCCTGCACGAGATCTACAACGAGATCGGCGGTCGCAACGAACAGCTGGACACTTTCTCGGATCAGGAAATTCTGGATCTGGCGAAGAACCTGCGTGGTGGCGTGCCAATGGCGACGCCGGTATTCGACGGCGCCAAGGAAAGCGAAATCAAGGCCATGCTGAAACTGGCAGATCTGCCAGAAAGCGGTCAGATGCAGCTTATCGACGGGCGTACCGGCAACCAGTTCGAACGTACGACCACTGTTGGTTACATGTACATGCTGAAACTGAACCACCTGGTGGACGACAAGATGCACGCGCGTTCCACGGGTTCCTACAGCCTGGTTACTCAGCAGCCGCTGGGTGGTAAGGCGCAGTTCGGTGGTCAGCGCTTCGGGGAGATGGAGGTCTGGGCTTTGGAAGCTTACGGCGCCGCCTACACCCTGCAGGAAATGTTGACCGTCAAGTCGGACGACGTGAACGGCCGTACCAAGATGTACAAGAACATCGTGGATGGCGATCACCGCATGGAGCCGGGCATGCCCGAGTCCTTCAACGTGTTGATCAAAGAGATCCGTTCGCTCGGTATCGATATCGATCTGGAAACCGAATAACACGACGTGAATCGGCAGCGGGGCTTTATGCCCGCTGCCTGCTCCGCCAGGAGGAAAGGCCTTGAAAGACCTACTGAATTTGCTGAAAAACCAGGGTCAAGTCGAAGAATTCGACGCCATCCGCATTGCATTGGCTTCGCCGGAGATGATCCGTTCGTGGTCGTTCGGTGAAGTTAAAAAGCCGGAAACCATCAACTACCGTACGTTCAAGCCCGAGCGTGACGGCCTGTTCTGCGCCAAGATCTTTGGCCCGGTAAAGGACTACGAGTGCCTGTGCGGTAAGTACAAGCGCCTGAAGCACCGTGGTGTGATTTGCGAGAAGTGCGGTGTTGAAGTCGCGCTGGCCAAGGTTCGTCGTGAGCGCATGGCGCACATCGAACTGGCTTCGCCGGTTGCTCACATCTGGTTCCTGAAGTCCCTGCCGAGCCGTATTGGTTTGCTGATGGACATGACCCTGCGTGATATCGAACGCGTTCTCTACTTCGAGAGCTATGTCGTTATCGATCCAGGCATGACCACCCTCGAAAAAGGTCAGCTGCTGAACGACGAGCAGTATTTCGAAGCGCTGGAGGAGTTCGGTGATGACTTCGACGCCCGTATGGGTGCTGAGGCTGTTCGCGAGCTGCTTCACGCTATTGATCTGGAGCACGAGATTGGTCGTCTGCGCGAAGAGATTCCGCAAACCAACTCGGAAACCAAGATCAAGAAGCTGTCCAAGCGTCTGAAACTGATGGAAGCGTTCCTCGGCTCGGGCAACCTGCCTGAGTGGATGGTGCTGACCGTTCTGCCGGTTCTGCCGCCAGACCTGCGTCCGCTGGTACCGTTGGACGGTGGTCGTTTTGCGACCTCTGACCTCAACGATCTGTATCGCCGCGTTATCAACCGTAACAACCGCTTGAAGCGCCTGCTCGATCTGTCCGCTCCGGACATCATCGTGCGCAACGAAAAGCGTATGTTGCAGGAAGCTGTCGATGCACTGCTCGACAACGGTCGTCGTGGTCGCGCTATCACCGGTTCGAACAAGCGTCCTCTGAAATCCCTGGCTGACATGATCAAGGGTAAGCAGGGTCGTTTCCGTCAGAACTTGCTCGGTAAGCGTGTTGACTACTCCGGTCGTTCGGTAATTACCGTAGGCCCGACTCTGCGTCTGCACCAGTGCGGTCTGCCGAAGAAGATGGCACTCGAGCTGTTCAAGCCATTCATCTTCGGCAAGCTGGAAATGCGCGGTCTCGCGACCACCATCAAAGCGGCCAAGAAAATGGTCGAGCGCGAACTGCCAGAGGTTTGGGACGTTCTCGCTGAAGTGATCCGTGAGCACCCGGTTCTCCTCAACCGTGCACCGACCCTTCACCGTCTGGGCATCCAGGCGTTTGAACCAGTACTGATCGAAGGTAAGGCTATCCAGCTGCACCCGCTGGTCTGTGCTGCGTACAACGCCGACTTCGACGGCGACCAAATGGCCGTGCACGTACCGCTGACACTGGAAGCCCAGTTGGAAGCGCGCGCGTTGATGATGTCGACCAACAACATTCTGTCGCCAGCCAACGGTGAGCCAATCATCGTTCCGTCGCAGGACGTTGTATTGGGTCTGTACTACATGACCCGTGAGGCGATCAACGCCAAAGGCGAAGGCCGTGTATTCGCAGATCTGC
Source organism: Pseudomonas sp. PME37.24/006 (assembly GCF_055556635.1). Classification (NCBI taxonomy): domain Bacteria; kingdom Pseudomonadati; phylum Pseudomonadota; class Gammaproteobacteria; order Pseudomonadales; family Pseudomonadaceae; genus Pseudomonas; species Pseudomonas sp. PME37.24/006. The sequence continues at coordinate 9,540 of NZ_JBVHNL010000008.1, forward strand.
AGGAAGTTGACCGGGTTTTCCGTGGTGGTCAGGCGTCGCTGCATGCTCGCGTAAAAGTTCGCATCAACGAAGTGATCAAAGACCGCGACGGCAGCATCACCAAGAACACCCGTATTGTCGACACCACTGTCGGCCGTGCGCTGTTGTTCCAAATCGTGCCGGCTGGCCTGTCTTATGACGTGGTCAACCACTCGATGAAGAAGAAGGCCATCTCCAAGCTCATCAACCAGTGCTACCGCACCGTTGGCTTGAAAGACACGGTGATCTTCGCTGACCAGTTGATGTACACCGGTTTCGCCTACTCGACCATCTCGGGTGTGTCGATTGGTGTCAACGACTTCGTTATCCCGGATGAGAAGGCGCACATCATTGACGCCGCCACCGAGGAAGTTAAAGAGATCGAATCGCAGTACGCCTCCGGCCTGGTAACTCAGGGCGAGAAGTACAACAAAGTGATCGACCTCTGGTCCAAGGCTAACGACGAAGTGTCCAAAGCGATGATGTCGAACCTCTCGAAAGAGAAGGTTATCGACCGCGATGGCAAAGAAGTCGAGCAAGAATCCTTCAACTCGATGTACATGATGGCCGACTCTGGTGCGCGGGGTTCTGCTGCGCAGATCCGTCAGTTGGCCGGTATGCGTGGTCTGATGGCCAAGCCGGACGGCTCGATCATCGAAACGCCGATTACTGCGAACTTCCGTGAAGGTCTGTCGGTACTTCAGTACTTCATCTCCACTCACGGTGCGCGTAAAGGTTTGGCGGATACCGCACTGAAAACCGCGAACTCCGGTTACCTGACTCGTCGTCTCGTCGACGTGGCCCAGGATCTGGTAGTGACCGAGGTCGATTGCGGCACTGAGCAGGGTCTTTACATGACTCCGCACATTGAAGGCGGCGACGTCGTCGAGCCGCTCGGTGAGCGCGTACTGGGCCGTGTCATTGCCCGAGACGTGTTCAAGCCTGGCACCGAAGAAGTCATCGTCCCGGCCGGCACCTTGGTCGACGAGCAGTGGGTCGAGTTCATCGAACTGAACAGCATCGACGAAGTGGTCGTGCGTTCGCCGATCAGCTGTGAAACCCGCTATGGCATCTGCGCCAAGTGCTACGGTCGCGACCTGGCTCGTGGTCATCAGATCAACATCGGTGAAGCAGTCGGCGTCATCGCTGCACAGTCGATCGGTGAGCCGGGTACCCAGCTGACCATGCGTACGTTCCACATCGGTGGTGCGGCAAGCCGGACTTCGGCTGCCGACAGCGTACAGGTGAAGAACGGCGGTGCGGTTCGTCTGCACAACCTGAAGCACGTTGAGCGTCTGGACGGTAACCTGATCGCGGTATCGCGTTCCGGTGAGTTGGCCATCGCTGACGAGTTCGGTCGCGAGCGCGAGCGCTACAAGCTGCCGTACGGTGCGGTCATTTCCGTCAAGGAAGGCGACAAGGTCGACGCTGGCGCCATCGTCGCCAAGTGGGATCCGCACACCCACCCGATCGTTACCGAGATGAAAGGTACCGTCACCTTCGTAGGTATGGAGGACGGCATCACCATCAAGCGTCAGACCGACGAGTTGACCGGTTTGACCAACATCGAAGTTCTCGATGCCAAGGATCGTCCGGTTGCTGGCAAGGACATCCGTCCGGCCGTGAAGCTGGTTGATGCCAACGGCAAGGATCTGCTGCTGCCAGGTACTGACGTACCAGCACAGTACTTCCTGCCTGCTAACGCCCTTGTTGGTGTGGCAGACGGTGCTCAGGTTGCGGTCGGTGACGTTATCGCCCGTATCCCGCAAGAAACTTCGAAGACCCGTGACATCACCGGTGGTCTGCCGCGCGTTGCTGACTTGTTCGAAGCGCGTCGTCCGAAAGAAGCGTCGATTCTGGCGGAGATCAGCGGCACCATCGCGTTCGGTAAAGAGACCAAAGGCAAGCGCCGCTTGGTCATTACGCCGACCGATGGCAGTGATCCGTACGAAGAGCTGATCCCGAAATGGCGTCACCTGAACGTGTTCGAAGGTGAGCAGGTCAACAAGGGTGAAGTTATCTCCGACGGTCCGAGCGATCCGCATGACATCCTGCGTCTGCTGGGTGTCAGCGCCTTGGCCAAGTACATCGTCAACGAGATCCAGGACGTTTATCGCCTGCAAGGCGTGAAGATCAACGACAAGCACATCGAGACCATCCTGCGCCAGATGCTGCGCAAGGTCGAGATCGCCGAGTCGGGGGATTCCACCTTCATCAAGGGCGACCAGATGGAGCTGACCCACGTACTGGGCGAGAACGAGCGTCTGTCCGAACAGGACAAGTTCATCGCCAAGTATTCCCGCGTACTGCTGGGTATCACCAAGGCGTCGCTGTCCACCGAGTCGTTCATCTCGGCGGCATCCTTCCAGGAAACCACTCGCGTCCTCACCGAGGCCGCGGTTACTGGCAAGCGCGACTTCCTGCGTGGCCTGAAGGAGAACGTGGTCGTGGGTCGTCTGATCCCGGCAGGTACCGGCCTTGCTTACCACAGTGAGCGCAAACGTCGTCGCGAGGCTGACAAGCCTGTGCGTGTGAGCGCGAGCGAAGTGGAAGCGGCGCTGACCGAAGCGTTGAACTCCAGCGAAAATTGAGAGCGAGCCCTGACTGCTTGGCAGTCGGGGCCCGTGTCTTGACTAGGGGGGCGAGTCTCTTTAGACTCATGCACCCCTAAATATGGCAGGGCATAAGCCCTGCCATTTATTTATGGTGTAAATAAATAGCGTCGAAAGACGGACAGTGGAGCTAGTAGATGGCAACTATCAACCAGCTGGTGCGTCAGCCGCGCAAGCGTATCGTCGAGAAATCCGACGTACCTGCGCTGCAGAACTGCCCCCAGCGTCGTGGCGTATGCACTCGTGTGTATACCACCACGCCGAAAAAACCTAACTCGGCACTGCGTAAAGTTTGCCGTGTTCGCCTGACCAACGGTTTCGAGGTTTCCTCGTACATCGGCGGTGAAGGCCACAACCTGCAAGAGCACAGCGTCGTGCTGATCCGTGGCGGTCGTGTAAAAGACTTGCCAGGTGTGCGTTATCACACCGTTCGCGGCTCGCTGGACACCTCGGGTGTCAAAGGCCGTAACCAGGGTCGTTCGAAGTACGGTACCAAGCGTCCGAAGTAATCGGCCGTCGGTACTGAATGCAGTTTCTAATTTTATTGAGTCGATAAGAGTAAGGTCGGGCGTAACCTGATGGTTACAGTTCCGGGCTAACCTGAAGACCGTTTGAGGGCTTATCAAATGCCAAGACGTCGTGTAGCAGCCAAGCGCGAAGTGCTTGACGATCCAAAATACGGAAGCCAAATCCTGGCCAAGTTCATGAACCACGTGATGGAAAGCGGCAAGAAAGCCGTTGCCGAGCGTATCGTTTATGGCGCCCTGGAGAAGGTTAAAGAGCGTAAGAACAGCGATCCCCTGGAAATCTTCGAGAAAGCTCTCGACGCCATCGCTCCGCTGGTCGAAGTGAAGTCGCGCCGTGTAGGCGGTGCTACTTACCAGGTTCCGGTCGAAGTTCGTCCGTCCCGTCGTAACGCCCTGGCCATGCGCTGGTTGGTGGATTTCGCCCGTAAGCGTGGCGAGAAATCCATGGCCCTGCGTTTGGCTGGTGAACTGTTGGATGCTGCAGAAGGCAAAGGTGCTGCAGTTAAGAAGCGTGAAGACGTGCACCGTATGGCTGAAGCCAACAAGGCTTTCTCGCACTACCGCTTCTAATTTTAGCGTCACTCAATTTGCGAGGGCTTTATGGCTCGTACTACACCGATTAATCGCTACCGTAACATCGGTATCGTGGCTCACGTGGATGCTGGTAAAACCACTACCACCGAGCGCGTCCTTTTTTACACCGGCAAAAGCCACAAAATGGGCGAGGTGCATGATGGCGCCGCGACCACAGACTGGATGGTGCAGGAGCAGGAGCGTGGTATTACTATCACTTCCGCTGCTATCACCGCCTTCTGGAAAGGCTCCGAGAAGCAGTACAAGGACGAGCACCGCTTCAACGTCATCGATACCCCCGGGCACGTAGACTTCACCATTGAAGTTGAGCGTTCTCTGCGCGTACTCGACGGCGCGGTCGTTGTGTTCTGCGGTACCTCGGGCGTTGAGCCTCAGTCGGAAACCGTATGGCGTCAAGCCAACAAGTACGGCGTTCCGCGTCTTGTTTACGTGAACAAGATGGACCGTGCCGGTGCAGACTTCCTGCGCGTTATCGGTCAGATCAAACAGCGTCTGGGTCACACTCCGGTGCCGATTCAGTTGGCTATCGGCTCGGAAGATAACTTCCAGGGTCAGATCGATCTGATCAACATGCAGGCTGTGTACTGGAACGATTCCGACAAGGGCATGGTTCCTGTTCGCAAGGACATCCCTGCCGAGTTGCTGGAAGAGGCCGAGAAATGGCGCGGCAACATGGTAGAAGCTGCGGCTGAAGCCAACGAAGAGCTGATGAACAAGTACCTCGAAGGTGAGGAACTCACCAACGAGGAAATCAAGGCCGCTCTGCGTCAGCGTACTATTGCTGGTGAGATCGTTCTGGCTGTTTGCGGTTCTTCGTTCAAGAACAAGGGTGTTCCCCTGGTTCTCGACGCCGTTATCGACTTCCTGCCTGCGCCTACCGACATTCCTGCTATCAAGGGTTCCAACCCTGATAACGAGGAAGAAGAGATGGAGCGTCATGCGGACGACAGCGAGCCGTTCTCGGCTCTGGCGTTCAAGATCGCTACCGACCCATTCGTGGGTACCCTGACCTTCGTCCGCGTTTACTCGGGCGTGTTGGCATCCGGCGACGGCGTGATCAACTCGGTCAAAGGCAAGAAAGAGCGTGTGGGTCGTATGGTGCAGATGCACGCAAACGCCCGCGAAGAGATCAAAGAAGTACGCGCTGGCGACATCGCTGCTCTGATCGGCATGAAGGACGTCACTACTGGTGAGACTCTGTGCAACGCTGACAAACCAATCATCCTGGTTCGCATGGACTTCCCGGAGCCGGTTATTTCGGTTGCCGTAGAGCCCAAGACCAAGGATGACCAGGAAAAAATGGGTATCGCTCTGGGCAAACTTGCTCAGGAAGACCCGTCTTTCCGCGTCAAGACCGACGAAGAGACTGGTCAAACGATCATCTCTGGCATGGGCGAGCTGCACTTGGACATCCTGGTTGACCGGATGCGCCGTGAGTTCAACGTCGAAGCCAACATCGGTAAGCCTCAGGTTTCCTATCGTGAGCGCATCACGAAGAACTGTGAAATCGAAGGCAAGTTCGTGCGTCAGTCCGGTGGTCGTGGTCAGTTCGGTCACTGCTGGATCCGTTTTGCGCCTGCTGATGAAGGTCAGGAAGGTCTGCAGTTCGTGAACGAAGTAGTGGGCGGTGTGATTCCGAAGGAATACATTCCGGCTATCCAGAAGGGTATCGAAGAGCAGATGAAGAACGGCGTCGTTGCCGGCTATCCGCTGATCGGCCTGAAGGCTACCGTGTACGATGGCTCTTACCACGACGTCGACTCCAACGAGATGGCGTTCAAGGTGGCTGCTTCCATGGCGACCAAGCAACTGGCCCAGAAGGGTGGTGGTGAGTTGCTCGAGCCGATCATGGCGGTAGAGGTTGTTACCCCTGAAGACTACATGGGTGACGTGATGGGCGACCTTAACCGCCGTCGCGGCATGATCCTCGGTATGGAAGACACGATCTCCGGTAAGGTTATTCGTGCTGAAGTTCCGCTGGGCGAGATGTTCGGTTATGCGACCGACGTCCGTTCCATGTCTCAGGGTCGCGCAAGCTACTCTATGGAATTCAAAAAATACAATACAGCTCCGTCGCACATCGTCGAGTCTGTAACCAAAAAACAAGGCTGATTCAGCCCTTTAGGCAAGGAGTTAATTGTCGTGGCTAAAGAAAAATTTGAACGTAGCAAACCTCACGTCAACGTTGGCACTATCGGTCACGTTGACCATGGTAAAACC
>NZ_JBVHNL010000009.1:0-5798 GCF_055556635.1 Pseudomonas sp. PME37.24/006
TTGACCTGAGATTCTGGCTGCCTATAATGCGCACCACTTCCGGCGCAGCCTGATCTGAAAACTCCTTGTTAATCAGGAAGTTAGAAGAAAATAAGGGTTGCACGGACGGCGAATTCGAGTAGAATGCGCCGGCATCGACAGGGTGGTTTGAGTGGCTCTGTTGATGGTTCGATCAGGTTTGATCGAAGGCGGTAAAGAGGGTGTTGACAGCGGTTTGTAACGCTGTAGAATGCGCCTCCCGCTGGAGAGAAGATGATCTGGTTGGGCGCTGCAAGGTGTTGAGAAGAAAGAAAAAGTTCTTCAAAAACAGCTTGACAGGAAATGAGGCTGCTGTAAGATGCGCGCCTCGGTTGAGACGAAAGACTTAACCAAACGTTCTTTAACAATTGAATCAAGCAATTCGTGTGGGTGCTTGTGAGCTAAGACTGAGGATCGCAAGATTATCAGCATCACAGGTAAACACTCGTAATAGAGAGTTTTTTCTTCTTAAATGAAGAGTCTGCGATTGCTGAGCCAAGTTTAGGGTTTCTCAAAACCCATGCAGTATTGAACTGAAGAGTTTGATCATGGCTCAGATTGAACGCTGGCGGCAGGCCTAACACATGCAAGTCGAGCGGTTGACGGGAGCTTGCTCCCTGATTCAGCGGCGGACGGGTGAGTAATGCCTAGGAATCTGCCTATTAGTGGGGGACAACGTTTCGAAAGGAACGCTAATACCGCATACGTCCTACGGGAGAAAGCAGGGGACCTTCGGGCCTTGCGCTAATAGATGAGCCTAGGTCGGATTAGCTAGTTGGTGAGGTAAAGGCTCACCAAGGCGACGATCCGTAACTGGTCTGAGAGGATGATCAGTCACACTGGAACTGAGACACGGTCCAGACTCCTACGGGAGGCAGCAGTGGGGAATATTGGACAATGGGCGAAAGCCTGATCCAGCCATGCCGCGTGTGTGAAGAAGGTCTTCGGATTGTAAAGCACTTTAAGTTGGGAGGAAGGGCAGTAAATTAATACTTTGCTGTTTTGACGTTACCGACAGAATAAGCACCGGCTAACTCTGTGCCAGCAGCCGCGGTAATACAGAGGGTGCAAGCGTTAATCGGAATTACTGGGCGTAAAGCGCGCGTAGGTGGTTTGTTAAGTTGGATGTGAAAGCCCCGGGCTCAACCTGGGAACTGCATCCAAAACTGGCAAGCTAGAGTACGGTAGAGGGTGGTGGAATTTCCTGTGTAGCGGTGAAATGCGTAGATATAGGAAGGAACACCAGTGGCGAAGGCGACCACCTGGACTGATACTGACACTGAGGTGCGAAAGCGTGGGGAGCAAACAGGATTAGATACCCTGGTAGTCCACGCCGTAAACGATGTCAACTAGCCGTTGGGTTCCTTGAGGACTTAGTGGCGCAGCTAACGCATTAAGTTGACCGCCTGGGGAGTACGGCCGCAAGGTTAAAACTCAAATGAATTGACGGGGGCCCGCACAAGCGGTGGAGCATGTGGTTTAATTCGAAGCAACGCGAAGAACCTTACCAGGCCTTGACATGCTGAGAACTTTCCAGAGATGGATTGGTGCCTTCGGGAACTCAGACACAGGTGCTGCATGGCTGTCGTCAGCTCGTGTCGTGAGATGTTGGGTTAAGTCCCGTAACGAGCGCAACCCTTGTCCTTAGTTACCAGCACGTAATGGTGGGAACTCTAAGGAGACTGCCGGTGACAAACCGGAGGAAGGTGGGGATGACGTCAAGTCATCATGGCCCTTACGGCCTGGGCTACACACGTGCTACAATGGTCGGTACAAAGGGTTGCCAAGCCGCGAGGTGGAGCTAATCCCATAAAACCGATCGTAGTCCGGATCGCAGTCTGCAACTCGACTGCGTGAAGTCGGAATCGCTAGTAATCGTGAATCAGAATGTCACGGTGAATACGTTCCCGGGCCTTGTACACACCGCCCGTCACACCATGGGAGTGGGTTGCACCAGAAGTAGCTAGTCTAACCTTCGGGGGGACGGTTACCACGGTGTGATTCATGACTGGGGTGAAGTCGTAACAAGGTAGCCGTAGGGGAACCTGCGGCTGGATCACCTCCTTAATCGAAAGATCCCAGCTTATTCATAAGCACCCACACGAATTGCTTGATTCATTGCGAAAGACGATTGGGTCTGTAGCTCAGTTGGTTAGAGCGCACCCCTGATAAGGGTGAGGTCGGCAGTTCGAATCTGCCCAGACCCACCAATTGTTGAGGGTGCAGGCCTTGGAAGTATTGGGGCCATAGCTCAGCTGGGAGAGCGCCTGCCTTGCACGCAGGAGGTCAGCGGTTCGATCCCGCTTGGCTCCACCATTTACAGCCTTCGACGTTGATGTGAATAGAGTTCAGAAATGAGCATTCCTGTTTAGGCAGATGAGTGTTGATTTCTGGTCTTTGACCAGTCAGAAAAATCGTTCTTTAAAAATTTGGGTATGTGATAGAAGTGACTGATTGATTACTTTCACTGGTAATTAATTTGGTCAAGGTAAAATTTGCGTTGTTCTCAAGTGCAAATTTTCGGCGAATGTCGTCTTCACGTTATAGACAGTAACCAGATTGCTTGGGGTTATATGGTCAAGTGAAGAAGCGCATACGGTGGATGCCTTGGCAGTCAGAGGCGATGAAAGACGTTGTAGCCTGCGATAAGCTCCGGGGAGTCGGCAAACAGACTTTGATCCGGAGATCTCTGAATGGGGGAACCCACCTAGCATAAGCTGGGTATCATGCACTGAATACATAGGTGCATGAGGCGAACCAGGGGAACTGAAACATCTAAGTACCCTGAGGAAAAGAAATCAACCGAGATTCCCTTAGTAGTGGCGAGCGAACGGGGACTAGCCCTTAAGTTGATTAGAGATTAGTGGAAGGTTCTGGAAAGTTCCGCCGTAGTGGGTGATAGCCCCGTACACGAAAATCTCTTTTCAATGAAATCGAGTAGGACGGAGCACGAGAAACTTTGTCTGAATATGGGGGGACCATCCTCCAAGGCTAAATACTACTGACTGACCGATAGTGAACTAGTACCGTGAGGGAAAGGCGAAAAGAACCCCGGAGAGGGGAGTGAAATAGATCCTGAAACCGTATGCGTACAAGCAGTGGGAGCCTACTTTGTTGGGTGACTGCGTACCTTTTGTATAATGGGTCAGCGACTTATATTCAGTGGCGAGCTTAACCGAATAGGGGAGGCGTAGCGAAAGCGAGTCTTAATAGGGCGTTTAGTCGCTGGGTATAGACCCGAAACCGGGCGATCTATCCATGGGCAGGTTGAAGGTTGGGTAACACTAACTGGAGGACCGAACCGACTACCGTTGAAAAGTTAGCGGATGACCTGTGGATCGGAGTGAAAGGCTAATCAAGCTCGGAGATAGCTGGTTCTCCTCGAAAGCTATTTAGGTAGCGCCTCGTGTATCACTGCTGGGGGTAGAGCACTGTTTCGGCTAGGGGGTCATCCCGACTTACCAAACCGATGCAAACTCCGAATACCAGCAAGTGTCAGCACGGGAGACACACGGCGGGTGCTAACGTCCGTCGTGAAAAGGGAAACAACCCAGACCGTCAGCTAAGGTCCCAAAGTTATGGTTAAGTGGGAAACGATGTGGGAAGGCTTAGACAGCTAGGAGGTTGGCTTAGAAGCAGCCACCCTTTAAAGAAAGCGTAATAGCTCACTAGTCGAGTCGGCCTGCGCGGAAGATGTAACGGGGCTCAAACCATACACCGAAGCTACGGGTTCATCTTAGGATGAGCGGTAGAGGAGCGTTCTGTAAGCCTGTGAAGGTGAGTTGAGAAGCTTGCTGGAGGTATCAGAAGTGCGAATGCTGACATGAGTAACGACAATGGGAGTGAAAAACTCCCACGCCGAAAGACCAAGGTTTCCTGCGCAACGTTAATCGACGCAGGGTGAGTCGGCCCCTAAGGCGAGGCAGAAATGCGTAGTCGATGGGAAACGGGTTAATATTCCCGTACTTCTAATTACTGCGATGGAGGGACGGAGAAGGCTAGGCCAGCACGGCGTTGGTTGTCCGTGTTTAAGGTGGTAGGCTGATTTCTTAGGTAAATCCGGGAGATCAAGGCCGAGAGCTGATGACGAGTTGTCCTTTAGGACGATGAAGTGGTTGATGCCATGCTTCCAGGAAAAGCTTCTAAGCTTCAGGTAATTAGGAACCGTACCCCAAACCGACACAGGTGGTTAGGTAGAGAATACCAAGGCGCTTGAGAGAACTCGGGTGAAGGAACTAGGCAAAATGGCACCGTAACTTCGGGAGAAGGTGCGCCGGTGAGTGTGAAGGGTTTACCCCGTAAGCACATGCCGGTCGAAGATACCAGGCCGCTGCGACTGTTTATTAAAAACACAGCACTCTGCAAACACGAAAGTGGACGTATAGGGTGTGACGCCTGCCCGGTGCCGGAAGGTTAATTGATGGGGTTAGCTAACGCGAAGCTCTTGATCGAAGCCCCGGTAAACGGCGGCCGTAACTATAACGGTCCTAAGGTAGCGAAATTCCTTGTCGGGTAAGTTCCGACCTGCACGAATGGCGTAACGATGGCGGCGCTGTCTCCACCCGAGACTCAGTGAAATTGAAATCGCTGTGAAGATGCAGTGTATCCGCGGCTAGACGGAAAGACCCCGTGAACCTTTACTATAGCTTTGCACTGGACTTTGAGCTTGCTTGTGTAGGATAGGTGGGAGGCTTTGAAGTGGGGACGCCAGTTCTCATGGAGCCAACCTTGAAATACCACCCTGGCAACCTTGAGGTTCTAACTCTGGTCCGTTATCCGGATCGAGGACAGTGTATGGTGGGTAGTTTGACTGGGGCGGTCTCCTCCTAAAGAGTAACGGAGGAGTACGAAGGTGCGCTCAGACCGGTCGGAAATCGGTCGTAGAGTATAAAGGCAAAAGCGCGCTTGACTGCGAGACAGACACGTCGAGCAGGTACGAAAGTAGGTCTTAGTGATCCGGTGGTTCTGTATGGAAGGGCCATCGCTCAACGGATAAAAGGTACTCCGGGGATAACAGGCTGATACCGCCCAAGAGTTCATATCGACGGCGGTGTTTGGCACCTCGATGTCGGCTCATCACATCCTGGGGCTGAAGCCGGTCCCAAGGGTATGGCTGTTCGCCATTTAAAGTGGTACGCGAGCTGGGTTTAGAACGTCGTGAGACAGTTCGGTCCCTATCTGCCGTGGACGTTTGAGATTTGAGAGGGGCTGCTCCTAGTACGAGAGGACCGGAGTGGACGAACCTCTGGTGTTCCGGTTGTCACGCCAGTGGCATTGCCGGGTAGCTATGTTCGGGAAAGATAACCGCTGAAAGCATCTAAGCGGGAAACTTGCCTCAAGATGAGATCTCACTGGAACCTTGAGTTCCCTAAAGGGCCGTCGAAGACTACGACGTTGATAGGCTGGGTGTGTAAGCGTTGTGAGGCGTTGAGCTAACCAGTACTAATTGCCCGTGAGGCTTGACCATATAACACCCAAACAATTTGGCTGTTAGACGGTAGAAGTCGACAGTAATGCCGAAAATTTGTAAAAGAACACGCAACACCAACTGATATCACATACCCAATTCGGGGAAGCGACCTAAACATCGACTCCCCAACCGGATTGCTTGACGACCATAGAGCATTGGAACCACCTGATCCCATCCCGAACTCAGTAGTGAAACGATGCATCGCCGATGGTAGTGTGGGGTTTCCCCATGTGAGAGTAGGTCATCGTCAAGCTTCTACTAGAAACCCCAGATCTCGACAGAGGTCTGGGGTTTCGTCTTTGCGGCGCAG
>NZ_JBVHNL010000010.1:0-3279 GCF_055556635.1 Pseudomonas sp. PME37.24/006
GGTTTTACCATGGTCAACGTGACCGATAGTGCCAACGTTGACGTGAGGTTTGCTACGTTCAAATTTTTCTTTAGCCATTTTGACCGTCTCCGAACGAAGAATTCAGCGAGTGATAGCACCATTAAAACAAAGGCAGATACTCGCATATCTGCCTTTATTAAATGGAGCTCATGAGCGGATTCGAACCGCTGACCTCACCCTTACCAAGGGTGTGCTCTACCAACTGAGCTACATGAGCAAATATGTTGCACGAACAACTAAGCTGGAGCGGGCAGCGGGAATCGAACCCGCATCATCAGCTTGGAAGGCTGAGGTTCTACCACTAAACTATGCCCGCGTAGCCTGCAGCTCACGCCTAAATCTGGTGGAGGGAGAAGGATTCGAACCTTCGAAGTCGTAGACGTCAGATTTACAGTCTGATCCCTTTGGCCGCTCGGGAATCCCTCCATAAGGAGGCGGCATTTTCAATATCTGCCACCCTACTGTCAAGCACTTTCTCATTTAAAAACCAGAGCTTAGCGACACTAACAGTAACTTCGCATACCCACCGATTAAGATGGCCACCCTGCGAAGCGGGCGCCATTCTATGCATTCTATTGAGAGCTTGCAACCCCCTCACACGGCATTAATTGGTGTTGTAAACCTTTGAAGTCCAAAGACAAACGCTCGAGCAGTGAATCATCGACCAAACGCCGGCTTTCTGGGGCGATGCGCACCCAGTGACGGCGGTTCGCCCGCGGTAGCTCACGCAGCAATGGCTCGTAACCCGAACCACGCAGTCGCGAAATCACACTGTCGGCAGAGTCATGACGGGGAAAGATCCCCAAGGAGATACCGTTGGATAGATCGCCCTGAGTAATGATGTAGCTATCGATCTTGCGCGCCTGCAGCTCTCGCAACTGCCTCAGTGATGCCTGGCGGGAAGCCAGCGGCGGCAGATAAACCCAATAATCGACAGCACCCGCAGACTCGACGACCTGAGTCTGCGAGCGAATATCCAGACTGAGCAGGCGCTGCTCGACCTGCTCGGCCCCCGCATCTTCCTCAAAACTACCCAAGAATAAACACACTGTCTCCCCAGCCGGCGCTTCGTTAACTACAGGAGCACGTCGCTGTCGAGGCTCGGACTCACTGAGCAACTGAATATCACGGCGACTGTCCTGGTAGAGCGACAAGGGAGCGACCTCCTTTGCATGCAATGGGGCCTGTTGCTGGTGCCACACGTAATAGAAGGCATTCAGCACCACCAGCAGCATGAAAAACCAGCGCATAACTTATTCCCTCACCAGCGGACAGGCGATAGCCAAGCCAATGAACACAAGATCCGGCACCACATTCGCCGCAGCCACCCAGTCTGCGGCCAATGCTGCATCTCCACCAGTAAGGAGCACCGCTACATCACCACCACATTGCTGGCGAGCCAGCTCGAGCTGCGTATCGACGAAGCCACGCAACATCAACAGGCAACCTCGCTCTACAGCTTCGGCGGTAGAACGACCAGGCGAAAGACTGTGCTGCGCGAGCTCAGCAACAGCATCGTCATAGCGAATACGCCGAGTATGGGTACGCAGTTGATTACGCATGAGCGGCATCCCTGGGCAGATGAACCCCCCCAGGTGATTGCCGGTCGCATCAATGAAGTCAGAGGTAATTGCAGTTCCCAAGTCAAGAACTAGACAAGCACGGCGCTCTACGCTGTAAGCACCGACGACTGCAAGCCAGCGATCAAGCCCCAAACGCTGATATTCATCATAGCCATTGCTCACACCCGCCAGTAACTTCGCAGGCGTGGCAATCATGCAGTCAATACCGAAACGCACCTCCAAGGCCTCTACCAAGCTCCGAGTTTCATCCTCTGTGCGCACACTAACGAGACGGCAGGCGGAAACCCCTCCTGGAAAGCGAGAGATCAGAACGCTGAGCAACTCTTCATCGCTGCCAACAACCCCACCTTCAAGCACCTGAATACCGTCGCGCCGGGCAAGGACACGCCATTTGATAAAGCTGTTACCGCAATCAAGCTCAAGAATCATCACGCAACCTCAAACTGAGCTCACCGCCACTGAAAACGCGCTCATCACCATCAACCTCGAGCCGCAGCGCACCGGCGTCATCCACTCCTAGTACACGGCCGTCCACCGACTGCACACCGGCTGTAAGTGACACCATTCGGCCCTGCCATAGATGGCTAGCCTCCCACTGTCCACGCAAAGCGGTAAAACCATGCAGACGGTGCAACTCCAGGTAGCGCTCAAGCTGTATACCCAGACTGCTCAAAAAACCATTGCGGTCAATTTGCTCCCCCAAGATCTGCCTAATCGACGTCCATGGTTGATCAATGACATCACCCGCCACTACCCGCATATTGATATTGACACCAATTCCGATGACCACATGGCATACGTCAGCAGGGTCACCGGATAACTCCAGGAGTATCCCGGCGATCTTGCGCCCCCCCACAAGTAAGTCATTGGGCCACTTCAGGCCAACATCCGAAACACCAGAGTCTCGAATGGTATGCAGTAAGGCAAGACCAACAACCAGGCTTAAGCCCTCGATTTGGCGCATACCGCCAGTGATACGGAGCACCAGACTGTAGTAAAGATTTTCCCCGAAGGGACTGACCCAACTTCGCCCTCGGCGCCCGCGCCCCGCTATCTGCTGCTCGGCAACAACCAAGAAAGGAGGAATAGCACCAGCGACCAGACGGCGCATGGCTTCTGCGTTTGTGGAGTCAACCTGCTGCAGAAGCGTGATAGGCCACACCATGGAGAATTCGGGAGCATCACACGCCAATAGAGAAAGAGGAGCCTCAAGGCGATAACCGCGACCACGCACCTTATGGATCCGGAGGTCAAATTCAGACTCAAGCAACTGCAGCCGCTTCCAGATCGCTGCGCGGCTCACACCAATCGCAACACCGAGCTCTTCACCAGAATGAAACTGGCCGTCTTGTAAAAGTCGCAATAAAGGCTGCATGCCGAACCTGCCGTGCAATAAGGTGCGCATGATAGCGACGAGGTTCGTCCCTGCCTACCGAGGCCGGAAGTGCAATTGCATCGCTCTATCCAAAAACGCTTCCGGGAAGCAGATCTCCGCGCGCCCTTATCAATTTTACGAGCCTTGCCGATCAGCCGATAACCCCTGCAACCAAAATCGAGACCCGCTGAGTGCCGGGTGAAGCGAACCAGGGAAGGGCCTCCGATCGTTGTAGGAGGCGGCTTGCCGGCGATGCTCGTGCCCGTGGCTCGCCGGCGCCTACGCTCGACCTGCTGCAGC
>NZ_JBVHNL010000011.1:0-917 GCF_055556635.1 Pseudomonas sp. PME37.24/006
AGTGTGCGGCTTGACAGAACCCGGCTTGACCAGAACCTGACCACGCTCTACGTCGTCACGCTTGGTGCCGCGCAGCAGAACGCCGCAGTTCTCACCAGCACGACCTTCGTCGAGCAGCTTGCGGAACATCTCAACACCAGTACAGGTGGTTTTGACGGTATCACGCAGACCAACAATTTCCAGTTCTTCCTGGATCTTGATGATGCCACGCTCGATACGGCCAGTTACCACGGTGCCACGACCGGAGATCGAGAACACGTCTTCGATTGGCATCAGGAACGGCTTGTCGATAGCGCGCACTGGATCTGGGATGTAGCTGTCCAGAGTCTCAACCAACTTCTTGACGGCAGTGGTGCCCATCTCGTTGTCGTCTTGACCATTCAGCGCCATCAGAGCCGAACCGATGATGATCGGAGTGTCGTCGCCCGGGAAATCGTAAGTGCTGAGCAGGTCACGCACTTCCATTTCCACCAGCTCCAGCAGCTCGGCGTCGTCAACCATGTCAGCCTTGTTCAGGAAGACAACGATGTACGGAACACCTACCTGACGGGACAGCAGGATGTGCTCGCGAGTCTGCGGCATCGGGCCGTCAGCAGCGGAGCAAACCAGGATAGCGCCGTCCATCTGCGCAGCACCGGTGATCATGTTCTTCACATAGTCAGCGTGACCCGGGCAGTCAACGTGCGCGTAGTGGCGAATCGAAGAGTTGTACTCAACGTGCGCAGTGTTGATGGTGATACCACGAGCCTTCTCTTCCGGCGCGCTGTCGATCTTGTCGAAAGCAACTACGGCGCTACCGAAAACTTCGGAGCAAACGCGAGTCAGAGCGGCGGTCAGCGTGGTTTTACCATGGTCAACGTGACCGATAGTGCCAACGTTGACGTGAGGTTTGCTACGTTCAAATTTTTCTTTAGCCA
>NZ_JBVHNL010000012.1:0-521 GCF_055556635.1 Pseudomonas sp. PME37.24/006
TGGTGGGCGGCAAGAGTGAACTGGCGGGCGATGAACTGCTGTATCGCTTCGAATTCCCGGAGCGTCCGGGCGCGTTGATGAAGTTCCTTTCCAGCATGAACCCGGGCTGGAACATCAGCCTGTTCCACTACAAGCCGGCGAAGGCTGAGGCCGCCGCCCGGCGACTCCGACCGATCGCGCGGAATGCCCGCATCGACATAGCGACATCCCTGGAGGAAGCCGCCCAGGCATCCCCGTTCCTTGCCCTCACCACCCTCTGGGGCGCCCCGCAGCAGGCGGTGGTCTCTGCACTCGGGGACCTCCTGGACGGCAAGATCCTGATCGACGTCGCCAACCCGCTGGACGTCACGCCCACGGGCGTGCAGCTGCGGCGACCCGTGGAAGGGTCTGCGGGGCAGTACCTGGCGTCGCTCCTTCCGGCGAACGTGGGACACGTGAAGGCGTTCTCGAACCTCGCCACCGCCGCGGTCGCGAGCTCCGCGATCGCCGAGGCGAGCCCGAAGGCGGTCCTGCCGTACCTG
>NZ_JBVHNL010000013.1:0-473 GCF_055556635.1 Pseudomonas sp. PME37.24/006
CGGGCTCGAAGACGAGCCGCCGCAGTTCGGCCGACACCACCTCGACGGCGGGCGCATCGACGACCGCTTCTCCCACGAGGACGGATGCCGGCAGCCCGGTCACACGCGTGACGCTCTGCGCCGATGCTTCCGGAGCACGCCCGAACGGTTCGGCCAGGACGGCGCCGAGGATCTGCGACCACCGCTGGAACTGGGCGTAGGCGTCGACGAGGCGACGCGCATCGCGGAGCGCGTGCCGCACGTTCCGCTCGTCCACCTCGCGCTGTCCGGCGAGCTCGCGGCGACGAGCCAGCAGCCGGAACAACGCGGTCTGCCCGCGGAAGAAGATCACGAGTGACGCGCCCAGCCAGGCGACCACGAGGCCGGCCCCGACCGACAGCGCCGCGACGAGCGAGAGGACCGCGAACCCGGCCAGAACGCCCACCGCCACCAGGAGCACGAGGAAGACGATGCCCACGATGCGCAGAACGCGG
>NZ_JBVHNL010000014.1:0-438 GCF_055556635.1 Pseudomonas sp. PME37.24/006
AGCTCTCCTTCACGGGGTCGACCGGCGTCGGCCAGCGTCTGATCGCCGACTCGGCGGCCCAGGTGCTCCGGGTGTCGATGGAACTCGGCGGCAACGCCCCCTTCCTCGTCTTCGAGGACGCCGACCTGGATGCCGCTGTCGACGGCGCCGTGCTCGCGAAGATGCGCAACGGCGGCGAGGCGTGCGTCGCAGCCAACCGCTTCCTCGTGCACGAGTCGGTCGCGGCGGAATTCACCCGCCGCTTCGCGGAGCGGATCGGGGCGTTCGTCCCGGCTCGCGGCACCGATCCCACCTCGACCGTCGGGCCCCTCGTGGATGCCGCCACCCGCGACAAGGTTGCCTCCCTCGTCGACAGCGCCGTCGCCCAGGGCGCGCGCGTGGCCGTGGGCGGTTCTCCCATCCCGGGACCCGGGTACTTCTACCAGCCGACCGTCCTCG
>NZ_JBVHNL010000015.1:0-436 GCF_055556635.1 Pseudomonas sp. PME37.24/006
CAGTCCGATCGCGATGGGGGCGATGAGGCCGAGGCCGGCGGAGAGCACCTTCTGGTACAGGAACCGGTTGACGCTCATGCCGATCAGGCGCAGATCGCGGGTGGGGATCTTGAGCGAGGGGCTGTCGCCGACGCGACGGAGGACGGCTGAGCCCACCCGGTTCTCGAGGGTGGCGGCGTAGGCGGGGTCGGCGGCGACGGTGGTGGTGCCGATCCGATCGAGCGCTGCGGAGAGGCTGGGCTGGGTGGGCACCAGTGCGGCGATGACCAGCGCGAAGCCGAGCCCCAGGACGAGGCCAGGGAGGACGATCAGTGCGAGGTTCACTTCTCACCAGCTTTCTCGGTGGCAACGAGCAGACGGGGTGCCGGCACGCCGCGGCTGATGCGTCGCATCCACAGCAGGACGAGGGCGTAGCTGACGAGATATGCGGCGAACA
>NZ_JBVHNL010000016.1:0-434 GCF_055556635.1 Pseudomonas sp. PME37.24/006
CCCCAGCCCGCTTTGCGGCCAGCGGTGAGGATTTCCTTGAACGAGGCGCGCGGCAGCGACGGCATGTTCTGCACGCGCGCCATGATGTAGATGACCACCATCAGCACCAGGCCGAGCAGCAGGCCCGGCACCACACCGGCCATGAACAGCTTGCCCACCGAGGTTTCGGTCGCGGTGGCGTAGACCACCATGACGATCGATGGCGGAATCAGGATGCCCAGGGTGCCAGCGTTACAGACGATACCGGCAGCGAAGTCCTGCTTGTAGCCCGAACGCACCATACCG
Organism: Pseudomonas sp. PME37.24/006; assembly: GCF_055556635.1. NCBI lineage: Bacteria > Pseudomonadati > Pseudomonadota > Gammaproteobacteria > Pseudomonadales > Pseudomonadaceae > Pseudomonas > Pseudomonas sp. PME37.24/006. The sequence goes on from NZ_JBVHNL010000016.1 coordinate 286, forward strand.
GCGATCACGATCGAACCGACCGCTGCCACCGTGGCGGGCGACGAGCCGCTCAGTGCGGCGAACAGCATGCACGCGAGGATCGCAGCGATGGCCAAGCCACCCTTGATATGACCGACGCAGGCGTTGGCGAAGTCGATCAGACGACGGGC
>NZ_JBVHNL010000017.1:0-415 GCF_055556635.1 Pseudomonas sp. PME37.24/006
GAACTACTACGCCGTCTCGGTGTTCGGTGAACTCGGCCGGAACACCCTGGCTTCGCTGCACAAGGGCGAGCGCGTCATCGTCGCCGGGCGCCTCCGATTGCGGGAATGGGAGACCGAGGTCAAGCGCGGCGTGAGCGCGGACGTGGTGGCGGACGCGATCGGCCACGATCTGCGGTGGGGCGCGTCGGCGTTCCGCCGTACGGCGCGCGCTGCTCCTGCCGCCGAGGCGGACTCCGACAACACCTCGACGTCCGAGACCGCGCCGGGCGGAGATGCGTGGGCGGTGCCGGGTGAGGCTCCGGCTGATCCGCGGGACGACACCTCGACGGGCGCGATCGCGGGCGCACACGAATCGGCCGCGCTCGTGGAGGTGGGCGACGCGACGCCCTTCTGAGCCGGCCGGTCGAGCGGTGAC
>NZ_JBVHNL010000018.1:0-407 GCF_055556635.1 Pseudomonas sp. PME37.24/006
GGCTTTAGCCTCGATTTTGCTTAGCTAGGTGTAAAGAGCTCGCGGCTAAAGCCCCTCCTACAAAAAGAAAGCTCTGCATACACCGGCCGCTATCGCCTTGATCTTGCCGATCCTGGCGCGTCGACAGCACTGAGCGCCGCCCGGCGTGAGCTATTCGCCAAGACCGAAGGCCGCGTTTACTAATCGTGAATATCTGCCCGCTAACGTCGGGGTTAGAGTCGGCTTGCCAAAACAATTACAACAACCCTCTCTGGGAGACCGCTGATGACAGCTTTGCAGCGCCTGTGGGATCGGCTCGAGGAAATCGCGGTTGCGTTTCTTCTCGCGGCGATGACCCTGGTCACCTTCTCGTACGTGGTATTCAACAACCTGTACGGTGTTTTCTATTCCCTGGGTGATTCGCTGCC
>NZ_JBVHNL010000019.1:0-390 GCF_055556635.1 Pseudomonas sp. PME37.24/006
GCGATCGCGCTGACCGAGGCCGGAGGGCGCACCGTCACCGTCGGACTCCCCGCCCCGGACGCCCGCGCGAGCTTCTCGCCCACGGCGCTCGTCGCGGAGGGGCGTTCGATCATCGGCAGCTACCTCGGCTCCGCCGTGCCCGAGCGCGACATCCCCGTGTTCGTCGACCTGTGGCGACGCGGGCGTCTGCCGGTGGAACGCCTGGTCTCGTCGGAGATCGCCCTCGACGACATCAACGCGGGCATGGACGCGCTGGCATCCGGAGCAGCCGTGCGTCAGATCATCCGCTTCGCCTGAGGCGTCCGCGCGGCGGTGACGGCGGGAGGGCCTGGGACCGAGGGAGGAGCCGTGAGGGGCGTGGCATCCTCCCCTCCTCCCATGCCCTCCGCT
>NZ_JBVHNL010000020.1:0-385 GCF_055556635.1 Pseudomonas sp. PME37.24/006
ATGGCGAGCAGACGCGCCAGCATTTCGTGACCACCTTCATCGAGCATCTCGACGGCGTGGATTTTGCAAAGCGCGAAACGGTACGCATCCGCAATCGCTATGACGCCAGCGTGCCCACGGTGATGGGTGCGGTATCGCGCCAGAAGCCGGTGTTCGTGGAGGATGCGCGCTTCCTGCGCAGCCAGACCGAGCAGCCGATCAAGTGGGCGCTGCCCGGCCCCATGACGATGATCGACACGCTCTACGACAATCACTACAAGAGCCGCGAAAAACTGGCCTGGGAATTCGCCACGATCCTCAACCAGGAAGCGCGCGAGCTGGAGGCGGCGGGGGTGGACATCATCCAGTTCGATGAACCGGCCTTCAATGTCTTCTTCGATGAGGT
>NZ_JBVHNL010000021.1:0-380 GCF_055556635.1 Pseudomonas sp. PME37.24/006
TGGCGCCCCTTGAGGTCGGGGGCGTCGACGCCGATCTGCCGGTCGAAGCGGCCCGGGCGCAGGAGCGCGGGGTCGAGGATGTCGGGACGGTTGGTCGCGGCGATGACGATGACGTTGACCTTGGGGTCGAAGCCGTCCATCTCGACGAGCATCTGGTTCAGCGTCTGCTCGCGCTCGTCGTGACCGCCGCCCATGCCGGCGCCGCGGTGGCGACCCACGGCGTCGATCTCGTCGATGAAGATGATCGCGGGCGAGTTCTCCTTCGCCTGGTTGAAGAGGTCGCGCACACGGCTCGCGCCGACGCCGACGAACATCTCGACGAAGTCCGAACCCGAAATCGAGTAGAAGGGCACGCCCGCCTCGCCGGCGACGGCGCGGGC
>NZ_JBVHNL010000022.1:0-369 GCF_055556635.1 Pseudomonas sp. PME37.24/006
GGGTGGCGGAGCCGTCGTAGTAGCCCTCGTAATAGACATCGCGCCAGTCCGCCCCGGCACTATTGACGTCATACGCCGTGGACGAAACGGTGTATGCGCCGTCCGAGAGCCCGGTCGCGGAGTACCGCGCGTCCTTGTCGATCGTCGTGTAGGCCTGTCGCCACCACAGTGTGACCGACCGACCGTTCCACTCGATCGGGTTCGCGATCACATTGACCGCCGCGAAGTTGTTCGGGGCCCCGGTCACGACTCCCGTGATGCTGTGTCCCGTCGCGAGTGCGAAGTCGACTCCGGTGGCCGACTCTCCCGAGCGAACGGTGATCACCTTCGCCTCACTCGGGTCGAAGACGCCGGGATAGAAACTGGACG
>NZ_JBVHNL010000023.1:0-365 GCF_055556635.1 Pseudomonas sp. PME37.24/006
TCGGCCTGCTGGCGCAAGGAGACTTCATGAAGTTACTCGACCACCTGGAAGAGTGGCTGATCGCGTTCCTCATGGCCGCGGCCACCTTCATCATTTTCGTGGCGGTGGTACACCGCTACGCCTCGGGCCTGGATATTCCCTGGCTGCAGGACCAGCTCATCCAGATCAACATGAGCTGGGCCCAGGAGCTGTGCATCTTCATGTTCGTGTGGATGGCCAAGTTCGGCGCCGCTTACGGCGTGCGCACCGGCATCCACGTCGGCGTCGATGTGCTCATCAACCGCATGAACACCCCGTGGCGCAACAAGTTCGTGCTCTTCGGTCTGTTTGCCGGCGCGCTCTTCACCGGCATCGTCGGGACCTTC
>NZ_JBVHNL010000024.1:0-357 GCF_055556635.1 Pseudomonas sp. PME37.24/006
GAGCAGCGAGTACGTGCGCGAGCTGATTCGCCGTGACCGCGAAACTTCGGTCGTGCGCGAGGCCGTCCTCGAGGGGATGAGGTCGGGTGAGGGTTCGCGGATGGATGCGGACTACTTCGACGGGCTCCGTGCGAGCGTCCGCGACGCTTCGTGACACGGGTCGTCTCGTCTCGCGCGGCCGATCTCGACATCGCGCGGGCCGTCGAGCGCTATCGAGATCAGGCCGACCCCGAGACCGCCTCTCGCTTCATCGACGCGATCGAGCTTGCGGTGCGTCGGCTCGCCGATTTCCCCGCCTCCGGCTCCGCGACGGCCGAGGCGCGAACCGGAATCCCCGGGCTTCGTGTCCTCGGCGCG
>NZ_JBVHNL010000025.1:0-356 GCF_055556635.1 Pseudomonas sp. PME37.24/006
GGGCATCATGCTGTGGCCTCGGGACATCACCTGTGCGGCAAGTGCGCTACTGCCCACCTCTGCAGCAGCTCCTCCCGCAAGCGGTCGTTGTGCTCGAGCATCCGCCGAACACCGTCCGGTGCCGCAGCGGCGGTTGTCGCCTCGTCGGTGAGCGTGCGGAGCCCGAGATGATGGCAGGCCCATGCCGCGAGCTCGTCGAGCTCGACGCTGACAGTCGCGGTGACGTTGACGTGCTGCTGCCACTGGACCTTGTAGGCAGGCATCGGTCACTCAGTCCGGGTTGCGGAAGAAGTCGATCACGAGCGCGACGGTGACAGGGACGAGGACCACCGCCGCAGCGGTGATGATGATGCGGT
>NZ_JBVHNL010000026.1:0-331 GCF_055556635.1 Pseudomonas sp. PME37.24/006
CTAAGACCACCCCGGCGTCTGGCGCAGCGCGGGGCGTCAAGTCCAGGGCGTGAAAGAACCGAGTTAGCGCCATGCGATCGCTCTGCCGCACGAGGGCCTGCGAGAGCGGGTAACCAACCCTCTGAAGGTGCGGATGATCGCGGATCGTGGAGGCTCCGATGGTTCCGTTCTGCGCTTCAAGCCAAGCATGAAGCCCGCGCCACATCTCCACCACGTCGAGGAATGCGCCTCCCTCCCTGAGGCTGTTGCGGAGCGTCTCGATCGCTCCCGCGTCTGCGTCCGGTAGTAGTGCCTGGGCGAGCCGCAGGTAATAGTTCGTGGATCGCGCCTG
>NZ_JBVHNL010000027.1:0-331 GCF_055556635.1 Pseudomonas sp. PME37.24/006
GCGGTCTCGTTCTCGCCATCGACGAAACGGGCGTCGGGGAGCAATTTCCTCAGCGCATCACGCGTGCCGTCGCTCGAGACGCGTTCGTTGCGGCGGGCGGCATCCAGCATTTCCTGCATGTTCGCCGGGCGCGCGTCCGGCGAGTAGACCGCGAGGAGGCGCTCCCCGGCCTGCGTCGCGATCGTGGTCATCATTTGCAGCAGCGAGGTTTCGTCGATCATGTCTGTCCCTTTCCGTTGACACGATCGACGCTAAAGAGCGTTCTCCATTAACTCCAGTGCATTATCGACATCTATCGCATTACTCTCAGTCATGTGGACATGAATCTTCT
>NZ_JBVHNL010000028.1:0-326 GCF_055556635.1 Pseudomonas sp. PME37.24/006
TGGTGGTCACACCGCTGTAGCGCAGGATGGCCGCTATCGCTTCGCGCCGGGGGCGACGCTCCTACACGATTAGCGTCGGACGCTCATCTTGCGTGTAACTCGAGATTGTAGGAGTCGCGCCCCCGCGGCGAATGGTGGTCACACCGCTGGAGCGCAGGATGGCTGCTATCGCTTCGCGCCGGGGGCGACGCTCCTACACGATTGGCGTCGGACGCTCATCTTGCGTGTAACTAGAGATTGTAGGAGTCGCGCCCTCGCGGCGAATGGTGGTCACACCGCTGTAGCGCAGGATGGCCGCTATCGCTTCGCGCCGGGGGCGACGCTCC
>NZ_JBVHNL010000029.1:0-322 GCF_055556635.1 Pseudomonas sp. PME37.24/006
GTCACCCACCCGAGAGAACGGTCCACACCATGTCATCCACCACGGAATCCACCCTCGACGAACGCGCCGCGAAACTGCGCGATGCGCTCGGCTCGCGCGTCGTGCTCGCGAGCGACCCCGACTACGACGTCGTCCGCACGCCGTGGAACGTCGCCATCGACCAGCGCCCGTTCGCCGTCGTCACGCCCGAGTCGGCCGAAGAGGTCGTCGCCGTCGTCCGCGCGGCTACGGCCGCGGGCCTGCGTGTTGCTCCGCAATCCACCGGGCACGGCGCTGCGGCGCTCGCCGACACCGACCTCGCGGATGTGGTGCTCGTGCGTCT
>NZ_JBVHNL010000030.1:0-309 GCF_055556635.1 Pseudomonas sp. PME37.24/006
GCGCCCGAGACCCGCGACGACGACTCGGGCGTGAAGCAGACCGCGCCGATCGCGACCACGAGCAGCAGGACGATCGGCGCGAACACCGCGAGCACCGGTTCGGGCGCGACGGCGGTGGCGATCCCGGCGAACAGAGCGCCGAGCGCGAGGCCGCCGATCGGCGCCGTGCCGGCGATCTGCGTGAGACGCCCGCGAGCGTGCGGGGGCACGGTCTCCGACACCATGGCCGTGAAGGTGCTGGTGGCCGCACCCGTCGCGACCCCCTGCACCGCGCGGGAGACGATCACCCACTCGGGCGACGTCGCCCAG
>NZ_JBVHNL010000031.1:0-307 GCF_055556635.1 Pseudomonas sp. PME37.24/006
GTGCTCGTCGCAGGCGACCCAGGTCTTGCGGCGGTCCGCGGCGTGGATGCGCGGGTTGCGCCACCGGATCGCCCACACCGCGGGGGCCCGGCAACCCGCCCGGGAGCAGTCGATGGACTCGTCGATCACGACCGGTCGTCGCGCGGCTGCTCGAGGCGCGGGGTCTCGGCGATGCGGATGACGGTCGGGGCCGGGGTCGCGGGAGCGGCGGGCGTCGAGGGTGCGGCCTCGATCATGCGTTCGGGGTTCACGGCCTCGGTGACCTGCGCGTCCTGGCCGACGTTGGCGACGATCACCGCGAGGTAGG
>NZ_JBVHNL010000032.1:0-305 GCF_055556635.1 Pseudomonas sp. PME37.24/006
GCGCCGCCTCACCCGGACGCAGTCGCACGACGATCTCGACCTGCCCGCTCGGGGGTGCCGGAATGGCATCCGGTTGCGCCTGACGCTCGCCGGGCGGGAGCCAGCCGCGATCGACGAGGAGGACCCGGCCGTCGTCGAGGCGGAACGGCACGAGCACCTCGTACGCGGCGGATCCCGCGTGCGCGCGATTGCGCACGAGCAGTTCCTTGTCGGCCTCGTACTGCCCCGTGAGCCGCACGGGACGCCATTCGTCACCGGGGGCCAGGTCGGTGCCGGGCGCGAGGAGCTCGCCGAGCGGCACCGGC
>NZ_JBVHNL010000033.1:0-303 GCF_055556635.1 Pseudomonas sp. PME37.24/006
CGAGGAGCCCACGCGCGGTGTCGTCCGCGTTGATGATCGCTCGCTCGGTCCACTCCCAATGTACAGCGGCGACGGGTCGGCCCACGGCCTGCAGCGCCGCGATGACTCCCGTCGCGCCGTGGGCCAGGGCGTACGGCGGCTCGACGAACTGCAGGGGATCCCCCGGCCACAGGCGATCGGTGCGGGTGGGGTCGGCGTCGGCCGCGAGGCGGTCGCTGACCGCGTCGATCACCGTGTCGAGCGCGTCGGCCGTCGTGTCGCGGAGCGCGGCGAGCGCGCGCTCGGCCGCCGCGGTCACGGTGT
>NZ_JBVHNL010000034.1:0-297 GCF_055556635.1 Pseudomonas sp. PME37.24/006
CAGAAGTTCAAAGTCCCCTTTTCCTTCATTAACTGTTACTATCACTATGGCCCTTGAATTATAGTGTGGCAACAATAGAGACCCCTCTTTAATCTCCACATAATTGACAAATATATCCAAGTCTTGAAGTTGTGGATTTTTCTTTGGAGTGATCTCAAAGAATTTACCATATTTGTTGGAATAGATAGGATCACTACTTTTCAAGTTGAATGGTTCTGATCGAGAAGATACACTTTTTTTGGAGCTAGACTTTGCGTTTTTACTTAATTCTTCAATTTGTTTCTTTGATACTTTGAC
>NZ_JBVHNL010000035.1:0-296 GCF_055556635.1 Pseudomonas sp. PME37.24/006
CGCGTGCAGAACATGCCGTCGCTGCCGCGCGCCTCGTTCAAGGAAATCCTCACCGCTGGCCGCAAAGCGGGCTGGGGCCTGATGCTGATCGTGATCATTCTCGGCGGTATCTATTCGGGCATGTTCACCCCGACCGAAGCCGCTGCGGTGGCCGCGGTCTACGCCGCCTTCGTAGCGATCTTCGTCTACAAGGACATGACGGTGCGCGAGTGCCCGAAGGTGATCATCGAGGCCGGCAAGCTGAGCGTGGTGCTGATGTTCATCATCGCCAACGCCATGTTGTTCGCCCACGTGCT
>NZ_JBVHNL010000036.1:0-294 GCF_055556635.1 Pseudomonas sp. PME37.24/006
GTAGAGCGCTGGCTCCGCGGCCACCTCAGCGAACATCTCCAGGAGCGAGGCGAATCCCGCGACCTCAGCTGACCGCCGGATGTGATCGACGGCGTGAAATCGCCGCCCATAGCGGGCACGACAGCCGATAGAAATCCGCCAGACGAGTGCCTCCGGCGGCGGACTCGAATCCTGGAGATCAGGCTTCGCGACGCTCACGACGGCGACGCTGAGACCGTCTTCTCGAAGACACGGCCTGATGAATGCCGTGGAACGAGACGACCACGGCATCGAGGCCGTCGAGACGACGTACGC
>NZ_JBVHNL010000037.1:0-290 GCF_055556635.1 Pseudomonas sp. PME37.24/006
GGGCGGTCCGGCAGCATCCCCGCCCGATCGAGCGCGACGATGAGGCTGAGCGGCTGCTCCTTGAGGGACAGCACGATGTCGGCCTCGGCGATGAGGTTCGCGGCGTGCGCCAGCTCCGACGCCGTGAAGGAGTCCGGTGTCATCGGGTGGTCGCCTGCGACCCGGTCGAACGTGTCGATCCGCACGCCCGCGGTGCGGAGCGACCGGAACCGGGTGTCGTCGTGGGCGTGCTGCAGCGACGCGTCCCGGCGGGCTGCGGAGGTCAGCGACAGGATGCTGTGCTCCTGACC
>NZ_JBVHNL010000038.1:0-289 GCF_055556635.1 Pseudomonas sp. PME37.24/006
AAGCCAGGTCAGTCCGATGGCGGCGCTGGCGAAGATGGCCCACTGCCAGCCGATCTCCTGCCGCAGCCAGACAGCCGTGACGCCCGCGGGCAAGAGGGCGGCGGCGGCGGGCCAGAGCAGCCAGCCCGAGCCGGTGATCGTCTCGGCCGCCAACAGCGCCACGCCGATCGCGATCCAGGCGGCGGACGGATGGGCGAGCCAGAGAACATAGAGCCTTTCCATCGGTCAGCCTCCCTGCCTCGGCCTGACCGGCGGGGGCGGCGTATCGCTCGTCGGCGGTGCGGCGGTA
>NZ_JBVHNL010000039.1:0-287 GCF_055556635.1 Pseudomonas sp. PME37.24/006
GTTCTCCTTCCCGCCGACATCCTGCAGCTGGCGCCCGACCGAGCGGATCGGGTTGAGGCTCGCTCGGGGATTTTGAAAGATCTGGGCGATGGCAGCGCGCTGTTCGCGCTGCTCGCGAATGGCGCCGAGCGCATGGCCCTGCCAGACGATCCTGCCGCCCGTCACGCGCGCGGCAGGATCGAGGAGCCCACTGATGGCATAGGACAGGACCGACTTGCCGGATCCGCTTTCGCCCACGAGACCGACGATCTCGGCCGGCCGAACGGATAGCCGGACGCGGTCGAGCG
>NZ_JBVHNL010000040.1:0-286 GCF_055556635.1 Pseudomonas sp. PME37.24/006
ATCGCCAGCGAACGCACCGAGTCGTTACTGAAGAACAGAATGGTCATGGCCCCGGACAAACCCAGGGAAATCGCCACAGGAATGCCGATGAACATCAGCACGAACAGGGCGACGAACAGGAAGGCAATGGTCATTTGGTGGTCTCCGCCTTGTCTTGTTCAGCCAGCTTGACGGCGTCATCCACTTCGCTGTGCAGGCCCAGACCTTGCTGTTTGCCCTGCAGGACGCGGATGAAAATCTGTAGAAAGCGCAGGAACATCAGGGTGAAGCCGATCGGTACGATCAT
>NZ_JBVHNL010000041.1:0-285 GCF_055556635.1 Pseudomonas sp. PME37.24/006
TATGCCGAGAACCTGATGCGCGGCGGCAGCCAGCCGGTCTATACCGCCTGCTTCCGCACGCAGTTCGGCTGCGACAGCAATGCCGCCATCAAGTTTGACTACAACCCGGCCAAGGCCAAGGAGCTGCTGGCGGCGGCCGGTTATCCGAATGGCTTCGATACCGACATCTACGCTTACCGCGAGCGTGAAATCGCCGAAGCCATCATCGGCGACCTGCGCAAGGTCGGCATCCGCGCGCGGCTGCATTACATGAAGTTCGCGGCCCTGCAGACCGAATACCGCAGC
>NZ_JBVHNL010000042.1:0-284 GCF_055556635.1 Pseudomonas sp. PME37.24/006
TTTTCAACCTCATTTTTCAGTCTCCTTTGTGATTGTAGTGAGCGATGCTGCGCGGGCGGTTCTGCTGCCGTCCTGATTGTCGCATCGCCGGTCCGACTGTTGCAGACGGACGACGTATCGCTTTCTCTTCCCTGGCTCGCCTTGTTGACAAAGCGTCGGTGCCGACAATAGTATCGCACCATCCGTTCGGTAAACAAACCGATGTGCGGTTACCGAACGGCTAATAAAAGTTATAAAAAATAAGAAACAAGCCAGAGACGAGACGCTTCATTCTGCGATGCCCG
>NZ_JBVHNL010000043.1:0-284 GCF_055556635.1 Pseudomonas sp. PME37.24/006
ACCGCGACCCTCAACGGTCTCGACATCGACGTGCGCGGCTCCGGCGCGCTGCCGACCAACCTGATCACCACTCTGTCGCGCGTCGCAGAAAAGCACCGGCTGGCGCGGCTGACGCGGCACGGCGAGTTGGTGCTGCAACGCGGCTCTCCCGACGTGGCGATCGGAACAGCCAAGATCGTGCTGCCGCCGGGCTCGTTCCTGCAGGCCACCGTCAAGGGCGAAGAGACGCTTGCGGCGCTGGTCCGCGCGCATTGCGGCCGCGCCAAGCATATCGCCGACCTGTT
>NZ_JBVHNL010000044.1:0-283 GCF_055556635.1 Pseudomonas sp. PME37.24/006
GATCGCGGATCGTCTGGTCGCGGAGCACGCTCCGGAATGGCGACGTCGCACGGGGCACGACATCCTCGAGTTCGCGTTCCGGCAGGAGGGCAAGGACTCGGCCGTGCAGCACCTGCGGGAACGCACGGGGGCGACGGCCGTGATCTTCGCGGGCGACGACGTCACCGACGAGGACGCTCTCCGCACACTGGGGGCGGGGGATCTCGGCATCCATGTCGGGACCGGCGACACGGCCGCGGTCCTCAGGGTCGCCGACATCGACGGATTGGTCGACGTGCTGGAG
>NZ_JBVHNL010000045.1:0-282 GCF_055556635.1 Pseudomonas sp. PME37.24/006
GTGTCGGCGCGGGCCTGGTTCAATCCGGCCCTCGAGACCCGCTGGAACATGATCCCGTCGATGATCGGGATGATCACCATGATGATGACCATGATGCTCACCGCCATGTCGGTGGCGCGTGAACGGGAGGCTGGAACCTTCGACCAGTTGCTGGTGACGCCGTTCCGGCCGAGCGAGATCATGATCGGCAAGGCCGTGCCGGCCATGCTGGTCGGGCTCAGCCAGTCGACCACCATCCTGCTGGTCGCGCAGCTGTGGTTCCAGATCCCCTTCGCCGGGTCC
>NZ_JBVHNL010000046.1:0-280 GCF_055556635.1 Pseudomonas sp. PME37.24/006
GTCGGACACATTGATCGGCCGCGGAATCAGCCCGATGGCCTTGAAGCGATCGGCAATCGCCTGCTGGCTCCTGACAATCTCCGCATCGACCGGCACCACCTGGTAATTCGAGCGCGCGACGAAGCGCCTGATGGCCTCGATGTCGACGCCGGTCGCCTCGGCCTGCGCCCGAGCCACCTCCTCGCGATGATCGGCAGCCCATTTGCCTTCGGCCGCGAAAATGGAATTCAGCTTCGCGACGGTGGACGGATACTTTGCCACAAAGTCCGACCCCGCGATG
>NZ_JBVHNL010000047.1:0-280 GCF_055556635.1 Pseudomonas sp. PME37.24/006
CCGGGAGCGTGACGAATGACCGCGACCCTGCCCGCCGCCCCGGCCGTGGTCTCCGCCGAGCCCGCCTCAGCCGCCGTCACCGCACGCCGTCGTCGTCGCGGCTGGACGTGGACCGTCGTCACCGTCGTCGTGCTCGCGGTGTACCTCTTCCCCTTCTACTGGATGATCTCGGCCTCGCTGCAGCCGTCCGCGAACTCCACCGACACCGCGTGGTTCCCGACCTCGCCGGGCCTCGGCGGATACGAGAAGGCGCTGGACGACGCCGGGATCGGGGGCCTGC
>NZ_JBVHNL010000048.1:0-279 GCF_055556635.1 Pseudomonas sp. PME37.24/006
GGCGCCATCGGCGTCGAAGCTCGGGTATTGCATCATGCAGCAGTCCGGGGCTTGGCCTTGCGCCGTGCGGCGGGCAGGGGTTGTTCACGAGAGGCGGTCTTGTCGGCGGCACCTTCCAGCTCGCGCAGCATGCGTGCGACGCGGTCCGCCAGTTTCTCGGTCGAGAGTTTCTCGCGGAAGCGTTCCACCATCAGCGGCAGCGCAAACGGGGTAGGGCGCTCCAGTTGCACCAGCGTCATGGTGCGCGCCCGCAACTCGGCGAGGGTGCTGCGCAGGCGC
>NZ_JBVHNL010000049.1:0-279 GCF_055556635.1 Pseudomonas sp. PME37.24/006
CACTTTCATACACGACCAGAATTTATTGGCACCTTGATGGAAGGTATTGCCGTCTTTTCTCCAACAGGTAAATTTGTCGCAGGAAATCGTGCCTGTATGTTTCAGTTGGGTTTAACCTTGTCTGCATTACGTACCCATACTATTGGTTCGTTGTTTGGACTGACCATCCCTGCACTGTACGATCACTATCGCACCATCAATCCTGGCTTGTTGAGCATGTCATTACATAATGGTGTAAAAGCTTATGGGAAGGCCATTGTTAAAAACAACCCTTCATTT
>NZ_JBVHNL010000050.1:0-279 GCF_055556635.1 Pseudomonas sp. PME37.24/006
GTGATCGCCGTGATGAGCAGGATCGCGCCGGCGGGGATCCACTGCCAGAAGGCACCACTCAGAACCTGGACGACGATGGCGGCGGCGAGTGCCAGCGCGAACACCGCCCCCTGGGAGATCAACTGCACCCGCACGTACGCACGGGCGAGCTGGTGCCACGTGCCGTCACCGAGGGGCAGCCGTCCCGGGCCACGCGGCTCGAGGATGCGCGAATACGTCGCATCGTCGAGCACGGATGCCGTGGACTCAGGCGGGGGAACCGGCGTCGGGGTGCGCTCC
>NZ_JBVHNL010000051.1:0-279 GCF_055556635.1 Pseudomonas sp. PME37.24/006
GGCCTTCTTGCCAGGCGCCAGTTTCCCCCGCGCACGCTTGGCGGGGGCCTTCTTCTTCACGGCGCTCTTAGCCGTGTCTTTCGCTTTTCGGGTTGCCATGCCCGCTAAGGTGCTCTATCGAAGCCCCTACGGGCAAGCGCCACTGCTCGTGCCCTGTGCGACAATCGCCGGCTCACCCATGAACACCAGCACCGCCTCCATCAGCGTCGCCGGCACCCTCCCGGCCCAAAAAATAGACGCTTCCGGCATCGCCAAAGTCGACCAGCGAGCAGTCCTGGC
>NZ_JBVHNL010000052.1:0-279 GCF_055556635.1 Pseudomonas sp. PME37.24/006
GACCCCCCGGCGTTCGAGTTCGAGCAGCACGGTCTCGCCGTTGACGCCGGGGAACACGAAGCTCGCGGTCGCGGGCAGGCGGTGCTCGGGGTGCCCGGTGAGCCGCGCGCCGGGGACGGCGGCGAGCACGCCGCGAATGAACGAGTCGCGGAACCGCGTCGCCCGCTCCGCTTCCGCGACCCGCTCGGCCTCGGCCAGCGTCAGCGCCGTCGCGAACGCCACCGCGCCGGCGACGTCCGGCGTGCCGGAGCGTCGGCCGCGTTCCTGCCCGCCGCCGTG
>NZ_JBVHNL010000053.1:0-278 GCF_055556635.1 Pseudomonas sp. PME37.24/006
GGCAGGCCGAAGTAAGTGCCCATGTGCAGCGGATAGATGGCGGCGATCAGCTTGCCGCCATTGCTCTTGTCCTCGTAGCGTTCCAGCTGCCGGATCTCGCCGCTCTGCGGCAGGACCACCATGCGGCTGCGGGCGCGCTCATGGGGCGCACCGTGATCGAGGAAGAAGATCTGCACTGGCTGTGATCCCTGTTCGGGCAGGCGCAGCTGGGCGCTCTGGTAGTCCGGTGCTTTGGCGAGGAAACTGTTCCAGGCCTGGGTCAGTTCCAGCGGGATGGC
>NZ_JBVHNL010000054.1:0-278 GCF_055556635.1 Pseudomonas sp. PME37.24/006
TTGATTTTTACGGTATCTTGTTTGATGGGCATCCTGATCTGCGACGCATCTTGACTGACTATGGTTTTGTCGGTCATCCATTTAGAAAAGATTTCCCTGTTTCTGGGTATGTTGAAATGCGTTATGACGCAGAGCAGCGTCGCGTTGTTTACCAACCTGTCACGATTGAACCGCGTGAAATTACGCCAAGAATTATTCGTGAATCATCTTATGCCGGGAATCAATAATCATGGCTGAGATTAAAAACTATACGCTTAACTTTGGTCCTCAGCATCCAG
>NZ_JBVHNL010000055.1:0-278 GCF_055556635.1 Pseudomonas sp. PME37.24/006
CTGTCGGAAATATCGATACGCGCCAAATTGGCAATGCGTTTGACGTCGGTGAGTTGGAGCGACATGACAATTCTTTTTAGAAAGGGTGATCAAAATAAATGTCGGAGCAGGCAAATGAAGCCGACCTGCAAGATATCAGTGTGCCAGAATAAGATGACATTGGCGTCTTGCACGCTGCTTGAGCAAGCGCCCGGTCAGCAGCACAAAACCTGGTTTATCAGCAACACTCCCGGCAACTGAGCCAGTCACTGAGCGCTTAGCCACGGCAGAAACATGTG
>NZ_JBVHNL010000056.1:0-278 GCF_055556635.1 Pseudomonas sp. PME37.24/006
GCTTTTATTTTGATAGCGGCGCAAACAAATCGACCCCGTATCCATCCGGATCAATAACGACCGCATACCGCTGGCCCCACATGGCGTCCCAGGGCTCACGCGCGATCGTATACCCTGCCGCGCGCACCTTCTCTACCGTTTCGTTCACCTGGTCTGGCGAGTCGCATAGGATTGCAAACGCAGAAAAGTTTGATGGTTTTGCGTCGATGCCCGAATGATCTTTGATCATCTCCGCGTCGTCGATCATGAGGCGGCACGAATTCTCCTGGCGATGCGCT
>NZ_JBVHNL010000057.1:0-278 GCF_055556635.1 Pseudomonas sp. PME37.24/006
ATGATCCGCCGCATCCCAGAGAGTGGTCTTGGTCTTGGGCATGGACTCCTCCTGACTACAGTTCGCGCGCGAGCGCCTTGGCAAGATCGATGTCCCGTTTCTGGGACGACTTGTCACCGCCGACCAGCAGCACCACGATCTGCTCGCCCCGCTGGGTGAAGTACACGCGATAACCCGGGCCGTGATGAATGCGCATTTCGGAGACGCCTTCACCGACCGGTTTCACGTCTCCTGCGTTTCCCAGCGATAGACGTCGAAGCCGGATATCGATGCGTGCT
>NZ_JBVHNL010000058.1:0-278 GCF_055556635.1 Pseudomonas sp. PME37.24/006
TCCGCGACCTCGTCCCGGATGCCACTGAGGTCGTGTGGGCGCGACCCGTCGCCCCGATCGGATTCGATCTCGCGCTCCGCTCCCCCGACGCGGTCGTGCGCTTCACCGCCGTCATGGGTCCCGAGGGCGCGGACTCGCTGTGGCGGGTCAACGTCGCGACCGACGGCGCGCGTGTCGACGTCGAGTTCCCCCCGCCGTTCGTCCACGCCGGCAGCGCCCGGACGACGGTCCGCGACGGACGCGGCATCCAGACCGTGTATCCGATCGACCGGCGCGAC
>NZ_JBVHNL010000059.1:0-278 GCF_055556635.1 Pseudomonas sp. PME37.24/006
GATGTGTCAGCATGGAAAGAGAAGGGTTTTATCACGTTAGGTACTGCAGATATCGTTGCTAAAAACGGCGACCAGGGAGTTACTCTGCGCTTAAAGTCTGCGGCTATTTCTGCAGACGCCTCGCTCGTTTTTTTTCAGATAACACCTGCCAAGCTACGGACCATTCGACGAGATTTGAATGGGCGTATTGATATGGGGGCCGTGCGCGCAGATCCTCCTGCGGGCATTCACGCTAGTGGAAGTAGCGTAATGCAGGCCGTATTCCTGGCGCCGATATC
>NZ_JBVHNL010000060.1:0-278 GCF_055556635.1 Pseudomonas sp. PME37.24/006
TGGTAAAATCGCCAAATTACACAGACTAAATACACAGACTAAAAATTAAATAGCCTGTTTTTTTCATGCCCGCCTATCTGACCACCCTGATTCATGTTTAGTTTCTGGAAAAAGAAAACTCCTGCTCCCGCTGCGCCCTCCGTTCAGCCTGTCACGCTTCCCGAGATTAAACCCTCCGCACCCATTGTCACGCCTGCGCCCGACAATACTGTCCTGCCGCCAGCGAATATTGTGGCCCCATCGACAATCTTATCGCCGGTAGCAATATCAGCGCCTGT
>NZ_JBVHNL010000061.1:0-278 GCF_055556635.1 Pseudomonas sp. PME37.24/006
AACAAAACTGAGCTAATTTTATTGTTTAAAAATCAATGATTTAGCACCGTTTGTTCGTGAATTTTCAATGGACGGGGAAATGGTGCTTACATTTTCCTGACAGAATTTAATTTCTTTTTTGCATTTTTTCGTTGGGATGTGGCGTCACGCAGACGTCGTTGCAACACTGTCGTAAAAAATCACATGCAGACCTTGGTAGTGAGTTCAAAAGTCACGTTGTTTACGTGCGGATCAGCTTGAAAGGCAAGTTGGGGATGAGATTTTGACGCCGTTGATTT
>NZ_JBVHNL010000062.1:0-277 GCF_055556635.1 Pseudomonas sp. PME37.24/006
GCGGCCACCGATCCCGCCGGAGCCTCTGAACCACGATGTCCCTGTCGCGCCGTTTCGCCATCCTGCCGATCGCCGTTGCCGGACTGCCCCTGCCCGCCGCCGCCGACTTCGGCCTGACGCTGCATCCCAGCGCGGCACAGCGGGCGGTCGGTGAACGGCAGCGCGAATCGATCGAACGGCGCATGACCCTTTTGTGCGACGCGATCGACCGTCTCGAGGCGGCGGGGCTGCCTTCGGGACGCACCACCTTCCTGCGCCAGGACGTGCAGCGCGTCGC
>NZ_JBVHNL010000063.1:0-277 GCF_055556635.1 Pseudomonas sp. PME37.24/006
TGATCCGTTAAGCTAGCGGCCATTCGTCAAGAACAGGATCCGAACAGCCATGCACGACATCATCTGCCCCCACTGCGGCAAAGCCTTCAAGATCGATGAAGCCGGTTACGCCGACATCCTCTCGCAAGTGCGCGACAGCGCCTTCGAGCAGCAATTGCATGAGCGTCTGGAACTGGCCGAGCAGGACAAGCGCAACGCCATCGAACTGGCACGCGCCAAGTCCGAAGCCGAGTTGCAGAAGGCGGCCGCGGCGCGCGATGCCGAGATCCAGGAATTG
>NZ_JBVHNL010000064.1:0-277 GCF_055556635.1 Pseudomonas sp. PME37.24/006
CCTTCTGCACGAAGGAATTGGTGAAGGTCTTGGACAGATCGATCTGCTTGTCCGCCAGCGAGGGCTCGAAGGCCTTCAGCGTGCGCAGCGCGGTATCCGGACCGCCCGGCGGGAAGTAGCCGTCCGGCGAAATGGCCTGGCGCACCTTCATGAAGGCATCGATGTAGAGCGAACGGTCGCCCAGCAGATAGCTTTCCGGGACGGCCTTGATGATGTCGGAGGGACCGGCCTTCTGGATCCACTTCAGCGCGCGCACCATGGCATTGGTCAGGGCTTG
>NZ_JBVHNL010000065.1:0-277 GCF_055556635.1 Pseudomonas sp. PME37.24/006
CTCCAGCCAGTTGATCCGCTTTTCAATCTCTTCCGCTGCTGCCTTCTCGAACTTCCCGCACTCTCTTTCCGCCGTCATGCTCCGGAAGTGCGCCTTGCTCCGCTCCCTATCACACAGGCTGAAGCCGTGGCGCGCCATCTTCTGGCTGCTGTAGCCGTCGCCCGAGGTCATGTGAGAGCAGTCCAGGCATTTCATGCCTCAGCGCCGGCCAGCGCCTCGTCAGCAAACTTGATCTGGATCAGCGTCAGGGACTTGTCACCGCGCTTCTGGCGCGCCT
>NZ_JBVHNL010000066.1:0-276 GCF_055556635.1 Pseudomonas sp. PME37.24/006
TATGGGCTTCTTTCCCAATACCTATGCCGTGTTGGGCGTCATGCAGGACAAGGATTTGGCCGGCATGCTCAAGCATCTGCAAGGCAGGGTTGACCATTTTTATGTTTGTGACCTGCCAACACCACGCGCTGCAGCTGCACAAGACATTGCCGAGATGATTCGAGCGAGTGGCTTTGTGGAAGATAGTGAGCATTCGATCGAATGCTTTACATCCGCCGCCGTTGCCTATGAAAAGGCCCGGAGTAAAGTGGCTGACAATGATAGAATCATAGTCTT
>NZ_JBVHNL010000067.1:0-276 GCF_055556635.1 Pseudomonas sp. PME37.24/006
GAGTTGTTTGTTCATCGTAATATCGCCAATGTGGTGGTGCATACCGACCTCAACTGTCTGTCCGTCTTGCAGTTTGCGGTGGAAATGCTCAAGGTCAAACATATCATGGTGGTGGGGCATTATGGTTGCGCGGGTGTCCGTACGGCGTTAAGACGGCAAAGGATTGGCCTGGCCGACAACTGGCTGCGTCATGTGCAGGATGTGCAAACCAAACACAGTCGTTATCTTGGCAGTGTGCTCAATGATGATGAACGGGCTGATCGTCTGTGTGAGCTC
>NZ_JBVHNL010000068.1:0-276 GCF_055556635.1 Pseudomonas sp. PME37.24/006
GGTCGGTATTCAGCTGAACCAGGATGCCTCAGGATTCAATGCCGAGGACACGCGTTTCTGGGTGGTCCGTCCGCGCATCGCTGCCTCCGGTATTTCGGGGTTGGGCACCTTGCTCTCCGGGGCCTACATCGGCGCGGATGCCGGCGCTTCGGAAGAAACCAAGAAGAATTTCGTGGGACTGGAACAGCCCCCCATCGTCACGCGCGATGCCTCGGGCCGCCAGTTCGTGCTGCATACCGATGACCTCGGTTCGCTCGATATCGGTTCTCCCATCTT
>NZ_JBVHNL010000069.1:0-276 GCF_055556635.1 Pseudomonas sp. PME37.24/006
GGCGACGTGCGGGACACCAGCCTGGCTACTCTCAACTTCGACACTCTCCTGGAGGAGGCCCTTCGCGAAGGATCGCGATCCGCCGTTCTGAGCATCAGCAATACCTCCGACCGGCCCCGTGGCTACTCCGTTCATCACTTGCACGGTGTCGTCGATCCCGCGGGGTCATCCGACGTCATCCTTACGCTGACAGACTTTCTGGACGTGCTCGCCGCCGACGATGCCTGGCAGAGGAGCTACATGAGGGAGGCCCTTTCGCGAGGCGCCGTGATCATC
>NZ_JBVHNL010000070.1:0-276 GCF_055556635.1 Pseudomonas sp. PME37.24/006
TCACCTTCTTCCCGCTTCGCCACCTTGATTGCCACTTCCGCCCTCAGCCTGGCCGCCGCGCATGCCGGTGCGGCCACCGTCGCCTACGTCTCCAATGCGGACAGCCAGGACATCTACGTGCTCCGGCTCAATGGCGATGGCAGCGTCAACCTGATCGACAAGGTCGATACCGGCAGCACCGTGATGCCGCTGGCCCTGAGTCCCGATCACAAATTCCTCTATGCCGCGTTGCGCGGCCAGCCGTATTCGGTGGTGAGCTATGCCATTGATCCCGCC
>NZ_JBVHNL010000071.1:0-276 GCF_055556635.1 Pseudomonas sp. PME37.24/006
TGGTAGGGAAAGTACAGCAGGTACTGAAACTCGCAGACTTGAACAGGTGACGCTGTCGACAGGCGCACACACACCCAGGAGAGGAGAGGAGAGGAGGAACAGCACGGTAGATTTGAGACTTATTGCAGCGTGCGCGGCCGTGAGACGATCCACGTACGCGCCCACGAGCATTCGAGCAACCACCACCACATGATCGATCGGTCGACGATGAACAGCGATAAGATTCCATTCAGCCCATGGTCGGCAGACTGATTGGCTGACTAGTCGCGGCTCTTG
>NZ_JBVHNL010000072.1:0-276 GCF_055556635.1 Pseudomonas sp. PME37.24/006
GCGGCCACCGCCTGCTTGTACCAGGGACGGGCGGTCGGATCATACCCGGCCGGCAGGCCTTCGGCAGCCGAGGTAAAGGCGGTCTTGTCTTCGCGGCCTAGGGTGGTGACGTAGAAGCCGCCGCTCTTCTGCAGCAGCTTGATGACGAACACTGGATCGGCCCCCTGCACGCCTTCGGCGGCGGCTACCGTCATGGCGGTGCGGGCTGCCACCCATTCATTGATGGTGGAACCGAAACCGGTGGCCACGGCCTGGGCGTTGCGCTCGATGGCGCGC
>NZ_JBVHNL010000073.1:0-276 GCF_055556635.1 Pseudomonas sp. PME37.24/006
TCAGGTGGTCCTGGGCGTCAAGCCGGGCGACGAAGTGATCGTGGCCGACTACACCTTCCCCGCGACGGGCCATTCGGTGATGTGGGCCGGCGCGACCCCCGTGTTCGTGGACGTCCGACCGGACACGTGGTCGATCGACACGACTCTGATCGAGGCCGCCATCACGCCTCGCACGGTGGGGATCATCGCCGTGGACCCCTTCGGCCAGCCGGCGGACTACGACGAGATCATGACCATCGCCCGGGCCCACGGGCTCTGGGTGATCGAGGACGCGGC
>NZ_JBVHNL010000074.1:0-276 GCF_055556635.1 Pseudomonas sp. PME37.24/006
CGCCCGGAGATCGGGCTTCAAGCTCGACCAGAAAGCGCCGGTGGCAACGGTGGCTGAGCTTCCCGAGTACGATGCCATCATTCTCGGTGTGCCGACGCGCTTCGGCAACATGCCGGCGCAGATGAAGAACTTCCTCGACCAGACCGGTGGGCTGTGGGCGCAGGGCAAGCTGATCGGCAAGGTCGGAGCCGTTTTCACGTCGACGGCCACGCAGCACGGCGGCCAGGAGAGCACGATCCTGTCGACCCACACGGTGCTTCTGCACCACGGCATGGT
>NZ_JBVHNL010000075.1:0-276 GCF_055556635.1 Pseudomonas sp. PME37.24/006
CCGACGGTGCCGGCCTCGAGGTCGGCGTAGCCATCGAGGTACTGCACGGCCGGGACGTAGATCCCTCGGGCGACCTTGGTGTTGTACCAGGGGCGAGGGGAAGCGAGGAAGCGGATGCCCTTGGGGACGGGCAGGTTGACGACGGTCGTCTGCCCGACGTCGACGGAGTAGATCGACGTCGCACGCCAGGCCTCCGAGCCCGTGATATCGAGGGTCTTGGTGCGGTGGTTGGTGACGACGACCGCGCGCGCTACGGACGCGCCAGAGATCGTTCGG
>NZ_JBVHNL010000076.1:0-275 GCF_055556635.1 Pseudomonas sp. PME37.24/006
TTGGCAGCTTTATTGTCTGCAAAAGCAACGGCACCATGGCTGTTGGCAGCAATCACTTTGGCCAGGCTGCTCAGATGGGTTGCTTCTGAATCAATGATGTCAGTCATGGCATGCCAGGACAGCAAGATGGAGCTCGGTATCAAAGCCAGCAGACAGCAAATGATAATGATCTGGGCAAACTTTTTGGCCAGCGGTACGCGGTATTGGGGGGGATGAGATGATTGATTTGGCATGATGGCGATTTATCTTGATGTTTCTTTGGCAATCCTGGCCAG
>NZ_JBVHNL010000077.1:0-275 GCF_055556635.1 Pseudomonas sp. PME37.24/006
TAGTTATTCAAGTATCAACCAACAGGAACAGACTGTAAGAGCTTTTCGGACCCCTAGCAAACGTGATGCAAAGCAAATAGACAGGGCTTGGCTACTTCAAGGCATTACTTTTTGCTACGCAGCTTAGCTCCAAGTACCCTCTCGAGCTTTCCAATTATCTGATTGTTCGGAATCGCCTTGCCCGACTCGTACTCCTGGATCACCTGTGGCTTCTCATTGATCATCTGAGCAAGTTGTGCCTGGGTCATCTTCTTATCCAGCCTTGCTTGCATAAG
>NZ_JBVHNL010000078.1:0-275 GCF_055556635.1 Pseudomonas sp. PME37.24/006
TCCTCAAGTGCCTCATCCAAAGCATCCTGATAAGTCATCGACGCTCCTTCAATCGGTGCAGCTGCGTCAGACCTGGTTTTGGATTTCAAGTTTGAATCATCTGATTGGGACATGGTGACACCTCCTCTGGCTTGATTGCCATATAGCTTGGAGGCTGAAACTGTTCAACAGTTGCATGTATCAGGTAAAAACTGCGTACTGCACTCAAAAATACCTACCACTCCAATTCAAAGCGGCCCCTCAACCCCCGTTCAAACCAAGCCAACACTTTATTG
>NZ_JBVHNL010000079.1:0-275 GCF_055556635.1 Pseudomonas sp. PME37.24/006
GGGCAGGGGAGGCGTCGCGGCGCGGGCGGCGCGTCTGCTGATGCGTGTCTGCTCGACCTCGGGCACGTCGTCGAGCTCGTCGATGCTCGGTCGAAGCCGTGGTGCTGGTGGGACCATAAGCGCGTTCGGTTCGGCCGGGGGAGTGACCTCGACGCGCAGCGGTTCCTCGATGTGGCATTGAACGCACTCTGGGGACGTCACCGGTTGCAGACGCCGACATACGCGGCATCGGCCTTCATCGATGCCGAGCCCGTCGGGGGCGGGAATGGTCCCGT
>NZ_JBVHNL010000080.1:0-275 GCF_055556635.1 Pseudomonas sp. PME37.24/006
TTCGGGCCCTGGGAATAGAAGGTCTGGGCGTCCCACTGGTTGAGCGGCGCGCCCTCGGCGAAGCGGCGCGGCAGGTCGGGATTGGCGATGAAGGCCTTGCCGAAGGCCACCGCATCCGCCTCTCCCTTGCGGATCGCCTCCTCCGCCGCCTCCTTGTTGAAGCGCTCGTTGGCGATGAAGGCGCCGCCGAAGGCCTTCTTGAGCTGAGGCCCGATGCGGTCATCGCCGGGCGCCTCGCGCGCGCACAGGAAGGCGAGACCGCGCTTGCCGAGCTC
>NZ_JBVHNL010000081.1:0-275 GCF_055556635.1 Pseudomonas sp. PME37.24/006
GCGCAACACAGCTTCCCGCTGACACAAGGGCGGTTTTGGAAGCTCTGACCAAACAGTAAACCTGCAACCTCCGCGGGAACCATCTCCTTGGGTAGATTGAAGCCAGGTTATTACAGTTACAGTATTCCACATTCCTTGCCCTACTGCGCAGGTTCAGCGTAATGAGCAGGATGCGTTGTGAGGTCTGCGATGGGCTTTGAAATCAAACCACTCTGCGCAGCCACCTGGCCCGATTTCGCCCGTCTCGTCGAAGCCAACAACGGTGTCTGGGGCGG
>NZ_JBVHNL010000082.1:0-275 GCF_055556635.1 Pseudomonas sp. PME37.24/006
TTTTCGTCGCCGGTCATGTTCTCCCACTTCTGCGTGCAGGGAGTTTTTATTACAAGGGTGTTCAATAAATGCTTGATTTCACGTTTTTCCATATGACACCTCAAGCAGCGGGCGCTGCCGTAGTAAAGCGGGACAATACCAGATATTAAGTGACACTCATTTACTGGTAAATGGCGCCTACCTCACTGAAGACGGAGGATACTTAACCTGCTGTCCTTTCCGAAGCAGGTCATCGTGCCCGAGAACCAAGAAGCCCCCGAAAAGATCAATCGCCA
>NZ_JBVHNL010000083.1:0-274 GCF_055556635.1 Pseudomonas sp. PME37.24/006
TGAATTTTTGTAAGATTGACAGCGCACCAGCATTATTGCGCGGTAGAAAACCACAAAAAAATGTGGATTCGCGCCTGTGGAGTGGGTCAGCGAGACTAATTTGCCAAAAAAGCAAAAAGTTGCAACTCCCTCAGCGTATGAGCCACGGTATTGGCCGACGCGAGACCTTCGACATCACTGTTATAGATCGCGGCGCAAATGCTCAATCCAGCGTGTCAGCGTGCCTAAGGTCTCAAAATGCGTAGCGGCAATCTCATCATCGGGGATGGTCATG
>NZ_JBVHNL010000084.1:0-274 GCF_055556635.1 Pseudomonas sp. PME37.24/006
GGGCGGCGTCGGGAGCGTCCACTGGATGACGCGGTAGCCCGATGCCGCAGCCTCGGCCTCGGCGAGCAGTGCCTGCAGGTGCGACTCTGCGCCGTCGAGCTCGAGGCGGCTCTGCCGAACGACCTGCTCGAGCGTGTAACCCGCGGCGAGGTAGAACCGCGCGGCCCGGTCGAGCGGGATGCGGCCGAAACCGGTCGGCGCGTCCAGCTGCGGACCGTCGATGGCCGGGTGCTCGGCCCAGGACTGCAGGATCGTGCGACCGTGCTCGCGCGCG
>NZ_JBVHNL010000085.1:0-274 GCF_055556635.1 Pseudomonas sp. PME37.24/006
TGGCCGCGGCGAATATCGAAGATCGTCACCGCTGTGCCGAGGACGATCATCAGGATCAGCCAGCCCGCCGCGATCCAGCCCAATTGCCGGTGCAGCGCGAGCGGCCCGCGCGTCGCCAGCCAGTTCTGCGTCAGGTAGATGACGACCCAACCCATGAACACAACCGCATGGGCATGGACGATCAGCGGCGAGTTGAAGCTCGACATCCCACGCAGATGCGCCTGGAAGAAGCCGACAAAGATCGTCCCCGCCATGACGAATGCCATGGTCAGGA
>NZ_JBVHNL010000086.1:0-274 GCF_055556635.1 Pseudomonas sp. PME37.24/006
GATCGGGCGCAGCAGCTCGGTGTCGATGCTCGCGGCGCCCGTCGATCCGACGCGCACGATGTCGTCGCGGATCGACCACGCCACCACGGCCCCCACCACGAACTCGCCCCCGGTGGGGCTGAACGCGGTCGTCGAGTGGTAGCGGCACTCCATCCGCACGGGCGCGTCCGCGAGCCCCGGTATGCCGATCACCCGCGAGTCCTCGAGCGCGAGGCCCAGGTGCTCGGCTTCGCCGACGTCCGGTGGCATCCCTTCCGAACTGGCGTGGAGGGAG
>NZ_JBVHNL010000087.1:0-274 GCF_055556635.1 Pseudomonas sp. PME37.24/006
CTCGACCGACGTGATCCTGCTGTTCATCGAGGGTATCCGCGACGTCGACAAGTTCCTGGCGGCGGCGAAGCGCGCGGCGGAGCTCAGGAAGCCGGTCATCGTCACCAAGGTCGGCCGCTCCGGCGCCGGCGAACGCGCGGCGGCCTCGCACACCGCGAGCATGGCGGGCTGGTCGGCGGCCTATGACGCCGTGTTCGCGAAATACGGCTTCATCGTCTCTAACGATCTCGACGAGGCGGTTACGATTGCTGCCGTGTTGACCACCAATCCGTTG
>NZ_JBVHNL010000088.1:0-274 GCF_055556635.1 Pseudomonas sp. PME37.24/006
GCCGGTCAGCTCGGCCAGACACAGCAGGAACAGGAAACCGATGACGGGCTCCACGAACATCGAGCCGGACACCAGCATGCTCAGCGGCAAGGTCAGCATCAGGGCCGGTGCGGCCAGCGCGGCGACCGCGCCAATGCGAGGGGCCAGGATGCGGAATGACAGCCACGCCGTCGCCAGCACGAAGGAGGTATCCATCAACTTCGCCGCCTGTTGGCCATCCAGGAAGAAGGGCGGCAACGTCAACCAATTGGCACCGAACGGCATCACCGACCAG
>NZ_JBVHNL010000089.1:0-274 GCF_055556635.1 Pseudomonas sp. PME37.24/006
TCATGCAGTCGACGATGATGGCCGCGCCGTTGATGCCGTAGCCTTCATAGCGCACTTCTTCATAGTTCACGCCGTCCAGGGCACCGGTGCCGCGCTGAATGGCGCGGGTGACGTTGTCCTTGGGCATGTTGGCGTCGGAGGCACGGTCCACGGCCAGGCGCAGGCGCGGGTTGGTGTCCGGATCGCCCCCGCCCATGCGGGCGGCGACGGTGATTTCCTTGATCAGGCGGGTCCAGACGCGACCGCGCTTTTCATCCTGACGGCCTTTACGGTG
>NZ_JBVHNL010000090.1:0-274 GCF_055556635.1 Pseudomonas sp. PME37.24/006
TCAGCGTCTGGTAGACGCCGCTGGTGACCGACCCCAGGAAGTCCGAGCGCGGTGCCGCGCTGATGGACAGCCAGGCCAGTCCGGCGGGATCACGGTAGAGGCGAAAGGCCACCTCGATCTTGCTGCCTTCGCTGCGCGATCCCAGCAGGATCAGCTTGTCCGGCTCGGGCGGGTGCGTGCCCAGATAGCGCTGCACTTCCGCGAAAGCCTGCCGCACCAGCGGCGACTTGCTCTGTCCGGCATTGAGCCGCAGCGGTTCGCCACCGTTCTCGCC
>NZ_JBVHNL010000091.1:0-273 GCF_055556635.1 Pseudomonas sp. PME37.24/006
GTCGACGACGTCGCCGACAGCGGTCGCACGCTCGACCTCGCCGTGAAGCTCCTCAACGCCCAGGGCGCCGAGGCTCGCTCGGCCGTCATCTACACGAAGCCGACCACCATCATCACGCCCGACTACGCGTGGAAGGACACGTCGCTCTGGATCGACTTCCCGTGGTCGTTCCAGGGGTCGGTGCACGAGGAAGACGCGGCGTGACGGCGAAGTCTCTCGCCGAGCTCGCGGGCGCGGGCCTCATCGACTCCTCGTGGGTCGAGCCGCTCTCGC
>NZ_JBVHNL010000092.1:0-272 GCF_055556635.1 Pseudomonas sp. PME37.24/006
CGGCCGTCTGCGGTATCCTGATGATCTTTTACGGTGTAGCGCTGACCGTGTCGGGGCTGAATTTCGGCCTGTTGATCGGCATATCCATCGGCTTTCTCAGCTTCATTCCCTATGTCGGGTCGCTCACCGGCCTGATCCTGTCGCTGGGCGTCGCCATCGTGCAGTTCTGGCCGAACTGGTCGATGGTGGCGATCATCATCGGCATCTTCGTGGTCGGGCAGTTTCTCGAAGCCTATGTGCTCTATCCTTACCTGGTCGGTGAATCGGTCGGC
>NZ_JBVHNL010000093.1:0-272 GCF_055556635.1 Pseudomonas sp. PME37.24/006
TCCGCGCCGCCGGGCCGCGGCTGCGCGTCGGCCTGCTGCTCGAGGCGCCGACCGGCGTAGCCGTGCATCCCGAGAACCGCGAGGCGGCGCTCGTCGCGGCGCGCGCCCTCGAGGCGCTCGGCCACCACGTCACGCCGGTGTCGCCGTTCCTCTTCAGCGAGCGCGCGACGCGCGGGTTCGCCGATCTCATCATCAGCGCCTCGACCTGGGCCTCCCCGATCGAGGATGCCGACAAGCTCGAGCCCTACATCCGGTACCGCTACGACCGTGCG
>NZ_JBVHNL010000094.1:0-272 GCF_055556635.1 Pseudomonas sp. PME37.24/006
CTGGAATGGGCTTTCCGCCTGGCCGCCAACCCGGGACGCCTGGCGCATCGCTATCTGGTCGAACCCTGGGCGCTCATGCCGGCGGCCCTGGCCGACCTGAAGCAGTTGATCGGGCGAAAGCGCACGCAACATCGGGATTGACCGCACGCCAGAGCATTTTCCGACGAACCGGACGCCGGTTCGGCGTCAGAGAATGCGCCAGACTCAAAGCTTCGAGCCCATTTTGTCCGATCAAATCGATTCGATCTGATCGGAGTGGGCGCTAGCCATTG
>NZ_JBVHNL010000095.1:0-272 GCF_055556635.1 Pseudomonas sp. PME37.24/006
TGACGCATTGCCCGGCATAGTTTGCTTGCAGCCAGTCAATCACGACCAATAGATCAGCGCGCTCGCCAATCCCGTGATCATGCTCACCTTCGGTCTTGCCAACACCGCGAAAGTTGGCGCGAATGGTAATGTAGCCCAGTTGCACAAAAGCACGCGCCAGCGTTTGTGCCACCTTGTTATCCATCGTACCGCCAAACAGTGGATGCGGATGCGCAACCAAAGCCAGGCCACGGGCAGGCAAGGCTTCGGGCATATCAATGGCGACTTCAATT
>NZ_JBVHNL010000096.1:0-272 GCF_055556635.1 Pseudomonas sp. PME37.24/006
GGTGAGCGCCGGCACCGTGAGGTAGATCAGCATGATGAAGAACAGCGTCCAGAACACCGAACTGCGCGCGCCCGCCACGGTAGGCGTGGTGTAGTAGCGCATGAGGATGTGCGGCAGCGCCGCCGTACCCAGCATCAGGCAGAACACCAGCGCCAGGAAATTGTTGCGTTTGATGTCCGAGCTTTGCTGGTCGCGACCGGGGAAGGGTTCGGTCTGCGAGACCGGTGGCTGCGAACGTGCCAAGTTGGCCGCACGTGCTTCGGTCCATTTGC
>NZ_JBVHNL010000097.1:0-271 GCF_055556635.1 Pseudomonas sp. PME37.24/006
TTGAGGTCGCCCACGACGTCGCCCACGTGATCCTGCGGCGTGGTGATTTCCACGTCCATGATCGGCTCGAGGATGACGGGGCCGGCCTTCTTCATGCCTTCACGGAAGCAGGCCTTGGCGGCGATTTCGAACGCCAGCGCGCTCGAGTCGACGTCATGGTACTTGCCGTCGGTGAGCGTGTATTTGAAGTCCACGGTGGGGAAGCCGGCGAGCACGCCGGTATCGGCCTGCACACGGATGCCCTTTTCCACGGCCGGGATGTATTCCTTCG
>NZ_JBVHNL010000098.1:0-271 GCF_055556635.1 Pseudomonas sp. PME37.24/006
TGTCGAAGCTGTGCGCGAGGAAACGGCGCGAGGCGCTGATCGGCTGGTTCAGGATCGACGGCGGTGCGGCGTTGCCGGCGATGAAGTCCGGGTTCTCACTGCGGTGCTCGCGCCAGGAGCGGCGCAGTTCCCGCGCGATTGCCGGCAGGCTCTCGAAGGCACCGCCGAAGCGGCTCGCGAGCTTCACGGCACCCGTCACCGGCGCCGTCAGCAGGCTCGCCGGTTCGCGCCGGCCTTGCGGCGGCACGGCCCAGGGCGGCGGCAGGATGTC
>NZ_JBVHNL010000099.1:0-271 GCF_055556635.1 Pseudomonas sp. PME37.24/006
TGCCAATCCCGGCGTCGCAATCAACCAGTACCGGCTCTGGTCCCGGATCCTCGGAATCTCCCTGGATCATCTGAAGTCATCGGCACCCCAGAGCTCTCAGATCATTGGAGTTGTTCCTGACTTTTCGGTCGGCTCTGTGCGCGACGCGATCGAGCCCACGGTGTATTACATCGCACCGGATGCGTGGTCGTTCACGGTGCTGAAGCTCGATGGGCATACCATTCCAGAAACCATGCAGGCGGTGAAGACCCTTTGGGCGAAGACCAAGGGT
>NZ_JBVHNL010000100.1:0-271 GCF_055556635.1 Pseudomonas sp. PME37.24/006
GGCGGAATGTAAGATTTTTTGCTGCATCATGTGGTGCAGCTACCCAGCATGTCGCCAGGGCAGTTCGGCGCGACCTTGATGGATCAGACAATCAGAACCGATCATGGCAAGCAGGCCGCCGCAGAAGGCGCGCAGGCGGCACGGGTCGCACCAAAGCAAGGGATTTTCGACGATGCAGAAGAACAATGACGGCCTTCGTCCGTCCTCCGCCGATCTCCAGAACAGCGCATCGGTGGAGTATTTTGCCGCGTCACACGCGCATTACAGCAGC
>NZ_JBVHNL010000101.1:0-270 GCF_055556635.1 Pseudomonas sp. PME37.24/006
GAGCAGGTGTTTGCAGTCAATCGTCAGCCTGATGCGCTGTTCGAAGAAATCGAACAGGCCCTGCGGGATTTTCGCGGCGAGGCCCGCGATGACGTGAGCATGGTCGAGGTCAGTCTGCTGGAGGCTACGCAACTGAGTCCGCCAGCGCCGGTGTACTCCGACAGTGGCCAGTCCAGCCCGCTGGACTGGTCGGTGAGTTTTGAGTTTCGCGCCGCCACCCTCAAACGCTTCAATCCGCTGCCGTATTTGTTGCAATTGCTGCTTGAGGTG
>NZ_JBVHNL010000102.1:0-270 GCF_055556635.1 Pseudomonas sp. PME37.24/006
TCTTGTTCATGAGTTGGGTAGCTTGCAATGTCGTCACGCTATTGCCAGACTGGCGTTTATTCAGGCTTTGCCAAAGCAACATACCACCTGAAATGATTGCCGTAGCAATTAAAAATCCGTTATCAATTAAAAACTTCACGTTGTAAACCCAGTCAAGGAAAGCTGGCATTATAAAATAGACAATTGAATTCGTTTTTTTATCGCAACTTCTTCTTAAACCAGCTCACAAGCCATTATGTATAAACTCGTACTTATCCGCCACGGCGAATC
>NZ_JBVHNL010000103.1:0-270 GCF_055556635.1 Pseudomonas sp. PME37.24/006
GGGGATGTAATTAGTAACCCGCTCGTAAAGAGCGGGTTTTTTTTGCCTTGTCAATGACTCGCATCATCACATCTCAGACCAGTGATCCATGCATCCAACCAACGCGCCATAAAATCCATAGCTTCGTCAACACCTGCCTTTTTCTATAGCTTGATAAAACTCGCCTGGATAGGACATCATTAATTTTCTCATTGCCGCCTGAGCATCTATGATCATTACTGTCTTTCATATCTGATTTGTACCGCAAATAAACTAATGAAAAAAAATAGG
>NZ_JBVHNL010000104.1:0-270 GCF_055556635.1 Pseudomonas sp. PME37.24/006
CGCGAGTCGCGCGATCTCGGCTTCCGTGGCCGGGCCTCCGGCTTCGCCGTAGACGCGCTCGCGCAGATGGTTCAGCTCGACGTCATCGTCGCTCATGCCCCGACTCTAGAACCGCCGAGGGGGTCACGGGGCGGTTGCGTCCAGGGCATCCGAGGCGCCCACGAGCGCGAGGTGCGACAGCGCCTGCGGAAGGTTGCCGGCCTGCCGCCTCCCCTTCGGGTCGTACTCCTCGGAGAGGAGGCCGACGTCGTTGGCGACCGCGGTCAGGCG
>NZ_JBVHNL010000105.1:0-270 GCF_055556635.1 Pseudomonas sp. PME37.24/006
TCCAAGCGCGACATCAAGCAGTTCATCGAGATCGCCTATCGCCTGAACGGCGACGATCCGAACTGGGTCGCCCCGCTGCGCGACGAGGTGGCCGGGACGATCAGCCCGAAGAAGAATGGCTGGTTCAGCCATGCCGAGGCGCAGCTCTTCCTCGCCGAGCGCGACGGCGAGCCGGTCGGCCGCATCTCCGCCCATATCGATTTCCTGGCGCTCGAAATGCCGCCCGAGCAGGGCTTCGGCCCCGGCACCGGCTTCTGGGGCATGTTCGAG
>NZ_JBVHNL010000106.1:0-270 GCF_055556635.1 Pseudomonas sp. PME37.24/006
GCGATGTCGGCCTCCTATGCCGATGGCCAGTCTTTGCAGGCGGCCAGCCTGGTTGGTCATAACGTATTGGCCGCCGGTAAATCCATCACGGTCAGCGGTGAAAAAGCCTCGGCAGGCTATGAGCTGACTGATTCTGCAGATCAGGTCAGCGTGTCGGTCCGTGATACGGCCGGCAAGCTGGTGGGCAGTTTTGATTTGGGCCCGCAAAAGGCCGGTGTGCATACCTTTGACTGGGACGCCAAGGGCGTGGCCGATCAAACCTATAACTTT
>NZ_JBVHNL010000107.1:0-270 GCF_055556635.1 Pseudomonas sp. PME37.24/006
TGCGGCCGTGCTTGCGGCGAGCTCCCGCGCGCGCTCGGCGGCGGCGGAGGCGTCCAGCGCCCGGCTCGACGCCGCGGCGGCCTGGGTCTGGGCGGCGTCCAGCTGCTGTTCGATCGCGCGGACGGCGGGGTCGTCGTCATCGGTTGCGGTCACGTGGAGGGGAGCGGCGGTCGCGCCCCCCGCGGGGGTCGCCACGAGGACTCCGCACACGAGCGCACACGCGGCCAGCGTGTGACGCGTGTGACGTCTGAGGCCCATGAGGCGAGGGTA
>NZ_JBVHNL010000108.1:0-270 GCF_055556635.1 Pseudomonas sp. PME37.24/006
CGGTGACCTGGGCCAACCGCCGCTCGACCGCGGCGATCTCGCCCGCGAGCTCGTGGTATTCGGCGAGGAGGCGATCGGCGACCCAGCGCCCTTCGCTGCCCAGCCCCTCGGCGGTCACCAACCAGGCCATCCATGCCTTGGTCCATCGACGGCCTCCGGGCTCGACGACGCGAGCGTCACGAAGCAGGGCGGCCACGCGAAGCTTCGTGTCCCTTCGTCGGTCGACCAGTTGCTGGCGAAAGCGGGTCAAGGTGCGGAGTTGGCGGACGT
>NZ_JBVHNL010000109.1:0-270 GCF_055556635.1 Pseudomonas sp. PME37.24/006
TGTTCGACAGCTCGATGCGCTACCGCTGCGCGGTCGTTTACGGGGTGGCATCCGTCGTTCCGGCGGAGGAGAAGGAGGATGCCTTGCTCGCCCTGTCGGAGCACCTCCTGCCGGGACGCGCCGCCGAGGTCCGGCCGATGACCGCCCGTGAACTGGCCGCGACGCTCGTGCTGCGACTGCCGCTCGCGGAGGCTAGCGTCAAGGACAACGCCGGATCCGAGGTCGAGGAGGACGGCGACGGCGAGGATCGCGCGGTCTGGGCGGGCGAGC
>NZ_JBVHNL010000110.1:0-270 GCF_055556635.1 Pseudomonas sp. PME37.24/006
GTTGTGAGCATCGCTTTCGGCCCGTGATGATGACGGCGCTGGTGGCCATGCTGGCACTGATTCCCATGCTGTTTTCCAATGGCCCTGGCTCTGAAGTCACTCGTCCGCTGGCCGTCGTGGTGATTGGTGGCCTGATCAGTTCTACCACGCTCACCCTACTGGTGTTGCCAGTTATTTACGGCTGGTTTGAGGAAAAAGAAGTGGAAGCCTGAGGCCGACGAACGCCAATTGAACGGATTGCACCGGATGTGCAGCCAGAAAAATGGACAG
>NZ_JBVHNL010000111.1:0-270 GCF_055556635.1 Pseudomonas sp. PME37.24/006
TCACGCAAATTGGTTGGCCTCTGGCAATTTTGCTAATTGGTTTTTCGGAAGGAGCTATGCTCGTTGGACTATCACTTTCAATGTACAATCTTGGGCACGCGCTTAGCTTAATTTCGCGAATAAACAAAATTCCCGTATTAGCAAATAGTCCATCGTGGACTCGTGCAGTTGAAATTGTGATTGGTTCATTTCTTTCATCGCTGCTTTTGCTCATTCCTGCTTACGGCAACTTTCCTCGATGCGGTACGCGCCTTCTGGCATTGTTTGCCG
>NZ_JBVHNL010000112.1:0-270 GCF_055556635.1 Pseudomonas sp. PME37.24/006
GTCGGCTCCGTCGAACGGGTGCTGGTCACCCTCACCGCGCTCGTAGTGGTCCTGGGGCTGGGGGCGGCCGTCTGGCTCGCCGTGCGCGGGGCCATGGCGTATCGCCATCTTTCTGCCGCTCGTGCCGCCCTGAGTACTGTGACCACGGCCGACGACCCGATGGGATGGACCGACGCACTCGGGGCGAGCGCCGAAGACCTCGCGGCGGCGCACGCGCTCACGGACGACCCCGTGTGGTCCGCGGCGGGAGCCGTGCCGTGGATCGGCCCG
>NZ_JBVHNL010000113.1:0-270 GCF_055556635.1 Pseudomonas sp. PME37.24/006
GGCCAGGATGAACCACAGCACGTCGGGGCTCCACGCCGTGAACCATCGCGACATGGTCCACTCAGGAGGTAGCGGAGCGCCGGTGAGTACCTGAGCCGGTGTGAGCGCACCCGCGGGTTCGGGGAGGATGGGCGGTGGCGTTCGCGCGAGAGCGCCAGCCGCTCCGCTGGCGATCCCCATCAACGCCAGCTCCGCGCTCATTAGCAGCCAGAAAGTCTTGGAGTTGTTGGGATCGGCCCGCATCTTTCGGAGTAGACGGCGTCGGTAGAT
>NZ_JBVHNL010000114.1:0-269 GCF_055556635.1 Pseudomonas sp. PME37.24/006
TCGCGGACGGCCGTGCGCTGCGCCGCGAGCAGACCGGGCACGTCGGCGCCGGGGAGGGTGAGCGCCAGCGCGATGCGGAGGGCGACCTCGTCCCGGCGGTCGGCGAGCGACGCCGCGGCCAGCCAGGCGCGCGCCTCGGCCCGGCCGGCGGCGGTCGCGCCCCACAGGACACGGCCCTCGTCATCGGCACCGCGGTTCTCGACGAGGCCATCGCGCTCGAGACGTTCGAGGGTCGTGTACACCTGGCCGACGTTCACGGCAGTGCCCGT
>NZ_JBVHNL010000115.1:0-269 GCF_055556635.1 Pseudomonas sp. PME37.24/006
CGGACATTCCTACGACGCCCTCCGAGACAAGGGGGTCCACATGCAGACCGAGACAACAGGGGTTCGCGGAGACGAGTTCACCTTCTCAGACGGGTCCAGGCAGACGTACCAGTCAGTAATCTTCGCCACCGGGTACAAAGCGGGCGACGAGTGGCTGCCCACTTTCCCGCAGCCTCAGCGCCGCAGCCGCACCTCGACGGCGCTTCCTGGTCTATTCGTCGCCGGGATTCCCTCCCACAGCCACGCCAAAGCCAACACCCTCCCCGGTG
>NZ_JBVHNL010000116.1:0-269 GCF_055556635.1 Pseudomonas sp. PME37.24/006
TACCACCAGCCTGCGTGCGCTGGAAGCGGCCTCACAAGATGGCACACTCAAGGCAGGTGCGGCGGAGACCAGCATTTTCATTACGCCGGGTTATCGCTTTCATACGGTCGACAGGTTGATCACCAATTTTCATCTGCCCAAGTCCACCCTGTTAATGCTGGTGTCGGCCTTTGCCGGTTATGACACCATGCGTGCGGTGTATGCCCATGCCATTGCCGAGCGTTATCGCTTTTTTAGTTATGGCGATGCCATGCTGTTGAGCCGCGAGC
>NZ_JBVHNL010000117.1:0-268 GCF_055556635.1 Pseudomonas sp. PME37.24/006
CGCGATGGTCGCCATGGTCACGGTCATCGCCCTGATCGTGCTGGCCATAGCGATCCTGCTGCCACCCGTTCGGCGGATCGGCCAGCGCCGGTTGCGCGGTCAGCGCACCGACCAGTGCCACTGCAGCAAATGCCGCTTTGCGCATCTATCGTCTCCTCAAGCCCTGCTGCCGACTGGATCAACCTTCGGCGTGAAGACGGGTTCCGACGGCCGGCCCCAAGCGGACTGGACCCGCGCTCGCCCGCGCCCTATCCGACAACGGTGACAT
>NZ_JBVHNL010000118.1:0-268 GCF_055556635.1 Pseudomonas sp. PME37.24/006
CCTGAGCCTGGCCAGCACCCCGGAAGAAGTGCGCGAAGTTCAGCGCCTGCGCTACAAGGTCTTCATCGAAGCGATGAACCTGTCGGCCCTGGCCAACCCCGAAGGCCTGGACAAGGATGAGTTCGACGACTACTGCGATCACCTGATCGTACGCGACAGCAAGACCCTCTCCGTGGTCGGCACCTATCGCGTGCTGAGCCCCCACGGTGCGCGCCGCATGGGCAAGTTCTACTCGGAACAGGAATTCGACCTCTCGCGCCTGGACAAC
>NZ_JBVHNL010000119.1:0-268 GCF_055556635.1 Pseudomonas sp. PME37.24/006
GCGCGCCCGGGGCAACCGCGATGTGCTGGACATGAAGGCGGGCCCGGTTGGGCGTCAGCGGGGTCTCCGGCCTGACCTGTACTTCGAACAGGACATAGCCGACCGGCTCGGCGTCGATCTCGGCGTCGACGGGCATCGCGACACCCCACGTCCGCAGCAGCGGCGTGAGCGACACCGCTTCGGGCGTCGGCGCCGGGGCGTCGAGCACACCGCGCACGGCGTCCGCGAGGGGCGCGAGCCCCGCCCGGAACGACGCGACCTCATCGGG
>NZ_JBVHNL010000120.1:0-268 GCF_055556635.1 Pseudomonas sp. PME37.24/006
TTGGGCGTGGGGCCGAGGGCGCCGGCCACGAAGCGCGGCTTGTCCGGGGTCGAGTACTTGTCGCAGGCCGCACGCGCCAGGCGCGCCGATTCCACGTTCATCTCGTAGACCAGGTGGGCCATGTGGTAATCGTCCTGGGCCACGCTGGTGGCACCGAAGGTATTGGTCTCGATCAGGTCGGCACCGGCGGCCAGGTATTGCTCGTGGATTTCCTGAATGATGTGCGGCTGGGTCAGCGAGAGCAGTTCGTTGTTGCCCTTGACGAACA
>NZ_JBVHNL010000121.1:0-268 GCF_055556635.1 Pseudomonas sp. PME37.24/006
GGCGGGCCGCGGTCCTGACGTGGGCCCGCGCCCTCACGGATTGCAGACGTCGCAGGTCGCAGGATCGGCGACCGTCACGGGCCGAGGTCGCTCCTGACGGGCAGGGCAGGCCGCGCAGCCGTCGACGTCGGCCCGGACGCGCGACGTCGGTGTGCCGCACCCGCCGCACGGAACCCCGCGCACCACGTCGACGGGACCGAAGCCGGGGCACGCGCAGGCGGGGCAGGGTGTGCGCAGACGCGCTGCCATCCCCCAGGCGACGCCGCGC
>NZ_JBVHNL010000122.1:0-268 GCF_055556635.1 Pseudomonas sp. PME37.24/006
TCAGGTAGGTGAAGCGGTGCTCGGCGTCCGTCTCCCAGCACCAGTCCGAGGCCGAGGAGGCGAAATCGCGGAAGCGCGCCTCGCTTTCCGCGATGCGCGCGGCATTGCGGAATTCTCCCGTCACATCGCGGTGCACGGCGATCCGCCCACCGTCTTCGAGCGGGTCGATCGACATGGAGATGATGCGCCCGTCCAGGATTTCCCAGGTGCAATCGCGCAACGGCGTGCGCGCCTCCTTGTGCGACTGGATCAGGGCAACGAGGCGGGT
>NZ_JBVHNL010000123.1:0-268 GCF_055556635.1 Pseudomonas sp. PME37.24/006
TGTTGTCGGTTGGCTATCGGCTGGCGCCGGAGCATCGTTTCCCGACGGCGCTGGAGGACGGTGAAGACGCCTTGTCCTGGCTGGCGGAACAGGCGCTGGCCCTGGGGCTGGATGCCGGTCGCGTCGCGTTCGGCGGCGACAGTGCCGGTGCCACGCTGGCGACGGTGCTGGCCTCGCAGGCGGTGGTTCAGCCACACACCGTAGCTATCGCCCCCAAGGTGCAGCTGCTGTGTTATCCGGTCACTGATGCGTCGCGCACCCACGATTC
>NZ_JBVHNL010000124.1:0-268 GCF_055556635.1 Pseudomonas sp. PME37.24/006
GCCATCATTTCCTTCGTTTCCCTGTTCGTGAGGTTGTTCTACCCGAACTACTGATGGACGAACCGAACATGGTGGGTGGGCCATTAGATGGTGGACATCTTGCCCCGCCCTTGATAGAACTGAGCGAAGCGGTATTTCGGAAGAAAGACAACAATGCTCAGGTAGTCTTGCACACCTACCGCTGGGATGGTACTGTGTGGCGTTATCTGGCTGCATCTGTTGTTACTCCGCCGGATGTCAAAGGGGTGTAGTCGGCAAAGTTGCTGGC
>NZ_JBVHNL010000125.1:0-268 GCF_055556635.1 Pseudomonas sp. PME37.24/006
GGACGTTGCGCGCCATCCGAAACACCTCCGGGTCGCCGGGCGGGGAAGCACGGCCGGGGCCCGGACTCCCGACCGGATGCCGACCACGTTACGGGCGCGGGCACCGCCGGGTCACGGTGGTTGCGTGGGCGCACGCGGACCGTTAGGTGCTCATGCGGCCGCGGGGAGCACGACCCACGCCCGCGTGCCGCCCGCGGGCGACTCGTCCAGTCCGATGTGGCCGCCGTGCGCCTGTGCGATGCGCCGGCAGGTGGCCAGCCCGATGCCG
>NZ_JBVHNL010000126.1:0-267 GCF_055556635.1 Pseudomonas sp. PME37.24/006
TGGCGCTGCCAACATTCGCCGCGGGGTCGCGGCTCCTACAATACTAGCGGTAGCCACGTCTGTAGGAGCGTCGCCCCGGCGTGAAGGCGATTGCAGCCATCCCGTAAATGCCTGGCGCTGCCAGCATTCGCCGCGGGGTCGCGGCTCCTACAATGTTATCGGTAGCCACGTCTATAGGAGCGTCGCCCCTGGCGCGAAGGCGATTGCAGCCATCCCGTAAATGCCTGGCGCTGCCAACATTCGCCGCGGGGTCGCGGCTCCTACAAT
>NZ_JBVHNL010000127.1:0-267 GCF_055556635.1 Pseudomonas sp. PME37.24/006
GGTCGACCCGGCGAGCTGCACGAGCGCGACCGCCGCGTCGAACCCGGAGGTGTCGGCATCCGGAGCGATCCGACCGGCGACGAGGCCGACCCGGCGTCCCTCCGCGCGGGCGAGGGCCGCGACGCGCGCGGGAGCCTTGCCGGTCGCGGAGCTCGCGTCGAACGACCCCTCCCCCGTGATGACCACGTCCGCAGCGGCCACGGCCTCGGCGACACCGAGGAGGTCGGCGATGCGCTCGGCTCCCGGTACCAGCTCCGCGCCCCAGGC
>NZ_JBVHNL010000128.1:0-267 GCF_055556635.1 Pseudomonas sp. PME37.24/006
TATGAACATGGCGATCACATCCTCTACCTCCACCTTGACCACGCTGGGCAGCCTGGATCCCTACGGCCTGGGCACCAGCGGCACTTCCAATCCGGTGACTGCAGCCAGCAATCCTGCGGCCGTAGCGCAGGCGGTCGAGCTGTCGTCGGAGGCCTCGGTGATCGTGACTTTGGGCGGCGGGTCCTCCGCCAATTCCGGCCTGACCTACAATGCGGCGGGGCTGTTTGATTCCATCGTCAATGCCGGTTCGTCGGCCGGCACCTCCAC
>NZ_JBVHNL010000129.1:0-267 GCF_055556635.1 Pseudomonas sp. PME37.24/006
GAGGATTGCGGCGGGGTCGCCCGGCGTCAGCCGCAGCAACAGGAACACGAACAGGGCCACCACGCCCATCACGGGAATGGCAGCGAGGATGCGGCGAAGCAGATATCCGATCATCGCTGCTATCTCCTGCCGTCAGATGGTGTGAAGCGAAGGCTGGGCCGCATCATACTCATGGTGTCCCCGTGATGTGTCTCATGCGCTTCTGCGTCTTGTGTCAAAGCCAGCGCGAACGTGATGAATTTGCAGGCAAATACTGTGCCAATGGCG
>NZ_JBVHNL010000130.1:0-267 GCF_055556635.1 Pseudomonas sp. PME37.24/006
GCCTGTGATGGCGGCGGTCTCCGCATCCGTGCAACCGGCTTCGAGCAAGAATACGACCGCCGACTTGCGCAAGCCGTGGAAAACCAGGCGACGGTCGCGCAGCCGCGAGAAAACGGATCGGTTGAGTTCCGCCGACCAGGACGCTTTGAAGCCATCGACGGTCCAGGGCGAGCCGCGACTAGATCGCAAGATGGGCAGGCGAAGCGTGGTGAGGTCAACAATCGGGTCGGCCAGCGCCTCTTGTGTGCGCTGCTGGAGCGTTTGGAG
>NZ_JBVHNL010000131.1:0-267 GCF_055556635.1 Pseudomonas sp. PME37.24/006
GGGTGGCGAGCTCGGCGAGGCCGGGAGCGCGGAGATCGTCGCGGGCGTGCAATTTCTGCTCGCGCGCGGCGGTGGCGAATTTGTTCCAGGGGCAGACGGCCAGGCAGTCGTCGCAGCCGTAGATGCGGTTGCCCATGGCGCGGCGGAATTCGTGGGGGATGGGGCCGGCGTGCTCGATCGTCAGGTAGGAGATGCAGCGGCGGGCATCCAGCACGTAGGGTTGTGGGAAGGCCGCGGTGGGGCAGGCATCGAGGCAGGCGCGGCAGG
>NZ_JBVHNL010000132.1:0-267 GCF_055556635.1 Pseudomonas sp. PME37.24/006
GTCAGCGCAGCGGCGTGGATCGTCTTCCTCGGGCCGTGCGTCGCGCTCGCGGGCGGCGCGTGACGGTCCGCGAAGGCTTCGCCCGGACAACGCGAGCAGGCTGACGGTCACTTCCCGCTGCGCCGCGCCCGGAGCGCGCGGTCAGCGGCCGCTGCGTCGGGCGACGATCCCCGCGAAGAGCGCGTGCGCGGCCGGAGCGATCGACAGCACCATCAACGCGGTCCCGAGCACGGCCTGCTCCGCCTGCAGCAGAATGCCGCCGATGAG
>NZ_JBVHNL010000133.1:0-267 GCF_055556635.1 Pseudomonas sp. PME37.24/006
GTCCGAAGTTTAAACCCAGCCTGGGCAAGACTCAAAACAAACAAACAAAAAAAGAGCATACAGCCAAATGCAAAACCCAAATTCACAAATGTTTTTATATAAATGAAAGGGAGTATTCATTAACTTTTTCAAAAATAAAATAATCTTTGCAACTATTTACTCATTAACTTAAACTTTACGCTTATTTTGTCAGAATGTCCCCTCTGTGACACTAACTCTCCAAAGGAGAGATCCATAGTTCATTCAGTTCTATGCCTTAAAAGTTTG
>NZ_JBVHNL010000134.1:0-266 GCF_055556635.1 Pseudomonas sp. PME37.24/006
GCGCCTTGCCCGACGAAGGCTTCCACCAGCGCTGCACCGATGCCGCTGCCGCCGCCGGTGATGACGACCCGCTTGCCGGCGAGGCTGCGATAGAGGGCGTGTTCGAAGACGGTGGGGGTAGCTGCGGTCATGCTTGATGCTCCAGAGGATAGGATGGGCCGCAGACGCGGCCCGGAAACGATATAAACAATTTGTTCAGTGTTGCGCTCAGCGGCCCGAACGGGTACTCACATCAACCCACACCGCCAGCACCAGGATGCTGCCCT
>NZ_JBVHNL010000135.1:0-266 GCF_055556635.1 Pseudomonas sp. PME37.24/006
CTGCATCCAGTCGCTGGGGATGGTCAGGCGCAGGCCGTCCTCGCCGGCAACCGCGCCGGCCAATATGCGGGCGATCGGCGTCATGCCGGCACGCCCGCCAGCCGATCGCGCAATTCGCGCTTCAGCACCTTGCCGATTGCGCTGCGCGGCAGCACATCGATCGGGTGGAGCGCTGACAGTCGCTGCGTCTTGCCGAGCTTGGCGTTGGTCCAGGCGAGGATTTCCGCCGTCTCGGTATCGTCGTTCGGCACGTAAAAGCCGACTGG
>NZ_JBVHNL010000136.1:0-266 GCF_055556635.1 Pseudomonas sp. PME37.24/006
TCTTCGACCACCCCGAACCCGCGGATGCCTACGCGCTGGCGGTGCTGGAGCTCCTGCGCCGCACGCACTGAGTGCGTCGGGGTCTCACGTGACGGTGTGCACCGGCTCGGTGTCCGGGATGGGGCTCGCGTCGCGGTGGCGGAGGTCGGGGAATCCGCGGACGAACAGCACCGAGACGATCAGCCCCGCCGCCGCGAAGCCCGCGGCGGCGACGTACGCGCCCTGCGGGCCGACGCCGTCGACCAGGAAGCCGGCCACCGCGGAAC
>NZ_JBVHNL010000137.1:0-266 GCF_055556635.1 Pseudomonas sp. PME37.24/006
TCGTCGTTCCGGCCGCCGCCCCGCAGCGGCTCATAGAATCGATCGAACGGGGCGGGTGGCATCCATCCCTCCGTTGGCACGATCGGGAGACGCATGCACGAGGACGCCGCGCAGCAGGCGACGCTCGACCTCGACGCCGAGGCGTTCGAGGCGCTCGTCGTGGCCGAGCTCGACCTCCTCCCCGACGACATGGTGGGGGGTCTCGACAACGTCGTCTTCGTCGTGGAGGACCGACCCGAGGACGGGTCGCTCGACCTCCTCGGTCT
>NZ_JBVHNL010000138.1:0-266 GCF_055556635.1 Pseudomonas sp. PME37.24/006
CCCTTCCCCGCCCCGGGGCTCTCGACCCAGATGCGGCCCTTGTGGCTGTGCACGATCTCGCGGGAGATCGACAGGCCCAGGCCCAAGCGCCCGCCGGAACTGCCCGCGCCCTGATAGAAGCTCTCGAACAGCTTGTCCTTGTCGGCGGGCTCGATCCCGTCGCCGGTGTCCTGGACGGCGATGCGCACGCCCGCGGCGTCGCGCTCGACCTTGACGGTGATGGAGCCCCCCTTCTGCGTATGGCGGATCGCGTTCTCCAGGAGGTT
>NZ_JBVHNL010000139.1:0-266 GCF_055556635.1 Pseudomonas sp. PME37.24/006
GTCGTGATGCTGTGGAGCGGTGCGGCCGGAATGGCGGTGCTCGCGCTCGCCGGGCTCGCCGCCGCCGGCGCGGCTGCGCGACGCTCTCGCCGGACCGAGGCCGCCTCCTTGCGCGCGGCGGGACTGGATGCCACCGCCCGCCGCCGTCTCCGGGTCGGTGAAGCGACGGCGAGTGTCGCGGGCGGGCTCGTCGTCGGCGTGCTCGCCGCCGCCCTCACCGCGGCGATGCTGCTGCCGGCGATGGTCACGAGTGCGCTCCCGAAGCC
>NZ_JBVHNL010000140.1:0-265 GCF_055556635.1 Pseudomonas sp. PME37.24/006
CTCGCGATCCTGGATGCCAGACTCCAACTGCTCGAGCGCTCCCTCGGCCCCGCGGACCCCAACGCGGAGGTGGTCGGCCGGCTCCGCGCGGATTCCCGCACGCTGATCGGTGTCGTGGGGGATCTCCTGGAATCGGTCGAGATCCCCACCGGCACGGCGTTCGAACCCGCGGCGGTCGTCGAGGTCGTCGAATCCGCGGTGTCGACCATGGTCATCCTGGCGCGTCATCGCGGGGTGGATCTGGTCAGCGGACCCCACGATCACG
>NZ_JBVHNL010000141.1:0-265 GCF_055556635.1 Pseudomonas sp. PME37.24/006
GAGCCATCCTGGCCGCGCACCGGAATGGAGGAAACGCAGCGTGTGCGCAGCTCCGCCATCAGCGGCACTCTGACGATTTCCTCCAGATCGCGGATTTCCTCGCCGGTGAGCGCTCGGAGGATGGGGCTCTCGCCCGGCGGTCGCGGCGTGCCATCGGAGCGGTAGAACTCGATGTCCCTCGAGAGTGAGGTGATCTCGAAGCCCTCCACTTTCCCGAAGCCTCTTTCCGCCGTCGGGTTGGCCAGAAGCACACGCCCCGCTGCAT
>NZ_JBVHNL010000142.1:0-265 GCF_055556635.1 Pseudomonas sp. PME37.24/006
CCACGCTCATCCCAAAACGCCCCAGCACCGAGTTGCCCAGATCTTTCAGCTTTGCAAGCATTTCCTCCTTCATCTTCTCCTTTTTCTCCGCTGCCAGTGGCTCAAGTCGGAACAATGATTTCTTAGCCTGTTGATTTGAAGGATCTAGCTCAATGATTTTTTTCATATCAACAATAGCATCATCATAGTTTTCGAGCTTTTCATGTGCTTCTCCCCTCCGAAGCAGGGCTTTCAAATATGAAGGATTCAGCTCAAGCGCTTTGGT
>NZ_JBVHNL010000143.1:0-265 GCF_055556635.1 Pseudomonas sp. PME37.24/006
TGGCAATCCGGTTGGGGACGGGAATGGCGGGGTTGAATTTGGCAAAGTACTCACGCGGATGCGGTTCGAAAGTCATCACACACAAAGGCAGGCCGCGTTCGGTGGCCACGGCACGAGCACGGGTGAGCAAGGCCTGATGACCGCGATGAACGCCATCAAAATTGCCAATCACCAGTGCACAGGGAGTTTGGTTGTCAGGTCGGGGGAGCCC
This sequence comes from Pseudomonas sp. PME37.24/006, assembly GCF_055556635.1. Taxonomy (NCBI): domain Bacteria; kingdom Pseudomonadati; phylum Pseudomonadota; class Gammaproteobacteria; order Pseudomonadales; family Pseudomonadaceae; genus Pseudomonas; species Pseudomonas sp. PME37.24/006. The sequence goes on from NZ_JBVHNL010000143.1 coordinate 212, forward strand.
GCGGAATACTTTCACAATGGATGCCAGACTGCCGTTGAATCAAAAGTTTCTGAT
>NZ_JBVHNL010000144.1:0-265 GCF_055556635.1 Pseudomonas sp. PME37.24/006
GCTCACCCGGGCGCATGTGCGGGTGATCGTGGATGCCGGTCTCCCCCTGCCGCAGGAGCGGAGGGGGGAGTTCGATGTGCTCGCCGTCGCCACCGCCGACGGGCTGAGCCCGGGGCGGTTGAAGGCCCGTCTTCTGGCGTTGGCGGAGTCTCTGCAGCCCACCACCCTGGCGGAGCGGCACCAGCGGGGACGGGTGACCCGGTGCGTGCGGGTGGTGGCGGGGGAGGACGGGATGTCCGACCTGATCGCGACGCTCCCCACGGTG
>NZ_JBVHNL010000145.1:0-265 GCF_055556635.1 Pseudomonas sp. PME37.24/006
TGCGCTTGCAGCCGATCGTGAAATCCGGCGTGAGCTTCGCGCGCAGCACCGGATCGGCGATCTGCCTCGCGAGGTGCCGCTCGGCCTTGCGCTGCGCCAGCAGTTTGAGCGCCGTGCGCGAGTACTTGAAGCCGACCACGCGCGTCTCCAGCGCCCAGTAGATCGACCAGCGCAGCAGCTTGTAGAACGGCTTGAAGCCGAGCAGCCAGCGTTCGATCTTCGAGAACTTGCGGTCCGGGCGCGGCAGTACCCAGTGCGGCGAGCG
>NZ_JBVHNL010000146.1:0-264 GCF_055556635.1 Pseudomonas sp. PME37.24/006
GGCAGCGCCGGCGACGTCTCGGTCGCGGGCTACTCGCTCAACGGCGGGGTGTCGTTCTACTCGCGCGCGCACGGCCTGGCCGTCAACGCGGTGCGGTCCGTGCAGATCGTCACCGCCGACGGGTCGCTGGTCCGAGCGAGCGCGCATCAGAACCCCGACCTGTTCTGGGCGGTCCGCGGCGGCTCCGGCGCCTTCGGCATCGTCGTGTCGCTCGAGATCGAGCTGCTGCCCTACGCCGACGTGTTCGCCGGAATGCTGCTGTGG
>NZ_JBVHNL010000147.1:0-264 GCF_055556635.1 Pseudomonas sp. PME37.24/006
GCGGTCGGCGCTCCAGCGGAGGCGGTACCTGCGGTGGATGCCGAGGATGCGGAGGCCGTGGACGAGACGACGCGGGAGGTGGTTCCGGCGGCTGCCGCGCCCGTCGAGGCCGCGCCTGCGGAGACGCCCGAGCCGGTGCCCGTGCCCGTGCCCGCCGCTGCGGCGTCTTCGGGTGGCGAGGAGCAACCCTTGACCCGACGGAGGAGAGACAACCGTGCCCCGTAGCAGCGTCGCGTTCACGCGCGAACCCGTCGACATCGAGGC
>NZ_JBVHNL010000148.1:0-264 GCF_055556635.1 Pseudomonas sp. PME37.24/006
GTGCAGCAAGCCCTGCTGAAGCTGATCGAAGGCACCATGGCATCGGTGCCGCCGCAAGGTGGCCGCAAGCATCCGAACCAGGACTTCGTGCAGATCGACACGACCAACATCATGTTCATCTGCGGCGGCGCCTTCGATGGCCTGGCCAAGATCATTTCCGACCGTTCCGAAAAGAGCGGCATCGGTTTCTCGGCCAGCGTGAAGAGCCAGACCCAGAAGAGCAATTCGGAAGTGCTGTTGAATGCCGAGCCGGAAGACCTGGTC
>NZ_JBVHNL010000149.1:0-264 GCF_055556635.1 Pseudomonas sp. PME37.24/006
TTTCGTCTTCGGAACATTGAACGAGGACGCGGGCCGCGACCCCATCGCCAGCTTCTATCGTCTCAATGCGGACCTCAGTCTGGAGCGCCTGGCGCTGCCGGGCATCGCCATTTCCAACAGCATCTGCTTCAGCCTCGATGGCAAGCTGATGTATCACTGCGATTCCATGGCCGGCAAGATCATGGTGTGTGATTACGACACCGACAGCGGCGCGGTCAGCCATCAGCGCGTCTTCGCCGATCTGGCGCAGCAGCCGGGCGGCCC
>NZ_JBVHNL010000150.1:0-264 GCF_055556635.1 Pseudomonas sp. PME37.24/006
TTGCGTTCCAGCTTCATTTCGTAGAGCCCTGGTGGCAGGCTCTCGATGACGTCCAGCGAGCTGACCAGCTGGTCGTGTTCCTTGAGCGCCACCGAACCGCCCACGAAGATGCCCAGATGGCCCACGCTCTCGTGCAGCACGTAGATGATGGTGCGGCCGGCGGCGGCGATGGCGCGCTCGTCGCCCCAGACATCGATGATCCAGTTCAACGCCTGCGGCGGCGGCGTGATGTTGTCCCCCCAGGAGGCGAAGACCACGATGGGC
>NZ_JBVHNL010000151.1:0-264 GCF_055556635.1 Pseudomonas sp. PME37.24/006
TCACTAATGAGATCGATCCAAAAGAAGGAAATTATATTAAAGAGTTTATCTCTGCTGGACCTAAAAATTATTCTTATAAACTTGATACTGGAATAACACATTGTACTATCAAAGGAATTGCTTTCAATCATCTTATTTCAAAAAAACTTAATTTCGAATCTATTAAAAATATCGTTTGTAAAGATCAATCTAAAAAGATTCCAGTAGAACAAATGCGTTTTACTCGAAACAAAACGGATTGGTCTATTTCTAGTAGTGTTTATC
>NZ_JBVHNL010000152.1:0-263 GCF_055556635.1 Pseudomonas sp. PME37.24/006
GACCCGAACGAACAAATTGCACCTGCCGACGCAGAGGATTGGCTGGCTTGGCCATATCCTTGCAGTGCTTCTACTTATGCTCTCCCCGTGCGTGGAAGCAGTATGGAGAACGAGTTTTTCGAAAATGAGATCATTTTTGTAGACCCGGCTCGACCTCCGAAATCAGGTGACTTTGTTGTCGCAAAACTTGCGCTGCATCGTGAGGCTTCGCTCAAAAAGCTGCTGCAAGAGGGAGATAATCTATATCTGAAAGCGCAGAACAG
>NZ_JBVHNL010000153.1:0-263 GCF_055556635.1 Pseudomonas sp. PME37.24/006
GAGATGCAAGCGATTCGCTACGCGGCCATGATTGCCTCCACTCGCCTCGCCCAGATTGCGCCCTACTATGTTTCGTACCTGGCTAAACACGAAAAACGGGAAGTGGCTCTAAGCGATGCCATGGCCGAAATTCGCTCCTTTGTCCAAAACCCTGACTTCAATGAGCTCTCGACTCGTCCCAGAATCGTGCTGTGCGCCCAAGACTTCGGGCCGGAGTTGACGACAACAGTCCTCTGGCTCAGAGAGTTTGGGATAGACCTCTC
>NZ_JBVHNL010000154.1:0-263 GCF_055556635.1 Pseudomonas sp. PME37.24/006
GGGACTCGCTGGAGACCGTTCCGACCATCAAAAAGCTGAGGTCGTACGCCGACAGGATCAGGGCATCCGAACTCGAGAAGTGCCTGCAGAAGATCGGGGAAGACAATCTCAACAAGAAGATGAGAAGGTCCATCGAGGAGCTGAGCACGGGCATAGTGAACAAGCTCCTTCACGGCCCATTGCAGCACCTGAGATGCGACGGCAGCGACAGCCGCACCCTGGACGAAACGCTCGAGAACATGCACGCCCTCAACAGAATGTTC
>NZ_JBVHNL010000155.1:0-263 GCF_055556635.1 Pseudomonas sp. PME37.24/006
TGGCCCGGGAAACCCTGGCCGAAGGCGTGGAAAAACTCACCTTCCCGGCCAACAGCGAAGTGCTGCCGCAACAGGATCGCGATGAAGAGAACATCAGCTACCTGGCGCAAACCCGGCCATTGAGCGACACCCCGTGGAATTTCACCCTGCTCACGCCGTTGCAGGATCTGCGGCGCGAAGCGATCAATCAGGGGATTCTGGTGGCGGTCGCCTTCGCGCTGGTGGCGTTTCTGCTGATTGCCTGGAACGAGCGGCGCAAGGTC
>NZ_JBVHNL010000156.1:0-263 GCF_055556635.1 Pseudomonas sp. PME37.24/006
GGTTCGGCGTCCAAATCGCTGGACTGAAAAACATTCCAGCCGATGGCAGCGTCGTGCTCTTCGGAAATCACTCGGGCGTTCTACCAATCGATGGATGCCTACTTTATGACGGCATCGTCAACAAACATCCTGAGCCGCGAAGGTCGCGATTCCTAGTCACCAAGTTTTTGCTTAACGCACCGATCTTAGGCAAGATGTTACGCGGATTCGGATGCATTCCACCTGAATTTGACTCTGCAACCGAACTGTTGCGCAGAGGCGAT
>NZ_JBVHNL010000157.1:0-263 GCF_055556635.1 Pseudomonas sp. PME37.24/006
ATGGCCGCCTTGAGTTCGTCCAGGCTGTCGGCGAAGCGGTAGGGCGAGGTTGCCAGGCCCAGGGTTTCGCCGGCCAGTCGGCGGATGCCTTCGCGGTTCATGGTCAGCCAGGCAGCGCGCGCGGTCGGGATCACGCGGGCACGGCCGGCTTCTTCCAGCTTGACCAGGGTCTCGGTGGCAATGGCCTCGATCTCGGGCACGATCAGGTCGGGCTGCTCCTGCTCGATCAGTGCGGCCAGCGCGGCACCGTCGGTCATGTTGAT
>NZ_JBVHNL010000158.1:0-263 GCF_055556635.1 Pseudomonas sp. PME37.24/006
GCGTAGCTCGCAGTCTCGATCAGTCCCGTGGCGTGGTCGATCGACGCGGTGGTCGCCCGCAGCAGCACGGCGAAGACACCGATGATGAGGATCGCACTTGCGCCCTGCACCAGCGCAGAGGCGAAAGAGATGAGAGCGCCACGCCTCAACGTCTCGCGGGTGGCGAGGAGGTAGGAGGCGATCACCGCCTTGCCGTGGCCCGGTCCCACCGCATGCAGTACGCCGTAGAGAAAGGTGAGGCCGATGAGGCTGATCGCGGCAAG
>NZ_JBVHNL010000159.1:0-263 GCF_055556635.1 Pseudomonas sp. PME37.24/006
TGTTGATCTGCGCCAGCATCGCGCTCGGGACGAACGTGATGAATAGCACCGGCAGCATCTTGAGCATCTGCTTCGTCTCCTCCACCTGGGTCACCGTGCTCAGCGACCACCGCGACGTGCTCCTGCTCCCCTCGATCTTCACAGCCGCTTTGCTCAGCACGCTGAAATTGGGCGTGTACGGCAGCGGAGACGTCTTCTTCTTCTCGTACTGGTTGGGATCGAGCTCGTGCAGTTCGCGCGGGTCCGCGGGCGCGGGGACGCGG
>NZ_JBVHNL010000160.1:0-263 GCF_055556635.1 Pseudomonas sp. PME37.24/006
GGCGACCAGCGCGAACGCGCCGAGCGACATCGCGAGGACGGCGCCCCACGCGGCCGCACCGTCAGGTGCGGTGCCGCGATCGGGCGTGGAGACGGAGGGCATGGCGGGAACCGGATCGGAACAAGACGTGGGTCGCGCGCTCAGTCGCAACGCGTCGTGGCGCCGTGCACGGCGAGCTGCGTGCGCGCGTCGTCGGCGCGCCCGGCGTGCACGCGGGCCGCGGCGGCCTGGGCATCGTCGACCCAGCTGCGCGGGTTCATGCG
>NZ_JBVHNL010000161.1:0-263 GCF_055556635.1 Pseudomonas sp. PME37.24/006
GTCGTGAGGATCGGCGCGGCATTGCCTTGGATGTGCAGTTTTGATGGGGATCATGGGCATGCAGCCGCACCTATACCCATTGCCCTGGGACTTTGAGGACATGTACCCATTGTCGATGCCGTCGTCCTCCCCGTGGTTTGGCCTCCAGATTTCTTCCATCTCCTCTTGCTGAAGTAGTATGTTTGTTCCTCCCGCTTCATGACTATCCTAAACAAACCCTCTTCAAAACCACCGTTGTGGTGCAGGGGCGCCGTAGATGGATG
>NZ_JBVHNL010000162.1:0-262 GCF_055556635.1 Pseudomonas sp. PME37.24/006
GGAATGCTGGATTTTTCCGCTAAGATACAGTTAAATGATGATGGAAGCTCCCGCCGATCCGATCGCGATCGTCGAGAGAGTGAATCCTTTTTCAAGTCCCTCATGCGGCCGAGTCGCGAAACATATCGGAGTGAACAGTGGGTTTTCTCAGCAACCTTTTCGGCAAAAACGTCAACCCCGCAAAGCGGTGGGATCTTCGCTCCCGGACGGGTCAAGGGAGCATGTCCAAGGTTTGGCAGGCGTTCGACAAGAAAATGGGTCG
>NZ_JBVHNL010000163.1:0-262 GCF_055556635.1 Pseudomonas sp. PME37.24/006
TCCTGGCGATCGAGCTGGTCGCCTTCGGCGGGTTCACCGTCCGCTTCCGACCGCAGCCCGAAGGCCGCGAGGCCTTCTGGGGTCACGCCCACTTCATCTCGGCCGGAGCCGCGATCGGGTCGGTCTGGCTGGTCCTCCAGGCAATCGCCACGGACGCGGCCTGGGTCATCGTCGGGTTCGTGGCCACGGCGGTCTATCTCCTGCTCGACGCCTTGCAGGCGAAGCTCGCGAGCGACTGAGCGCGGCCGGCCGAGGACGCGCC
>NZ_JBVHNL010000164.1:0-262 GCF_055556635.1 Pseudomonas sp. PME37.24/006
AACTTTCCCATCTGGCAGCCTCTTAGTTAGCTTTCTGTTGGGCGCTCGCGTCTTGCTTGGCCGGCTGGCCAGCAGCTTGTGCGGGAGTGCCCGCGGGATTCCATTGGACCGGCTTGACGGCGGCACCCGGGCGGACCTTCTGCAGGCCTTCCACGATGACACGATCACCTTCCTTCAAGCCATCGATGACCTGCCAGTTGTTGCCGCGTGCGCCGCCGGTCTTGACCGGACGCGCCTCGACCTTGCTCTCGGCATTGACCAC
>NZ_JBVHNL010000165.1:0-262 GCF_055556635.1 Pseudomonas sp. PME37.24/006
CAAACCCGTGTCCAGCCCGTCTGTTGCAGGATTACAAGTCCTTACAACTGACACAGAATCGGGATTTTTTTTGGCCCATGACCACTCCATAATCCAGTCATCCACTCATCAACGACAACAGAACAACTAGAGAGGTCATCATGGAAACCAATGCCAATACCAATACCCCGCAAAACCTGAACGCAAGCAACAACGCCGTGAGCCAGCCTTCCGCACCTGCTTCGTCGGGCCGGATTCATCCGCTGGTCGCCGGCGCCTCGGT
>NZ_JBVHNL010000166.1:0-262 GCF_055556635.1 Pseudomonas sp. PME37.24/006
CTGCCGCCGACCATGATGTCCCCGGGCGATCTGAGCGGCAAGAACGTTGCCGTCGTCATCGGGACGGCGCTCTCGGTCACCGTTCCGGACGGTACCGAGGACCAGTGGCGGGGAACCACCGACGACCCCACGATCGCCGAGTTCTCGGCCGGCGGCTCCGACGAGGGGGCGACCTTCCGCCCCGGCTTCATCGCGCGCAAACTCGGCACGACGAAGGCGACGTTGACCGGACCGGACGGCACGACGAGCGCCTTCACGATCT
>NZ_JBVHNL010000167.1:0-262 GCF_055556635.1 Pseudomonas sp. PME37.24/006
TCTCTTCAGGAACCTCATCGGACCGCTACAGTTTCACCCAGTTACCCGTTGTGCACCACCGGACTCCAAAGGAGAAGTCCCATGGTTCTTGTCATCGTTGCCGTGGTCATCGGCATCGCCACCTGGATCGTCGCGGCGCTGGCCGCCGGAATCGGACTCGGCCGCATGATCGCCCGAGCCGACACCGAGGAAGCGCGGACGCTCGACGCCGCGCCCTCGCCTGCCTCGCTGAGCGCCGCGATCACCCTGTGATCGCGTGACC
>NZ_JBVHNL010000168.1:0-262 GCF_055556635.1 Pseudomonas sp. PME37.24/006
GTGCCGCTCGCCCAGATCGAGACCGTCGAGCGCGGCCTCCGCTCCTGGCTGACCGGATCGTGAGCACCGCGACCGCGACGTCTCCGCGGGCACGGTCCTGGCAGGGCTGGCCCGTCGCGGCGCGCATCGCGGTCATCTACGTCGCCGCGCGGCTCGTGACCACGGGGTTCTTCCTCATTGCGGCCGCGCTGTCCGGGCCGGGTTCGCGCTACGGCGTGGATCCGTCGCTCGGACAGCTCGCGCTGGGCTGGGACGCGCAGTG
>NZ_JBVHNL010000169.1:0-261 GCF_055556635.1 Pseudomonas sp. PME37.24/006
TAATCGGCCTGCCGTCCTCGATGTCCGGTATGGCGTCGAATCCCGTGATTCCAGCTGATAAGCGCAACTTCACCTTCCTGATCTCGGCAAATTCATCGTTGTCCGGGTCATGCTCGATCACCGGCGTGTAATTCAGCGGGAGGTTCGCCGGCTCGTCCTGCATGAGCTCGGCCAACGACAGGCCCAGCGCTTGCGCGATCTCTGGCAAGAACTTGCTGCGCTTGTTCTTCCCTGATTCCAGATTGGTCAGGGTCGGCTGGG
>NZ_JBVHNL010000170.1:0-261 GCF_055556635.1 Pseudomonas sp. PME37.24/006
GGACGCGGACGCGACGGCCGTTTCCTCTTTCCGGCCTTCCCCTACACCAGCTATACCCAGCTCAGCCGCGAAGACAGCGACGCCCTGTTCGCCTGGCTGCGCACGCTGCCCCCCGTAAATCAGCCCAATCGTTCACATGATTTGCGCTTCCCTTACGACCAGCGCCCGCTGCTGGGGCTATGGCGTGCCTTTTTCTTCACACCGGCTGTATACCAGCCTGATCCGGCGCGCTCCGCCCAGTGGAATCGCGGTGCCTATCTG
>NZ_JBVHNL010000171.1:0-261 GCF_055556635.1 Pseudomonas sp. PME37.24/006
TCACGTCGATACCCAAAGCGCCGTGGCCGCTACCGCTCCGCACGGTCACGGTGGCACCCTCAGCGTAAGTAGTTCCGCCTCCGTACCACCGCTCGACGAGCGGCATCCCTCCCCGTCCGAGGAAGAGCAGCTTGTAGTCTCCCGGCTGGATCCAGAGAACATAGTCGTCGGTGTAGGGGTTGGCGATTGCGCTCGCGCGATAGCCCAATCCGCCGCGCTCAACCGGATACGCCCGAACCTCAATGTCGCCCTTGATGTTCT
>NZ_JBVHNL010000172.1:0-261 GCF_055556635.1 Pseudomonas sp. PME37.24/006
CCTCCATGGGTGTCCACAGCGCCATCAGCCGCCTGCTGCTGGCGCACCTGGCGCCGACCTCGCTGATGACGGGCAACGTCACGCAAGTGGTGATCGACGTGGTGGACATGCTGCGCGGCGCGGCCGATGCCGGTACCACCGAGCGCTGCATCAAGTTCGTGTGGCCGGTGCTGTCGTTCGGCGCGGGTGCCATCGCCGCCGCCTTCGCCTATCATGCCATCGGCTTTGCCGGGCTGATCGTGCCGGTGCTGATCCTGGTGG
>NZ_JBVHNL010000173.1:0-261 GCF_055556635.1 Pseudomonas sp. PME37.24/006
CCTCGAGCGCGAGCATCGCCTCGACGTCGACGGGACCCGCGGCGGGATCGCCGAGGTGCGCGCCGCGCGCCTGGACGCCGAGGACGCTCGCCTCGAGCAGCTCCGCCGCGCCGGGCTCGCGTTCGCTCGCGGCGGCGACGCCCACGAGGATCGCCCCCACGGACGGCGGCGGCGCGACGCTGTACCGGGCGTCGCCGATGGTGCGGGTGAGCGCCTCGGTGACCTCGGCGCGATAACCCGCGAAGTCCTCGACGGTGTGGG
>NZ_JBVHNL010000174.1:0-261 GCF_055556635.1 Pseudomonas sp. PME37.24/006
GCAGTAAAAATACATCGCTTGGACAAACGCCGGTACGCAAAATGACGCCATTGGCGTCATAGACAATAAAACTTGAATAGTCCATTATTTTTTCGTTTGAAGAATGACGATTGATGCATCGTCGGTTGGAGAACCACCACCGCTATATCCAAATTCCAGTCGATAAGTATGTTGTCCAGCACTTACCAACTCTACTTTTGTAAAAGCAAGCGATGACACCGTATTTGATGTGTAAATCAACATTCCATCACGATATAGACG
>NZ_JBVHNL010000175.1:0-261 GCF_055556635.1 Pseudomonas sp. PME37.24/006
CTGCTTGATGCGCGAGAAGGCGGCAGCGATTTCGTAATTGTTGCGCTGGCCTTCCTGCACCAGGGAAGACAATTCACCACTGCCAAACTGTTTCCACCAGTCGGTATCGGGCCACAACTGCTCGGCGTGCGCCACGTCGGCAGAGGCACCGCCGCCCCATTTGTCGGGCACCTGCATTTCGAGGATGGGATCGGGCTGCACCTCACGCGTGACGCAGCCGCCGATGGCCAGCACCAGCGCGGCCGCCATCGCCACCCGCGT
>NZ_JBVHNL010000176.1:0-260 GCF_055556635.1 Pseudomonas sp. PME37.24/006
GGGGCCGACGGTGTGCACCTGCCGGGCGGCGGGCTGCCGGTAGCCGAGGTGCGGCGCCTCTTCGCCGCGCAGGGGCGCGCCGCGCTGGTGGGCACCTCTTGCCACGCAGCTACAGAGGTGGTCGAGAGCGCCCGCGCGAGCGCCGACTATGCCGTCTTCGGTCCGGTCTTCGCGGTGCCCGGCAAGGGTCCGGCGCAGGGGCTCCCGGCGCTCGCCGAGGCCGCGCGCGCAGCGCCCATCCCGCTCTTCGCGCTGGGCGG
>NZ_JBVHNL010000177.1:0-260 GCF_055556635.1 Pseudomonas sp. PME37.24/006
TTCACGGTGATGTTGCCGAGCGTGGCGCGTAATTGCTCGAGATCGAGCCCTGCGGCAGCGAGCTTGGCCGGATTGACCTGCACCCGGATCGACGGCTTCTGCATGCCGCCGATGGTGACGAGCGAGACACCCGGCACCTGCGACAATTTCTGCGCCAGGATGCTGTCGGCATAGTCGTCGACCTTGGTCAGCGGCTCGGTGTCCGACGTGAGCGCGATCAGCAGCACCGGCACGTCGGCCGGATTGACCTTGTGGAAGGT
>NZ_JBVHNL010000178.1:0-260 GCF_055556635.1 Pseudomonas sp. PME37.24/006
GCATGGTCCAGCTCGCCATTGACCAGGTGCGCCGGCAGGTTCACCGAACCCAGGTTGCAGACCGCGATCTCGCTCTCGTTGGTGTTCAAGGTGATCTCGGTGCACAGGTTGGAGCTGTGCACCACGCCCACGTGTTGCTGCGGCGAACGGATGTTGCAAGGATCCTTGAAGGTGATCCACGGGTGGCCAGTTTCGAACAGCATCGACAGCATCTTGCGCCACAGGTCGTTGGCTTGCACCTTCTTGAAGAGCTTCAGCTC
>NZ_JBVHNL010000179.1:0-260 GCF_055556635.1 Pseudomonas sp. PME37.24/006
GGGGGAGAACCATTCACGATCACTCGACGACGACGATGCCACGTGAGTGGGGGCATCGTTCCGCTCGAGGGGAATACCTCACCCGAGAGATCGCCCATCCGGCCTCCGCCTTACGACCGCTCGGATCGATTTCCTGCGCCCGTCGCCGTCCTGGACGATGTCGGCGCGATATCGTGACGGAATCCCTCGACGACGCCGGAGCCGCCCATGACCGACACGATCGTTCGGTCGACCCGACCCGCGGTCCGCCCCGGACGCCG
>NZ_JBVHNL010000180.1:0-260 GCF_055556635.1 Pseudomonas sp. PME37.24/006
ATCTCAAGCCGGAAGTGGCGCATACCCTCTCGGCCACTGCTGACTGGCATGCGTCCGACAAGGAGGGCAACGAGCCACGCTGGTTCTTCAAGCTGACACCGTATTTCAGCTACGTCGAGAACTACATCGATGCCGATGTCATCGGTCGCTTCAATCCCTACAGCGTCAGCACCGCATCCGGTGCGCTGCTGCAATTCGCCAATCACGATGCCCGTCTGTATGGCATCAACGCCTCGTGGAAGTGGCCGCTGTTGCGCACT
>NZ_JBVHNL010000181.1:0-260 GCF_055556635.1 Pseudomonas sp. PME37.24/006
CGTGGGGCAGGCATCGTCGTTCAGCGTGCCGACCACAGCTCCTTGTAAGTAGGCATCACAAGCTTTGAGGATGTAGTGGCCACGCTTGCAAAAGTGACTTTTCACAAAATCCTCGAAATTCATAGGAGGCCGCCTCAAGATATACAACATGGATTTCACGCTTAGCAGATATGTGTTTTCATTGTATGGCAGTGCATTCTTCTCCCCTTCAACAGTACCGACTTGCTTCTCATATCCAGCTTCGTTGAAATAGGGCTTTT
>NZ_JBVHNL010000182.1:0-260 GCF_055556635.1 Pseudomonas sp. PME37.24/006
CCTACCGCACCTGATCATCCTGGCGCTGGTGGTCCTGATCCTGTTCGGCCGTGGCCGCATTTCCGAAATGATGGGCGATTTCGGCAAGGGCATCAAAAGCTTCAAGGAGGGCATGAACGAGGAGACCAATCGTCCGGTCACGCCGCCGCCCGCCCAGATCGCCCAGGCCCCGGTGCAGCAGGCTCCAGCTCCGCAGGCGCCGGTCGCCGCCCCGGCCGAAACCCAGGGGACGCCGGGCAGCCACTGACCTGACCCCCGGT
>NZ_JBVHNL010000183.1:0-259 GCF_055556635.1 Pseudomonas sp. PME37.24/006
GGACGGGTCGTACGTGATCCACACCGCGCCGTGCTCGAGGGCGTGCACGGCGTTCTCGTTGGGCTGCGGCTCGGTGTACACGCCGCAGTTGAGCCACACCGGGTTGTGCGGTCCGCCCGCGGGCGGCGTCTGGTCGTACGTGACCGAGCCCTGCACGTGGTCGGAACGGTTCTGGAAGGTCTGCACGCCCTCGATCTCGCGACCCGTGCTGCCGCCGGCCTGGTAGCTCGGAGCGGGGGCGGGAGCGAAGACGAAGGAT
>NZ_JBVHNL010000184.1:0-259 GCF_055556635.1 Pseudomonas sp. PME37.24/006
AGGCGGCTGCTGCGAAATGGTGGTTGAGCATGCCCATGGCCTCCGTCAGCGCCGAGGGCCCAATGCCAAAAGCTCTCTCCACAAGGCGCACCTCGCCCCTGATGCCGGGCTGCAGGCACCAGGGGCGAGCCTGTCCTTTGCGCAGGGCTCGCATGACTTCGAATCCCTTGATCGTGGCATAGGCCGTGGGGATCGATTTGAAACCGCGCACCGGCTTGATCAGTATCTTGAGCTTTCCGTGATCGGCCTCGATCACGTT
>NZ_JBVHNL010000185.1:0-259 GCF_055556635.1 Pseudomonas sp. PME37.24/006
CCGCTGCCCCTGCGCGTATGGCAATCTTTCCCAGTCCGCGCGAATGAAATCGCCATCGCGGAGCTGGGCGGCGCCTCGCCGGCGATGCTTCCCATATCCGTTGCGCCGGGTGTGACGCTGCAGGCCTTTGTCAGCCTCGTTCCGGCTGTGACGCTTTTCCTGGCGGTGCTGCGCCTCAGCGCTGAAGAACGCCGCTCGCTGTCGCTGTTGTTTGTGGGGTTGGCCGTCGTCAACGGTTTCCTCGGCCTTGCGCAATTGT
>NZ_JBVHNL010000186.1:0-259 GCF_055556635.1 Pseudomonas sp. PME37.24/006
GTATACTATGGTCGAGTCTGGAAGGGTCATGAGTTGAGTCGTGATAGATTCATAAAGCACCTTGCCACTGGCGCCCGGCAGGTCGTAGCGGCCTATGCTAAGGCGAAAGAGCACATCGCCGGAGATCACGTAATTTTCCTTTTCGCAATAGAAACTGATGCTGCCCGGAGAGTGACCGGGTGTAAAAAGCACCTTGAACACGGTATGACCAAACCGTATCTCATCACCTTCATTGATAAATGCCGATACCGGTGGCTGC
>NZ_JBVHNL010000187.1:0-259 GCF_055556635.1 Pseudomonas sp. PME37.24/006
GGTGCCAGCCACACCGCCAGCGCTGCCAGCGAGAAGGACACCGCCGCCATCATGAAGATGTGGTTGGTGGCCAGCATCACGGCCTGGTTCTGCACCGTCTGCGCCAGCGAGCCCGTGGCCTGCTCGGCACTCATGCCCGAGGCCATCATGGCATTGACCGCATCGCCACTGCGGTCGACCAGGCCGGACAGTTCGGCGTGGAAGTAGGTGGCGTCGTTTTCCCAGCTGGTATTGACGATGGAGGTTGCAATCGCCCCGG
>NZ_JBVHNL010000188.1:0-258 GCF_055556635.1 Pseudomonas sp. PME37.24/006
GGGCTACGCCGCGCCGTCGCTGCGCTACCTGGTGCACCTCAGCGTGCCCGGGCTGGACGTGATCGGCGGCGGCGAGCCGGCGCTGCCGGGCGTGTCCATCGGCCACAACGGGCGGGTGGCGTTCGGCCTGACGATCTTCAGCGCCGACCAGGAAGACCTCTACGTCTACGAACTGGACGCCGCGCGGCCCGGCGCGTACCGCTACCGCGGCGGCGTGGAGCCGCTGCGCACCGTGCGCGAGACCATCGCCGTGCGCGG
>NZ_JBVHNL010000189.1:0-258 GCF_055556635.1 Pseudomonas sp. PME37.24/006
GACCAAACAATTACTCTCAACTCCAATGAATTTAAGCAGTTTGTGTTAGATGAATGGCATTGGGGCCGAGATTTTTACTCTAATGCAGGATCATATGCAGGATCGTCTCTTTTGAGTGCGTCGGCTATGACGAAAGTTAGCTCAAATCGATTCTAAACTTATACGAGGGCGATTTATTTCGCCCTCAAAATTTTGCCGTCTGGTTTAGAAACGCCAGAACATCCGATGCGTGGAATTTGAATATCATATCGAGTGCCG
>NZ_JBVHNL010000190.1:0-257 GCF_055556635.1 Pseudomonas sp. PME37.24/006
CGGCCGACTGGGTGAAGATGGGCTTCAATCCGGCGGGCCTGCCGGAAGGCTTCCGCGGCTACGACGGCATCCTGACGGTGGTCGCCGGCATCCAGGCTGCGGGCAAGGCCGATCCGGAGGCGATCCGCGAAGGCCTCTGGAAGGTGAAGGCGCAGGGCCTCAACGGCGACATCACGTTCATCAAGCAAGGCCCGGCCGGCAAGGAAAGCGGGCAGAACGTGCCGAACGTTTACGTGATCAAGATCGACGGCGGCAAG
>NZ_JBVHNL010000191.1:0-257 GCF_055556635.1 Pseudomonas sp. PME37.24/006
TCACGGATGCGCCCGCCCTGCCGCTGCCCTCCTCGCCGCATCCCGCTCAGCAGACAGCGAACGACGGCGTAAGAAAGCTGCAGATCCAGTTTTCGTCGAACGGCGACACGACGCTCGCGGTCCAGTTCTCCCCCATCCTGGCCGCGCCTGCCCCCACCCTGACGTCGCTCCAGAACTGGCAGCTTGAGCCAGAAGGCGCCTCGCGGGCCACGGGCCTCCGAGTGAACGGTCTTGACGTTCCCGGATTCTCGCCTTCG
>NZ_JBVHNL010000192.1:0-257 GCF_055556635.1 Pseudomonas sp. PME37.24/006
TTTGCTCCGTCGGGCAAAACACCTGTATAGAGGTATGATCGCAAAGTCTGTCGAAGCCGTTCCTGGCGTCGGCTGGCAAGCTGGCTTTGACATCCGCTGATCGAAATCGCAGTGAGCCCGATGCGCGCTCCGATCCGCTCGGGCCCACAGGCTTGAACCTAGGTGCCGGCTACTTTCTGAACGCCCGGTGGTGACCAGCTGCCGTTGATGATCGATGGCGACTTGTCGTTGGGCCAGTACATCCGCAACATCAAGAC
>NZ_JBVHNL010000193.1:0-257 GCF_055556635.1 Pseudomonas sp. PME37.24/006
CCCCGCGCGCGATCACCGATACGTCGATGCCGGCCTGCTTCATCAGCACGCCGATGTGTGCACCGATCGCTCCTGCGCCGAATATGCAGACCTTCATGTCTCGCTCCCCGCCTTTTTTTGTCGGTATATTTTATGCACAATCTGCAACTTTCGTCTTAGGTCAAGGGCCTATGAAATGGTGCGGCCTGAGCGCCCACCCATCCGGACAGGGACATACCTGCCTGGTCAGGTATCGTTTGATCCCCCCGGCTCGGGAT
>NZ_JBVHNL010000194.1:0-257 GCF_055556635.1 Pseudomonas sp. PME37.24/006
TTGTTGGAACGATGGAGCCGACCACGCTTTCGGCGATCGCTTCCATGGAGCAACGGGGAATCGTTGCCCGGGTCCGCAACGCGGCGGACAAGCGGAAGATCAACATCTTCCTCACCCCTTACGGTCACGAGCTGAAAAGGAAGCTTCTGCCCATTGGCATCGAAGTTGGGGATATCGCTAAGACCGGCATTTCGCGCCGCGAAGCGGATCTCCAGATCGCCCTATTGGGCGAGCTGCAGACCAATCTAGAAGCTGCG
>NZ_JBVHNL010000195.1:0-257 GCF_055556635.1 Pseudomonas sp. PME37.24/006
CGGGCGATCGCGATCATCGCGCGCACGCCGTCCATCGAGGTGCGCGACGGGACGTAGACGACGCGGAAGTGCTCGTCGGTCGACGGCACGGTGAACGTGCCGCCGTCGGAGAACAGCCGTGTCTGCGAGAGCGCGACGATGAGCGGCTCCACATCGTCCAGGGTTGCCGCGACAGCCGAGGGCCACCCTTCGTCGGCGGAGATCCCGAGAGCGCCGGGCACAGCGGCGGCCGCGAGGATGTCGGCCAGCCCATCGGT
>NZ_JBVHNL010000196.1:0-256 GCF_055556635.1 Pseudomonas sp. PME37.24/006
GCCGCGGCTCCTACGCTCTCCCTGCCCCGTTCCGCGCCGCTGCCGTCGGCGGCCTCCGCCGCGCCGAGCGCCACGTCCTGCGCCGCGCCCACACGGTCGTCACGCTGAGCGCGTTCGTCCGGTCGGAGGTCGCGACGCTCGACCGCCGCACCGGCGACCGCGTCGTGCAGATACCGGGCGGACTCGACACGAAGTGGTTCCGGCCCGACGGCGACGCCCCAGCTCACCGCCTCGACCGTCTCTCCCCCGTCCTGTT
>NZ_JBVHNL010000197.1:0-256 GCF_055556635.1 Pseudomonas sp. PME37.24/006
GGGAGTCCGCGGTGCATCCATTCGGCGGCGACAGCCTCGGTCAGTTCATCGCCGTCGACTCTCTGCGTGCGGGCGAAGACGACGAGGTCAACTAGATCGCGGACTCTGGTCGAGGGCTGATCGCCTGCAGTGCCATACGTGCTCTGGATCGCGCAGAGTTTGTCGGCAATGTGGTCGACGACGGGGTAGAGACGCACGCTGGTCGGGGCGACAGACGGGACGAGGCCCGGACGAATCTGGACATCGGGTTCTGCAG
>NZ_JBVHNL010000198.1:0-256 GCF_055556635.1 Pseudomonas sp. PME37.24/006
GAGCCTGCTGTGGACGCTGCCCGAGACGGTCGAGCGCGGCTGGCTGCTGATCGCCGCGCTGGTGATCTACCTGCCGATCACGTGGGTGTGGGTCCTTCTCCCGACCCGTCGGCGCATTTCCGAGCCCGGTGATGCGGAGGCGGATGAGCGGCTCTCCCCGCCGCGCTGGGCCATCGCGCTGGCGCTGTTCGCGGCCGCCGTCGTGCCCAACGCCGCGTTCGCCGCGGTCAGCGAGGCGGGCCGGGCCCAGCCGTTC
>NZ_JBVHNL010000199.1:0-256 GCF_055556635.1 Pseudomonas sp. PME37.24/006
GTCAGCGTAATACGTAACGTCCATATCGTCCAGTCTGTACGTACAGTTTTGTCACCAGCGCTTCCACACTCGCCTACGCATGCGAAGAACGCCGAGACGGCATCCGGGCGACGAGAGCGCCGCGGCGTGCGGCGGTTTCGTCGAGCGGATGCCGTCTCGGCGTCGGGAGCCCGAGCCGGACGGCGGACTACTCGCGGGCGCGGAGTGCGGCGACCTCGTCGTAGCGCGCGCGGATTCCGGGACGGAAGTCCGGATC
>NZ_JBVHNL010000200.1:0-256 GCF_055556635.1 Pseudomonas sp. PME37.24/006
GGCTATGCGCTCGCTGTGAGAACGGACAGCGCGGGCGATCAGCGCGCCGACGAGCACGCCCAGCGCCGCCCCGGCGGTGTTCGCGACGACGTCGCGCACGTCGGCCACACGGGTGGGGAGGAACAGCAGTTGCGTCGCCTCGATGGCGGCGCTGAGAACCAGCCCGCCCAGGATGCCGTGCCACGGGCGTCCGCCCCACGCGAGGGCCAGAAGACCGAGGGGGACGAACATCACGACGTTCGCGGAGAACTCGACG
>NZ_JBVHNL010000201.1:0-256 GCF_055556635.1 Pseudomonas sp. PME37.24/006
GGTTCAGCAGAATGTCGACGACGTCTTCCTGCACACCGTCCAGCGAGGAGTACTCGTGCACGACGCCAGCGATGGTGACTTCGGTGGGAGCGTAACCGCTCATGGTCGACAGCAGGACGCGACGCAGCGCGTTGCCCAGGGTGTGACCGTAACCACGCTCGAACGGCTCCATCACGACCTTTGCGTGACCGGGGGCCAGGGTTTCCACTTCGATGATGCGGGGCTTCAACAAACTGTTTTGCATGAATTGTCCTTT
>NZ_JBVHNL010000202.1:0-256 GCF_055556635.1 Pseudomonas sp. PME37.24/006
TGCACCGGCCCCGGTTACACCAGCACCTACCACGACGGTAGCAAGCTCCCCCAAGCCGCTTGACCCGGCACTGGAAGGTGCGGTCATCGGTACGCTTGGGATTGAAAACCTAGTGACGCAAACTGAAAAGATTTGTCTGGAAACACTACCAACTTCATTCAAGCGTTATTCGAGTGCGGCGGAGGGTTGGCAATCACGCAATGCGGATATGGTGAAACAGGCAAAACTGGCTTTGACCAAAGCGTTTCCGGTCAGT
>NZ_JBVHNL010000203.1:0-256 GCF_055556635.1 Pseudomonas sp. PME37.24/006
GCTTGACCACGATGTCGATGGACTGGTGGATGCCGGTGGTGATGAGTACCTGCGAGGGCGTGCAGTTGACCGAACGCGCCACGCGCAGGTACTCGGCGATCTGCTCGCGCAGCCCGGCATAACCGGCGCCCGGCCCGTAGGTCAGCAGGTCCGAACTGGAACGACGCCAGTGCTTGTTCTGCAGGCGTCCCCAGATCTTGTGCGGCACGCAGGTCACGTCCGGTACGCCCGGCATGAAGGCCCCCCATTGGCGCTC
>NZ_JBVHNL010000204.1:0-256 GCF_055556635.1 Pseudomonas sp. PME37.24/006
TGCTCGACCGCGATCGGCTTCTTCCCCTCGATGTAGGGCATCAGGATGTCCGCACAGCGCGCCCGCAGGTTCTGCGCATCGCCATAGGTCAACCGCCGCTTGGGGCTGTCCATGGCCGCCGACCGCTCCACCAGCACTTCAGGCGGGGTCGATTGGATCTGCATCAACGTCACCGCCGGGTGCTGCCCGTGCGACAGGATCCACCGCGCAAAGTCATCGGTGCGCCGGTTGCGCGATCCCGGCTTGCGCCCCCGCT
>NZ_JBVHNL010000205.1:0-256 GCF_055556635.1 Pseudomonas sp. PME37.24/006
ACTGCCGGATGCCGACGCCCACGCGCAGTCCGAGGCGCCGGCGCCACGCGACGGCGACGCGCCGCAGTACGGCGTCGGGCCGTTCTCGGTGCGCGAGGTGTCGCTGCTCGGCATCTGGGCTGTGCTCTTCATCGTCTCGTTCTTCCCCCTCAACAACCTCCCCCCGAACGTCCGCGTGCTCGGGGGCGGCTCGAACGTCTGGCTCTCCAACCTGTGGTGGATCCCCACGGTGGCTCTCCCCACGATCGCGGTCGGT
>NZ_JBVHNL010000206.1:0-256 GCF_055556635.1 Pseudomonas sp. PME37.24/006
CGGCGCGACCGATGCGTTCTTCAGTCCGGTCAAGCCGTCGCAGATTCTGGCCAGGCTTGTCGATATCGAAGCGCCGTCGATCGTTCCGGAGGAGTTGCCGTCGTCCGCCACGGAGGCGGCATCGGCGGGCGCGGCCAGCATCGCCGCGATGTTCTCGGCCGTCATCAACGGCTCGGCGATCGACGTCGCCGATGCCCGGCGCGCCGGCGCGGGGATCGCCGACAGCATCGCGGAGAATGGCCTCTCCGACTGGTTG
>NZ_JBVHNL010000207.1:0-255 GCF_055556635.1 Pseudomonas sp. PME37.24/006
CAGCCTGTCCATCAGCGCATCGTTCGGCCAGTCCGGTTTCTCCTGGGCCAAGGCCACCAGCGGTGCGGGAGCCGTGTGGGGTCTGGGCGCATCGCTGACGCAGCCGCTGTTCCATGGCGGTGCCCTGCGCGCCAAGCGCGATGCCAGCAAGGAAGCCTACCTCGCGGCCGAGGCGCATTATCGCCAGACCGTGTTGAATGCTTTCCAGAACGTGGCCGATAGTCTGGTGGCCTTGACGCAGGATGCCGACGCCTT
>NZ_JBVHNL010000208.1:0-255 GCF_055556635.1 Pseudomonas sp. PME37.24/006
GCTGGAACATGCTGCACCCGGCCGAGGCCCCGAAGAAGAGCTACTTCGAGCAATCGCTGGAAGGCAGCGAAGGCCCGATCGTGGTCTCCACCGACTACATGCGCACTTACGCCGAGCAGGTCCGCGCCTTCGTGCCGAAGGGCCGTTCCTACAAGGTGCTGGGCACCGACGGTTACGGCCGTTCGGACACCCGCGCCAAGCTGCGTGAGTTCTTCGAAGTGAACCGTTACTTCGTGACCGTGGCCGCCCTGAAGT
>NZ_JBVHNL010000209.1:0-255 GCF_055556635.1 Pseudomonas sp. PME37.24/006
CGTGATGAGCAGCTCCGCCTCGGGCAGGTGCTCGGCGACCGGGTCGGTGAGGGAGTGCAGCGGCCGTTCGTCGAGCAGGTCGACGGTGCGATGGAGCGCGGCCTGGAGGCGGGGCGGGAACACCTCCGGAACGACGTTCTCCCACATCGACAGCAGGACCCGAGGGCGCCGGCTCACGCGCCGGCCCCCGTCACGACGCCGCCGAGCACGGCACGCACGGTGGGCTGCACGCGTCCGGTCCAGCGGAGATCCTCG
>NZ_JBVHNL010000210.1:0-255 GCF_055556635.1 Pseudomonas sp. PME37.24/006
GTACACGCCCGGCATCAACGGTTGGCTCGGGGTGATTACCATGGTCTTGGGATCATCCGAACCCGACACTTTGGCCGCCATCTTCATTGGCGAAGCATGGTTCATACCTGGCATGCTGGTCATCAAGAGGCTGGCGCCGGAGAACTGCTTGGAGAGATTTTCCGAGAAGTGCAGTTCGATCTTTTCCGGCGCACTCACTGTCGAGTTGTCTTCAGGGGTCGAGCCAAGCAGCTTCGGGTGAGCGAATGCTGCGGT
>NZ_JBVHNL010000211.1:0-255 GCF_055556635.1 Pseudomonas sp. PME37.24/006
GTGCAGCTCTTTGCTACATATGCGATACGTGCAATAGGTTTAGCAGCCACGATCACTATTTGAGTATGAGATGCTGTGTTGCCATTGTTAGGGTTAGTAGCAGTCCAGGTAGTATGATACACACCGATCGCGTTTACGTGGTGAGTAGCATCTGTAGGCACGGTAGTAGTAACCTGAGGAGTGATGTTTCCGGCTACGCAATCAAATGCAGATGCAGGATATACTGAAGCATCATATGTGCTGTCAAGATAAAGT
>NZ_JBVHNL010000212.1:0-255 GCF_055556635.1 Pseudomonas sp. PME37.24/006
GACGACGTTGCCGACCGCGAAGACTCCCCCGCGGCTGGTACTGAGGGACGGTGTGACGACGGGTCCACCGCTGCCGCGATCGAGCTGCAGCCCGGCGGCCCGGGCGAGCTCGACGTCGCCGACCCAGTCCCCAGTGAGCACCAGCGTGTCGCACGGCACGAGGCGCCGGGCGCCGGTGTCCACGTGCTCGATCTCGACCGCCTCGAGCACGTCTCGCCCGACGACGCGCGAGACCAGCGTCCGGGTGGCGACCGG
>NZ_JBVHNL010000213.1:0-254 GCF_055556635.1 Pseudomonas sp. PME37.24/006
GCAAGCCGGCTCCTACGGGAGCTGGCGTCTGCACTGCAGCGCCTTGTGGTGGATGACGATTTTTCATCCACCACGCTGTCGAGGTTCCGGTGGATGGGTGAAGCGTCATCCACCCTACAGAGTTGTAGGAGCGGGCTTGCCCGCGAAAGCGCTGGTGGGTTTCACGCAGGCGTCGCGGCTGAAATCGCTTCGCCGGCAAGCCGGCTCCTACGGGAGCTGGCGTCTGCACTGCAGCGCCTTGTGGTGGATGACGA
>NZ_JBVHNL010000214.1:0-254 GCF_055556635.1 Pseudomonas sp. PME37.24/006
GTAGACGAGCGGCGCCGACGGGCCACCGATCAGCACGGCGAGCGGACCGATACCGGCGAGCACGCTGAGCGGCGCGGCGGCCGAGACGACGAGGAAGACCACGCCCCACGTGCCGAGGGCCGCGGGACGCAGCCCGTCGGTCCGGGGGTGGTCGGTGGTGCGGAGGAGCTGCTCGGTCACAGTCGGGCCTCTCGGGGTAGGGGACCCGCCTCATCGTCGAGGCGGCCTGGTTAAAGGAGAGCATGGAGCAGATT
>NZ_JBVHNL010000215.1:0-254 GCF_055556635.1 Pseudomonas sp. PME37.24/006
GGCTTCAACGCCAAGCTGGCACAGCAGATCTACGCCGGTGCCGACATCTTCCTGATGCCGTCCCGCTCCGAGCCCTGCGGTCTGGCCCAGATGGTCTCCTGCCGCTACGGCACGATCCCCGTCATCCGCGAGACCGGCGGCCTGAAGGACTCTATCCGCGACTCCGGCGACGGCTACGGCAACGGCTTTACCTTTGCCAACTACAACGCCCATGAGCTGTATGAGGCCTGCTGGCGCGCCAAGGAAGGCTATTG
>NZ_JBVHNL010000216.1:0-254 GCF_055556635.1 Pseudomonas sp. PME37.24/006
TCCGTGACAAGGCACGGGGCGCCGAGCGCGCGGAACCGTTCACTGGCTTCCTGCAACAGATCCTGCGTGACGGTGATGTAGACCAGCGTGGAGTGGAGATCCCGGTGCCCCATGTAGGTCGAGAGGAAGTGCAGTTTTTCCTGAGGGTTAATGCCGGACCGGTACCACTGGAGGATGCGGTTCACCACCATCGAGTGACGAAGGTCATGGACCCGCGGCCCGGTCCGGCCCGAAGCGGGCTTGAGCCCAGCACG
>NZ_JBVHNL010000217.1:0-254 GCF_055556635.1 Pseudomonas sp. PME37.24/006
GGCGGCGCACGACGAGCGAGTCGAGCACGTCGCTCCGCAAGGCCGCCTCCGGCTCGCTCGCCGCCGTCGCGACGAGCCCTTCGACCATCTCGCCGTCCTTCTCGCGAAGGTAGCCCGCGGCGTCGACCGTCGCGACGCGCGTCGGCGCCAGCGTCCACAGCTCGGGCGATGTCGCCGACACGCCGGCCGGCTCGCGGAGCGCGACGAGAGCGAGGCGCACGGCCTCCTCGGGATCGGCGTGCGAAAGCTGCTCC
>NZ_JBVHNL010000218.1:0-254 GCF_055556635.1 Pseudomonas sp. PME37.24/006
TCTCCGGGAGGCGGTGCTGTCGACCCGCGCGGGGATGCCCTTGCCGCGCGTCGCGGGCGGAGCGGAGTACGTCGAGGACGTGGCGCTCGCCACGGGCACCATGTCGGAGGCGTTCTGGCGGGTGAATGCGGGCGTGCTGCGCAGCGGTCGGGAGCGTCACGTCCCCGCGGCGGCGCAGCGGGTGGGACCGCTCGAGGCGCTGCGCATGTTCTTCGGGTTCCTCGTCGCCGCCTTCCGCAACGCTCCGCGCGCGT
>NZ_JBVHNL010000219.1:0-254 GCF_055556635.1 Pseudomonas sp. PME37.24/006
GCCCGGCGCGTGACGCCTGGGCAGCTTACGCTAAGATGTGAATTCTTGTGCATTTTGCCGCAAGCCTGACGCTTCTGCAGCCGCGCCATTGTGCCCGGATGGCGAGGCCGATGGAGCTTGCTGAAATTCTTTTCATCCCGGCCATTTACATGCCTGCTCACCCTTCCTTTGCCGCCACCCCTTCGCCTGCCCTTGATGCTGCCCGCGCTGCCGATACCGCCACTACTGATCCCTTGCTGGCCAGCTTTGCGCCG
>NZ_JBVHNL010000220.1:0-253 GCF_055556635.1 Pseudomonas sp. PME37.24/006
GGCCTCGACGTACACGGTGCCGCGGACCTTCAACGCTTCCGACCGCATCACGCGGGCGAAGACCGCCACGGCCGAGACGCCGGTGGCGATGGCGGCGTTGATGGTCTCGAAGCCCAGCGAGCTCACGACCACGACCGCGAGGAGGAAGCTCGGGATCGCCAGCAGCACGTCCACGACGCGCGCCGTGACGACGTCGACCAGCCCGCCGAAGAACCCGGCGACGAGTCCGAGCAGACCGCCGACGACGACGGCG
>NZ_JBVHNL010000221.1:0-253 GCF_055556635.1 Pseudomonas sp. PME37.24/006
ATCGAGGAGAAATCATGAAACGCTTCATCCACCTGATCGGCGCGATCGCGATGGCAACATTTTCGGTTGCCGCATTGGCTCAAAACACAGCAGAGCATGAAGGACATCATCCCGAGGCAGCTTCATCTGCGTCTCCCGCAAAATCTGCCGCGGCAGGTGCATCCATGGCACAGATGGATAGCCAGATGAAAACCATGCGTGATATGCATCAGAAGATGATGAGCGCTGCTTCTCTTGAGGAACGCCGCCAATT
>NZ_JBVHNL010000222.1:0-253 GCF_055556635.1 Pseudomonas sp. PME37.24/006
TGACACGGAGCTCGATCAGCACCTCTCCATGCTGGACCTGAAAGCCGTCACGCCGTTCACGATCGTCGACAAGGTCGTGCTGAAGGCGCGGATCATTGCCGATCGCCAGCAGGGCTACTCGCTCGTCGATCAGGAAGCCGAGCTGGGCTTCCGCTCCATCGCCGTGCCGGTGCGGCGGCACGACGGCGCCATCGTCGCGGCGATGAACGTCGGCGCGCACGTCGACCGGATCTCGCCCGGCAAGATGATCGAC
>NZ_JBVHNL010000223.1:0-253 GCF_055556635.1 Pseudomonas sp. PME37.24/006
TTGCGAAGCGTAGCTCAAAAGTGGGCCTGGTCTGGTTCCGCATCCGGCGCGGCACCCGCCATCGCGGGGGCTTCGCGCAGCGGAACGCGGGCCTGTGCCTGATCCTGCCTGCTTCGACCCACGACTGCTAGCACCGCAATGCCAAACCGGCAATTAAAACAATGACCGGTCGGTTGCGATTGTACGACAGTCCGGCGACGACCGTCCCGCACCGCTTGGTTACTGCCCGATTCAGGCTTTGACGCCCCCGTTT
>NZ_JBVHNL010000224.1:0-253 GCF_055556635.1 Pseudomonas sp. PME37.24/006
TCGCTCAAGACGATGCTGCCCTGGCAAATTGCCGCGGTCGAGGAAACGATCGCGACGTTGGGCGATCAGTGGTGGCCTTACGGAATCGAGAAGAACCGCCACGTACTCGAGACCTTCACGCGCTATCATCATGAGCAGGGTCTGTCGCCGCGCCAGCTGACGATCGAGGACATGTTCGCGCCGGAGACGTTCGCGGAGTTCAAGATCTGACGTGATGCAATCCGGGAAATGACGGGGCGGAGCATAAGCGGTG
>NZ_JBVHNL010000225.1:0-253 GCF_055556635.1 Pseudomonas sp. PME37.24/006
ATACATCATCAACCCCATATCTCCAGCCTGATACATCATCAACCTCATATCTCCAGCCTGATACATCATCAACCCCATATCTCCAGCCTGATACATCATCAACCTCATATCTCCAGCCTGATACATCATCAACCTCATATCTCCAGTCTGATACATCATCAACCCCATATCTCCAGCCTGATACATCATCAACCTCATATCTCCAACCTGATACATCATCAACCTCATATCTCCAGCCTGATACATCATCAAC
>NZ_JBVHNL010000226.1:0-251 GCF_055556635.1 Pseudomonas sp. PME37.24/006
GGCCGTCGCCGCAGCACCCACCGGAGCCACCCTGATGCTTCGCGGGACCTTCCTGTTCAACTCAGCGGTATCGATCCCGGGATCGAAATTCCTCACGATCGATGCGCGAGACGCCACGATCGTGCGCGGAAGGATAGCCGGGAGTGCCGAAAACGGATTCCTGATGCGCGCAGCAGGCACCCTGGATTCTCCGACGCGAGTGACCACGGTGGAAACGGCCTCTTCCATGTTGGAGAACCAGACTTACACCT
>NZ_JBVHNL010000227.1:0-251 GCF_055556635.1 Pseudomonas sp. PME37.24/006
GAATCTCGTAGCGCGTTTCCACGTTCGCCCCCGTGGCGTCACGCGCCCAAGCGGCTCCAATTCCGTACAAGTTGATTTGCCCATCGTCGTCGAACCGATAGGCCCAGTACGTCCCGTCCGCGGCCTGGACCGGAACATAGCCGTTACCCAGGTGATAGCTGAATTCGTGACTATCGCCGCTATCGTGGATCACGGTCTGGATACGGACACGATCCGACTCCAGGACTTGAGCGGCGACGTCAGCGCCCCCG
>NZ_JBVHNL010000228.1:0-251 GCF_055556635.1 Pseudomonas sp. PME37.24/006
GCACAAACTAACTAAAATGAGCAAGGAAAATAAATGTTTATGTGTTTATGTGGACCCCAGCGAATAAATGTTTGTTTGTTTGTTTTGCTTACATGAGAAGTAGGGTCCACAGCCGTTTGTATATACTTCCTCTGTTTCTAAATAATTGTTGTTGAGCCCCAACAACAATTATTTGGGAACAGAGATAGTATAAAACATGTAAACCAAAATAAAATAAAATCAGTTCAAGCCCGAACTAATTTGGATCATTC
>NZ_JBVHNL010000229.1:0-251 GCF_055556635.1 Pseudomonas sp. PME37.24/006
GTTTCTGTGAAATTAACCTTGTAACCTAACCACGTATCTTCTCTCTTTGTGCTGTAGCGTGCATCTGGGTCATGAGGCGAACCGATCAAATATTTTGAGTTAGCCAAGTCTTTGTCTTTGCGGAACTTCGGACCTCCTTTTCCGTTGTCTTGAAATTGTTCTGCAAAGACTCTTCTAAGAGTAATTACCGCAGGAACTTTCTTCAGGAACTCCAGTGATTCGTCGCCATCAATGCTGGAAAGAAGTAGCTT
>NZ_JBVHNL010000230.1:0-251 GCF_055556635.1 Pseudomonas sp. PME37.24/006
CTGGTCTGACAAAAACTGGCGCAAATAAGGTCGCACGGCCGCCGCTGTCGGCGCATCGGGCGTACCCAGATTCACCAGCAAAATCATCGTTTGAGGTGCCGTACCGTGTTGGTAATTGGAAGTCATGTCAAGGTGAAGTAATAAAGACAAAGCGCATTTTATGGGGCTTTTGCGATGCGGGTTTAAAAGGGGTAAAGAACTGTAGAAAGTTTCACCGCCAAGACGTCAAGCGCAGTAAAAAGGCAAAACCT
>NZ_JBVHNL010000231.1:0-250 GCF_055556635.1 Pseudomonas sp. PME37.24/006
CGCGCGCAGCAGCTCGGGAAGGTGCGCGTCGACCGTCTTGAGCACGGGAGTCGCCTGCTGGATGAGGCTCTGGAGCTGGTCCACCGGAGCGGCGATCTGCGGAAGCACGCCCGTGCGGTCCATGGACGACGCGATCCGGGATGCCTCGTCGAACGACGTCAGCACCGTGGGGATGATCTTCCCCGCGTGCAGGAACGGCTTGAGGTTGATCCCGTCGGAGGAGCCGTCGCTCGCCGAGGCCATCGTGGTG
>NZ_JBVHNL010000232.1:0-250 GCF_055556635.1 Pseudomonas sp. PME37.24/006
GGCCGCCGACCTGATCTCGCACGAGGTGGCCGACAAGGTCGGCAAGTGCTGGGGCCTGGGATCGGCCACCACCAAGGATCCGGGACCGTGGGAAGGCGAACAGCGCAACATGTGGAAGCCCACGCAGCAGCCCGCCCTGTGGTTCCATGGCGGCAACCTGCACCAGTCGCGCCACTACTCGCTGTATCTGGCGCTGCAGCTGAAGGCGCGCATGGAGGGTATTCCGACACCGGTGTATGGCTTGCAGGAG
>NZ_JBVHNL010000233.1:0-250 GCF_055556635.1 Pseudomonas sp. PME37.24/006
CTGCGGGCGCTGCAGGTGGCGTGATGCGCGTGCCGATGCCATGGATGAGCTTGCCGCGGCGTTTGTCGTGAATTCCTCACACCCGGCCTGACGTCCGCATGACAGTGCCCTGACAAGCACGTCTATCCTGCGTGCACGGCGGCAATCGCGTTGCGTCGCAGCGAACTAGCCTGTACGATTTCGCGTGGCCATATTGCCGCCCATCACTGCCGTGCCTGCCGCGCCTGTCCTGCCGGTGCCGAACCTCTCT
>NZ_JBVHNL010000234.1:0-250 GCF_055556635.1 Pseudomonas sp. PME37.24/006
GGCCATCACGGTATCGGCATTGATTTCTTTATTGGTGAAAATCCTGGCCTTGCCTGATTTAATGTGAGTTGCACAGATGTGCAGATCAATCGGACATTTTTTACGCAATAACTCAAAGTCCACCGTACGCTCCAGCACAGTACGCAATGGGTTGATGTTGAGTGGATTGAACTGGTAGGGCGAGATCATGCGCGTAAACAGATCAAAATGACTGGATTGCGCTTTGGCCCATTCGGTTAAAGGATTGTTG
>NZ_JBVHNL010000235.1:0-249 GCF_055556635.1 Pseudomonas sp. PME37.24/006
CCGATGTTCATCGCGATGGACCGGCCCAAGCACACCGGCCAGCGCCGCACCGTCGCGCCGGCGTTCACGCCGTCTGAGATGGTGCGCATGTCGACCGACATCCGCCGCCGCACGGCCGAGATTCTCGACAGCCTCGACTGGGGCAAGACCTTTGATTGGGTCGATACCGTCTCGATCGAGCTGACGACGCAGATGCTCGCCATCCTGTTCGATTTTCCGTGGGAAGATCGCCGCAAGCTGACTTTCTGG
>NZ_JBVHNL010000236.1:0-249 GCF_055556635.1 Pseudomonas sp. PME37.24/006
CATCTGCTGCTCGCCGCCGGAGAGCGTGCCGCCACGCTGGTGCATCCGCCTTTCGAGGATAGGGAACAGCGTGCAGACGCGTTTCAAATCTTCCGCGAAATACTGCGGGTCGGCGACCGTCGCCCCCATCTGGAGATTTTCGAGAACGCTCATGCGCGGGAAGATGCGGCGGCCTTCCGGCGATTGCGCGATCCGCAGCTTCGCGATCTCGTGCGGCGGCATATGCGTGATGTCGCGGCCCTCGAACAT
>NZ_JBVHNL010000237.1:0-249 GCF_055556635.1 Pseudomonas sp. PME37.24/006
AGTTGTCGATGATCTCGATGTCAGAAGCCGGCATCACGGCCATGAGCGCGGGCTTTGGTGTGCCGTCGTCGGCGCCGCTGCTGTCCTTGATGCCCACGCCGATCCAGTCTGCGCCCTTGCAGCCGCTGGCGAAGTGCCAGCGTCCGGTGATTTCCCATCCACCGGGGACGGCCTTGGCTTCCTGCAGCGGATAGAGGCCGCCGGCATAGACCTGGTCGGGGCCGCTTGCGTAGATCTTGCGCTGGGTTT
>NZ_JBVHNL010000238.1:0-249 GCF_055556635.1 Pseudomonas sp. PME37.24/006
GGCAGGCACCTATCTGTTCCGCGATACCGCCTGCTATCTGAGCGCAGTGGCGCACTCGCTGACCCATGCCGACGCGGTGATGCACCGCGACCTGTTCTTCGTCTGTCCGCTGGTCAACGGACTGGTCGCGCAGGGCCTCGACGTGCTGCTCGAACCGGTCACCGACGTCGCCGACATCAAGACGGCCGGCTAACCCGCCGCTGCAATCGAAAGGCTGCTGATGCCGCGCTTCTCCATCGTCATCCCCTG
>NZ_JBVHNL010000239.1:0-249 GCF_055556635.1 Pseudomonas sp. PME37.24/006
TGAAGTTAGTACCGTATTGTCGGTTGTACGCTTTGCACATTTTGATACCAGCTAACTTGGCAATGGCATAGGCTTCATTGGTTGGCTCCAATGCGCCATTCAAAAGATATTCTTCTTTGATTGGCTGCGGTGCCATTTTTGGATAAATGCAACTCGATCCCAGAAATATCAGTTTTTCAACTTGATATTTCTGGGCAGCTTCCATCACATTGCCCTGAATGAGTAAGTTTTGCTGAATGAAATCCACTG
>NZ_JBVHNL010000240.1:0-248 GCF_055556635.1 Pseudomonas sp. PME37.24/006
GGCAATATAGCGTTTTGCACGAAAGTTATCATTGCGAGCACCATCGCCGGCCAAAGCACCAAACTGCACTTTCATTTTATGGGCGGTTTGCCAGGTCCGCATGATGACTTCACCCACCCGCCCCATGGCTTGTGAGTCTGAACTCATCATCGAAATCGCACCCAGATCATGCAAGCGATCTTCGGCGGCAATGGTTTCACGACGAATCCGGCTTTCGGCAAAGGCTACGTCTTCGGCAATGGCCGGAT
>NZ_JBVHNL010000241.1:0-248 GCF_055556635.1 Pseudomonas sp. PME37.24/006
TCACCTCGCTCGAGGCCGACGTCGCCGCGACCACGCGCATCCTCGACAAGCAGGACGGACCCGCGATCCTCGTCGGTCACTCGTGGGGCGGAACCGTCATCACCGAGGCCGGTGTTCACCCCCACGTCGCGGGACTCGTCTACGTCTCGGCGATCGCGCCCGACGCGGGTGAGTCGTCGGGTCAGCAGTACGAGGGCTTCGGGCCGACCCCCGAGTTCGTCATCGACGTCGCCGACGACGGCTTCGGC
>NZ_JBVHNL010000242.1:0-247 GCF_055556635.1 Pseudomonas sp. PME37.24/006
GCGGTAGTTCAGTCGGTTAGAATACCGGCCTGTCACGCCGGGGGTCGCGGGTTCGAGTCCCGTCCGCTGCGCCATATTTTCCATACTAGACGCCGTTCTGGGATGTGATACGAAAGCACCGCTTACGTATCTGACGAAGCAAGAGTTGTACGGACGCAAGTCCACCGACACGCAGCGGTAGTTCAGTCGGTTAGAATACCGGCCTGTCACGCCGGGGGTCGCGGGTTCGAGTCCCGTCCGCTGCGCC
>NZ_JBVHNL010000243.1:0-247 GCF_055556635.1 Pseudomonas sp. PME37.24/006
AGGTGATTGTGGCCTGACTGGTCGCAAGATCATTGTGGACACTTATGGTGGCGCGGCACCGCATGGTGGTGGCGCTTTTTCTGGTAAAGACCCAACCAAGGTGGATCGCTCGGCTGCTTATGCTGGCCGCTATGTCGCCAAAAATATTGTGGCCGCAGGGCTGGCTGATAAATGCCAGATTCAGGTCAGTTACGCGATTGGTGTGGCCAAGCCAACTTCGGTCATGGTGACTACTTTTGGCACTGGT
>NZ_JBVHNL010000244.1:0-247 GCF_055556635.1 Pseudomonas sp. PME37.24/006
GATCGACCTGTTCTTCGGCATGAACCCGACCCCGGCGCGCCGCGAAGTGATCGGCTTTACCGAACCGCTGTTCCTGAACGCCTTCACGGTGGTCTCCAAGAAAGAGTTCAAGACCTGGGCCGACCTGAACAAGCCGGAAGTGAAGATCGCCGTAGACATCGGTTCCTCGCACGACCAGATGATCAGCCGCGTCTGTCCCAACGCCACCATCGTGCGCCTGGAAAAGGCTGACGACGCCACCCTGGCG
>NZ_JBVHNL010000245.1:0-247 GCF_055556635.1 Pseudomonas sp. PME37.24/006
CGCGACCTGGGTGGCCTGGGCGACGTGGGCCGGGGCGTGACCGCCGCTCGCGGCCTGCTGCAGCGCCATGCCCTGAAGCTCGGTCAGGGTCATGCCGCCCTTGCCGCTGGCGAGGTTGTTCGTGAGCAACGAACCGAACACCGCCACCCCGATGGTCGATCCGATCTGGCGGAAGAACTGGGAGGTCGAGGTCGCGACGCCCAGCTCGTGCGGCTGCACTGCATTCTGCACCGCCAGCGAGAACAGG
>NZ_JBVHNL010000246.1:0-247 GCF_055556635.1 Pseudomonas sp. PME37.24/006
ACGATCGGCGTGCGCAGGCGCGGGTGGGTGCGCCCCAGCCGCGCGGGCAGCACCCCGTCCCGGCTCATCGCGAACAGCACCCGGACGAGCGCGGTCATCGTTCCGATTGCGCAGGCGAGGAAGGATGCCGTGATCCCCATGTCGGCGGCCACGCCCCACGGTCCGAGCCCGTAGGCGCCGGCGAGGTCGTTGACGGGCGACGCGCTCGCGGCGAGGTCGAGGCCGAGCGCGTGGAACCCCGAGGCTT
>NZ_JBVHNL010000247.1:0-247 GCF_055556635.1 Pseudomonas sp. PME37.24/006
CTCCGACATTCACGGCAACCTCCCCGCGCTGGAGGCGGTGATTGCCGACATTGCCGCGCGGGGGATCACGCAGATCGTCAATCTGGGCGATTCCCTGTCCGGCCCGCTCTGGCCGCGTGAGACGGCGCAAAGGCTGATGGCGCTGAACTGGCCCACACTGGCGGGCAATCATGAGCGGCAATTGCTAAACCTCGATCCCGCCGCGATGGGGCCGAGTGATGCTGCCGCCCATGCCGTGATCGACGAT
>NZ_JBVHNL010000248.1:0-247 GCF_055556635.1 Pseudomonas sp. PME37.24/006
TGGAGAATGGCCGCATCACGCTTGATGGCGTGGTTGCCAAGCCCAAACAAACCTTGTATGGCGGGGAAATCGCGGTACTGACGCCGGAGTTATCGGCCGAGGTGCTGGCCTACACCCCCGAGCCAGTCGAATTTCCCATCGTGTATGAAGATGATGATATTTTGGTTGTCAACAAACCGGCTGGACTGGTGGTGCATCCGGCTGCCGGCAATTGGTCGGGTACCTTGCTCAATGGCTTGCTGCATCG
>NZ_JBVHNL010000249.1:0-247 GCF_055556635.1 Pseudomonas sp. PME37.24/006
GGTTTATCTCAAGTTGCCAGTCAATGTGATTTGATAGCAGGACGGTGTGGTTCTGAATGCAGTAATTACGCGTTGATTTTTTGAAGATCGTTTTAGAAGGCAATAAAAAACCCGGCACTGCCGGGTTTTTTATTGAACAGCAAAAGCCAGTATGGATTACTGAACCTTGGCTTTTTCTTTCAGTTCTGCCTGATATTTCTGCAGTTTTTGACCGCGCAGTTGCTCTTCCATCTGAGCACGAACTTCT
>NZ_JBVHNL010000250.1:0-247 GCF_055556635.1 Pseudomonas sp. PME37.24/006
CCGCGCGGTCAGGTTGGCGCGCGCTGCGGTTACGCCGTCGAGCGCCCTGAGCCCGCGCTCAACCTTGCCCATGCACCCGGCGCAATGCATCCCCGGCACGGCCAGGACGCTGTGGAGCAGTTCTTCCGCAGGCAGCTGCGGCTGGCGTTGCGCGCTCATGGCAGGTCGCCGATCGTGTGCCAGGTCTGCCCGCGCGAGGTGGCCGCCACGCGCACGCGCCAGCGTCCGGCAGCCAGCGCCGCCGTGT
>NZ_JBVHNL010000251.1:0-247 GCF_055556635.1 Pseudomonas sp. PME37.24/006
TGACCTTCCCGGTGCCGCCGGGGACGCCTCTGCCGCTCGTGCCGACCGTGAACCGGTTCGTGCCCCGCCGGATCACGACGACGCACTACACGCCGGGCTCGGGTCGACCGCGGCTGATCTTCGCGATCGGGTCGTCGTCGTGGGACGGATCGCGGCCGCGCGAGTTCGACCTGCTGCCGACGAAGACCGTGATCGGGTCTGGCGACGAGGCCGACCTGTGCCTCCCCGGTCTCGCGCCGATCCACGC
>NZ_JBVHNL010000252.1:0-246 GCF_055556635.1 Pseudomonas sp. PME37.24/006
GTCTGCGGCGTGCTCTACACCTACTATTTCGGTATCGCCAACTACGAACAGTTCCAGCTCATCGTCTCGATCGACTACCTCGCCATGATCATCATCGGCGGCCTCGGCTCGGTACTGGGGTCCATCCTGGGCGCCGGCTTCGTCACATTGTTGCCCATCGTGATCCGCATCTTCATGGAGAATGTCGGCGGCTTGTTCTTCAGTGCGGCGGAGATGGCGAATGTCATCTCGGGGCTGCGGCTCGGG
>NZ_JBVHNL010000253.1:0-246 GCF_055556635.1 Pseudomonas sp. PME37.24/006
TCTTCATCGCGCTGTTCCTGCTGGCCGCGCGCATCCCGCGCACGCCGCCCGGTGCCAACTGGTTTGCCGCCGCCATCAGCTGTGCCCTGCTGGGCCGGCTGGCGGTGCTGTATCTCACGCCCCTGGGTGAACTGGCGCTGGCCAATCCGGTGTATGGCAGTTTCCTGATCCTGGAAAAGGTGCTGCTGGTGATGGGCTTCGTGCGCTTCTTCGATCTGCAGCAGAGAACGCTGCTGGTGCGCGCCG
>NZ_JBVHNL010000254.1:0-246 GCF_055556635.1 Pseudomonas sp. PME37.24/006
TGCTCTTCGACTTCACCTGCGGGCTCGCGCTCGGCGGGCTTGACAGGCTGGTCGGCAGCGGTGTCGGCGGCGTCCTCGGCTTCGGGCGCGGGTGCGTCCTCGGCCTGCGCCTGGTTCGTCGGATAGACCTGCGTGCCGTCGATCTTGATCAGACCGATGTGGATCAGCGTCGATTCCAGGCTCGCTCCCGGCTCCCCGGCGCGCTCACCCTTGGTGCGGATGTACGGATCGATCTTCATGTCGTTC
>NZ_JBVHNL010000255.1:0-246 GCF_055556635.1 Pseudomonas sp. PME37.24/006
TGACCACGCTGACCAAGCGCATGTCGGAGCAGCTGACCGATTATCTGTCGGAGCATGGTGTCAAGGTGCGTTATCTGCACAGCGATATTGATACGGTGGAACGCGCCGAGATCATTCGGGATTTGCGGCTGGGCACCTTTGATGTGCTGGTGGGCATTAACCTCTTGCGTGAAGGATTGGATATTCCAGAAGTGTCACTTGTGGCAATTCTGGATGCCGACAAGGAAGGCTTTTTACGCAACGAGC
>NZ_JBVHNL010000256.1:0-246 GCF_055556635.1 Pseudomonas sp. PME37.24/006
TGCCTGCTGGTGGGGTTTGCGCTTGAATCGCGTCCATAAAATACTGACCTCGTATCCCAATTGTTAAGTTGCGGATTTCACTTCAATCCGTAGCCACATTATGGCGAGGCGAATTTTTGGCCGAACCTTGAATAGAGGGGCAAAAGGGGGGTTATTCCAAGCCGCGGCATGATTGGGTAGCGCCTATAGTGGCAACTGTCTGGTGGAAAATCCGCCAATTTCAGTCACCGTGCAAGGTGTGCAAGC
>NZ_JBVHNL010000257.1:0-246 GCF_055556635.1 Pseudomonas sp. PME37.24/006
CCCAGGCTGGAGGTGCTTGGTTTCTTAGACCTCCAGCTCCACGCGCTCGAGATTGGCGGCATTGTCATCAGGGCTGGGATGAATGTGAGAGCTAGCGCCATGCTGCCAAGTTTGAAGATACTGGCTGTCAAGGTGCGGTTTTGGAATGACACGGATGCTAAGATGCTGCACACTCTACTCAGATGCTTTCCTCGCCTTCAGACGCTTCATGTCATGTTCCAGCCCATTGGATCCAGGTCACCTGAT
>NZ_JBVHNL010000258.1:0-246 GCF_055556635.1 Pseudomonas sp. PME37.24/006
GCCAATATTGCGAGTCATGCCTTCCACACGTTCGGCCAACTCAAGCAGTTGGCGCACGCTTTCTTCATTGGCTTCACGCTCGGCCAATTGTGGTTCTTCTTTCTTGGCATCGGCCAGCGTCACCTGCTTGCCAGGCTTGAAGGGAATCAGCTTGGCGATGCCATCCACAAAGTTATAGCCCAGATCCAGCACCCGACCAATATCGCGCACCGCCGCCTTGGCAGCCATGGTGACAAAAGTGGCAAT
>NZ_JBVHNL010000259.1:0-245 GCF_055556635.1 Pseudomonas sp. PME37.24/006
GACGCGCTTGCTCGAGTACTTCGTCACGGTCGCCGACGAACGCAACGTCACGGCCGCAGCCGCTCGGCTGTTCGCGGCGCAGTCCACGGTCTCGGCGGGCCTCGCGAGCCTCGAGCGCGACCTGGGCGTCCGTCTGTTCGAGCGCTCCACCAAGTTCGTGCGCCCGACGGCCGCGGGCGACGCGCTCCTCCCCCTCGCCCGCGTGCTGCTCGCCGATCTCGACGCGCTCCGCGGGGTGGCATCCG
>NZ_JBVHNL010000260.1:0-245 GCF_055556635.1 Pseudomonas sp. PME37.24/006
GACGGCCATCGAGGCCGCGCAGCGGGTCGCCGACGGGACGCGGATGGTCTATGCCCTGTGCCGCCCGCCGGGTCATCACGCGCTCGCCGGCGCCGCCAACGGCTTCTGCGCCTTCAACAATGCCGCCGTCGCAGCGCAGCATCTGCGCCAGCGCTTCGGCAAGGTCGCCGTGCTCGACGTCGATACGCACACGGGCAACGGCACGCTCGACATCTTCTATGAACGGGGCGACGTGCTGGTCTGCT
>NZ_JBVHNL010000261.1:0-245 GCF_055556635.1 Pseudomonas sp. PME37.24/006
TGCGGATCGGTCGCCGAGGGCACGCTGCGGCGGGCGATGCGCGCCATCGAAAAGCCTTCCGGCAGGAGCCGTGTGGCTTCCGCCATCGGACGCTCCATGCGCGCTACTTCCTGCAGGGTCGCCACGTCGTGACGCAGGCCGATGCGAGTCAGCAGACCGGTCGTGGCCACGTCGCCATCCACCACCAGCACGCTGTGCTTGGCCTGCGACAGTGACGCCGCCAGATTGATGAGCATGGCACTCTT
>NZ_JBVHNL010000262.1:0-244 GCF_055556635.1 Pseudomonas sp. PME37.24/006
TTCTACACCGACTTCAAGGACAAGGTCAGCAATGCCCTGGTCTACAACGCCGATGGCTCCATCGCCCGCTGGTCGGCCAACAACAATTACCGTCTCTGGACTAGCTACAACGTGGATCGCGCCACCATCAAGGGCCTGGAGCTGAGCGGTCGCTGGCAGGCCACGCGCAGCCTGGCTTTCAAGACGAATTACACCTTCACCGATTCGCGCCAGAAGGGCGGCAGCTACGATGGCTATGCGCTGG
>NZ_JBVHNL010000263.1:0-244 GCF_055556635.1 Pseudomonas sp. PME37.24/006
GGCCGGTCTATGGGTGGCGCATGTGAATAAGGCACTGAAGTAAGCACGTCATGCAAACAACAACTTGGCCAGATAAATCGCCCGACGATGTGGAAGACGTGTTTTTTGATTATTCCGATTTTCTCTACACCGGCGAAACGATCACCGAGGCCACGATCACGGTGGTGGTGATCAACGGTAAAGACGCCAATCCAGTTGCCATGAAGGTCGGCAATCGAACCATCAATGCAGATACCGGCGTCGT
>NZ_JBVHNL010000264.1:0-244 GCF_055556635.1 Pseudomonas sp. PME37.24/006
TGTGGTCAGCGGCACACCGCCCTTCGGTTCGGTCGATGCCAAGGGCGTGCCCATCGGCTATGACGTCGATGTGGCCAACCTGATCGGCAAGTATCTCGGCCTGCCGGTTGAGATCGTGCCACTGGTACCGCCGGCCCGTATCCCGGCGCTGGAATCGGGCAAGGTCGACATGCTGGCCGCCACCTTGGCCCCCACGCCTGAGCGCGCCAAGTCGGTGCTGTTCACGATTCCCTACAGCGGCTTC
>NZ_JBVHNL010000265.1:0-244 GCF_055556635.1 Pseudomonas sp. PME37.24/006
GGCTCTTCGTTCCGTCTGAATCCGGCCGACTGCGAGCCCGGCGATATCGGCCGGCTGCTCGGCGTGCGGTACTGTCTCTGCGGAACGGTTGAGGCGGTCGACCGGCGGCTATCCATCATCGTCGAGCTCACCGACACCCGCGACGGCAGCCTGGTCTGGGCGGATCGATCCAGTGGCAAGCTCGATGACATCCATGCCCTAAGGGAGGAAATCTGTTCGCGGGTGCTGACGGCGCTCGATATCC
>NZ_JBVHNL010000266.1:0-244 GCF_055556635.1 Pseudomonas sp. PME37.24/006
GTGCGCATTCGATTTTTTCTGCGCGGATTTCTTCGTGCTTCCCGACATGAGCAATCTCATAGTTTTAGGCAAACACCACATGCTAACCGACATGGTGGATTTGTGGAGTCCTGCCTATGATGGCACCCATCGTCCTCTGCGTCGGGAAGCTGCTTCGGCCTCCGGGAGAGGCCACCATCAAGGAGCTACAAGGATTCCCATGAAAAATTCCAAGACATTGCATTTCCTGATTACGGGCGTGAGC
>NZ_JBVHNL010000267.1:0-243 GCF_055556635.1 Pseudomonas sp. PME37.24/006
CACTTGTATGACGCGACCATTAAACGGTGTCAAAACACGTACGGTATGATCTTCATTCCAGACCAATCGACCAGGAATGGACAGGCTGCGGGCACTGTCTTCGGCGGGTTGTTCGACCGGCAGATTGGTCTGTCCGCCCTCAACAACAGGAAAGCGAATGGTTTCACCCGTGACGACAGGGTCGCCATCGGTTTTTTCTTCTGCGGCTTTGTGGCTGCAACCAATCAGCGAGACCAGCAGCAT
>NZ_JBVHNL010000268.1:0-243 GCF_055556635.1 Pseudomonas sp. PME37.24/006
GTCACCGTGGTGCCCGCGGGCGACGAATCCACGGTCGAGCGTCCGCCGACCGCCGTCACCCGCGCAATGATCGAGCCGCGGATGCCGAGCCGATCCGCCGGGATCGCATTGACGTCGAAACCGCGACCCGCGTCGCGGACGCGGATCGTCACGCCGCCCGGATCGGCCGAGCCCATGACCTCGACCGAGAGCGCGGCGGCGTCCGCGTGCTGCACGGCGTTGGCGACGGCCTGCATGGCCGCG
>NZ_JBVHNL010000269.1:0-242 GCF_055556635.1 Pseudomonas sp. PME37.24/006
TCCCGCCGGCGCCGTGGCAGACGGTGCACGCGGGACCCCCGGCGGCCCCGCCGCCCGCGCCGACGGAGCCCGCCGCGCCGGTTCTCCCTCCACATGCCCCGTCGGTGGCGCCGAGGGTCCACCAGCGCGCCGCCGAGCGGGGGATGCAGAACGCTTCCGCCTACGTGTTCGTGGCTCCCGGCGCCGGTTCCGCCACGGTGCCCCGCACGTTCGCGGACCTTCGCGTGGGGCCGCTGGCCGGG
>NZ_JBVHNL010000270.1:0-242 GCF_055556635.1 Pseudomonas sp. PME37.24/006
GATCTCGGGCTCGCTGCTGCCTTCGTGTTCATAGACGACCTCGCCGCCGCTGGCACCATCGAGCTGGGCCACCAGGCGCAGCAAGGTGCTCTTGCCGCAGCCGCTGCGGCCGACGATGGCGACGAATTCGCCGGGTTCGATGTCGAGGTCGATGTCGTGCAGCACCGTGCGTCCGCTGAAGGACTTCGACAAGGCGCGCAGCCTGAGGCCTACGCCCCGGCCGGCGGCACGGCTGACTTGCT
>NZ_JBVHNL010000271.1:0-242 GCF_055556635.1 Pseudomonas sp. PME37.24/006
TCGCGCAAGCCTGGTTGGCATTGTGCGGTTCTTGATGCGCTCCAAATAGCTCCATCCTACGGCTGTTGAATTGCATCTAAATCTGACCCACTTTCTCAGGAAATTTGCATCCTAAGTTGACCCATGTTTAGACCACAATCCTGCTCATGTCAGCGAGCGGGAGAACGGAGTGATAGACGTGGCCCTACTTGGAATTATTCGACGTTGGTACATCCGGGATCGTATTTCGATCCGAGAGATCG
>NZ_JBVHNL010000272.1:0-242 GCF_055556635.1 Pseudomonas sp. PME37.24/006
TCGCCCGCATGACGGCCGAGCTGCCCTCTGACATCGGCGAAGCCGCGATCGTGAACGCCGCCGCGATGGAGCTCGGGGCGATCGTGTGCACCGCACGGGCGCCGAAGTGCGGCATCTGTCCCCTCGCGGACCGGTGCGCGTGGCGGGCAGCCGGGTATCCGGCATCCGAGGATCGCCGCCGACGCCAAGCGAAGTACGAGGGCAGCGACCGCCAAGCCCGCGGCGCGGTGCTGAAGGTGCTG
>NZ_JBVHNL010000273.1:0-242 GCF_055556635.1 Pseudomonas sp. PME37.24/006
TCATTATCGCGGCGTTCTCGCCGGACCTTTATCTGACGCTGGGATTGCTACTCGTTCGTGCCGCGCTATCGCAGATGGACGTGCCGACGCGCACCTCCTACGTCATGGCCGTGGTGACGCCGCCGGAGCGCGCGGCGGCGGCGAGTTTTACCGCCGTGCCTCGCAGTCTTGCGTCGGCCATCAGTCCGGCCTTTGCAGGCGCGATGCTGGCGTCGCCGTTTCCTGGATTGCCGCTGGTGATC
>NZ_JBVHNL010000274.1:0-242 GCF_055556635.1 Pseudomonas sp. PME37.24/006
TCTTCCGGCGCCTTGTCGATCTGGTCGTACGCGGTGAACGTAGCCCCACCCGTCTCCGCCAGAACCTTCGTGATCGCAGCCGTCAACGACGTCTTGCCGTGGTCGACGTGTCCGATCGTGCCCACGTTGCAGTGCGGCTTGCTGCGGTTGAATTTCTCTTTGGCCATGAATCTCTCCCGATCTCTACCGGCGGACTAAGGTTCTCTGCGCGAAGGTCAGGCGTATTTCGCCTGAACCTCCTG
>NZ_JBVHNL010000275.1:0-241 GCF_055556635.1 Pseudomonas sp. PME37.24/006
GTTCAGGTCGGGATGCGCGTCGATCCAGACGAGGGCGAGGTCGTCACCCGCGACCGCCGAGACCGCGCCCAGCGCGACGCCGCAGTCGCCCCCGATCGTCACGACGGGCTCGTCGCTCACGCGGACCGCATCCTCGATGCGCTCGCGCATGCGCACGACGGCGCTGAGGCGGTGGATGCCGCTCCCCTGGGAGTCGCCGGCCTCCCGCGGGGCCTCCAGGAAGGTCGTGGCGGCGCGCGGC
>NZ_JBVHNL010000276.1:0-241 GCF_055556635.1 Pseudomonas sp. PME37.24/006
TGATGGTGTCACCCGAGGCGATTGAGAAGGCGTCTCGCTTGGCGGCTCATTCGATTGAATTACAGCAGGGTGTGCAGGCCGAAGTGTTCATCAAGACTGAAGCGCGTTCTGCACTGGATTATTTGCTGGAGCCGGTGACGAGTGGGTTAAGACATAGTCTGCGTGAACGGTAAAAATGAAAAATATTATTTTCTCAAATCAAATTACATTAAGTACGTTAAGAAAGTTATGAAATTACAAC
>NZ_JBVHNL010000277.1:0-241 GCF_055556635.1 Pseudomonas sp. PME37.24/006
TGCTTGTGTGACGTCGCCGATGACCGAATTGGCACCGAACTTGGCTTTGAACTCGGCGACGAATTTCTTGTTGTTGGCGTTGTCGAGACTCTGGAAATACTTCATCGAGGCAAAGAAGCCTTCCACGTTCTCGCCGCCGATGCCCAGCATTTCATCCTCGGTCACCGAGATGGTCAGCAGGTTCTGGGTCTTGGCGGTGACGCCCGCGGCCTTCAACTGCTTGTAGAAGGCGACGTTGGAG
>NZ_JBVHNL010000278.1:0-240 GCF_055556635.1 Pseudomonas sp. PME37.24/006
TCACATCGGAGGTGGTCACGTATTGACGCAGATCGGTGCGCACGCGCGGTAGCCCGCTCGGCGCGTCGTAGGTGAACTTGTCATAGTTGTTGAGCAAGTTTGCACTGAGCAAGCCGCTCCACCAGGTATTGCGGGTGAAACGGTACTCCGCGTCGACATCGGCGGTGAACTGATAGAGCAGTCCGTCGGGACCGCCGATGTTCTGTTTGTAGCCCAGGCCCAAGCCATAGCTGAACGGTT
>NZ_JBVHNL010000279.1:0-240 GCF_055556635.1 Pseudomonas sp. PME37.24/006
TCCTTGCCCATCAGCATGCGGAACAGAGTCGATTTACCAGCACCGTTACCGCCGATCACGCCGACGATGGCGCCTTTAGGCATGGAGAACGACAGGTTGTCGATCAGCACGCGATCGCCGTAGCCCTTGCTGACGTTCTTGAACTCGATGACCTTGTCGCCCAGGCGCGGACCGGCCGGGATGTAGATCTCGTTGGTTTCGCTGCGCTTCTGGAATTCCTGCGATTGCATTTCTTCGAAG
>NZ_JBVHNL010000280.1:0-240 GCF_055556635.1 Pseudomonas sp. PME37.24/006
GATCGAGGGACACGAAGGCGATCTTGATGCGCACTTCGCCTTCGCCGGGCTCGGGCACGGGGCCTTCCTCGAGGCGGAAGTCGTCGGGCTTGACCATCCCATGCGGGCGCCGGGCCAGCTTCATCATGCGGTTCATCAGGGTCGTCCTCCGCCAACGTTCAGCTTGTGCTGTGATTTGCGGAGTTGTTTGGCACAACCGCATGCGCATTCGCAATCGCGACGTTCGGCCGGGCCGGGCAT
>NZ_JBVHNL010000281.1:0-240 GCF_055556635.1 Pseudomonas sp. PME37.24/006
GCCGCGGTCGTAGAGCAGGTTGAACTCCACATAGCGCCCGCGCCGGACGAGTTGCTCCTCGCGCTGCGCCTCCGTCCAGGGCTTGGCGAAGTTGGCGCGCATGATGCGCGGATAGGCGTCGAGGAAGGCGCGGCCCACATCCTGCGTGAAGGCAAGCCCCGCGTCCCAGCCGCCCTCTGCCTCCGACGGCGTCAGGTAGTCGTAGAAGATGCCGCCCACCCCGCGCATCTCCTTGCGATG
>NZ_JBVHNL010000282.1:0-240 GCF_055556635.1 Pseudomonas sp. PME37.24/006
CAGAGCCTGCCACTGATTAACCAACCCGCAGTTTCCAATGCCCTCTATAAAGGAGATGGCACCGCTGTGGCCGTTTTGGATGACGGTATCAATTATGGCAATGCTGCATTTGGCTCATGTACCGCACCCGGTGTACCTGCTTCTTGCAAAGTGGCTGTTTCAATGGATTTTGGTACGGGCAGTAGCAATAATGATCATGGCACCAATGTCTCGGCAATTGTGACTGGGGTTGCACCCAAT
>NZ_JBVHNL010000283.1:0-239 GCF_055556635.1 Pseudomonas sp. PME37.24/006
GCAGATCGGCGTCGTCGGGAACGTGCCGCCGAGCGGCGGATGCCACCTGGATCTCCGGATCAATAAGAACGGGACGACGAACCAGGCGGTCGCCGCGCTACAGGAAGCGACCGCTCTCGGCGCCCCCGCGCAGTACGCCGGCTTCGTGAACCCCGAAGAGTTCCTCCGCCTGTACGGCATCGAGATATGCCCCACAGACGGCACCTGCCGACGCCTCTAACCCCCTGGAAAACCGCGTC
>NZ_JBVHNL010000284.1:0-239 GCF_055556635.1 Pseudomonas sp. PME37.24/006
TCGAAGCGCACCGGCTGCGCATTGGCATAGTCCAGCCGCAGCTTGTCCGGCGTCACCCCCAGCCGGGCGGCGACCTGCGCTTCCTCGGGCGCGTGGCCGAGTTCGGTGGTCATCGCAGCGACCGTCTCGGCATAAAGACGTTTGCGCTGCATCGCGCCGCGCGTGATCGTGGCACTGCGGCGCAGCGCGTCGATCATCGATCCGCGCACGCGCGTGACCAGATATTGCTCGAAGGTGAC
>NZ_JBVHNL010000285.1:0-239 GCF_055556635.1 Pseudomonas sp. PME37.24/006
GAAGACCGTCAGGACGACGCCGGCCAGGGTGAGGACGGCCCCCACCCAGACCACCCAGGTGCGCGACCAGAGCCCGGTGTCGGCGGCGATGGACACGGTGTCCCACACCCACGCGACCCACACCAGCGCCGCGACGGAGAACGCCACCGAGGCGAACTGGTCGATACCGAGCGAGCCGACCCGACGGATGCCCTGCGGGGAGAGACGGCGCAGAGCCAGGAGACCGACCGCGATCGTGG
>NZ_JBVHNL010000286.1:0-239 GCF_055556635.1 Pseudomonas sp. PME37.24/006
TGACGGGAATATGTTGTGGAAAAGACATTTCTTGTCCAGAAGCCGAGCACCGCTTTGGCGCTCATTTCGTAGTTGTACGGACAACCGAAAATAAAGAGCCGTCCGGGGGGACAACCGGACGGCTCAAGCCATATGGGCGCTTGGGGTGGATGGGCGCTCGCGCTCGATATAGCCACGGGGAGGGATAACCGCTCCCACATCCTTTTGTCGCCGAGCCCACCCACCTCGTTCAAAGCGGC
>NZ_JBVHNL010000287.1:0-238 GCF_055556635.1 Pseudomonas sp. PME37.24/006
ATCGATCGATTTTGCTTCGGCCAGTGGTATCAGGTCTTCCAGAACCAGCCGCAGGATGTGCTGCATCGATGTCTTTTCGGTTGCCCCATATGGCTGTTCCTGTGCTCTGGCCATGACCAATAACTGCTGGAGCAGGCCACGCGCTCTTTCGATACCTTGACGCAAAGCGTTCAGACGTTCCCTGGCCTGAGTTGACATGGCTGCCGCATCCAGCCGTTCTGCCTGCAATGACAGGGCT
>NZ_JBVHNL010000288.1:0-238 GCF_055556635.1 Pseudomonas sp. PME37.24/006
GCCCTCGCCGACCGTGTCGAGCGCGCGGCATCCGGACCGTCCCGATTCCTGCTCGGGATCGCGGGGAGCCCCGGCAGCGGTAAGACGACGCTCGCCGCGGCACTCGCCGCCGAACTGAACACCCGGAACCCGGGCACGGCGGTGGCGCTGCCGATGGACGGCTTCCACCTCGCCAACGCCACCCTCGACCGACTCGGCCGCCACGGTCGCAAGGGCGCGATCGACACGTTCGACGGCT
>NZ_JBVHNL010000289.1:0-238 GCF_055556635.1 Pseudomonas sp. PME37.24/006
CGGCCAGGACGACCAGCGAACGACCGCGGTGGTTCTCGTTGGCGATCACGATGTCGGCCAGGATCGCGGGCAGCCGTGGCGACCACCCGAGCACCAGGGTGTGTTCGGTCTCGAGCACCTGGCTGCGTCCCTTGCGCAGGCTCTCGATCTTCTGGTCCACGGCGTTGGCGATGAGCCCGATCAGCGAGCCGGCCAGGAAGATCCCCGAGAGGGTGACCACGAGGCTGATCGCGCGGGT
>NZ_JBVHNL010000290.1:0-238 GCF_055556635.1 Pseudomonas sp. PME37.24/006
CGGCGTGGCCGTCGCCGTGGGTTTCGGTGTGGCCGTCGGCTTCGGCGTGGCCGTCGCCGTGGGTTTCGGTGTGGCCGTCGGCTTCGGCGTCGCTGTCGCCGTGGGCTTCGGGGTCGCGGTTGCCGTCGCCGTGGGCTTCGGAGTCGCGGTCGGGGTCGGCTGCGCGACGGGGGTCAGGATCGGCGCCAGCGCCCGCAGCTTCGCGGTCTGCGGGGTGCGCCAGTCGTCGGCGACCAGG
>NZ_JBVHNL010000291.1:0-237 GCF_055556635.1 Pseudomonas sp. PME37.24/006
GGAACTGTTCCACATGATGCAGAAATTACGCCCCTGCTCGAATTCCGGTCCACTGGTACAGGCCGAGTACTACTTCCAGTTCGGCTCTGGCGATGATAGCGTTTTGTTCCACTACATTCCCAAAAACGGACGCATCGGTTTCGGGCATCACTGGTATAGCGTCGGGAAGCGTTTCGAGCGTCTGTTGCGTTCGACGCTTCGTAACTCCAAAAGTAAGGTTTCCCGCAAACGTTCCTG
>NZ_JBVHNL010000292.1:0-237 GCF_055556635.1 Pseudomonas sp. PME37.24/006
TGGCTGAAATTGAAGGCGAGGA
Source organism: Pseudomonas sp. PME37.24/006 (assembly GCF_055556635.1). Classification (NCBI taxonomy): domain Bacteria; kingdom Pseudomonadati; phylum Pseudomonadota; class Gammaproteobacteria; order Pseudomonadales; family Pseudomonadaceae; genus Pseudomonas; species Pseudomonas sp. PME37.24/006. The sequence goes on from NZ_JBVHNL010000292.1 coordinate 23, forward strand.
GCTGGAGACATGAGCGACCAACCCATCTCACTCATACCAATGCCAGCAGACTATGCCGACTGGTTGGTTGAACTAAAAACACGCATTCACAGCGCCCAGCAACGCGCTACGCTGGCAGTTAATCGGGAATTGGTCTTACTCTATTGGCAGATTGGCAGCGACATTCTGGCCAGACAAGCTGCCCAAGGCTGGGGCGCTAAAGTCATCGAACGCCT
>NZ_JBVHNL010000293.1:0-237 GCF_055556635.1 Pseudomonas sp. PME37.24/006
GCCCTCGACCATGATAGGAAACGTGGTCGATCTGTCGAGGGATGCACAGGGCATCGTGAGCCATGCTCTCATCGACGAGATCGTCGGGGGGATCGCGGTCTCGGAGAGCCGGGCACCGCTGCTCCCCTTGACGGCGACGCGTGGCGACCTGCTTCGGCAGGCGGGGATGGCGCGGCATCCACTGGTCTTCCTCACCGGCGACGGCACGCGCCTGACCGAACCGATGCGCGCGGCCCT
>NZ_JBVHNL010000294.1:0-237 GCF_055556635.1 Pseudomonas sp. PME37.24/006
GAGCCAATCAGCACGACCAGCGAGAAATCAGGAATTTCGATGTTCATGGATGGGCGACTATCGTGTGAAGACGACCATCTGGGTGGGCGATCCGAGTGCTTCGTCGTTCGTGCCGATACCGCTGAATTCCGCACGGTAGCCGTAAGCCGCGCCGATCCTTTCCGCCCAGCTCCGAAACTCCGCGCGGGTCCATTCGAATCGATGGTCACGATGGCGGAAGCAGCCTGCCGCGAGATT
>NZ_JBVHNL010000295.1:0-236 GCF_055556635.1 Pseudomonas sp. PME37.24/006
CAGCTCGGTCGGACCCGCGTGCAGCGCCGTCTCGATGGACGGCAACGCGACGTTGACCTTCGTCAGGTCGAGGATCGTCAGAGCCGCGACCGAGACGGCGATCCAGTACGCCCGCCAGCGGTGGCGGGGCGAGAGCTGGATGTCCTGTGTCGGTGGGTGGGGGGACGAAGGTTTCTCAGGCATCGTCCTTCACGCTACTCGCGCGCGAGGACGCGGGGGGCGGGGTTGCGCCGGCT
>NZ_JBVHNL010000296.1:0-236 GCF_055556635.1 Pseudomonas sp. PME37.24/006
CGGGCCGAAGCTGAATGCCTATGCGCGCCTGCTGCCCGACACGGCGCTGGAGCAAGCGCACGCGGCGGAGAAAGAGATACAGCGCGGGCACTATCGCGGGCCGCTGCACGGGATTCCTTACGCCGCAAAGGACCTGCTGGCCGTAAAAGGCGTGCCCACGACGTGGGGAGCGAAACCCTTCGCGGATCAGGTGTTCGACTACGACGCGACGGTGGTTGAGCATCTGCACAACGTCG
>NZ_JBVHNL010000297.1:0-236 GCF_055556635.1 Pseudomonas sp. PME37.24/006
CTGGCTGGCGTGAAGGGCTGGGTCGAAGAGCGGCTCTGATCGCTCCGACCGATGTGATGCCGCCCCGTTGCGGCATCGCGTGAAATGACAAAGACCCGATCGGCATGCGCCGGTCGGGTCTTTTTGTTTTTGCGCGTCGATCCGGGCGGCGACGCGCGAACACGGGTCAGGCCGTCACGGTCACCGCGGGCTTCGTCGCATCGGCGGGCGGCCGTCCGGCTTCCGTGAGTGCATCG
>NZ_JBVHNL010000298.1:0-235 GCF_055556635.1 Pseudomonas sp. PME37.24/006
TCGAAGCGGCGTCGCTCGGGACTCCCGCGGTGGTCAGCGACCCCGACATCGCCGCGGAACTGGGCACCGGAGTCTGGAGCGTCGCGGATGCCACGGTCGCGGCGCTCGCGGAGACGCTGCGGCGCGCGTCCGCCGACATCGCCGCCGGCTCCCCGGTCGCGGTGGATCCGACGATAGGGGAGCGCTTCCGGCAGTCCTCGCGCACCGCCGCGATGGTCGCGGTCTACGCGCGCGC
>NZ_JBVHNL010000299.1:0-235 GCF_055556635.1 Pseudomonas sp. PME37.24/006
GAAGGTGGAGTCGCTGCCGCTGTCGTAGACGAACACGCCCGCGTTGGTGGCGTACGAGACGAGTACTCCGGTGATGTCGTCTTTCCATTCGGCGGCGGCGGCGTTGACGCTGGAGGCGATTTTCTTGCTTGCGCGGTAGAGGTCGCCGGTGGGTGTGAGCCAGGTGTCGAATCCGACGGGCTTGGCGTTGGCGGGGACGCCGTAGTTGGCGGTGTTGTCGAAGGTGGAGTCGCTG
>NZ_JBVHNL010000300.1:0-235 GCF_055556635.1 Pseudomonas sp. PME37.24/006
TGCCCGAGGTCCCCGCAACGGGTCAGACTCGAAAGAGCGCGCGCGCCGCGGTCACCCGACCCGCCGCCCGCCCCTCGCGGAAGCCCGCTGTCGCGTCGTCGACGGTCGCGCGTACCGCTCCCACCCCCAACTCGTCGTCGTTCCGGCGGAACACGAAGCCGCTGCGCAGCGCAGTGATCCTGTCCATGGTGGCCGGGCTCGTCGCGACGGTGGCCATCCCCGCCTATGCCGCATC
>NZ_JBVHNL010000301.1:0-235 GCF_055556635.1 Pseudomonas sp. PME37.24/006
AGGTTCGCCTGACGGATCTGCTGCACCCGGGTCGGCACACCACCCTCGTCGATGTCGACGGCATCGACATCCTGCTCGGCGCCGTCGCAATCGGCGCGTGTGCGATCGCGTCCGCGGGGATCCTCGGGTGGCTCGTCACCCGCAGGGCCGTGCGACCGCTCGTCGACGCCCTCCGGCGCCAGCGAGAGTTCGTCGCGGATGCCTCCCACGAGCTGCGGACCCCTCTCGCGATCCT
>NZ_JBVHNL010000302.1:0-234 GCF_055556635.1 Pseudomonas sp. PME37.24/006
CAGGCTACCCGCGCCGCTTGAAGGGGAGAAATCAACGCTCTCGATAGTCGCTATCGACTTTGGTAAACGCCGGCCTCATATCTCCAAATGATCTATAAATATTAATTTATGGTCTTTTACGGAATAACAAAGAGCCTTTATAAACAACTCCATCGCCTCACGCACTGTTGCCCACGCAACTGTTTGCCTGGCAACAGTCAATCAACAAACAGCCGGTCAAATCGAACAGTGCCT
>NZ_JBVHNL010000303.1:0-234 GCF_055556635.1 Pseudomonas sp. PME37.24/006
GACGAAGTCATCGCCGCATCCATCGCGCCGGTCTGCATGGCGGCGTAGATTTCATTGGACGGCAAGGTCACCACGGCGGCGCCCGCTTCCTTCAGGATCAGGTCCATCTCGCGTGAACCGCCGCGCACCTTCATGCCCTTGGCATCGGCCGGATCTACGATGGGCTTGCCGCGCGAGGCCACGCCGCCGGCCTGCCAGATCCAGCTGACGATGACTACGCCCTTCTCGCCCAGG
>NZ_JBVHNL010000304.1:0-233 GCF_055556635.1 Pseudomonas sp. PME37.24/006
GGCCATGGTCACTTACCTCCGAGTCCGCTGACGGTCCAGCTCTTCACGGGGGATCCGCCCGTGGCGGCCTCGGCGGCGACGTACGAGCCGGGGATCGTGGTGGTGGCGGGCGTGGGCGTCTGCGCGCCCTGCGCGGTCTTCGCCTCGGCCGCGACGGACGTTGCGAGGGTGATGCCCGCGGTGATGTCCTTGCCGGCCTTGAGGTCGGCGATGAGCGCTTCCTTGAGGGTGGG
>NZ_JBVHNL010000305.1:0-233 GCF_055556635.1 Pseudomonas sp. PME37.24/006
GGAAGGCGCTCACCCTCGACGAGCGGTGGGCCGAGGTCGACGCAGCCAAGGCCGGCCCCGAACCCACCGATTCCGCTCCGCCCGCCGTCGTCGAGATGCCCGTCGTCGCGGCACCCGCCCCGCGCCGCCTGTCATTCCTCACGCCCGAGGAGCGCGAATGGGCCGAGGCGCGCGACTGGTTCGGCTCCCGATTCATCATCTGGGCACAGAAGACGTTCTCCACCGTCAACCTG
>NZ_JBVHNL010000306.1:0-233 GCF_055556635.1 Pseudomonas sp. PME37.24/006
ATGCTGCCAACGCAGCAACGCCTCGAACCCGCGAATCTGCCCGTCGGCAATGGCCACTTGAGGCTGATACACCAGATTAAAATCTCGGTTCTCGATAGCCGTGCGCACGCTCTCTTCGAGCATCAGCCGCGAGCGCGCCCGGCCATTCATTTCGTGATCGTAGAAGCGATATTGCTGACGCCCGGCACGCTTGGCTTCGTACATGGCGATGTCGGACGCGCGCATCAACCCGT
>NZ_JBVHNL010000307.1:0-232 GCF_055556635.1 Pseudomonas sp. PME37.24/006
GATTAATAAGCGCCGGATTTTTTAAAGTCGGCAACCGCAACAGCCAGTGCAGCTTCACCATCTTTATCCAGTGCCTTGGTTTCTTCAATCTTGGCCAATAATGCACCGTGACTGGTCTTCATATAATTGTGCAAACCGGCTTCAAACGACAGCACTTTTTTCACTTCGACATCATCCAGATAGCCCTTGTTCACGGCAAACAGCGTGACTGCCATGATAGAGATAGGCTGTG
>NZ_JBVHNL010000308.1:0-232 GCF_055556635.1 Pseudomonas sp. PME37.24/006
GCCTGCGTCCGGATCTCAGCCCGCGCCCGGACCAACTCGCGCCGGTCTGATCCGCGCTCGGCCGTGCGGCGCGCACGCGCACGGTCGAGCGGACGCTCGGTCAGCCGATCTCGCCGCCCGGCGACGCGTCGGTGTCGGCGGATTCGTCGGCGTCCTGCTGCGCGGCGGCGCCCTCGTCGGGCGACTCCGACCCCGCGCCGTCCGAGTCCGGGTCGGGAGCCGCGCCGTCGTC
>NZ_JBVHNL010000309.1:0-232 GCF_055556635.1 Pseudomonas sp. PME37.24/006
GGCCGTGATCGCCTCGGGAAAGCCCTTCAACCCATCGACCACGGCGATGAGCAGATCCTCGACACCGCGGTTCTTGAGCTCGTTCATGACCCGCAACCAGAACTTGGCGCCCTCGTTCTGCTCGAGCCAGAGGCCCAGAATTTCCTTGCCGCCGTCGTGCCTTACGCCGAGCGCCACATGCACCGCCTTGTTGCGGACCAGGCCCTCGTCGCGGATCTTCACCCGCAGGGCG
>NZ_JBVHNL010000310.1:0-232 GCF_055556635.1 Pseudomonas sp. PME37.24/006
GCTCGCGGGTCTGGATTTCCGGCGCGGGCGCCTGTGAGGAGAGCACCAGTGCATGATGCTTGGTCACGAACTCGCCCTGGCCGTACAGAAGTCCGTAGCGACCACTGCCGTTGCGCAGGCGTCGAACCATCTCAGTCGTCGCATGCACCATGTAGGCGTTCAGCGGTGCGCCGAAGAAAGTCAGTCCGCCGGCGACCGTGAACGGCCCGCGGTCAATCGGGTATCCCAGCGT
>NZ_JBVHNL010000311.1:0-232 GCF_055556635.1 Pseudomonas sp. PME37.24/006
GCTCGCAGAATTGACCCTCTCTATTTGACCCACCTTCCACTGTCTTCCGAAGGCAGCCACGCGGTCATACGATCCCTGATACCCCAGCGCCTTTAAGTCCAGAAACATCTGTTTTAAGGTCCGTCTTTGCTTGCGGGATTTGACTGCTTCAGCGGAAAGCCAGGCGGATAGCCGCGGCGTGAATGGATCGAGGGCGCTTGTAGAGCGCCTGGTGGAGTACGACGGCTCGATC
>NZ_JBVHNL010000312.1:0-232 GCF_055556635.1 Pseudomonas sp. PME37.24/006
GCTCGGCCAGCGTCTGCGCGCGGCCATCGCGGTCGAAGCCGCCGCTGGCACCATCGCCGCCGGCCGCGAACGCCGGCGTGAAGTCCAGATAGCGCAGCGAGGGCGCATTGCGCGTTCCCAGCTGGTCGAGGTTCGCGCCGCCACTGACCGTGGCCGTGCTGCCGGCATGCGCAAGCACCGGCACATGGCAGCTTGCGAAGGCGAGCCGGCCGGACGCGGACAAGGACGGATC
>NZ_JBVHNL010000313.1:0-231 GCF_055556635.1 Pseudomonas sp. PME37.24/006
GGCATCCGTCTGGCTCCGTTCGGTCTCGCGCGCTTGCTCGGTGATTCGCGCAACGTCAGTTCCCGATGGCCGTGCGCGACTGAGGTTGTGAGGATCGCTGACGTCGTGCCGTCGCCGGTCTCGAGTTCGCGGCGGTTTCCCGACGGTGGTCGTCCGCTCTGTTGCGCCCGCGGCGTCCCGGTCGGTGGTGTGATGGAGGCATGACTCGTGCTCTCCTCGTGATCGACATGC
>NZ_JBVHNL010000314.1:0-231 GCF_055556635.1 Pseudomonas sp. PME37.24/006
TGTCGACCCGGCGGAGCAGCACGGCCTGCGGCTCCTCGCCCAGGTCGCCGAGCATTACGGTGTGCGGGAATCCCGGACCCGTGACGTCGATCGCGACGCTCGCGTCATTGCCCGGTTCCATCCCGGGAAGGGGGCCGAGCGCCTGCCAGCGGGTGTCGCCGACGGCTTCGGTCATCCCCATCGTCGCGAGGACGAGCCGTGCGCCGCCTCGCGCGAACCGATCGAGCAGCC
>NZ_JBVHNL010000315.1:0-231 GCF_055556635.1 Pseudomonas sp. PME37.24/006
GGCGGTCCCGCTGCGTCGTCTCGAGCGGCTCGCTGGCGATTGCGAGGTTCAGCACCTCGACGAGGAGACTGTCCTCCAGGCTGCGCATGGCGGACGTGGCGGCCCCCAGATCGCGGCGCACGCGCAGAGTCTCCTGCGCGAGGAGCAGCAGGCCTTTGATGCGGGCGAGCGTGCCCGGGGCGGCGCGCGCGCCTTGCATGCGGCCTGCGTAGTGCGTCGGCCAGCGCATGC
>NZ_JBVHNL010000316.1:0-231 GCF_055556635.1 Pseudomonas sp. PME37.24/006
GCGGCGGAATTCGGTATAGAGCACCTGCTCGGCATCGAGCTCGATACCGACGACGGTACGCCCGGCGGCGCGTTCACCGGGCGCAGCACGGGCGTGCCGAGCTTCCGCGAAGGAAAGATCGTGCGCACCACCGAGTGGCTGGCATCACTCGGCTACGCGCCGTCCGATTTCGAGCGCACCTACTTCTACAGCGATTCGATCAACGACGTGCCGCTGCTGGACTACGTCACG
>NZ_JBVHNL010000317.1:0-231 GCF_055556635.1 Pseudomonas sp. PME37.24/006
GCGCAAAATCATCGAAACTGCCGCCGATGTCGCCGCCCGGCAACGGCCTGTCAGCGGTCCAGGCCGGCGACAGCTTCGCAAACCACGGCGCGAGGCGCTGCATCGCCTGCTCAGCCAGCCGCCGGTAGGTCGTGATCTTGCCGCCGAAGATCGAGAGCAGCGGCGGCGCCCCCTCGGCGCCGTGAACCTCGAACACATAGTCGCGCGTCACGGCCGATGGATTGTCGGCAT
>NZ_JBVHNL010000318.1:0-231 GCF_055556635.1 Pseudomonas sp. PME37.24/006
GCTGGCTCTACCTGGGCCGCGAGCCGGCCGCCTCGGCCGCACCAGTGCTGCGCACGGCCGGCAATGACATCATCAGCCGCGGCCAATACCTGGCCCGCGTGGGCGATTGCGTGGCCTGCCACACGGCCTCCAACGGCCCGCTGTTTGCCGGTGGCCGTCCCATGCCCACGCCCTTCGGCAATCTCTACGTTCCCAACATCACCCCCGACGACGAGACCGGCATCGGCCGCT
>NZ_JBVHNL010000319.1:0-230 GCF_055556635.1 Pseudomonas sp. PME37.24/006
TCACGTCGTGGCCCGCGACCCTCGGCTACGACTTCAGCGGTGTCGTCGTCGCGACCCCGTACGAGTCGCATCCGTTCCCGCCGGGCACCGAGGTGTTCGGCATGACGCCCACCCCGCGCACGCCCGGCACGTACGCCGAGTACGCCGTCGTCCCATCGCTCTCCCTCGCGCGGAAGCCCGCGGCGCTCTCGCACGTGGAGGCCGCCGGGGTTCCCCTGGCCGCCCTGACC
>NZ_JBVHNL010000320.1:0-230 GCF_055556635.1 Pseudomonas sp. PME37.24/006
CGGGTGTGCGTTATCACATGGTGCGTGGTAGTTTGGATACGCAGGGTGTGAAGGATCGTAAGCAGGCTCGTTCTAAATATGGTGCAAAGCGTCCTAAGGCGTCTTAATTTTTTGGCCGCAAGGTCTAGTAAGCTTTGGCTGGTTTGCCAAATTAAGCTGAATAACATAAGGGTGTTATATGCCACGTCGTCGTGAAGTCCCTAAGCGGGATATATTGCCGGATCCTAAAT
>NZ_JBVHNL010000321.1:0-229 GCF_055556635.1 Pseudomonas sp. PME37.24/006
ATTGGTAGACGCGCTGGTTTCAGGTATCAGTGACCGCAAGGTCGTGGAAGTTCGAGTCTTCTCCTGGGCACCAAATTTCGTGAAGTAGCTTGATAACCTACTTTGCAAATAACGGACGTAATGATCCGTACCGGCAACGGTGAACATTACTGCAGTGCCCAGGTGGCGGAATTGGTAGACGCGCTGGTTTCAGGTATCAGTGACCGCAAGGTCGTGGAAGTTCGAGTCT
>NZ_JBVHNL010000322.1:0-229 GCF_055556635.1 Pseudomonas sp. PME37.24/006
TGCATTGGCATGATGAAATGGTACGACGGCCAGCAAGGCATCGTAGGTATCAGCTGCAATACCATCCAGATCCCAATTGGTCAGCATGACATTTTCAGCATAATTGCTTAAATGCAATTTAAGAAAATCTGCCCGATCAATGTTTGCCATTGGGTAAAGCAGTTCCAGCATCTTGCCTTCGGCAGGTACTTCCAGCAATCTTTGTGGGCTATTCAAATTGGCATATGAC
>NZ_JBVHNL010000323.1:0-229 GCF_055556635.1 Pseudomonas sp. PME37.24/006
CACTCGAAAACGTCGGTGGCTGGTCAGAATGGTGTATTTGTGAAGATACCGAACTGGGTCTGCGCCTGATTAAAGACGGCTACGAAACCCGTTATGTGGATGAAGTGCTGGGCCGTGGGCTGACACCATCCAACTTTACTGCCTTGAAATCACAGCGCTTCCGTTGGGCCTTTGGCGCCATGCAGATTTTGAAGCATCATTTGCCTGCCTTGATCGGCAAGAGCAGTTT
>NZ_JBVHNL010000324.1:0-229 GCF_055556635.1 Pseudomonas sp. PME37.24/006
GAACACCGCGCCGACCCCGGCGAGCGCGACGCCCACCGCGCGGCGCACGCCGAGTTGCGCTTCGAGCGACCATCCCGCGACGACGAAGACCCACGCGACGAGAGCGAGCGCGACGGTCACGTAGACGATCCGGACGAACGGCAGACCCCACAGCGTGAGCCAGACCCCGTCGGGGCCGGAGAGCGAGATCGCACCGAGCGTCACGATGCAGCGCAGCACAATGGCTCCG
>NZ_JBVHNL010000325.1:0-229 GCF_055556635.1 Pseudomonas sp. PME37.24/006
CAGGCGACGCCAACAATGGAAAGCTCGTGACGAGTCTTGCCGGAAAGTTTCGAGGCCATGTCAATGCGATCCCCGCGCTCTACCCCAAGGGCGCTTTGCCAACGAAAGCCGCTGCCCTTACACCCGCGAAGGCTGGTGGCCACGAGGGGCATCACGGCGGAGGACATCACTCATGAGCAAGGCGGCCATCCTTCTCATGGCAGTTGCGGGCTTTTTGGTCGTAGGATGT
>NZ_JBVHNL010000326.1:0-228 GCF_055556635.1 Pseudomonas sp. PME37.24/006
GTCACGATCGACGGGCTCGAAGCGCTCGATGACACCGCCTTTGCCGCAGCAGTCGATACCCTGATCGCCCCGTTCCGCGCGGCAAGTGTGGAGATCGCGCCAGCGGCGGAACTGGTCATGCCTGCGGGCCATGCGCGCATTCTGGCCTTTGCCGATCCCGATGAAGCCTGGCGCCATGCCGCCGCGCTGCTCGCGCTGCCGGGGCATGGGGCCCGGTTGCGGATCGCG
>NZ_JBVHNL010000327.1:0-228 GCF_055556635.1 Pseudomonas sp. PME37.24/006
CGGCCGTTGCCGGATGCGGCCCCTGCCGCCGCCGGCGCCCCCGCCTTCGCGTGAAGGCAACTGGCGGAATGCGCTTGACGCAACCACCGCGCGCCCAGGCAGTTTACCGGCATCGGATCGAGGGTTTTTCGCTGATCTCTCAGGCCCCGGCGCAGGGTGGCGGTTGACGGCCGCGCCCCCCATCTCCATCGGCTCCCGCTTGGCCGGCCTTGCCGGCGAGCGCACCGG
>NZ_JBVHNL010000328.1:0-228 GCF_055556635.1 Pseudomonas sp. PME37.24/006
TGGTCAACGGGCGCTCGCGCATTCGTGATGCGACGGCTAAAAGCGGCCCATATTTTCAGGTCTGGTGCGGGCTCGCGCCACCACGCGGAGTGACTGATCGATGGCCAACGCCGACAGAGGCGGCAGCGGGCGGCGCCCCCCGGGCGGGGGATTGACCATCGGCGGCTACCAGTTCCGCTTCCCGCAGGGACCGGGCGGGCGCGACCTTCTTGGCCGCATCGCCTACTG
>NZ_JBVHNL010000329.1:0-228 GCF_055556635.1 Pseudomonas sp. PME37.24/006
GGCGATCCACTGCTCTTCGGTATAGGGCTTGGTCACGCGCGGCGCTTCCCAGATGCGCTTGACCGACATCAGGTGCTCGAACTCCACCTCGCAGGGATCGACCAGGCCGCTGACCGGCGCGGCCGAGGCCGGTTCCGGCGTGCAGGACAAGGGGATGTGGCCTTCCCCGGCAAACAGGCCCGAGGTCGGGTCCAGCCCGACCCAGCCGGCACCGGGCAGATAGACTTC
>NZ_JBVHNL010000330.1:0-228 GCF_055556635.1 Pseudomonas sp. PME37.24/006
TCGACTTCAATCCCGGATTTGATCGCCCATTTCATCCATTGATTGATCTTGTCGCTTCAGCAGTTACATTAGTTCGCGGACCACTCAGACGTTCGTGGTATCAGGATCGCACCAGTGAGTCCATTGGCAGAGTGAATGAATATGTCAAGGATTCCGTGTTGAGTTGGAAAGCCATCGAGATGGAGGATGATATCTTTCGCGCAACGGATGAAGTATTTGAAACGATCC
>NZ_JBVHNL010000331.1:0-209 GCF_055556635.1 Pseudomonas sp. PME37.24/006
GGCAGGGGCGGCTGGATTCGAACCAACGCATGCCAGGATCAAAACCTGGTGCCTTACCGCTTGGCGACGCCCCTGTATCGTGTGTGACGCAATGCTGCTCAATTCGGTATTACGAGCCACCCTTGGGTGGTTATGGCAGGGGCGGCTGGATTCGAACCAACGCATGCCAGGATCAAAACCTGGTGCCTTACCGCTTGGCGACGCCCCTG
>NZ_JBVHNL010000332.1:0-207 GCF_055556635.1 Pseudomonas sp. PME37.24/006
ACGAACCGAGCGGTCGGAGGTTCGAATCCTCCTGGGTCCACCATATTGAATGGCTTGCAGCAATGCAGGCCATTTTGTTTCAGCCAGCGGTGATCTGGTTTAAAAGCGCTAAAGGTCACATGTAAAGCGCGGTGTTGGCTTTCAGGTGATCTGTAACGGACTCATAGCTCAGCTGGATAGAGTACTCGGCTACGAACCGAGCGGTCG
>NZ_JBVHNL010000333.1:0-207 GCF_055556635.1 Pseudomonas sp. PME37.24/006
ACGAACCGAGCGGTCGGAGGTTCGAATCCTCCTGGGTCCACCATATTGAATGGCTTGCAGCAATGCAGGCCATTTTGCTTCAGCCAGCGGTGATCTGGTTTAAAAGCGCCAAAGGTCACATGTAAAGCGTGGTGTTGGCTTTCAGGTGATCTGTAACGGACTCATAGCTCAGCTGGATAGAGTACTCGGCTACGAACCGAGCGGTCG